>CANLDA010000013.1 GCA_947489325.1 uncultured Paracoccaceae bacterium | reverse complement strand
TCTGGTCGATGTTGCGCCCGTCTAACCCATAAAAACGCCTGTTCATTCCAGCATGAGCGGGCAAACCTCTTAAGGAGAACTCAAAATGATCCCCGATCTGTTTCTCGAAGTTGATGCTTATCTTGAGGGTGTTGATTTCATCGGCGAATTGATGGAAGCGACGCCGCCAAAATGGGTATTTAAAACCTATGAATATATGGCCAATGGTATGCTTGCGCCAAAGGACATCAACAATTTCAAAATGGAGAAAATGGAAACCGAATGGACCTTGGGGACCAAATCCTCAAAGGCATTCGCCCATTTGGACATTCGCCCCGGCGAAACCAAGCTGTTCACTCTCAAATGTGTCACCACTGATGATGACGGCACTTTGCATGGTTGGCTCCACAAGATGGAAATCAATTTTTGCAACCTTGATCTTGGTGCGCTCAAGACAGGTGAAAACAGCGAAACCAAGCTCAAGGGCACGGTTGAGCATTATGAAATCCACCGCGATGGTGAGGAGTTGGGGCGCGTGACCGTCGGCCCACCCGCTGCCTGCATCATCAACGGTGTTGATCTGCTGGCAGACTACAACGCCAAGCTGGGCCGCGTTTAAGCTGAAAGGATATAACCATGAGCACGATTGAACGCACCAAGGACTTTCCGCTGACTTATGAGGCGGAATACAAGGGGGAGAAATTCACATCTCTCACCCTGCGCCGCCCCAAAATGTCGGATGTCAAAAAACTGTCAAAGGCCACTGGTGACACACTTGAGGCCAGCATGGAAACGGTGGCTGATCTGGCAGGCAAGCCCATTGGCATGATTGATGAGATTGACCCAGAAGATTACGCGCCAATGCAGAAATGGGCGCAAGATATTTTGGGAAAGTTAGCACCAAAGTAGGCGATCCATACGGGCGCGACATCCGCGCGGCCCGCCTGCTTATGTCCAGGTCGTTCCACTGGCAGCCCTCTGAAATGGACGACATGGACGCCCTTGATTTTCTTGAAGATTATCAGCTTGCACAGGAGCTTTTGAAAGCAAAATGAACCGTGGCATTGATCTTTCCGTGTTTCTCAAAATGGCTGGTGATCTTGTTAAGCCCCTCAAACAGAATGAGGAAAAAATCAAGAAATCAACAGATCGAATGAAAAAGAATATGACGCTCTCCCTCAAGTTGGGGGGAGCGGGCGCACTTGCCACGGGGATTAAGTTTGCAACCGCTGGCATGGTCAGCAATTTCACCGAAAGCTACCGCGAGGTGCAGCGTGCAAGTGGTGATCTGCGCTCGCTTGGCATGCAAGACATGAAAGCGATAATTTCCGAAGGGCAACGCCTGCAAAACATCTATGTTGGCCTGACCACGGATGCATTTGTGCGCGCGGCCTATGACATCAAATCTGGCGTAAGCACCCTGACCGATGAAGGCGTGGCCGCAATGACCGCCTCGGCGTTGACAGTGGCCAAGGCCACAAAGGGCATGCCTGAGAGCATGACATCGCTTTTTGCAACGTCTTATGGGATATTCAAAAAACAGTTTTCCGAAATGTCTGACGCCGATTGGGGCGATATGTTCGGCGCGGCACTGGCCAAATCAGTACAGCAATTCAAAACGGATGGCGCAAAGATGCAGCAAGCCATTGAGAGCGCAGGTGCCGGGGCCACCAATCTTGGTTTGAAAATGACTGAGCAAATGACCCTATTGGGGATGATGCAACAGCAAATGCAGGCAGGCGAAGCGGGTACAGCACTGCGTGCGTTTGCCACCAATGCAGCGAAGGCACACGAGGCATTTGGAAAGTTGAAGGTAACGGCAGATCGTCCGGTAAAGGTGCGCATTCTTGATGAGAATGGGCAATTGCGCTCCATGCCTGACATCTTGACTGATTTGAAAAAGCGTTATGGCGATACCCTTGATGCCTTTGAGGCGGCAGAGATCAAACAAGCATTTGGCACCGATGAAGCTATGAAGATGATCAACGCACTTTATGGCCAAGAGGAAGCTGTGCGCGCCAATGCCGCCGCACTTGAGGATGCCGCGCGTCAGGGCGCGAAATTTATCCAGAGCATGGCTGACAATGTTGATAACTATGATGGCGCTGGATGGGATTTGTTCATTCAACAGATTGACGTGATCAAGCAACAGATCGGTGCAGGCCTCTTGCCTGCAATGGATGCGCTTGCACCAGTCTTGGGTGGTATTGCTAAAACCGTTGGTGATTTTGCACAGAAAAACCCGGTGCTGGTGTCAACTCTGGGTGCGCTTGTTGTCGGTGTTGGTGGTTTGGCTGCTGTTGTTGCCCCAACAGCCTTTGCACTTTCCTCATTGGTGGGTGGCTTTGCCGCCGTGAAATTCGCTGTGCTGGGGGTGTCGCGTGTGCTGTTGCTCAACCCTATTGGCCTTGCAGTTACGGCCATTGCTGCGGGTGCTTATCTGATCTATCGGAATTGGGAACCTATTAAGGCGTTCTTTGTGGGGCTTTGGGATGGGGTCAAATCTGCAACCACCGCCGCGTGGGAAGGCCTTAAGAGCGCGTTTTTGACCTACACCCATTGGGACAGCATTGCAGGCTGGTTTACTTCGCTTTGGGGCGGCGTACGCACGGTGACCACAACCGCATGGGAGGGCATTAAGGCGGGCTTTCTCAACTATACACCGCATGGCCTTATCATCACCCATTGGGACCAGATCACCGGGTATTTCGGCACACTTTGGGACGGCGTTCAATCTATCTTCACCACCAAATGGGACGCCATCAAGGCAGGTGCATTGGGATGGGCAGGCCAATTCCTGACAATCGGCGGGGACATCATTGATGGGTTGAAATCCGGCATCACGGCAAAGGTTGAGGCGGTGGTTTCAACCGTCACCAATGTTGGCGCGACGATCATTGACAGTTTCAAATCAATCCTTGGTATCGCCAGCCCGTCAAAGGTGTTTACAGGCTTTGGCGGTGATCTGATGATGGGGCTTAAAAACGGCATTGTGGCCAAGCTGCAAATGCTCAAGGACACCGTGACCAATGTGGCCGAACAGGCGGCGAGTTGGTTCAAGCGAAAGCTGGGCATTCAAAGCCCGTCGCGTGTGTTCATGGGCTTTGGTGGCAATCTGTCCGAAGGCCTGGCCATCGGCATTGACCAAAAGAAGGGCCACATCTTTTCCAGCCTTGAGGGTGTGCGCCAAGGTTTGGCGCAACCTCTTGCGGCCAGTGTTGCCATAGGCGCTGGTGCGCTCTCTGGTGGGGCCGCTGGTGCGGGAGCTGCTTTACCTGATCTTGGGCAGGCTTCTGCATTTCTGTCGGGCGCTGGTGCCGCGCGTGTGATCACCTTTTCACCTGTCTATCACTTAGCCCTGTCAGGCGATGCGGCACAGGACATTGAGGAAAGGTTGCGCCAGATATTGCAGGAGCATGACCGCGAACAGCGCCTTGAGCTGGAAAGGCTTCTCAATGACTGAAGTGATGATGATTTTGGGCGATTTTGAGTTCAAGATTGCTACCGCTGCATTCCAGTCATTGGAGCGTCGTCACCGCCAGAATAAGGCGGTTCTTAGGCGTGTGGGGCGCAAGTCTGCGTCTCAACACATCAACACCGACCTTGGGTCTATCAAGCTGAGCGGGTTCATCTTGCCACATTGGAACGGTGGATGGGGGCAAATGGATCGCCTGCGCACCATGGCTGATAGTGGCGATCCACACACGTTGATTGATGGCTTTGGCCGCAATATGGGGCGCTGGGAAATCATTGAGGTGGGCGAAAAGAACGGGGATTATTTCAACGGTGCACCACTGCGCATTGATTTTGATGTAACGCTTCAGGAATACGGTGAGGATGCGGGCGGTATTGATCTGGTGTCCTTGGGGCTTTCTATCGCTGCGAGGTTGCTATGAAATACCGGACAATCAAAGGCGATGTTCTCGACGCGATTTGCACCAAACACTATGGCCTAGGGGCATTTGATTTGGCCAAGGTATATGAGGCCAATATGGGCTTGGCAGCATATGGGCCTGTTTTGTCATCCGGGTTGGTGATTGAGCTTCCAGAGGATGCACTTGTTACTCCAGAACCCGATATGGTCAGGTTGGTGGATTAAGCGCATGAAGCCATCTTATCTAATTGCCATGGCAGGCATAAACATTACAGCCAAGATCGCTGATCGCCTTTTGAGCCTGACTGTGAATGATGCCGCAGGGGTCAAATCTGACACGGTGCGCATTGTATTGGATGACCGAGATAACAGGATTGCCGAGCCGCCCGACGGAGCTTTGATGCTGATTGCCATGGGATACGCGGGCCTTGCTCTTGTGCCCGTTGGGTCATTCATTGTGGACAAGGTGGAATATGACATCGCCCCGGCCCGCATGACGATTTATGGCAAGGCGGCGGACTTTGGGGGGTCAATCAAGGATCAGAAAACCCGCAAATGGGACAGCACACCGATTGGTGACATTGTGACCACCATTGCGGGGGAGCATGATCTTGAGCCTAAAGTGGCAGCGCGGTTTAAGGCCGTGCAATACGATTATCTTGCGCAGAAGGCCGAAAGCGACATCAACTTTCTCAGCCGGATTGGCAAAAAACTGGATGCGCTTGTTTCTGTCAAAGAGGGAAATCTGTTATTCACAGGCAAGGGAGAAGGCAAATCCGCGAGCGAGCGCGACCTACCCCAAACTTGGGTGTATAAGAGCCAACTTCTGACAGGCTCTCGCGTGAGCAAGAATAAGGCCACCATATATAAGAGTGTCAAAGCGAGCTGGCACAACAAAGCCAAGGGCGAGAAAGAGACTGTCACCGTTGGGGATGGTGCCCCGGTGTTTGAGATCACCCATGCTCATCAATCACAGACCGCCGCCAAAAATGCCGCCCGTGCCAAACTGGATGAACAAACCCGCATTGGCCACACCCTCTCTCTCAGACTGCCCGGCAACCCCATATTGCGCGCCGAAGGCCAACTCCTCGCCATCGGCCTGCGTCCCAGCATCCCCACCTTGTGGTCCATCAAGAGCGTCACCCATAGATTGACATCCGGGGGTTACAATAGCACCATCGAATGCGAGCTGCCAAAAGCACCGGAAAGTGACGGGCAGTGACTCAAATCAACAACAGCCAAAACAAGCAGGCCAATCCAAATTAAAATGATCCACAATCAAAAAATTTGGTCCGGTCCACCAAGAGCCCATTCACCCCAGGATATTTTCACCAAAAAGAAGACTGGGTCGGTTATTTTTCAGTGAATTTCAACTCGATCCGGCGATTTCGGGCGCGGGCTTGGGCGGTGTCCGCGAGGTCGATCGGTTGATATTGGCCAAACCCATTTGCCGACAGGTGTTCTGGGGGAAGTTCCAAGAAATCAACCATATAGCGCACCACCGATAAGGCGCGGGCCTGGCTGAGCTCCCAATTATCCGCATAGCGCGCGCCGCCGATCAGGGGGATATTGTCGGTGTGCCCGTCCACTTGCAGGACCCAATTGATTTCCGCGGGGATTTCATTGGCAATATCGCGCAATGTTTCGGCGATCCGCGCAATTTGGGTTTCGCCTTCGCGCGATAAGTCGGCGCCGCCCGGTGGGAACAGCACTTCGGACGAGAAAATAAAGCGGTCACCAACGATTTGTACACCGTCCTGCACACCCAAAACATCGCGCAGACGGCCAAAGAATTCGGAGCGATATTTTTCCAAATCCTGCGCTTGCGCCTCAAGCAGCTTGGTGCGTTCTTCTTCGGCAAGGCGGCGTTTGCGTTCTTCGGCAGCAACCCGCGCAAGCGCAGCGTTCAGATCAGACCCAAGCGTTTGCAACTGCACCTGTGCAGCGACATCACGGTCCCTGCTGTCATCAAGCAAAGCCTGCAACTGCGCCAATTGTTCGCGCAAGGCTGCAACCTGTTGGTTCAAAACGACCGCCCGTCGCTGTGCCTCGCTTGATTGCTCTTGCTCATCAGCAAGCGAGGCCTGCGCGGTGGCCAATAGGGCCGCACGTTCCTGCGCCTCTGTCAGGGCAATTTCCGCGTCTGCTTCTGCCTGTTTGCGCGCAGCCAATGCGGCAGCCAATTGTTGGGCCACCTCGTCACGATTGCTGTTGAGAGTGTCTTCGGTTTGCAGGCGCGCAGCAATGGCTTTGGCCAGACGAGCCTCTAGTGCGGAGAGGTTTGCGCGTTGGGTTTCAATCTCTGCCTGTTGCTCTGCCAGTGTAGCCTGCGCGCCCTCAAGATCGGTCTGTGCAGCGGCCAGTTCGGCGGCTTTTGTCGCTGCGTTTGCGGCTGTTTCTTCGGTTTGCAGCAAGGCTGAGGCCAGTTGTGATTGGGCATCCTCTTGGGAAATCAATGCGGCCGCCAGACGGATATCAAGATCTTCGCTTGCGGTTTCGGCAGCGGCCAGAAGGGTCAGGGTTTCTTCGGCTTTCTTGCGCTGAGCCTCAAGCGCAAGGGTCATGGCGGTCAGTTCGGCATCTGCATTTTTCAGGCGCTCTTGCAAGGCTTCGGCGGCGGCGGCATCGGCAATGCGCGCCAGTTCCTGTTCTGAAAGCTCTGCCTGCAGGTCTGTTTCGCGCGTTTCCAGATCTGCCACCAAGGCCTCTAGCGCCTCGCGGCGCGCAGCGGCAAGGCGGGCCTCTTCGAGCTGCACATCGATTTCCGTGCGTGCCTGCGCCAAGGCCAGATTAAGCGCCTCTTGCTCTGACAACAAAGTATCGCGTGTGCCTTCCAGATCGGCGATGGTGACCAACCCCTGATCACGTTCAGAAATCAGCGCCGCGACCTGTGCTTCAAAGCTGGTGATCCGTGTTTGGGCCTGCGTCAAGGCCGTGGCCTGTGCATCTCTTTCGGTTGTGAGGGCAGAAATCAGCGCGACCTGTTCGGCCACACGTTCCTGTGCGGAACTTAAGGTGCTGCGCAGGGTGCCTACCTGATCAGTCAAATCCGCGGCGCGTTGTTGTTCCAGCCCCAAGGCTTGCGCCAAGGCGGCCACTTCGGCAGAGAGCGCATCCAGCTCGGTTTCCTGCCCGGTAATGGTTTCACGCAACACAAATTGCACCACCATGAAAATGGTCAGCACAAACATCAACACAAGCAAAAGCCCGGTCATCGCATCGACAAATCCGGGCCAGATGGAGGCCTGAAATCGTTGACCAGTGCGGCGGGACAGGGCCATATCTAGTCCCCCTGCCCCGTATCTTTACGCCGCGCGGCACGCAGGTTTTGCGGCTTACCCTGCTGAACAATGGCGGTTTTAAGGGCGGCGATATCTGTCCGTAACTCCGCCATGCTTTCCTGACGACCGGCCGAGATTTCCTCTAGAATACGCAGCATCTGCACATCAATAGAGCGCAGGCGCATACGGCTTTCAGCATCAACACCTTCAGTTTCTTCTTGTTCCTGCAAAGTTTGAATCAGACGTTCCTGCCCATCGGCCACACGCAACAGCGCTTGTGTGGTGGGGGTGTTATCCTCCATGCGTTCGGTCATACGTTCCACGGAATCGGCCAGTTTGCCAAGTTTGTCATCCACCAATGCGCGGCTGACATCAGATTGGCTGAACATGGATTGCAGGGCCTCCATCTGTTCGCCCATATGTTCCAATACCGCCCCCAGCGCCCCGTGATCACCACTGCCGTCGCCATCGCCACTCAGGCCGACGCGGGTGATGGTGGAAAGCCATTCTTCAAGTTCGCGGTAAAATCGGTTCTGGCCGTGTCCGGCAAACAGTTCCAGCAACCCCACAACCAAGGATCCTGCAAGACCCAACAGAGACGACGCAAAGGCGACCCCCATGCCGCCAAGCTGTGCTTCAAGACCTGTCATAAGGCGCGAAAACACCTCGACCCCGCCTTCGCCTTCTTGGGGGGCAAGGCTGCGAATGGTGTCGACCACGGCAGGAACGGTGGTCGCCAAACCGTAAAACGTCCCCAAAAGACCAAGGAAAATCAACATATTGACGATGTATCGCGTGATTTCACGCCCTTCGTCGATACGGGTGGCCAATGAATCAAGGATTGAACTGGCTGAGGCTGAATTGATCTGTGTGCGCGATCCACGACTGCGCAAAAGTGAGGCAAGCGGCGCCAACAACTGCGGTGGCTTCACCATCTCATGCCCTGCCCGATGGGCGGCAAATCCTTCGATCCAGCGCACCGATGAAATCAGTGACAATACCTGCACGAAACAGGCCATCACACCGATCACAAAGACAAACAGAATGAACCCGTTGAGGTATGGGTTGGCCTCAAATACCGGAAAAACGCGCGGAAGCGCGACATAGACAAGAAGCCCTGTCAGCACCAAAACGATCAACATCAAAATGATCTGGCGCACAGGATGAGAGAATTGCGGCTCGGCCTCGCGGTCCGGATGGTCCATGTGGACAACTCCTGACACTTGTTTTTTCTTTGCTTACCCTATCCACAAGCATGCGACCTGCCAAGAGGGTTCCGCATGGCTATGACACCAACGTGCGCACCCGTGCCGATAGCCAATCCAGATCAGGGTCTTGGATGCCCAATTCATGCAAATGATCCGCTGTATTATAAAGATACTCGGTGTTCGGGCCGCGCCCACCAACCGCATGGGCAATAATCTGTGCCTGATCTTCCAGCGCCATACCGCCGCAATACTGCACGTGGTGTGGATCAATCACATACACAAGCGAGTCAACCCGGCGTCCATCAGACAGATCAATCGGCAACGTCTTTTCCAGATAGGCCGAGGAAATCAATTCGCGCTCGCGCAAATAGGCCAATGTTGTCTCTTCTTGGCCCGCACGCACAGAAAGGGCCAATCCCTGACATTGTGCGTTTTCCATGGCATCCAGCGCCAATACAAGGCCGGGGTCTTCTTCGGTGCCGCGATGATGGATGGAACTCATGCAAAAGCTGCGATGCCAGCCGGGCAGGCAGGCCACGATTTTTTCATCATACTCAAACCCAGGATTCCACAAAAGCGATCCGTATCCAAACACCCACATTGTCATAGCACTGGTCCTTGTTCTTTCGGGTCTATAAACACCAAAGCGCCACGACAGGAAAGAGGGCCGAATATGAAACGTTTGTTGGGTGTCATTATTGTGTTTGTTGTGGGCTGGTCTGCCTTTTGGTTTATGGGCGCCAGTGCTGTCAAAACATCCTATGCCCAGTGGTTCGACGACCGCCAAAACGAGGGCTGGGTGGCCCATTACGATGATTTCGCCCTGCTTGGATTTCCCAACCGATTTGATGCGACGTTCACAGGCCTAGAGCTTGCCGATCCTGAAAGCGGCATTGCCTGGACCGCGCCTTTCTTTCAGCTTTTCACGCTGAGCTATCGGCGCAACCACATGATTGCGATCTGGCCCAAGGACCAACGTATCGCCACGCCCGACGCCAAATATGACATCCTGAACGAGCAAATGCGCGCATCCGTAGTGCTTGGTGACGATGACACCGTGGACCGTGCCAATCTGGAAATCAGCGCCTTCAGTTTTCTGGTGGATGGCAAATTGCACGCTCAGGCTGATGCCATCAATACGGCCCTGTTGCGTCAGCCAGACACCCCGACAGAATATCGCCTTGCCTTTAATGCAGATGGGTTTGCCCCAGCCGGGATCTTGCAACAATCACGTATCAACACCCTGCCCAAATCATTTGAAACGCTACAGCTGGATATGACCGTTCGGTTCGATCAGGAATGGGCCAAGTCTGCCTTGTCGCAAGGTCGACCACAGCCCAAACGCATAAAACTGCGCGTCGCCGAAGCCAAATGGGGCGAGATGCGCTTGCGCGCCACGGGGGATTTGAAGATTTCAAACAAGGGCATCCTAAAGGGGAATGTCGATTTACGTGTCGAAAACTGGCGCGACATGCTCGACCTTGCCCGCGAAAGCGATGATGTGTCCTTGGGCCTAATCAAAACGCTGGAACAGGGGCTGACGCTGGTGGCTGGGCTGAACGGCAACAAAAAAGCGCTGGATCTGCCTTTGCGGTTTGCAGACGGGCGCATTTATGTGGGCATCATCCCTGTTGGAAAAGCCCCACGCCTGCAAATTAGATAAATGTAGCACGATCTGGACAATCCCCCCGGCCCATCAAATGGCTCCTGTGGGGCCTTGTTGTCGTTTGAATTATGACAGTCAGGATTCCTTCAGTGTTAGAAGATGCTGCGGTTGTTTTGACACCAGTAGAATTGACACCCGCCTTGCAAAACAGGGGTCTCACCACCTGCGCTGAGGGGGAGCTAGCCTGCCATACAATAAAATCCCCCCAAGCGACCGGGCCACTTTCACCTCGTGTGCCCTTGTTGCAATTTTTTATTTGAGCGCTCAATTAAATTATTATAGATGTATTAGAGAATTACGAGGGGAAGAGATTTGACTGACATAGCGACGCCTTCAGACTGGGATCGAAGTGGGCTGCCCGCTTGGAGCTTCTTTAACCCCGAGCTTCTGGATGTTGAAAAAGAACAACTGTTTCGTGCTCATTGGCAAATGATCTGTCATGTGAACGATGTCGCAGAGGTAGGTGATTATATCACTGCAGATATTGTGGGCGAACGTGCGCTGGTCGTGCGTGGTAAAGATAACGTTGTGCGAGCCTTTCATAATCTATGCCGTCACCGCGGCTCGCGTGTTGTTGCTGATGACAAAGGCACATGTAAGTCAGCGATCATCTGCCCGTTTCATGGCTGGGTGTATAATCTAGACGGCACGCTGCGTGGCCCGGCACAGCCCAAGACGCTTCCTGATCTTGATCCAGTAGAGTTCGGGTTAAAACCATTAGATATGGAAATTTGGCAAGGGTTTGTGTTTGTGCGTTTCAAGGCTGGCCCTCAAGGTGCGGTGGCCGAAATCATGGCGCGTTACATGCCCGAACTTGCGCAATATCGTTTAGAAACTTTGATACCCGTTGAGGGCAGCGCGTGGTCCGAGAACATCAAAGCCAATTGGAAATGCGTCCGCGATGTGGATAACGAGGGGTATCATGTCCCGCTCGCTCATCCCGGATTGCACGATTTGTTTGGCCCCAATTATTATGACGAGCCATTCGTGGCCGGCACCACACGGTCGTTTGGCGGGTTTCGTGATGGCACTCATCGGCTATGGAGCGTGCACAATTATCGCAAGATACTGGAGGCGCCGGAAAGGTTGGATGATACGCATAAAGCGGCGTGGTTGTATCTGGGAATTTTCCCCAATCTGGTCTTTGGTTTTTACCCTGACAGCGTCATCGTTTATGCGGAGTTTCCAGTTGAAAATGGCAAAACCATTCAGCGCGGTGCAACCTATCGCTATCCAGAGGAAGACCGCCGCATGCGATTGGCGCGGTATCTGAGCATGCGGATAGATCGCGCGACGAGCAAAGAAGACGAGCAATTGATCGAATGGACATGGGAAGCCGCATTTTCAAGCGGCTACGACGGGATCATCTTGTCTGACCTTGAATATGGCGTGAAAACGTACCACGACGCCTTGCGCAAACTGTTTCCAGTGCTGTCTGGCTCCGAACCCCCCGCTGGTGAACTTGCAAAAACCAACACAGCGCTTTTGGCAGCACAGGGTCATGAACCATAAGCAAAGAAGGCAAAGTTGGAATTAGCGCTGATCAGCCCAACGCTGCTTTATGCCTAGGCCATGCTGACCGCCGCATCGGCGATGGTCGTGGCGTTCAGTTTCTGAACCTAGAGCTATCTTGATATCGACAAGACGCTGACGATGAATAGCTATGCCGACCCCCACAGAAGGGGGCTTCATCACGCACGTCTTGTGGGGGGCACTGATGGCTTGGTGATTGCAAACATGAACCAAATCCAGTTTGGAAAGGCCACTAGTGCGCTCCTTGGTGCGGCCCTTGCAGTGTCATCTATGATCGAATCTGCCTTGACATAAGTTTTATTTAAGCGCTCAAATATAATTAAGATTTGTGGCGACGGGGAAAAAAATGACGTGCGATCCACAGCACAAGATATTGTTCGAACCCATCAAACTTGGGCCTGTGACCGCAAAGAACCGATTCTACCAAGTGCCCCATTGCACGGGCATGGGGTGGCGCCGACCGAATGCGCTGGCCGCGATGCGCGGTGTGAAAGCCGAAGGCGGTTGGGGCGTGGTGAATACTGAATATTGCTCTGTTCATCCGACATCCGACAACGACGCGTTTCCGTTTGCGGCACTTTGGGATGACGACGATATCGCGTCACACCGGATGATGACAGATGCGGTTCACGCCCACGGAGCGCTGGCTGGTGTAGAGCTGTGGTTGGGCGGTGGCATGGTTGCAAATTTGGGCACACGGTTGCCGCAAATGGGTATGCGCAATCGCCCGCAAACCGACTATAGCGCACTGCACCCAGGCCAAGGCCGCGCGATTGACAAAGAAGACATTCGCAACCTACGCAAGTGGCATAGGGACGCAGCGAAACGTGCATTAGAGGCCGATTTTGACATTGTCTATGTCTATGCCACCCACGGGTATTTGCTGTCCGAATTCCTTAATCGCGAAACGAACACACGGTCTGACGAATATGGTGGCTCGCTTCGAAATCGCCTGCGCCTTGTGCGCGAGCTGATCGAAGAGACAAAAGAAGTCGTCGCAGGCAAAGCTGCGGTCGCGGTGCGATTCAGCGTTGGTTTGGACGACGCAGAAAGCTATGACGCCTTCGCGATGATGGCCGAAGATCCTGATCTGTGGGATTTGGTGGTACCGGACTATGGCGTGGAAATGGGGTCCTCGCGCTTTGTAAAAGAGGCATCGTTCCTACCGGAAATAGCAAAAGCCAAGGGATTGACCACGAAACCGGTCGTCGCTGTTGGCCGCTTTACGTCACCCGATACAATGGTCGCGGCCATCAAGTCCGGCGGACAAGACATGATCGGTGCGGCACGTCCGTCCATTGCCGATCCGTTTCTACCCGAAAAGATCCGGACCGGCCGCAGCGACGATATTCGCGAATGTATCGGGTGCAATATTTGCTATGCACACGATTCCGCCGGAGTGCCAATTCGTTGCACGCAAAACCCCACAATGGGCGAAGAATGGCGGCTGGGCTGGCACCCTGACAAAATCAAGAAAGCGCCCAAACCCGAACACACACTGGTGGTGGGTGCTGGCCCCGCGGGCCTGGAAGCTGCGCGTGCCTTGGGCGAAATGGGGCACCGCGTGACCTTGACCGAAGCGACCCGTGATCTTGGGGGGCGGGTAACGCGCGAGGCGAAACTTTTGGGACTTTCCGAATGGACACGAGTGCGTGATTGGCGGGTTGGCCAAATCAACAAACTGCACACTGTAGAGGTCTATCGAGAAAGCCAGATGACCGCCGACGACATCACTGAACTTGGCCCTGATCACGTGTTGATTGCGACGGGTGCACACTGGACGACCGACGGCGTTGGGCGCCATTCTAATCGCGGATTTTCTAATGCCGCTGCTCCGATCCTGCATTCCGCCGAAGACGTGCTTTGTGGGGTGTTGCCAGCCGGAAAACACGTTCTGGTCTATGACGACGACCATTATTATCTGGGCTCTGTTATGGCCCTGACGTTGCAGTCAAAAGGCTACACGGTGTCCTTGATGACGCCCGCAGGCCGCGCCTGTGCATGGGGCAAGATGACGGAGGAGCAACATCAATCGAACGTGGCGCTGCGCAGGGCTGGTGTTCAAGTTTTCACCAATCGCATCCTGATCGACGCACGCGATACCGCGATCCATGCGTGTGTTGATACTGGTGACGAGGCGCAATTCGCCTGCGATGCCATCATTCCGCTGACCCGGCGTGCACCTAATTCTGATCTGTATCAAGCGCTAGCGGACACAGGCTTCAAATCCCTGCGCCGGATTGGTGATGTGGACGCGGCATCAACCATAGCTGCCGCCGTTTACAGCGGACACCGCGCAGCGATGGAGATGCTGCATGGTACAGATTCGACCATCACCCATACGCGGCGCGAACACCCCGCTCGCCAATAATCGCTAGTCCTCCATCATCACGGTGACACGTTCCAACGCATTCTCTAGGATGTCGAACATCTCGTCTATTTCGGAATGCGTGATGATCAATGGGGGCGAGAAAACAGCCATGTTGATCAAAGGACGCACAAGCAGACCCATCTCTTCGCAGACCTCATCCAACAGCGTGCCCAATTTTCGTTGCTCCACCAGATTGGTACCGTCTGTTTCGGGGCGTCCTTCGATACATCCCAGCAAGCCCCTGCCCCGCACGTCGCCCACAATCGGGAATTTCCGCAAGGCTTGAAGCCGTTTTTGAAAATGTGGAGAAACCTGTTTTACATGCTCAAGGATCTTGTCGTCTTCGAAAATCTCGATGTTCTTAAGCGCCGCGGCACAGCTCACAGGGTGGGCGGAATATGTGTAGCCATTCGAAAATAACATATCTTGATCCGGCCCCGTCATCCGGCCCCGTCATCCGGTCCATCACGCGGTCCGAAATGATGCAGGCCCCCAGCGGCAAATAGCCTGATGTCAATCCTTTCGCGCAGGTAATCATGTCCGGCACGATGCCAAATTCAGCTTCGGAGGCGAACCAATGGCCTATCCGCCCGAACGCAGTCACAACCTCGTCCGAGATATACAAGATGTCATGCTTGCGACAGATATCGAATGTCCGCTTGTGATAGCCCGCGGGTGGAATAATCACACCACCGGAACACAAGATCGGCTCGGCGATGAAGCCACCAATGTTTTCGGCCCCTACACTTTCGATCATCCGCTCTAGATCTGCCACTTTTTCGTCGCACCATGCAGTCTCTGTCATACCGGCGGGGCGCACGTATGGGTTCACATCCGGCAAGAAACGCACCAGCCGCGTTTCCACATCAAAGCGGTTTTTGTCACGCTCCTTACCCGTGACCGTTGACGCCAGATAGGTGGACCCATGGTATCCTTTTTCCCGCGCAATGATGATTTTCTTGTTCTGTCGTCCCAGACGATTGTTGAAAAAATGAACCGTGCGCAAGGCGGTATCAACAGCGGTTGATCCCCCCGTCGTGAAGAAGACGTTGTTCAAGTCACCGGGTGCCATGTCTGCAATTTTCTTGGCCAAAATCGCTGAGGGTTCTGTAGCCGTCGTCCATGGCGAGGCATAGGGCAATTGCATAACCTGCGCTGCAATCGCATCTGCCATCTCTTGGCGACCGTAACCGATTTGAACGCACCACATGCCTCCGGGGCCGTCGATAAAGCGCTTGCCCGTGGCATCCCAAAGGTGAATACCCTTGGCAGTATTGACCACCATATTGTCATACCCACGCCAGGCATCCATCGGTGCCCAAGGGTGCAACTGGTGTTTGCGATCCCATGCAACGATGTCGTCGATCGCGGGTTCATTCGTGCCGGATTTTGTTAGCTTCATGTCTGCCCTTTTGGTACAGGAGGTTAGCGAAAGCGTACATGTTTTAAGGGGCGCGTAAAGTTTTTTGAGCGCTCAAATAAAAAAATCTACTGACAGACCAATCAAAGTGTGAAAAACACAAAATAAAAACGAAAAAGGCCGCGCCGTGACCCCTGAAAGCAAGCCAAGAAAAGAACGCAAGCAAAACGCCGATAAGCGTCGGCAGCAATTGCTTGACGCCACACTGCGATCTATCGCGGCCAACGGTCTTGCCAAGACGACGCTTGCCACCGTCGCCACAGAAGCGGGCCTCTCTCAGGGGGTCGCAGTTTTCTATTTCAAGACCAAAACGGGATTATTGACCGAAGCCTTACGTGCGAAATACCAAGAATATGAAAACCATTGGTCTGCTGCAATCAATGCCAATAGCGATAATCCCGCTGATCAATTGAAGGCGCTCATTGATGCGGATTTTGCACCCGAAGTCTGCACTAAAGAATCCCTTGCTATTTGGTATGCATTTTGGGGCGAACAGAATTTCACGTCCGAATTCGCGAGTGTGACCAATGAATTTGACAACCGGCGCTCTGATGCGATGGCTGCTGTTTGTCGCGACCTTATGCAGTCGGCTTCAAGCGAAGAAACCGCCCGCATTGCAGAATGGATCGACACGATGATCGACGGGTTCTGGCTACGTTTGCATGTTAACGCTGACATCTACACGCGCGAAGGTGCCTTCCAAGAGGTCTTGATGCTGGTGGAACGTCTTATCCCAGACTTTGACCTAGCCTAGGCTTTGGGTGCGGCGACCTCTTCCAATGTTGGAGAGCGTGCCGAAATGCCCTTTATCAGAAGCCACCATTTGCTTCGCTGGGTCTGCCCAAATAACTATCATAAAACGCTCGAATACCCCATTCCATCTCGGACAATGGTCCGGGTACAAAATGGTAGGAATTGACACCCTCTTGGTTCACACGAATGATCCGCTCATCGTCCAAAGAAGTGACATGCCATAACCAAGACAGTTCAGCCAAATCATAATCCGCACCTTCGACAGCATCATCGCGCACGAACCAGATCACCTCAATATGCGTGTCTTGCAAGCCTGCAGGCAAAAATCGATACGCGATGACGTGGTCGGAGTACAGTAAAAAGTTGTTCAAAATTCCAATCTGTAGATCCGTCGCGCCACCATCAAACGATTTCAAATCGCCCAGCAACGGGGCAAGTGGTTCGCCCGACTTGCTGCCCGTCTTATAGCCATCAAACAGGGGATACCGGCGATAATAAAACCCCATGCCATCGTCGGTATTCAAAGACATATCTTCTGTTGTAAGGCCCGCATCAGCTGCACGGCCGTGCATTTTCTCCTTCAACTCCGCCGTCGCCGCGTCGGGGTCTTTCAAGGAATGGGACCGTGAATATTCAAGATGCGCAGGACCGCAGTGATAGCATTCCATATAATTCTCGATCGCCAGCTTCCAATTAGCGGGCACCGGGTAGCTGGCTTTTTTGGCGACCTTCATACCAGCCAATCCATAGGGTTTTGCCAGCGGCTCCAGCGCGCGCAACCCGCGATCAATGTCAGGTGGATCATCAGCAGTGGAGACAAAGATGAGACCTTCGAAAATCCTCAGATGCACAGGCAACAGCCCGTGCGCAGCAGGGTCAAACTCTTCGCCCATTTCCCGCGCACGGCGTAGGGTCCCGTTCATTTCATAGGTCCACGCGTGATAGGGGCAGGAAAACACGCGGCGATTGCCGGATTTTTCAACGCAGACACGGCTGCCACGATGGCGGCACACATTCAGAAAGGCTGCAACAACACCGTCCTTATCGCGCGCGATTATGATCGACTCTCGACCATAATCGAACAGAAAGAAATCACCATTATTGGGGATTTCGCACACGTGCCCGGCCCACAGCCATTGTTGACCCCAGTATTGTTGTAGATCGCGTTCATAAATGTCGGGCGACGTGTAATACGCACGGTCAAGTGCATACCCATCGCGGTAGCTCTCCAACAGGTGATCCCAATTCGTTTGTGCCATACCTCAACCTCCTATTGTGTCGTGTAGGGACACCAGTTCACGGCGAAAATAGGTCGCGTCTTGCGCTTCTGTGTCACCTTCAAACCCGCGAGCCGCGCGGTGCCCGTCAAAGACCGCGTCGGCGATCAGTCCAGGTGACGCGGCATCGCCTATCAATTCAAGATGTGAAAGCGTGCCTTCCCTTTTCAATTCGTCATAGAGCGCTGTTTTGCGGGTTCGTTCAGTGATCAAGACAACCGCGCCACATAAAACATCGTTTCCAGCGCCGCCATAGGTGCAATCCAAGCGACATCTATCTGTCGTTATCTCGACCAGACGTCGACCAGTGTGGATTGTAACCCCAGCGGCAATCAAGGCACGCTGAATGCGGCCCTGTTCCAACGTCATTTCCGTCCAAGGCGACACAATGGCCGCTGGAGTCACGAAATGAACCGCGTGCCCGGCGGCTGCAAGGTGCTGGGCGATAACACCACCGATATAGATCTGATCATCGTCATAAATCACGATTGGCCCGCCCGGCAGAACCGTTTGATCCATGATGTCGTCAGGTGTGAACACCGGCATTAGTGAAGCGCGTTTTGGTGCAGTTCGGGATGATCGCCCCACACCATCGCTCCGCCATCTGGCCCCCGTGGCGATAAACACATTGGGAATTTCCAGATCAAGGACGTCTTTCGCTGAAAGCTCGCTTTCAAGGTACAGGTTCACATTACCGCGTTGTTTTAGATCATAAAGCCGATTATCCGACACCCGTTTCCACGCAGAAAGACCGTGCAATTCGGCCTCGCGCTTTGCCCGCCCGCCTGCTGCATCCCGCGCGTCGGCGATTGTCACAGCGTATCCCCGTCGCGCCAATTGCATCGCACATTCAAGGCCCGCAGGCCCTGCGCCAACAACCAATGCGGCTTCGGCCTCGCCCTTTGGTTCTATCTGTTCGGGGTGCCAGTTTCTGCGCCATTCTTCGCCCATGGTCGGGTTCTGGGTGCAGCGGATTGGCACTCCGTGGTTGTCGCTGGAAACACAAATATTACAGCCGATACATTCACGAATTTCTTCAATGCGCCCCTCCCGAATTTTGGTGGGCAGGAAGGGATCAGCGATTGACGGGCGTGCGGCACCGATCAAATCAAGTACGCCTTTGTTGATCAAACTTACCATCATATCGGGCGAAGTGATGCGCCCTGTGCCAACAACAGGCTTCGTCGTCAATTGCTTTACGAAATTGATATGTTCGATCTGAAATCCATCGTTCGGCATAAATCGGGTCGTCGCGGAATCGTTGGACCAGTCAGACACATTGACGTCCCATAAGTCAGGCAGCTCTGCCAGCATTTCGACCACCTCGCGGCCTTCCTCTTGCCCTTGCATTCCGTCCGCGCCCATCAATTCCTCGACCGCAAAGCGGAACGCGACAGCACACCTATCACCGACCTCTTCCTTGGTTTCTTCAATCAGCTCGCGGATCAAGCGCACGCGGTTTTCCAGTGAACCACCATATTCATCGGACCGGTCGTTCATATCAGGCAACAAGAAATGCTGCGGCAGTGTCATCCGGTGGCCAGCATAAACATAAATGATATCAAAGCCCGCTTCCTTTGCGCGCCTTGCCGCATCACGGTGCCAGCGGCGTAAATTTTTGATGTCAGTTTTGTCCATCGCACGGGCCTGCTTGGGATAGAGCACATCAATACTCATATCCGAAGGTGCAAAAGAAGGCGCGCGACTTAGCAGGTTGGCTGCGTGATTCCCGTTGTGCGCCAATTCTATCCCAGCAAGCGATCCATGTGCATGAACCGCGTCGGTCATCAGTCTGAGTGCAGGAATATCCTTTTCATCCCACAGGCGGCTTTCAGGAAAGGGCGTCAGATCGGATGTTGGGTGAATTTCAGTTTCCTGATTGCAAACAACACCCCAACCACCAGCAGCCTTCATCGCGCGCCCCGAGGCGTCAGCGCGCGGTCGCAAATGGCCTTGGCCGGTGCAATGCGGCACTTGATAAAACCGGTTTGGCGCTGTCACAGGACCGATCCTTACAGGTTCGAACAAAACATCATAAGGGCCAGATTTCATAGCAATGCTCCAATATGGACAATTGTCCATATTTGACATCAGACTGGCATCCGTGTCAATTGACCTTGAAACAACCAAGGAATTCGGCGGGTGACGGCAGCCAAGAAAAAGGAGCGCAACAGGCAGCGCTTAGTAGATGCAACACTGCAAGCCTTGGCGCAGTATGGCTATGCTGACGCGTCCATCAGCAAGATCATTGAAATCGCGGATCTTTCGCGCGGAATGGTCCATCTTCATTTTGAAAACAAAAACGCTCTACTCGCTGCGGCTGCGAAACAAGCAAGCGAAGAGTATTACGCCGGCTTCGAAGACTGGCTAAAAGATACGCCAGCAGACCCCCAAGCGCGACTTGACGCCATTGTGGACTATGATCTTTCGCCTAACGTCTTAAATGAAAAGAACATTTGCACATGGTACGAGTTGCGAGGAGCAGCCAGAACCAGCCCCACCATCGGGCAATTCACCGGAACGAGGGACGCACAGCTTGAAAATATTTATGCTGAAATCTTTGGAGTTATGACCGCCGACCCCGACCTGATTCAAGATGCGGTTTATGGCACTATCTCGCTTTCCGAAGGTATCTGGATTGATTTCATGCTAAACCCCAGCGACTTTGATCACGCCGCGGCAAAGCGCGTCATTTTCAAATTTCTCTGTGGCTTGTTTCCAAAACTACAAGGCTAACTGGAATCCTGTCTGCTTTGGGGCTTAGAGTTGACATAGAGCACGATGTTTCAGCTGCGCCTTATCGGCAATAGGCCCCGCTGCGGTGGCGTGCGACGTCCAGATGGAAATGGTCGCGGTGATAGCGGTCTGCGTTGGGACCAAGCACGGTGCCAAAGGTGCCACAGGCCGAGCCATGCATTTTCTTGAGCATCCGCCCGCGTTTGCTGCGCCCCCAATCGTTCAATACACTGATCCGCTCGCCATTGGCCAAGGTAAAGCCTGAAATGTCGATGGCGTGGCCTTTGCCATGTTCAGATATTTTGGCACCGGGTTTGCTGTTGCGCGTGCGGCAGGAATATCCGGCAGCGACGTTCAGTTTGGCCAATCCACCACCATGGCGGCCGATGGCGGGTTCTACCCCCCGATCGACCCATTTTTTCAAGGCTTTGGCGGTTTGACATTCCATCACTGCCGGGTTGCTGAGGGTCACACCGGATACGGAATGCAGACGCACCGCATCTGTTGCACCACATCCGCGCAGCTTGCCCGGAACGTTGCCAACGAATTCGCCTTGCAACTGACGATCCCCACACACACGCCCCACGCCGCGTGCAGATTTTTTGCTGGGCTTTGAGGGGGTGGTCGAAGCCTTGCGCACGCCAAACCGTCTGTGCGCTGGCCTTTGCAGAGGGCGCGCAGAGACAAGCGGTGCCAAGCCCGTACCAGTGTAAACCGTCGGTTGCGGGGCTGGCACCACATAAGACGGCAACACATTGGCCCCACTTCCGGGGCGAATGACGGGCCTTAAAGACTGCACTGGACCAAATCCGCGAATAGCCACCGGAAACACATCTTCACGCGCAACTGGGCGCAGCGACGTGCCCGGCGCGTTGGCCAAGGCCATATTGGCCAACAACAGCGATGCTATGAGCATCAACCGCCGCATCAGTCTTTTTTCTGTCCAGTTACTTGGCCGCGACCGAAATTTGGTGCGTCGGTATCTTGTCCGGCCTCGATAATGCTGCGCCGGATCGCGCGGGTGTGGGTAAAGTAATCAAACAGATGATCCCCGTCGCCCGTGCGAATGGCGCGTTGCAAAGCAAACAGCTCTTCGGTGAAGCGACCCAGAATTTCCAGGGTGGCCTCTTTGTTGGTCAGAAACACATCCCGCCACATGGTTGGATCAGAGGCCGCAATCCGCGTGAAATCGCGAAACCCGGCGGCGGAGTATTTGATCACTTCGCTGTCGGTCACACGGCGCAAATCATCGGCCACACCCACCATCGTATAGGCAATCAGGTGCGGCGCATGTGAGGTCACGGCCAACACCAGATCATGATGGTCCGGGTCCATTTCCTCGACATTTGCGCCCATGCCTTCCCAAAGGCTGCGCAGTTTTGCCATGGCCGCCGTGTCGGTGTTTTCTGATCCGATCAGCAAACACCACCGGTTGTCATAAAGTTCGGCAAAGCCGCTTTCAGGGCCGGAATGTTCCGTGCCTGCCAGTGGGTGACCGGGAATGAAATGCACACCCTCGGGGATATGCGGGGCCACGGCGTCGACCACATGGCGCTTGACCGATCCCACATCGGTAACGGTCGCGCCGGGTTTCAGAGCCGGAGCAATGTCCTTGGCCACGGCCTCCATCGCGCCGACAGGGACACAAAGCACCACAAGATCGGCCCCTTCAACGGCCTCACGCGCGCTGTCACATACGCGGTCACACAGCCCGATCCGGCGGGCGGTTTCGCGGGTTTCTTGCGAACGCGCAAAGCCTGTCACCTCTTGGGCCAGACCAGAGCGCTTGATGGCCCAGAACATGGATGATGCAATCAAACCCAACCCAATCAGGGCGACGCGGTCATAAACTTGTGTCATCGCGCACCCCCTTTGAATAGCCCAATCGCATGTGCCACACGGCGGCAACTTGCCTCGTCCCCGACAGTGATGCGCAGACAGTTTGGCAGCTTGTATCCGGCCACAAGGCGCACAATCAAACCTTGCGTTTTCAAATACTTATCACAAGCCTCTGCCTCATCTTGATCGGCAAATCGCGCCAGAATGAAATTCGCCGTTGACGTGTCTGAGGGCACGCCATGCTCGGCCAGTGCTTCGGCCAACCAAGCGCGCCAGCGCGCGTTGTCCTTGCGGCATTTTTCGGCATAGGCGGTATCGCGCACCGATGCTTCTGCCGCGGCCAAGGATGGGCCGGACAGGTTAAACGGCCCGCGCACCCGATTGAGGACATCCACGATCTCCTTGGGGCCATACCCCCAGCCCACGCGCAAACCACCCAGCCCGTAAAGTTTGGAAAACGTGCGTGTCATCACCACGTTGTCACGGCTGTCCACAAGCCCCGCACCGCCATCGTAATCCTCGACATATTCGGCATAGGCCCCGTCCAGAACCAGAATGGCCTGTTTGGGCAGGCCATCCGCCAGCCGCGCCACCTCGTTGCCACCAATCATCGTGCCGGTGGGGTTGTTGGGGTTGGCAATGAACACCAATTTGGTTTTGTCCGTACAGGCCGCCAGAATGGCATCCACATCGGTCACGCGATCGCGTTCTTTGACTTCAACCGGGGTCGCACCAGCCGCAAGCGTCGAAATGCGGTACATGGCAAAACCGTGTTCGGTGTGCACGACCTCATCCCCCACGCCAGCAAAGGCCTGACACAGAAAGGCAATGATTTCGTCGCTGCCTGCCCCCATGATAACACGATCCGCATCCAGCCCGTGCACCTCGGCAATGGCCGCCCGCAGGCGCGCATGATCAGAAGAAGGATACCGATGCAAATCATACCCCGCACGGCGATAGGCCTCGACCGCCGCGTCCGATGGCCCATATGGGTTCTCGTTTGACGACAGTTTGACAACATCGCTCACGCCCTCGACATGCGCCGCACCACCTTGGTACAGCGCGATATCCATAATGCCGGGTTGCGGGGTAATACTGCTCATTTAAAAACTCCCTTTGAGCACGTTCTAGCCCTGCTGAATCAACATGGCCAGTACAAACGAAAAAGGCCGCGGCGGTTTCCCGTCGCGGCCTTTCGAATGGATCGGCGAAGATTAGTTCTTCGCGTAGAATTCAACCACGAGGTTTGGTTCCATAACAACTGGGTAAGGCACGTCGGACAGGCCGGGTGCGCGTACGAAAGTTGCAGTCATTTTGGAATGATCAACGTCGATGTAATCAGGAACGTCACGCTCGGCCAGTTGTACGGCTTCCAGCAGAACAGTCAGCTGCTTGGATTTGTCACGCACTTCGATCACGTCGCCTTCTTTAACACGGTAAGAAGGGATGTTCACTTTCTTGCCGTTCACTTTGACGTGGCCGTGGTTCACGAACTGACGCGCAGCAAATACGGTTGCTACGAATTTTGCACGGTACACAACGGCGTCAAGACGGCGTTCCAGCAGACCAATCAGGTTTTCACCTGTATCGCCTTTTACACGCTCAGCTTCGCCATAGATGCGACGGAACTGTTTCTCGGTCAGGTCGCCGTAGTAACCTTTGAGCTTTTGCTTGGCACGCAGCTGCAGACCAAAGTCAGACAGTTTGCCCTTGCGGCGCTGACCGTGCTGGCCGGGGCCATATTCACGACGGTTTACTGGGGATTTAGGACGGCCCCAGATGTTTTCGCCCATGCGGCGGTCAATTTTATACTTGGCAGACGTACGTTTAGTCACGGCTGATATCCTTCTTTGGGTCGACGCCTTAAAAGGCGACTATGAAGGGCGTTGTCCTCTTGTCTTGCGACATGACAGGGATCCTTTTGCAAGGGCCACCAACACCAATGAAGCCGCGCATATACACCATGGTAGAAGGGAGTCAAGCGAGCAGGTCGGGTTTCTTGGCCTGCACATAAGATATGCTGCCATATCCCCCCAATTTTCGCGAATGATCAGGCTTTTAGACGCATATTCCCGGAATCCCAAGGGGCATCAGGCAAAACCACGGCATCCACAAGACGCCCCAACAAAGAGACCTGCAATTTGGTTCCCGGCGCGCGTGCAGCTTCTTTCAAAAAAGCAATGGCAAGACTTTGACCCACACTATGGCCATAGGCCGCAGAGGTGATTGAACCAACCAGTTGTCCTGCATGATACACTGCTTCGGACATGAGCGCGTCTGTGTCTTCTCCCTCAAGGGTCAGCAAGGTGATTTTACTTTGTGGGTCACGCGCAAGCATGGCCGCTTTGCCGATAAACTCCTTACTGAGATCCGCAAAACGCATCTGGTCCACGTCCTTGTGGCTTGCGTCATTGGCAAGCTCATGCCCGCCGCGATAAAATTTCTCCAGTCGCAGCGTGTCCAGCGCCTTTGATCCAAAGGGGGCGATCCCGAGATCTGCGCCTGCGTCCCACAAGACATCCCACAGCGCCCCCAATTGGGCATTGGGCGCGTGCAGTTCATAGGCCAACTCGCCCGTAAAGCTGAGCCTGAGGACGGTCACGGGAATGTCTGCCACAGTGATGGTTTTCATGCGCAACCACGGCAGGGCAGTGTTGGACACATCATCATCGGTGCAGCGTTCCAGCACGGATCGCGCTTGGGGGCCTGCAAGCACCAGAATGCCGATCTGATCCGTCACATTTTCAAGGGTGCATTCCTGCATCGGCTCCCCACACTGCAGGGTCAACCAATCCCATACCCTGCGTTCTGACGGCCCGCCTGTGACAAAATAAAACGTCTCGGGGCCTGTTCGGGCAATCGTCGCCTCGCCTTCGATCGTGCCGCGATGGTTTAGCAACAGCGTCAGACATGTGCGCCCGACCGCTGGCATCTTGTTGGCGCAAACCCGGTTAAGCCAACGTTCAGCCCCGGCCCCGATGATGGTGAATTTGGCAAAGGCCGAGTAATCCCCCAGCCCCACCTGATTGCGCACCACCGCACATTCGGTGGCCACTTGATCAAACGCTGTTGTCCGCCGCCATCCCATCGGCTCTGGCGCGAAAAGACGTGGGCGTTCCCAGCCACCTGCCTCTTCAAAACAAGCGCCAAGTGCTGTGGTGCGATCATGTGCCCCGGATCGTTTTATGCCGCGACGGGTGTGGCGTTGATGCTGAGGAAAGGGCATAGCCTGACGCAGCGTGTAATCCTCGGTGGCGCGTGCATGCGCATAATCTGCATCTGCCCAAACCCCAAAACGGCGTGGATCAAAGGCGCGGGTGGAAACATCCGCCGCCCCATGCACCATCCATTGCGCCAAAGCACGCCCAGCGCCCGGCCCCCATGCAATACCCACAGTTGCCCCACAGGCCAGCCAGAAATTGCGCAGCCCCGGTGCAGGCCCCAGCATCATCGACCCGTCCGGCGTATAGGTGATACCGCCATTCACCACCCGCTTGATCCCGCGATTCATCAGGGCTGGCATGCGCTCAAAACAATTTTCCAACCAAGGGGTGATGCCCTCCCAATTGGGATCAAACAATTCGTTTTCGCTGTCCCATGGACACCCATCACGCCAGACCGATTGCGGGGCTTGCTTGTCATACAGCCCAATCAGGGCAGAGCCTTGTTCACGCCGCACATAGCCACAGAAATAATCATCGCGTGTCACCGGAATCTCATGATCCATTGCCGCGAATTCGGGCACGGCGTCGGTCACGACATAATGATGCAACATCGTGGTGATCGGCAGATCAAGCCCCACCATCGCCCCAATCTGACGTGCATGATACCCGCCTGCATTGACCACATGTTCGCAGGTGATCCGGCCTTGTTCGGTGTCCACCTGCCACATGCCATCCATACGTTGCGAAACACCGATAACGCGGCAATTGCGAATGACCTTGGCCCCCATCTGCCGCGCCCCCTTGGCCATGGCCTGACAGGTGCCAGAAGGATCAACATGCCCATCATCTGGGGTATAGACCGCGCCCAGAACTCCTGCCGCCTTTACGTCATACAGCGGGTTAAGGCGCGCCACCTCGGATGCATCAATGATATGGGCCTCTTGTCCTCGGGCCAGCACCGCATCGCGAATGTGGGTGATCCAATCCATATGCTCTGGACTTGTCGCCACTCGCAACGATCCGCAATTGTGCCAGCTGACGCCGACATCGGTTTCTGCCTCTATCTGTTTATAGAAATCCACGGCATAATCATGCATCGACCCCAAGGCCTGACCGCCAATCATACGGCTGACCAACCCCGCCGCATGCCACGTGGCCCCGCTGGTCAGTTCTGCCTTTTCAATCAGAACGCTATCGCTCCAGCCCAGTTGCGCAAGATGATAGAGCACCCCTGCCCCCATGTTGCCGCCCCCGATGACAACGACCTGCGCGTGATCCTGCATGATGTCTTACCGTCTTAGTGAAATAGGAGTGTTGGCCCAGACGATCTGTGCAATGTCAGGGCCTGCATTTTCGTACCGATGCGGCACCGATGCGGAAAACGAAAAACTGTCACCAGCGTGCAGAGTAAAGGTTTTATCATCCATGGTCAGACGTATGTCGCCGCGCATCACCAAACCGGCCTCTTCGCCGTCATGGGTGCACAGATCATCACCGCTATGGCCACCAGGCTGATATGTCGAAATCCCAAGCGCAAGATTGCCCTCCAGCGAGGCCGACAACAGATGATCCTCAAGCCCCATATAGGCCGTATCCGACAGGTGGGAGAAACTCAGCTTGCGCCGCCGATTTGCCCGCACGACATAAGGACGTTCGTCAGCATTGACCGGGCCATCTGTGTCAAAGAACCATCCTGCCGGCACACCAAGCGCATCCGCGATCCCTTGCAGGGCCGTCACTGATGGCTGCGCAAGGCCGCGTTCGATCTTGGACAGAAAGCTGATGGATTTTCCTGCCGCCTCTGCAAGATCTGACAGTGTCATCTGCTGAGCCTTGCGCAAGGCACGCACGTCCTCGCCCAGCTTTGTCAGTGGATTTTCGATCTCTGTTTTATTTGTTTTCTTGACACCCATGACAAAAAGTAGTGCATTTTTTTCACAACCTCGCAACCCAAAAGATATGCTCGCCGATGAATGATCCAAAACATGACCCCGCCTATGTGGCCCGCGTCAAATCATTGATCGGGGAGGATGGGTTTGACCAGACCTTTGCCCCGATTGAGGAGGCAAGTGGATTGCCCAACGCGGCCTATTGGTCAGAAGATTGGTTGAAGCTGGAACAGGAACGGGTGTTTCGTCGCTCTTGGGTATTTGCCGGAGCCGAAGCAGAATTGCCAAATCCCGGCGACATGAAACCCATCGATATTGGCGGCGCGCCTTTGATTGTGTTGCGTGATCACGACGGATCTATTCGTGCCTTTCACAATGTATGTCGGCATCGCGGCGCCAAGCTGGTGACAGAGCCATGCAATCATGCCACGCTGACCTGCCCTTATCACGCATGGAATTACGCGCTGAGCGGAAAATTACGCGTACGCCCGCATTTTAACGGCCCCAATAAACCTGACATGTTCAAGGATGGCGGCGGCGATAAGCTTGATCTGATGGCCGTACGGATTGACACGTGGAATGGCTGTATCTTTGTGAACGTAGCAGGAGATGCCGAGCCGCTGGAGGACTGGCTGGCCCCATTGGTCGCACGTACAAAAAATTATGACTTTAGTGCGATCCGTTGGGCGGGAAAGCTGGATTTTGACGTCAACGCCAATTGGAAACTGGTCTATGAAAACTATATGGAGGGGTATCACGTTTTTGCCGTGCATCCCCGCCTTTTGAAATTTGCTCCGATGAACGTACGTTGGTCAGGCGAATGGGATCAACATGTGTTTTACAACGATTATGTCTTTCCAGAAAGCGAAGAAGGACGCGGGGATGGTTTGCCGGTCTATCCTGATCTGCCCGAAGAGGACGCAAAACGCGGGCTGTGGTTCTTGTGTTTTCCCCATTTCGCAGCCGAGGTGTACCCGGATCAATTCACGTTATTGGTCAGCTATCCGATTGCGCCAGATAAAACCCGCGAAGAGCTGCATGTGTTTGTGATCGGAGATGAAGCCAATTCCGAGACCTATGCCAAACCCCGTGCAGCCCTAATTCAGATGTGGGACGATTTGAACCGAGAGGACTTGGGCATGCTGGAGTTGCTGCAACAGGGTCGTTTGTCCCCTGCCTATGATGGCGGACGTCTCAGCCCACACTGGGAAGGCCCTACCCATGATTTTGGACGACGCATCGTCGAAAAGATCATTTCATCCTGAGGTCAGCTGTGTTTTGCAAACAGCAGATCCAGCCGCGCAGCTTCTTGTGCAAGACCGAAAGGCGCATTCAGGATGAACATGCCTGACCCAATCATGCGATGCGATTTGCGCGCGGGTGGAAATCGCATCTCGTGGTGCAGCACCTTTGGCAGGTTTTGCGCCTTAAGTGCTGCGATCATGTCTTTGTGGCTGCCGTCCGTCAGAATGGGATACCACAACGCAATCACCCCAACGTTCCACTTGCGGTGCAATTTTGCGATGATGTCGGGAATGCGTTCATAGTCAGTTTTGATCTCGTATGATGGATCAATCAACATAAGGCCTCGGCGTGGCTCTGGTGGGCAAACCGCCATAGCCATTTCAAATCCGTCCTGCTGCAAACACCGTGCCTGTGTCATGCACATGGCACCTGTCAGCGCGTCATGTTCGCGCGGATGAAGTTCCGCCAAATGTATCTTATCGGTTTGACGCAATAGTTGTTCGGCCAAAGCAGGTGATCCGCCATAGGTATCGGCACCATGCGTCACACGCACGCCATCCAATGCGCGCCGAAAAGGATGCTCTGGGGCGAACCAGTCTTCGGCAACGCCAATACCAGCCTTGGCTTCACCAGTCTTGAGGGCCTCTTCGGAGGTGAGATGATACAGTCCCCGACCTGCATGAGTTTCCAAATAGGTCAGCGGTTTGGGTTTTTGTGTCATGTAATCAAGCATGGTGCACAACAGTGCATGCTTTTGCACATCCGCCAAATTACCCGCGTGATAAATATGTTGGTAACTCAGCATTTCTTCCACCGCTCATCAGTCCCTATGGGTCCTTCTTCGCTTGTCTTACCACCCGAACGCAAGCCTTGGCGTGCATCGGAGAGCGAAGAAGGACCCATAGGGACTGATGAGCGGGCCTTGCGTGGCGGAATAACGCTGATTGTATGCGTCACACCCCTTTCACAACGTCCGTGTGCAACCTATAAGAAGCGTGGTCCGCACTCAAAAGAGTCGCGGGCCTTTGACGAATCTCTGCGGGACAAAAATATATGCTGGGAAATCTGGGCGGCTTGTTCACATCGGACATGGCAATTGACCTTGGGACGGCCAATACATTGGTCTATGTCAAAGGTAAGGGCATTATTCTGTCTGAACCATCGGTTGTTGCGTATCACGTCAAAGATGGCGTGAAAAAGGTTCTCGCTGTTGGTGAAGACGCCAAGCTCATGCTGGGACGCACCCCCGGCAGCATTGAGGCCATTCGCCCAATGCGCGACGGGGTGATCGCTGATTTTGACACCGCCGAAGAGATGATCAAACATTTCATCCGCAAAGTGCACAAACGCTCTACCTTTTCCAAGCCCAAGATCATCGTTTGCGTGCCCCATGGTGCGACTCCCGTTGAAAAACGCGCGATCCGCCAATCGGTTCTCTCGGCTGGTGCGCGACGCGCAGGTCTGATTGCAGAACCGATTGCGGCGGCCATTGGTGCAGGCATGCCCATCACAGACCCCACAGGATCTATGGTTGTAGACATCGGCGGTGGCACCACCGAGGTGGCGGTTCTGTCATTGGGTGACATCGTTTATGCGCGCTCTGTGCGTGTTGGTGGAGACCGCATGGACGAAGCGATCATCAACTATTTACGTCGCCAACAAAACCTGTTGGTGGGAGAATCCACCGCAGAACGCATCAAAACATCCATTGGCACTGCACGCATGCCCGACGATGGCCGTGGCCAATCTATGCAGATACGTGGGCGGGACCTGCTTAACGGTGTGCCAAAGGAAACCGAAATCAGTCAGGCTCAGGTCGCCGAAGCGCTTTCCGAACCTGTGCAACAGATTTGCGAAGCCGTAATGACTGCTCTAGAAGCGACCCCACCCGATCTGGCTGCAGACATTGTGGACCGTGGCGTTATGTTGACCGGGGGCGGCGCGCTGTTGGGCGATTTGGACCTTGCATTACGCGAACAGACCGGGCTTGCCGTGTCCATTGCGGATGAAAGCCTGAACTGTGTGGCACTTGGCACTGGCAAAGCGCTGGAATACGAAAAACAACTGCGTCACGCGATTGATTACGACAGCTAAGGGTTCGCGCGAATGGCCTTTCATGTTAGGCTGTACGCGCAAAACGAACACCATGATCTGAACAGGAGAAGCCGTGGCCCGCGACGGATCACAAGGCGAAGATTATGTTGGACCGCTCAAGCGGCTGATGCTGACGATTCTGGTTCTTTGCCTCTTGGCAATCTTTCTTGTCTGGCGCATCGACAGTCCGCGGGTTGAACGGTTTCGCGCACAAGTCGCGGATAAGGTGGTTCCCAGCTTTGACTGGGCCATGGCCCCCGTCACGGGCACAATCAATCTGATCCGCGATTTGCGCAGCTATCAACGCATTGCCCAACAAAACCAAGAACTTCGACGCGAACTGCAACAGATGAAAGCTTGGAAAGAGGCCGCACTTCAACTCGAACAAGAAAACGCGCGTCTGCTCGATCTCAACAATGTGCGGCTTGATCCCAAACTGACCTATGTCACTGGCGTTGTATTGGCAGACAGTGGATCACCGTTTCGTCAATCGGTGCTTTTGAACATTGGTGCACGCGACGGCATTGTGGATGGTTGGGCCGCTATGGATGGTATTGGACTTGTCGGACGCATTTCCGGTGTTGGGGCCAACACCAGCCGCGTGATCTTGTTGACCGACGCCACCAGCCACATCCCCGCAACCATTCAACCCTCTGGTCAAACCGCGCTTGTGAGCGGGGACAACTCTATGGCGCCCCCCATTGATTTTCTGGAAAATCCCGATCAGGTACGCCCGGGTGACCGTGTGGTCAGTTCCGGGGATGGCGGCGTGTTTCCAAGTGGCCTGTTGATTGGTCAGATCGCGCGTGATCCCGGCGGGCGCTTGCGCGTACGCTTGGCTGCGGATTATGAGCGCCTGGAATTTCTGCGCGTGCTGCGAGATCACGGTCACCAAGCCATCACCGAGCCTGGCGAGTTGATCAGCCCGGACGGCCCCGCCCCCACGCTTGAGTCAACCGATGGCTGAAAGGTCAGCGACACATATCTGGCTGTTACGCAGCGTCTTCGCCGGGCTGTGCCTGATGCTCATTTACCTGCAAATCTTGCCCTTGGAAACTGTGCCGCGCCGCTGGGCAGGCCCGGATTTGCTTGTTGTTGTCGTGATCCTTTGGACATTACGACGCCCGCAGTCTGCGCCCCTGCCGATTATTGCCGGGGTCATGTTACTTGCAGATTTCCTTTTATTGCGACCACCTGGCCTATTTGCAGCCCTTACCGTAGTGACCTGTGAAGGGTTGCGCCGTCGTGCCCACGCGCTGCGTGACATGCCGTTTGCGCTGGAATGGGTAACAGCTGCGATTGCCATCCTTGCATTGGGGATAGGCAACAGGGTGGTGCTCTCAATTTTTTTGGTCGATCAGGCGTCGCTTGGACTTACCCTGATCCAATTGATCATGAGCATGCTATCGTATCCCATTGTGGTTCTGGTCGCTTGGGCCTTTTTGGGACTGCGCAAATCCTCTCCTCATGATCTGGATCGCCTGGGGGCAAACACATGAGACGCACCCCCACCGAAAGCATCGAAAGCCATGGCCGCATCAGCCGCCGCAGCCTGTTGATGGGCAGCGCGCAATTGGGATTTATCGGATTGTTAGGCTTACGGATGCGCCACCTTCAGGTGAACCAAGCAGAGCAATTTCGACTGTTGGCCGAAGAAAACCGCATCAATATCCGCCTGATTCCACCTGCGCGTGGCGAAATATTTGACCGCAATGGTGTGTTGATTGCAGAAAACGAACCCAGTTATCGCATCACCATCGTGCGCGAGGATGCGGGTGATGTGGATACTCTCATTGCACGGCTGTCGGAATTGATCGAACTGGATGATACCTCCCTGAACCGCGCCATGACGGAAATGCGTCGATCGCCACCATTTTTGCCCATTACAATCGCTGATCGGGTCTCTTGGGAAGAAGTCAGCCGCGTCGCGGTCAATGCCCCAGCCCTGCCCGGCGTCACCCCCGAGGTTGGCTTGTCGCGCCGCTACCCCATGAGCGAGGATTTTGCCCATGTAATCGGCTATGTCGGCCCAGTATCTGACTATGATCTCTCGCGCATAGAAGACCCCGACCAGTTGCTGCGTATCCCGCGCTTTCAAATCGGCAAGGTTGGCCTTGAGGCCAAACGCGAGGAATTCTTGCGGGGCAAAGCAGGGGCAAAACGCGTTGAGGTCAACGCCCTTGGCCGCGTGATGAGAGAGCTTGATCGCCGCGAGGGTCAGCAAGGGGCCGACCTGCAACTGACCATTGACCATCAACTTCAAGCCTATACGCAAGCGCGTCTGGGTGACGAAAGCGCTGCGGCTGTGGTGATCGACTGTCAAAATGGCGATATTTTGTCGATCTGTTCTTCTCCCAGTTATGATCCCAACCTGTTTGTACGCGGCATTTCCGTCGCTGATTACAAGGAACTGACCGGCAACAAATACCGCCCACTGGCCAACAAAACCGTTCAGGGTACCTATCCTCCGGGGTCGACCTTTAAAATGGTCACAGCGTTGGCCGCTTTGGAAGTCGGCGTTGTGGATGCCAATGACACTGTATGGTGCCCCGGTCATCTTGAGGTATCCAATCGCCGGTTTCACTGCTGGAAACGCGCAGGCCATGGACACATGGATCTCAACAAAGCGTTGCGTGAAAGCTGTGATGTCTATTTCTATGATCTGGCGCGGCAAGTAGGGATCGACAAAATCACCTCGATGGCCAATCGTCTGGGTCTTGGCATTCGTCATGATCTGCCGATGTCCGCCGTGGCGCAAGGCCTGACCCCCACCAAGGACTGGAAACAGCAGGTACGCGGGGCTGACTGGGTGGTTGGTGACACGGTGAACGCATCCATCGGGCAGGGTTTTGTGTTGGCTTCCCCCATGCAATTGGCGTTGATGACTGCGCGCATCGCCAGCGGAAAGGCCGTGACGCCGCGCCTAATCAAATCCATCAATGGTGCAGAAAATGCAGCTGAGGCCATTCCCCCGGTTGATATCAACCTAAATCACCTGCGGCAGGTACAACAAGCAATGTACGCAGTGTCCAACAACCGTCGCGGTACGGCATATCGAAGCCGCGTGATCGAAGATGGCTATCGCATGGCCGGCAAGACCGGCACCAGTCAGGTGCGCAATATCTCTGCGGCCGAACGACGCGCAGGCGTATTTCGCAACAAAGACCTTCCCTGGGAGCGACGCGACCATGCCTTATTTGTGAATTTCGCCCCCTATGGCAATCCGCGCGTGGCCGTGGCCGTGGTTGTGGAACATGGTGGTGGTGGCTCCACAGCAGCAGCCCCAATAGGGCGCGACATCACATTGCAAGCCCTTTATGGCGGCATGCCCCCCCTGTCGGCTTATCCCAACAAAGATCGCGCCCACATCAAAGAACAACAAGACCGCATTCGCCGCATCATGCCTGATCGGAATGGCATCCGCGAGGGCCGTGCATGAGTTATCTAGAGTATACCGTCAAAACCGCACCCAGCGGATTTCGTAAAATTCTCTTTCTAAACTGGGCACTGGTCATGTTGCTGATCGCTGTATCTGGTGCCGGGTTTCTGATGCTGTATTCGGTGGCCGGGGGGTCGTTTTCCCCATGGGCAGAGCCCCAGATGAAACGTTTTGCCATGGGGCTTGTCCTGATGGTGATTGTGGCCATGGTGCCGATCTGGTTCTGGCGCAACATATCGGTGGTGGCCTATAGCGTGTCGCTTGTGTTGCTTGTATTGGTCGAAGTGATGGGCAGCGTTGGTATGGGCGCACAGCGCTGGATTGACCTGGGTTTCATGCGCCTGCAACCGTCTGAGTTAATGAAAATAACTCTCGTGATGATTTTGGCCGCCTATTATGACTGGCTGCCAATGCATAAAACATCGCGGCCCTTGTGGGTGATCATCCCCGCATTCCTGATCCTTTTGCCCACCGCCCTTGTCCTGCGCCAACCTGATCTTGGCACTTCGATCCTGTTGATCACCGGGGGCGCCATGGTGATGTTCATGGCCAGCGTTCATTGGGCCTATTTCACGGCTGTGATTGGCGCGGTTGGGGGGCTGGTTGTGGCGGTGTTCCAATCACGCGGCACCGCATGGCAGTTGCTTAAAGACTATCAATATCGACGCATTGACACCTTTCTTGATCCTTCTTCCGACCCACTCGGCGCAGGCTATCACATCACCCAGTCCAAAATCGCTCTGGGGTCTGGTGGTTGGACAGGACGCGGGTTTATGCAAGGCACGCAAAGTCGGCTGAATTTCTTACCAGAAAAGCATACTGATTTCATTTTCACCACGCTGGCCGAGGAATTTGGGTTTCTGGGCGGCGCGTTTCTTTTGGGTCTCTACGCACTGATCCTCCTTTTCTGTATCGCAGCAGCCATGGCCAACCGCGACAGGTTTTCGGCCCTGTTGATCCTTGGCATCTCTGCCACATTCTTTTTGTTCTTCTCGGTCAACATGTCGATGGTCATGGGCATGGCACCTGTGGTGGGCGTGCCTTTGCCGCTGGTCAGCTATGGAGGGTCGGCAATGTTGGTCCTGATGATTGCCTTTGGCCTGATTCAAAGCGCCCATGTGCATCGCCCCAGATAAGAGAGGCGCTCTGTCGGTCCCTTGCGGTCCCTCATCGCGATGTCGATGCGACAAACGAAGAGCGACGGACACGGAGCGATGAGTGAACAGGAAAGGAATTTCACGCCTCGCTGCACCTCCCCCTTGCGTCAAAATCCTTTTTGTGGCCTGACTTCAACACGCCAAAACAGGACCATCTCTATGATTAACGTGCAGTTTGCCGCCCTTTCCGAACGCTGGGCAACTTATCAACCTCTCTTGCAAAAGGCATTCAAAGACGCAGATCTCTCGGTTGACCTGCGTCAGGATCACGCGCCAGATACCGTGGATTACGTGGTCTATGCGCCCAACTCCGACCTTCAGGATTTCACCCACCACACCCGCTGCAAAGCTGTCCTTAGCCTGTGGGCCGGTGTCGAAGCAATCGTCGGTAACGACACACTAACAATGCCTTTGTGCCGCATGGTTGATCCCGGCCTAACTGCGGGCATGGTTGAATGGGTTGTGGGGCACACATTGCGATATCATCTTGAATTGGACCGCTGTCTTGCAATGCAAAATGGCGAATGGGCCCCTCTTGTCCCACCACTTGCCCAAAGTCGACCTGTGACAATCCTTGGCCTTGGCGCATTGGGGCAAGCTTGCGCTCAGGCCCTCCACGCGCTTGGCTTTCCTGTCACCGGTTGGAGCCGGTCAGAAAAAGCAATCGAGAACATCCACTGCCTGCATGGTCAAGAAGGTCTGAAGCAAGCGCTTTCAACCGCCCAGATCGTTATTCTCTTGCTGCCGGACACCCCTGCCACAGAAAACACGCTGAACGCTCAAACCCTTGCGGCTCTTCCAAAAGGCGCGCGGATCATTAACCCCGGGCGCGGCCCTTTGATTGATGATCAGGCATTGCTTGATGCCCTCAATCAAGGACACGTGGCCCACGCCACACTGGACGTATTCCGCATTGAACCTTTGCCCAAAGATCATCCTTATTGGGCACACCCCAATGTCACAGTCACCCCACATATCGCGGCGGAAACCCGCCCCAAAACAGCCTGTGATGTGATCGCAGAAAACATTAGACGCGGCGAACACGGGGAACCGTTCCTCAACCTTGTTGATCGGAACGCAGGATACTAACGTGCACTTAACGTAACTTGGGGGGCCTGTCAGGATCACTGCCCGGCGCAGCAATTGGGCGTGCCTCTGGCCGATCAATCTGGGGCAAATCAAAACGCAAGCCGACCTTGGCCAACTGCGCCGTGGCACTATCAGAACTGACAAAAAAGCCCACATCCAACGCCCCGGCCTCTATCCCGGAAAAGGTCAACGCCTCCGATACAGCCTTGGCCAAAGCGCCCTCAGCTTCGGGAATGGCGTCCACAAATCCCAACAAATGCGACTGCGCGCCACCGTCATAGCGCACACCAACAAGATAAGCCCAACGCGCCAACCCTGCCGCAGTTGACAGCTTGGCATCCAGCGCACTCACCAACACCTCAGGCAACCCAGCAGGCGGCAAAAACTCCTCGGCACGCGCCTCCACTTCATCGGGGGCATGATCCAACGTTTCAACCAGCCATGCCACCGCATCGGCGGGTATCAGAATCGACGAGGGCGCAACTTCCAGATTCACACCAAGTCCAAGGCCCTGCCCTGCCAGCATCTGTGCAATAACCCGCCCGGACAGAGCAGCATAAGGGGCTGGCTTACCCACAAATTCCGCCAGTCGCGCCTCGGTATCGAAAACCAACACAAAAGAGGCATCAGACAGATTAAACACCTCGGGCGAAATCACCTCTCCCTGCACCTCTTGGGTGAGCAGTAAAAACAACTCTGCATCCGCCAGCCGTTCAAAAAATTGCAACCGCGCGGCATCATCACTCGACGCGACTTCCATTGCGGCGTGGGCAACATCCAAAGGAGTCGATGTCATGTCAAAGCATCCTGAACCGCACCGCGCAATTGCGGCAGTAAATCCGTTTCAAACCACGGATTTTTCTTCAACCACCCGGTATTACGCCAAGACGGATGAGGCAAGGGAAAGACCTTGGGCAGATGGTCGCGCCACCCTTCAACAGTTTGCGTCACATTGGTTTTCACACCCAGATGCCACTTTTGCGCATATCCACCCACCAACAAGATCAGGCGTACATCCGGCAATTCCGACATGGCGCGCGCACGCCATGTTTTGGCACATACAGGAGGTGGCGGTAAATCTGATCCCTTTGCATTATAGCCGGGAAAGCAAAAGGCCATCGGCAGGATCGCGACCCGTTCTTGATCATAAAACTGCGCATCCGTCACGCCCATCCAATCCCGTAACCGATCTCCGGAAGGATCGGTAAATGGACGCCCACTTTCGTGCACCCGCGCACCGGGGGCCTGCCCCGCAATCAATATCCGTGCAGAGGGTCGAAACCACACCACAGGGCGCGGCTCATGCGCGGTGTGAGTCGCTGCAAACCTGTCAGCACACAGTTGACAGGCACGTATCTCAGTCCCGACATCAGCCACGCACCCCACCCCCGAGTTTTCTCCTGGTCAAAATATCCTGGGGGTTTGGGGGTAAAACCCCCAAGGCCTGCGTGGCCTGAACGCCAATCATCCAGCGTGCCGCAGGCACACTATTTGGCAACAGCGCGCTCACAACATTGCCGGTACCACAAGATCCGGCGGACGATGCCCATCGTCAAAGGTCTTGATGTTAAGCAACACCTTCTCACCCATCTCGATCCGCCCCTCGACAGTGGCAGACCCCATATGCGGCAACATAACCACATTGGGCAGATCGCGCAGCTCTGCGTTGGTTCCGCGATCACGCTCATACACATCCAAACCAGCGCCTGCGATGTCACCGGCCTTCAAAGCGCGCGTCAGGGCGTTTTCATCCATCACCTCACCACGTGATGTATTGATGACCACGGCATCCTTTTTCATCAGTTTGAGGCGCCGCGCATTCATCAGATGAAAGGTCGAAGGCGTATGCGGGCAATTGATGGACAAGACATCCATCCGCGCAACCATCTGATCCAGGCTTTCCCAATAGGTCGCCTCGTATTCGGCTTCGGTCTCGGGGCGCAGACGGCGGCGGTTGTGGTAATGTACCTGCATGCCAAAAGCCCGTGCGCGGCGCGCCACAGCTTGACCAATACGACCCATTCCCAGAATACCAAGGCGGCGTCCGCCAATGCGTCCGCCCATAAGGGCCGTGGGTGACCAACCTGCCCATTCGCCAGTTTGCATTTTCGCAAGACCTTCGGGCAAACGACGCGTCACGCCAAGTATAAGCGCCATGGTCATGTCGGCGGTATCATCGGTGACCACACCGGGCGTATTTGACACCAGAATGCCGCGTTGCCGGGCGCTATCCACGTCAATGTGATCCACGCCGGCCCCGTAATTCGCGATCAGTTTCAGCCGATCTCCGGCCCCGGCCAACAATCCCGCATCAATTGTATCGGTCAAAGTGGGCACCAATACATCCGCCTCTTTGATGGCCATGGCCAAGGCTTCACGGCTCATTGGGACATCATTGTCGCTTAGTTTCACATCAAACAGTTCTGACAATCGTGTCTCAACCGCCTCTGGTAAGCGTCGCGTGACAACAACACTCAGTTTTTGCTTTGCCATAGAGGACCTCCGCGTCCTTCCAAATTCATTGCTTTGATGGCACAGTGCAACACGAGACCACGGGGCACAAGAACCCCGCAGAAAATTCACGAGCAAGTTTACATGTCGGATCTTCGCAACATACGCATTCTGCGCCCATTTTGCCTGTGCCTCGTGCTTTGGCTCGCCAGTTGCGCGGCTTTGGCTCTGAGTTCTGACATCGCTTTGGCCCAAGACGCACGCGGGCCTGTCACCAATTTGCCCATCCCGCGATTCGTATCCCTCAAGGCATCCGAGGCAAACGTGCGTCGCGGGCCATCGTTGACGCATCGCATCGATTGGGTGTTCAAACGTCGCGATATGCCCCTGATCATCACCGCCGAACATGGCCATTGGCGTCGTATCGAAGATCGCGACGGGGCTGGAGGCTGGGTGCATTATTCCCTGCTGTCAGGGGTCCGCACTGTTATCGTCGAAAAAGACCTGCTGCCGTTGTTTTTACAACCAGATGAGACATCCCCAATGACTGTGCAACTGGAATTTGGCGTGGTTGCGCGTCTGGGACAATGTTCGTTGGAATGGTGTCGCCTATCTTCTGCCGGATATAAAGGGTGGGCGATAAAGTCCGCGCTTTGGGGTGTTCCCCCAGAAGAAATTCGCGAATAATCCGTCACCCGCTTATTGAATGCAGAATGTCTCTGGGGACCTGAATGCACTGCGTGTCGCATCGACAGCCACGCACAACTTGCGACTGTTACTATAAGATTAAGATTGTTTCTCGCCCCGCAAATAAACTGTAAAGAAAATAATTTCTTTACAGTAAAAAAATTTCATCGCAAACTAGCCGCTATAGGACGCATCTAGGGAGAATTTTTATGGACGCCGCACTTTTGGGCAGCGAAGATTACGTTCGCAATTGTTGGTATGTCGCAGGACGTAGCGAGGATTTCACGGGTGATTTGAAGGCTCTGCGTCTGTTAGAAGAAAACCTTGTCGTCTTTCGCGGCGACCAAGATGAACCCATTGCCTTGGAAGACGCTTGCCCTCACCGCAAGCTCCCTTTGTCAAAAGGCAGCCGATCCGGATCAACAATTGTCTGTGGATATCACGGGCTGACATTTGATTGCACCGGGCGATGTGTGGCGTCCCCCACTCAGGAAAACGCCGTGCCCAAACGCGCGGTGGTGCGCAGCTATCCGGTGGTTGACCGCTATGGATTCCTATGGATCTGGATGGGGGATGCCGACGCGGCCAATCCGAAAGACATCATCGACATCCCAAATTTTGACAACCCGACATGGGGACGCACAAAACGCGGCGCGATGGAGATGGCCTGCCATTACCTGTATATCACTGACAATCTGTTAGATCCCAGCCATGTCGCTTGGGTACATCTGACATCCTTTGCCGGGGCTGGCACAGACAATCGCCCGCTGACAATGGATGACAATGACAATGGCGTGGTGATCTGGCGATGGATCACAGCTGAACCCGCGCCGCCTTATTACAAGGCCATGCTGCCTTTTGGCGAAAGCTGTGATCGCAAACAGCATTATGAGTGCCGCCTGCCCTCTACCGCGATCAATATGTCAATCTATGTGCCAGCCGGAGAAGGTGGCCCTAATATGCCTCTGTCGCCCAATGCGTTTGTGAATGTATCTTATAATTTCATCACCCCGGTGGATCGCGAAAACGCGCTCTATTTCTGGTTCCAACATCGCAATATGCACGCGGATGACGAAGCTGTTAACGAGCATATGTTCAATGGCGCAGTGATGGCCTTTACCGAAGACAAGGACATTCTGGAAGAGGTTCAACGCGGCATGGACAATCGCAAAACGCCCTACCTCAATCTGGGATTGGACAAGGGCGCGATGCGATTTCGCAAAAAGGTCCAAGATTGGATCGACGCAGAAAACGCCTAATGACTGACAACACGCGAACAGGATACTAAAATGACTGCATGGATTCACATGATCCCCGATGAAGAGGCCGATGGCCGCCTCAAGGAATTGCTTGATCACGCGCGCACCCCGCATGGCACAGTGGACACTGTGATGCGCGTACATTCACTGCGTCCGGAATCCATGAACGGGCATGTCACGCTCTATCGGTCTGTGTTGCATTCATCAGACAACACCCTGCCGTTTTGGTTTCTGGAGGTTGTGGCCAGCTATACGTCGATCCTGAATGATTGCACCTATTCGCTGACGCATCATTTTGTGAATGTGCGCAACTTACTGAAAGATCAACCGCTCAGCGACCGTATCTTTCTTGCACTCAAGGCACACCGCCCCGAAGATGAATTTACTGGTAAAGAATTGGCCCTACTACGATATGCTGCGAAGTTGACCACCGACGTGGGTAAGATGGTGAAATCCGATTTTGAAGCCTTGAAACTGGCAAACTGTGACGATGCCGAGATATTGGAGGTCAACCAAGTGTGCGCTTACTTCAATTATTCGAACCGTTTGTTAAATGGGTTGGGATGCACAACTGATGGCGATGTTGTGGGATATTACAAAGAAGACGATGGAGACAGGGGATAGAATTTTCTAGAAAATTTTATCAGGGAAAACTTTTCTAGAAAAGTTTTTTGGCGACTGTATGGAATTTAATCTTCTCTTTCCTCAAGGGAAAATCGCCCTTAGGTTATCCGCATGACCAATCCCGATATATCCAACACGACACTTGACCAAAAAGTGGGCAACGTGGTGAAGCAAGAACGCATTCTTGCTGGACTGACGTTAAGCCAACTATCTGAAAAAGCCGCTGTCTCTACTGCCATGATATCCAAGATCGAACGCGGGCATGTCTCGGCGTCACTGACCACGCTTGGTGCGCTTGCAGATGCCATGGGTGTGCCGCTGATCAACTTCTTTTCCGGCACTGTTGAACGTGCGGATGTGTCATATGTTGTTGCTGGCGAAGGCATCACTGTACAGCGGACCGGGGCCAGTTTTGGCCAGATGTACAAATTGATCGGCCGTGCCGAAAACAGTCATATCGGGCTTGAAAGTCAGCTGATCACACTAACAAAACCATTGGCAAAGCGTCCGCTGTATCAACATGCGGGCGTTGAGTTCATGCATGTCACCAAAGGTGAGATGACCTATCGCTGTGCCGATCAACACTATCGTCTGGGCCCCGGTGACAGCCTGTCGTTTGACAGCAATATCGCGCACGGCCCCACGGAATTACACAGCGAGACAGTAACGTTTCTGACAGTGCATAGCCGACCCAACGCTACAAAATAGTATCACGCAATTGATGTGCGGATTGCGCGGATATTTTCACCGTATGGCGCAGGATCTGTAACACTGCCCCCTTTAAACACAGCCGACCCTGCAACCAAAACATCCGCCCCCGCAGCCGCCATCAGTGGCGCAGTTTCTGGTGTAATCCCGCCATCAATTTCAATATGAATCGGACGATCCCCAATTTTTTCACGCAAGCCTTTGACCTTATCAATCTGGCTGTGAATGAATTTTTGCCCACCAAACCCCGGGTTCACTGTCATCACACAAATCAGATCGACCATGTCCAGCAGGTAATCCAAATCCTCAATCCCGGTGCCGGGATTCAGCGCAAGACCTGCCTTGCATCCCGCCCCTCGAATGGCCTGCAAAGTGCGATGAATATGTGGTCCTGCCTCAAGATGTGCCGTCAGAATATCGGCACCGGCATCGGCAAAGGCATCGATATAGGCATCCACCGGTGAAATCATCAAATGCACATCCATCACGGTTTTGATGTGCGGGCGGATTGCTTTGCACAGAGGCGGGCCAAAGGTAAGGTTGGGCACAAAATGCCCATCCATCACATCCACATGAATCCAATCCGCACCTTGCGCCTCAACTGCCTGAATTTCTGCGCCAAAGTTGGCGAAATCCGCTGACAGGATCGACGGGGCGATTTTAACGGAACGGTCAAAGCTCATGTGGCAATCCTTTGGATACGATTCGCGACTTGGGCGCAAAATGCCTGACTGCTTCATAATGCGCAATCACTCAGCCTTCACCTCTTTGCCGCTTTGCGGTATGGGCAATCACCTACAAAAGCGGTGCGCCATGATCAGCATTCAAAATGTCAGCCTGACATTCGGAGAAACCAACGTCCTGCGAAGCATATCGCTGGAACTGTCAGAGCGCCGGATTGCCATTATCGGCGCCAATGGGTCTGGCAAAAGCAGCTTTGCACGGCTTCTGAATGGATTGGTCCTACCAACAGAGGGCGATGTGCAGGTTGACGGTCTGAACACACGCGACAAAGGCAAAGATGTGCGGCGAAAGGTGGGGTTTGTCTTTCAAAACCCCGACAATCAGATCGTCTTTCCGATTGTCGAAGAAGACCTTGCTTTTGGTATGAAAAACCTTGGCTTCAGCAAGGCGGAAATTACACGTAAAACCGAAGAAACCCTGCGCCGCTATGATATGCTGGAGCTGCGCGAGCATCCGGCGCATCTGCTGTCAGGTGGGCAAAAACAGCTTTTGGCGATTTCCGGAGTGTTGGTGATGGAGCCCGACTATATCGTCATGGACGAACCCACCACATTGCTGGATTTGCGCAACAAGCGTCGTATTGCGCGCGCGATTTCGGCCTTGGATCAAACAGTTATTCTTGCAACGCACGATCTTGATCTGATCGATGGCTTTGATCGCGTGATTGGGTTTGAGGGCGGGCAGATTTGTCTAGATGGTACGCCCGCTGATGTGATCCCCAAGTACAAAGAAATGATGGCCTGATGCTGGATCTTTACGTCTCTGGCCAATCTTTTTTGCACCGCTGCCCTGCCGGAGTAAAATTGCTGGTCTTGATCGCGGTGGGCACGGTTCTGTTTCTGTTTAACTCGATCACACCAATCGCTGTGGCAACAATCTTTGCAATAACGCTTTACCCTATGGCCACATTATCTTTGGCGCGTGCTTGGGCGCAGGTACGCCCTGCCATTTGGATATTGGCTATCCTCTTTTTGGTGCAAGGGTTATTGGTTTCGTGGCATATTGCCGTGTTCATTGTCCTGCGCTTTGCCGCGCTTTTGCTGCTTGCTGGGTTGGTGACACTGACCACACGATCCTCTGATATGATTGATGCAATCACGCGGGGATTGCACTGGCTGCGCCCCATCGGTGTGAACCCCGGCAAGGTTGGTTTGGCGATTTCGCTGGCTCTGCGGTTCATCCCGGTCTTGGCCTCCGTCACCCGAGACGTGCGCGAAGCCCAACAGGCACGCGGATTGGAACGCAGCTTGGTTGCCACGGTCATTCCGGTGGCCGTTCGTATGCTTAAGATGGCAGACGATATTTCTGATGCCATCGATGCGCGCGGCTATCGTCCGTAAATATTTTGTGTTGATCTAGCACGGCAACTTGCATTTTCGCAGGTGCAGCATTAGCACACTGTCATCCTCCGTCCCTGCCTCTCTTATCCCAAGGAAATATCTGATGGACACCAAGAGCATCGTTTACATCGCTCTTTTTGCAGCACTCACTGCGGCGCTTGCACTTTTCCCACCAATTACTCTTCCCGGGGGTGTTCCCATCACCGCTCAATCGCTGGGCGTCATGTTGGCCGGCTCTTTAGCTGGTGCACGACGTGGCGGGTTGGCAATGGCCTTATTCTTGTTATTGGTGGCGGTCGGTCTACCTCTGCTGGCCGGTGGCCGCGGTGGCTTTGGCATTTTCCTTGGCCCCTCGGGCGGATTTTTAATCGCATGGCCAATTTCGGCGTTTTTCATCGGGTATACATTGGCAAAAACCGGCACCAACAACCTGTTGGCGATGTTTGCCATCATCGCCTTTGGCGGCATCGTGGTGATGTATTCCTTTGGCATTCCGTGGATGATTTTTGCAGCCGAAATGACCTTTCTTAAGGGGCTGACCGTAATGATGGCCTATGTGCCCGGTGATTTGATCAAGGCCTTTATTGCCGCCTTTGTCACCCAACAGGTGCGCAAAGCCTACCCTTCGTTGTAAGGTGGGTGGCAGGTTGCGGAGCGCAATATGCCCTTAAGACATCGCATTTTTGAAACGGCCCGCCAGCGCCCCGAAGCGCTGGCAATATCCTTGGGCGAGACACGCCTGAGTTACGGCGCACTGGCAGACAAGATTGCACGCCTGAATGCCGCCTTATCGAAACTAACGGCACACAAACGATCTGTAGGGGTGAAAATCTCTAATAATGGCCGACTTATGGTACTTGCGGTTGGCAATCATCCCAGTGCTGCGCCTTTGTTGGCCACTGCTCTATCCAGCCCCCACGGTATTGCCGTGATGGACCCACAGTGGCCTGAAACGCAGCTGTGTGAGGCATTGGGCAGACTGCCTGCCGACATTGTGTTTACAACATCAGATAAAACCGGGTTGATCAACGCCGCCGTACGAAACGCTCTGCCCGTGATTTTGGTCGATCAGGATTGGGCAGCATTTCTGGATATAGAGGCCTGTGTGCCCGCCCTGCCCGATCCACAAGATACGTTTTTGATTGGTTTTACCTCTGGCACCACCTCATACCCCAAAGCCTTTTCGCGATCACGCCTGTCATGGGAGGTGAGCCTGCAAGCAAGTGAGCGGGCCTTTGATCTGTCAAAAGGCATGCACACGCTAGCCCCCGGCCCGCTATCACACGGGTTAACACTTTATGCCTTTGCGGAAACACTGCATATAGGGGCGGCCTTTCTCGGGTTTGAACGATTTTCGGCCAGCGCGATGTGTGACGCCTTGGCACAAGGCGATATCAAGCGCGTGGTAGCCGTACCTTCGATGTTAGAGGTCATTCCTGCAAGCGCCCGGTTTCCAAATCTCAACAACGTCACAACTGCGGGGGCAAAGCTGCCCTCTGCCTTACTAGGCAAGGCCGTGGCGTGTTTTCCAAATGCTGCGATCTTTGAATATTATGGGGCCTCGGAATTGGGGTTTGTCAGTGTGAATCGCCACATAAACGGGCAATCACAAACCGGACATGACACGGTGGGGCGCCCTTTTCCCCATGTTGATCTGCAATTGCGACAGAACGGCAAGCCGGTCTCTGCGACTGAAAGCGGCACGATCTTTGTCAAAGGTGATTTGGCAATTGAAAGGTATCTTTGGGGAGACGGCACATCAGGGTTTCGCCGCGAAGGGTCATGGGCCACGGTGGGCGATATCGGCCGCATCGCCGAAGATGGTGGGCTGACATTGCTGGGGCGCGAAGGTGGTATGGTGTTGAGTGGCGGCTATAACATCTATCCGCAAGAAGTTGAGGCTGCGCTGAACCATGTGGCAGGCATTGACGCAGCAGTGGTCGTGCCTGTGGAAGATGGGTTTTTAGGGCAAAAACTGATGGCGGCGGTACAAACGTCGCTGCCTCTTGATGGGGCGGCATTGTTTTCTACCTTGCGAGAATACCTGCCTGCCTACAAACTCCCGAAAGAAGTTTTCACATGCCTCGCCCTGCCCCACACCACAAGCGGCAAGATTGCACGGGGTACTGTACAGAAATGGATCACCACAGGAGCGCCTGAGCTTGTCAAACTGGACACTGCCCCCTGAACGACAACCCGTTATAGTCGCGGCGCGGCGCACAGCGATTGGGCGGGCGGGGAGAATGTTTGCGGCTGTTGAGATCGAAGATCTTGCAGCACCGGTTCTGCGAACGGTGGTTCAAGACGCCGGAGTTGAGGCCAGTGACATAGATGATGTGATCCTTGGCAATGCAGCCGGTCCGGGTGGCAATGTCGCCCGATTGTCCAGTTTACGTGCAGGGTTTGGGGTGGATGTGCCCGGAATGACGACGGATCGACAATGTGGATCGGGGCTAGAGGCGATCATGAACGCCTGCTGGCAAATCGCCGGAGGCGGCGCCGAGGTGATTGTGGCCGGTGGGGTTGAGAGCATCAGTCGCGCACCTGTGCGTGGGCTGCGGGATGTTGCTTCGGGAGAAGTGCAGTTTTACCAGCGCGCCCGGTTTGCACCGGACAATATCGGCGATCCCGAGATGGGTGTCGCAGCAGAAAACGTGGCCCGCAACTATGGCATTTCGCGCGCGCGTCAGGATGCTTATGCGCGACGTTCGCACGCCCGTGCCAGCGCCGCGCAAGATTTGGGTGCCTTTGCAGATGAGATTGTCCCCATCTGCGATCATGTACTGGATGAATGTATCCGTAAGAGCACATCAGCCACACGTATGGCAGCACTGCCTGCGGCCTTTGTGGAGGGAGGTTGCGTAACGGCTGGAAATTCTTGCCCTCTGAACGATGGGGCCGCTGCGGTGGTTATCATGAGTGCCGCAAGAGCACGTGCATTGGGCCATCACCATGCTTTGGCCTTTGTGGATGGTGCTGCGGCTGGGGTTGACCCGAATGTGTTGGGGATCGGGCCGGTTGCGTCGAGTCGAAAATTGTTGATCAAACGCCCTGATTTATCTTTGCAAGATGTTACCTGTCTGGAATTCAACGAAGCTTTTGCCGCGCAGGTACTCGCCTCGTTGGATGAATTGGATTTACCCGAAGAGTTGCCTTGCCAACAAGGGGGGGCCCTTGCATTGGGGCATCCGTTTGGTGCCTCTGGTGCCATTTTGGTGACACGACTGTTTGGTCAGATGGTCCGTTCACCGATGCCAGATACTGCCCTTGGGATGGCGATGATTGGGATTGGTGGCGGTCTTGGCCTGACCGCAGCATTCAGAACCGTGCCGCTAAATTAAAAACGGCGCACCTTGGTGCGCCGCTCATCAGTCCCTTATGGTCCTTCTTCGCTGTGCGAAGGGAGCAGTCACTCGTCCTCGTCAAGTTGACGCACAGCGCCAAGAGATGCGTTGGATACATGTGCGGCATAGGCCTTGAGCGCAGTGGATACTGCACGCGGACGACCAAGAACTTTCCATACTTTTTTATCAGCTTGTGGATGTGCAGCCCGACGGCGCGCGATTTCCTCATCGCTGACATTCAGGTTGATCGACCGTTCCGGAATTGAAATCGTGATGGTGTCGCCATCCTCAACCAAACCGATCAGCCCTTTTTCGGCGGCTTCCGGTGACACGTGGCCAATAGACAAACCAGCAGAGCCGCCCGAGAAACGCCCATCCGTCACCAAGGCACAGGTTTTATCCAGCCCTTTGGATTTCAGATATGCCGTCGGATAAAGCATTTCTTGCATACCGGGGCCACCTTTGGGGCCTTCATAGCGCACGATCACGACAGAACCTTCTTTGACGTCGCCCCGCAGAATGCCATTCATCGCGTCATCTTGGGATTCAAATACCTTGGCAGTGCCTTTGAATTCATACATCTCTTTGATGACGCCTGCGGTTTTCACGATGCAACCTTGTTCAGCCAAGTTGCCAAACAGCACGCACAGCCCGCCCTCTTGGGAATAGGCGTTAGCGAAATCGCGCACACAGCCGTCTTCGATATCGATATCAAGTTCGGTGTATGAGCGATTTTGGCTAAATGCCTCAACCGTGCGCACGCCACCGGGGGCGGCGATATAAAGGTCATGCGCTGCGTTTTTATCGGTTTTGCGCACATCCCAATTGTCGATAAAGGCACCGATGTCTTTTTCATGCACCGTGGCACAGTGGCGGTGAATTTTGCCTTCGCGGTCCAGCTCGCCCAAAATCCGGGCAATGCCGCCAGCGCGGTGAACATCTTCCATGTGGTATTTCGGAGTGGACGGCGCCACCTTGCACAGATGCGGAATTTCTCGTGACAGACGATCCATGTCGGCCATGGTGAAATCAACCTCACCTTCATGGGCAATCGCCAGCAGGTGCAACACGGTGTTGGTGGACCCACCCATCGCAATATCCAGCGCCATGGCGTTTTCAAAAGCGTCAAAGGTTGCGATACCGCGTGGCAATGCGGTTTCGTCGCCGTGTTTGTACCAACGCTCGGCCAATTCAACGATCTTGTGGCCAGCATCCTCAAACAGTGCGCGTCGTTTGGCGTGGGTGGCCAACAGTGATCCATTGCCCGGCAGCGCAAGGCCCAGTGCCTCGGCCAGACAATTCATCGAGTTGGCGGTAAACATACCCGAACACGACCCACAGGTCGGACAGGCAGAACGTTCCAGTGCTTTCACCTCATCCTCTGTGCGTTTGTCATCTGTCGCCCCAACAATCGCAGTCACGAGGTCAGATTTATGCTCTCCATCCGACAGAATGGTTTTGCCTGCTTCCATCGGGCCACCGGAAACAAAGATCGCCGGAATGTTCAGGCGCATCGCTGCCATCAACATACCCGGGGTGATCTTGTCACAGTTGGAAATACATACCAATGCATCCACGCAATGCGCATTGGCCATATATTCGACACTGTCGGCAATGACTTCACGTGACGGCAGGGAATAAAGCATCCCATCGTGGCCCATGGCAATGCCATCATCCACGGCGATGGTATTCATTTCCTTGGCAACACCGCCTGCTTTTTCGATTTCGCGGGCGACGAGTTGACCCATGTCTTTGAGGTGGACGTGGCCCGGCACAAATTGGGTAAAGGAGTTTACAACCGCAACGATGGGTTTGCCAAAGTCATCATCTCCCATACCTGTTGCACGCCATAGGGCACGGGCAGCGGCCATGCGGCGGCCGAAAGTCGATGTTTTGGAACGAAGGTCTGGCATGGTGGCTCCCCTTGGATTCACGTGTGGCGGTTCTGGAATAGTCGCGTGCCATTTGGCGCGAGGATTTGCAAGGGATATAGGAAGAAAAACCGGTTTTGGCAGTGCTCTCGCTTTTGTGAACACATCAGAGTTGTTTTGCAGAGCACTAGCACACAAGTTTTTAACATGCTTTACGCAAAATTAGGGCGTTTGAACCTCTTTTTGAAGGCACGGACAAAAAAGGGCGCGCAATGAACCAATTTCTTCACGAGGCGATGATGGCATCCGTACGACGACGCGCAACCAAGGTTGCCCTGATTGTCGGAACGCTTTTTGCGATTATCAATTATGCCGACAGAGCCATGTTTGGCACATTGGTGATATCCGATGTGTTCAAGGCGATCATCAGCTATGGGGTGCCCTATTGCGTCTCTACCTACAGTGCTGTCATGGCCGGTCGGGACTGCACTGCACGTCTGATGGCCTCAGAAAAAGCGAAACCACTGCCAGATCACCCAAATCTCCGCTGCCAGTAAGACCGTAATCAGCAACCGTAACTTGATATCCGTGAAACGCTGAAACAAGATTACTGCGGCCCCCGCACCAATAACACCTTCACCGGGCGCGATTAGCCCGGCGTGGTGGCCGCTGTCCCAATAACTAAGCGGGCTTTCGAACACCCAATTGGTCAAGGGCCAGAAATGTGCACGCCCATCGTCATGATGCAAAGGCAAATCGCATGCCAGATGCAACAGCGCTGCCCCGCACAACATCTTTGCCCATGCTATTCTGCGCCAAACGGCAAGCCCCAGCAATGCGCCCCAGATCACAAATGAATTATCAATGGCAAAAACGGTCTGCCAAGTGGTTGAAAAATAAAGCTCATCAAAGACCACCCGCGCAGGGATGTCCAAAATGAACAAGGATACTCCGGCCATAAGATAAAGCGACAAGTCCGGCAAAATCGCACCTGCAAGCGCCGCCATAAGAAGATGCTTTTGACCGGGCCGCGAAAAAACGGCTCCGCCCAGCAAAAGATGCGCAGGTGTATTCATGATTGAGCGGTTGGATTAGTCCAGATCATGCGCAGCAAGGGCCCGGTGGATTTCACGGCGCACCAATTTACGCACATTCCGTGTGATGCGTTCGCCCAAAGCCCCTTGAAGTTCTTGACGCACAATGTCGCTGACCATTTCGCGCAACACTTCCTCGTCGACAAAGGTGTCTGCCTCTATATCGGCAAGCTCGTCCTCTACACGATCATAAACCGCTTCGGCGATGTCCTCAGCCTCGTGTTGAAGGTTACCCGCCAGATCCGCGAGATCGGCTTCTGGTGCGTTATCATGCAGGCTGTCATCATCATCCGTCGCATGGTCTTGCCATTCCAGCGTTTCAACTGGACTGCCTGCATAATCGCTGTCGCCCGGCTCATCTGGCTCATAGGGTGTTTCGACTGCCTCTGCCTGATATGTTCGCCACCCTTCGAGGCGTGCCTCGATCTCTGGCGCCTCTGATTCAGCAAAATCATCTGGCACGCTAAGCGCCTCTTCAGCGTCCCCTTCGGGCGCCTCTGACATCATTTCATCGGTTGTTGGGTCTTCGTCTGGCTGATCCGCGTCTTGTGCGTCTTGCCCAGTGTCTTGTTGCGGTGTTTCCGCCGTCACGTCGTTGGGCACATCAAGATTATCAATCGCGTCTGACAAAACTGCCTCAACTGGCTCTTCCGCGCTGTAAGAGTCGGTCTCGTAAGCGTCATCCTGATGCGGCTCATGGTGATGCGCTTCATCAGGATGCGGTGTCTCAGACGCTGTTTCGACCTCGGGTTCTTGCCATTGCTGATCGGCTGCTTCTTCGGGATGATCGTCTTCATCAGAGAGGTCTTCTGCGTGATCCGCTTTTTCTGTGGTTTCAGATACCTCTTCTTCTTCCGCACCCAAATCGGCCGTATTCTCTTCGCTCTCTGGCGCAAAAACAGCGTTTTGCAGGAATGTGGTTAGGGCCTCTTCGGCCTCGACCTCTGCATCATCCACGTGTGATGCCACCTCATCTTGGTCATTTACGTCATGCTCTAAACTGGTGGTCTCGGGCATGTCTTGGTCGGTCATTTCCGGCGCTGACTCGGCAATCTCTTCGTAAAAGTCATCCTGTTCTTCCACACGCAAGGACGGTGTCAAAACAAGTCGTTCTGCCACGGGCGCAGGCTCTCGCGTCACCTTTGGCAAAGGCTCTTGTTCTACAAACTCCTGGACAACAGGGACTTGAGACGTCGCCTTTTGTGTCAAAGGCGGGTCCGCGCGACGCATCGAAGGCATCCCACCAGCAGCGCCACCACCGTTGCCAGAAACAAGTCGACGGATTGAAGACAGAACATCTTCGATTTCCGAATTTTTTGCCGGATCAGACATTGAAAATACCACTCTTACCTCGGCACAAGTCTAAACCGTGCCGGGCCATCGCACAACAGATAGGAAAAATACCTTACTCTTTGCCTAAGCGGCGCAGAACCTTATCCAGACGTTTTCCGCGCTTGCTGATGATCGCAGGGGCCTTTTTCACCTGATTATAATAGGCAGCAGGGTCATATTGCTCGACTTGCAAATTCAAATGCTCTGCGGTCAACAATCCCATCGACGATAGCAAAGTATAGGCGGCAACAAACTCGTTAGAGCGTGCAGTGATTCGACTTGCCTCGGCATCCAGAAGAGTTTGCTCGGCATCGAGAACATCCAATGTGGTACGCGATCCCAACGTGGCTTCTTCGCGGACACCTTGAAATGCCAGCCGTGCTGCGCGAATCTGACGTTCACTGGCTTCGCGTTGTGCGCGCGTTGCCCGAAGGTTGGCCCAAGCGGTGCCAACCTGCTGTTCGATATTGTGACGAGTGACATGCAACCCTGCCCGCGTTGCATCTCTCTGATGCATCGCCCGACGCAGCAAAGCAGACAACTGGCCACCTTGATAAATTGGCTGTGTCAAATCAATCGACACCGATCCGCCCTGAGTGAAGTTCGAAGAATCATGCGTTTCCACCGCCGACAAGGCCCCGTTCAGACTGACAGACGGTCTCATCTGTGCACGTGCACGTTTCACCGCGAATTCAGCGGCAGAAATGGAATGTTGAATTTCAACCAGATTCGGATGACGGGTCACGGCCAGCGCCTTGGCAGCATCGACGGAATTGGCAGTCTGTGGCAAACGAGACGGCGGTGTAAGCGCGCCTGGTTTATGTCCAACCGCAGCGCCATAGAATTCCTGCGAAGCAACCAAATTGCCGCGCGCAACCGCCAGTTCAGCCCGCGCCCCTGCAAGGGCGGCCTCTGCCAAAGACACATCCGTACGGGTGACTTCGCCAACCTCAAAGCGGTCTTTGGCCGCCTGTAACTCCCGCGACAAAAGCCGCAGATTGTTCTCACGCAAGGCCACGATTTCCGTATCGCGGCGTACATTCATAAAGGCCTGAACAGCCGACAACAAAACTTGTTGCTCTACATTGATCAACGTCTGGCGTGTGGCAAGCACGGTTTCTTTTGCCGCCTCAACCGAATAACGGGATGCCCCGGCGTCATACAACAAAAGCTGTGCAGCAATGGCCACGGTTGCAGTAGTTGAATCTGATCGCGTTGTTATTCCCAAAGTCGACGCTGACGAAAAACGCGAAAAGCTATGCTCGACAGACGTGCTCCAGTTGATGATGGGACGTAACAAGGCATAGGTTGCGGCAACATCTTCATCTGCTGCGCGCAACAACGCTCGGTTCTGATCCAGAAGGCCGCTGTGTTTATAAGCATTCGCCAGCGCATCCCCAAGCGTGTCAGCAATCGCGCCAACAGGTGCCATTAGCCCCAAAGCCAATGCGGTGGAATATGCCAAAATCTTATGCTTGAAACTCATGTCTTGCTTATCCTTGTTCGGCCGACATCAGTCTATACGTGACGGCGCGTCAATCCCGTCGCAGAAAGATCACAACGTAAAGGCGTGATGCTTTTCAAACCCCGGAAGAACCGGTGCACCTGCATTAAAAGAATAGCGCCAATTCAGTTCGCCATCCAACAGATATCCGATACGGACAACACCCAGCGCGCCCTCTTGGAAAAGGCACGCAATACGCCCCCCCTCTTTGAGCTGCGCCACAAGACTGTCAGGCAAATGCTCAACAGCGCCTTGCAGGATGATCGCATCATAAGGACCATGTGCGGCCGCGCCTTCGCTCAGCGCGGCCTGATGCAAAATCACATTGTCTGCACCAGTATCCGACAGAATTTGCTGAGCTTCTTCAATGCGCTCTTCATTGTCATCTACTGCAACCACAGCTTCGGCAATATGCGCAATCACCGCTGAGGAATACCCAAGACCGCACCCGATATCGAGAACCATCTCATCATTTTGAATGTCCAGCGCATCCAGCATCTTCGCCAAAGTACGCGGCTCAAGCAAAACACGCCCCTCATCCACTGGCAGGTTTTCCCCTGCATAAGCTGTCTCCCGCTGCGCTTGCGGCACAAAAGCCTCGCGCGGGACAGACAGCATTGCATTAATGATTGGAAATTTGGTCACATCCGAAGGACGGACCTGTGTATCAACCATAGTGGTGCGGCGAGAAGTGTAATCAGTCATGCTAAACTCGTTCGTTCAGAGTCGGGTTGCCCTGTCTTGCCACAATCCGGAGGGCGGAGCAACGCCATCGACCACAAAAGGTGACAGACTCCTCTTGCAGAGCGTTTTGAGATAAGCTATTGCCCCGAATATTCCACACGGCGGCGAGTTGGTAGAGTGGTTATGCAGCGGATTGCAAATCCGTGTACACCGGTTCGATTCCGGTACTCGCCTCCAATAAAATCAATGACTTGCGTCATCCTACCTCTCCTTCACTGCCATTTTTGAAACAACCGTTGAAACTTTCACGTTTCGGTCTTGCTTCGTTCCATTTGATTTCTTGCCTCTTGAGCGCGCTTCGCGAGCTCTCTTTGCCGGATCGGCCCACCGTACTTTTTCAGCATCTCAACGCCTGAGTGACCTGTGACAGCCTTGACCATCTCGTCATCACATCCTGCCAAATAGAGCTCGATCGTCGCGTTTTTCCTGAGCCCGTGGGTTTTGTAGTAGCTCGCCTTCTCGTTCTTCATCTTCTTTTTGATGGCACGCATTTCCTCGGCAACGATCCGGTAGCTCACCGGTCGACCCTTGGCGTCGGTCACAACAGTGCCGTCTGTTCGTGCAAGCCCGTCGAGATGGGCTTGCAGGCGGTCGGTAAGTGGGATCCAAAGCGGCTTGTCAGTTTTTCCCTGCGTGAAATCGAAACCTTCATCGGAAAAGTGTACCCACTTCATCTTCACGACATCGCCAATACGCTGGCCTGTGCCAACGCAAAGCTCGTAGACCAGCCGCGCCCTCTTTGAAGCCAGTGCTTCGAACTCGGCGCGAACATCATCTGGCCAAGGCTCCCAGCCATCGCTCTGCTGCTTGAAAAGCGGTATGCCCTTTGCCGGATTGCCGTGCTCTTTCTTGATGAAGCCGATCAACCGGGCGTGATTCATCAAGACGACCATGACCTGGACAAGATAGTTGGCTTGCCGCCAATGATCCGCATTGGCCCGGTGCAACTCATAAATGTGATGGGTTTCGATCCTGGCCGGGTCTTTGTCGGCCCAGATTTCACGAATGTGGCTGATATACCGCCGATAATCGGACCTCGTCCGAGGCTTCAGCTTCTTGTAGGCGTCGCTCTCGTAGTAGCTAAGGATCAACGCCTCAAAATTGCGTTTGACCGGCGCAGGCGCTGGTTTTCCTTTCAGCAGGCGATTGTAATGATCCCAAAATTCCGGCGTGCCCGCTTCCTCGTGCATCATGACCGAGATACCGCGCGAACGCCGGATGAACCGGAGATACCCCCGGTCATTGTAGACGTATTTGGGCAAGCTCTTGCGAGTCATTCGCCCATTCTCAGGTCACTGTTGAGAAAGTCGTCCGCCGCCTCTGGCGCGACCATATTGGCATCGACGATGACACTGCCATCAGGCTTGATTTCGAACTTCGCGCGTTGCCAACCTGCCTCCCGTGCCTCGCGGATGAAGGCCGAGGCTGCCTGTTTCGCCTTTGTCTGTACACTTGCTTTGGTCATCGTATTGGCACCTCTCTCACCTTGTTAACAACGCGCATTATCACACTGATCCATAGTGATTTTCCCAAATGCACTAGGTGCAGAACGTCTGTCCTTCGCCGCGCGAATGGCGCAGATCACTTCTGAATTTTGGGAGTTTCCATTGCGATCTGACTCCGCCTTGATCCACTCTTTGAGCTCTTGCGGAAGCCGTAGCTGCATTGGTTTACGACTGTTCATGAAACGCCTCCAGGTTGAAACTACACCCCCTTTAGTGGCACTTAGCCACTATTGCGTCAATCCATATTTATGGCACAGTGCCACCATGTCAGAACAAAGCGCTCAAAATCAGGATAAGTTCATCGTACGATTGCCAGATGGCCTTCGTGACCGGATACGGCTTGCAGCCGAGAGCAACCACCGTAGCATGAACGCTGAGGTCGTTGCCGTCCTTGAAGAAAACTACCCCGCGCCAGTCCCGGAAAACATCAGCGACCCCGCAGCCCGAATGCTATTCTGGCTCGCCAAACGAATCCGACGGAGAAGCCCTCAACCGGGCTCACCCAGAGACAAGCAAGCCGCCCTATACGAGCGTATTGCGGGCGATATATCGGAACGCATGAAGGATATCGGGGAATAGCCTTAGTAGGCCACCCACTCGTATCCATGGTTGCCTTCGTGATCTTCCCATTCAACGCCAACCCCACGTCGCCAATTCGATGACGAACAGCGCCGCGACGGCAGCACCCACTGCGGGGCAGCCGCCGGTGTCGTGCGTTGCCATCCGAATTCGCCCTGCGTGCCATAGGTCCCGAGGCGAATATTGTAGCTCTCAGAGCAGTCATCGTCGCGACCGCGTTCGCGATGGCTGTAGTACCGAACATCCCAGACGCGGATCGAGCGCACGAAATCGAATTCCAAACCACTGATGTCGATATCGGCACCGCCTTCAGCCATCTGTGCCAGAATGACTTGGCCGAGAGTCTGACCTATTTGGTTGCTGGCCTCCCAGATCTTTGGGGCCGTGCCTTGCAAAGGCACCCGCTCAGAAACACCCATCGGACACCGCCAGATCTGCAATGGCGGCTCGATAGGCCAAGGCGTAATCCGCCTAATGAAAACCGCACGAGCATGGGCACATTCTGCTGAAGCTGGCCACCCGCCAGCCAGGCAAAGCAGTATGGCGCAATCAACTTGGTAGGCTTTTGCTGCCTGCGGAGCCAAGCTGGAAACGACACTTATGGCGACCCCGCCAAGCAAATATCGGATGGATTTGAGCCACATATCAATAAGCGCCTTTCGATTCCACTACTATAATATTGATGGTTGTTGCCCAACTTCGCCCCGCACACCATATGCGGGCAAGCGATTAGATCCACTCGCGCGCGTTTTGTGGAATATATTCCGTAGAGCAATTCTTGTGATCTGGCCGAATACAGGTCATGAAACTGAGGGAACAGGTAGGGTTAAATATCCGGAATCTAAGAAATTCCAGAGGATTAAGCCAAGAACAATTAGCTTTAGCTGCTGACCTGGATCGCAGCTATATCAGCGAGATCGAGCTCGCGAAATTCTCAGCATCGATCGATGTTCTAGAGCGGATCGCGCATGCTCTCGAGGTCGCTCCCAAGGAATTGTTTAACGAGAGGGGCTAGTGTTGCCCGAATTTGAGAGTGGTCGCACAACAGCCGAAGCCATCGGCCGCATTACGTGCATCAAAACAGGCGTCGAAATCGGCCTACTTTATTTGTGGGATAACGGCGACACGCAGGCCGCGCTGCACGAAGACGGCCTGCTTCGATCGACAATCTGCCCAGAGCAACAGGCAGGACCGGACCTTGGTGCAAATCGCGGCTAACGGTCGGTATGAGTCCAGCGTACAGCATGCCGCAATTTAAAGGAAAATCGGCTTTCGCTATTCTTTATACTCTTCCAGCACCACGTTGTTGGCTGACTGTGTTTACAGAATAGGTTTTTAGTCCGACAAAATTGCTACATAGCACCTTGTCGAAGGGGTTGAACCTCGTAATTTGTACAATCGTTTTTGAGTGAGTGCTCAACAGCAGTCTTCTCCCAGATTGACCAACTCGACACTGTGGAGGCGCGGCTCGATGCTGCAAACCTACCGTCAAACCGCACCTTCATACAGTCGCAAGGGTAAGATGGCGCTTGATTCATCTGTTAAACTCGGCACAATTCCTTATATCTCTCGAAGGGTAGACAATTGACCGATAAAGATTTTTTTGAGGATTGGTTTCAGACCGACGAAGGTGCATTCAAAGCTGTCAATATCTGCGACGCTGTTTCGGGTGCCACATTAGAGCGAAGTGTTTTTAGTGAGTTCGCACATGAGCTTGAAGGCGAAAGTGCTAGGACGACCAGCGTGTCGAATCCTATTGAGCTATTCGATGCTGTAGCAAGCAGGAAAGACGTCGGTGGCGGAAGCAAGTTTTCGACAAAAGGACTTGCCGTTGCCAGCTTGGAAAGTGACTACTTGGCGACAACCATAAACGCAAAATATCTGCGCGATGGATTTGTTGCTTCAGACAAATCCAAGTATCGCTCGTTGCTTGGGCTGGTATCCAAGTTCTATGGTGCGTCAAGCATGGTAGATCGAAATTCCATAGAAGACGACATTCTCAGGCATGTTGAACGACGTACTACCGACGACGATGGGCTACTCCCAGTGGAGCTAGACTCTGGGATCAAAGGCCCTAGCCGAGAAAGCATCGTCTGGTTCACCTCTTACGGTGAAAGCGGCTTACCAGAGTGTGGTTGCTGGAGGGATCGGGCAAATTGGAGAGAAAGAGCTGACTGCGCCCGTGATATCCTGGGCCTCGATCATTTTGGAAGCAACAATGATCTCCATCATCCGGCTTATGCGCCAACACTGCTAGCGACATTAATCATACCAAAGAGCAGTATTCCCAATATGCATGAATTTTACCGACCAACACCTTTGGATGGCGTGGGGAGGCGATTCAAAAGTGTGTTTGGCGACCTAAGAAAGAGACCAGACAAATGGGGCCGCACAGCTCACTTGGAACGTATACTGGGCAAGAGGCCGCATCGAGGGGGTAGAGAGCTTGTGGCTCAAAACTTCCGGCCCACAGGGCCCATATTCTTTTCAATCCTCGGCTATACAAGAGTGCCAAGACGCGACTGGGTCCCTATCAAAGACGCGGAGTTCCTTCGAAGTCTGTCTCGGAAGCGATCGAAGTCGAAATTTATTGAGAGGCTGGAAAGGCTGGCACAGCCATGACCGACAAAGGCCTCGAAACTGGAGTGGCGCTAACCGAAAAGGCGGCGATACGAGGTTGGATCAAGTCTTCGCTTGAAGCCTGGGTCTCAACAAATGACGCCTTTTCATTCGAGCCTTATCATTTCTTGTATCGATCAAAAATGGAGCCCGAAGAGGTTGTTTTTTCGGTGTATTCCTATCTCGAAAAAAACGATGGGACTACTGGGGCCAAATCGGTGGGGGCACTTTTCCGGACTGCGCTGGGAGAACTGATAGCCGAGCCAGAGATAACTGAGAGAAAACCAATTCTATTCGGCATATTGCTACGAACTGCCGCAAAAATCGGATGTATGGAAGCTGTAGACGCGCTCGGCGTCCTGTCTCGACAAAAAAAGCTGCAGAAAGTTGAAATTCCTGACACCATGTCAGATGGTGTTCGGACCTTTGATCTTCTGGAAATGGCTGCCACATTGGTCATAGAGGGAAAGTTCTCGTCCTCACTAACAAGCAAACTATGCTTAAGTCTGATCAAGGGAGGCGGACCAAGCTACGAAGTTCTTCCTGAGTTGTTTGAGCGAATACTTGAGATCGAACCCAACAAAGCAATCCATCACGCAACCGACCTAGCAAACGAGATTCAGGATTTTTTGCTAGGGCGAATGGAGTATGGCGATGTCGAGTTCTCGCAGGCAGAAGCACAGCTCAAGTCGGTATTTGCGGCGAATGTTGCTGAAAGAAGTCTAGTCCAAGGACAATCTTCACAGCTTGAACGATTGGCGAAGAGTGCGTCGGCTTTCCTCGTTGCTGATTTAATCGGTCAACATCAGGCTGCGACGGCGCATACACCCGCTCAAAAACAACTGACTAGCGAGCACGCACTCGCCGAGGCGCTATTGGCTCCAATGGAACAAAAAAAGCTACGGATGACTCCGAGTGACGTCAAGGCTAAGCTGGAGGCGTATCAGAGCGAAACGAGAACAAAGAAAACGCTGATTTCCGAGCGCGACGATGCCAAGGAAGCGATGTTGTAGCAATGATTGACGAACATGACTTCTCACAATTCATTGTTGATGCGGCAAGACTTAGGCTTCATCAGATCAAGAGAGATCAACTGCTGAAGTCCTTCTCTGGGGTCACGATCTTTGCTCTAGACACCGGCACAATCAAACTCTTCACCGACCCTGCTAGCAATCAATTTGGCCGAATTTTTCGCCGTGACTCGGACACAGATGCAACAGCGCTGTCACTTGCTTTGGCTGAGTTCATTTTCTTTGAGAACTCTGCGTTGCCTTTATTTCAGTTTGTTCCACACGCCCGTGAGACTGCGACAATTTTTGACATTGTAGCCAGTGCAGCGGTTTCTCAGGAAGAGCAGACTATCAACAGTTTTGAGGCATTGCTCGAGGAGTCAACAAATAAGGAACGCAATTTTCTTAAGCGAAATTATGAAAGCGATTTGATTGAGTATCGCGACGAGCTTCTTTCACGGGAAAAATCGATTGAGGAGAAAGATCAGTTCTTCCAATCAAAGCTTGAAAAACTGCTGGCCTTATCGTTGCCTTCAAAGAGCTCAACGGGACAGAGTGGCAGGCCCGCAATGGGTATCCAAAAGGAATACCGTCGGTTCCTTAGCCTATATGCCAACCAGAAGATCATGGATCAATTTGATCTAGCCGACCTATTAGAAGAATCTGATGAGTTTGATAACCTCGCTAGTGCTTTTTTGCATGAAGGAAGCATATCAGATTGGGCACGAGCTTCAGAACGCAAGCAGGGTTGGCTTAAAGATTTTTCGCGGCATAAAATGAGCCGTAGACTTACGAATTTGGAAAATGATGCTCAAGTTCTTTCGGACTTGGAAGGCTTAAACGAACGCCTTCATCCATTCGACGTCCAAGTCATCCTACTTACAGGTGACCCATTGTTGCACGCTAGCGTGCGGCAGCGTCAAAGCAGTTCGATGCATGTCAAAATACTAGATCCGATCGCGTTTGTGTTCGAGGCGATTTCCTGGCAGAATGGGCGAGATCAAGACCATGATAATACGAGGAAATTTAGCAATTGGCTTGACGGTTTGCTGACCACATATACAGGAGGGAAATGGCGCTTCATCAAAGAGTTGGAGAATCTTGCTTCTGAGAAACCTGAGAGCCTTTCAGCCTTACAGAAAAGCCTAGATCGGCTCTCTTCAAATGGCGAAAGCCCTTTCGAAAGTGTCTTAGAGACGTGGGATGGTTTCAAGAAGCCAATCTTGGCTCTTGAGCTCATCTACCGAAACGACGAAGACGACTTAGTGCTTTCCTCCATTCAAGAAATTTCTACGCTTACCGAGCGTAGAGAGATTGTTCGAGAGGTGGAAAGGTTAGGAGAAGTAGCTCGGAACCAATTGGACCAACGTTGGGACGACATCCTAATAGCATTCACGACTGCAGGAATTGAGATTCTTTTTGCGTTTCGTCGCGAAGGCAGGAGGAAACAACGGCCTCGTAACCCCCCGCTAATCAGATTTGACGGTTTTCCCACAGCAACAGAGCTTGTTCGAAATCTAACTGAAACGCACGATCTCACCACTTTGAAAGACCTCATCGAACACAAGCTTAACTCCCTGGAGCGGGATACTCTTTCGAGGCAGCTTGGAAATACTGATCTTGGATATGTCACGTGTTTGGTTTGGGGGGCCCTATGCGCATCTGAGGGCAAGTGGGCTGTGACTCGCGGACTGGCAAGCAGAGCCGTCCGAATCTCGCAGTCGGGAGAAATCCAATCTCGAGATGGAGTCATAATCAGTGGTAGAGAAGCTTTCTTCCTTCTGGCCGTATCACAGCGCCTGACGATATCAATTGATAAGCAGAATGTCAGTTCCAGTCTTCAGAAAGCCAACACTGACTTGGACGTCGCTTTGGGCAACTTGCAGAAAGCTAAAGCGGCTTTGGCGGGCGAAGTAAGTGAGAAGAACCATGAAAGCAATAAAAGTAAAACCGTTCGCGGCCTGCGGTTTGGGGTTGAAGAACTAGCAGTCGAAGTCACACGGTTGAACATCAACTATTGGTTTGGCGAAAGCGATCTAGAAAAAAGCATAGATGTTCTCCACAAGAATTTAGAGATGTTGGAAAGATTTCCTCTAGAACGCGAGACCAACGCAACCCCGGACCAAGTTCATTCGATGCGCGTTATGACAATCAATCTTTGCATAAATGCACTCCAATGCGCCCATGTCTGCATCCGATCGGGCGAGGCTGAGACTGCGAGGAAACTTATAATTGATGCAGGTGTGGCCACCACACTAACGAATATGATCGCGAAAGAAGGGGTGGAACGGGAATGGGATTTCCATCGGACGCTGCTGATTGACGCTTATTCATGCTTTGCCAGCCAGTTGTCTGGCAGATTTACGAAACGCGAAGCCAAGGGTTGTTCCAATACATTTGTCATGTTGCGAGATGAGACCGCGCACGTGATGCCATATGATATGTTACGTTTTGCCGACTTGGAAAAACTGATTGGTGAACTGGATTTAGGATAGAACTCTCCGGAAGTCCGAACCCCTCCGGTCAAGGTGATCGATAATCTAGGCCACAAAAAAGGGCACTGTGGTAAAAGACAGCTTTCTCAAGGGAGGTGACAGCCGTCATTTCCTCCTAGCATCCAATATCTCCAAAACGCGCGCGTAACCTTCGCTGACCTCGCGCGCCTGCTCAAAAACCTCTCGCCGTTCCTGATCCTGGCAACGGAAGTACTGCTCGACTTCGGCAAAATACGCCTCAGCATCACGCCTCAACAGGTCAGCATATGCCCTGACATCATCGGGATCGGTGGGCATCCATGGCGGCACAGGTGGCAGGCAACTGCCCGCAATCGAGGCTGATCCCCAACCCAAAACAGCCAGAGCCGCCCATGTTTGTTTCAAAACCGCCATATTATCTTGGCTCAGCCACTCTGTTGCAGTAAATTCGTTTCAACGCATGAAAGGCGCATTAATGTAACATGCACCTATTGATTGCAAAATTATAATATTGTATCGGTTCGGTAGTCCATGAGGGACTGCCGGGCCAATGCACAATTCTGCAAGGCTCGATCTTATGAATTTGATGCAAGACGCCCCCAATGTTGTCAGTGAAGACGGGCTGCGCACGCTGCTTGCCGAGGGTCATTCGGCGGATGTTGTGTGCCGGGTTACGCCCAAACGTACAGGTGCTCAGTGGTCCGGAGTTTGGACCGTGCATTGCGTCTCGCCAGATGGCGAGACGCGTCGCCTGCTCGTTACAGCACGCAACAACATGGCAGCCCGAGAGTTCAAGACAATCAACGGCTTATCCAGCTTTCTTGCGGGCCTTGGCGTTTCGATCGTCTCGATCCCGATGCTCGAAGGCAAGATCGCCTCTCACCAACTGGACGACGCGGGCTAAGATACTTGCCTTCCTCGCGGTATTCCTTGCTGCCCCTGCCTATTCTGAAGGCTTCGTTCTTTCCATGCGGGCTGATGGCCAGCTGGAAACCAAATCCCCCCAATCAGGTTTTGCACAAAGCTACGTCGACGGGATTGGCGCAAACCCACCAGAGCTGATCGTTTTTGCAGTGCCTGAGACTGTAGATCTGCCTCCTGCACCCGCCCGGGCAGTTCCCCGGCCCGAAATCCTCGCTGCACTCGAAAGCACCGCGCATCGCTATGGCGGGCACCCGGCGTTGCGCCGCGCAGGCCTGTCGGTGACAGAATGGCGGGCCCTCTTCCAAGCCAATATTGAGATTGAAAGCGCCTATCGTCCAAATGCACGCAGTTCTGCAGGCGCGATTGGCCTCGGGCAGTTGATGCCCGCGACGGCCGCGCAGCTCGACGTAGATCCGTATGATTGGCAAGCCAACCTCGATGGCTCTGCCCGCTACCTTCTGATGATGTTGGCGCAGTTCGGCGCACCCGAACTCGCGCTCGCGGCCTATAACGCGGGACCAGACGCGGTCGCGCGCTATGGCGGCATCCCTCCCTACCGAGAAACCCAAAATCACGTGCGCCGTGTCATGGCCGTGCGTGATCGACTGACTGGAGCCTCCTGATGCACACACAAATCCGCATGATCCTTTCGCTGGCTCTGGCCAGTTTGATGATTGCCAATCCCGCGCTCGCGCAAAGTATCGACCTCTCGCCGGTACAGAACCTTCTGCAAGGCATCGTCGACACAATCACCGGTCCCTTGGGCATCGTGATCGGCACCTTGGCGTTGATCGGTGTGTTCCTGTCCTGGCTCTTCGGGATTTTGGACTTCCGCCAAGCCCTTTGGGTGCTCGTCGCAATCGCGGGCATCGCGGCTGCGCCGACCATCGTGACCGCCATCTGGGGCGCGTAAATCCGATATGGCAACGCAAACAATTCTTTTCTTGGGCCTAATCCGGCCACCAAAGCTCATCGGGTTACCGATCATGTATGCCATGGTCTGGCTCTTTGGGTTTGTGTTGCTTTTTCTGTGGGTCCAAAGCTGGCCGGTGATCGTCGCCGCCGCTCTGGCCTATCCGGCCCTGTGGAAAGCGGCGGACTGGGATCCTGCGTTTCTTGATGTGCTGGTCACATCACTGCAGGAAACGCCGCCCACCCCCAACCACAAGATCCATTCGGGGGACAGCTATGCTCCTTGACCCTTCGGATGAACTTGCCATGCTGCCAGACTGGGCGCGCAAAGAGCGGCCGATTGCTAGCATGCTGCCCTATGTCAGCCTCGTGGATGACGTGACGATCCGCACGCGCGGCAATGCCCTGTTCCAATGCATCCGCCTTGATGGCGTCAACAGCATGACCAGCGATGACGCGCATCTGGAGAAGATCCGCGCGCTCTTCGCGGCGATCATTGCGCAGATTGGGCCAGAGTACGGTTTCTACGTTCACAAGGTCTCCAAGGCGATTGAGACCGCTTTGCCACCGGTGCCCTACGAAGGGTTTGCGCAAGCGCTGGACGCCCGCTGGCAGCTGGCCATGGCGCAGGCGGGTCTGCGGGACAAGACGCTCACACTCACCGTGTTGAAACGCCCTCCCAACGGCGCGCGGCTGCGCCTGAAGCGTTCAGATTCCATCGCACAGATGAAAGACCAGACAGCCAAGCAGCTGCGCAAGCTCGAAGAGGTCATCGGTTTTCTGCTGTCGTCATGTGCCGAGATGAACCCGCGCCTTCTTAGGGCCGAAAGCGGCGAGCTACTCGGGTTCCTCGGGGCGCTCAACATCGGCCAAGAGCGGCCGCTCTTCGCAAAATCCCGCTTTGGCGTCATTGCCGAAGATGTAGCCAACACCCGCGTCACATTTCAGGGGCGAGGCTTCACGTTGGACGATGGGACGGAGGGCAAGCGGTTTGGCACCAGTTTTGCGATCAAGACTTACCCGGCCAAAACCAACTGCACCATGTTCGATGAGCTGAACCTACCCGTCGACATGGTGGTCACGCATTCCTTCACACCGATCAACAGCAATATCATGGCCAGCCGGATCAAGCGCCAACAGCGACTGATGAAGGCCAGTGATGATGGCGCGATTTCTCTTGCTGAAGAACTGGTCGACGCGCTGGATGATCTTGAATCCAAGCGCCTCAGCTTCGGCGATCATCACATGACCGTCACGGTTTTCGCCAAGACGGAGGAAAAGCTGGAAGCCATCGCTGCCGAGGTGCGCAACATCGCGGCCAGTGAAGGCGTCAATCTTGTGAACGAGAGTTTTGCGGCTCGGACACATTATTTCGCGCAACATCCGGGGAACGGGCAGATGCGCAGCCGCAAAGCCGCCATCACCAACACGAACTTTGCCGACCTCGCGGCGCTTCATCGTGGTCAACTGGGCAAACCTGGCCACCAAGTGCCTTGGGGCAAGCCGATCTCTCTCTTCCCGACGCCTGAACGCTCAGGCTTCCTATTCAACTACCACGAAGCCGGACAGCCGGACAAAGAGCCGACCGGCGGGCATACCTTGATCCTTGGCCGTCCTGGGTCCGGCAAGTCGGTGTTATCAGCCTTCCTCATGACCCAAGCTCGTCGCTGCGACGCGCGCGTGTTTGTCTTCGACTATCGGGCCGGTATGGAAATGGCCGTGCGGGCCAATGGCGGGCGTTACAGCGCCATCAAAGCGGGTGAAGCGACAGGCCTCAACCCTCTCCGCACAGAAATCGACGGACGTGGGCAAGCCTGGCTGTCTGATTGGCTGGCCACGCTCTTGCATCGCACCGACAAGCCTCTGAGCCCTGTTCAGATCAACCGCATTCAAGAGGTGGTGCGCCAGAACGCCGGAGCCAGTGATGCCGCCCTTCGCAATTGGCAAGATTTAGCCTCCCTCTTTGTGGCTGGGGCCGATGAAGGAGATCTGTTCGAGCGGATCCAAGAATGGACGTCTGATGGGCGTTATGGCTGGATTTTTGGGCAAAGCGCCGAGGATACTTTCTCACTCGATGGTGATGTGGTCGGCTTCGACTTGACCGGCATTCTCGACAGCGAAAGCGAGAAAGAACGCATGGCGGTCCTCTCCTACCTGTTTCGGCGGGTGGAACGCGTGATCGAGGATCGCAAACCAACGCTGATCATCATCGATGAAGCCTGGAAGGCACTCGACAACCCGTATTTTGCTGACCGGCTCAGCAACTGGCTTGTGACCGCGCGGAAACAGAATGCGGTTGTTGTGATGATGACGCAATACGCAAGCCAGCTTGAGAAAACCCGCACCGGAAAGACGATCATTGAAGCCGTGCCGACGCAGCTTTTGCTTCCCAACATTCGCGCCTCGGCCGGTGACTACACCATGCTCGGTCTCACCGAAAAAGAACTCGGCGTTTTGCTCGGCACTGGCAGTAATTCCCGCCTGGCGCTGGTGCGTGATGACCAAGGCTCGGTGGTGATCGATGCCGATCTAAGCGCCCTTGGCCCTTTCCTCACGATCCTTGGCGGCATGAAAAAAGGCGAAGCGCTGGTCGGTCCGGATTACCGCCAGGACCCCGATTTTTGGAGACAGACTGATGCGTAGCTTACTCGCCTTGACCCTCACCCTTTTGACCCTGACAGCCTGCGCGGAATACCGACCGTCTGAAGCTGAATGCTTCAAGTCTTTTGCCGAGGTGAGCCGGAGCAATTGCAATTTCGAGCCGCTCGGGCCGATTGGTGGACTGAGTGAATAGTTTTCGCCCGCATATCCTAGCGGGCTTGTTGTCGCTGGCCGCGCCATTGGCCTTTGCCCAAGGTGTGCCAACCTTCGATGCGGGCATGTTCCTGCAGCGCGAGCGCGTGTTGCAACAGAGCGAACAAGATTTGGCGCTGCAGCGGGATCGGTTGACCAAAGAGGAAGAGCTTGAAGAGCTCGAGCAAGAACAACTTCAGGCGCTGCAAGTCATCCTTGATGCCACGACGTTGGTCAGCGGAAATTCAGGCGCGCTGGTCGCGAGTTTGGAAGCAGGCTCATCACCTAAAAGCGCTGCAGACACGCTTTACGGTCCGGTTGATCCAAACCCCGGCGCAGCCCAAATGTTCGGTGACGCCTCGGGCTCGATCGAACAGCTGATCATTCGTGCCGCTCAGGAAACGCACCATCTGTCTGGCGTGGGCGCTGCGGGTCTGTCGCCCAAGCAATGGCGCTGCCTGTTGCAGGCGCTGATCTGGCAAGAAAGCCGCTTCACCATCGGCGCGCGATCCCCTGTTGGTGCATTCGGCCTGACCCAGATCATGCCCGGCACAGCGCAGGATCTCGGGATTTATCCGGCCTATTATGAAAACCCCTACATCCAGCTCACCGGCGGTGCACAATATCTGGCGCAGATGCTGGCCATGTTTGACGGCAACATCATTCACGGGCTGGCCGCCTACAATGCAGGTCCGGGCAACGTGCAGCGCTACGGCGGCGTGCCGCCTTTTGCTGAGACCCAGCACTACGTTCAGGTGATCCCGGAGCGCTACAACCTTTATCTTGCCCTCGTCGGCGGCGTCGATGCGCTCGGCACCATTGATCCCGTCTTGCTTGCCAACTCGACCATGAGCCTGACTTCCTTCGGTGCTGGGGTCTATGGCGATTATTCCTTGGTCTCGGTGCAAGCGGCCGCGCTGCGCGTGCAGGACATCATCACCCGCATTGGTGAGACAGATGACATTCACGCGGCCATGTCTCTCAACACCTATGCGCGGGCCGAACTCGCCCGTCTGATCGCCATCCGCACGCGCCTCAAGGCCGCCCACACCCGCCCGCTTAGCGCCGCACAGCTGGCCATGGCGGCCGCGCAGGCGCGCGAACAAGACTTCATGCAATTCGATCTGGAGGTACTCCGATGATCCGCTTTCTAAATACCGCTGCCACTTGCGCGCTGTTGGTTGCCTCACCCCTGTCTGCCCAAGGTGTCCCAACGGTCGACACGCGCAATATCGCACAGGAAATTCGTCAGCTGCAGCAGATGCTGGAGGATTTCGGGATCCAAACCGACCAGCTCGACACGCTTCTCGAACAGCTTGATCTGGTGCAACAGCAACTGGACACGCTGAATGAGACCTACGCAGCGCTGACAGGCGCGACAGATATCATCGAAATGGCCATGGGCGGTGATCTCGACGGGCTTCTCGATCAGGAATTCGGTGATCTCCTTGGCACCATCCGGCAAATCCAAAGCGGCGATTTCAGCGGCCTGATCGGCAATGCGGCCCCTCAGATGGAAGGCCGTATGACACAAGCCCTAGAAGATGCAGGGTTCGATCAAGATAGCCTGTCCGACATGGCCAGCAGCGGTAATCCAGGGGCTGAGCGCATCGCCAGTCAGGCGGGGACTGGGGCCGTAATGTCAGCGGCGGCCGAGAACAGCTATGACGAGGCCGCGCAGTCCCTCGAACGGGTTGAACAGCTAGTCTCATTGATCCCGGACATGGAAACGCTCAAGGAAGCCGTCGATCACAACACCCGCGTCACAGCCGAGCTAGCCATTGCCATGACGCGAATGTGGGAACTCGAAGCCATCCAGACGGTCGGCGCTGGCCAATCTGGCGTGGTGGATGCCGCCACGCTGGCCGAAGAGCGCCGCTACATGGACTTCACCCTGCCAGACCTCCGCGCGGACTAATCCATGAACAGCGAGGCAGAAATCATCGAAGAAGAGCTCGTCTACGGCGCAAGACGACGCGAGCTCATGTGGCAGAAGCTGGGGCTGACAGGCATGGCGTTTGGCATGGCAGGTTGCCTCGCTGCCGCCCTCGTGGCCCTGCTCGACGTGGACCCGCCGCCCATGATCGTGCCATTTGATAGCGAAACCGGCATGGCCCTCCCCAATGCCATGGTTGAAGCGGTCTCACTCACGGAACGCCCCGCTATCATCGAAGCACAGGTTTACCGCTATGTCATTGATCGAGAGACCTACAATCAGCTCGACAATGACGTGCGTGTGCGGCAGGTCCTGGACCAGTCGGACGGTGCGGCAGCTGCAGGGTTGCGCGCATTATGGACCAGCGGCCATGAGGCCTATCCGCCGGACAGCTACGGCACAGATGCCCGGCTTGATGTCGAGGTGCTTTCGATCACCCATATCAGCGCCAACCGAGCCCAGGTGCGCCTGCGCAAGCGGCTCAACTCACCGCGCGGCTCTCAAAACGGGCTCTTCACTGCAACGCTGATGTTTGAGTTTCGGCCCGAAAATAGCCGGTCGATCGACGATGTCTGGCAGAACCCTTTTGGTTTCACCGTCACCGAATACGCGATCCGCTCGGATCGTCTGGAGTAACCCATGCGCCGCCTGTTCCTGATCCTCGTCCTCTTTGTTCCGCTTGCTGGTACCGCCTATGCGGAAACTCAGCCGCGCCAAGGCCCCTATGATGCCCGCGTCCGGCTAGCCACCTATCAGGATGGGCAGGTCTACCGCATCCGCACCAGCCTGACCCATGTGACCAGCATCGAGTTCGGCCAAGGCGAGACCATCCGCTCGATCATTGCGGGCGACACTGAAGGGTTTCTCCTGGACGGCGTACCCGGCGGCCAGGCTTTTGCGATCAAGCCGGTCTCGCGGGGCGCGCATACAAACATCACCGTCTACACCAATCGGCGCAGCTATTACTTTAACGTCACCGAGGCGAGCTCGCCGACCTTCTACGTCATTCGCTTCACCTATCCCGAGGCGGCCCCTCGGCAATCGCGTGTGGCTGCAGGCGCGCCAGCAAATCACGCCTATGGCGTCAGCGCACGATCCGAGATCACCCCGCGCGAGATTTGGGATGACGGCACATTCACCTATTTCCGTTTTGCCGCGAACGCACCGCTTCCCGCGATCTTTCGATGGTCTGGGGGCAATGAGCGCAGCGTGAATGCGCTCGCGCGGCCAGACGGCGTGATCCGCGTGTCAGGTGTCAGCGATCGATGGGTTCTCAGGCTCGGCGAGGACGAGATTTGCGTGCAAGAGATGAGCGAGGCAAACCACGATGAGTGAAACGACTGAGCTTAAGAAACGCCTCGAAGCGCTTGAAGGAAAACCACAAAACCCAAAGGCACGTCCGTCTTTAATCACCGTTGCGCTCGGCATTGGGGCAATCGCGGCCCTTGGCGGCCTATTGCTGTTATTCTCTGGCGGTTCTGAACCCGCAAGCTTGGAAACCGCCTCACCGGACGAATTCCAAGCGGCCGGTCCGGGGTTTGGTACGCTCGAACCCACGCCTGCACCGATTGAAACATCGCCACCGCCTGAGCCGGAACCGGCCAGCGAAACAGAAGAGCTGCGTGCGCAAATGGACGCCATGCGGCGCGAGCTCGAAGCCATGCGCAACGCACCTGCACCTGAAGCCCCAACTGTCGACCTCGAGGCATTGGAAACCTTGGGCGCAGAGATCGACGCCCTGCGTAGCGAGGCAGCTGCAACGCAAACCGCCTTGCGCGAAGAGTTGGAAGAACGTGCGCGGCAAATCCAGCGCCTGCAGAACGATCTTGAGCTTGCACGCCTGGAAACCCCTCGCACGCCTGCGCCAACTGGCCCTTCGGCCGAAGAAATGCGCCTTCAGGAGCTCGAGCGGCGGCGGCAAGCCGAACTTGAGGAGCTGCAAGCCCGTATCGCCAGCCCAATCATCGCCTTTGGCGGCACCGGAGGCGGCAACAATGAACCCGCCGCGCAGCAGCGGCGGCTTGATGGCGACACAGACTTTGTCCGCAACGGCGCTGAACCTGCTGAGGTGACGCAAGCCCAGTTGATCGTGAACCCGTCAAACACTGTTGTTCAGGGCACGATGATCCAGGCCGTGCTGGAGACCACAATCGACAGCTCGCTCGCCGGTCAGGTCCGCGCGATGGTGTCCGAAGATGTCCACGCCTATGACGGCTCGCGGATCCTGATCCCGCGCGGCGCGCGTCTGATAGGACGGTATCAATCTGGCCTCGACATCGCGCAGCAACGGGTGACAATCGCCTGGGACCGGATCTTTCTGCCCAGCAACCAGACCGTTGAAATCAGCGCTTTTGGTGGAGATGAGCTGGGGCGCTCTGGCACGACCGGTTTCGTCGACAGCCGTTTTGGCACGCGGTTTGGGACCGCCGCCCTGATATCTCTGATCGGGGCTTTGCCCGCTGTGGCAGCCCAGAACACCGAAGATGAGATCACCTCTGATGTTCTCGAGGGCATTGGCGAAGACCTGCAAGACAGCGCGCAAAGCGTGATTGGCGAATACCTCTCCGTCTCTCCCGTGATCTATGTCGACCAAGGTGCCCGTGTCACCGTGATGGTAGACCGCGATCTGGAGATTTTCTGATCATGGCCGCAAGCTATCTGCAAAGCTCGATGGACAAGATCCCCGAGGCGCGTGACCCAAAGCTGATCGAGCTTTGCATCAACCCCGACGGCACGCTGTGGGCTGAGTTTCAGGGGGATCATTTTATGCGGGGTGTAAATCGTCGGCTCTCGCCAAATGAAATCAAAGACCTTGGCAATCAGATTGCCTCCGCCGCGAACACCACGCTCAGCCGAACGAAGCCCATCGTCTCGGTCAGCATCAGCTACCGTGACCGCCCAATCCGATCGCAGGTCATCCAGCCTCCCGCCGTTGATGGCGGTTACGCGATTTCCCTGCGGTTCTTCGCCGACCTGCCATTGGAACGGATCAAGCTTTCTTACTTGTTCGGAAAAGAGCGCAGCAACGAGGGCGCAAGACGCAAGCGCAATGCCGAGCTGCGAGATGTCGTGGCCTCCGGCGACATCGACGCCGCGATTAAGTTCTGCGTCACGCATAAGCTCAACATGATCGTGTCCGGCGGCACCTCGACAGGCAAGACTGTCACGGCGCGCAAGATCCTCTCATTCGTGCCCACCGACGAACGTATCATTACGATCGAAGAGGCTGCCGAACTGCGTCCAGCGCAGCCCAATGTCGTCACGCTGATGTCTGATCGCGATGAGGCTATGCGCAGCGCTGATGTCCTGCTGACCTCCACCTTGCGCATGCGACCTGACCGGATTGTCTTGGGCGAAGTGCGCGGCAAAGAGGCCATGACCTTCCTCGAGGCCATCAACACCGGCCACGGCGGCTCTCTCACCACGCTGCATGCCGAAACGCCTCAGCTGGCAGTCCAACGCTTGGCAATCGCCGCCCTAAAAACCGATGTGCCCATGACCTACCAGGACATGAACGACTACATCACCCGCTCGATCGATGTGATCATTCAAGCCGGTCGCCATGAAGGCGCGCGCGGCATTACCGAATTTTACCTGCCGATAGATCCGGCCCTGGCAAAGGAAACAGCCCATGTTTGAATACAAGATTGAACTGATCAACACCGCCAAGACAAAGCCACCGAAGATCGAAGCGCAGCTGAGCGCCCTTGGTCAGGACGGCTGGGAGCTGGTCTCCGTCGTGCCGGATTTCGACGGCGAACACATCCTGAAGGCCTTCCTGAAGCGCGACATCTGGCGAGTCAAACCGACCGAGAAAACATAGGAGCACCCGATGGGCGTCGTCACCTGGATGGTTGAGACAACCGATAACTTTCTGGAAGACGCGGCCCAAACCACCTTTGGCAACGTCGCCAGTCAGCTTGGCGGCGTCATTGCCGTGGCCTCGACGCTCGCCGTGATCGGCGTCTTCCTCAACATGGTGTTTCAGTACAAGTCCATGGATGGGCGGACCGCGTTCTGGTTCGCCCTCAAGCTCATGCTCATCTCTCTGTTTGCAATGAACTGGGTGCAATTCAACGCGGTAGCAAGCGCCCTCATCAACGGGCTCGACCAGCTCGCGGGCGGCATGGTGGCGGGGCTGGGCGGAGGCGGTGCGGGTGCGTCATATTTCGCAGCAGCCTTTGACGATCTCATCGAGGAATTTGGCGACTATCTGAACGCCGCCGGTGACAACATGCATTGGATGGCTGGAGCTCTTGTCGGCGCGATCGGTGCTTTCCTGCTTGGCGTAATCGGCGCTCTCTGCGGCCTTGTCCTGATCTTTGCGAAGATCATGCTGGCCTTCATGATCGGCATCGCCCCGATCATGATCGCGCTTTCGCTGTTTGATGTCAGCAAGGACTACTTCCACCGTTGGCTGTCCAGCACCGTCTCATACGCGCTCTACCCCCTTGTGATCGCAGGGGTGTTTTCCACCGTCGTCGGCATGTCGCGCTCGCTGATGACCGAACTCGGAGATCCCTCCGGAGCGAGCAATATCGGCGCGCTTGTGCCCTTCTTCATGATGATGTTCCTCGCAGGCGGCATGATCATCGCCACCCCTCTGATCGTGCGTTCTATCTCAGGCAACTTCATGATGGCCGGACCGCCGAGCATTCCAGGCCCTGGCGGGTTCGCCAAAGGCTTGATCGGCACCAAGGGCTCGCGAGCGCGGGCACGGTTTGGGACCAGGTCGAATGCTGAGATTGCGGGGGCTGGGATACGGCAAGCCAGTGGTGCGACCGTTTCGATGGTTCAGAGGGTTGCTGAACGAGCAAAGCGGTTGGACTAGGTTTTTCCGCCCCGACCTGCAGTTCGCTTTGCAGGGCGTCGCCGAGATACAGCATCACCATCATGACCACCGACAACCGACGCCTCAAAACAAAGCTGTTGTGTAATTATTATCGGTATAGTCTCCAAAAAAAATACGTAAGAATTGTACAAAGAGGAGATAGACTTGGGGCAACCTTTTCACTACGGAATAAATCTGCCAGAACGCTGCCTTGAACTCATTGATGGCCTTTGGGACCAGGCACAAAATGTTTATGGAAATGATCGCCCCGAACTCGGGCCTTTAACTTCAACATTCTTGATCTCTATGGCGATGCCGATCATTAATCTGCCAATAGAACGTATCGAACGTCATATAGACAGGCCCACTGGATACGCCGACGACCGACATATCAGTGAAGATGCTCCTCAAGCTTTTATTGATGTGATCAGAAAAGGGCCTTTCGCCGACGCCCCTTTCTTCGAAGACGCGGCATGGTCGTTTGCAACCCTACGTAAAGAACCATTCTTTAACACAGCAGACGGAATCCCGAGTAACATCGCCATCTACCTTGACGGTGATGAGGCGAGAAAAGCCGCCAGAAACATGCCAGCCTCACAGTGGATAAGCATTCTTCGAAATGCGCTTGCGCATGGCGGAGTCGCATACCTCGATGCAGACGGAAAGAGTGGACATGATAGCCCAGTAAAGATGTACGCTTTTGTCAGTGGTAAATATGGTCGCCTAGAATGCAAAAACGGAGAGGGGAAATGCCCCGTGGGCCTTGGAGACTTGGAGGGCTTGAACATCTTGCGTATCACAGAAGATGACTTTCGAGGTTTTCTGAAAAAGTGGGTTGATTGGTTGCGCACCAGCAATATCGCTGCGAACGTATAGCCTGCAGCAAACGCGAATTTGCTGTTTTGGCGGATGGCGAGAATCCCTCTCCATACATCAAGACGAATTCGGTCGATTGTATACTGAAGCACAATTAGACCCTTTCTGCAGGGGGGAAGAGTTACCATGACAGTTCATTTAACGGCGAGAGTTGCGTGGCATGACAACGGATGGAACGGCCGCATATGTGAGCGCCCTGAATTGAATAGCTACTGTGTCGGATGCCAATCCTACCCTGGCGATGTTATTGCTCGCGAGCGCCAACTCGAAAAGGAAATGGCAAATGCTGGAAAACCTATATCAAGGTTGAGTAGTGATGAGTTGCCACCTTGCGTCTATAGCGCGAACGCCTTTGGGACGGACATGATCAGTGGATACTCGAACCCGCCCGACTTTTTTAATGACGGCGCGAGTCGAACTGAATGGGACATTCCTCCGGCGACGACATGTGTATGGCCCTATGAGGCCATGTATAGCGACGATGTCTACGAGAACGGAAAGCTGGACAACAACCGGCGCTCCGAAAACGCCGACGCATTCTTCGCAAACGTTGAAGCTGGGAACAGCCTTATCTTCTATTATGCGAACTACTCCAACCCCTTCACCGAGGAAGAAAGTCCTCGCTATGTGCTGGTTGGCGTGTCGCGGGTCAATAACGTATCCGACCGCCTGCTGTACGACAACGTAAGTGACTACATTAGTGAGAAATTTGCGGGAGGGATGATTTGGGGCCGCAACGTGACCTCACTCTACCCCGATGAAGGGTTGCGGCTGCCCTACCACCTTTATCGAGACGATCTCGAGACACTCAATCGCTTCGTGCTCTATCCGGACAATCCGCGAACCTGCAAGTACGGGGCGCGTCAGCTGACCAATGATGACGCAATCGGACTGCTTGAGCAATTTCTCGGATCCATCCGAGAGCTAAGGGCCCTTGGCGACGAGAGCGAAAACTGGGATGAGCGCGAGCGCTGGATTCTGGGTTGCATTGCTGAGCTATGGAACAAGCGCGGTCTGTACCCCGGTCTGCTCAATGTCATGCGCTTCCTTGGAGCCGATCAAGCGACCGACCATGCCCGAAAGCTGATGGCGGAGGGTAAATCAAAAGATGCGCATAAGCTCTTCTTTGATGCTGTGGACGACAACATCGAGGTTGCGCCTTATGGCCTTATGGGAAGGCCGCTAGCCAAGCTGGCAAGGCAGTGGCTGCTAAAGCCGGACGATGCCAGGACATTGCTCAGGAATGTACTGCCACGGCTCGATCTGACTCTCGATCAGATCCAAAGGATTGTCAGCGATGACACAAGAATGCGGGCAGAGCATGGCCTGATGGACGACTGCAGTGCCCCGGCGGAAAACCCTTACGTTCTCTCGGAGAGATATGTCGGCGATAGCCCCGATGACACGATCCCATGGGGAACAATTGATCGCGGGGTGCTGCCTTCGCCGGAACTTGGCGGCGAACCTCTCGCGGACATGGAATATGACGATGCGAGGCGCTTCCGGGCGCTCTGTGTCGAACAGTTAAAAAGAGAGCCTAACCAGACCTTCAGGGCTGCGGACGGCCTTCTCGCCGAAGTGAATGCGCGCTTGCAGAAGCTTCCCGAATGGAAGTTCGCCCACTTTACCACAAGATATTTCGAGGTCGATCGTGTGACACTCGAAGAAGCGCTTGTGTTGCGTGAGGAAGCCGACAGGCTGTGGCTCTACCTGGATGATGTCTATGATGACGAGAGAGACATTGAAGACGCACTAGCAAAGCTATCAGGGCGTGCGGACATTCAGTTGCAGCGCCCCTTCCCTGAGAGCGATTGGCAAAATGAAATTCTCGATAAGAAAAGCCCTCTTCTTGCCAAAGCAAGGGAGCAATACACGCGGGCGGTGACGGCACAGGCAGAAGTCTGTGAGGCAATCTTCCGCCGCCCACTGGCCGTCGTGACCGGCGCTGCTGGAACCGGAAAGACGACTGTCATCTGCGCGATCATACGGGCTGTCCGTCAGACCGAAGGAGACGGCGCACCTGTTACGGTCATGGCACCAACCGGCAAAGCCTCAGACCGCGTCCGCGCGAAGCTTTATGAGCGAGGGATTGACCGGGTTGAAACCTCAACCGTCCACTCGTTTCTGGCCAAGGGCGGATGGCTGAACAACAACCTGACGTTCCGGCGAAGCGGCGGAAAGCGCGAGGGCGGCGGCACAATCATCGTGGACGAAGCCTCGATGCTTGATCTCGGGCTCATGGCCAGCTTGGTTCGCGCAATCGATTGGCGACAGGTGCGCCGATTCATCCTCGTTGGTGATCCCAATCAGCTTCCGCCTATCGGAAGAGGCCGGGTATTCGCGGATACGATTGTCTGGCTCGATCGAATGGACAACGGAAGCATTGCGCGTCTCGATCAGAACCTCCGGCAAATGGGGAATGCCATTGCTGGACAAGGCACTGCGATATTGGACCTTGCTGACCTGTTCGTTAGTTCGTCGGCGCGTGAGGATGGGGACGCAACCTCACCACAGGCGGAAGCCCTTTTGTCCGCCGTTCACAAAGGCGGAGATGTTGATGCAGACCTTCGCATCATCTACTGGGACGAGCCAGCAAAGCTGGCAGACCGACTAATCAAAGAAGTCGAAGCAGAAATGTCTGCGCATACCGGCCAAGCGTTGAATGAGGAAAAGCCCTACGAACTCTGGCGAACTGCGTTTGAGTGGATGCCAGAGAAGTACCAGATCCTTACTCCGCACCGCGCAGATCCTCACGGCGTTGAAGCTCTGAACGAAGCTCTTCAGCAGCGGGTAGCAAGAGGGACGATGAATTGGTTTGGCGCTGTCGACGGTGTCACGCTCTTTGACAAGGTGATCCAGTATCGGAATAGGCCAAAATCCAACCCAATCTGGGCATACAACTTAAATACCCGAAAATCAGAACGGTCAGAGATATTCAACGGTGAGATCGGCTTCGTGCAGAAGCATGGCTTTGACGTGAAGAAGAACCGGTTTCGATTGAAGCGGTTTCAAGTAAAATTTGCACGAAAGGAACACCTCGGAGTCGCCTATGGGCGAGACCTACCCAACGGCGCATCGGAGAGCGTCGAAAGCAACCTAGAGCTTGCCTATGCGATCTCGGTCCACAAAGCGCAAGGAAGCGAATTTCAGCATACTTTTGTTTTGGTGCCGAAATCGAAAACGCGCTCGCTGTCATCTGAGTTGATCTATACGGCTCTGACTCGCGCGACTAGGCACTGCACCCTTCTCGTACAGGGAGATGTCTCGACTTTGTTATCGGCCAGACGACCTGAAAACACTCAGACTGCCTTGATCAACTCCTCGCTCTACGAGGGATATTTCCACGCGGTTCCAGACGCGCTGATCCACCGTAAGGGCTGGTATGAAGAAGGAAAAATCCATGAAGCCCTAAGTGGCGACATGGTCCGCTCGAAGTCTGAGTTGATCATTGCGAACCTTCTCCACGAACGAGGTGTTGCATTCGAATACGAAACGCCACTGATTGCGCCTAACGGAACAATGTACCTGCCTGATTTTTCAGTAACCTGGAACGGTGAGAAGTGGTTCTGGGAGCATTGGGGCATGATGTCATCGGAAAAATATGCGAAGCACAGGGACGAGAAGAAGGCTTGGTATGCACAGCACTTCGATGGAAAGTTACTTGAGACTTTTGAAAGCTCAACTTTGAGCGCCGAGGCGGCCCAAATAATAAATGACCACTTTGGGTAGGTGATCGACGGTTAGTTAAGCTGGCAGTGAACTGCCGCTTTCCGCCAGTGGTATGGATCTTTCAGGGTCAAATCCGTGTCTCTAGACGAAGTCCCGCTGCTCGCGGCAGGCCGCACCAAATTGTTTTTGCAGTGAACTTATGGGAGCTTCCCCTCATCCCCGAGCTGCCTCCTCCATAAATCTCTCCACCCTTTCAGTTCCTGCCTGATACTCACCCAAACTAGACTTGCCGCCGGACGACACTTCCTGCCCTTGGTGGGCCAAATCATCGATCTCTTCGCGCCGTTTTCCTCCGCCTTCAGTTCCATCATCAGAAGCCGCATTTGGCACTTCCATCGCCCCTATCTTTGCCTCCAACTCCTTGATCTGCCCCTGCAGCCCGCGCATCTGTTCACTGGCTGAGGGATATGGCAGATCGCCGTTCTGCTTATCGAAGATCTGCTTAAAGAACCGGTCATCATAGTATTTGATCCGTTTGGTTCGTACGGGCATCTGCGCATCGACCACCAGAACAATGTCATCCAGATCCATGCGACGGGCCTCATCCTCGGGCAGCAACGCGGTCTCTTCGGTCCGTTCAGACGTACTGCGACCGGCGAAGGGGTTGCGACCGACCGAGCGCGAGCGGGTCACGATACGCTTAGTGGTTTTACCAACGGCTTTGCTGAGCTCTTCGACGGTCTTTTCATCTGAGGGCGTGAGATAGAGCTTGATGCCCGCATTGCCCTGCAGGGCACGCCGGGCATTTTCACCGTAGATCTCGTCCAACGCCGGGATGGTCTGCGTCACGATCGCGATGTTGGCCCGGTAGGACCTCAGGGTTTCGATGCTGTCGAGCACGATCGGCATTTTACCCAGCCGATTGAACTCATCGAGCATGATCATCACTGGCCAAGGCTCGTCCTTACCAGGTTCATGGTCTTGCAACGATGCCAGCAAGTCCGAGAAAAATAGGCGGATCAGCGGCGCGAGCGGTTTCACCAATAATGGTTCGACGACGAGATAGACCGAAAACGGTGACTTGCGGATGTCGCGGAAATCGAAGTCTGAGGTTGCTGTTGCGCGGTCGATGGCGGGGTTCGACCACTGCTTGAGGCCGGAGGTCATCAAGAGCGACAGGTAAGACGTCAGCGTGTCGTTGTTGGTCGAGGCCATGCGCATGAAGATCAACTTGGCGGCTGGATTGACCACTTCATCTGCGCGACGGCGATATTCCTTCTGTTTATCACCGCCTGAGGCCGTGATGCGGTAGATTTCGCCCAAAGTCGGCCGCTTTCGCTCGAACGCCAAAAGTCCTGCTGCCACGAACAAATCGATACCACCGTCAAGAAGCCCCTGAACCCGGTCGTTGTCAGCTTGCAGGAAGAGAGACGCCAGGAGCTGCAGCTCCATCTGCTGCCGATCGACATTTTCAAGGGCTGATATGCGCAGTAAAGGATTGTAGCGGTGCGAGCGGCCGTCCTTCCAATCAGTGGGCGCGAACCGGAACACCTTGTCGCCTTGCGCTACCCTGTGGCGCGCGGTAGCCTCGAAGTTTTCGCCCTTCACGTCCAGCACCACCGCACTGCCCTGATAGGTCAGAAGGTTCGGGATGACGAAACCCGTAGTCTTACCGCGCCCGGTCGGGGCCACGATCAGAGCATGTGGAAAGACCTTGGACATGACAAAGGGTTTGCGGCTCTTGGGTTTACCCATCTTGCCAAGAACGAAGCCGTGACCGGGCTTCCCGAAAAAGCCGTTCCGCTTCATCTCGGACATGTGCTGCCAGTGGGTTTCACCAAACTTGGTCAACGCGTCGTTCATCAAGACGGCGCTGAGCAAAACACCAGCACAGGTGCTGATCCCGATGATCAAGTGCACGATTTGCATATCGCTAGGCTGGATCGCCCGAAAATCCGCATAGCCGCGTGCCAGCATCAGGAAATCGATGTCAGCTCCAACCCCGAGCCAGCGGAACGTCAGAAAAGCCGAAGCCAGGACATACCCAAGAACCGCGCCGAGCAAGGCAAAGCTCATGACGCCAAGTGCGATCCGCGTCTTACCCATGCGTCACGCCCTTTTCGCCGTCGGCATCGACATGCCGCTCGCGTCGGACGTCTATTTCTTCATTGGCGATCCCGTCAAGGACGTGCTCCATCGCCATACTGTTCGCCAAAGAGGCGTCGCTCTGCAGATAGGCCTTGGCCGCATAGAGTCGGTCCAGGCGGTCTTCGATATGTTCCTCCAGCGCGGTCTCATCGCCAATCGCCAAGTCCGGGGTGCTTTCTTCACCGACCAGTTCTTCCAGCTCAGCACGCAAGGTCTCGCGCTCCAGATCGCTGCGGAATGGATCAGCGGTCGGGTCGTCCCTCATACGGCTCAGGATATCAGCGGTAGTCGGCGGCAACCTGTCGACCATGGCTTCCTGCCGTTCGGCTTCCACCGCCCCACTGTCCTTAAGAACCTCAGCATCGGCCAATGCACGGCCCAGATCGCTATGGACCTGGTCGAGGCGATCGATTGCTCTCCCAAGTTCATCGGCGCGAGACAGGTCAAAGCCTTCCTTATCGGCAATCGCCTTCAGATCTTGCCCTAACCACTGCCGTTCCAATGCGGCATTGCCCGCGCCGATTTCGACGCGACGGGTCACCTCTTGCGCGTCAATGCCGGTGCCTTTCAAAGCTTGCTCAAGACGTTCTGCAAGAGTTGGATCGCGCAAGGCACCTTGGGCCTCGGCCCGTATATTCGCAGCGGAATAGATCCCACTCTTGGACGCATCTTCGAGCAAGGTGTGGGACTGCGTTCCCATTGGGCTCAGATGCGACAGTGAACGATAGATGTCGTTCATCTCATGCTCCAGCTCCGCGCGCCGCTCTACCGGCGCGTCCGCCACAATGCGTTCAGCTTGGTTGATCTTGTCGTGAAAGGCATCCACGACCTCATCAAACGAATGCTGTTCTTCGGCCATGCCATATACCTTTCCATCTGCTTCAATCGGTTTGCCCTGCGCCAAAAGCGTCGCAGCCTTGTCCAAGGCCGCTGCAATGTCGTGCTGGTTCTCGCGCGAGGCCTCGGCCGCTAAGCCGCGATAAAGCCGCGCGTTCAGCGCCACCTCAGCCAAGGCACGGTCAAGCTCTGGCCCCACGCGCTCACGCTCGGTCAGCTTCTGGCCCGTTGCTGCCGCGCGACGCTGAGCGACATCGCTTGGCGTCTTTGTCGTCAACCCACGTTCGAGCTTTCGCGTCGCCTCAAGGCGCAGCCCATAGCGGTCTGACACCTCCACCATCGCCTCGCGAAAACTGTCGTAGTTAAAGTGGTGCCCTTCTTTCAGAAAGAAGAATTCACCATCCTTGCTGCGCCGGTTCAGGACGATATGCGCGTGCGGGTGATCCCGGTCTTCGTGAACAGCGGCGATATAGTCAAAGTGGCTGCCTTCGCCCTGAAAGAACCGCTCGCAGATCTCGCGCGTGATCTCGGCAACATCCTCGCCGCGCGTGCCAATTGGGAAAGCCATCAAGAGATGCGAGGTGTGCCCCAGCTTGGGATGGAACCCCTCATTCCACTGCGCTGAAAACCGGCGTGTGACCTGCTCGATTTCTTTGGCTGACAGGACACTTTGGCCGTCATAGGTGCCACGGCTGTCGATGATGAAGCTCGACTTGGTTGTGAGGTATTCCAGCTGGTTGCGTAGCTGGGTTTTGTTGTGCGTGCCGCCATCGCGAATGGCTTTAAAAATCGCGGGGGAATGCCCCATGGCCGCGCGCGCCATCTGTTTGGCACGGGCGCGCGGGACGCTGCCGCGAATGCGGCTCCAGTCGCGATCGAAGAAGGCCTCCTGCGCGGCGGCAATGGCACTATTCCGGGCCATCGGCAAAGCCTCCCAGAACGCGGGCAACCTCGCCAGAGAGCGCGCTTCGGCGACGCTGCGCCATGTCTTGAACCTGGTCGGCGATATCGAAGATCAGTCCGGCCAAGGCGCGCACCTGGTTATGGGCAGAGTTGCCATAGGGCGGCGTCTTGCCCTGGCGCTTTGCCTCGTTCAAGCGCTGCGCAATTTGGTTTATGTTGTTGCCGGTGCGATTGAGCGAAGCCGATAACCCCTGCATCTGGTTGGCCAATTCATCGTCAGGAACGAAGAGATCGTCCGACGCATAGATTAGCCGCCGCAACCCCTCGGCGCGGCTGGCGATATCATGCCGCGTCAGCACGGCATCAAAGCGCGCAAGCTCCTTTGGCGTAAGCCGAACATTCACCAATTCGGAGCGAACGCGCGCATCAAGCTTGCGGGTTTGATCGGCCTTCAACGTGTAGAAGATGCTGCGGGTCGTGACGCCGTATTCGCGGGCCAGATCTTCGATCGGCACCCCCTCCGCACGCTTCCGCACGATGGCGAAACGCTGGTTCTGCGTCAGTCGTTTGTGCCGTGGTGAGCGCGGTCGCCCCATGTGAAGTAATCACCCCTATTTCTTGCCAGCATCATACAGGCAGCTCTGTTATGGCACTTTGGCATAATTGATTCAATATTATAATATTGTATCAACTGCCTGTATTCCGTTTGGAGCAGCCACAGGCTGCGACCGCCGGGCAAAGCCCGGCCACATGCGCAAGGCATGGCACCACTAATCGTGGTTCCACGCCTCAGCATCGCCAAGCAATTGCTTCGCTATTGCGCGGGCCGCGCCTTCGGCGCTGGCATAGGTTTGATGATCGGGCAGCTCGTGCAGATCAAAGGGCTGTTGCGGGTCGTCCAGGGTCTCAACTCGGACATAGATCGCCCAGCCATCGATCAGTGCCAGATCATCACAATACTCCTGCCCGCCATCGGGCAGATTGCAGAACCCATGAAGATGCACGCTGGCGCGGCCCTCTCGGGCCGCCTGCCTGATGTCAGAATACTTCATGGCAAACCTCCGCAATTTCCTCGGTGAAAAACTCGTTAGGCTCGCCGTTCAGATGGGTGCCATCCCGACTGGTCAAGCCGATAGCCGACCCGTTCTGAGTGAATGTGATGAGGTATTGCCCGACGTCATCACGCGTCACAACATACCCGCTGTTGATCCAGTGAACGCGGTTGCCCGCGTCCACTGCTGCTTTGATCTCTTCCAAAGTCATCGCAACGCCTCCTCAAGGATTGCGAGAGCCCCAAGACAATCGTCGATATAGGGCTGCTCCTCGCCGTTCAGATCGTTCAGCTCCAGCCGGTTCAACACCGCGTAAAGCGTGGCGCGGGCCTCACGGGCGGCGCTTCGCAAACTCACGGTGTCTTCCAGACGCGCCGTCGCAAAATCATCGCTGTGATAATCGGGGATCATGCTGCAACCTCATTGTTTTGACCTGCTGCTTGCAAAACAAAGTCGGCTGCCTTTTGCGCCTCGGACGCCGCGCGGAAAATCGCCCGTTTGTCTTCTTTGAGCGCGCGCAACCACCCTTCGACATAGGCCGCGCTTTGACCGAACTCCGGCGCAACGCCAATCTGAGCCCCAAGGAAACAAGCGCCGATTTCTGCCACCAGCTCTTCAAAGGCATAGGCCTCACGGTTCGCAAATTTCTTGATCCGCTCAAGCCGCTTTTCGCGGCCGGTCCAATGGATCATCTCATGGGCCAAAGTCCCGTAGTAGCCTGCCGCATTGTGAAACGTGGCAATCGGCGGCATGTGGATGTGGTCTTTGGCGGGGCTGTAATAGGCGCGCGGGTCGTCACTGGTGAGGATCTCCGCCCCTGTCCGGCTGAAAAACGCCTCAAGTTCAGGATCTTCGGCCGTGCCAAGATCGCGCGGGTCCTCGGGCCGGATGTAGTAGTCCTCCGGCAAACCTTCGATCTGATCGGCATTGAAGACGCGGTATGCGCGCGCATAGGGCAGCTCTTCCTCGATGCCCAGCTCGTTCTCTCGGGTGAACGTCCCGTATTTGACCACGGTGGACGACGTTTCGCCTTTGCAGACTTGGCCGCCCAGCTCCTGCGCCTGTTTGTAGGTCATCCAGCGGCTGGATACATAGCCATGCTTGGCCGCCATGACCCAGAGCATCAGGACATTAATCCCGCGATACTCCTCGCCGTTGTGTCGGGTTGGCAGGGCAATGCCCGACGCGCTCCCTGTCCACGGTTTGCGCCAAGGCGGCGTGCCTGCCTCAATCTCTGCAATAATGGTGTCGGTGACATGGGCATAAACATCAAACTTCGGTGCCATTTGTGGCCTCCTTGATCAAAGTGACGCGGGTGAGGCTTCGCGCCCCCTTCCGCCGATGGGCTGCGCCTCGGCCACCTGATCTGACCGAATGCGCATGTATTCGGCGGAACAGAGTGGGAGAGGGCAAAGCCCGACCCACGGCCCTGAACGGGGCTGTCAATCGGCCACATTTGCGAAGAAAATGTCTGCGCCAAAATCAGACGCCAATTTGCTTCGCGAGGAATGGCTCGCCTGCGAGACCGGGGAAATTGGTGGCTAATTTTGGGGATGGACTAAGGTTGACCGCCACGGTCAGGGATGGTGGGCGGACCAATCAAAAGAAATAATGCCTGGATCGGGGTGAGCGGACCAACGGCCCGTCGACCCCCGGTTCAGTCCGTTTAACTCAGTTACCCGCGCGCGAAAGCGTGGGTTCACTATTTGATACTAGCGCTGAGAATCCATAGGTTTAGGCTATCCAGCTGATCCATGCGGATTAACTGGTCAGGCGGTAATCTCCCCTGTTCTTTATTTGGTTTTTGCGGCTATAACTGTCAAAAAAAAGCGTGGGGAATAGACTGCCATGAGTAAATACGAAGACCTTGTGGCGAAGCTGCGTGAAATCTTCCAAATCGACCGGCCAGACCTTGATTTTGGGGTTTATCGCGTGCTCAACGCGCGTGCCGATGAGATCAACGACTATCTTTCAAAACGGCTGAAAGAGCGGGTTGCCGAAGCCCTGACAGCCGGAGCGTCAGACAACGCCAAGGCGATCAGAACGGCGTTGGCCAAAGCTGAAAAAGGGGCTGAGGATGCGGGTATTGATCCTGCGGACTCGCCCAAGGTCAAACAGTTGAAAGTTGAACTTGCGGCCGCTTCAACCGGCGCGGCAGAGCACGAAAACCAAGTGTTCTCACATCTGCTGACCTTCTTCTCGCGTTACTACGACAAGGGCGATTTCATAAGCCAGCGTCGGTACAAGGGCGACACCTATGCGATCCCATATTCTGGCGAAGAGGTTGTGCTGCATTGGGCCAACCGTGACCAATATTACATCAAAAGTGGTGAGAGTTTTTCAAATTACAGCTTCAAACTGGATGATGGGCGCAGCGTCCACTTCCGGTTGGTCGCGGCTGATACGGCGAAAGATAACCGCAAGGACAACGACAAAGAACGTCGCTTCATGCTGGCTGAGGCGCGGACGGTCTCGCGGCTGGATGATGATGGAGAGCCTTATGACGAAACCATTGATCCAGTCAGCGTTGAAAATGGCGAACTGATCATCCGGTTTGACTATGCCACTGCTCCTAAGGGTACGAAGCAGGACAAGCTGGTTGAGGAGGCTGTTGCGGCTGTCTTGGCCCACGATGCAGCCAAGACCAAGTGGCTTGATTTGGCGAAACGTGCGCCGACCGAGAAGAAGCCGCAGCGCACACTGCTTGAAAAGCACCTTACGACCTACACGCAGAAGAACACGGCCGACTATTTTATCCATAAGGATCTGGGGCCATTCCTGCGGCGTGAGCTGGATTTCTACATCAAGAATGAGGTGATGCACCTCGATGATGTTCAGAATGCCGAAGCTTTCGCAGCAATTGAAAAGAACTTGCGGATGATTCAGTGCCTGCGTGCGATTGCGCAGGATTTGATCACTTTCTTGGCGAGCATTGAAGACTTTCAGAAGAAGCTGTGGCTCAAGCGGAAATTCGTCGTAGCAGCCGAGTACTGCGTCACGCTGGACCGGGTTCCAGAGGCGCTTTACCCAGCTATCGCGGCCAACGGTGTGCAATGGGCTCAGTGGCACGAGCTCGGGATGCGTGAAGGCTCAGATGCCGGTTCAGTTGATGACCTGAAGGCGCAAGAATTCTTGATGGTTGATACCAACCTATTCGACGCCGGATTTAGAGCAGAACTGCTTCGGGCATTACCTGATTTGGACGCCACAACCGATGGTCTTTTGGTGCATGGGGACAACTTTCAGGCGCTTACTTTGTTGCAGGAGCGATACCGCGATCAGGTGAAGTGCGTCTATATTGATCCACCATACAACACTGACGCGGGCCCAATTAGTTATAAGAATGGTTATCGCAGCTCGTCATGGGTCAGCCTCATGTACGACCGCGTAAAACTTGGACGACAGACTTTGAGTGCCGAGGGAATATTGACGGCCACAATTGATGACTATCAGTACCGTGAGCTCAATTACGTGATGGAAGATGTGTTTGGAGCAGAGCATCTCGCAGCAACAGTTGTAATCCGAATGAACCCATCTGGTCGTCCATTGCCGCAAGGTTTCGCGCAGTCGCATGAATACGCGATTTTTGCAAAAAAAACAGAAAAGGCGCAAGTTGAAAACCTGCCAAGGACCGACAAACAGAATTCTCGTTATCGTCATCGCGATGAAGATGGGCGCATGTATATGTGGGAATTGTTTAGAAAAAGAGGTTCGAACTCTGAGCGAGCCGACCGACCATCACTTTACTACCCGATCTATCTTAAGGGCGAAACCTTCCGTGTGCCGAAGATGGAGTATGATGAAGTTCGCAGAGATTGGGATATCCTTGAAGAGCCTCTAAGCGATGAAACAGTGTTATACCCAATTGATGATAACGGTACGCTTAGAACATGGCGCGGTTCGCCTGATGATCTCGTTCAAAAACCCTCGAACTATCAATTTAAGGAAGAGAACGGGGTCGTTACATTTTACTATAAATTTCGACCAAATTCCGATGGTGTTTTGCCCCTTACGAACTGGATAGATGCAAAATATTCGGCGACGGAACACGGGACTGGCTATTTGAAAAACTTTTTTGAAAACTATAATGTGTTTTCGTACCCCAAATCTATCTATGCGGTAGAAGACTGCCTTCGAGTGGCCGGAGCAACTAAGTCAGCGGTTATACTTGACTACTTTGCTGGTTCGGGGACAACAGGTCATGCTGTCATTAATTTGAATCGGCAGGATAACGGCGAGAGAAAGTACATTCTTGCCGAGCAAGGTGCATATTTCGATACTGTGATTAAGCCGCGATTGCAGAAGGCGGTGTTTTCAGCTGATTGGAAGGGTGGCAAGCCGACATCGTCAAAAACTGGCATCAGTCATGCCTTCAAGGCATTGAAAATCGAAAGCTACGAAGATGCGCTTAATAATCTGACGCTTGAGCGCACTGACGGTCAGCAAAACCTCCTCGATGGGTTCAAGCCAGAAGCCAAAGACGACTATCTGATGCGCTACATGCTTGACGTGGAAACCAAGGGTTCGCTTCTGTCCGTCGATGATTTCCAGAAGCCCTTCGATTATGCGCTCAAGATTGCGGTAGATAGCGCAGGTGCGTTTGAGACCCGCAAAGTCGATCTGATTGAGACGTTCAGCTATCTGATCGGATTGAGTGTCGGCACCGTCGATCTGCAAATGGACAAGGGATATGCGCTGGTCACTGGCAGGCTCCCCTCAGGCGAGCGCACGATGGTTGTATGGCGTGACTGCGAAGTGATTGGGTACGAGGCACTGACGGCCCTGTTTGACAGTCTGGGCCTTGCTCCCGGGCAAGTGGACTACGACCTCATCTATGTGAACGGCGACCATAACGTGCCCGACGTTCTCGTGACCAAGGAAAGTGGCGTCGATGTAACTGAGAAGATGACCCTTCGCCGGATCGAACCCGTGTTTCTGGACGCGATGTTTAACGTGGACGACGTGTAATGGCGAAGGCTCCAAAACGGTCGTTTCACAAAGAGCTGGTCCTAAACCGCTGGATGCTTAGCCACTTTGATGGTGGCTCGCTGTCCGCATTAAAAGAACGGCTGGGTGATACATTCCACGAAGGTATCAGAGCAGACGGACAAACCGGCTTTTTTAATCAGCTTGAACATATGCTTGTCGACCCTGACCAAGTCAGCGTTGCTGATTTGCGCCGCTATGATTTGAACATCGTCGCGCACTGGCTGGCGATCACAAAGAAGCGTAACCGCACGGCTGGCTCGGTTCTCACCATGAAGTATTTCCAGTACTTGTCGCTGCTATTCAGCGAGATCTATCTGGACTGGTATTTCAACCGTCGTCAGGCGCTTCTGGACGGTCTGAACGGCGCAATGGCTGTGTATCATGAGGAAAAGGGTGCCGAACCGTTCCGTGATTATACCGCCGATGATCTAAATAAGCTGGCGTTCTGGAATGCCACAGGTAGCGGGAAGACCCTGTTGCTGCATGTGAACATCAAGCAGTATTTGCACTATTTCCAAGCGGATGCCGCCAACTCCTATCCAGATCGCATCATTCTGCTGACCCCGAACGAGGGGCTATCAGAACAGCATTTAGACGAGTTTCGGGAGTCCGGGATAAGCGCTCAGCTTTTCGACAAAAACGAGACGAGCGGGATGTATCGCGGTTGGGTCGATGTGATCGATGTCAACAAACTGGCCGACGACATGGGCGATAAGACAGTGGCGGTCAGTGCGTTTGCCGGGAACAACCTCGTGCTAGTCGATGAGGGCCATCGCGGGACTGGTAGTGCGGGTGGTGCATGGATGGCGCGGCGCGCAGCGCTTGTCGATGGCGGCTTTGCCTTTGAGTACAGCGCGACTTTCAGTCAATCTGTTGCGAAGGGTAAAACCATTGAAAAGGCGGAACTCGATGTTCTCAATGCCAAAGCCAAACTGCAATTTGAAAAGACCTATCGCCAACTGACTGATGCCGAACAGGCCGAGGTCGTCCTGACATCTGATGACCGGGCAAAGGCAAAGATTGCGGCAGTGAGGGAAGCCTACGCCAAGGCCGTGTTGATAGACTACAGCTACAAGTATTTTTACGCTGATGGCTACGGCAAGGACTCGTTGATCCTGAACCTGCGGGAGGATGCCTATAATCAAAACGGCGATTTATATTTTACGGCATGCCTGTTGAGCTACTATCAGCAGCTTTGGTTGTGGGAGACAAAGAAAAAAGAGATTTCGGCCTTTGGTATTGCCAAGCCGCTTTGGGTTTTCGTTGGCAACACTGTCACTGGTGAAGACAGCGATGTGCTCGAAGTACTCCGGTTTTTGGCGCGTTTCTTGGGTGACGAGACTGGATCAACACAGCGGATCAGGAGTCTGGTTGAAGAGGATGCCCAGCTTTTGGACCCAAAGGGCCAAGACATTTTTGAGAAACGCTTCGTACCGCTGATGCAAAGGAAGGCAGAGGATATCTACAAGGATATCCTAAAGCGTCTCTTCAACGCTGAAGCCCGTCAGCGTTTGAAACTGGTAAACCTGAAAGCCACAGATGGTGAGCTTGCTGTTCGTGTTGGAACTTCAGAACCTTTTGCGCTTATCAACATTGGCGACGCAGCCGGTTTCTTCAAAACAGCGACCGATGAGATGACTTTCGACACTGAAAGTGACGACTTCGGGGGGGGGCTCTTTGGAGCGATAAACTCCAACCAGAGCCCGTTAAACATCTTGATTGGATCGCGGAAGTTTACTGAAGGCTGGTCCAGTTGGCGCGTGTCTACAATGGGGCTCTTGAACATGGGCGCTGGCGAAGGTTCGCAGATCATTCAGCTATTCGGTCGTGGGGTTAGACTTAAAGGTCAGGGGATGTCCCTCAAGCGGTCTTTGCCGAACGAGAGACCGAAAGGTGCCTTTCTCGAAAAGCTGGAAACACTGAACATTTTCGGTGTCCGTGCAAACTATATGGCCAGCTTCAAGGACTATCTGCGGGAGGAAGGGGTAACACCCAGCGATGAAATCCTTCACTTAGACTTTCCAACCCAAAAGAATTTGCCAAAAGGTACAAAGCTCAAAAGCTTGAAGCTGCGCGACGGTTTTGATGAAAATGGGGCTGATGGGTTCAAACGAAAGCACTTTCCTTGTCTTTATGAGATACCGCCAGCTCTGGCTGGAAAAATCAAGCAACCACATGTCACTTTAGACTTATATCCTCGGCTTGAGGCACTAGACTCAGCTGTTCAAGATGGCGCGACTGCGCCAAGTGCCCGCAAGTCAGGCAAACTAAGCAAAGAAGCGTTCTACGGTTTCGACTGGTTTGCCATTTTTGAGGCCGTCACTCGACACAAAGATCAGCGCGGCTACAGCAATCTCCAGGTATCGAAAGACCAAATCAAGGCTTTCTGCGAAGGGGATGACGAGTGGTACACTTTATTTGCACCAGACGTTGTTTTGGCGCTCAAATCATTTGAGGATGTTGCAGCGCAGCAGGCGGTTCTGGTTCGACTTTTGTGCGACTTTACTGACCGGTTCTATTCCGTGATTAAGGCGGGTTTCGAGGGGCAGTTCTATGACGCGATCCTCGTGGAAGAAGACCACCCTGCAATGTTAGAAACCTACGCCTTAGAATTTGACGAGAGTGACGAAGCACAAAGCTATCACGATAAGATTGTTGCCTTGAGCAACCTAGTTGCTTCCAAAGACATCGATAAGGCTGCAGGTTGGACTGCCAAGGGTGTTGTAGCCATTAGTTTTGAAAACCACTTATATTACCCTCTTTTGAGTAAGGAAAAAGGCTCAAACATCCCGCTTGAGCTTCGACCATTGGCCTTTGACGCACCAAGCGAAATTCGCTTTGTTAGAGATCTGGAGAATTTCTGCAAAACGCAAAAAGGCGAAAAGATATTGGCTGGGAAGAGCTTGTATTTACTTCGAAACCCCTCTGTTCAGAGCAAGGGGCTTGGATTTGCGACCGCAGGGAATTTCTACCCAGATTTTTTGCTTTGGGTTGTTGACGATAGTACTGGTCAGCAGTGGTTGACCCTTGTCGACCCAAAGGGCATTCGTCAGCTATCAATTAGTGACGCAAAATTCAACTTGTTCAGGGAAATCAGGCAACTAGAGACTGATCTTAAAGATGAATTGCTTACACTCAACGCATTTATTTTGTCCGATACGCCGTATCCGAAACTTTTGAATATCCAGACCCAAGCTTCGAAATCAGACCTAGAGGACAAACATGTGCTCTTTATGGATGATGGGCATCAGGGCTACCTAAGCAGCTTGTTTGCCCGTGTTCTTTCCTCCAACGCGGCGTTAGCGAAATAGCTCCAAGTGAGTCACTCTAGGCGGCGAAAGTGCCTGTGAATTTTGAAAGCTGAGAGGGAACCAATGACCACACGAACAATATATTTTGATGAGTCAGGCTTCACTGGGTACAATTTGTTGGATCCGATTCAGCCGATCTTTTCAATTGCCAGCGCCAATATCTCAGAAGATCAAGCCGAAGAAATATTGCGAACATCTTTCCCGCGATACCAAGGCGACGAATTTCACTTTACAAACATTTGGCGTTCCAATCATAGGGCACGCCTCCGGGTGTTTTGTTCACAGCTCGATCAAGTTGCTGATCGCTCGTTTTGTTATGTGACGAACAAGCGATTTGCAGTGTTAGCAAAAATGATGGATTTCTTGGTAGAGCCAGTTGTCAGTAACTCCGGTTATGACTTTTACGATGAAGGTTATTGCTGGAAATACACAAATCTTGTCTACCATGGGCTAACCAATTTCGCTCCACCAGAGTTTCTGAACGACTTGCTCGGATCTTATCAGGAGTTCAGCCTCGCCCCATCGGCGGAAAGCCTCACGGCTTTACAACAACGCCTACCTGCAATGGCAGAGACTGCGGATGAACGTGTTAAGGCATTCATCTCTGAGATGGCTTTAGGGGCTCAAATGTTTGAGCGCTTCAATGATCTTGAAACCTTCCGAAGCACGAACTCCCTCCAAACAAGCACCATGATCGCTGTGATTGGTCACTGGCGGCAAAACTACACAGAGGATTTTGCCGTGGTTCATGACGCGTCTTCATCGTTCATGAGAGACAGGGCGACATGGGAAACAATCACTGGGCCAAACGTTAATCCAGTTGAGATCACAGGCGGCGATGGGAATGGATTGGAGTGGCCACATCGTGTCACATCAACTGAATCCTGCGATTCACGGGACTCTCGAGCCATACAATTTTGCGATGTGTTAGTCGGGTTGATCTCAAAGTATTTCAATCCTGATCTAAGCCAAGAAGACCGGAAGTTCATGAATGATTTGGTTGCTGATGGTTTAGGAAATATCACTTCAAATAGAAATATCCCCGGAACAGAGTTTCCGGTGCGTATTCCGCCGAAGCGACTAAATGGGCCTGACGCTGTAGACTTGATGGCGGAAATCATGCGTGCTGGCCCTTTAAGCTGACATTGAGTGCTGTTTTTGGAATAAGGGGCGGTTATGAGATCAGCCTCTGAACTGCTTGCGGACCAGGGCGGGAAACCCGCCCTGGCACTGAGGTCATTCTGTGACCGGATCTTCGTCCCGGCGCGGGAAGGCGACCATCTCGACGTCGGGGAACATGCTGTGTTTGACGTTGATTGAGGTGATGTTACCGCTGTCATCGGTGTTGACGAAGAGCACGCCGCAGCGGTCCCAGAAGTTCTTGCCGTCTTTTTCGCCGGATTTGACGTTCAGTTTCAGAGTTTGAGTAGCCATTTTCTTGATCCTCACTTTGAGTGTTTCGATGAACATGACCAAAGCTGGCACCAAGGGGCTGTCAGCGAGAAACTTGCCTCGCGAGGAATGCGCTGGCGCAGGGGAATTTTCTTGTTGAAGCTGGGCTTGCACCGCGTCTGACAAGGCTGCCTGCTTATGTTCAGCAATCAGAAACACGGCCTCGAGGGGCTGAGCTTGGCTATCGGTCTCTGAGCTAACCGATCAAGACTGGCAAAGGAAATTTCTAGAACTGCATCGGGACTGCAGATTGCTCGAGACCAATATGATCTACCAATCATAAAGCGGAAAAATGATCTGCGGATCATACGGCATGAAAGGCAGCTGCCCGACGTCGTATGCCAGCAGCAATGGCTTCCGCCAATGGCTGAGGGAATCCGTCCGGCAAGTCTGCTAGTGCCTTGTCTAAGGCGGGTTCAAGTTCTGCCGCGACGCCCGACAAGACCTCTTCCGCCAGCGCGACACCGTAGCCCGCCGCCTTGGCAGCCTGCAGAAAATGGCGCGGCACCACCTCGCCCATCCGGTAGTGACCGTCGACCGCCATCGCGAGGCGCATCCGGTTCTGGCGGATTTGACCGTCATCCACCGCTTTCTGGGCGCTCAGAACATCGTAAAGTGGGGTCATGCGGAAACCGCCGGGGCGCAATGCGATGCTGAAATTCTTGGCGTGGCCATCCGTCGCCCCCAATAGCCAAAACAGCACTTGCGCGCGGAAGAACGCGCGTTGATCCGCCTCGGGGTCGTCACTGCCTGTCAGCAGCCCGATCCCTTCAGTGATCCCCGGCCCGCCATCCATTTGATATTTCTGGCTGGGCGGGACCGAGAGTGCCTGACAAAAATCTTCCTGCGGGAGGCGGATCAAGCGACGATCCTTGGTCCAGCGCCGATCAAACCGCGTCACGACAAGGCTTCGCACGTCTTCAAAATCGGCAATCTCGACCTCCGCGACATCCATGCACATTGCACGGCAAAAGCTCATGCAGAAAAATTCGTTCTCAACACTGTCAGACAAATCGATCCCTGCGGGCAGAACGCCAAGCTGAGTCTTGAGGATATGGGTCGTTGGGGTGAGCCCCGATGGACGGATCCACGCGCCCTCGTGGAGTAGCAGTGCCGTTTTCTCCTGCGCCCCTGCGATGGAAATGCGGAAGTCGTCTTCCTCGTCCAAGCCGAGCGGAGCGCTCGCGAGATTGCGCAGCATGTCGGCAATCTGCGCCTCAGACACGGGCTCCCCCTCGATTGTGCCGTCCTCTGGGACTTCACCAGAGACGAACTGCAAAGCCCCCACACAATCGCGCCCGATTTTCTCCAGCATGTGCCAGGCGTCCGTACCGCCTGCACGCACCCGTGCGGCTACGCGCTCTCGTATCGCCTGATTGTCGGGCAACAGGTTTTCCAGGTAGGCAATGACAGGGCCACCTTGGTGCGCCTCTTCGCGCAAAGGCAGGGACAGAGAGATGGGCATGGCATGTTCCCACGACAGCCAGTCCGGATCATAGGTGAAGTTGATTGCACCCGAGCCTGCGAGACGCAAAGCCCCCACCAGCCTTCCATTCAGAAGCACCTGCATAGTGCCGCTAAGCCCGCGTTTCGCCATCAGAAGATATCCTCGATTTCAAGCGAGCCACCACGCTTCACCAATCGGAACTCAAGCCCAAGAGCCGCCATGACAGCGAGCACAGTGGCGAGCTTGGTTCCCGCGTCGCCATTCTCGAGCGACGAAATCGTCGCGACGCGCAAATTCGTGCGCGCGCTGATATCGCTTTGGGTCCAGCCGCGCGCTTTGCGCGTCCGGCGGAGTGCCTCGCCGATCTGCTCGGCCGTTCGTGCAGTGAGGTCCATGATGTGGCTCCTTTTACGGCATAGCGTAAATCAAAACAAATTACGCTGCAACGTAAATATTCTAATTTTACGCCACAGCGTAACATGCGAGCTACACTCACGACTGCAACCCCGCAGCGCGCACCTGCTCGGGCGTCACCAGCTTTGACGCGATCAAGTCTTCGATCTGCCGGTTGGTGATGTGGCGGCACAGAGGATGACGCTCGTGAATCCACTCGGCAAGGCTCGCACGGCCTTTGGCTTCGGCCTCCCGCGCCTTCTCGCGATCCGCCTGTACCCGGGCAAGCCCCCTCTCCCATCGGCGCATCTTGAACCAATTGTCCGAGAAACAGACCTTGCTGCGCGTGTAGCCTTCGCTTTCCTTCGCATAGGCTTTGACCGCTTGCAGAAGGTCATCGGGCTTTACCCCGGCTTTCACGGCCGCTGAAATCAGGCGCAACGTAGTTCGTCGGTCTCGGATCCTGTCTTCGGGATAGGCCGCCAGGATCTTCTCAGCTTCAAGATATTCAACCTCCTCCGCCGCCTCGCGCCTGCGCGTAGGTGGTTTTGGGCCGGACCGTCTTGATGCGATTGCAAGCGCGTGAATCTGTAGCAACGGCGGCTCCGCGAAGATCATCCAATCAATGAGCCGAACCGGCGAATGCCTGGATAACGCTCCAATGGAAAGTTTCTTTGCGTCCCTGAAAAAGGAGTTGGTGCACCAAAACCGGTTCAAAACGCGCGCCCAGGCAAAGGCTGCTATCTTCGAATACATAGAAGTATTCTACAATCGCCAGCGCCGACACTCCGCCATAGGCTACCAAACCCCCGCGCAAGCATACGAAACCATGACTTGGACAATCGCCGCATAGGCTCAATAATCAAACTGTCCGGAAATCGGGGCGAACTCCACAGATTGGGGCCGAGTTTTCAGGTCGCGGATGAGGTGGATAACGTCTGCAGGTCTCTTGCGGCTGAGGTTCCACGAAAGTCAACTTTGTCAGAAAGTAAGTAAAAGACAGGGGCACATTGTCGACTGACCGCGGCGCAGACGTCCTGCGCTGTAAGGCGGTCATCGCGGATGAACTCCAGGAAATTCATGTTCACGTTGTTGAAAAGCATTTCACCGACAGGTTTCGCATCGATGACCGGGTGGATGTGACCTGCCTCCTGCATGATCCGTACAAAACGGCAGGATTGCAGGGACAATCGGTTGTCCATTTCAAGGTATCGCTGACAAAACTCAGACTTTGGCCGCAACATGGTTTGCGATACCGCGATCCGCCACAGCGAGCGCGGCGTGCTCGAAAACGACGTTGTGAAATAGACCACCACCAGCGCGTCAAAGGCCTCGGCCGCGCTGTTGTGTGGCCGGATTATGCACTTTTCCGCCTCGGCCAGGACAATCTCGGTCTCAGCGGCGATGCCGCTCAACAGAATGTCTGCTTTCGATCGAAAGTAGTTGTAGAACGTGGCAACCGAGAGGTCGGCAGCTTCGGCGACGTCCTCTATCCGCGTGTTTTCATACCCTTTTTCCTGAAAGCTGCGTGATGCTTCCTCAAGGATTCGGCGTGTGGTTGCTGCCTTTTTACGCTCTCTTAGCCCTGACATGGCGACCCCTTATTTTATAGTGACTATAGAAATTGGTTGATTTGAATATTAACAACTGTCTAAGTTTTGATCAATAACTGTGATTTTGATTCAACTGGGAGGAATAAATGAAGAGAGTCATTCAATTTGGGACGGGGTCGACCCTGGCAGTCATGTTGTCTTCCACAGCGCTTATGGCCGCTGAAGAACTAAATGCACTTGTCTGGTGTGACCATACCGATCCGGCACTGTTGGAGCCATTTGAGACCGCTCACAATGTTCGGGTAAATGTAAAAGAATACGAAGGCACTGCGGCCGCACTTGCGATTTTGGATCAGTCGCGCCCCGGTGATTGGGATGTGTTGGTGATTGACGGTGTTGATGTCGGGCGTGCTGTAGACGAGGGACGGCTTGCAGCCCTTCCCGCGGACCAGTTGCCCACCGCGTCGTTTTTTCCCGAAGTCGTGATGGCTGACAACAACACCCGTGATGGTGTGACATATGCGGTTACCGAGAAATTCGGCTACAATACGATTGCCTACAATAAATCCAAAGTTGATGTCGCTGACATGAACGACATGAGCACGTTGTGGGGCGAAAAATACGCAGGAAAAATCGCTGTCTATGACTATTATCTGCCGCTGCTTGGCCTTGTTGGGCTTGAGCAGGGGATAAATACGGCTGATCTGGACAGCAACGCCGTTGAGGGGATGCGCGAGCGTTTGTACGCCCTCAAGGATGCGGCCAAATCGGTCAGCGACGTGGTTGCCAGCCAAACTGCGCTTGCGACCGGTGAGGTTGATATTGTCATCGGGGGTGGCGAATGGCTCACAGCCGTATTGTCGGCAGAAAACTCCGACATGGACTGGTTGGTTCCGGAAGAAGGCGCGCTGCGCTGGTCGCAGTCCATCGGTGTTCTGGAGGATTCCACCAACAAGGATCTGGCCGTCGAGTTCGTGAAATACATCACCAGCCCGGAAGGGCAGGCCCGGCTGGCAACGTCCTCGTGCTACTGGGCGATGCCTGCGAATGCCGAAGCTGGTGCCATTCTGACGGATGCCGAAAAGACGGCGCTACGTTGGGATGAACAAGCGGATTACCTGGCCCGTACGCAGCTGTATCCAACCCCTGACGCTGATCTGGACCTTGCGATGCAAGATCTGTGGACAGATATGCTGCAGCAGTAACAGACTGCAGGCCCGTGCTGGTTAGGCCGGGCCTGCAAGCTAAAAGAGCGGAGAACGTGCATGACCATTGAGCACCAGGAACGACGCCGGGCCTTCGGTTTTGTCACCCCTGCCTTGATCTGGACCTGTGCGTTCTTTCTTGTTCCTTTTGCGGTGATGGTCCTGCTTAGCCTTGCCCATCTTGAGGGCCGAGAGATCATCCAAACCTATGATCTGGACAACTACGTCAAGATTTTCACCGAACCTTCATTGTTCAAGGGCATTGTGGTTTCCCTTGAGATCACGCTGATTGTAACCGTCATTTCGATCCTGCTGGCGTGGCCTCTGGCATGGATTATCGCCACGCAGGTACCGCAAAGATACCAGCGTCTGGCAATCATGCTTGCGGTCCTGCCGTTCTGGACGTCCTATGTGGTGCGTTCATATGCTTGGGCTCTTGTGCTGGGGCAGAACGGCGTGGTGATGCAGGCACTGATTGGCATCGGCATTCTTGATGAACCCATCCAGATCATGGCGACGCGTGCGGCAACCATCATCGGATTTGTGCATTTCTTTGTGATGCTGCTGACGCTTACTATCTATTCAAACCTGATTCAGCTGTCTCCGAACTATGCCCGTGCCGCCGCTGATCTTGGGGCCAGCGGGTGGAACACGTTGCGACTGGTCATACTGCCCCTTACCTTGCCAGGGATCATGACGGGTGCCTTCCTGACCTTTGTTTTGTGCATTGGTGATTATATCACCCCGCAGATTTTAGGTGGCAACAATGAGCTGACGATGCCGCAGCTGATTATGTTGCAGCTTGGGCGGCGTGGGGATTTCCCGATGGCCTCGGCACTTTCGGTGATCTTGATGATGCTGGTGACGTTGGCTTACGCGGCAACGGCCCGGTGGCTTAAGATGGAGCGGGTCTGATGCGTATTCTGAGCTGGGCCTATCTGGCCGCGATTTTTGTATTCATCTTTTTGCCCGTCGTGGTGCTGGTCCTGTTCTCCTTTCAGGACAGCCGTTTGCCGATCCCACCGTTTGATGGTCCGACTCTGAAGTGGTACGCAACGGTACTTGCCGATCGCAATATGATGGAGGCCTTGGCGAACTCTTTGTTGGTTGCGTTGATCTCAGCGGCCATCGCTTTGCTTTTGGGTTTTTTTGCAGCGCAAGGTTTGTCGCGGGTGAAATTGCCCGGCTCGGTCTTGATGCGGGGCGTGCTGATCGCACCCATGACGGTCAGCTATCTGATTATCGCACTGGGCCTCTTGACTGTTTTCAACAATCTCGGTTTTCGCCCATCGCTTTGGACCACGGGCATCGGGCATGTGGTCATCAATGTGCCGCTTTGTTTTGCCATCCTCTTTGCCGCGATGGGCGACCACCAAAAGAACGCCGAGCGCGCCGCGCGCGATCTTGGGGCATCCGAATTGCAGGTGGTCTTTCTGGTCAGCGCGCCGATGTTGAAACCCGCGTTGCTGGCCGCTTATTTTCTGGCCGTTACATTCAGCTGGGACGAGTTCATCATCGCCTTCCTGCTGACACGGTTTGACGTGACATTGCCGGTCGAAATCTGGTCGATGCTGCGCTCAGGGTTATCGCCGGCCACCAATGCCATCGGATCACTTGTGTTCTTGGTTTCCATTGCAATTCTAATCATCCTTGAACTCACCGTTTTCAGAAAGTCGAAATCATGACAGCTGATGTCTCTTTGCAATCCATCGACCAGTATTTCGGGGACTTTCAGGCACTTGAAAACATCAATCTGCATTTTGATGCAGGCGAGTTTGTGGTGCTGCTCGGCCCATCGGGTTGCGGGAAATCCACGTTGCTGTTCATCCTTGGCGGGTTTCTTGCGCCGACAAGTGGGCAGGTTCTGATCGGCGGCGAAGACATGTCACGGGTGGCGCCAAAGGATCGGCCCACAACCACCATGTTTCAGGATTACGCTCTGTTTCCGCATATGTCGTTGCGCGACAACGTCGGATTTGGGCTGCGCATGCGCGGACAATCCAGGAAGGCGCGTCATGATCGGGCTGATGAAATGCTGGATCTTGTTGGCCTGCTAGACAAGGCAAATCACAAGCCGCACGAGTTATCCGGCGGACAACGTCAGCGCGTGGCGTTGGCACGGGCGCTTGCCGTTGACCCCGAAGTGCTGTTGCTGGATGAACCGCTGGGCGCGCTGGACCTGAAGCTGCGCCGCCAGATGCAAGAAGAGCTGAAAGCGATTCAGCGCAAGGTCGGAACGACGTTTGTGCACGTGACCCATGATCAGGAAGAGGCCATGGCCATTGCCGACCGAATTGTTGTGATGAACCACGGCAAGGTCGAGGATGCCGGCCCCCCCGAAGATGTTTACCTGCGCCCTAAAACGCTGTTCGCGGCGAATTTCATGGGGGATCTGAACAGGCTGTCGGCGGCTCAACCTGCTCGGGTCGGGGATTACATCGAGTGCGTTCGTCCCGAAAATATCGGCCCCGCCGGAGAGGTCGCCTTGGGTGACGCAATCTTGGAAAACGCCGCGTTTTTTGGCACATATCACCGCTGCCACTTTCAGGTCCTGGATGAGGTAAAAACATCTTATGTGGCGCATCTTCCCATTGGTGAATTGCCGCAGGTGGGCGACACGGTTTCATTGTTCGCCTCGAATGTTGTCACGTTGGAAGTCACCGAATGAAAACCGCAAAACCGCAAGACTGGTATCGTATACGTAAGCTCCAGGATGGGGTCACCTGGATTGACGAGCCCCATATCAAAGAATTCTTCCGGTGTAATATCTGGCATGTCCGAGGCCGCGACAGGGATATGCTGGTCGACAGCGGCATGGGCGTCCTGTCGCTCAGAGAATGGGTTCCAATCGTCACCGAACGACCATTGGACGCGGTCGCCAGCCATACCCATTTCGATCACATCGGAACGCATCACGAATTTCCCTGTCGCCTGTGTCACGCGGCCGAAGCGGATGTTCTCGCGGCGCCGACGCGGCAGAACACCTGGGCTGAGGACTATGTGACGGACGACATCTTCACCGAAATGCCGCCTGCTCCATACCAGTCGGCGCGCTACACGGTCAAATCGGCGCCAGCCACACGCACACTCGAAGACGGAGACATAATCGACCTCGGCAACCGCGCTTTCGAGGTCATTCACACGCCCGGCCACAGCCCCGGTGGCATAGCCCTGTGGGAAAGTGCAACGGGGCTACTGATATCCGGAGACATCCTGTATGACGGGCCGTTGATCGAAAGCAATGACGAAGGTGAGATGGCGCAATATGTCGACAGCATGGAGCGCCTCCTGAAGCTTCCGGTTCAGACCGTCCATGGCGGGCATTTCAAATCGTTCGGGGGCGAACGACACAAGGAAATCATCACAACATGGCTTCAATCAAAAGGAAGCTGACGAACTCGGCCTCAACGCGGTGGAGAGCACATGACCGATAAATACAACCAACCGTTTGGTAGCAATGAGATGCCCCGATTTGCCAGGCCGGGCACATTTATCGGCAGGCGGGGCGTTAAGTTCGTATCTCTGTCCTAAAGCTTCGACACATCAACGCCGATGGGAAAGACAATGCTGCAAATGGCATTGGAAGTGGCGCCATCAAGAGCTAGTTTTGACGCCGGGTGATCATGGTTCGCACTGATCCCTGCTGGTAGCAAACCTGCCAGACCTTTGTCGTCAACAGGTCGCCCGCCCGAAACATCGTGTCCAGACCGAAGCTCAGCAGCGCCAGGTCGTGCCAGTTCTTCTGCGCCAGCAGCCGCCGCTCGATTTCGGCCAGTTCGTCCATCGTGAAGGCCCGTTTCTGCCCGACGATCTGACCACAATTCCAGGCCCGTTTTTTTGACGAAGCCGGGTTGTTCATGCGGGCTTTGGGTTAGAGTTTCGCTTTTACCAAAAGCGAAGGTATTTTCATAAACCAGATCAGCCCGGTAATACGTTCAATCCGGCTCCCAGACTGGAGGTAGCCCTATGGTACATGAAGAAAGCATTAAGAAACAGCCACTTGAAGGTTTTTCTATTGGTAAATAGCAAGGGTAAGCTTGGGGCGAATTGTCCACCCATGATATCCCAAGCCTATAGTTTCGAAGCCGAGTCCATGATCACCATCATGACCGAGGCCCAGTTGATCGACCTGATCGAAGAACGCCGCGCCCGAGGAATGAGCGCGGAGCAGCTCGCAGAATTTGAAGCCTGGCACCAGGCTGCGCTGTCCAGCCCGCCCGCCTCAGAATTGTAGGCTTTTCGATCTTCGTCCTCGCGCCGCTCTCGGTCGGCCGCAAAGGTTTCGCTTTCAGCGCGGTCCAGGTGCGCAGAACTTTCCAGAGGCCTCAGCGTATGCGTGAGGGCGTGAAGCGCCAGTGTTGCACGGTATCAGGTTCATGCAGCGATTGCGCGTAACGGCGGCCGAGATCACTGAAGCGCTCACCCTCCAGGTTGTCAGAACGGACCCCGTTAATCTTCCAAGGTCTGCAAAGTTTGCATCCTGCTCGACGATTAACCAGTCGTTTCTTTTTGTGGTGCATTTCCAAACCCTCTTTTCAGTGATCTCCAATTAACCTAAAAACCAACCGCATGTAAAAACGGGACGGAACTCCGTCTCTGAACATGACCCTTTTCGAACAGCATCTTTACTGCATGAGTTTGCTGACACCCGATGAATTCACCCGCATGGAACGGCTGCTGGCCGACCTGCTACCGGTTTGTGATGACGACGAAGAGGCAGCGATTCTGGCGCTGCACACTCGCCTCCAATCCATCTATGCCACGCAAAGCGGCCTGCACGCCTCGCGGGACAGGCTCATGGCACTTCGATCGCAAATGGCGCGATGATTGATGTCCCGAAGCTCCGCCAAATCCTTCCCATAGCCGTATTTCGGCCGATGGAACTTGTGCCCCATCAATTGCGCCTGCGCCCGGTCAACCACATCGCGTTTGGTCAGTTGATCCTGAAACCAATGGCGCAGGCTATAGAGACTTTGACGTTTGTCGGTCACAATACCAGAGGAGCGCAAATGCCGGTTGATGATGCTGGTGGCATACATGTTCTAGCCAAGACGCTTGCCCCAGCCCCCTGCGTCAACCAACTCCTTCGCTGCCGCCAGTGATACACCGAGAAGCGGAAGCAGTCGCTCGGAGTGATCCGTTTTCAAACCACGCACCGCGTTTTTTCGGACGTGCACATGCGGCACGTCGTGACCCAGCAGGATATCGTCGAGTTCCAGCCCGATTGCCTCGACCGGGCGCAGACCGGTACGCGCCCGCACGCAAAGACCTGAACGAAGACTTCCCACTGCGTGGCTTCGTCACCTGCGGGCACTGTGAACAACCCATGACCGCCTGTTGGTCCAAGGGACGCAGTGCCAAATACCCGTATTATCTGTGCGACACGAAAGGCTGCGTCGAATATCGAAAATCTTTCCGTAGGGAAAAGCTCGAAGGCGAGTTTGAATTTCTGCTCAAAGATATGCGGCCAAGCGCAAACTTGTTTGGCATGGCTTTCGACATGTTTCGTGATCTGTGGCAGGCGCGCGTTCAATCTGCCGAAGATGAAAAGCAGTCAATGCAGAAGCAGTTATCCCAAATGGATCGCAAGTCTGCCCAGATTCTGGACCGCTTGATCGATACGAACAGCGATACGCTGATCAGCGCCTATGAGGAAAGACTGCGTGAGATCGAAGAACAAAAGACATTTCTGGCCGAAAAAATCCAGAAATGCGGCAAACCAATTGCCCCCTTCGACCAAGTTTATCGAACCGCTTTCGATTTCCTCGGAAACCCCTGTAAATTATGGGCTTCTGAGCGTTTTGAGGACAAGCGCGCGGTTCTGAAACTGGTCTTTGCGGAGAGGTTGCCCTACACCCGAAATGAGGGTTATCGAACCGCCCAAACCTCCTTACCTTTCAAGGCCTTGGAGAACTTTCGCCTGGGAAAGTTTGAAATGGTGCCCAGGGGCGGAATCGAACCACCGACACGAGGATTTTCAATCACACTACCAATAACGAAATCAAGTAGTTACGGATTGGTGTCGAATTTTGTGTGTAATTTTCTGCAGCGGGCTTCATAATATTGATCAAGATACTGAAACCAATATGATTTTTTTCGGCACTGCTACCAATCGGAGAACGTCAGGACATCTTCGAGTAGATGCAGTTCAACTTCTCCACCAAGCTGTTCGGTCCAAAACGATGATCTAACAGCCAAGGTACCGGATCCCAACCAATCAATCACTTTTACATGCTTGTCTGCACGCTGCTGGGAAATGATCCGATTCAAATGAATGTCGTTGCCCGAGTATCCGAAAATCACAATCTCCTGGCTTTCATCGATCGCCATCTGCAAGAATTCCCAGTAAATGCTCAGCACTTCAGAAGATGCTATGATCTTCGGTTTGTGTGTGAAGTGGGTAAGTACAATATGCCTGCCTGCTTGCTGGGGGGGCGTACGCCTTCGTATTGTGGATTCTGCAACCTTCCTAGGTGTCGCCCCAGATTTACCGACGAAGAGGGGGCTCCCATGTAGATGAAGATACCATCCACCAAAGCTCTTTTTCCGAAACAAATTCGTTCGGTCAAACTTAGAAGAAACGAACCCATCAATCAAAGTAGGCTTTGAACTTCCTAGAACACCTGCTTCCCGAAGCGCAGTAGAAAGCAGCCCGTCGTAGTTCAACGTCGCCACATGAGACTGTGTTTCTTTGATCTTCTGGATAAGTGGTGCAAAGAAATCTCCTGGTACGACACAGCTTTCGCCACATCGCTCACCCGAAATATGTTTGGCAAGATGCATCTTGCGGGCGACAAGAAAAGTTAGCTTATACACCGCATCGGGGAACCTTCTCCCCTCTTCTGACAACCAATGCCCAGCACCGGTATCACGCACGGACAATAGGATTTCACATGCATTCACAGTATCTTGTAGCTTAGCAAGCTGTTGCTCTGAGGTTGGTTGAGCAACATCTCTTGGCAAGCAGGCTGACATTAATTCTTTTTGGTCATCCTCAAGAGATTCATCTGCCCAAATGTCAATCATTGCGTTCGGCAAATTGAACGCTTCTGGTGAAATGGCCATGCCAAGACCATTTCCAAATATGTAAATAGATCTCATGGGTTTCAATTATGCATTGCGTGCTAAATCAACGATGCTCCGGGCGACGCTTTCAACGGCTTGAGGTATCGTGTTGTTGACAGCCGAGTAAGTCTTGCCATCGACAGCATCGAACATTTTGTATTGGTAGTTTGGCGCGCTCTTTCTGAAAGCCTCTTTCATCAGATGAACGCCCACTCCGGCTCTTGCCCTATCTAGAGTAGGCTTTTGCGTTGCCCAGATATTGTAGACCTCAAACGATTTTGCAGTTTCGATGTAAAACAGCGGGTTCACCAATATCAGCAATTGACCGCCACACATTTTTACTTCGTCTTTCTTTTCGAAGACACCAAGCCCCTTCTTTTTTCCAAACTTGCACTCAAAAGCTTCGTAAGCAGCTTTATTGTGTGCCACTTCGCTAGGGTTACTCGACCGACCCAAGATGTACTCAATTTCATCTTGGGTCGCTCCCGATGCCTTCGCACAAACTGCATCTGCAAGAGTATTATAGTAGTCATAACCGCCAACGCTCTGCATTCGGCGGCTGATTTCACCAACAAGCTTGGACGGGTCTATGGAATAGTACCGAATGAAAGTATTTAGACTAAGCCTAATAATAGGTGACGTGCCGGTCATAATTTTCACCTTTGTGTTGTGTTTGCGATGTTAGGAACACGTGGCCCTCAATGCAATAACATGAAGCTAGTTTCGTGCTCGGCGGGGTTGTGACGTGCGAGTTTCATGACTGAGGATACAGCCAGAACACCTTTTGCTCCCGCAACTTAGCTGCTATCACTGATCTCAACATGGCAGACGCGGTCATGTTGGGGCTTAGAAACCCTTCACTGAGATTTGGCGCGAGGTAACTCGCGCTCCCTTGACCTATGGTCGGGGTGCCTGTGTTATACAACAGGCCCCGGCTAAAGGCACAGGGACCGTCTCAGTGCGGTTTTCTAACACCCCGATCACCAGTCAAGCATTGCGAGGGCGCTCGCAGATCGGGGCGTTATGCAACCAAATTCAACGAACGAAACGCGGCCCGCCACCGTGCGCCAGCTTGACCGCTCCACTGATTGCTCGGGCCGCGACGACATTTCCACACCAGCTCCCCATTACATCTGTTGGCCTTCACCTTTTCAGGAGAGACCACCCTTAGGCCAAGCCTCACATCTCACCGTCTGCGATTTGAGATTTGAGATTTGAGATTTGAGATTGGCAGACCGAAACCAGCGATCCGACATCAATATTCAGGTGCGTAACAAACCATGAAAAAACTGACAATTTCCACATTCCTAGCCCTTTCCGCTCTCGCTTTCAGTGGGGCAGCCCCAAGCTTCGCCCAGACCACCTCACAGGCGCAAATCTCCGAACAAACGCAACTTCTACTGGAAGGAGCGTTCAAAGGGCTCAGCCAGCGCGACCGCATTCAAATACAATCTCAGCTGTCAGAATACGGCCTCTATGCCAGCACTTTGGACGGCCTGTGGGGGCGAAACACAGCAAACGCCCTTCACCAAGCGGCGGCCATGATGGAACAGAACATGGGCGACGACCTGAACTTGGTCACATCGCAACGGGCCAACGCATTCGTCAATCAATTCGTCGACGGTTCGGCCAGCGCCTTTATGTGGGGAGAAGGGGGAGAATGCGACGGTTGTGGCGATGCTCAAGTCGCCGACCAGACAGAGCGAAATGACCTTGCGAAAGTTCCATCAGGGTTCCGGTGCAACAGGGAGCCTTTGGCATACAACCAGTTGAAGCGCCTTGTCGCACAGGCGAGAGAACGAGCTAATTCAGGTGAAGAGGTGGCTGCGTTGGAACTCCGCACATTAGCAGCTTATCACGGCGCACCATTTTCTTCAGCGCTCGTAGCCGATACTGCCTTGGGGGGCACCACGATATATTCAAACCTAGGTTTTCATCCAGAACTCAGCCCTGAAGCCATTTTATCATGTTTGCGGTTTGCCTCCTCCCAAAAGGTGGCCCTGGCGAAAGTGTGGCTGGCCAGAGCATACGTCGGCGACGAGAACATCCCCGAAGCAGTCCGATCCCAACTGCCACCCAATATTGAAAAAGCACGGGAATTGATGACCTGTGCAAAAAGCAGGGCTTGTTCGGACAACGCTTGGCAAACAAATTTCTCACGCCCGCTCCGGGTCGTCGCTGAGCGGATCGCAGAACATGATAACCGACAACGAGAGGCGACCATTGCTGAAGCGGCAAGGAGCGCAGACGGCATCAAACAGAAGTGTACCGACCTCGTTTCCCTGAAAGGTATCTGCTGGGCCTTGACGGTCGAGGAGATGAAAACGGTCCTCACCTCACAACAATACGAATGCAGTGCAGATCTTTTTGGGTCGCAATCGTGCCAGCGCGACGACCAGATGGTCGCGTTCACTAAAGCTGAGGTTTCGTTCAATTGCGAAGCCTTTGATGTCTGCTCTTACGACTATGAGGAGGTCTCCAGCTTTCTCCTTGAGCAAGGCATCGTGGGGGCCATGGAAGCCGACCGCAAATTTATAACGCAAAGCACCGCCGAAGCTGCTGCCCTTTCTGCAATGGGGTTTGGACCTGCACTTGCATTCAAGGACCCTTACTGGCTGCTTTCCAGTTGCGGCAAAGGACCCAAAGGCCAAAAGCTCTGTGTTGAGCAACCTGAAGATGGCGAAGTCAGGCTTGTCCTCAGGAAGGATACATTTGGCGCTGCTACGCCCAGCTTTGAATAGTGGCCTCAAACTCATCCATAGACACCGAATTTACGGGCGTTGCCCTGCTTGAAATTGGGTGGCCCCGTTGAAGGGCCGCTCAGTCTCATGGGATGCCTTCGCGAACTAAAAACCCCACATACGAGAGAAAAGACATGACCAAATCTAAGGACGATGAAGACAATTTCACACTTCTCGACGGCATCAAGCTGGCCGCATATCTGGGCTTCGGCTATGTGGCATACTCGGTCTACTCGGACTACGAGAGCCGGGATGACAAAATTGTTCGCTTAGCAGAATCACACGCTCCCGCCGATCAAAGAGTTTTTGACAACATCGTGGGCCGGGCCGTTGCCGCTGCTGACGAAGCCGCAAATGACGCGGCTGAGGCATTAGCCTACATCAACGGCAACAGGGAGCTGTGCTCGAGAAAGGCCTTCAATCCCTTTGGCCAAAAAACAGGCTGGATCGGCGTTTTTGATGAAGCCAACCTGACGGACGACAACACCGATATGTACCTTGAAATGGAAATCGGCCACGACAACAAGATCCGTGCCGAAGTCCCAGCTGCCTACCGCAACACGGTGCTCGGCTTGAAGGGCGGACAGCCGGTTTCATTCTCAGGCAGTTTCAATCCCGGCAACATGAACGAGAACCAATGCCTGCGAACAACTTGGTCACTCGTCACAGGCTCCACGCCAGAACTGACAAGACGGTCTTTCTCTTATGACCTCACCAGCATTGCGGCAATCCCCGAAAGCTGAACCCAACTGCCCAGCATGAATACCACTAACTGGATGCAATCAGGCTCGGGATGTCCAAACGGCGTCCTGTGCCAGTTCAGATTTTTTTCCAGTAAGCACCTCCTTCCGGTACGCGTCACTCGGTCCTCCGGTACGCTTTACGTTTTTCGACGAAGGAAACATCGTCCTGGTTTCGAACGTTGACCAATGCAGACGACACCCAAATTCTTTGCCCATTGGCTAAGATCCGTTCATGGGCGCGTCGCAGGTGCGGTATCGGACTCGCATGTGTTCCACCACAATCATTGTTTTTCCTTTTGGCACTTAGAGCCGTCAGGTACTCGGCTGCATCAACGTCATAGCGTGCAGGTGTCGGGTACATACCTTTCCGAACCAGCCTCTTATTCGAAAGGCTGGGCGCCCTTTTCAAACTAACACTGCATCCGCGAGTGTTGAGGATCGCGATAGCTAAAGGATATTGAGAACACCTCGGCATGTCTGCCAACTCTGGGGGCCGTTGGTCATTCCTGAGGTTTACAGTAGTTCCATCTGGGCTATGGCGGAATACAAACCTATCTCGGCTAAGAATTCGGTCTTTCACGCCGCAACGTGTGTCTACAACGACTGAACCATCCTCTTGCGGAGTAACCAATTCAATAAAGATTGCTGGGGAGCGGATGCCTGTTCTTTCAAACGATGATCCACTCAAGACAAATGCCCAAGGATGCTTATCGAAAGGCTGTCCAACATGTTCTCGAAGCCCATCAACAACGGTTGAGACACGTTGAGACTGCTCATCGCTATTCTCAAATTGACCCAGCGAGAAGATGCGCCCTTCGTCAATTACGCCCTGAGGTATCTCTCCTCGAGCCGCGAGAGTCGAAAGGTAAATCAATGAGCGATGCTCTTTCATATCGGCTCACTCCTTGCGCCCAGAAACTACTGAAGCGGCTGAATCAAAAGAGACCAATACAGCTCAGCGGCACCCTCTTCTGTTAGGTTGCGTTCACCATTCCCCACATGCATGGCCATACCCAGAGAGCGCAGGAACAAATGCTGGTCATCAGTTTCTACTGACAAGTTTTCATTGAAACTGTTGTCGCCAACCTGATCATTGTAGGAATAACCAATTGAGCGTCCAAACATACCGCCAAGTGTGATCTTGCATCGAGAGACTGCCTCACCTTCTTTGTAGATGACTGCCGTGAAGTGGTTGGCATCAATTCTGCGGAAGCGCGTCGAAAGCTGTGGATTACGATCTTCGAGCTCGCTGAGAGAGTTCTCGAAAAATGCTGCCATAAAGGTGAATGCACTTTCCAGATAGTCATCCTTGTCAGCTTCTGTGAAGTCTTTTCGAACAGTCAAATTTGCTGAGCGAGCACGATCAACGATTGGCGCGGCCCCATCTGAAGGATTTGCCGATACAGGCAAGGTCGGTTTCGCCTTTCCGCCAAGATCAGATAGGACCACCTTAATCTGCCGTACAACGTCAAGAAATGCCTCGTCTATGTCAGGCCACGATTTGACAGGTTTGCCGTCCTTAGGAGCCGCTAAAAGCTTTCCAAAAGGCGTATCGTGCCAATCGCACGGCCGAAGAATGATCGGGATAACTCGCGCCTCGCCGGAATCGTGACGCTCCAGCGCGCGTTGCATTTCGATCTCGTAGCAATATCGCGAAGCAATGAAGTCGGAACTGACCAACAAAAGGATAATCTCTGCTTCATTCAACTGTTGGTCGATAGAATTTTCAAACTCGTCGCCCGCTTTGATCCGACGATCATGCCAAGTATCAATGAGACCTTGATGCCTGAGCGCGGCAAGGTGCTTTTGCAGCATGTCGCAGTAGGTTTCGTCGGCATGAGAGTAGGACAGAAAAATTTTCGCCATTCGATCAGTTTGCCTCACTCTTTATTTTGAAATCGGCCATCTTGAGACGGCGGTCACGCGGGTTATCCGTTTCTTCTAGTGAAATTGACCATGCCCCAAAAATCGCAACTTTATTCAGGCGTTCATGGTAGCGATCAAGCTCACCCGTTAATAAATTGAACTGCATTCTGGTACGCGACATCCCATAACCCTGAGACGAAGCGACATTGAGAATCCAACCATCTTTCCCACAGATGAGAGCGCCAGACTTATCAAATAATACACGAGCGTTGGTCTCAATCGGTCCGTTATGATCAACGTCCCATACGACTTTTCCGGAATAGGCCAGAACAGGCATCTGGTCAGGTTGTTGTTCGACCTCGAATGCAGGAACATCCCCCAAAATCTCCACAATGCCGCGCAGCTTCTGTTCGTTGTCGACCGCGTCAAACACAATGCCAAGCCGGTCTGCTTGACCATATTCAAGACTACGCACTAGTTGGCCTGGTACACAATCCGCGAGTGTTTGAACTTCCGCACCCGGAAAGACTTTCATTTCCCAGAACCTTTCATGCTTGGGTTGTTTTAAGTAATTGATCGCTTCTCAACGCAAACGTCAATCTACTCCCAAGCCTTTCTTTCAATACGAGGCCTACGTCTTCCAAAAGAGAACCATGGGACCAAGCCAACGGGGCCTCAGGCGATCCTGACTGACTGACTTCAATTAAGTTTCACCTCTAAGCGCTAAAAAATTTCCAATTCAAAACAGTTGTCCTGCATCACCAGATTCTTGACGCATTCTACGACAAACCAAGGTTTGCTTTGTACGGAGGGTTCGAATTGACGGAATACGTTGCCTACTATCGGGTTTCGACGGAGCGGCAGGGGCGGTCTGGTCTTGGACTAGAAGCCCAACGTTCGATGGTCGAGCAGTTCCTTCAATCCACCGATCAAGTCGTCGCCGAGTTCACAGAAATCCAGTCCGGCAATCGCGATGACCGGGTCGAACTGTGGAATGCGATCAACCTCGTCAAGAAGACCCGGTCGAAACTGCTGATCCCGAAGCTGGACCGTTTTTCTAGGAAGGTGTCATTCATCTCCGGGATTATCGACCAAGGGGTAGAACTGGTCGTCTGCGAGCACCCAAACGTCTCAACATTTTTCTTGCACCTGCTGGCCTGTTTTGCCGAAGAGGAACGCCGACAGATATCAGAACGCACCAAAGCCGCGCTCAGAGCGGCAAAGAACCGTGGGACCGTGCTTGGCCGGAATGCCACTGCGCTGGCGGCGCAACGGCGGATAGAAAAGCGGGAATTCTTCGAAACGGTACGGGTAGAGTTCGAACGGGCTTTGGCGGAGGCAGGTTCGTATTCTGGCACGGCCAGGTTGCTGAATGAGCGAGGCGTGAAGACTTTCAAAGGCGGGTTCTGGCACCCTCAAACTGTTAAGAACTACACCAAACTAGTTAGCCATGAGCTCAACGAAATTCACAAAAATTCGGAACGAAACTTTAAAAAAGCCAATGCCGAACATCCCGAAAAACCGCAATGCTAAGAGACAATTAACTCAAAGCCCGCCGTTGAGAACCACCTTCTTAGCCGCTTCGCCATCAAGCTGAATAGCCCCTAGATTTGTAGACGCTTTCTTCCCTAACTTTGAGGCAAGGAGGCCGTTATGGGGAAGCCAAATTTC
>CANLDA010000012.1 GCA_947489325.1 uncultured Paracoccaceae bacterium | reverse complement strand
GAAATTTGGCTTCCCCATAACGGCCTCCTTGCCTCAAAGTTAGGGAAGAAAGCGTCTACAAATCTAGGGGCTATTCAATACTCGAAACGAAAATCCTTCTCAAATTGGCGAGTTAGAAAGTCTTTCCGGGTCTCAGTGGCACCGTCTCTTTCAATCACATCAAATATGGTAACTTGCACATTTTCGGTTAGCGACAATCGGTACAAAAATAACTTCATCAGTAATCCTCAATTGAATGAGATTACTCAAACAACTCTGGATTGATTCTACAAGCACGTATGCTGAGGGGATACACCCCTGCTGAAAAGACATTCGGCATGTCAATGGCGCGCGCCATGGATGGTGCGGGATTGCAGGCCGACGTAACGCAGTCAAATATGGCCGTGTCACATCAATTCACCGCACCAATTCCGCCAACCGAATTTGGCGGCATTGTCATTACCTTCGCTGTCGTACGTCCTGACGAGACGCTTGTCGCGCAGCCGCATCCAATTCTGTCCGCAGAATGGGGCGCGATTAATTTCGTAGCAGACGAAGCCGCGATTGATCCTGTGCCAGTGACAATTCGCGAACTTGATGCCGATTGTGATCAAGTAGATGAGGAAACAACGGCCCTCTACATCGGCAACAACCACCTCAAAAAGTTCTATCTAAATTACGGGTTCAATCGGAACTTGGACCCGACAACGGTTGAGGCCAAAACGGCCATTTGGCAACTTGAAGTGCCAATGTCCGTAACGCCGCGGAGCATTCTCTATCCAGAGGATTTGGAACACTATCCGTTTGCGGATCAACAGGCGGAAATCTGCACCTACACGGTAAACAGTACCGCCCTTATTCAAACGAACCTCATATTTGGCCCGACGCCAGTTGAGGAACTCGAAGCAATCGAAGCAGAAGACGTTTTCGAAGACGCAGAATAAGAAAAGTGCGCTCTGAAACATGGGCGCGCAAATCACAAAACCTTGTAAGTAAAGGAAAATCAAAATGATTACGAAAAAGGTACTCGCAAACGCACGTGTATTCGTAGGCGTAGCAATGGGCGAAATCGAATGCATCGACAAAGACGGGGTGTTCCAGTGGAGGCTGGGGTATCAGCCGGGAATGCATTTTACCGAAAACCTGCGTGCATATATGCAGGACGGCGACCAAGTGCGCCTCAATGGCGAAATCACGTTGCTAAAACCCGGCACCGGCCGCGTAGCACCACAGAAATACGGCGCAGGTGGAACGGAAACGGGGGCAAACCCGGATTCAGGCCTTCGATACTGGAAGTCTACGGGCTGCCAAGCCTTGTTCCTGTTACGTCATTGGTGACGTTGCTGCTTTGCGCGGTCAGTGACATTTCTGAATGGTGTTTACAGCATAAGACTTAATTCTACACAATTGAATGTCAGGACCAGCAACCACAAGACGAGGCGTGGCGACCGGGAGGGGTGTGATTGGTCGACCTTTGCATATGGTGGCTGTCGGCCCTGACTTTCACTCTCCGCTGGCAAGGATGCGGAGAATGTCTGTGAATCAATTGACGCGATCGCGCGGATCGCGGCCTTCAAAGAAATCCGTTAGATTGTCCAGCACACGAAATCCCATTGCCTCGCGGGCTTCGCGGGTAGCGCTGCCCAGATGGGGCAACATCACAAGATTGTCGCATTGCAAGAGGTTTGGATTGATGCGCGGCTCGCCCTCAAACACATCCAGAGCGGCGCCACCGATGGTGTCAAACATCAAGGCAGATGTCAGGGCCAATTCGTCGATCACCTCTCCGCGGGCGGTGTTGATCAAAAAGGCATCCGGTTTCATCAGATCAAGCAGGCGTGCATTGATCAGGTTGCGGTTTGAAACGCCACCAGGACAGTGCAACGATACGAAATCACACAGCGGCATCAAGTCTTCCATTGTGTCAACTTGAACGGCGTTGAACTGTGCCAGCACCTCGGACGCCACAGAAGAGCGGTTGAACACCACGATCTTCATGCCAAACCCAAAATGCGCGCGACGCGCCATTTCCTGGCCGATACGGCCAAAGCCTACAATGCCCAGCACCTTGCCGGACACCTTGGTGCCCACCAGATGCGTTGGCCGCCAGCCATCCCACTGACCTGCCCGCAGTTCGCGCTCTCCCTCACCTGCACGACGGGCGACCATCAACATCAGGGTCATGGCGATATCGGCTGTACACTCTGACAGAACATCCGGAGTATTTGTCACCATCATACCGTGATCGGCTGCCTTGCCCATATCAATGTGGTTATATCCGACACCGTAATTCGCCAGAATGCGGGTTTGGGGGTTGGTGACGTCCAACGCTTTGGACGACACCTTGTCTGTAACTGTTGGCAAAATCGCGTCATAGCTTTGCAAGGCCTCGCGAATTTCAGTCTCGGTCAGGGGTTTGTCGCCCCGATTAAGGACCGCATCGAAATTTTCGCACAGCCGCGCCTCGACCGCATCGGGCCAGCGCCGCGTTACCAGAACCTTGGGTTTTGCCATAACAGTCTCTCCCGTAGCTTACGCGGCCTTTGCCTTGACAACCCGCGCGATGGTTTCGCCAATCACGGCAGGGTTTTCGGCAACAACAACACCAGCGTTGGACAGGATTTCCACCTTTTCAGAGGCAGATTCACCGAAGGCTGAAATAATCGCGCCCGCGTGGCCCATCGTACGGCCCTTTGGGGCCGTAAGACCTGCAACATAGGCAACAACTGGTTTAGTCACATGATGCTTGATGTATTCCGCGGCCTCCGCTTCTTGGGGGCCACCAATTTCGCCAATCATAGCAATCACTTCAGTTTCGGGGTCTTCCTCAAACCATTTCAGGATGTCCATGAAAGACGACCCATTGATCGGGTCTCCGCCGATGCCAACAGATGTAGACACACCCAAACCCAACTCTTTCAGCTGCGCGGCGGCCTCATATCCCAACGTGCCAGAGCGGCCAATGATGCCAATATTGCCTTGCAGATAGATATGACCGGGCATGATCCCCAACAGGGCCTTACCGGGGCTGATGGTGCCAGCACAGTTTGGGCCCGTCAGAACCATACGGTTTTCTTTGGGGTACCGGTACATATAGCGCTTCACTCGGATCATATCCTGTGCCGGAATACCGTCGGTAATGCAGACACAATATTTGATACCCGCGTCGGCGGCTTCCATGATGGAATCTGCGGCAAAGGGAGGCGGCACAAAGACGAGGGACGCATTTGCACCGGTTGCTGCGACGGCTTCTTTGACAGTGTTGAACACTGGCACACCTTCAACAGTTTCCCCCCCTTTACCAGGAACAACGCCACCAACGACGTTGGTTCCGTAATTCAGCATATCCTTGGTGTGGAACCGGGCCATTTTACCGGTGATCCCCTGAACGATTACTTTGCTGTCGCGATCAAGAAGAATGCTCATCAGACGGCCCTCACATGGGTATTTTGGTCAAGATCGTTTTTCCACGCGCCCACAGCGCGTTCGGCTGCTTCCATCAAGGTGGTTGCGCGGATCAAAGGCAGGCCGGATTGGGCGATGATTTTCTGCCCCTCTTCGACGTTGGTTCCTGACAGGCGCACAATAACGGGCACATCCACAGGATTGGTGCGCAACGCCTGCACTACGCCTTCGGCAACCCAGTCACAGCGGTTGATGCCCGCAAAGATGTTGACCAGAATGGCCTGCACATTTTTGTCCGAGGTCACAAGATTGAACGCCTTGGCCACGCGATCCGGGGTGGCCCCGCCGCCAATGTCCAAAAAGTTCGCAGGCTCGCCACCAGCCAATTTGATCGTATCCATCGTCGCCATTGCAAGGCCGGCACCGTTCACGATACAGCCAATATTGCCATCCAGACCTACATAAGACAGACCTCGATCCGCTGCGCGACTTTCACGCGGATCTTCTTGGGATTTATCCCGTAGTTCAGACACTTGCGGATGACGGAACAGGGCGTTGTCGTCAAAGGTCATCTTGCCGTCCAGCGCCACGATGCGATCGTTGCCAGTCACCACAAGCGGGTTGATTTCAACCATGGTCGCGTCCAGTTCTGTGAATGCGCGATAGCATCCCTGAAGTGTGCGCACCATTTGCTGCACCATGCCGGCCTTCATGCCCAGTTTGAACGCAATCTCACGCGCCTGGAATTCCTGAAGCCCAACCGCAGGTTCCACGGTGGCCCGTACGATGGAATCCGGACGTTCGGCGGAAATCTCTTCGATCTCCATGCCGCCTTCGGAAGAGGCAACAATCATCACGCGCTGGCTAGAGCGGTCCAGAACAAAGCCGAGATAAATCTCGCGTGCAATATTGACCGCGCTTTCGACATACACGCGGTACACGCCTTTGCCCTCTGGGCCGGTTTGATGCGTAACTAACTTTCTGCCGAACATGTCGTCAGCAGCGGCGTAAATTTCGCTTTCGCTGTCACATACCTGCACACCACCGGCTTTGCCCCGGCCACCTGCGTGGATTTGTGCCTTGACGATCCAGCGATTGCCGCCCAATTCGCGGGCACGATATTGTGCCTGTTCCGGGCTATAGGCCAATGCACCCTTGGGTACATCAACACCGAAACGACTTAGGATTTCTTTGGCTTGGTATTCGTGAATATCCATGTCTTTCCTCCTTGATCGGAAAGTTACTCAGCCGCCAAAGCGGTCTGATAATAATCGTCGAGTTGGGCGCGGATCGCGTCTTGGTCAACTGTGACGTCGGCACCCATGTCATTGATCGCCTGACCAAAGCGCGCAACGATATCGGTGATCGCCTCGCGGGTCACCAGATTGAGAATGCCAATGCGCACTTGAACGGGTTCTGACAGTGTCGGCCAGATACCAAACCCTTGGGCACGGCAATTCTGAACCAGTTCTTTTTCGCGTCCAGCCAATACACCGGGTAGATTCAGCACGACAAGGCTTGTCATGTTGCTGGTGACTTCGCAGCCCATGGCCGCAACCGCGTCACGCAAGGCGCGTTCGTGAAAAGCGTACTCGCGTGCTTTTGCTGTGCGTCCTTGTGCCAGTGTGATGCGCAGCGCCTCGTGAAAGGCAGAAACTGCGTAGCCGGAGTGAGTCCGGTGATATCCACCTGCGGCCACATCCTGGCCATCCACGACACCCCAATGGCGCGCCTCAAGAATTGGGTTGTGAACATAGGAATGACAACCGTTTGCCTTTACCTCAGCAATATAGCGATCACTAAAGCTGACGGGCGCGTACGTTAGGGGGAGGCACAAAACACCTTTTTGCGGGCAGGATGCCCAGCCCACAATGCCCGGATAGTCATCAATTGAGAAATCTTCGATGCCCAAAGAGCTGACCGCATCCACCAACCCCAGCGCCCCATGTTTTTCACAGGCGTCGTTAAAGCTGCGAATGTCGTTGATGCGGCCTGACCCAGTTTCCCAATGCGCCATAAAGGCCCATTTGGGTTTGTGTTCCGCCAGCGCCTTTTCCACAATCTCGCCAGTTACGGATTGGCCGTGGGGCACTTCGATGATGGTGACGGATGCGGGCTGTGGGTCCAACGCATTGGCAGCCAGTTCTTCGCGGGTTGATGCCTTTAGGCGAATGGTCAAGCCGTCGATACCGGAGAATGTGCCGTTGATGAAGGCCACAACACTGTCACCAGGTAAGATCGCACCCAGCATGACGTCCAGTCCCGAAAACCCGGTGCCACCGACGCCATAGGTGTAAATGTTGTTGGTGCCCCAAAGATCACGTAGCATATGTTTGCATTCGACCATTCCGCGCAGGACATCGGCGTGCATGTGATCGGCAAGGCCCGTGTTGACAAAGGCTTGCAGAACACGTGGGTCGGTATTGCCCGGTCCCGGTCCCGCCGCGATTGTCTCGGGAATTTCAAGCGGCGGAAAGATATTAGCGGCGCTCATTGGCGTACCCTTTGTGATTGACCTGTTGAACTTGTCCCTACTCAATCCGCTCTCGACAATTCTCACAACATTCCTATATCCTGCTTTTGGGTATCTAATAGGATGGGTTAAAACCTACCTGAATTTCTAGAAATACCATGGTATACTGAAATACTACCTGCCCGTATGGGTGGTTTTTCCCGAAAGGCGAAATAATGGCTACGATAGGCGACAAAGTTTCCCCAATTTCGGTCATGTTGGCTGACGCAAATCCTCTGGTGCTGTCGGCCATGTCCGAAATTTTTGAGCGCGACCCGCGATTCTCGTTGGTTGCGACCTCGGCAACGGCCGAAGGTTTCCTTGGAACTGTGATGCGCGTGCCGATTCAGGTGGGTGTGATTGATTGGAACCTGCCCGCACTTGGCGGCGCCAAACTGATCGAGGTGTTGCGCGAACAGGCCAATGCACCCCGTTTGGTCGTTTACGCAGACGCTATCGGCGACACGGCGCGCCTTGCGATGGCTGCAGGAGCTGCAGGGTTCGCCCCACGATCCAGCCCGGTGGAAAGCCTGCTGGACACTTGCCGCGATGTAGCTGAGGGCAAAATGGTGTTCCCCTATCTCGATGTGCGCGAGCTGCAAAAAGATCCTATTGAACAGTTATCGCGCCGCGAACGCACCATGCTTGAAGCCTTGTCAAAAGGGCTGACCAATCGGGAACTTTCCAACGAACTTGGGATCACCATCAACACGGTTAAATTTCACCTCAGTAACCTGTTTGAAAAATTGTCGGTCAAGAACCGGGCGCAGGCGATTGCGTTCTACTATTCGCACCGCGCCAAAAAGGGTGATTTTGAACCTTTGGAATGAGCGCCTCGCGCGCGTATACGCGTGGGCGCTACGCGCGCACACGTATGCTAATTATCGAATATTTTCCTCTTGACAGAATATTTCACCTGAACAATCCCTAGGGCAACTTTGTAATCCAAGCACAGCAAAACACGGAGCGAAATAACATGTCCTTTCATCCCATTGAACAAGCCCCCGGCCGCCTGAATCGCAGCGAACTTGCCATTCCAGGCAGCCAACCGCAAATGTTTGAAAAAGCTGCCAAATCTGATGTGGACGTCATCTTTCTTGATCTCGAAGATGCGGTTGCACCTGACGAAAAAGAGCAGGCCCGTAAGAACATTATTCAAGCTCTGAATGACATTGATTGGGGCAACAAATCCATGTCCGTTCGAATCAACGGACTGGATACGCACTACATGTATCGCGATGTTGTGGACGTGGTTGAGCAGGCCGGCGAACGTCTTGACTTGATCATGATCCCAAAAGTTGGCACCGCCGCCGACGTCTATGCCGTGGACATGATGGTGACCCAAATAGAAGACGCCAAAGGGTACAAAAAACGCATCGGTTTTGAGCACATTATCGAGACCGCTTTGGGCATGCAAAACGTGCATGAAATTGCGGGCGCATCCAAACGCAATGAATCGCTGCATTTCGGTGTTGCTGACTATGCCGCATCCACCCGCGCACGCACCACGGTTATTGGCGGCGTGAACGAAAATTATGCGGTTCTGACCGACCCTCTGGAAGACGGTTCTCGCGCAACGCATTGGGGTGATATGTGGCATTATGCGCTGGCCCGTATGGTTGTTGCCGCGCGTGCAAACGGCTTGCGTCCGATCGACGGCCCATTTGGAGATTTCTCTGACCCAGAGGGCTACAAAGCTGCTGCATACCGCGCTGCGGTTCTGGGTTGCGAAGGCAAATGGGCCATTCACCCAAGCCAAATCGCCTTGGCAAACGAAGTCATGTCTCCATCCGAGGCCGAAGTCACCCGTGCGCAGCGTATCCTTGAAGCGATGGCTGAAGCCGAAGCCGCCGGCAAAGGCGCTGTATCCTTGGATGGCCGCCTGATCGACTATGCATCAATCCGTCAAGCCGAAGTACTGGTCGAAAAAGCCGCGCAAATCGCCGCTGGCTGATGTGATTATGCAATAGCATGATCTATGATTTTGACAGCCTCGGCCCATTGGTCGGGGCTGTTGTTTTGAGAAGGCAGGACACCGCGCATGACAAATTTCCATCAAATCGCACGTGATCTGTTTGAGGTCGCCGTGCGCCGCGCTGATCCGGCCACTGCCCTGCGTGAAGCACTGGATTTGGCCCCGCTCCCGCCTTTGAAAAACGGTGGCAAAAATATCATCGTCGCGGTTGGCAAAGCCGCAGTTCCAATGATGCAAGAAGCGCTGTCCTTAATCCCTGAACCACGCACATCACTTGTTGTGACAAACCCTGAAAACAATATTAATATCAATGGCGTAACTGTTATGTTAGGGTCACATCCCGTTCCTGATGAACACAGCCAAAAGGCCGGGAAAGCGGTCATTGATCTTGTCCAATCTGCCACAAAACATGACCGTGTGATTGCCCTTATTTCCGGTGGAGGCTCAGCCCTTGCCGTGGCCCCTGCCCCAGGTCTGACCATCACAGATAAAGCCGTGGTAAATACGCTTTTGTTGAATTCCGGCCTCAGCATCAACGACATGAATCTAATCCGCCAACAGCTTTCAGATCTAAAAGGAGGTGGCCTGTTGCGACACGCCGCCCCCGCACAGGTGCACGCCTTTATCCTGTCCGATGTGATTGGGGACGATTTGCGCGCAATTGCCTCAGGGCCCACGACAGCACCCATTGGCAGCCGCGCTGACGCGCGTCGGGTGATGCAAGAGGCAAACATCTGGGATGGGGCCCCCAAAGCTGTCCAGACGCACCTGAATGCCTTTGACACGTTGGTTGAGGACCCAATACAGGCCACAAATACGCTGATCGGGTCCAACCGCCACAGTCTGCAAGCGATGCGACAGGCAACACCCCAACCGATCAATGCGCACATCGTATCCGATCATCTGGTGGGGGATGTTGCTCAGGCGGCAGAAACCATCGTAGCAGCGGCGCAAACCATGCAAACAGACACACCTGTGGCCCTCATTTTTGGCGGCGAAACCACCGTCCAGATTACAGGAACAGGTTTGGGGGGCCGCAATCAGGAACTGGCCCTGCGCGTCGCGTTGTTGGCTCAATCACGCCTTGCTAAGGGGTGGTGTTTCCTGTCCGGCGGTACAGACGGGCGCGATGGACCCACCGACGCAGCAGGCGGCATTGTTGATGCAGACACCGTGCGGCGCATTCAAGATAGATCAGGTAATGTACTGAATTTACTGAAAAACAATGACAGTTATGCCGCCTTGGAAATGGCGGATGCGCTGCTTGTTACCGGTGGCACCGGCACCAATGTGGCCGATGTTCAAGTGATGATGCTACCAGCCAAGTAACTGGCAGGTAGCATCATGCTTTCATCAATTACGAATAATTCCCCTTCACCCGCTCCTTAGTCGGATCAAAGTGAGGGAATGGCACGATCGTTGCCTTCAGGCGTTTTTGGTGACCATCCAGCTGTCCAATCTCGATCTCGGTGCCAATGGCGCTGTGGGTGGTCGCCACGCGGCCTAGGGCAATGACCTTGCCCAAAATTGGGGATTTCATCGCGCTGGTGATTTCGCCCACCTGCGCACGTCCAACCCGAACACAATCGCCAGGTGCAGGAATGGTTCCACCTTCGATCTCAAAACCAACCAATTTGCGATGAGGGTGGGCTTTGCGTTCTTCGATGGCTGTGCGGCCAACAAAATCGTCTGTTTTGGACTTCAACGGTACCGTAAATCCAATACCCGCCTCATACGGGTCGGTTTGGTCATCAAATTCTGACCCGGCAAAGATCAACCCACCCTCAATTCTCAGCATATCCAATGCCTCTAGGCCCAGAGGCGCAATGCCAAACTCCTGACCTTCTTCCCAGACACGGTTAAATATTTCGCGCGCATCCTTTGGGTGGCAGAAAATTTCGTAACCCAACTCGCCAGAATACCCTGTGCGAGAAATCACGACAGAAGTGCCAGTCACATCCCCCACACGCGCGATGGTCAAACGAAACCAAGGCAGTTCTTCAATCGTAGGCTGCTGCGGGGGAGACCAGAAAATGCGGCTCAGGATGTCGCGGCTATGCCGCCCCTGAACTGCAATATTATGCAGCTGATCGGTAGAATTGCGCACCCAAACATTCAAGCCATGTTTTTTGGCCTGTTCCTGCAACCATAATCCACTCGTGTCATTGCCACCAATCCACCGAAAGTTGGTTTCGCCCAGTCGGTAAACGGTGCCATCGTCAATCATACCACCGTGTTCATAACACATTGCCGTATAGACCACCTGCCCGACTGACAGCTTTTTCATATTACGAGTGACGCACAGCTGCATAAGCTCTTCGGCATCCGGCCCTGTCACCTCGTATTTGCGAAGCGGACTTAGATCCATCACGGCCACTTTGTCACGGCAAGCCCAGTACTCACCAATTGCACCATGATTGGTCATGGTGTTAGGCAACCAATACCCATTGTATTCGACAAAATCGCGGGTGTGTTGCGCAAAACTGTCATGAAATCCGGTTTTCTTTGTATCTTCCACATCCGCCTCCGCAGATTTTCTATAGCCAATGGATTGCTTGAAATCCTCGGCCGCTTTGTAAGTACGCACCTGAATGTCAGTGGGTTGCCAACCATTCGCAGGATCAATGTCACAAGGACAACCTGTGCTGACGCACAATAAATCTGTCTGGGCACGCAACAATACATAATCACCGGGACGGGACCACGGATCATCCATGCCAAGAGTGTTTGCCTCATCTAACATCGTGTTGAAAAAGAAATTGATCGCAGGCCATCCCCCGCGCGGCTTGATGTCATAGCGCGCAAGTTCGCGGTTCATATTGTCGGAACAGTTGATATGTCCAGGGTATCCCAGATCTTCATAATATCGCGCCGTACAAGCCAAACCGAATGTATCATGACGCCCACAAGTATCCTGCACAATTTCAACCAGTGGGTCTTGATCTACGCTCCAATATTTTGAGAAAATACCCGGGGTTGGATAAAGATTTCCCATCAAGGATCGGGTCGTAGTCGGATCAATTTCCCGTTCAATGCCGCGGTCCAGCGATGCAAGGCTAAAGGCTTGAAAATCAGAGCATTCACGGCCTTTTACGTCCAGAATTTGAATATATTCACCGGCCTTCACCTCATACACTGTGGCATTGCCGGGTTGAATGTTGAAATCTTGCAATGGATCAGCCAACGGATCAGGCGGGCCGACATCGGGCTTGCCCAAACCGGGCGCTGCACGTTGCACATATAGGATGATATCGGTTGGCGGGTTCTGATCTTGGGGCTGCATTGGCCCCCCCGGTGCCGTCACAATCAGCAGCCCATCGCACTGAGCCGTAAACTGGGCGGTTTCACCTGCAACAGAGCCTTCGGAAAAAACGCGAATGGCGTCGCCCTGCCCGATGTCAAAGCCTGCGGTGCTTAGGGCACGCAAAACCTTGGCACCAGAAGGCGCGCCATTCGCCAGCGTTGCAATGATCCCCTCGGGTCGGCCAGAACCTTGCCCCCCCATCATTGCTGCATCTGACGTGCGATCCGGAGCGAAGAACACCATTTCAGCCTGCTGCATTCCATCGCGATCCAACAGGGTGATTTCATCGCCCTTGGAAATGGCCACTGCGCGCGACCCGGCCCCCGGCACGGGATGACGCTCTACCCCTTGGGGCAGAATTGGCAGGCCCGGCGCCAAGATTCCGCGCCGCTCAAAGGGCAATTCAAAAACAGGTTGCACATTCATCCCGAAACCCTCTGCCCTATGCCAGACCAAGCGCGCGTTTGCGCCGCTCTGCCCAGCTCGTGATTGCCATGTCAAAGGTCAACGCCATCAAAGAAACGTTCATCCCCAAGACAAAATTCTTACCCAACTCAGTGCCCGCCAGCGTGCGCTGAAGTTCTTGGCCCAAATCCTGAGTCCCGATAAAGGCCGCGATAATCACCATGAAAAACGCAAACATAATTGCCTGATTAAACCCGACCGCCATCGTGGGCAGGGCCAGCGGCAATTGTACCGACATCAGTTTTTGCTTGCGCGACGCCCCTGACATATCTGCCGCCTCTGTCATTTCCGGCGGTACAGTGCGCAGGCCCTCGATTGTGTATCGTGTCAAAGGCACCGTCGCGAAAATGAGGATCGAAAAGACAACGGCGACATCATTCACCCCGAACAACATGATCGCAGGGATCAGATAGATAAAACTGGGAAACGTCTGGGCCGTGTCACAGGCCAGCAATATGCGGTTTGACCATTTTTCCGACCGCGCGGCGACCACCCCAAGAGGGATGCCAATCATCATGGACAGCACCACCGCAGAAATCACTGTATACAACGTGATGACAGAGCGATCCCACCAGCCCGAAAAGGCCACGATGGTAAAGAAAACAGCCGCATAGATGGCAGACCGTCGCCCTCCTAGCCAATAAGAAAAGGCCACCACGCACAGGATAAACGCAGGTGTCGGCACCGCCAACAATGTATTTCTAAAGGGGATCAGAACCTTCACATTCAAGAACCAGCGCAGCCATTCAGTGACGCCTCGAATGCCGTCCATCGCGAGAAAGGACTTGATCAAAACATCAATTTCCTTGCCCTGACTAAAGTGCTGTTTGCGCCCAATTGTGGATAAGATTGGAAAAACCTGCGCCAACAGAATAAAGCCCACGAAAATCCCCAAAGCCAAAAGCGCAAGATGATTTCGTTTCCACCATGGGGTGCCTCGGTCAAAATGCTCTGGTTGCTTCACGACCCACGCCTTGGACATTCGGTCCAATGTCACGGCTAACAAGACAATGGTCACACCAATCTCAAAGGAGCGGCCCAATTTGAAGCTACCCATCATTGCCAGCAATTTTGCACCAAGTCCGGGCATCCCAATAAAGGCTGTCAAAACCACCATTGCCAAACACAACATGATCACTTGGTTGACGCCGACAAGAATTTCAGTTCGCGCTGCTGGCACATAAACATGACGCAACATTTGCCAGCGTGAACAGCCCGACATTTTGCCTGCCTCCACGACCTCGGGGCTGACCTTTTTCAAACCCAGCGTTGTCATTAGGATCATTGGGGGCACTGCAAATATGATAGTGGCGACCGCACCTGCGGTGGGGCCAACCTTAAAAAAGATCACAGCAGGCAAAAGGTAGGTAAAGAATGGCAAGGTCTGCAAAACGCTGAGCATCGGTTTCAATGCGCGCTCCACCCAACGGTATTTCCACGCCAAAATGCCCAGCCCGATCCCCACTGCAAACGCCAGCGGCGCAGCTACAACCAAAACAGACATGGTTTGCATCGCCATCTTCCATTGGCCAATCAGAGCCGTCCAAAGAAATGTCCCCGCACCAAGAGCAGCCAATTTCCAGCCACCCAAAGCATAGCCAACCACCGCAGCCACTCCCGCAACAGAAGCCCAAGGGATTGGCCCGATATTAGGCCAGCGACGCTTGCCCTCTAACAGATTTGCCGAGGTGTCCAAAAGAAATTCAAGCGGCCCTTCAGCAATGAAACGTGTAACGTAAATGAGACCTAAGTCATTCTGTATAAATGAGAAAATTCCATCCAATACTTGCGCGGTCGGAGGAATGGCCCCTTCGGGAATACGATGTAACCATTCTGGCAACACACCAAAAGCTCGTGCCAGTATGATCAATGCTGCAGCACCTAAAAGTGTCCATAAGACAGTGCGTTTTGACACCTGTCCGTGCTGCTTATTGGGCGTATCAGTGGACACACTTGCCATTATGCGCCCCCAAGCAACACATCAAGCGCGGCCTGACGTTGCATGACCCCCATTATCTCGCCTTGCTTGTCCGCGACAGGCAGTATTTCGCGCGTATCATTGACCAAAATGCGCGCCAATTCGTGAATGGTTGCATTACCATCAATGGCAGCGCCCTCTATTGCCGCGCCATTCAAAGGCGTCGCCAGTCCACGGGCATGCACCACACGCGCCTTGTCGATCTCTTCAGTGAATTTTGCCACATATTCAGTGGCCGGGTTCATTACGATCTTATCAGGCGTGTCGCATTGTTCGACCGCACCGTCCTTCATGATGGCTATTCGATCTGCAAGGCGCAGTGCCTCGTCAAAATCATGGGTGATGAACACAATCGTTTTGCCCAGCATTTCCTGAAGCCGCAGAAATTCATCCTGCATTTCCCGGCGGATCAATGGGTCAAGCGCGCTAAATGGTTCGTCCAAAAACCAAATGTCAGGTTCGATCGCCAAACTGCGGGCAATGCCCACACGTTGTTGTTGCCCACCTGATAACTCGCGCGGAAAATAGTCTTCGCGCCCATTCAGGCCCACCAACTCGATCACCTCTAGTGCGCGCTCGCGCCGGGCATGCTTGTCTTGTCCACGCATTTCCAGTGGAAAGGCCACATTGTCCAAAACTGTACGATGCGGCAGCAATCCAAAAGATTGAAACACCATACCCATCTTGTTGCGGCGCATATCGATCAACTCACGTTCATTCATCGACATAATGTCTTGGCCGTCCACTTCGATCGTACCGCCTGTAATATCATGCAAGCGGGAAAAACATCTAACCAAAGTCGATTTTCCAGATCCTGAAAGCCCCATAATCACGAGCATTTCGCCGCGCGCCACTTCGATCGAGACATCTCGCACCCCGGCGATATATCCGTCCGCGCGAATGTCATCAAAACTGCGCCCGGGCGTCATGCCTGACAAATACTTTTCAGGCGAGGGACCAAAAATTTTCCAGACGTTCTTGGCTTGGATAACAGGGGAAGAAGTGGTCATGTGCATTTCCGATAATGAGGCCTACACGGCCCCAAGGAGTTTCCTTAGGGCCGTGTTGTTGTTTCACTGTGGTGAAAAATCAGCCGCTACAAGCCGCCATCCAAGGGTCGACCACTGCACGGTTGGCATCCAACCATTCTGATGCGGCCTCTTCGGGCTCAAGCTCATCTGTATCGACCAGTTTGGCCATCTCAGCGATCATCGGATTGGTGAAGGAAATCTGCTGAAGCGCGCAATATGCGGCAGGCCATTTGCCTTCCATACCGTCCCAAGCAGCCTTTTTCAGATATCCTGAGGCAGGGTTACCACAGTCATACAGCGCTGTCGGATTTGGGCCCACGGCTGGATCTTTGTCACACCCGTCTTCCCACGCAGGAAATTCAACAAATTCACCAGGCCAGACGGCCTCGGCAAAGTTTGGCGTCCAGTTGAACACGACAACCGGGCGCTTGTCTGCTTCTGCTGCGCCAATTTCGGCCCATAGTGCCGCTGCAGAACCCGCATTGATAACCGTAAAGTTCATGTCCAAGGCTTCGACACGTTCTTTACCATGCTTCAACCAATCCACAGGCCCATCCAGATACCGCCCTTTATCGCCGGTTTCCGCAGTGGCAAACAAATGCGCACAATCATTTAGCGCCTGCCAATCGGGCAACCCCGGGCAAGCATCTTTTGTCCACATTGGATACCACCAATCTTCGCGTGTGACGGCATTGTGGTCACCGGCATCATGCAGTCCGCCCTTTTCCAACGCGGCACGGAATGAGGCCCCAAAGGCGCCTTCCCAGACTTCCATCTCAAGGGTCACATCCCCTAGGCGCACCGATTCATAAACGGCTTGGCTGTCAGTCGTGACATATTCGACATGATTGCCCATCTCTTCGAAAATCTGCCCCACTACGTTGGACATAACGATTTGACTGGACCAGTTGTGAACCGGAATAACGATTGGATCGCTGCTGTCTTCTGCGAGTGCTGTAGATCCTACAACCGCTGAAATCGCAGCAACGCTAAGAATGACTGACGTCTTCATGGTAGCTCCCTAAATATTGTGTATGGCATTCACCTGCAGGGTTCTTTGACCCTATCTGCGGCTAGTCTGCCCGGTTTTCGCGGAATTTCTGCATAGATTTTTTATGGGCGTTGCCTAAAGAAATTAGAGGCAAATACGAATTTATGTGTTTTAATCAGCGTGTTGAGGATTCGCGCCCTCAAGAATTCAGAAAAAACACCAACAAAAATGAGTCTTAAAGACAGATTTTTGAGCGTGTTAAGGGAAAGACATGCTTCAAAAACGCAAGATCCTGCCCCCTCTTGATTATCTCGTCGCCTTTGAATCCGCCGCCAAAACCGGAAGTTTCGCTGCCGCCAGCAAAGAGCTCAATATTTCCGAAACCGCTATAAGCCGTAAGGTCCGCCTGCTTGAACAGCACTATAATGTGCCTTTGTTTGTGCGCGGTCATCGGTCGATTTCTCTGACACAACAGGGGGCCACCCTGTTGTCATCAGTTGCCCATTCTTTGGAAATACTGCGGGACGCAAGCCGGGATATGCTTGCCAACCATCAATCTAATTCCATCTCTCTTGCTGCTACAAACTCGGTTGCGGCCTTGTGGTTGATGCCCCGCCTGCACAAATTCAGTCGCGCAAACTCACAAGTGAAAATCACATTATTTTCCTCTGACAGTGACGCCGAATGTTTGTCAGATGAAATGGATCTGACGATTTTGCGTGGCGAAGGAAATTGGCCGGGGTATGAGGCCCGCCAGTTATTTGGAGAAACCGTTTTCCCAGTGTGCAGCCCGGCATATCTGGCGGCTCACAAGGCTGCCGTCGATATCACGGCCCTGCCATCGCTTGATCTGATCAAAGTCACAAGTGCCCATACCGAATGGATGACGTGGAAAACATGGCTTTCGAAACACGATATTCAGGATGTGCCGCTGGACCGCGCAGTTGCCTTTAATACTTATCCACTTGCCATTCAGGCAGCTGTTGATGGTTTGGGGGTTGCGCTTGGCTGGGGTCATTTGGTTGACCATTTGCTAGAGGTCGGGAAATTGGTCCGTCCGACCGGAAATGCCGCAGTGCGCACGCAATCGGGATACTATTTGCTAAAGAGTCGTGACCGCAAAGCCTTTGGAGAGCAGACAATTGTTGAAAATTGGTTGTTGGGACAAAGTGCACAGCGCAGGCGATATGCATAGAAAGCGTTCGAACAACGTTAAGAGGACACGCCTATTAAAAGGGGGTGTCCTATACAAAACTTTCCAGAACCTTAAAATTTGATTTTGCAATTCCTTACATTTGATGTTTTCAATGAAACTATGCAAATATCTGGTTCCGACATCCATCTTTTGACCGTCTTTGACTGTGTTGTGCGTAATAGCGGCTTTAGCGCTGCGCAAGCCGAACTTGGACTAAGTCAACCAACAATTTCCAACCACATTACAGCCTTGGAAGATCGCCTTGGGGTTAAGCTCTGTCAAAGAGGGCGACGAGGCTTTTCGCTGACTGACAAAGGGCAAATTGTTCATGAGGTCGCGAAATCCCTGATTTCGACTTTGGATGAACAATCCAGTCAGTTGACAGCCCTTCGAGGCAGCCTGATCGGGCGCCTGTCACTTGCTGTGGTAGATTGTTCTGCAACGGATACGACTCTCAAGCTGCCCCACGCTCTTAAATTGATGGCAGTACAAGCGCCCTCGGTCAGGGTTGAGATGGAGATTAAGCAACCACAGGAAATCCTGAATGGTATCGCCGCTGGCGAATATCAGATTGGAATTGGAAGTTTTGATAATAAAATCAACGGCTTGAGATATGAAGATTTGTATGATGAGAGACATTCACTGTATTGTGCTTCGCATCATCCACTTGCGCAATTGCAACTTGATCAAGTCAACGCCGCTACGCTAAGCGAGCATTCTTGGGTTCACCGAGGATATTGGAATCGACAGCGCCAAAAACAAATCCGTACCCACGAAGCAGACCGGGTTGTACACGACATTGAGGCACAGTTGTTTTTTGTCCTGAGCGGACAGTATGTTGGCCTGTTGCCTGATCACTCGGCCCACCCGCATGTGATCAGTGGGCGATTGTCTTCCCTTCCTCCAAGTGTTGATGATTACAGTTGTGTTATGCAGGTTGTCACCAGATCAGGCCCACAGCCAAAAATCGTGGAGTTGTTCAGATCTCTGATCAGTGCATGTTATGAGTGAACATCATTTTCGTTTTCAAACAGCCTTATAAATATTCGGGAAATTCGATGTAATCGAATATGTTCTTTGACACCAAAAAGGGGCACTCATGAAGATTGCTGCATTTCAGATGTCAGCCCATGCTGGCCAACAAACCAATCCAAAACGAATCGTTGCTGCGATGCGGACGGCAAAATCTCAAGGTGCCGAGGTTTTGGTTGCACCAGAGCTTGCCTTAACCGGATACGGGCGCGGCGATGATTTACGAGACTTGGCCGAACCCGCAGATGGTCCTTTGGTCACAAAGATGGAAGTCGCCGCCCGTGAAATCGGAATTTCCTTAATTGCCGGTTTTCCAGAACGCGCAGACGATAAGTGTTACATTAGCGCCGTGATCATTGATGCCAATGACACAACACCCACACAGGTGTACCGTAAGGCCTATCTTTATGGTGCCTATGAAAAGCAAATTTTTACGGCGTTTGGCCCGACATCGGAATTGGTTGAGCTGTGCGGCCTAAAGGCCGGATTTCTGATTTGTTATGATATAGAGTTCCCGGAAAATGTACGTAGGCTGGCAAAAGCAGGTGCGGATATTGTCATTGTACCAACTGCGCTTCCGCTAGGATCAGATGGAAGACACATCGCACGCAAAGTTGTGCCTGTCCGTGCCTATGAAAATCAAGTGCACGTTGTTTATGCCAACCACGCAGATTCAGACGGCGCCTTCGAGTATCAGGGGATGTCTTCAATCATCGCGCCAGACGGTGCCGCATTGGCTGAAGCACCTGAAAAGGGTGATGCATTGCTATTTGCGACGATTGACCCGGATGCGTATGAGGCGTGCAAAGCCCGTAATCCTTATCTTGCGGATCTTGGGTAACCTTTCACGCCATGTTACAGTGAATGATCAGGGCGGGATTGCAATGTCCCGCCCTTATTTTTACAGATCAAACCAAATCCGCATCTGTCATGACCTCAACCAAAGACGGGCCAGTCTCTGCCAGCGCTTTTTCAAGGGTTGGCATTATGTCCTCAGATTTGGTCACCTTTGCGCCTTTGCCGCCGCACAGCTTTGCAAAGGCTGAAAACGAAGGGTTCTGAAGGCTGGTTTCCCACACTGGCCATTCTCCGGATCGCTGTTCCTTGGAAATTTTGCCCAATTCGCCGTTATGCAATAAGACGTGAGTGATGTTCATGCCGTATTTCACGGCGGTGGTGAACTCCATCGGATATTGACCAAACCCGCCATCTCCGGAAATCGCAATCACCTTACGCCCGCGCAACTCTTCAATGTCTTGAGTCGCAGCCCAAGCCCCCATTGCCGCGGGGAATCCAAATCCGATAGACCCAAGATATCCTGACATCAACACCCGTTGAGTACCCTTGGTTTCCAGGTATCGGCCAAAGGAATACGTGTTGTTACCCACATCTACCGCGAAAATCGCGTCATCCGGGGCCAGTTTCCCAAGCGCATCAAACACAGCAACGGAATGAATGGAATGCTCGCCGTTGCCATGTTCCTCGGTCAGGCGGCGGTGCTTTTCGTTGCGCCACATATCCCAACGCCCGGCCAATTCCGTAATCTGATCATCTGCATCGCTGTTGCGCGAAAATTTTTCCGATGTCGCAGCACAAAAGGCCCCGATTTCACCCCACACAGGCAGTTTGACCTTACCGAATTTGCCAAGCTGCATCCGGTCATAATCCACTTGGATCATATTACGTTTTGGCGTGATCCCGGTGTGATTTGAAAAACTCGCTCCCAGTACGATGAGTGTGTCGGCAAGCGTCATGAACCAACTGGCAATTGGGGTACCAGAGCGCCCCAAAACCCCACCCGCATTTGGATGATTGTCCGGGATCAATCCCTTGGCCTTGAACGTGGTCAACACCGGCGCGCCAATCTTTTCGGCCATCGCCATGATTTCATCCCGCGCGTCATAGGCCCCATGTCCCACGATAATCACCGGACGCTTGGCATCGTTGATCATCTCGACGGATGCATCAATATCCTCGGCTGATGGGGAAATTTTATGCCCGGAAATACGACCCGCAGGCGTCGCAGCCTTTTTATCTGATGGCACTGTCTGCACATCATCCGGAAAAATCAGATGTGCCACATCCTGTTCCACGATGGCGTTCTTACAGGCAAGCGTCATCAATTCGGCGTGCTTGGAGGTGCTCAGCACAGTTTGAGAGAATTTGCTGACCGCCTGAAACGCAGAGCTGAGGTCGATATCTTGAAAAGCACCGGGGCCAAAAACCTGTGTTTGCACCTGACCTGTCAGCGCCAATACAGGTGCGCGATCGACCTTGGCGTCCCACAAACCCGTGATCAGATTGGTGGCGCCCGGTCCTGCAATCGTCAAACACGCGGCGGGTTTTCCTGTCAATTTGCCATAGGCAGAAGCGGCAAAAGCCGCAGCACCTTCGTGGCGGATGCCATAGTATTTCAGTTTCTTGTCAATGACTGACAGACGAATGGAATCCGACAGGCCCAGATTGGAGTGCCCCACCATGCCAAAAACACTTTGGACGCCCCAATTGGTCATGGTTTCCACCATCACGTCAGAAACCGTGCGCTCGCGTGGGGGTTCTGGCTCAATGCCTACAAAAATTGCGCCATCGCGAATATCGACAGGAAACATTTTTTGACCATGATCTTTCACCCCGCCGCCCGGTGGCTTACCGGTCAACGGATCAAAATCCCATCCATGCCAAGGGCACCTGATCCAACAGGCATCATCAACGCCTTTTTCAATCGTGCCTTCGCCAAGCGGTCCACGCTGATGTGGGCAATGATTGTCCATCGCTGTCCACTGGCCATCAAAATGCACAAGACAGATGGACGTTGTGCGCGCGGTTACGGTTTTCACGCGGCCTTCGGGCAGATCATCCACATGACCCACTTCGATCCAATCAAGGTTTTCCGTATTCATATTCTTAACGTCCTTTATTCACACCGCCGAAGGCGACACCGGAGAGATCGGCAATTTCTTGTTTCCATGTGGTCAGATCGCCATGTTCGAACTTGGACAGATGATCATGCCCACAAGCTCGTGCCATCACCTGCATCAATTCCACCGATGCATCAAAAAAATTGGTCAGGCGTTTGGCAGATTTTTCAACCACAAGACGATTCACCAAATGGGGTTTTTGGGTGGCAATGCCGACAGGGCAATTGTTGGTGTGACAGGCCCGCATAGCAAGGCAACCGATGGCCTGCATCGCAGAATTGGACAGCGCAATCGCATCCGCCCCAAGTGCCAGCGCCTTGATGAAATCTGCAGGTTTGCGCAATCCGCCCGTGATCACCAAAGACACATCATGCCGTCCCAGACTGTCCAGATGTGCGCGGGCACGCGCCAAGGCTGGGATTGTCGGTACCGAAATATTATCGCGGAAAATGACAGGTGCTGCTCCTGTGCCGCCGCCGCGTCCATCCAGAATGATGTAATCCACGCCGACGGCCAATGCTGCGTCGATGTCTTTTTCGATATGTTGCGCCGACAGTTTATATCCGATGGGAATGCCGCCCGTGCGATCACGCACCTCGTCTGCGAATGCTTTGATCTGGCTGATTTCGGTCCAATCCGGGAATCGTGATGGCGAAACAGCAGCTGTACCAGGCTCTAATCCGCGGACCTCGGCGATTTTTCCGGTCACTTTTGTCCCCGGTAAATGCCCACCGGTTCCGGTCTTGGCCCCCTGCCCGCCTTTGAAGTGAAAAGCCTGCACTTTTGACAGCTTATCCCAACTAAATCCAAACCGCCCTGAGGCCAGTTCATAAAAGTAACGGCTGTTTGCTTCTTGTTCTTCGGGCAGCATGCCGCCCTCACCCGAACAGATGCCTGTGCCAGCATTTTCAGCCCCTAAAGCAAGTGCAATTTTTGCTGGCTCTGACAAGGCGCCAAAGCTCATGTCTGACACAAACAGCGGAATTTTCAAAACAAGGGGTTTCTTGGCGTTTGGGCCGATTACAACGTCTGTCCCCACCGGTGCATCATCCAGCAATGGTGGTTTGGCAAGCTGCGCGGTCAGCAGTTGAATGTCATCCCAATCAGGCAATTCTGCCCGTGATACACCCATGGATTCAACAATGCCGTGGTGGCCGGTCTTGGTCAGCCCTTGTTTGGCATAGGTCTGAATAAGACGGGCGTGGGGTTCTTCTTCGATCCCGTGGCTTGTATCGGCATAAAGCCCCAAATAGGCCTTACGTGAATAAGGTTGTGGGTTTTTCTGCGCCCATGCGAGGATTTCATCCTCGTCCACGTACACATCATCGCCTTCAATCCAACTGCCAAATTTCGGCAGTTTTTCTTCGTTGTTATACGACGACACGCCGCTATCCAGACGATAATCCCAGTCGTGCAGCCCGCAAATTAGGTTTTTACCGCGCACAAACCCGTCAGACATCAATGCCCCACGATGCAAACAGCGGCCATAGAAAACCGACACCTCCTCGTCAAAGCGCACCACAACGAGATCCACCTCTCCTACAAGGGCATAGATTGGATCGCGATCTTCAAGAGTGCTGAGTTTGGCAACTGAAATGGCTGTCATCGTTGGTCCTTCCTATTCATGACATTTTGGGCGCTTCAGTGGGTGTCGTCTGTGCCTTCCACTTTGCTTTTGATCCAGCCCAACAACCATTCAAGACCGCTTAGCCCCAGAAAGGCGAGCATCGCAAAAACGCCATAGCGGAAATCCCAAAAGGGAGTGCCGCGCAACATGGACAGCGCATCATATCCGGCCCACAAGGCCCACGTAGCACCACCCGCAACAATGATTGCCAAGATACGCAGCATCATTGGGCCACCTTGATTGTTTCAGGTGAGATTTTGAACACCAGCATATCCCCGTGGCGTTCAACCTCGCCTTCGGCCCCTACCAATATGGCGGTGTAGTCAAGAATATCTTGCGTCACAGCTTGGCCATCCTCATTGGACAAAAGCAGAAACTCGCTGCCATCAATCGGACCGGAAGAGACAAACACTGGGGCCACATCACCCAACAAACACAGGTTCGCACAGGCACGGTGCGCCAATCCGGTGCCCGGACGCATGGCCCCGCCAAGACATTTGCCATCGCAAATTTCACCACTTAATTTCCAGCGGCCCAAACTTTCCACGGGTATTTGCATGCTGGTTTCTTGGTTTTCGGTTGGCCGCAGCCCACGTTGACCATTGCGCAGCTGCACACCTTGCAAGCCACCTCGGTCCAAACGGAACCCTCTGATTTGAACAATTTTGCCGTCGTGGTCCTTGGCCTGATCAATTGCGCCACGTTTGCCGTTCCCTGACAAAAGGATCGTGTCACCTTTTTCAAAATGCGGGCTGCTAATGACATGCAAGATTGGATAAGGTTCAACCTGCAACACACCGGTCGCGCGGGTTTGACCCATAAAGGCCCCTGCTCCAGTGTCCTCTTGTGTAGAGGCTGTGGCATACGCCATCGCTGCAAAGCCAACCACAAGACCAACAGCGCAGCAAATCAAAAACAGCCGCAGATCCTTGGGCACTTTGCCCCATCCCACGAAAAAAGGCTCTTGCGTCTTAGCCATCTTCAGCCACCTCATAGATAATGGGTTCGACATCGGTGCCGGGCTGATTGGCCTTGCGATCAATATAGAGCACGCCTTCCTCCAGCTTCATATTATAGGTCGGGATCATTTCCGTGAACGGTGCAGGTGATCGGCCATTGCGGGCCTTATAGCTAAAGCCATGCCATGGGCAGGTGACGCAGCCGTAAACAATTTTACCCTCGCCCAATGGGCCACCTTGGTGGGCACAGGCATTGGACACCGCAGAAAAGGATTTGCCACTGCGAAAGATGGCCACGCGTTCATCTTTGGATAGGGTGACAATTGCGGCGCGCTTGTCGGGAATGTCTTCGGGGCGGCAGGCCTTAACCCAATCAATTATGGTTTCATCAACCTTGCGTTCCTTAAACCAAGCGGCCAAATGCAGGCCGGATACCGTTAAGGCACCAAGCGCAAACAACGTGGCAAAGGTCAGGTTCGCGCCATCTTGGAAATACCCCAGCGCCACATGCCCCACCACCAGAACATATGCGGCATAAATCAGCAGGTGCAGCGTTTTCCACACTGGAGCCGATAGAAACGACAGCCAAAAGTCGTGACTGGTGGCAGATAACACCGCAAGGATGAATAGTGCCGACACCCCAAGAATTTCTATGGGAAAGCCGAGAAACTGCCCAAACCCTGTCGCGCTGGATAACAGAGCGAGCCATTGGGATTGTGGGCTAAAGCTGAAGTACCAACCCAGCACATACATTGCATGGGTAAAGGCCACGACGGTGGTCAGCACCCCAAAATGACGCCGATTATACAAGACGGGCAGGAACCGTTTATCCAACCGCGCCAGTGGGCCGATGCACAGGATGATGGTCAGCATCCAAAACGCACAAGTGCCAAAGGCGCGCATCCGCAAAATTGCATAATCCAGCGGGCGGGCCAGCTCTGCCGCAGGGGTGCCTAGACGGATAAAAATCAAGATATATGCCACAACCAGTGCCACCAGCACCGCGTCATAGCCCCATTTGTTTTTGTTCCACTGAACGGGGACGTATTTAACGCTCATTTCGCGGCCTCCAACTGTATCGGAGGCGGCAGCGCGGCAGGATCTTGCCGAACAAACATTGCCGCAAAGATGATGATCGGAATGGCACAGGCAAAAACCACCGCAACCCGTTCCTGGCGTCTGCGCGGCATTCTGTGGCGATCAAGCTTTTCTTCGCCGCGCCACAAGATCACACAACGCCAGATGACCAATGGCCAAATCAATAAAACACCCGGTATCAACAGGGGCCTAAACACCCAAGCACCTTGGGCATTTTCATCCAAGCGCCCCAATCCAAATAGCAAAAACACCGCAGCCACGGCCATTCCTGCATAGATATACCACGTAAAAATCATCAATGCGGTCACGTTAGATCACATCCTTTGCTTTGCTTCTTTCTGTGGCCCTTGTCTGGGATAAACCGCTAAAGATGCTGTCCCCCATCAATGCACAGCAATTGCCCGGTAAAGGCGGAGGCATCCAACAGGAAATTCATCGCATGCACGATGTCCTCGGGGTTTGCCCCGCGTTGCAGAGGCGATCCTTGCCGGTGTTCGGCAAATTGTTCATCCGATTGCTCGGCCCCTTGCATGGTTGATCCCGGCCCAATGCCATTCACACGAATATGCGGTCCCAACGCCCGTGCGCTGGTTTGTGTAAAGGTCCACAGTCCCATCTTGGCGATTGTGTAGGTCATATACTCGGACGTCAACTTGCGCACACGTTGATCGATCATATTCACGACACACCCGCGCGCGCGCATCTCTCCATCGGCCTGCTGTACGGCCTGTGGCACCTGTTTGGCAAATTCCTGAGTCAGCACAAAAGGCGCGCGCACGTTGGAATCTACATTCATATCCCAACTAGCCTGTGACGCGCTGCGAATTGAATCGTATTTAAAGACAGAAGCACAGTTGATCAGAACATCCAAATCCTGCCCCAACCCGTCACGTGCCCGACTGATCAGATTTTGCGTTTGCTCATAATCCAACAAATTGGCCTGCAAAGTCACACATTGAACCCCCAAGGCGCGGATGTCGTCTGCGGTTTTTTCCGCCTCTTCTACATTGCTGTTATAATGCAGTGCGATATTGATCCCCCGTTCTGCCAACGCCAATGCCATCGCGCGCCCAAGCCGCGCCGCCGCGCCCGTGACCAATGCCGCCTGATAGGTGTTTCCACAGTTTCGGCCCAAATCGGTGGTGTCATTCATTCAGCACGTCTTTCATTTATTGGTCACGCAATCAGCACCTGGGGCCAGTCTGCCTCCATGCACCCAATAAATAATGAATAATCGAATTGGATTTTGATGTCCCTACACATTTTCGGCAGGTGTTTGACACATCTCTTCATTGTACGCCGCAAGTTACGGCGCCTTTCAGCTCAAAAAATAATCGAAAAAACTTTGAACCTTTCTGCATCTCGCGCCGACCTATGGGCATCAACGAGACATTGAAAGGAACTGAAAAATGAAAATTGATCGCACCATGATTTGCGCCGCCTTTGTTGGCCTTGGCCTGATTGTAAACTCTGTCGCCACCGCCGAGGCGGGCACGCTGAAACTGAAAACAAAAGAAACACCCAAGACCGCAACGATCGGCAAATTGACCACAGGGTTTGCGATGCAGTGCGCCAACGGGTTCTCCTTGGCCGGCAGCAAAAAGAACAATGGCTGGGTCGACTGGTACGTCTGTTCAACACCCGTGATCCAATGCCCAAAACAATTGCAATCAAATGGCAAATATTCCTCGGTGAAGCCAAAGGTTGTGATCCAGCAGATCGGCGGCGATCCTGATGCGCCAGAGGCAAAATTCCGGGTTCAATACCAGTGTGATTATCAAGCAGTGCCAATCCCAATTCCATAAGGCGCGCTACAGGACTGATACAATTGAAACACGGCAATGGCTTGACCCAGTGCTTGAATTCCCGATCCTGAACACATCCCTCGATAGCAATGTCTATCGGGGGAAATCGCCATAGCAATGGTCAACCGGACTGACCCTAAAAGGAATTTTAACGTGATAGCACGCACGTGTGGAGTGATACGCCCCTTGGCATTTTCCACCCTGCTGATGGGATTTGCCACGCATGTATTGGCCCAAGATCAGATTGTTGATCTCGGCACGCTCTCGTCTGGTCAGTCGCTTGTTCTTCCACTTGATATCTCTCAACTCAGTGGCGAGGCCGCCATTGAAGTAGACGGCATTGATGTGACTGACTTTGTCACCATTCAAGATGATCAGTTGGTCCTGACAGGTGACCTTGATCTTGTAGGAGAGGTGCACACTCTTACGGTTTACCTGTTGGAGCAACAGGGTTACCGCGCCATTGCAATATATCAATTCAGCAGCCAATCCAGCGCATCAAAACTAACGTTCTCATTTGAAGCCAGTCACGAGGCAGGCCTGCGCGAAGTTAACGGTGATCAGCAAGACCATGCCAGCAGCAGTGGCACTCTGACCGTGCAGAACGAGGATGCGACCATTCAGGGGCGTCTCAGCTATTTGGCCACGTCGCGCGAGGACGAGCAAATCAACGGCAATGAATTTGATATTGCCGATTACTTTCTGGAAATTCACAAAAACGGCGGTGTGCTGGATTTCACCGCACGTGTTGGCCACCAAACCCTCAGCTATGATCCCGCCCTAATCGGAGACATCTCACGTCGCGGTGTGTCTTTTCAATTGGCGCGTCCCGATGATCGGTTCAGCGTTGGAGTTTTCGCAGTACGCAGCGCGGATTTCTTGGGTCATGACAATTTCACTGGGCTTGAAGACGACGATGACCGCATTCACGGGTTTCAAATCACCGCCCGGCCGTTTGCCAACAATGATCTGCGGTTTTCATTGCAAGGCTACGAGGGCAAGGGATCGCCATTTGGTGGCAATGTTGTGGGTACAGGAAGCGGGCTGTCTGTGGCGCTTGATGGCACACTATCACAGGGACGCCTGCGCTATGGCGCGGTCTGGGCCGAAAGCGAATGGGACGAAGATGGCGATGGCGGCCTGCCCCAAGAAACCGCCGAGGCCATCCTGAGTTATGTCGATTATGATCTGCTGGGTGCAGATGGGGGCGAGCGTAGCCTGACCGTGGGGCTGGCCTATGAAATCGTGGATTACGGGTTTTATTCACTGGCAAATCCCGGGCTGGCGGTGGGTGCGGAAACTTGGCGCGTCACCGCAGATTACAATGCGTCCCGCTTTGGCCTCAGCCTTTATGCTGAAACACAGAAAACCAATGTGGGTGGATCACCCGATTGGCCCACGGACCGGGTGTCCCAAATTGCATTGGATGGGCGGTACGATCTTCAAGGCGAAGGCTTGTGGCAGGATATGACCCTGCGCTTTGGCAGCACGGTCAATTGGCAAGATCGCTTGCACACGCCCAATCTTGCCCCTGATCCCGAAGATTTTACCACCCAAACCCTGTATCTTGGGATCGATAAATACACCGAGAGCTTTTCGTGGTCGGCTGATTATTCACTGATTGATGACAATGATCGGTCTGTATTGGATGCCGACAGTATCAGCCACGCGCTTGCCCTGTCGTTTAACTATACGCCCAATGACCGATTTTATCTTAACGGCAGCGGCACATGGACATGGGTGGATGAAGGCGCAAACAATTGGCTGCGCCAAGAGGCAACGCTTGGCATGACCTATGCCATCAAGCCTGACAAACTGACCCTTGCGATGGATGCCGGGATCACACGCACGGATGAACCTTTTGCATTGGAAGGTGAATTCATTTCCGCCGAGCTTGCGTGGCGATTGCACCCATCCGCCGAACTGGTTCTAAGTGCGGCACACCTTAATGGCCCCTATGCGGGTGAAAGCGGGGAAGATCATGATACGATCTATGGACTTCTTCTGCGCGCCAACACCAGCATTTTTAGATAGGAGGCAGACATGTTGAAACGAGTGACACAATTTCTGATGGCCTGCCTGATTGGGTTTGCCGGGATGACACAAATCGCACGGGCGGCTGATCCGGTGACGGTCAGCCCAACATCGGTAAACGTGAATGCCGCGGGGTCGACAACTGTTACCTTGCGCTGGCGTGTGGGTGTGTTGTCATCAACCCCACGCAGCATCACCGTCTCTTCGCCAAGTGCTACGCTGAGCACGGGTGGCACATTGGCGGGATCTCTAAGCCGAACAATCCGGCATCCGGGCACAGGTTTGATTTTCGTAACCTTCAACGAACGCCTGATTGTCAATCGCACCACGGCGGCACGCATTCCGGCCGGGGGTGCCTCGGTATCGCGGTTCTTCAGCGACGTGACAGGCACATCGCGTGCTGTGACTGTCGCCTTGCGTACCACCAGCGGCGGTGGCCTCGCGACACGTAACATTGATCTGACGTTCGATGACGACACCCGCTATCGTGTGGTGCGATTGAATACAGCCCTTTCCGCACGTCTGAATCTCACCACAAACGGGCGCGGCATTTTGGATGGGGCGTGGGAAGTGTCTGGTCCTTCTGCCATCACCGGATCGGGGTTCCGCCCTGTTGCACGTGTTCGCAAATTCATCTCAGGGTCACGCCGCACAATCCTTGAAAGCCCCGATCTCCCCACCAATCGCCCCGGCATATATCGCGTGCGGTTTGTACCAAACAGTGGCGTACCACGTGGTGAACGCGAAACTATCCCTACGCTCACATATTCCGTACAACCAAAGGCCGCACCGCATAGTGGGCTTGGGCTTGTGGCGCCATCCGCAGGCACCCAAATGACCAGCGCCACAGAATTTCGCTGGCGTGCCATTGTAGGCGCGCATCGGTATCGCCTGGAATTCCTGCGCGCAGATACAGGAGGTGTGCGCGCGCAACGCATTGCCGCTCAGGACACCGAAAGCCCAAGCGCTCGGTTGAAAGGCTTCACCTTTGCACGCCTGACAGGTCAGCCTGAACTTTACTGGCGCGTCATTGCCTATGATCAAAACGGGGATGTAATTGCCCTGTCCTCGGCCCGACGTATCAGCACGACCACAGGGCAATCCCCCACGCAGCCATAGAGGCACCCAATGAGCACGAACGCCGAACTCACCTTTCTGATGAATGCCATGGCAAATGGCGACAAAAAGGCGTTTGCGGCGTTTTATAAGGCCATGGAACGCCCTGTTTTCAAATTTATCGTATCAAAATTGAACGATCCGTTCGAAGCCAACGACATACTTCATGAGGTCTTTATGGATGTCTGGCGTTCGGCGGGTAAGTTCGAAGGTCGGTCCGCCGTCAAGACCTGGGTTTTTGGTATAGCCTACAGGAAGACAATGGATCACTTTAGAAAACATGGTCGCGTTACAGTGACCGACGATATGCCCGAGTTGGAAGACGACAGCCCCGATGCGGTGGCCTGTCTGAATGCCACACAAGAGGCGGCACATCTGCGGTTCTGCATGGACGAGTTGAAGGTCGAACATCGGTCCGCCATCGAACTCGCCTTTTTTGAGGACATGAGCTACGGAGAAATTGCACACGTTGCCGACACACCAGAAGGCACCATCAAGACACGCATTTTCCATGCTAAGAAGTTGTTACTGCGTTGCCTGTCAGGCCGGATGAAGGAGGCCACGACATGACCAACCCAATTGATGACCATGACGATCGTGACACTCAGGCGCTGTTGGTGTTTCTGGCCAATGGAACGCTGGAAGGTGACGAAAAGACGCGCGTTGAAGCCGCAGTCAAAGCAGACCCTCAGTTGCAAGGCGAGTTGGCAGCACTTAAGGCTATGCGCGCTGAAATGCAGGCGCAGACACCACAGGCAACGCCGGGCGAATTCGGTCTTGCCCGTTTGATGCGCGACATTGAAAACGAACCCAACCAAACCAATGTCCCAGCCACGGTTACGCGCCTTGGGTTTTGGAAAGGGGCGGCGGCTGCGGTGATTGCATTGATTGCGATCCAAACTGCTGCGGTTCTTTATGCTCCGGATCAGATCATTGATCTGGCAGGGGGCGGCGCTGAAGCTGCGGTAGAGGGGCCAACCCTGACCGTGACATTTGCAGAAACTGCCACCGAGGCCGAAATCCGTTCACTGTTGCTACGGCTTGATCTGACCATTGTGTCAGGTCCATCTGCCTTGGGTATCTATACACTTGCAGCACAGGACGTGTCGGCATCTGATCGTGCCTTGCAACAATTGCGCGCCGCGACAAACATCGTCGACAGCGCCGAGCAAGAGGAGTGAGTCATGAAAAAATTCATTCTTCTCCTCGCTCTGATCTGGCCCGGGTTGTTGCATGCCGGGTATCGTATCACCCCAACTGGTTGTGTGAACGCCAATCAGGAAGTCACCATTCGCGGTGACAATTTCGGCCCTACAAAATATGGAGAGATCCATCTTCTTGCCCAACCACAACCCAAGACCTTGCAGGTACTGGGATGGTCCAACAGCCGCGTACGGGTCAAACTGCCAAAAACCGGCTTAACCAAGGGTACAACCTATGACCTGTCATGGGGAACGCCGGGGCGCCCTGCCGTGGCCCTTGGCGAGGTGACATTGTGCCAAAGCAGCTCTGCCAATCGCACCCGCGCACCGCGTGATGTGGTGCCAGCGCCAGATAAGTCACCGGAATATATCGTAACGGTTTCCACTGCACAGGCACAGGCTGCTATCAATGCGCTGGAAGGTGAAGGCGCAACATTGCTGCGCACCCGTGCAATTCCGCAATTAGGTCAGACATTGCTGATGTTGTCCTTTCCGGGCGATCTTGATCTGCCAGAAGCGCGATCTTTGCTGGGCATTGCAGCCCCAACAGCGGTGATTGATTTGCACCATATCTATGGCTTTGCTGCCGGGCCACGGCTCTATGCGGCGGCTATGATTGGCGACACCCCGGGGCAGGTTTGCAATCTGCCCCGCACGGTCGCGGTTGGGATCATTGATGGCCCTGTCAATTCCGCACACGCGGCATTGAAAGGTGTACAGGTGGTGCGTCACTCCGTTTTACTTCCTTCGGAACGCCGCACTGATACGAACCACGGTACTGCGGTGGCCGGGCTAATTGCGGGGCACCCATCAGCAGGCCCTCTGACAGGCATTGCCCCCGGCGCGCGTATATATGCAGCAGAGGCCTTTGCCTCTTCGCGTACAGGTCAAGGTGCACGGCTGGAAAACGTGGCGGCAGGGCTGGATTGGTTATTGACCAAAAAGGTGCGGATTGTGAACATGTCGATGTCAGGCCAACCTAATCGGGTCTTTGGGCATATCCTGTCACGTGCGAAAACCAAAGGCATGGTGATTGTCGCAGCTGCCGGCAATGAACGCAGCAATAAACCCCGCCTGCCAGCCGCATCCCCGGATACCATCGCAGTTACAGCGGTGGATGCCGCACAGCACATTTATAGCAAGGCGAACAGCGGCAAACACATCGAATTTGCGGCCCCCGGCGTGGATGTTTGGGCCGCCAAAGGGTCAGGTGGCGGATACCGTTCCGGCACCTCATATGCTGCCCCAATTGTGACGGCATTGCTTGCACGGCAGGCCGCACGCAGTGGCCTTTCGCTGGCAACTGCACGCCAAACCCTGCGTCGTGGCGTTCTTGATCTTGGACCAACTGGCCGTGATTCCAAATTCGGCCACGGCTTGGTGCAAACTCAGACCTGCCGTCGCTAAGCCCCTTAGACACAACTGATACAATTTTCTTATTGCCTTGACGTCTTGCAGACACGTTCGGGCCTTATCAATGCGTACCATACCTCAGTGTTTTTTGATGTTTTGAGAAAAACAAAAAAGTTTTGAACCATTTGCCGCCCCCACGCGACCAACAATCAGAAGCAAATGAAAAGCTAAAGGATACGTACAATGAAACGCATGAATTCAATCACAACCATTCTAACTGCAACAGCTCTGTTTGCGGGCATTTCTACGTCGGCACAGGCAGATACGGGTTCGGTTCAGGTTATTTCTGCAAACCCATCCACACTGACCGTATTGAACAATGGGCAAAACTATACTGTTCTTCAAAACAAAGGACATGTGAACGTTCGTGTAGACTTTGAGTTTGACACCGGCACGTTTGGGAAAATTAAAAGCTGGTGGGTTCAACCCAAATTTGAAAACAATTTTGGTATCGCTCACAATGTGCCTGGTATGCAGTGGTACAAACAATCCAAATCATATTCGGTAGGCAATCGACCCAGTGAGATTGACACGATTTTGAATGTTCCAGTGAGCGTTGGCGCCATTAAGGATGCAGCGGTTGGCATGTGTAACTTCAAGGCCGCGGGGTTGCGCAATCAAGGGCAATCAAACAACCAAATTTTTGCGCAGGACCACGAGGTAAGTTTTCGGGTTTCCGCAGATTTTGATGTAGATGCCAAAGGTTCAGGGTCTAATCAGCAAGTGTTCGAATCGATGCCTGACTACATTCTGAAGGTCCGTTGTGCCAAGCATTCCGGCCCCAGCATTCCACAGGCAAACGGTGGCTATGCGACAAATGTCGAAGTGATGAAAGCAACCCTGCAACTGCAAGAAGTTGCCCCACCCAGTGGCGCGTGCAAAATCAAAACAACAACCGCGATTTCAACGAACCGTGCAAATGCGACAATCAAATACCGCTTTGTTCACAACACGGGCCACAAAAGCAACGTGCTCACCACCAAAACCAAAGCCAACAAAATCGCCGTAGTGAAGCATGACTGGGATATTCCAAATGGCCCCGGTAAAGAGCTTGGCTGGGTTCGCATCGAAGGGGTTTCGCCCAAGTTCCAATCCAACCCGGCGCAATATTCCATGAATTGCAAAGGCCCAAGTTCCGGCACTGGTGGGTACCAGAAAAAGCCAACCACCGGGAAAGTCAAAACTCTGAAACTTAACTAAGAAAGGACATTAACCCAGATTGCATCAGGCCTGTCCCCAAACTCTTGATGCATCAATACGGCCCCTTCTGCAAAGAGGGGGTCTTTTGTTGTTTGGGGCAGACGCAAATGGATGTGTTCTGATACAATTGATACAAAAGCAAAGGCTTGGCGACGTCAGGCAGATACGTATGCTTGGCACACTGACCTTGGCCAATTGGGATTAAATCGTCATGTCACCGCTAAAATCAGTTTCCAATCTCGACACCAATTCCCGATTAAGCACCGGATTTTTGGCGTTTGACTGTCAAGGGGTGCTGACAGATTGGAACAAATCCATGCCTGCGGGTCTGCCGTTTCCTACATCCCCTGACGTGATGGAACAGGCCTGCCTTGAGGATATTTTTTCTTATGGCATTCGCATCATTGGGCCGGACGGGGTTTGCTCTGCTAAGCAGGCCATTCAGACGCTGCAAAATGGCCCAAAACCGATCGTTTTGGACCTGCCGGAGCAAGCCACCGTCACCTTATGTGGTATGGGAAATTCATTTGGGGGACGCAGCTATGTGTTGACGCCATTTGCCATGTCCAGCCCCGAGGATCAGACCAGCCATGCGCAAGAAGAGGCGGATTTGCTGATCCACACGATTGTCGAGGCCTCCCCGACGCCATTTCTTGTGTCACGTGTCGATGATGGCAAGATCATCTATTGCCCACCAGCCTCACGCGAACGGTTTGGTGATCTGACGACAACACTTGGGTTTTTTCTAAGCCCAGAGCACCGCCAAACCTATTTGAAAGATCTGTTACCCACGGGACATCTCGACAATTACCCGGTGCGGTTTCGCAAACAGGACGGCAGCATCATGGAGGGGTTAACCTCTGCGCGGGTGATTGATCTGAAGGGGGAAAAGGTCATCGTGTCGTCCACGCGAGACATGACCGAACATTACGCCATGCAGGCAGAATTGGAGAAACAACGAGAGCTGGCCTTGCAAAACGAAAAGCTGTCTGCGCTTGGCGCCTTATTGGCCGGCGTCGCCCATGAGTTAAACAATCCTTTGTCCATTGTGGTTGGCTATGCTCTGATGTTGCAGGACAAAATGGATGACCCCGTCTTGCAACGCCGGGTCGAACGGATCGGACAGGCCGCCGAAAGATGCACGCGTATCGTGCGCACCTTTCTGGCAATGGCACGGCAACGACCCACTGAGATCGAACACTGTTCCATCAACGAATTATTAGAAATCGCGGTTGAAGTCGCAGGCTACGGATTGCGCAGCATCGGGGCCGATCTGCGGCTTAATCTTGCGCCTGATTTACCGCATGTCGCAGTGGACGGAGATCAAATTGTTCAAGTCTTTACCAACCTGATTGTGAATGCCGAACATGCCGTGCGCCACCTTGGAGAGAACGGCCAGGTCACACTGATATCGCGCCTGTCAGAAGACAAAAAATCTGTTGTGGTGGATGTGCAAGATAATGGCGAGGGCATTTCCAATGACATCCAAAAGCGCATATTCGAACCTTTCTTTACCACCAAGGATGTCGGCGCAGGAACGGGCATTGGTCTGGCCTTTTGTCACCGCATTATTGATACCCATGGCGGCAAGCTGTTGGTTCATTCTCAACCCGGCCACGGGGCTTGTTTTCAGGTTACCCTCAAAGCATCGGATGAAGGCGCGCAAATTTCACAACAGGATCAGACACGGCCGGATCAAAACACCGGTTTGCGTGTTCTAAGCATTGACGATGAGGTCAGCGTAACCGAACTTATTTCCGACATCCTGCAAGACGCAGGATATCATGTCACCACATGTAATGCCCCTTTGGAGGCGTTAAATCTTTTGCAAAAACAAACATTTGACGCCGTAATCAGCGACATGCGCATGCCAGGCATGGATGGAGCAGAGTTCCTGAAAGAGGTGCGCCGCCTCAGTCCTGATCATGTGAAACGGTTGGGTTTTGTCACCGGCGATGCAATGAGCGACGAAGTTCATAAGTTTCTTGAAAATAGCAATCGCCCAGCACTGGAAAAACCAATTACGCCACACAATCTGATTGCCTTCATCGAAACTCTTTCCCAGCGGGCAAAGGACATGCCTGATGCATAACACCGACAAACGCATCCTGATTTGTGATGATGAACCTCATCTGCGCGAGATGGTCGTGGAATATCTAAGCGAGCGTGGTTTTGACATGATGCAGGCGGCGAATGTGTCTGATCTGTTTACGCAACTGACATCAAACACCCCACCAGATTTGGTCATTTTGGACATCAACATGCCCGGCGAAGATGGTCTAAGTGCGCTGCGTCGCTTGCGGACAGAAACCACAGTGCCCGTAATCATGCTGACAGCAGCCGCCGAAGTGATTGACCGTGTGGTCGGCCTTGAAATGGGCGCAGATGATTATCTGGGGAAACCAGTTGACCTGCGCGAGCTGGAGGCAAGGTGCAAGGCAGCATTACGCGCACGCGATATTGCTGGTGGCGCACCATCCAAAGACAGGTCGGCTTCAGAAATGGTGCCATTTGGCGATTGCCAAATAGACCTGTCCGCCGCGCGCCTGTTTGCACCGAATGGGGAGGAGATTGCCGTCACCGCGATGGAGTTCAGCCTCTTGCGGGTGTTTGTCGACCATAAGGGGCGCGTGCTGACGCGAGATCAACTTTTAGAACTGGCACATGGGCGCGGATGGGAGCCGTTTGACCGCTCTATCGACCTGCGCATTTCCCGCCTGCGCCGCAAAATCGAACATAACCCCGCCAAACCCGAGGTGATCCGAACCGTGCGGGGCATTGGATATATTTTTGGTTGAACCAAGCGATCACAAACGCACCATCAAATGGAGGTTATCGATGAGACACCCAACGTATCTTATGGCTTGTACTTTGGTGGGTTTCCTCACAGGTACATCCGCCCAAGCCACAGTTGGATGTGAAATTGTGACTGGCGACAAGGGAAGCATAAGCGTGCCTCTGTTTCAGCACCCTGATGAAACCTCAGACATCCTTGGCATGATACCAATTGGCGATATCGTACGCTGGCCCGATTCTGATTTTGCCCCTACCCAAGCAGAAGGATGGACATGGGTCAGACATGATCCAACCCAAGAAAACATATGGCAAAGTGGGCCACATGGTTGGGTGAGATCCGAAACCTTAGCCAACTGCGGATAAGCCTTATCCAGAGACGCCAACACCCGCATCATCCAATTGTTCTCGATCTGGAAGATCACGCAAAGATTGCAGATCAAACGTCTTAAGAAACTGATGTGTTGTCACAAACGTGTATGGTGCGCCCCGCCGTGGGCTGCGCGGCCCGGTGGCGATAAGATTGCGATCATGCAAGCGGCCAATCAAATCCCGGCTGATGTCTTTACCAAAAATGTTTTTCAACCCGTCGCGGGTGATTGGTTGGTGATAGGCAATGGCGAGCATTACCGCGACATCAAATTCATTTAAGTCAAGTGTTTGCATCCCAATATCTGCTGCCGCACGGATCACCGAGCCATAGGCAGGACGTGTTCTAAGAAGCCACCCATCTGCCACTTTGACAACCTCATAGGGGCGGTCTGTCAAATCTGCTTGCAGGTCATCAAGCACCAGATCGACAGATACCTTATGGCCGACGACGCGCGCCAGATCTTCACGTGACACTGGTGTGGCAGAGGCAAACAACACGACCTCTACCCGGCGCATCCACTCGCGCCAACGCAGTGCTTGTGGCAAGTCGTCCAACTCACGATCCAAATCTGGTTCCGGTCTCTGCTTTGCCATCTCAAATCCCATAAAGACGAAATGTGGAACGTCCGCTCATTTCTCGAACCACGCGCAGGGCCACCAATCGATCACACAACCGACGCGCCGCGCGATCTGACATAAACCCGGTGAACGCAAGCGATGGTGACAGCGCGTCGCGACTTAGGAATAACTCAACCGCCTTACCTGCCCCCTTGGCCCGCAGTTTGGGTTCAATTTGGCGCAAACGATTGGCGTCTCGAAACAGGCTATGGGCCAATTGAACAGCCTCGGTGATACCTGTGACAACTGCCCGGGAACAAGATAAGCGCAAATCATCCCCTGTCTTATGCAGATCACGCGCGCTCAGGCCCAAGGCAAAGATCGGGATCAGATAATCCCACCTTAGCGCCCGCGCCAATGTCGCATCTGCCAACAACAGCGCCGTGACTTCGTGATGCGGGGCATCCTGTATGACAGTTTCCAATACCCGAGTTGCCTTGGCGATCGGCGCGCCCTGAGGTGCCTGCATCCATTCAGAAACCCGAGGCTGAACATTTTCGGGTACAGATTTTTGCAAATGCTGTGTGGTCAGACGCCGCCCAACTGCAAACCGCCAGCTTTGAAAAATCGAACCCGAAGGGCCAGGATGGTCACCCGGACGCAACAGGTGCACCTCGTCGCGCAGCTCGGGCGCACGTTCGGGTCGCCCTTGAAACGCAACACACGCCTCGGTCGCGCGCAAGGCAAGACGTTCGCGCAGCAAAGCATGAGGCACGTCAGAAAACCTATGCAAACCATGTAAGACGGACAAGGCCGCCCCAGACATCATCGAGGCATCTTCAAGGGATTGGCTCCGCGAAGACACGATCCAATCAGGTATCAAAGGAAGGCAATCACCCTGCGGGCGCAGGCAGGTATCCATCATGTCCTTACCTTATTCCCAGAGTTTGCGCGTTTCCACAAATTTGACCCAAAGCTCGCTGGGTTTTGGGATCAAACACCCCGAACATCCTAGTAATCTTTTTCAAAGAACAGCCCAATACCTGTGTTTGAATCCTGTTTCACTGCCCCTTTGACGGTCAGGTTCTTGGTGACATCAAGGTTCAGGCTGATCGAACTTTGTCCGCCACTGCCGATGCCAATTTCGGAATAGATATTGTCGTTGATGTATTTGCCGGCTTTCACCTCGGTTTGGCCCTGATCGTCGGTGCTGACATCCAGATCATCAATGCCGACGGCAGTGCGCAGACTGCTTAGGACGCCTCCCGTGCCTTGTCCGGACAGTGATGCAACTGCGCCAGCAAGTCGTGCGGCTTGCAAAGGAGAGATACTGCCAACATCAGAGCCAAACAATAGTCGTGCCAACGCCTCGTCCTGTGGCAAATCCGGGTTGGATTTAATGGATATTTCGGGTGTGTCAGCAGGGCCTTCAAGGATCACATCAAAACTTGTGCCTGCTTTTTGAGTGTTGGCGACCAGACGAATATCTGGGGTAAAATCCCCCTTCAGCGTCACCATGCCTTCGGTCAGGTTAAACCGCTGTGCCAGCACATCCATGCGCCCCCGCAACAGATCAAATTCTCCTGCTGCGATGGGGGTGTCAGTGGTGCCGCTCAGTTGCACTTCACCGCCGAATTCCGCATCAAGTCCAAGGCCGCGCACAAAGAACCGGCTTGGGGCGCTAATCCGCAGGTTAAGGCCAAAGGGTCGCGTTGCCCCCCCGCCTGAAGATTTGGCAATAACCCCTGCCCGATCCCGCGTACGTCGCACGGCGGCGGGTTCTCCGATATGGGTGATGGCGGTGCCAGCACTGCCGGATGCGCTTGACGTGGTGACACGCACCTCTGTTGGATCAAGCACGATGTCCCCAGTCACCCGCGCCCCCCCTGTTAGCGGGCCATCAACCACGACCTGACCATTCAGAACCGTTTCCAGCAGCGACTGATATTGCATGGATACGTTCGTCAACGCAGTGGTGATGTTGGCCACGTAAGGGGCCGCAAGAGCGGTGGTGCCTTCAACGGATATGCGTCCGCCTGCTTCAACATTGGCGTTTGCGCTCAATGCCGCTTGACCATCTGCAAGGCTCACACGAGCAGCCAGATCGTTCAGTGCGATTTGATAGTCGGGCAAGGAAACATGCGTACCACTGGTATTCACGGTGCCAGATAGAGACTGCGGAACCAATGCCCCATCAAGCGCAAAATCAAACTGTGCGGCCCCTTGCACCGCAGTTGGCGAAATCATCCGATTGAGCGCCGCCAGCGGTAAAGACCCGTTTGCTGTCAATTTGCCTGTCGCAAAATCACTTGCAAGCGTGCCGACACTGTTCAGGCGCGTGCCTGCGGGACCATCGGCTTTGGTTTCATATTGCCACCCCGACTGTGTTTGCTGCACATTGGCGGACAGAACGGTTGTGCCTACAAGGTCTGGCAATATCAGCGTCAACGCGCCGGTTTTTGTATCAAGCTGCGCTTGGATCAGATCATTGCGGGTTTGGGCCTTGGCGGTAATCTCGCTGCTGTGTGGTCCTGTGGCCGATAAACTCGCGTCCCATCCCTTTTCACCCTCTGACCCTGCGGATTGCACCGACAAAGGGCCCGGCAGATCTGGGAACAGGCGCGCCAGATCGTCGACATTCAAAGTCAGGTCATACTGGCTCTGCCCCGTGTTGATCCGTCCTGTTCCATCAAATGTCAGCGCATCCGAGGACACATGCCCCTCATTTATCGTGACTCCTGTGCCATCGCGCAGCGCAGCCAACCGGATGCGTGTCGTACCTACCAACACCGCATCTGCCTGTGGGTGATCCACCCGCAGATCATGACCGGTTGCATTGATCGCCAGATCAAACTGCCCCGCCAACGGGCGTATTTTGCCGCTAAGCGTGGCATTCACGCTGCCAGACACATCACGCCCGATCAAAGGGCGCAGGCCAACAAGATCACCAATATTGGCAGAATATGATCCATCAATGGTGGGGTCACTGACTGGCCCTGAAAGGATCGCACGAGCAGCCAAAACGCTGTCACTTGTTTCAAGGCGCAGATTTTCCAACGTGACGGGGGTGCCTTCTTGCCATGTGGCACGGGTGGTGAATGTGGCGCGCGGACCAATGGCCTGCGCCACCGCAGGATTTTCAGGGTCTGTTGCGACGATACCAGACGCCTCTGCTGACAGGTTTACCTCAACCCGACGAGGGGCGCTGGGATCAATGATGCCCTGTCCTGATAAGATGGTTTTGCCAAATGTCAGATCGCTTTGTTGCAAGCCATCCATTTGCCCGGTTATCGTCCACGTCTTGCCCTGCGCAACATCATACCGCGCTTCAAGTGTGGCGTGATCCAGCAAAGTGCGCCCCGGCAACGGCAGAACAATCGCTGCGCCTGTGGGGTCTTTCAGGTCAATGTCAAAGACAAACCGTTCCGGCAATCGGTTGGGTGAAATCATCAATTCACCCGTCAGCGACATCACCCGTGATGTCAAAGTTAAATGATCCAAACGTGTCGCCCCATCCGGCATTTGCCGCAGAACCGAGGCCAGCGCGATACGATCCCCAAAAAACGCACGGTATTCTGGTGCGAAAAGCGGCGCCAAATCACCTCCTACATCCACAAGCAAGGATTGCACCATGGTTTCAGGATCGTTTTGGGTGACAACAGTGCCCCGCAGGCGTGGTTGTGCATCGGTGTCCAGCGCGATGCGGGTTTCAATCGCATCAAGCGGGCCGCTCCCAGCAATCGTCAACGCAACCGATGGAGTGTCGGGAAATTGTGCAAGGCTGGCAATCAGGCCACCTGCGTCTTCATTCACACGTAGATCAAGATCAAGAACACGCGTTTCATTCGCAAAGGCCCCATTTAGCGTGATGTCGCCCGTAATCTCATCGGTTCTCGTGATGGTGAGCCCGGCCTTGCCCTGCCCATCCGCAAGCGCAAGCGCCCCGTCGAGTGACGCCTGCAGCGCATAGCCCAAGACCTCCTTGCCCAAGGCCACCTTGTCGACCTTAAGCTTCTCTATGGTGATGCTGACCGGCAATTCCGGCAGGGTGAATGGTGTGGCTTCGGGGGAAGGTGCTGAGGGTTCAGAGACGGGCAGCCGGACCAATAGAATTTCCTCGGCGGTCAGTTTCGCGATATCCACGCGTCCGCGCAACAGCGCAGCACGGCTCCAATCCAAGGTTGCCCCCCGCAGAGTCAACCAAACGCCATCCTCATCGGCAATGGTCATCTGCTCCAACGAGGCCTGAGAGCTGAGCGCGCCTTCAAAGCCATCAATCACAACGTCACGTCCGGCCCCCGACAAAGAGTCCTGTAACAGACGTACAAGCGTGCCCTTATCATCCTCTTGCTCTTGAGCGATGACAGATATGGGCACCAAAAGCGCAATAAAAAGAACAATATACCGCATCAGAACGCCTGCCCTATACCAATGTAAAGCTGCAAGCCCTCGGAATTTTCACCCGATACCGGAAATCCAATGTCTGCGCGGATTGGGCCAATGCTGGTGTGGTATCGCGCGCCAATGCCAGCCCCTGCGTGCCATTCTCCCCCGTTTGTGAAATCTGTATTTTCACCAACAAAACCCGCATCATAAAACGCCACCGCTGAGATGGTTGGGGTGGCGCGAAACCGTACTTCACCGGACAGACCAAGAAAGGATCGCCCCCCGGATTCAATGTCCCCCGCCGAGGTGATGAAGTTGGATTGAAACGGTTGCCCCCGCACGGTGCCGCCCCCACCAGACAGGAACAGCAGATCGGACGGGGCCTCTGACAATGTTGGCCCGAAAAGCGCGCCAATCTGAACCCGCCCGGCCAAGGTGATTTTCTCACCAAAGCTGCGATAGGCGCGGGCATCCGCCAGAAGATGCGCGCCCGAGGTTGTGTCATCCAGCCCCAGAAACGGCATCAACGCCACATCTGTATAGAGCCCGACGGTTGGGTCCAACTTGTCATCCCGCCCATCAAACGTCACACCAAGAGGCAAGCCAATGAATTGAAAACTACGGTCGCCAAAATCGTCACTAACGTTGTTGTATTCCAACAAAACCCCAAAGGATGAGCTCAGCCGCTCTGAATGCAATCGGGTAAACCCGACACGCGCAGCGATGGTTTCGATAAAGAACAGCGGGTCATCCACTTGTTCGGTGGTCAGCCCAATCATCAGATCAGTATCAGCCCCCCAAGTCGCCGGACGGACCAACTCGGCATTGATCCGATAATCCGTCCCTCCGGTTTGTGCCCCTATGCCGGAAATTTCACCCTCTAGGCGCAGTCTTTCACCGCCACCAAACAGGTTGCGATGCAACCAATAGGTGGACAAAGACACACCATCCCGCGATTCAAACTCGGCGCCAAAGCCAATACGACGGGGTTTGTTGTCCTGCACGGATATCTCAATATCTCTAGCATCCCCGTTAATCGTATCCGTTTCTGTCACAGAAACAGAGCGAAACACACCTGTGCGACGCAATCGTTTGGTAATCTGGTCAAGCGCTTTGGGATCAAAGGTTTCCCCAGTGGGCAAGTCCACAATCTTACGCAAGCGATCTTCGCGCAAGGCTGTATCCCCTGTGAGAACAAGGTTGCCAAACGACAGCTTAATACCGGGATCAAGCGTGATGTCAGCGACAAGTCTTTGGTTGCGATGGTCCGCACGAATATCCTGTTTTGCGATCTGCGCTTTGGCATGGCCAATTGCGCGCCAGGCTTCAATGCCAGCTTGGGCCGCCTCACGAATGGCCGCGGTGTTGGCAGACGCGCCTTTGGCAAATGCATCGGGCAGATCTGTGTTGGATGGCAACGGTGCAACACGCGCTTTGCCAAAAACAAATTTGGGACCCGGATCAACAATATAGTTCACCGTGTCGATCTGTGTAAGCGGCGCGAAGGGCGGAAAAATAGCTGCTTCTTGGCCGTTTACGCGGATTTGAATGACCGGGCTGAAATGCCCCAGATCATAAAAAACCGACAAAATCCGGCGATAATCTGCATTGGCCATCGCCAGAATGTCACGCGGGTCTTCTTTGCCTTCTGCCTTGGCGGTAAAGACCAACGAAGCCCCCTCAATCCGGCCTAGATAGTCATCTGGCGCCGTGATTTTCGTTTCAAACGCACAGACCACACTTGCGAGCACGCTTAGCGTAGCACCCAAAAAGGCCCGAATTGATAAAGGTGACACTAGCATGAGATGCTCCGAAAGCGGCAGACACAGACGATGCGTTAAACTAAGGCAGACCGCTCAGAGGTGCCAGAGTGGAAAGCGCAATACCTTCAACCAATTGAAACCGGTGGTTTATGCCGGCACTCTCCCAAAGAAGTCTCAGATTTTCCCTAAGGCTTTGATAGATTTCTTCTTTCTGCGCCAATCAACATATGCTGTTTTGACAATCGTGCCGATAATGGCGTGACCCGCCAGCAAAGTTCCGCGCACCGTGCCCGAAATTTTGGACACACCAATGCGAACTCTGTAATCCACGGGAACCTCACGAATTTTCAATCCCTCTTGGATCGCGCGCAATTGCATCTCTACGGTCCAGCCAAACGCCTGATCCTGCATATCAATATCGCGTAAGGCTTGCATGGTAATGGCGCGGAATGGGCCAAGATCGGTATATGTGACCGACCAAAACATTCGGATCATCCAACAGGCCAACCAATTGCCGAATTGTTGCTGCGGCGTCAGCGATCCGCGTGCGCTTTGGCCCAATCTGCGCGAGCCAATGACCAACTCGAAACCATCATTGACAATAGGATCGACCACCCGATCCATTTGTTGCGGAAAATCGCTGTAGTCCCCATCAATGAACACCACGACGTCACAATCCGGCAAGGCGGCAATACCAGCCAGACATGCAGCGCCATAACCACGTTGTGCCGCCTTAACGGTTCTGGCCCCCATAGATTGCGCGATGTCGATGGTTTGATCTGTGGATCCATTATCGGCGACCACAATATGATCCACCCAATTCGGGACCTCAGCCAACACATGCCCAATGGCGCCCGCCTCGTTTAGCGCGGGAATAACCAAGCCAATCCGCGCGCCTCCTCGCATCACGCCACCTGTGGTTTGACAAAGGATTTCACGCGGATCGCATCATAGATCAAAACCACCCAAACTGGGCACCAAATCAACCAAACCACCCCATAGCGATAGACATCGACCTGATCGTTCAAGGCCAGGTGGAAATACAAATAATGGAGTGGCAAAAGAACACCGGCAAGCATCAAGCCCCGCACCGGAAAGACACATAGAAACGGGGCTATCCAAAGGAAATACCAAGGGGTTTGTGATGGTGAAAGCAGGTAGATCACTGTCACAACCATAAATATCTGCCAGATCAAATGTTCCGCACTCTTGGCCTTGCGCCAACACATCGCGACAATCACTGTCAGCATGGACAGCCCCAAAAGGACGCGCGGTGCCAGTGGCACTTGCACAGTCAACCACTCACTGATCAGAAACGCCGCAGACGAAGCCTGCCAATTCTTCGCAAATGCCACAAACCCCGATGTTTCGTTCAAACCAGAGGTCACGATGGGCCAGCTGACCAACCCTATAATCGCCACGACAAGGATCACCGACGCGACGAGAACGCGACGCGCAGAAAATTGCTGGCGCCAAAGCGCTGCGCACAACATCAACGGCCACACCTTAACCCCAGCAGCAATCGCAAAGAACGCCGATGCCCAAACCGTTTTGCGGCGCAAAACTGCGTAAACCCCCAACAGCACAGGCAACATCAGCACCGGCTCCATATGGGCAGAATTGGCAACCTCCTTGATGACCAACGGGTTCCACCAATAAAGCGCAGCCCATAAGTGTGACTTGCCAACACTCCCCAGCACCGCGCAGATCAAGGCCAAACACAACACCTCAACCACAAAAAGCATGAGCCGCCAGCCATCCAAGTCAAAGGGTGCCAACAGATATGACACGGCAAAGGCTGCTTGGGCCACTGGCGGGTAAACGGTCCTGTATTCGGGATAATTGATCCGCTCCACCACAGGTGCGCCCTGTTGTGCAAGCGCGTGCAATGACGCCGCCCCCACCAATCCATCTCGCACATCCGCAGGGGCATATTCAAATGCAGAATACCCTGCTGCCGTCACTGCACCATCCCAAAGATACCGATTATAGTCATCCTCAAGGATTGTGGGTGTTCCGATTTGCAGCAGGCGCACCACTATTCCGACCCCAAGGATCAGAACAAACACAGGCGTTGTTGCCCGCGTTGGGGTTTTGCGAATGATCATGGGCACGCCAAAGGTGCAAATCGCGGTAATACCCATAAACAGCACAACGAGCACAAGGATCGGCATATCCTCCAGCGCAGCCTCATAGGCAAACAGTGGTGCGAACACACGCATGCCCAAGGCAGACGCCATCAGGATTACCCCAACGATAATCCATGCGCCCCAAGGTGTTTTCGCATGCGCACCAACAGTCATATACGCGCCACTAGATCACACCGCGCACTCACCTATGAAAACTGCCGCGACGCACGGGCCTCGCTTTGCGTTTTTTCTTCTTTTTCTTTTTGGATTTGGTAACGGGTTCATCATTATTTGACGCCACTTGGCTGTTCTCATCAGTATTGCTTGCTGAATTGTCCAGCGGATGTACGAACCCGAACAACCCTTTGCTTTGCTGGGCAACGGCCGCCTGACCCGCGATCAAAACCACCCCAACAATCACGATTGCTTTCACGAAATGACGTTGACCCATTGTTCATTCCACCTTTGATACAAGAAATATTACCGTGCTACATATGCATGATCTTATCCTCATGAAATCGAACATTGCTTCACAATTGCGTGCGACAAATTTGTTTTGCCGCGCCTGAATTGAGAGGTCATAAATTGCACCCAACTTGCCCCTTTTTCTCCTGAGGATACGCTATGCTGTCTCGATTTGGTTTTCTGGCACTCACCCTCTTGCTTTTACCTGCCGGGCTTTTGGGTGGTTGGTCATCCAGCGCGCCAGAGGCATGGGAATATTGGGAATACAATAATCCTGACAATGCACAGCCTATTGATCACAGCGCATGGGACACGTTTTTGCGCAAATACGTGCGGCCAGATGGCAATGGCTATAACAAATTCGCCTATGGCGAGGTGAGCCGCGCCGACAAGGCCATGCTTGAACAGTACATCCAGAAACTCTCACAAGTCGAAATTACAGAACGCGCGCGTCCGGTGCAGCTTGCCTATTGGATCAACCTGTATAACGCTCTGACGATTAAGGTCGTGCTGGATCATTACCCAGTGGCCTCCATCCGTGACATCCGCCTTGGAGGCCTGCTTAGTCGTGGCCCGTGGGATGGCGAACTTGTGGAGATCGAGGAAGAACAGATCACCCTCAATGCCATCGAACATGAAATCCTGCGCCCGATCTGGCGTGATCCACGTTTGCATTACGCAATCAACTGCGCCTCAGTGGGCTGCCCGAATTTGCACAACCGTGCCTTTACGGCGGCAAACACACCAAAATTGTTGGATCAATTGGCCATGGCCTATCTGGCTCATCCACGGGGTTTGAATATCGAAAACGACGAGGCAACAGTTTCGTCAATCTTTCAGTGGTTTGCGTATGACTTTGGCAATTCCGAGCAGAAAATCATCAAACATATTGCCAAATACGCCCCCGCCCAAAAGGCGCAGGCGCTCATAAAAATTGGGGATCTTGCAGATGCAGACTATGACTGGGCGCTGAACGAATAACTGTTAAGGCAGCTCTGCGGGCATGTCGGATAGTTTGATCAAGGCTTGCGCAAAGTCACGAAACGCTGAATCTGGCAGTCCTTGGGGACGGTCCATCACAGTGACACTGATTTCTGGGCTTTCTTGCAGTTCATGGCCTGCTGTGGCCCAGCTCAGCGTGCCGGAAATGATCGTGGTGTCCATTCGCGCAACATTCAGCTGCACCCGAAATCCGGCCGTGTCATCCTGTGGCACAATCTCTGACTGCGGATAATATTCTTGCAAGGCGATGGTCAACGCCTCGCAGGCGCGCATATCTGAAACCTCGCACATCAAGGCAATCTTATGGGCCGCATCCGGTGCTGTTCCATTTGCCTGCGTCATTGTCCAAATTCCCCCAGCCAACAATCCAATCGTCACTCCTATCACATACCGCATGGTTTCATCGAATGTCGCTTAACATTCCCTCTTGTTTCAAATGAGACCCTAAAACCAGTGCTGTGAAATGCAAAGATCACTTTGAAAACACGGCAAACTTCAGCCTATGCGCGCGCCTGCAAAATGCAGGAGCGTCGCGCCACTTTCATAATAGCATTGTCGAACGGCTGACAGCCGTTCGGTATAAGAGACGACAGGGTCCAGAGGCAACAGGGCCTCGTCATTGTTCAACAAGGCCTGCGCCATACGTGTGCCAAACACCGTGCCCGGCCCAATCCCGCGGCCAGAAAATCCAAAGGCTGCGTATCCTTTGTGGTGCTCCGATCCCATCGCCATAATGCGTGGCAAATGGTCACCCGTCATGGCAATGCGCCCGCACCAAGTAAATTCCAAAACCGCCCCAGCAAGTGCTGGGAACATCTGTGCCAGTTTGCGCTGACACCACGCGATGTGGACACCGGCGCCGGGGTGATCCAACCCGCCCATTCCACCAATCACCAACCGCCCGGCGGCATCCATTCGCCAAGACGACATCACAAGGGCCGTGTCCCAACATCCTTCTTTGCCCGCCATAAAATTGGCGCGCATGGCCTCTGGCAATGGCTCTGTTGCCATCTGGAAATAATGCACCGGGACATATTCAGGATTTTCCATTCCAGCCAAATTCAGATGGTACGCATTGGTCGCCACAATCAGGTTTTGGGCAGTCACTGTGCCAGATGGGGTCACAATTTGCCAGCCATTTTCGACGGTCCGTATCGCAGTTGCTGGTGTATTTTCATGTATTTGCGCGCCAGCCTCAGACGCAGCCCGCGCAAGTCCGCAGACATAGGCAAGCGGCTGTATTGTGCCCGCGCGCGGATCAAACAGCGCACCATGCACTTGCGTCGATCCAACACGTGTTTGTGCCTCTGTTGCGCTCAACAGTTCAACAGGCGCACCAATGGCGCGTAATTGTTTGTGACGTTCCCTAAGAGCCTTCATCCCTGATGGGGCATGGGCGCAATGCAATGTCCCGGCGCGTGTTGCCTCGCATGTGATGTCATGACGCGCAATCAGATCAAAAACCATCTCTGGAGCCTGCGCAAGCAACGTGTTCAGACGCGTGCCTGCTGCGTTTCCAAGGGTTTTGGTGATGTCCTCGGGCGGCAACCACAGGCCTGCGTTGACCAGACCAACATTGCGACCTGATCCACCGTGGCCAATGGTTGCAGCCTCTAATACTCTAACGCTTGCGCCCATTGTGGCGGCTTGCCACGCAGCAGAGCACCCGGTGAACCCACCCCCAACCACAACAAGGTCGCAAGACACATCCCCCTGCAATGGATGTGATTGCAGGGCCTCCTCATTTGTTGCATGCCAAAGCGATGCGCTTGCGGTGCTTTTTGTGCCAAAGGCCACCAGATCATCCCCGGTCAGAAAATCCATGAACTTCTGGCACAGTAGAAGAGCGGCACCGCCCGTCAATCAAAAGATCACAGCACAATTCAGAGACCTAGATCAGACAAACCCGGATGGTCGTCAGGGCGACGCCCTAGGGGCCAGTGAAATTTACGATCTGCTGCGGCAATAGGCAGGTCGTTGATGCTGGCAAAGCGGTTTTGCATCAGGCCACTTTCGGCAAATTCCCAGTTTTCATTGCCATAAGAGCGAAACCAATTTCCACTGTCGTCGTGCCATTCATACGCATAGCGTACCGCGATGCGGTTTTCTGTAAATGCCCACAGCTCTTTGATCAGACGATAATCCATCTCGCGGGTCCATTTAGCAGCTAAAAATGCTTCTGCCTCGGCACGGTTGGTCACAAACGTGGCCCGGTTGCGCCATTTGGTATCTGGCGTATAGGCCCGTGCCACCTTGGTGGCATCACGGCTGTTCCAACCATCTTCGGCCATGCGTACCTTTTGACTGGCGGTTTCATGGGTAAAGGGCGGTAATGGGGGGCGGGTTTCCATTTGGGTCTCCATTCGTTTCATAAATCAAGGATAAGTGTGTCACAGTTCTTGGCGGGTACTGCACAACAAATCAGAATTTCATCCTTTGCATGTTCCGCTGTGATTGGTGTGCGATAGCTTACTTTGCCTTTCAGCAATCGGGTCGCACAGCTGCCACAGCTGCCCGACCGGCAAGAGAAATCCGGGGTGAGGCCATGGGCCTCTGCGGTTTCTAAAATCGTGGGATCACCTGCATTCCAGCGTTGTTCAAAGCCAGAGACCGCAAAGCTAAGGGTCGCCATGTCCGCCTCCTCTGGCGCTGGCACTGAGGTGAGCGCAACATCACGTGTTAGCGATGCAGGGCCAAAGGCCTCAGCAAAAATATGATCGTCACGCACTCCAAGGCGTCGTAGGTCATCATACATCGACTGCATAAACACAGGGGGACCACAGACAAAAGCATCATAGTCATCCAGCATCAAATTGCTTTGCAACACATTGATGCCAAGACGTCCAACCCCATTAAAATGCAATCCCTGCATTTCATCTTCCTTAGGTTTTCCGACAAAGGACACATATCGAATGGCACCACCACTTTGCTGTTCCATGAGACGCATTTCCTTATAAAAGGCGCGTTGATCAGTGGTTTGTGCTGCATGGAAAATTGTCAAAGGGCGATAATGACGACTGCGTCGCCCTTCGTTCACGACATGGCGTGCCATTGACATCATTGGCGTAATGCCAACGCCCGCAGCGAGCAGAACCGCCGGACGCCGCACGCTGGCATCAATGTAAAAGGCCCCTTTAGGTGCTTTTGCCTCTAGAAAATCACCCACCTGCACCCAGTCATGCATATGGGTGGACATGGCACCGCCTTCTTCACGCTTAACAGAGATACGGTACATTTCATCGCCGGGTGCCGACGACAAAGTATAGGTTCGGGTTTGCAGTTTTTGTGCACCTTGAGGTTTCGCGCGAACCGTTAGGAATTGCCCTGCCTGAAACGAGGACATGACCACCCCGTCCGACGGTTCCAGATAAATTGATCGAATAACACTACTTTCATCGCGTATCTTGGCCACACGAAACGGGCGCCACTGATCGCGCGCGGCATCTGCTTGCATCCGTGCGTTGGCTTGCGCCCAATCTCCCGCCAGCAAACTGTTGGGAGACCATTCTTGGATCGCCGCCCGAAATGGCAAAGCATCGTGCAAACGCACACCACGGTGCAGCGTAAACCGCCACCCTCGTTCCGCCCCATCAAAGGCATGAATCTCTGGATTATCCGCAGACAGCAATTCAACCGTCCCCGTCAACATCGTGACATCCCCAGTGTTAAAATCCGGAAAAATCAAGCCTGCCTTCGGGTGCATCAGAAAATTGCCAAGCGTGTTGAAATGGTGGTTGCCGGCGTAATCCGGGATGGTCAGCGTGTTACCATTAACCTTAATAAACCCTGCCCGGCCACCGCGATGGGATACATCCACGCCTTGAGTTTCAGGATTGTCAGTGGTCGGCACAAAACTAGATACAAAAAACATATCCGTGTTGCTGATAAAGGCATGGGCAGCCGCGTCCAAAGATTCAAACTGATCAAGCCCACGACAGGATTGCAAAACCGACGGATCGCGAACCATGCAAAGATCACGGGTTTGAATATACTGAGGACAATTGCCAAAGGATTGATCCACCAACATGCTAAACCCGGCCTCGCCAAATTGCGACACGCGCGCATTCACGCGATTGCGGCGACGGGTTTCCAGCTCAATGCCCAACATTCCAATGGGTGCGCCAGTCCGCAAAGAAGTGCGTAACGGATCATCACCCAAGATTGCGCCATTGATGTCGATCTGTTGTGCGGTCGGCGTGGTTATAAACCCTGGCTGCCCTGTGATCATGGACGCCCATGGCCAGCCATCCCCATCAACACTGCCCAATACGACAAAGGGCAGTTGGTTAAAAAATTTACGGTGTTGATCCGGCATAAATGGGCGGATCACCATGCGGCCATATTTTTCCATCATGTCACGTTTGCCCACACGCTCTTGCATGGCCTGTTCGCCCGCATGAAACGGCGACGGGGATGGTGTTTCAGGGGACAGCATGGTGACCCTCCTCATGATCGGATCAGGCCACTAGGCCGGCTTTTGTTGCGGGCATTGGTACAAAACCCGGCAGGGCTTCGATGTTGCTCAGCAAGCGGCGTACATTTGGATAAGGCTCAAGCGAGACATTCCCCTCGGGTGCGTGCGCAGTATAACTGTAAAGCGCAACATCCGCGATCGTGGGGCCATCCCCAACAAGGAACTCGCGACCGTTCATGTGAACCTCAATCTTTTCCAGATACCGGGTGGCGACAGTTTGGCAAAATTCTGTGTCCAAAGGCGCGCCAAACACGGTGATCAGACGAGCCGCCGCCGGACCAAAGGCCATCTCACCCGCAGCCAGCGTCAGAAATTTCTGCACCTCAGCCTCTTGCGCGGGATCGGTGGGAATAAAAGACGGCGCATATTTGCGTGCAAGATACACCAAAATGGCATTTGCATCGCTGACAATCGTATCACCGTCTTCGATCACAGGCACCTGACCTGCGGGGTTCATAGCAAGAAAATCAGGTTGCCTATGTGCGCCGCCTGCTAGGTCAACCTCGATCACCTCGTGATCAATGCCTGCAAGGGCAGCAAACAGAACCGCGCGGTGAGCGTGGCCTGAAGTGGCAAAACTGTGGATGCGAATGGTGTTGGACATGGTCAATCCCTCATAAGAATACGGCCGATATGGCGTGATGATGTAGGGGATATAACTTGAATTGAGTGCGGCGATAATATACCTAATTGCCGAAACATTATGAACACTGTGGCGATTATTGATGGACACACTGACCGGAATGCGCACGTTTGCCGCCATAGCCGCGCATGGCTCTTTTACCGAGGGGGCCAAACGCCTTGGCATCAGCACCAAACTTGCCAGCAAATACGTGCGCCAACTAGAAGAACGCCTTGGCGCACAGTTGTTTCATCGCACCACCCGAAGCGTCAACCTGACGGAAACCGGGCGGGCATATTACACACGTTGTTTGCCCTTGCTTGATCAGTTTGACGAATTAGAGGGGCTTGTTCAGGCCCGCCAATCTGAACTCGCCGGGCCTATCCGTATCACCGCCCCCACCGGGTTTGGCAGCAAACAGCTGGTGCATGCGCTCAAACCCTTTCAGGCCATCCATCCCAAGGTATCGATTGAGTTGCACCTGTCAGATCACCACGTATCGGTGATTGATGAAGGTTTTGATCTGGCAGTGCGGTTTGGGGATCTGAAGGATTCCAGCCTTGTTGCGAAAAAGCTGATGGACATGCGGATCGTGTGCTGCGCCTCACCTGATTACCTTGATCTGCATGGCACGCCGACTACGCCAGATGCCCTTGCGATCCACAATTGCCTGTTACGGACCACAACAGTGCATGTGGAAAATTGGGATTTTCGGATTGATGGCACCGTGCAATCCATTCCCGTCAGCGGCAATTTCAAGGCAAATTCACCGCGCGCCGTGGCCCATATGGCCGCTGATGGGTTGGGTATTGGACGCACACCACTGTATACTGCGGAACCCTTTATCGAAAGTGGCCGCTTGCGCCTGTTGTTTAAGGAGTATGAGGCCCGCACCATTGGCCTGTATGCCGTGTATCCGCCCAGTCGACACCTTACCGCACGCATCCGCGCCGTTATTGATCATTTGGTGGTATACTTCAGTGCAAAACGCGACGCCTGACATGGATATCCAAATCAGGCGTTGATTTTACAAAGCAGACCGCATTCCGGTCACGATGGCATGATGTACAGATCCAGCAGAGGCACGCGGGGCGTAAATGCTGAAATCTTGATCACCACGACGCAACACAAAACAGCCAAGGTGGTGAATCGAGGTGCGCACAGCTGCCCCAACCTCCATACGGCGGCTGTCGGTGTTGCACAGCAATTCCATCACGGCCAACACCTGCCCACCCGACAAATCAAACCGCGTCCATGCGTCGGTTTGCTCCACCACGGACGCGCTAGAATCTACCGCAGCCTTGGCTTGATCCGCCAGATCTTCATGGGTGTCAAAAGGCGCCTCAACCATCCATTGACTGGGCGCCATCCAAAATGCGTTCAGAGTCGCATCGGCGAATTTACCCACGTCAGGGGCGGCCGCACCCAACAGTTTCTTTATGGCTTTTGCGGCTGCGGCCTCTTTACCAAGACGCGCGGCAACCGATGTCAGCGCCACCTCGGGCACCTCGGTGCAGGTCACATCAGCAACTTTATCAACCTGCGCGGCAGTTCCGCCCAAAGCGGTGATAGGGGTCAGATCATGCACGGAGACGCTCTCCTTCAGGGTCAACAAAATGGGCGGATACGATTTCAACATCCACCGTCAAATTGGTCAGGGGTGACACAAGGCGCATTTTTTCACCTTTGCGTTCGCCCCCATTTTTCAGGAACGCCAAACCGATGGAGCTGCTAATCGACGGGGAATAGGCCGCCGAGGTGACATAACCCTGATCATGCGCGGCATCGACCGGGCCATCGACATTCATCAGATGCGCCCCAGCTGTGATTTTCTGCGTGTCATCAACAGGTTTTACACCTACCAACATCAGCGCACCCTCTTCGTTCAGACCTTCGCGTTCTGACAAGGTTGACCCGATGCTGTCCTTTTTCTTGGACACCATACGCCCCATTCCAAGGTTCAACGCCGTGGTTGTGCCGTTCAGCTCATTGCCGGCCGCGTGGCCTTTTTCGATCCGCATCGCACCCAAGGCTTCGGTGCCATATGGGACAACACCGAATTCCTTACCCTCGGACATCAGACGGCGCATCATGGCGTCGCCATAGCGCGCAGGCACCGCAATTTCAAAGGCCAGCTCGCCCGAGAAAGAAATACGGAACAAACGCGCGCGCAGCCCACCGCAGACGGTGATCTTGCCACAGCCCATAAAGGGGAAGCCTTCGTTGGAAATATCAAATTCCGGATCGACAATCTTTTGCAGCAACTTGCGTGAATTTGGACCAGCCACCGCGATCTGTGCCCAGGCTTCGGTTGTGGAAATCAACTGCACATCCATGTCAGGATAGAGACACTGACGCACAAATTCCATGTGCTGATACACGTTGCCGGCCTTGGCAGTTGTGGTGGTCACCACGAAATGATCCTCTGCCATACGCGCGGCGGTGCCGTCGTCCATGGCAATGCCATCTTCTCGCAGCATCAGACCATAGCGTGTCTTGCCCACCGCCAGCTTGGCAAAGGCATTGCAGTACACTTTGTTCAGGAATTCGGCCGCATCTGTGCCCTGCACATCAATCTTGCCCAAAGTGGTACAATCACAGATCCCAACAGAGGCGCGGGTTTGGCTGATTTCGCGATCCACTGATTGGCGCCAATGGGTTTCACCTGGCTTGGGGAACCACTGCGCACGCATCCAGTTTCCAACTTCGACAAACACAGCGCCCTGTTCTTTGGCCCAATAATGTGAGGGCGTCAGGCGGGTTGGGTGGAATTCCATACCGCGCATCCGGCCTGCCATCGTGGCAATCGGTACAGGGGTATAAGGGGGGCGGAAGATCGTGGTACCTGTTTCAGGAATGGATTTCCCGGTCAGTTCGGCCATGATCGCCAGCGCACCCATGTTGGATGTTTTGCCCTGATCCGTTGCCATCCCCAGCGTCGTATACCGCTTGAGATGTTCGACCGAAATGAACCCTTCCTGATGGGACAATTTCACATCCTTGACCGTCACATCATTTTGCTGATCTAACCATGCACGCTGCGCGCCTTTGACGTACCAGAACGGGGTCATGGACACGGGCGCATCTTCAGCCTCTGGCAATTTGGGTAAACGTCCTTTCAGACCCAGCGCAGCCTTGGCCGCCTTGGCGCCACTTTCAAGCGCTGCGTGGGTGGAAAGCCCACCTGTCGCAGCTCCAGCCACGCTCAGACCTACTGGCAGATCATCACCCGGCACAAAGGCCGCCAGTTCATCATTCCATGTTGGACGTCCGCGTTGATGACATGTCAGATGTACGTTGGGGTTCCAACCACCCGACACACCCAACGCGCCACATTCCAGTGTACGGTTTGACCCGTCCGCTTGTTTGACCTCAACAAATGTCAGACCAAGACGGCCTTTGCTGTCCACAACCTGTGCCCCGGCCAGAACTTCATAGTCCATGCTGGTTGGCGCATCAGGACGCGTATCCACCACGGCGGCGATTTTCACGCCCTTGGCGTGCAGATCGGCCGCAGTGCGATGCCCGTCATCATTGTTGGTAAAGACCGCCACACGCTGCGCAGGTGTCGCCGCAAAACGATTTGCGTATGTACGCAGCGCACTGGCCAACATCACACCGGGGCGATCGTTGTTTTCAAAGGCAATCGGGCGTTCAGTGGCCCCTGCGCACAGAATCGCACGCTTGGTGTAGATGCGCCACAGAATCTGACGTGGTTTACCCGCTGGTTGCGAGGCAAGGTGGTCGCCTACACGTTCCACAGCGCCATAAATACCGTGATCAAACGCGCCAATAACAGTGGTGCGTGGCATCAGACGCACATTTGGCATGGAAGACAGTTCTGCCACGGATTGCGCAACCCAATCGGTTGCCGCCGCATCATTAATCGACAAGGTTTCGCTGTTCAGACGTCCCCCCATGGCGAAATCTTCGTCAGCGACTATCACGTCGGCACCTGACCGTGCTGCTGTCAGTGCTGCCATCAAACCCGACGGTCCGGCACCAATGATCAGCAGATCACAGTGACGAAAGCCCTTGTCGTATTCATCAGGGTCTTCTTGCATTGACAAAGACCCAAGACCGGCAGCCTTACGGATAATCGGTTCATAGATTTTTTCCCAGAACGCCGCAGGCCACATGAATGTTTTGTAATAAAATCCAGCAGTCAGGAAATTGGAAAACCGATCATTGATCGCCATGGCGTCAAATTTCAGGCTGGGCCAGCGGTTTTGGGAATTCGCGCTCAGACCATCGAACATTTCAATGGTGGTGGCACGCGTGTTGGGTTCCTGACGGTTGCCACTGCGCAATTCGACAATCGCGTTGGGTTCTTCTGATCCTGCGGTCAATACGCCACGCGGGCGGTGATACTTAAAGGACCGCCCCATCAAACGCACACCATTGGCCAATAGGGCCGAGGCCAGTGTGTCACCTGGATGCGCTGTGTAGCGCTTGCCGTCAAAAGTGAAATTCAGCGTGGTGTTGCGGTCAATCTGACCGCCGCTCAAACGGTTTTTCTGACTCATTTGCTGCGCCCCCGGGCGCGGGCCACATCGCGGGCCAGCTCTACCTTGGAAATTTCATGGGTAAGGGTGTTGCGGGTCACGACCAACCAAGAGCGGTCGCCGCCTTCGTGAAACCACAACTCGCGGTGTTCGCCTGCCGGGTTGTCCCGCAAATAGGCGTAATCGCTAAAATCTTTCAGCGCGGTTTCGGATTGCCAGTCAGGCCGGTCAATCAACGTGGCGTCGCCCAGATAAACAAATTCGGCACTATCGCGAGGGCCAAGAAGTGGGTGATTGATAATCATATTCCGAGCCTCCTCAATGCAAGTTGGGCTGATTGCCCATGCCTTTTTCGTCGATCATTCGCCCTTTATCAAAGCGGTCAAACCGATATGCCGTAGCCACCGGGTGCGGTGCATCGTTGGCCAGAAGGTGTGCAAAGCAATAGCCCGACGCCGGGGTCGCCTTGAACCCGCCGTAACACCAGCCGCCATTGAAATAGAGGCCATCTACATGGGTGCGGTCGATAATGGGTGATCCGTCCATCGACATATCCATAATACCACCCCACATCCGCAACAAACGCGCACGACCAATCATTGGCATCAGGCCCATGCCGCCCTCGCAAACGTCTTCAACCACGGGCAGGTTGCCGCGTTGTGCATAGGTGTTATAGCCGTCCAAATCGCCCCCAAATACAAGACCGCCTTTGTCTGATTGGCTGACGTAAAAATGCCCTGCGCCAAAGGTGATAACACCTGGCAGAACCGGCTTTAGGCCCTCGGACACAAACGCCTGCAAGACGTGGCTTTCGATGGGTAGACGCATGCCTGCCTTGCTCATCATACGACCAGAGTTGCCGGCAACCGCACAGCCCACTTTGTTCGCGCCGATAAAGCCTTTGGATGTTTCTACACCCAGACATTTGCCGTCCTCAATGCGAAAGCCCGTGACTTCGCAATTTTGGATGATGTCGACACCGTTCTGATCCGCACCACGCGCATATCCCCACGCAACCGCATCGTGGCGTACTGTGCCGCCGCGACGCTGGGCAAGGCCGCCTTTGATCGGGAACCGCGCATCATTGAAATTCAGGAACGGGTATTCCGCACGAATTTGCGCCTCGTCCAGCAGTTCTGCGTCTGCACCATTCAGGATCATTGCGTTGCCGCGACGTGTAAAGGCATCGCGCTGCGCATCCGAATGGATCAGGTTCATGATACCGCGCTGGCTGACCATCGCGTTATAGTTCAGGTCCTGCTCCAGACCTTCCCACAATTTCAGCGAGAATTCGTAAAACGGCTCGTTTCCGTCCAACAAATAGTTGGAACGTATGATCGTCGTATTTCGACCGACGTTGCCGCCACCGATCCAACCTTTTTCAATCACCGCGACATTGCGTTGACCATAAATCTTGGCAAGATAGTGGGCTGTTGCCAGACCGTGGCCGCCACCACCGATGATGATGATGTCGTAATGGGATTTGGGTTCTGGGTCGCGCCATGCTGGCCCCCACCCTTTATGGCCACGCAGGGCCTCTCTGATTACTTTGAATCCAGAATAACGCATGAATCGGACCTCTTTTTTAAAGGGTCTCCGATTTTGCAAGCGATTGATACTCTCAAATGCGACATCTTTATGCAGATGTCGGACTTGATCGAAAAATATCCTCTTCGCAAAAAATGATCCGATACTTTCTTTTTTGCCTTCTCAGATGACTTTTTCACAGACACAGTGACCGCAGCATTTTGAATGCGTTTTATTGGAAAGCTAAAGTAGGTCACAAATGCCCCCGAAATTTTGCGAATTTGCCGCCACCTTACGATATGACGCTCTGCCACAGGATGTGTTGTGGACGTTGCGACGCAGCTTCACCGACACCATGGGTGTAGCCGCTGTTGGATCTACTACACCAATGTCTGAGATCGCACGCCGCGTGGCACCGATGATTTTTGGGGGTGGGACCACTGGATCTGCGTCCATGTTGATGGGTGGCCGCGGGGTCAGTCCTGTTGGGGCTGCGATGGCTGGGGCGTTTACGATTGACAGCATTGATGCCCACGATGGGGTGACACCTTGTAAAGGGCACGCGGGGTCAGCCATCTTTCCAGCTTTGATCGCAATGGTGCAAGCCAGCAATCAAGATATTGACGGCAAGCGCTTCGCCGAGCTGCTGGCCGTGGCCTATGAAGTGTCTTATCGCGCGGGGCTTGTGCAGCACGCAACCTGCGCCGATTATCACACATCTGGCGCATGGACCGCTGTTGGTGTTGCGGCCGCAGGCGCGTGTTTGCTGGGGGGAACATCTGAGCAAATCAGACAGGCCGCAGGCATTGGGGAGTATCACGGACCGCGCAGCCAGATGATGCGCTGCATTGATCATCCCAGCATGGTGCGGGATGGCGTTGGGTGGGGCGCACCCAGCGGCGTTACGGCGGCCTATCTTGCAATGGAGGGATTTACAGGTGCCCCGGCCCTAACATGTGAAGGCAAGGAAGGGGCAGAGTTCTGGGCTGATTTGGGTCAGGCATGGCGCACCGTGGATTCCACCCATTACAAGGCCTATCCATGTTGTCGCTGGGCACATCCTTCGGTGGATGCTGTGCATGACATGATGCGCGACAATGATCTGCACCACAGCCAAATTGCCTCTGTTGAAATCAAGACCTTTCACTATGCCACACGCCTTGCTGGACACGCACCACAAACTCAGGACGAGTTCGCCTATGCCATTGCATTTCCGGTGGCCGCCATGATTGTGCGTGGTCAGGTCGGCGTGTCAGAACTGACAGATGAAGCGTTACAAGACGCGGATATCCTGCGCGTCAGCCGGGCGACGGTTCTGATTGACGACGACGAAATGACCCGTATCAGCACCGACAAACGTTGGGCACAGGTTAGCCTAATTTTGACAGATGGCCGCCGGATCGAAGATGCACCACGATCAGCCCGCGGAGATGTGGACATGCCACTGAGTGATCAACAGATTTCGGACAAATTCCATATGCTGGCTGAGCCGGTTCTGGGCCAAGCGCGTGCTTCAGAAATAGAAAACTTATCCGGCCGATTTGACAGCCTGAGCGTGTCCGAGCTGCGCCAACTTATGAAGTTGTGTACAGACGCGGTATAGGATCATCGCCTTCTTTAATAACACAAAAATCAACTCACAAAGGCAGTGGATCAAAGCGCCACTTCAAGGGCTGCTCCTTTGAAACTGCGCAACACATCGTCGCTTTGATGAGAAGGAACAAGACACAATGCCGTAGACAAGCCATCCGCCAAGGTGGCCGTGGGTGCGGAAACCGTCACCAGCGCCCGTGTCGGGAATTCACCCATCGTCCCAAAGATATGTGGGAATTGCGGCGCAGAACCAAACCGTGTTGCCATTGGGGCAGACGTCGCAATCGCGCGATCCTGAAGATGCACACGTTGCACGACATCACGTTTGGCATCTACGATACCCACAGACCAAGGTGTGCCTTGTGCATTCCTCCCACGGGCAGAGATTTCTCCCATATCCACCAACACATCACGCAGCCCAAACCCCTGCAACAACGCGGCGATCCGATCTGTAATCGCCCCCTGTGCAATGCCATTCAGGGTAATACCACCCATGCCTGATTTGAACGCAATCCTTTGGGCATCAAATTGCAAACGTTCCCAGCCAACCAAGCGTTTTGCGCGGGTTTGATCTTTGATCGAGGCACCATGGGCGATGGCCCGCCACAAAGGTTGGATTGTCGGATCAAATGCCCCGCCAGTGGCCTCATGCAATGCAGAAGACACACTAAGCACCGATAGAAAATCCGGAGATGGGGCGGTCAGCATACCATCTCGATTGAGGCGGCTTATTTCAGAGTCTTGCCGATACAGGCTGAAAATAGCTTCAAGCCGGGCAAGCTCCTGTTCAACTGCCATGAAGATGGGCATGGCATCAGATGCCGAAACCCCGCAAAGCTGCATAGAGGCCTGCGCGCCAAGTGCGCGACCTTTCCACGTTGCTATCGGGGACGGTCCAGCCAAGGACGGGCTGGCAACGGCTGTTGCAGCGATGGCCAAAAACCGACGACGTGTCAGGGTGCTCATGATGGAACCTCCAGCAATTGGTCAATGTCGATTGGACCGAATACAGCGGCATCGGGAATCATATCCAAGGACAGGCTTTGCCCACCATATTGGGCGATAAAGATTTGTGCGGCATCCTGTGTGGCGAAGGGCACGATCTCTGGTGCCCCCATACCACCGGACACCCCTGCGCCCACTACGAACAGGGCCTGATCCGCTTGAATCCAATTGGAAATGCCGGGGTTGTCCCAGTTTTCAGCAACACCCATGTCGCTGACATAGATTGCGACAATGTCTGCCTCGCGTTCAGGGCTTTTGAGGTAGGCCACCAAATCACGCACCTGCGCAAAGAAAAGCGGCGCAGGATAGCCTTTCAAATGCACCTGCCCCTTGGGACCACCATGTTCGGCGATGCTCATCTGGCAAAAATAACTCAGCGATACTTCGGTCAGATCACTGGGGGGTGGCGGCGCCTTGGTGGTCTCTTCTTTACAGGCGATCAAACCAAGACAGGCCACCATGATAATGCTGATACGTCTCATGGTTCGATCCTCCGAAAGGCGACACAAGCCGCAAGAAATCCCAGAACCGGCCACGCCAACAGCGACAAAGGTGCGGCCCATCCGGGCAAGGCCTGTGCCGCGCCAGTCATTCCGTTGCTTAACGCCACGCCTTCGGATGCAGCCACGTTCCAGACCCGAAATGCATCGGCGGGGTTCGCGACCATCAGCCACGGGAAGATATGGCTGGTGAAAACGCCACCTGCATCCAACACCACGGCCCCCAACAGACCCAAGTCAAACAACACGACAAAAACCAACCAAAGGGCGGCTGACATGCCAGCGGCCGCCGTGGCGCTGTTGGCCAAAGAAGACATCAGATATCCCAAGCTTAGAAACACAGCGCCCAACAAGATCGACGTCAAAATCAGGCGCACCAACGCCACAAGGCTCTCGGGCCCTGCCCCGCCAAACCCTGCTGCCACCACTCCGGCGGTGCCAAACCCAATGGACATCGCGATCACCAACGCCATCAAATGGGCAAGGAATTTGCCTGCCAATAGCTCCGCTCGTCCAGCTGGATACGTCAGCAACAATCCCAGACTGCCGCGATCACTGTCTCCGACGATGGCATCAAAGGAAATCATCAGCGCCAATAGCGGCGCAAGATACACAGATAAGGTGGTCATCGACGCAACCGACACAGTCAGCATATCCACGCCCAAGTTGCCAGAGGGTGCGCTGCCTGCGAATGTCAGAGCAAGGGCAAACATCACCATAATAAAGGTGGCCATAAATAGCCAACGATTGCGCTGTAAAATGCGCAGTTCGGTACGGGCAAGGGCAATGACGCGCATCATGTTCCTGTCTCCTCTTGGGCAAAGTGACGATACAAATCTTCTAGACCGGGCGGCGTGATATCAACATCCGCCACGGCGTCCCCCATCGCCGCAATCCGGCGCAGCTGTTCCATTTTTTCTGCAGGGTCACACAGAATTTCAACCGAAGCGCAATTGATCCGTTGCCCACCAAGGGCCGACATCACTCTGTCCACATGACCCGTTGCGCGCACCCGTAACCGCGTGGGCAGCCCGGCTTGTTTGCTCAGCCCCTCTAGCGTGTCATCTGCCACAAGGCGTCCTTTGCGCATAATTGCGATCCTGTCGGTGCGCGCCTCAACCTCGGTCAGAGCGTGGCTGGCGATCAACACTGCGGTGCCTTTGGCTGCCAACTCGTCAATGATCGCATACAAATCTTGCCTGGAAATCGGATCAAGACCGCTGGTTGGCTCGTCCAGCAGGGCAACCGACGGCTTGCCCAGCAGGACCTGCGCCAACCCAAGTCGTTGCCGCATTCCTTTGGAATATGTGCCAATCCGGCGATCCAGCGCATCAGACAAACCAACACGCGCCAGCAAATCCGCCACATTTTCACGCGCGCCTGCAAGTTGGGCAAACAACGTCAACTGTTCACGCCCGGTCAGCGCAGGATGAAAGCTGATGGCCTCTGGCAAAAAGGCGGTGGCGGCCCGTGCCTGACGGCTGCCGGGGCGCGCCCCTGCCACCTGAATATTGCCCCCATGAATGGGGGTCAGGCCCAAGATGGATTTAACCAATGTGGTCTTGCCAGCACCATTATGTCCCAACAGGGCCACGCGCTCTCCGGCGGCGACAGTCAGGGACACATCATGCAACACTTGCGTTTTACCGCGATCCTTGCACAGGGCGGAAATTTTCAGCGCGTCAGCCATTGTCAGGCACCTTTTCCATTATATCGGGTTGCATCGGGGCCATCATCGGATTGGAATCCACCACACCACCGGGCAGCAGCGCGGGAAACGCCGATTGCGACCAGCGCACCAATTGCACGGCAGGCGATCCCAGCAGCAATTTGGCGGCCGGCTGTGTCCATAACACGTGGTCCATGCTGTCATTCGGGCGATAGGGGGCATCCGCAATCCCGTCGCCATCCACGTCAAACCCGGCGTTGTCAGACCAGTAATTGCCGCGCCCATCCTCGGACCATTCGTGCCATTTGGTGGACACGAACTTCACCTGCGTGCGATTGCCGACAAAGGCGTTTTCCACGATGCGATTGTTCTGACTGCCGGCCGTGAAATGAATCCCAATACCGCAGCCCTCGAACCAATTTTGCGAGAATTGGTTCTTGTGAGAATTATACAGAAATGTGCACTTTTCCTTGGCGTTGCGCACATAGTTTCCGGTGATCGTGCTTTTGTTGGCATAATTCAGCATCACGCCATGTTCGCGATCATCAACGGATATGTTGTTCTTGACCACAACATTGGTCGAAAACATCACCGCATAGCCAAGATCGTTGCCCACCGACACATTGCCCGACACCTCGGAATTATCAGCATACATGTAATGCACCGCAAAGCGTAAATCGCGAAAAGTATTGTTGCGAAAGATGTTTTCACGGCTTGAATTAACAAACACGCCGTCGCGGCCAAACCGAATGTTGTTATTTTCAACAACAGTTCCGGGCGCATTCCAAACATACACTCCATTGCCTCGATCATTCATCCGTTGATCAAGGCGGCCTTCAATTTGGTTGCCCACAACCCGCGCATCATGGGCGCCGTGCACATCCACACCATAAAGATTGCCCAGCAATACATTGCCCTGCACATGCGGCGCTTGGGCAGTTTTGGTCAATCTGATCCCGCTGTCGATTGTGTCATGGGATGACCCTGATCCAACAACTGTCAAGTTGCGCACCACAATGTTCGGGCCGGTCACAGTGATCACACTGCCCTGCCCTTGCCCGTCAATCGTGGCATGGCCCTGACCGTCCAACGTTACCCGACGGTCAAGTACCACGTTTTCGGCATAAGTACCGGGGCGCAGCCAGAGGATGTCACCATCCGCCGCCTGCGCCAAAGTTTCTGCGATGGCCCCAGCCCTATTGGGCACATCCCAATCCGCCGCTGCGCACACAGAGGCAGAAAAGAGCAGTCCAATTGTCAAAAGCCACCGCATCACATTATGCCCCGCGAGGTTCTACAAACATCCGGCCGCGCATCTCCATGTGGAGCGCGTGACAGAACCACTGGCAATAGAACCAGTGCACACCGGGACGTTCCGCGATGAATGTGACAGAGGCGGTGGCTTGCGGGCCAACCTCCATCGCAACACCAAAGTTGGACAAGCAGAAACCGTGAGTCACGTCATCCACATCATCAACGTTAGTGACATAAACCGTGACTTCATCCCCCTGTTTGACGGTGAATTTTTCAAGCGAGAACACAGGCGCATAGGACGCGATATAGACCCGCACCTTGTTGCCGTCACGGATCACCTCTTCGGCACCCTCTTCCAGATCGACACCATCAGCAGCAGCCTGTTGACGGGCCTCTTCCCACATTGGGTCGTCGCGGCTCCAGATATTGACTGGGTTCACGATATCCCGACGTACGATGATACTGTCGTGCGGCTCGGCAAAGGTTGGCCCATCATGCACCACCTTCATCTTGTCCCCAGAGATGTCGATCAACTGTTCGTTCTCTGGCTTCAAAGGTCCAACATTCAGGAACCGATCTTTCGAGAATTTATTCATCGAGATCAGCCATTTGCCATCAGCGTCAGCTGTTTCCCCCATAGAGGTAGAGTTGTGACCCGGCTGATATTGCACATCGACTTTATCAAGGATCGGATCCACATCCGCGCCGCCGTAGGCTTCGATCGCTTTGGCGATGTCCCATTTCACCACTTGGCTGTCCAGGAACAGCGTGGTGTAGGCATTGCCGCGATTGTCAAACGCTGTGTGAAGTGGACCAAGACCCAGCTGTGGTTCCGCAACGATGCAAGACCGCTCATCCGCGCCATCAGCAAACAGAGCATCCACTTTGGTCACATCAATCACTGACACGGTGGGTGACAGCTTGCCGTTGATCATGATGTGTTTTTTGTCTGGTGCTGCATTCACACCATGCGGTGAATTCGGGATCGGCACATAACGTGTCAGGTTGGTGCCTGCGCCTTTGCGCCCATCCACAACCTTTACGCCATTCAGTTCCTGATAGTCACCCGCAGCAACCGCCGCCTCAATCGCCTTGATGTCAAAAATAACAACGTGATCCAGCTCGTTCTCGGTCATCTCGGCAAGGTTCATACCCATTTCCGAGTTATAGGAGGTCGCAAAGGCGTATTTGCCCTGATAATCGCAATCCACGTTATCAAGGTTGCCCGAGACAATCACCTGCCAGGACACGGTCATCTCATCGCCATCAATCGCGGTAAAGATATTCACGTATTGTGATGGATCATCCAGAATTTGGCCGTCATTGATCAGTGGTGCTTCGTGCTCACCATTGGCAAAAACATATCCGGTGCGCGGGTATTTCTGTGGACGCATGCCGTGGATGTCTTTGGCGTTGGGGATTTCGATGATCTTGTCGCACTTCATCACATCACAACGCACACGTGCCACGCGGGTGTTGGCCTTGTCGTTCATGAAAATGAAGCGCCCGTCATACACCCCATCGGTGAACGACATGTGTGGGTGGTGCAAATCGCCGTTGTCGTAGGTGACTTTACCCTGCGCTGCGAGGAACTCTTTGGTTTCAGGCAACAGACCTTCGGTCAGAATTTTCAGCGATTCATTGGTTTGGCCCCACCCTGTGGCAGAGCAGCGGTTAAACACCGGCACGCGCATCAGCTCACGCATGGACGGAATGCCCAGAATGCGCAATTCGCCACTTTGGCCCGAAGACCAAAAGCCATAGTATTCGTCAAGCTCGCCCGGCTCTAGGTTGACCTTGGCGGCGGCGGATGCCTCGCGTGCGCTCATCAGAGTAGAGCCAAGGCCCGTGCCCGCAAGTACAGCGCCCGTTGCTGTCGCGCCAAGCATACCGCGGCGGGTCAATGACAGAGTTTTCAGTTTCTCAGACATGGTTTCCTCCTTTAGGAAATAGGTGTCTTAATGGCGTGTGGATGGTTCGCCGGTGGAGTTCCGAGAGAGATCTTTGGACCTGCCGAGCCGGTTTTCGCGCGCCGTTTAAGCGTGCGAATGACGACTGGGCATTTTGTCTCGGATTGATAAAGCACCTGACAATGCAGGCAGTTCACGCATTCGTTTGGATTGATCTCACCTGTGGGGTGGATCGCCTGAACAGGGCATTCATTGTGGCAAGTCTGACAAGGGTTGCCACAATCTTTGTATCGGCGCAGCCAGTCAAACATCCGTATCCGCGCCGGGATCGCAAGGGCCGCGCCCAGCGGGCACAGATAGCGACAGTAAAACCGCTCTACGAACAAACCGATCAGCAACAAGGTCAGCGCAAAGATCACAAACGGCCATTCGCGCATGAACTTCAGAATAATGGCTGTCTTGAACGGTTCCACTTCGGCGTATTTTTCGGCCAGCGGAATGGAGTTCATCGACAGACCAAACAGCCCCAAGAAGATCATATATTTCAGTGGCCAAAGGCGTTCGTGCAGACCCCATGGAACGGTCCACTGCGGCACCTTCAACAGACGCGCCACGCGGTTGGTCAGCTCTTGCAGTGCGCCAAACGGACATAACCATCCGCAATAGGCACCGCGCCCCCAAAACAGCAGCGCCGCCGCGATTGCGAACCATTGGATGAACACCAACGGATCAAGCAAGAACGCATCCCATGTGAACCCGCTACGCAAGCTGCCCGCCAATGCCATCAGGTTCACAACGGACAGCTGTGCGTTTGCATACCAGCCCAAAAACACAAGGCTGACAGTCAGAAATGACATACGGAACCATAGGAATGCCCGCGCGTTCATGGTTGCCTGAAACTGGAAGAAGAAGGTTGCGGTCAACACCAACAACATCACCGCCAACACCCCGATTTCAACCGTGCGATCACGCCAGATACGCTGCCACAAAGCAGCCTTGGCTGCGGCTTCTTCGGTTGCGTCATCAACAACCTGCACAGGGGCCAGCGGCTCTAGATATGACTCTGGTAACTTGTACCCAAGATCAAATGTCAGAAAGGTTTTCTCAATCGCGCCAACTGCGCGGGGCACCAACAGTTGCACGCGAAACGGTTCTGCCGGATCAAATTCTGCGTCTGCGGGAATCTTGAACAGGTCCAACTCGGTAAAGCTGGGGCTGTCATCGGTTGCAAGCGATCCAAGGCGGCGCTGCTGGCGATCAAAAAACCGCACCGACCGATCCCCTTGGATCAACTGGATACGATCAAAAATGCCACCCCGCACATAGCCGGACCCCTTAAAGCTGTAGCTGCCCCTGCCCAGAATCAGAACCGCGTGTTCGCCTTCCTCCAGCCAGTTCACCAGGTTCTTATATTCGCCTTCTCCCAGCAGAGTTTTGCCAATTGAGGGCACAGACACCACCGCCAACTGCATGTCGATAAAGGTGTCGTCCTCAGCGCCCGGTTCTGGCCGTTTAATTGCACGTGCATCGCCTGTTGCAGCAAATGCAGCGTTAACTTGACCGATGTCCAACGTCATACGCCGCACCGATCCGTCACCTGCCAGAGTGGTCCAGTCCGATACCTGAGTTTGCGCCATATCAAGGCTGCGTTTGGGGCCTGTGGCTTGAACCGGGGACAAATCACCCAACCCCAACGCACGGGCCACTTTGATCCCAGCACGCACAAGGCTGTCGTCAATTACCATGATGGTTACTGTCGCGCCGGAAATAATATCCAGATCGTGGCCTTCTCCGCCTGTCTGCGCCTCATGTTTCAGATCAAGCCCGGCATACCCTTCGGTCAACTCGATCATGCGCTTGTTAGGAATGCCAATCAATACAATGGGCTCAGAGTGTTTGACCAACTTGACGCCTGTCAAAACCGCATCTGCATCAATCGCTGCCACAACATGGATTGGTTTTCCCGAATATCCCGTTGTGCCCACATAATCAGACGTCAGGAACGCCCATGCGGCGACCTCTCCGTCTTTCATGACGGGTGCGACCATAATGTCGTTACGAATGGGGCCAAACGACTGGGCACCGGGCACCAGATCAGAGGCGGCAATGTCAGGAAGAAAACTGGCCAGTGTGTCGGCCTTGGCTTGCGGTGCAATCAAAGTTGTCAAAACAACTGTGGCAACAAAAAACCATGAGATAAATGCGCGTTTCATGTCCACAGCGCACCTCCTGTGTTCAAGGGTGTCGCGATGGCTGCACGTGGGGCGCAATCCGATGTATATTGGGTTGCCCGCGGGGGGCCGCGCGCTTCGGGACGCGCGTATTTGGATACGCTTCGCAGTTCGGGATGATGCCAAATCACCGCGATCATCTGGGTACGGTCAGCGTCAAAAATTTCCGCAAAGCCAGTGTTCAAAACACTTGCAGTCACAACGCACAACGTACAATTCTTGCACCTTGGGCATTGGTCAGATGTATCGCCTTCGTCTTTGGCATCTAGCTGCATCATGACCGGACCGGCTTCGGAACAAATTTCAATCCAATCACCACCGGATGCCTGCGCAACAACAGGCAACAACAACTGAAACATCAATGCAAGAATACCCGCCGTGGCCATCAGAAAACGCAGACTATCGGCCAAGGGCCGAAAGCACATGCTTATTTCTGAGTGTTCTCGAGGGGTGCGCATTTGCGAATCCACATAGCTGTGTTCGCTGTAACCCTAGACTTTGGGGCACCTCTGCACCTTGATGTAAATCAAGGGATTTGAAGAGGTCAAATTATCACTTTTGCCTGTTCGATCTGACGCGCAAAACGCAACAACCGCGCATCCGATCCACGCTTGCCAGTGATGTGCAATCCAACAGGCATGCCGTCACTGGAGTGTCCAAATGGTATGGTGATTGACGGCAATTCCATTGGCGGGCCAAGCACGACCGTGCGCCAGTCTTCGGGCAAGGCGTGATCTGGTAAATCAGCCTCAAATGGCAAGCCTGTTGCTGTTGGCCAGATCGCAAATTCATATCGCTCAAAAAACGCCACGACGTTTTGCCAAACCTGTGTGCGTGTGGCCTGATAGGCAATGAAATCCTGTAACGACTTACTTTCAGCCTGTGCGCAAGCGGTGCGGAAACTTTCCCCTGCTACTGCCATATCAGGGTTTAGAGTCGCGCGGATATGCAGCGCGGACTGCCCGCGGATCAGATCACCATGCGCCATAAGCGGTGCAAGGTTAGGCGCATTTTCCTGAACCTCCCATCCCAGATCACGGCACAAAGGTGCGGCCTGCGCCACCGCGTCTTGCACAGATGCATCCACTGCTGCCCCAAATGGCGCCAGCGACAGCGCAACCTTACCTGCCTCCAAAGGCATTTCCAGATTGGTCAGGCACGGCCAGTCATATGCATATGGAATCGCCTGAGTGTCGGCATTGCCTTGCATCACTGACAACATCAACACCAAATCCGTCACCGTGCGCGCCATAGGACCAGGCACGGACAATCCATCAAAGGGCACCGGGTTCGGATAATACGGGATCAATCCCGGTGTGGGACGATACCCTACAATCCCGCACCACGCGGCCGGGGTGCGTGTGCTACCAGCAAGGTCAGACCCATCCGCCAGCGCCACCATATGCGCAGCCAATGCCGCAGCCGCCCCGCCGGAACTTCCTGCGACGGTTTTTCCCAAATTCAATGGATTGCGTGTGGTGCCTGCAACCAAATTTGCCGTTTGGCCAGAAAAGGCAAATTCCGGCGTGTTGGTCTTGCCAATTATTACCGCGCCCGCCGCCCGCAATCGCGCCACATGCAAGGCATCGTAATCTGGCACATGGCCCTTAAAGGATCGCGACCCCCATGTGGTGCGCAGCCCCTTGGTTTCAAATATATCCTTGATCGCAATCGGCACCCCATGCAGCGGCCCTGCTGATTTCCCTTCGGCATGCAGGGCATCCAGTTCTGTCGCGCGCTGACCGGCCGCCTCCCAATCCAGCGTGACAAAGGCATTCACCTGTGGGTTTCGCGCCTCTACCTGCGCCTTATGAGCCGCCAACACCTCTTGGGCAGTGAACTGTCCCTTGGCCATATTTGCAGCCAAGGTCTGCGCGCTCAATTGTGTCAGCTCATGCATGGCTTATTTCCTTACAGACAGGGTTTGGCCGAGTTTTATGATATTTCCTGTGCCGACAAAGGCCCGAACGCGTCATCCCCGTGTCGCTTCGCGATGGGCAACCCGACAAAACCGCGTTAACAAGGCACTATGAAGACCCTGCCGCACCTGACCTTTCTGCGCTCTTTCGAAGCCGCCGCACGCCATCTCAGCTTTACCTCTGCGGCGGACGAACTGAACTATACCCAATCCGCCGTCAGCAGCCATGTGCGCAGCCTAGAGGAATTCATCGGCCGCCCCCTGTTCATCCGTCACCCGCGATCTTTGTCGCTGACCGACGTGGGTGAGGCATATTTGCCCTCTGTCAGGCACGCCTTGCAAGAAATCAACACCGCTACCCGGTCGATCATTTCCATGCAGCATCGCAAAGAAGTGGCCATCTCTTGCCCGATCAGCCTTGCGGAAAATTGGTTCCCAAGCATCATCAAGGATTTCAATCTTCAACACCCCAACATAAGCGTGACCTTGCACAGTACGGTGTGGTCCGATGTCGAAGAAAACGCATCCGACATTTCCATCACCATTGATCACGAAGACGACGCAGATCCCGACCAGATAGAGTTGTGGGATGAAAAACTGACCCTTGCCTGCGCGCCAGACTATTTGGTGGATGGAAAACCGCTCACTAACCCTGCACAAATTCCGCAAGCCAATTTCATCCACATTTTGGGGCGACCTGCCTATTGGGAGAGGGTCGGGCAAGTGTTGAATCTGAATGCACCCGACATCACCACCAACTTTCAGACCAATTCCACCAATGCGGCGCTTGGGTTGGCCGCAAACGGCCTTGGTTGTGTGGCGGCCCCTAAATCGTTGGTACGTTTATTTGTTGCACGAGGATTGTTGTGCGAACCCTTTGATTTCGATCTGCACTGCCCATGGCGGTATTATGCGAAATTCAAGGATGATAGACCGCTGCCTTCGGTCAAGCTGTTTCAAACCTGGCTCTTAGAAGCCGCCCAAAAAGTGCAACTTTAAACCTTAATAAATCGCCTTCACTGCCTCAAAGGATTTGTATCCTTCCCTTCATATGAGGATGAAAAACACAGAAATATTCTTGTTCCATATCCTTCGTGACTGCAATTTCAACGCTTGATCCTTGGGCCAACTCTTGCGTGTCCCACCCATATTCCACCGCCGTTGCGGTATGGGGAGCAAGGTCGTTATTTACCCATCGAATGGTATCACCAACCGAAACCGTAAGAGCCTTTGGCTCAAATGCAAATTGCTGAATTTTAATCTCGTGAATCTTCGCTGTTGATTGGGCACTTGATGCTGTGCCTTGCAGGGCAACAAGATATGTTGCTGCCCCCCCGACAAAGCTTCTGCGGTTAAGCAAAGATCGCATCACTTAACGGCCTTAACCATCATCTCTGCGTGGCCTTCGTGGACTTTGAAGATATCCAAGCCTTGCTGAAATAGGGCTTTCACTTCTGCATTTTCAATGTTTGGAATGAACGTATGTTCAACCAAGCCATTCACCGCCTTATGATAGGCAAGCTCATTTTCTGCATAAGCCACATCAAATTCTGCACCCCGAAGCTGCGAAAAATCGTTGATGATTTTGTTTGCATTTTCGTTCAACTGCTTGCTTAGGAAGTTGTCTTGCGCGGAGGCACCTAATTTATCCAACAGACCAAGCGCTGCAGCGTTAACCGCCGTGTGGTCGCTGATCATGGTTTGTGCAAACTTGTGAATTTCCGGGTTGGTCGAAATTGCCAAAGCCAAATGTGCGTAACGGATGTCGATGTTGTCTGCGGTGTAAGCGACATGCGCAATTTCAAGGTCATTAAGCTTGGCAGGATCTTCCGCAGCTGCTTGGGTTGCCAAAAATCCCAATGAGATGCAAAGACTGGTAATGATGGTTTTCATAGTCATTTCTCCTATTGATAAACGTCCAATCCTTTTTAGGCTCAATAAGGCGTTTCGTGGATTCTAGGGCGTTCACAAAACTGCGCAGATCATTCTGGAAATCGTCTTATTTATCCCAAAAATGATGAAAAAATTCGTATTCTGTTCGACAAATAACAATTGCAGCTCATTGTCTGCACCGCATGACAGTATTGAAGCAGGCCATGAATAAATTGAAAACATTCAATAATTCAACTACAACCCCGACTTAGCAGGTGCGCCATAGGACAAGAGTGATCATTAATGGCACATAGCATTCATTCATCTGACCACTCATATGGGCCGTCGATTTTAAACCAAGCAGACCTCTATTAAGTCGGCTCATTTAACCAAGCAAAATGCGCCTCACTGATCTTGCGCCATGACAGGAACATTTGTCGTTCAAACGGTTTTGCCCCCTCAACGACAAACAGTCGCTTTTGCGCGATGTGGGATTGCACCAGCTTCTTGGGCAAATAGGCTGATCCACCGTTACCCAGCAAATGCGCAAGCGCCCAGTCTGGGGTGCTAAAGGCCATGGCGGCGGTTTCCTCGTTTGGCCAAGCTTCGGCGTGTTGAGCACGGAACGTGGGACCATAATCCACATAGATATAGTTTGGATCCCAGCGTTTCACCGATCGTTTCACAGTGGCGACTTGCACCAAGGGTTCACTGGCAAACAGGCGATTGTCAAAATCCACGCCAGAAACGGGATCAGGCATCAGTGCCGCGTCGCTCATCCCGCTGGTCAGCCAATGTTTTGCATCCGTGGCCGATCCGGCCCAAACCTCAATCGCGGTTTCACTGTGATCCTGTCGAATGCTATTGATCCACTCTTCGCCCCCTCCTGTCCACAACGCGGGATGGCAAACAAAGCTGAACATCCGGGTGATACCGCTGGGCAGATTGATCCGCGCCTGTGCGTTTTCCCATGTGCGGACAATCACCTCGGCCTGCTCCAAAAAGGCAAACCCGGCCTTGGTTAGGCTGGCCCCCTTGCGCGAGCGGATCAACAGACGCGCACCCAGCGTCTGGTCCAACGCATCAAGCCGCGCAGTCACCGCGGATTGGGTGATGTTCAAATCTTCTGCTGCGCGGTTGAGGTTGCGATTGCGCACGACACTTAGAAACGTTTGGATAGCAGAAATATTCATATGCAGATAATGCATATTTTCTGCATTAATGGATAGATTAAATTCGTTTTATTTATTCTTTTTTCTTTGGCATGGTCGCATTCGAAACGGAACATAAGGTGCGCCATGGACTTCAGTATTCAGCTTTCGTCGGACTATCCCGACACATCCTATGGCGGGGCGCGTGTCTATCAGGACATGTTGGATCAGGCAGTTCTGGCCGACCAACTTGGCTATGACGCGGTGTCGATTACCGAACATCACCTGATCAATCTGTTGATGATGCCAGCCCCTTTAACTTTTGCCACCAAAATCGCAGCCCATACCAAGCGCGTGAAAATCATGACCTCAATCGTGGTTTTGCCCCTGCATGACATGCGCATTTATGCGGGCGAGGTTGTGGTGGCCGACATTTTCACCGAAGGCCGCCTGATGCTTGGCATAGGACGTGGGGCGTTTCGGTATGAGATCGAACGTTTGGGCGTGCCGATGGAGGAAACCCAAGCCCGGTTTAATGAATCCCTGGATGTGCTGCAAACCCTCTTACGCGAAGAAGAGGTGAGCTGGGACGGTGAATATTACAAATTCGACGCTCTCACCGTCATGCCCCGCCCGATGACACCCGGTGGGCCACAAATGATGATGGCTGTGATGAACCCCGAAGGCATTTATCACTGCACCAAACGTGGATTTCATATTCAGACAACGCCGCTGTCAGGCAACCATCAATTGCTGTTGGATCAAGTCGATGGATTCAACCGCGCGAAATCCGAAATGGGATCAGCGGGCGACCACCTGACCCTCACCCTGTCGCGCGTGGGGCACATTGCGGCCAATGACCAAGATCGCCAGCGCAAAGTCGCCGCTGCCCATAAATACTATGGCCGCTTTGACAATGTGTTTACGGGTCCGGGACTTGTGGACAATGGCAAGATTCAGGAACTGCCCTGCAAGACCCCGATTGACGAGTTGGGCGAAAGTCTTTTGATCTGCACCCCGCAGGAAATGGTGGACAAGCTTGGCCCCTATGCCGATCTTGGCATTGACCGGGTGATTGTGAACATGAACTTTGGACTTGAGGCACAGGAAACGCTGGACTCAATCCAATGTTTTGCCGAGGAAGTCATGCCCCATTTCACCAAACCCGCACAAACAAACGCCGCATAAGAACAGGACACACTATGCCAATTATCAGAGTAGAAATGTTTACAGGTCGCACCGAAGATCAGAAACGTGATATCGTGCGCGAACTGACCCGCGCCTTTATCGACACGGCCGGGGGAAACCCGGATTCTGTGCATGTTGTGATCACCGATGTGGATAAATCAAACTGGGGATCTGGGGGACAGTTGTGTTCAGACAAATTCCCGGACAAAGGCAAATAACATGAGTAATGCCATTGACTGCGCCTATTCGATTGAGGGCAACGGACCTCCGCTTTTCCTGATCCACGGCATCGGGGCTGCGCGCAACACATGGGCCAAAGCGATGCCGGTTTTGACGCCGCATTTCACCGTGATCACCTATGACCTGCGTGGACATGGGGCGTCCCCCATGCCTGACGGTGAATTTGGACTTGATGAACTCGTCGCTGACCTAGAGGCCCTGCGCGCCGATCTGGGAATAGAACAGGCCCATTTCGCGGGCCATTCCCTTGGGGGCATGATCGGCCCTGCCTATGCGCGCGCCTATCCGGACCGGGTGTTATCGCTGGGCCTTTTGTCCACCGCCGCCTTTCGCACCGAGGATGACAGCGCCAAGGTGTTTGGCGTTGTAAAAGCGATGGAGGATAAGGGCATTCCCAATATCCTGCCCACCCTGACAGATCGCTGGTTCACCGACGATTTCATTGCCTCAAACGGCGATGTCGTAGAGCGACGCCTAAAACAGGTGATCGAAACAGATGCAGATGTTTTCCTGAACGTGTTTCGCATTTATGCAGGTACGGAAATGGCACCATGGCTGCACGAGGTCACGGCCCCTTCGCTGGTGTTAACTGGCGAAAATGACGGAGGTTGCAACCCGCGCCTGAACCGTGAAATTGATGCGGCACTGCCAAATTCCGAACTGGTGATCCTACCGGGGTACAAACATTCACTTTTGTTGGAAGCGGGCGATTTGGTCGCTCAGCATATCGTGGATTTTGTGGGCAGATTGTGAAGCTCGACCCAGAATAAAGACAGTCTGCACCATTTGGTCCCCAGCATTGCCGGGGACCATGCGCGGGTCACCCCCGCAAACGCGCGCCTTTGGGATCAAATGCGGCCTCATGCAGAATGCGGGCTTTGTGAGGTTTGCCTAAAACAAACACCTCGACCTCACCCCCCGGCCCGGCAACCGCAGGATTGGCATACCCCAGCGCCAGCGACTTACCCACGGAATACCCATAGGCCCCCGATGTCACACGCCCGACGGATTGACCGTCTGCGGTAAAGACCGGCTCGCCCCCTGTTGCATCGGCATCGTCGGTCACATCAATTTCAAACGCCACCAACATTTCACGCGGCGCATTGTCCTTGATTGCCAGATAGGCATCCTTGTGCAGGAAATCCTTATCGAGCTTGATCAACCCGGCAAGGCCGACCTCTTGTGGCCAATATTCTTGCGAATATTCACGACCCCAAGACCCGTACCCCTTTTCAATCCGCAACGATCCCAGCGCGCGCCCCCCAACAGGACCGCCCTCAAAATCTTTTGCCGCCTCAAGCAGCGCGGAATACAGACGCACTTGATCACCTTCGGCGCAGTGCAATTCCCAGCCCAGATCACCGGTAAACGACACGCGGATCGCCAAACATTCCACACCCGCAACTTCGATCGAACGAGAGCGCATAAAACGGAACGCCTCGTTGCTGAGATCGGCGTTGGTCATGCGCTGCAACATCTCGCGCGATTTTGGCCCGGCAACGTTGAACCCGGTAATCCGGTCGGTCGCAACCTCAAGCGTGGTGCCCTCGGGCAGCTCTACCATGTTAAAGAACCGCTGGTGATACCGCTCGGCCATACCAGAGCCGACCATCATATATTCATCATCAGCGACCTTGGTGATTGTGAAATCCCCGGCCACACCCCCGCGCACGGAAATCAGCGGTGTCAGGCAGGATCGGCCAATTTCTGTTGGCACCCGGTTGGCCACCAGTTTGTCCAGCCATTCAAACGCCCCGGCCCCCTTCACCACGTAATTGGCAAAGTTGGAAATATCGATCACGCCCACATTGTTGCGTAGCATGGCGACTTCGCGGCCCACGGGCTCGAACCAGTTCTGACGCGTAAAGCCATTGGTTTCTGCGGTGCCCGGTTGATCTGCAAACCACAGCGGATGTTCCCAGCCACAGTTCAGTCCAAACACACACCCCATATCGCGCTGCATTTCATAGGCCGGGCGCACCCGCGCCGGACGACCTGCGCTGCGTTCTTCATTCGGGAAATGAATTGCAAACCGATGCGTATAGGCGTCTTCGACACGTGCCTTGGTGAATTTCTTATCCGCCCAATCACCAAAGCGCGCCAGATCCCAAGCGAACATATCATATTGCGGCTCGCCCTCGATGATCCATTGCGCGGCCAACAGACCCAGACCACCAGATTGGCTAAAGCCCGGAATGATCCCCGTGCAACAGAAATAGTTCTTCAGCTCCGGCACTGGACCCCAAATCGCGTTGCTATCCGGCGACCAGATCATTGGCCCGTTGATGACGCGCTTCACACCGGCATTTGCCGCCGCTGGTACGCGTTCCGTGGCACGGATGACGTTTTCCATAATCCGGTCCAGATCGTCGGGGAACAGCTCGTGCGCAAAATCAAGCGGTGTACCGTTTTCAGCCCAGAATCGCATGTCCTTTTCATAGGCCCCGATCAGCAGACCATTGCCTTCCTGGCGGAAATAATATTCGCCATCCCGATCCGCAATAGAGGGCAGGCGACGCCCAAGGCTTGCAACCTCATCCATGCTTTCGGTGACGAAATACTGATGTTCGGTGGGTTGCAGCGGCAATGTGATCCCCGCCAGTGCCGCAACTTCACGGCCCCACAGGCCGCCAGCATTCACCACCCATTGCGTGTGAATATCGCCCTTTTCGGTGCGCACGATCCAGCTTCCGTCTGGCTGTTGATCTGTGCCGATCACAGGGCAGAACCGTTCAATCGTGGCACCCATCGCCCGTGCACCAGCCGCATAGGCCATCGTTACGCCGGACGGATCCACATTGCCGCCATCGGGTTCATACATGATGCATCGAATGTCGTCGAATTGCGCCAGCGGATGCAACTCTTTGGCCTGTTCACGGCTGATTTCATGGAAATTCAGCCCATAAAACTTGGCCTTGGCTTCCTGCAGGCGCAGTTGGTGCTCGCGATTTTCGGTCTGCGCCAGATAGAGCGAGCCGGGCTGGAACACACCACACCCCTGCCCGGTTTCTTTTTCCAGCTCTTTATACAAGTTCATTGTATAGTGCTGAATGCGCGTCACGTTGTTGTTGTCATGCAACCCGTGAATGTTGGCCGCTGCGTGCCAGGTGGATCCGCTGGTCAGCTCATCTCGCTCTAGCAAAACAACGTCCGTCCAACCCAGCTTTGCAAGGTGATACAGGATAGAACAGCCAACAAGGCCCCCACCGACCACAACGACCTGTGCATGTGTCTTCATCTTAGAAATTCCCTAACTGGCACGTACGACAGCAGCGCACCTTTTCATTCTTGCGCACGCTACATCGAAGTCATGTCAGAGACCCACAATTTAATCGCACCCAAAGACCCCAGAACGCTGGCAGCAAACGCGATGGTGTCAACGAATAGTTCAATTTTAAATTGAGGTTTTTAATCAGGATTGACTATCCGACTGTTTTAGTCAATTTTAATTCGAGCGATTCACCCGGAGCCCCAAGATGATTATCTGTAGCTGCGAAGCCATCAGTGACAAAGACATCCACGCCGCCATCAACTGGATGCGGACCGCTGATGAGACGACGATTATCACGCCCGGCAAAATTTATCATGCATTGGGCAAGACCCCGAACTGCGGCGGGTGTATGAAACTTTTTGTTGCCTCTATGCGTGCGAACCCTAAACTAGAAGTCCCAGCCGAACTTCGCGGTTTGCGTGTCCATCAAGCAAGGAGTGATCGTCATGAAAGGCGACAAAAAAGTTATTGAATATCTCAACAAGGCGCTGCGGGTTGAATTGACCGCCGTCAGCCAGTTTTGGCTACACTATCGTCTGCAAAAGGACTGGGGATATGGCAAGCTGGCGAAAAAGATGCGCGAAGAAAGCATCGAAGAGATGGAACATGCCGATAAATTGATTGATCGGATCATCTTTCTTGAAGGCCACCCAAATCTGCAAACGCTTGATCCGCTGCGTATCGGTGAAAATGTTCGCGAAACCCTAACCTGTGATCTTGATGCCGAAATGGAAGCCGTCGCGCTTTATTCCGAGGCCCGCAAATATTGTGCAGAGGTTGGCGATTTCGCCTCCATGCATCTGTTTGAAGAGCTGATTTTGGACGAGCAAGGGCATATTGACTTCCTTGAAACCCAGATCGGCCTGCTCGATGAAATCGGCGCCCAAAACTATGGCCAATTGAACGCAGATTCTGCAGACCAAGCAGACGATTGATCTCAATCCTGCAGTCAGGTGACTTCTTGCAAAGCCTGTGCGCAATCAGCACCTAAGCTTGACACATCTGCCCAGTCTTCACGTCAATGACCGCTGAAACTGGACAGATGCCTTTTCCAATGCCTCAAAAAACCGCGCTCTGCCTGCGCTTTTCAGGAACCTGCTAGATTGGCCCAGCAATCACATCGTCTTCAGCAACACATCCAATAGGCGCGGCCTCTATCTCTGGTGTGCTAGCACAGGTGGCAAACCTCCGCGCTTTCACACAGCTTTCCGAAAACAATCGTCAATCGTGCAACTGGGGAAAGAATTCCTCGTAAAGTGACGATTTTTTGATGCCACCACTCGGCAATTTTTCGTATCTTTCCAGCACGGCACAAAGGATTGAATATGGACGACTTTCACACCCGGTTGACCAAGATGCGTCAGGATTTCCATCGCGACCCTGAATTGGGATTTCAGGAAGAGCGCACCAAAGCCAAAGTTGCGCAGCATCTGCGCGACCTGGGGCTCGAAGTCCACGAAGGTTCAGGCGTTATCGGGTTGCTAAAAGCAGGCAACGGCAATCGTGCCATTGGGTTGCGTGCAGATATGGATGCGCTGCCAATCACAGAAACCAGCACCCATGATTATGTGTCACAAAACCCCGGCGCAATGCATGCATGTGGCCATGATGGGCACACCACCATGTTGCTGGGCGCTGCGGAGAAACTGTCGCAAGACCCTGACTTTGACGGCACCGTGGTGTTCATTTTCCAGCCCAACGAGGAACACGGCCTTGGCGCGCGCGCGATGATTGACGAGGGTGTGCTTGAACGCTTCCCGATGGAAGAAGTCTATGCCATCCACAACCTGCCCGGCGCGCCGGTTGGGCAAATCTCAACCCGCCCGGGCCAGATTTGCGCCAGTGAAAGCCTGTTTGAAATCACCATCAAAGGTCAGGGCGGGCACGCCTCTATGCCGCATGTCGGGGTGGATGCCATTACGGTTGGCTCTGAAATGGTAATGGCGTTGCAAACCATTGTGTCACGCAAACTCGCACCCGCTGCGGCGGCCGTGGTGTCCGTGACTGAATTTGTAACCGATGGGCAGCGCAATGTTCTGCCCGGCAACGCCACACTTAAGGGTGACGTGCGTGCACGACTGCCCGAAGATCGCCATGCGCTGGAAAAATTCATGCGCCAGATCGTTGACGGCATTGCTGCTGCGCATGGCATCAGTGTGGATATGACCTTTAACACCGAATTTATCGAAACCATCAATGCGCCCGGCCCCACCGACGCTGTGGCCCGCGTTGGACGCGCGATGAACCTTGAAACCATCGCAGATCGCCCATCGATGAGTTTCTCCGAAGATTTTGCCCACTTCAGCGCCGCCATTCCCGGCTGTTTTCTGCTGTTGGGCAATGGGGAAAGTGGCCCACATGGCCAACCCTTGCACGCCGCTGATTATGATTTTAACGATGCGCTTTTGCCAATCGGGTCTGATTTCTGGTCAGAACTGGTACGTGATCGCCTTCCAGCCCGAAAGGTAAACTAATGTCTGATTTGCTCCCACCCGCCAAACTTTCCCACATTGCCGCCAAAATGCAAGAAGGCGATGCCGCCACGCGGGTTTTGTCTCCCGAAGGCTTTGCTGCATCGCGCGCGGAAATCACCCAATGGGAAGGCTATGCCCCCACGCCACTGGTGTCTTTGGCAACACTGGCCGCTGAAATCGGTGTCGGCGAAATTCTGTATAAAGACGAAGGCCCACGGTTTGGTTTAGGCAGTTTCAAGGCACTTGGTGGGTCTTATGCCGCTCTGCGCGTTTTACAACGCGAGATTTCTGCGCGTCGGGGCGAAGAGGTTTCCCTTGCCGATATTCGCATGGGCAAATATGCCGAGGATTGCGCAGCGATCACATTGGTGTCCGCCACCGACGGCAACCACGGTCGTTCACTTGCATGGGGCTGCCAGCGTTTTGGCGCGCCGTGCCGCATCTATATTCATGCCGAAGTCAGCGAAGGCCGCGCCGAAGCTATGCGCGAGCTGGGCGCAGATGTCATCCGCATCAAGGGCGACTATGACGAATCCGTCGATCTGGCCAAATCCGAGGCCGAAGAAAACGGCTGGTTCGTGGTGTCCGATACATCTTGGCCCGGATATTCCGAACCCCCACGTGACGTGATGGCAGGCTATGGCGTGATGACACAGGAAATCTGTGACGCGCTGGACAAGGCCCCGACCCATGTCTTTTTGCAAGGTGGCGTTGGCGGCTTGGCGGCAGGTGTTGTTGCTGGTCTGCGCCAGTACTGGGGCAAAGAAGGCCCACGCGTTGTCATCGTAGAGCCAGAACTCGCTGCGTGCCTATTTGAAAGCGCGCGCAATGGCGAAGCAACCAACTTTGCCATTCAGGAAGAAACCCTGATGGCAGGCCTGTCCTGTGGCGAGCCTTCCGCGATGGCATGGGAAGTTTTGGCTGAAGAAGCATCCGATTTCCTGACCATGCCAGAAAACATCGTCGCCCCAACTGTGCGCCTTTTGGCACGTCCTTTGAAAGGCGACACTGCAATCGAAGCTGGCGAAAGCGCCATCGCGGGCCTTGCCGCGTTGATCGCCGCCCGTCAAGATGTCGATCTCTCCGCTAAACTTGGCCTTGATGGGCAATCTCGCGTTCTGTTGATTGGGTCTGAAGGCGTGACTGATCCTGCGATCTTTGCACAGATCATGGAGGGCAAAGATGCCCTCTAACGCCCCAGAACGCGGATTTTCTGACGCAGAGTTCGCCACCCGAACACAAAATGCTCAGACCTTGATGGCGCAACAAAACCTTGATGGGATTTTGCTGCTGTCGGAACCTGATGTGCGGTATTTCAGCGGCTTTCAGACGTTATTCTGGCAAAGCCCGACACGGCCGTGGTTCCTGTTCATCCCAGCCAGCGGCAAACCCATCGCGGTCATCCCGGAAATTGGGGCGGCCCTGATGCGCACCACCTGGATCGAAGATATCCGCACATGGAGCGCCCCCTCACCAGAGGATGACGGTATCAGTCTGCTGACCGATCTGTTGTCCCCGCTGGCGCAAAAAGGCGCACGTCTTGGCATCATGAAAGGCCATGAAACTGCGTGGCGTATGCCTTTGGGCGATTGGGAGCGTCTGGTTGCGGCCCTGCCCGGCCTGAAAATGGCAGATGCCACCAAATTGGTTCAAGGTCTGCGGATGGTGAAATCTGAGGCAGAGATCGAGAAGCTGGCACATATCTGCGCCATCGGATCGGCCACCTTTGCCCGTGTGCCAGAAATCCTGTCCGAAGGCATGCCGCTGGAAGAGGTGTTTCGCACCTTTCGTCGCGAAGCTTTGCTGAACGGGGCCGATGATGTGCCGTATCTGGTCGGTGCGGCCAATCAAGGCGGGTATGGCGATGTCATCTCTCCGCCGTCACGTCGCCCCTTGCAGTCTGGTGATATTCTCATGCTGGATACAGGCGCAACATGGGATGGGTATTTCTGCGATTTTGATCGCAACTATGCCGTTGGCCCGGCAAGCGATGATGCGCGCCGTGCCCATGACGTGTTGTGGCGCGCCACCGAGGCCGGCATTGCCGCCGCCAAACCCGGCAACACCTGCCGTGATCTGTTTCAAGCGATGCAATCAGTGATTGCTGAATTGGACGATGCGGGTGGCTACATCGGCCGTTTGGGGCATGGGCTTGGCATGCAGTTGACCGAACAACCTTCGCACGCAGCATTCGATGAAACCGTGCTTTGCGAAAACATGGTGCTGACGCTAGAACCATCTCTTAGCTATGGCGACAACCTGATGATGGTCCACGAAGAAAACATCGTTGTTCGCGCGACCGGCACTGAAATGCTTTCGACCCGCGCGCCACAAGACATGCCGACCATTTAATCACACCTGAAAAACACCTCTCTGCTGCCCGGTTTTCGGGCAGCAGGGTCTCATGAACCCAACCACATCATAGGTGGCACCAGGTTACGAGTGACTGCATATATCGGCAAACCCAGTTAGAGGGTCGGCATATATTTACGTGCAATGTCGATGCACAGCGCGCGCGCCTCATCTCGATCAAAATTTTCCGGGTCCAGATGAAACTCTGTCCACAGCCCCTCCATCACCGCAGACAAGGCCCGCGCCGCATTCTGGGCAACACCATCAGCTTGGCCAGCTTGGGCGCAGATTTCTTTGCAAACCTCATAGAGCGCGTTTGTGAATGCACGATCCCCACTTCCAATCAGGTCATGGTACTTTGCAGATGTTGAACTTTCTGAACGAAATGCAAACCAGATTGAAACGCTTTGTTTGGACAGAATTGATTCGGTGAATTCCCCGTTGCAAATCGCGATCAACTTTTCGCTAGCAGACAAGGTGTCATTGGAAAAGTTTTCCTGCCATACCTGCTGATATTGCGCCATCAGCGCTTCGGCTACGGCCCAAATCAGATCGGATTTCGATCCAAAGTGCTGATTGATCATACCCCGACCAAGTCCGGAATAATTCTGCACCACATCAACTGTCGTGCCTTTAATGCCATGTAGACAAATCGCTTTTTTGGCAGCGGCCAGTAAAAGTTCACGGTTTTTCGCCTTTTGAAAATCCCGCGCGGTTTGCCTTGGTTTTATCGTCATTCGCCGTTGTTCCATTCCCTATGTCCAAACCAATAGGCATTTTTCTGTACAAACATACAAAACGTGATATATATTTCAATCGCAAAGCCCCAGCCACCTCACCCTACGAGACATGCCAGAAAGGTTACGCCATGACCAACACAGATCCCCGGTATTCTATTTTATTTGAACCGGTGAAAATTGGACCTGTTACAGCACCCAACCGTTTTTATCAGGTGCCACATTGTAACGGTATGGCACATGCGCGACCTAAATCTTTGGCGGCGATGCGCGGCATAAAAGCCGAAGGCGGTTGGGGGGTCGTGTCGACCGAAGAAGTGGAAATTCACCCCAGCGCCGATCTAAATCCCATTATCGAAGGTCGGTTATGGAGTGATGAGGATATTCCCTATCACGCAAAGACAGTTGAAGCGATCCACGAACATGGATCATTGGCGGCGATCCAATTGGCGCATAACGGGATGGCCGCGGCCAACCTTTTTTCACGTATTCCCCCGATGGGGCCGTCCAACATGTCGGTCGTTTGGGATTTCGGTGATCCGGTGCAGGCACGCGCCATGGACAAAGATGACATCCGCAATTTGCGTCAATGGTATCGGGACGCGGCGCGGCGTGCCCAAATCGCGGGCTATGACATCGTCTATATGTATGCTGGCCACAACATGGTCACACCCATGCATTTCCTGTCGCGTCGCTACAATGATCGGACCGATGAATATGGCGGCAGCGTTGAAAACCGCGCCCGTCTGATTGGTGAACTGCTGGAGGACATCAAGGAAGAGGTTGGCCAGACTTGCGGTATCGCGTTCCGCTTTGCTGTGGATGAGATGCGCGGCCCAGAGGGCATCACTTGGGAAGAAGAAGGGCGCGCCGTCGTTGAAATGTACGCCGAACTGCCTGATTTGTGGGACGTGAATGTTGCGGATTGGAGCAATGACAGTCAGACCGCCCGCTTTGCCCCGCAAGAAGGCTATCAAACCAAATACACCAAAGAGGTCAAAAAACTAACCACCAAACCCGTCGTGGGCGTGGGCCGCTTTACCTCGGCCGATGGTATGGTGAGCCAGCTGAAAAACGGGCATTTGGATATGATTGGCGCGGCGCGCCCTTCCATTGCTGACCCGTTCCTGCCTAACAAGATCCGTGACAACCGGATTGATGAAATCCGCGAATGCATCGGGTGTAATATCTGTGTATCGGGCGACAATATGTCGGTGCCGATCCGCTGTACGCAAAACCCAACCATGGGCGAAGAATGGCGTCGCGGTTGGCACCCCGAGAAAATTGACAAAGCGGAAAACCCCGACCCTGTTTTGGTCGTGGGTTCCGGCCCGGCGGGGATGGAGGCTGCACTTCAGCTCTCAAACCGTGGTCATCCTGTGACCCTCGCCGAGGCCGGCACTGAACTGGGTGGGCGTGTCACGCGCGAAAGTCGCCTGCCGGGATTGGCCAGTTATATTCGCGTGCGCGACTATCGCGAACATTACCTGCTGACGCGGCCTGATGTGGACATCTATTTTGACAGCCAGCTCAGCGGCGATGACATTCTGGAATTCGGGTTCGAACATGTGATCGTGGCCACTGGTTCCAGATGGAAACGCACCGGTCAGGGGCGTGACAACCGCAATGTCATTCCCGGATTGGACACCATCAATGTGGTCACGCCGGATGACATCATGGATGGGATCGAAGTCACGGGTCGGGTCGTCGTCTATGATCTGGACTATTACTATATGGCCACCACATTGGCCGAAAAACTGCGCGCCGCAGGGCACGAGGTGACCTATGTCAGCGATGCCAGCACAGCCGCAAGCTGGACCGCAATGACGTTGGAACAAGAGCGCGTTCAATCCAGTTTGGTTGAAAACGGTGTGAGCTTGCATTTGAACAGCGTGATCACAGAGGCCAGCGCCGATGGCCTGACACTGTCGAATGTTTACAGCGAAGAGGAAGAGACCCTTGCCTGTGACACATTGTTACTGGTGACAGAACGTGCCCCTCAAGATGAGATATATCTTGATCTGAAAGCCCGTCCTCAAGATCTGAAAAAGGCCGGAATCAAGACGTTGGAATTGATCGGTGACGCCTATGCACCGGGTACAATCGCCGCGTCAGTCTATTCCGGTCACAAGGCCGCGCGTCTGTTCCCCAACTGTCAGGATGATCCGGATATGTTCAAATGGGAAAGGCCTGCTGCAGTATGAGTATTGCAAATTGGTTAAAAGACCACCCAGAAATTAACACCTTGTTGTTGTGTGCCCCTGACGTGAACGGCGTTATGCGCGGCAAGGCCGTACCGGCGAACAACATCGAGAAATTGGAAAGCGGGGCGGCACGTCAGGCCCTATCCTCTGCGACAGTGGATATCTGGGGGGATGCAATTGAAGGGTGCAGCCAAGTCAACGCGACCGGGGATTGCGACGTCATAATGCGCCTAAATGGGCGGATGCCGATGCCATCGGTACTGACCTCGAGTGCAGCACATTTGATGGTTGATTACTGGATGGATGATGGCACCCCAATGCAGACTGGTTGCCGCCATGCGCTGGCTGCAGTTCTGGATCGCTTTGCAGCCAAGGGCTGGTCCCCGGTTGTTGCGTTGGAGTTTGAGTTTTACCTCTACGATCCACTGCATGATCCTGCTGAATGCGCGTTGGCCCACCCCCGATCCCCCATCACAGGCCAGCGCCTGAATGGGCGTGAAGCAGGCCAAATCAACGACCTGGAACATTTCTCTGCTTTTCTCGCTGATGTACGCAGTAACTGTGCCGCCGCTGATGTCGCCGTGACTGCGATCAATTCGGAAAATGGCACCGGCATGTTTGAGGTCAATCTGGATCATTCCAGTGATGTCTTAAAAGCCGTGGATGACGGTGTGTTTATGCGGCGTATCATTCGTGACACTGCGATCCAACACGGATTTGGGGCCACCTTTATGGCCAAACCGTTTCCCGAATTAGATGGCAGTGGTTTACACATACATTTCAGTATTCTGGATGCGCAAGGCCATAACATCTTTGATGATGGCACAGACACGGGCACCCCTCTTTTGGGGTACGCCGCTGCGGGGATTTTGGAACATACCAACGAAATGCAGCTGATTATGGCTCCGCACCTTAGCTCATATCGTCGCGTGCAGCCCAATTCCTATGCGCCAACGAATCTGTGCTGGGGGTATGATAACCGCTCTGTGCCTGTGCGAATCCCGGGCGGCGATCACCGTGCGCGGCGCATTGAACATCGTTTGGCCGGAGCAGATGCAAACCCTTATTTGGTTACGCTTGCCATTCTCGCAGCCGCGTTGGATGGAATTGATCACCAAATGACCCCACCCGCACCAGTTATCGGGGCTTGTTATGATCAGGGGTTTGAAAACGTGGTGTCCAGTTGGCAAGATGCCCTGAGCTTTTTCAAGCGAAGCGATTGGATTAAAACAGTTCTACCTGACTTATTCTTTGAAGCATTCACCAAATGCAAAGCACAGGAACAGGCCGTGTTCCAAAAACAAATCACCGCATTGGAAACAGAAACATACCGAGACCGCATCTGAACGTCTGCGCATACATTTGCCAGAGCCAATGAATGGATTTGGGTTTGGCTGTGTTTCATGTGCTCAGATGAAGGTAAAATCAATTAACCTTTAACCAAAAGCCCAAACTTCACGTCCATATCTGGATTCGATTGGATGTGGCACGACAACGTTGAAACAAAGGAAGACTCTTTGACCAAACTTGCAAAAGTGAACTCTGACGCGACGCTTGAACCCGTCACTTTTGTTGACCCTGCGACTGTCATCAGCGGCGAAGCCGTCGAAAAGGGCATCAGCTATTTGGGCGACAATGGTGAAGCAATTGTGGCCGGCATCTGGGAAACCACGGCATACGCCGAAGTGTTCGCCGATGACGGATATCCAGAAGACGAGTTTTGCCATGTCTTGACGGGCACTGCGACATTGATCGACAATCAAGGCAACAGCCAAAGCTTTGACGCAGGCGAAAGCTATGTCATCAAAAAAGGTTGGTGTGGCGAGTTTCACGTCACCGATGGCTTTAAGAAAATCTATGTAATGGCGTCTGAATAACGCCGCTCTGGGAGGAAAATCATGAAGAAACTACTGACAAGCGCCGCATTGGCAACAGCAATGGCTGTTCCCGCTGTGGCAGAGGAACTGAAGGTTTTTAACTGGGCAGAATATATTGGCCCTGAAACCATCTCCAATTTTGAAGCCGAAACTGGCATTGATGTCATCTATGACACATATGATTCCATCGAAACTCTGGAAACTCGTATTCTTGCGGGTGGCTCTGGTTTTGACGTTGTGTTTGCCGCAGGTCCAACTGCACAGCGCTTTATCACAGCAGGCCTTATTTCACCTTTGGATACCGCCGCACTTTCCAATCATGGCAATCTGAACTCAGACGTTGTCGCGCGTATTCAGGGGTTTGACCCCGGTGCAAAACACCTCGTACCTTATATGTGGGGCACAATTGGTTTGGGATATAACCCGGCAAAAGTCGAAGCCGTGCTGCCTGGTGCGGACATGTCCGATCTGGCATCCCTCTTTGATCCGGCAAATGCTGAAAAGCTGGCACAGTGCGGAATTGGCATGATCGACTCTCCAAACGAGGTTCTGGGCCTGATCCTGAACTATTTGGGTGAAGATCCACAAACAGCCGACAAGGCCGTCATGCAAAAAGCCGCAGATGTGTTGACGGCGATCCGCCCGCACATCCGCTATTTTGACAGCATCAAGCCAATCGACGATTTGGCCACTGGCGAAACCTGCGTGTCGTTGATGTATTCCGGCGATGCTGGCATTGCTGCATATGCTGCTTCTGAAGCGGGCAATGGCGTCGAAGTCTATTATTCGATCCCAAAACAAGGCAGCCTTGTGTGGGTTGACTCGATGATCACTCTGGCTGATGCAGATAACAAAGACGCCGCAACCAAGTTCATCAACTATATGCTGCGTCCAGAAGTTGCTGCTGAAGCGACCAACTTTATCTACTATGCGAATGCGAACGCAGCCGCGGATGATCTGGTTGATCCTGAAATCACGGGCGATCCAAACATTTACCCTACTCCTGAAGTGATGGAGCGTCTGTATCCTGAGGTAGCCCTAGGCAACAAAGCACAACGCCTGCGCACCCGGACTTGGACCCGTATCAAAACAGGCCAATAAAACCAATAAACGGCACGGGTGATTAATTGATCCCGTGCCGTTCTTATTTTAGGGAAACCATGATGAACAGCGGCACTCAATCAGACTTCATTCGCATCGAAAACATCGTCAAGAAATTTGGCGAAGTCACCGCGGTCAACAATATCTCGCTTAATATTCATCAGGGCGAAGTATTTTGCCTTTTGGGCGGATCAGGTAGCGGCAAATCAACTTTGCTGCGCATGTTGGCAGGATTTGATGACCCAACCGAGGGGCGCGTGATCATCGATGGTGACGACATTTCGGGCAAACCCCCGGAAAGACTGCCTGTGAACATGATGTTCCAATCATATGCTCTGTTCCCGCATATGACCGTTGAAAAGAACATCGGGTACGGTCTTCGTCGCGATGGTGTTTCAAAAGCTGAAACCAAACAACGCGTCGACGAGATTTTGGAATTGGTCAAACTGACCCCATTTGCCAGCCGCAAACCCAGCCAATTGTCTGGTGGTCAGCGACAGCGTGTGGCGCTCGCCCGCTGTATCGTGAAACGCCCCAAAGTGTTGATGCTGGATGAGCCTCTGGGTGCGCTTGACAAAAAGCTGCGCGAAGAGACCCAACAGGAACTCTTGAAAATTCAACGTGATCTGGGCCTGACCTTTATTGTCGTGACCCACGACCAAGAAGAAGCCATGACCATGGCCGACCGGATCGGCATCATGGATATGGGCCAAATTGTACAGGTTGGCCCCCCCCGCGAACTCTATGAAAACCCCAACAGCATGTTCATCGCCGATTTTGTTGGCTCTTTGAACAAATTCAAAGGGGTTGTGCAGGGTCAAGAGGGCGACATAACCGTTGTACGCCTCTCCGAAGAAGTTTCCCTGAAAATCCACACCGGGTTTGAACACAACACCGGCGATGAGGTGATGTTGACGACACGTCCTGAAAAGTTGGAAATCTTTGCTGCGGATTCAGATGCCAAGCCAACAACGCAAAACATTGTCGACGGCACCGTCGCATTTGTTAGCTATATGGGTGAGCAGACCAATTATTCCGTGGATCTGGGTGGCGGTGTGATCGTACGTATCGCAGAACAAAACCACCATATGTCGACCAAGGTTTCGATTGCTGCGGGCGACAAGGTCAAAGTCGCTTGGCCTGCGCGCGCTTCACATCTGTTCTCGGCATAAGGAGGACATGAGATGTCAAATCTGTATCGACAAATACAAGCCAGGATGGGTAAGACCTTTGTCTTGCTGCCTCCCTATCTGTGGATGTTCCTGTTCTTTCTGCTGCCTTTTGGCTTTGTCCTGAAGATCAGCTTTTCTGAATCCATCATTGCAAGCCCACCCTTTGCGGCCTTATTTGAATATGATGCTGACGAAGGTATCCTGAACGCGGTATTCCGATTGTTCAATTACCAGTATCTGATCGAAGATAGCCTTTATTTCAAAGCCTATCTTGGGTCATTCAAAGTGGCCTCAATTTCGACCGTGATTTGCCTGTTGATCGGCTATCCTTTTGCATTGGCCATTGCGCGCTCGCCAAAAGCCCAGCAACCGCTATTGCTGCTCGCATTGATGCTACCTTTCTGGACCAGCCTTCTGATCCGCGTTTACGCTTGGATTGGTATCCTGCGTCAGGACGGGGTGCTGAACAATATCCTGTTGTGGGTCGGGGTGATTGATGAACCTCTGCTTTTGTTGCAGACAACGTTTGCCACCTATGTTGGCGTTGTTTATGCCTATCTGCCCTTCATGGTGCTGCCGCTTTATGCAACGTTGGAAAAACAAGATCTGACACTGCTTGAGGCGTCTCGCGATCTTGGGTCGTCACCCATCCGCAGTTTCTTTGACATCACTCTTCCTTTGTCGCTTGCGGGCATCATTTCCGGATCGATGTTGGTCTTTATTCCGGTGATCGGTGAATTCGTTATCCCAACACTTCTCAGCGGGGAAAGCACCCTGATGATCGGACGTGTTCTGTGGACTGAATTCTTCAACAACCGTGATTGGCCGGTGGCAAGTGCGGTGGCGATTATCATGCTGGCAGTGTTGATCATTCCGATCATCATCTTCCAGAACCAACAAGCCAAGCAAGAGGGTTAAGACAATGCCACGATTCCTTAAATTCTCTCTCTGGGCTGGCTTTGCCTTCCTCTATGCCCCGATCTTTGTGTTGATCGCCTATAGTTTCAACGCGTCGCGCCGCGGCAGTGTCTGGGGCGGGTTTTCCACCCATTGGTATGGCGAGCTGTTCCGGGATGAACAAATCCTGAGTGCCGCTTGGGTCAGTCTTCAGATCGGCGTGATGAGCGCAACAGGCGCGACGATCCTTGGTGTGTTGGCTGCAATCGGAATGGTACGGTTCGGCAAATTCCGTGGGCGCACATTGTTTGCGGGCATGATGTCGGCCCCTCTGGTTATGCCAGAGGTGATCACCGGTATCTCGCTTTTGCTGTTGTTCATCTCGGCCGAACAACTATTTGGCTGGCCTGCCGGGCGCGGCATGATGACGATCACCATCGCGCACATCACCTTTTGTTCGGCTTTTGTACTGGTGGTGGTGCAACCGCGAATGGCCACCATGGACCAAAGCCTTGAAGAAGCCTCGCGCGATCTGGGTGCGGGCCCTGTCACCACCTTTCTTCTGGTGACATTGCCTGTGATTTTCCCGGCGATCGTATCAGGTTGGCTCTTGGCGTTTATCCTGTCGTTTGATGACCTGGTTATCGCCAGCTTTACTGCCGGACCTGGATCAACAACGCTGCCAATGCTGATCTTCTCGAAGATCAAGATCGCGGTATCGCCCGACATCAACGCCTTGGCGACCATCATCATCCTGATTGCTGCCCTCGGATTGGTTGCAGCGATGTTGTTGTCACGCAGGCGCACAGACTAAGAGAACAAAACATCACAACGTATTGTTGTGTAGATGTGGGCAAGTGCATTATCGCGCTTGCCCACATTTGTATTCCTCACTGAATATTACCCGGCAATCACCTTCTTCACTGCCGCCTCAAGTTTGCCAACCAGTTCGTCGATGTGGTCCTCTGTCACGATAAACGGAGGGGCCAGCAAGATGTGGTCCCCATATTTGCCATCTCGAGTGCCGGACATTGGATAGCAAATCAAACCTTCCTCAAAAGCGGCCTTCTTGATCTTGCCAGCACAGCCAAGGCTGGGATCAAACGGTCTTTTGCTGTCCCTGTCCGCTACCAACTCTATACCGCGAAACAATCCGCGCCCGCGGATATCTCCAACATGTGGGTGTTGGCCAAAACGCGCCTCAAGCGCAGATTGCAGTTTCTCACCCATCACGCCCGCGCGTTTCACAAGGTCGCGATCGGTCAGTTCTTGCACCACTGCCAAGGCTGCGGCCGTGGCCACGGGATGACCCAAATAGGTGTGACCATGTTGGAAAAAACCTGACCCTGCCTCAATCGCCTTATAAATTTGGGCGCTGCACAGCATGGCGCCAATAGGCTGATATCCGGCCCCCAACCCTTTGGCGATACACAGGATATCCGGGGACACCCCATCGTGGTCACAAGCAAAAAGATGCCCGGTGCGTCCCATACCGCACATCACCTCATCCAGAATCAAAAGCACCCCGTACTGATCGCAAATTTCACGGATGCGTTTGAAATATCCTTCAACTGCCGTCACAGCACCCAAAGTCGCCCCCACCACGGGTTCCGCCATAAAGGCCATTACCGTTTCCGGGCCTTGGCGCAAAATTTCCGCTTCCAGCGCGTTGGCGGCACGCTGTCCATACTCAAAACTGCTCTCACCCTCGGCGCGATCCACGTATTCATAGCACGGCACGATGTGGCTCATCTCGATCAAGATCGGCGCAAATTGCGTACGCCGCCATTCATTCCCGCCTGCAGACAGCGCGCCCAGTGTATTGCCGTGATAGCTCTGCTTGCGTGCAATCACCCGGCGGCGCTGTGGCTGGCCGATCTCAAGGAAATATTGTCGCGCCAGTTTGATCGCGCTTTCGGTGGCCTCAGATCCACCTGAAACGAAATACACGCGATCCAGATCACCGGGCGCATGTTTGATCAAAAGGTCGGCCAACGCCTCGGCGGGCTCTGAAGTCATGAACCCGGAATGCGCAAAGGCAATTTGCGCCACCTGATCCTGAATCGCCTTAATCACTGCCGCGTTGGAATGGCCCAGACAGGATACAGCCGCATCCCCGCAATCCAGATATCGATTGCCATCTGCGTCGATCAAATAGACCCCATCGCCCTTGGCAGCCACAGGCAGTTGCGCCTTGGTGTGGCGCGGGAAAACATGTGTCATTCTGGGTTTCCTTTCAGGCGATCTATTAGAGCGGCAACAGAGGCTGCATTGTCGGGCCAAGGCGCGCCGGTTTCATCCGTCAGGCTATTTTCAAACCCCACACGCACATCACCACCCGATTGTACCGCATGTGCGAGACAAGCATGTTCATGCGGGCCAAAGGCACACACCATCCACCGATTTTTAGGGCACCCATTGGTCAGGAAAGGATCAAGATCTGAGGGATGTGACACTTGCCCAGTGGCATAGCGACCCAATACCAATAGGCGATCCACCTGATCGGCCCCTACAATGCCTTGCGCCTGCCAGTGATCCAACAGCGCGGCGTCATCGGCATCATACAGGATATGTTGCACGCGCGTGCCCGTCTCGGCACAACAGCCGTAAACAGCATCGGCCAAATCGGGCGCACGGGCTATCTCGCGCACAGAAATTGACGCCCATTGTGGCGCAACCTCTTTCAGACATGCCAACTGTGCACAGACATCAAATATCCCAGCGGCTTCGGTGGTGATTTGCACCTCCAACTCTGGCACCGCGACGGCCAACTCTGCCAGCGTTTCGCGATATCGACCTGCGTCCAGCGAATGCGCCCCTTCACCATCACGCACATGCAGATGCAGCCCATCCGCGCCCGCAAGGTGACATGCGACGGCAGTGGCCACGATCTCTTCTGGTGTGATGGGCAATGCCGCATGATCCGCATGGCCGCGCCGCGCGCCATTCGGAGCAACCAAGATAAAGGGGCGTGTCATCACCAGTTCTTTCGACAGTCAGCGTTTTCACAACCATGACAAAAACATGCGTGGTTGTATGCTGCTAATCTAAAAACATCTGTTTTTATGCGGCATGACAAAACAACGTATCCATCTGATTGATACGTTGTGATCGGACATCACGGCCTTGCTTGAATATGTCTACGACCGCCCCAACAGTGAACTATCGCGGGATCAGTTCGCTGTGTGTGGGTGTAAATTATACCAAACCGACAAAAAATTACATCGCAATCATATAAGCGTGCAACGCAAAGAATGCCCCTGTGGCCGCAACCAACAACGCAAACCCCATAATATCTTTGATGACCTTGTGCATAGGTTCAGCCCTCTGAATGTTTCGATATGGCCACATATGCTTATTTATAAGAAAGAAGAACTGTTGGTTCGTCAAAGGCGTTTTGCAATCCGTGCATAACTGGATGCCCACCCCGAGACATGGTGCATCCCTTGGATCATGTGCCTGATCATCACTCTTACATTTCTGATCAAGGGGGTATCTCATTGATCATTCATGCAGTGATCAAACCCTGACCTCATCCCATGTTGAAGAGGTCAGGGCTTTTCTTATCCGCGCACTGGACGCTTGGCTTTTTCCAATGGGCCCAGCTCTGTGAGATACTCGGACTGGTGACCCATTTCGCCATAGATCGGGAACCGCATAGATGTGTCACGAAAGCTCTTGAGAGGTTGACCCATGTTCAGAATACCCTGACGACGTTGACGACGAACAAGATCAAAATCAACCTCAATGGGGATGATTTCTTCGCCGACACTGCCATTGTGTAATAGCTGTCCAGCCGGGTCAATCACGCGGGAATATCCATTGCCACCTGCCATCAAGCCATTGATTGAAAAGACATATGATTGGAACATCGCGGCCGACGCCTGAGCAATCACAAGATCCGCCGGACGATCAACAAAGCTGGCGAGAACAGGGTTAAGGATAACTTCGGCACCTTGGGAAACCATCTGGCGGTTCAACTCTGGGAACCACATATCGTAACAGATCGACATGCCAAATTTGCCAACACCCGGCACTTCGAACACGCAGACCTCAGTGCCCGGTGTGGTATGAGATTCATACGGGGTGAACGGGAACATCTTGCGGTAACGGGTGATTATCTCACCGTGCGGGTTGATAATCGGGGTGGTGTTATACAAAACACCCTCTTCTTCGCCTTTTTCAAAATAAGACCCCGGAATCAACCAGACACCATATTTTTGTGCCAGTTCCTGACATTGGGTTTCAAACTTGCCACCCCGTTCTTGGGCGGACTCAGGATTGGGACCAGAATGGCACAACTCAGAAAACACAACCATCTCTACCCACGGGTAAAGGTGCATCATGATAGCCAAGCGTTTTTTCATCTCTGGCATGTTGTCATGCATCGCCAGATGCATCTGAATTCCACCAACAGCAAATTTTGTCATGGGTTTATCCTTTGGCTATTTCGGCTCATTGTACATACGATCCCTGTTCGTCAAATCGCACTGGAATGAGAGATTGAGGAGTATCGTGAACGGACCAGCATCCGGCCGATCCGCTGCTGAACAACAATTCAAGGCTGGCGGTATCAGGTCGATACAGGCTCGTGAAAACAGTGCCAAACCCTTGCCCATAGTTCGTTGTGAACACGGGCTTGCTTAGAAAAATGCGTTTCAGGCTTTCTGCGTCAACGACCCCGCCAGAGATGGTATTTTGCAAAACTTCCGCGCGCTCCAGCGTCGCAGAAAAACGGCCATGCCCTGAGAGTTCCACGCCAAGCTGGTGATTGGTGGCCCAGTTCTGGCTGCGAAACATCGGGGGCCGGTCGGGCGCAATAAAGGCGGTTACAGATTTTCCCGAACGATCCGTCAGCGTCAGATTGTAGGACATATGACTAGGCACAAGACGCAGAACTTCAACAGCATCTTGAACGTCGGTGCAGACCTCCAGCAAGTAGCGAATGATAATTGGTACACCAAATCCGCGACCCACCACAAGACGCCCGCCAAAGCTTAGAGAGACAGCCAGACCATGTTCGTTGATGCCATCGGACATGCCACTTAGGCCATCAACCATGCCGATCACTTTTTTGCCCCGCCAAGCAGACCGCAGAACTGTCAGCTCGTTTAAGGTGGGGTCCAGGTCGTAATTGCGAATCAAAAACGGCCCATACGAATCGGATGAAACCACTTGCGAGCAATTTGTCAGATACCGGGGGGGGCACCAAAAGGTCAGAAATTCGCGCAGGGTCTCGTCTTCTGGCGCGACTTCTGCAAGTCGCTCCATCATGCGCTCCATCTCAGGCATATAACGACGCACTGCGTGCTTTGCCTCATTCGCGCTGCCAGCCATTTCACCCTTGGAAAGATACCATTTTTTCCAACCAGGCCAAAAGCTTCGAACGATTTGCGCCCAAGCTTCGCCCGGGCGGTCCTCGGACATCACTAACAGATCGCGATTCATGGTGAAATCAGCGTTGGCTTCAGCCTGCGTTGTACCCAAAGGTGCGGTCATTCTGTGTCTCTTGGTTGCCACATTTCGACACACTATGAAGCATAGTGTTGCCTTTGCAACCAAAAAATGCCACACTATGATCCATAATGTACTTGAAAGCACCTTTTTGTGAGTGTGCTGACACAAAACGGAATTGAGCTATGAAAAAACCAGCGATTCGCCCACGCGGCTATACAACCATCACGGCATCTTTGGCTGTCTTCAACGTCCCAGAGATGTTGTCCTTCCTGCAAAACGCATTTGACGCCGATGTGCAGGTTCAAGACAATGATGACGCCGCAACATTTGCCGCCGTCAAATTGGGCAATGCCATGGTATTTGTCACCAACGGCTGGGCTGCGCACGGACATGTGGCACAAACTCCGGCAGCATCCAGCGCCGTATCACTGCATGTTTATGTCGAAGATGTTGCGGCATCAGTTGATCAGGCCATCGCCGCAGGCGCCACACTGATTTCTGAACCACAGGATACATTCTGGGGCGAACGCACCGCAGCATTGGCTGACCCATTTGGTCATCGCTGGACAGTCGCAGAGCGCGTTGAAGTTTTGAACAAAGCCGAAATCGCGGCACGCATCGCCGAGGCGACCACACCCACAGAAACCTCTGAACAGGTTGACGACACTGCGAACTCGTGAATTTAGTTGGGTAACCAAAAGATAGAGACCCGAATGAATCACGATCCCGCACCAACCAGTACAATCCGGCAGAATGAACTGCCGGATTTAATGACCGAAGACCGCATTGCGGATTATCCAGTCGCCGTGCGTACAGTGCGTGAGGTTGCAGGCGGTGGTTTTGCCAACAATGACCGCCATCCTAATACTTGGACGGTGTATTTTTTGGTGGATGGCCAATGGGCATTGGTTGAATCAGCCCGCGGTTTGCGCCGGGAATGGTCCAGCTTGGATCGATTGGAAAAATGGTTACGCTCTTTCGGATTCCGATTTTTCTGGGTTCGCAATGATATTGAACCCATCGAACCCACGGGCGAAGGCCCCATGGGCGGACCTAATATGAAATAGCAAAGCCGGGGGGACCTCGGCTTTTCAGCCCTCACTTGGACCGTGCTTTTCATACACAATGAACGGCGTTTTTTCGGCCAACTGATCATACAGCATCCGACCCTTGTAGTTGAATTCCTGTGTCATCCAGTAACTACTTGGGACTCCGGCCTCGCCTGCTATGCGGTGGGCCTCTTCGATAAGAGCGCGCCCAATACCTTTGCCGCGAATGTCCGGATCTGCGTATAAATCCATCAGGTAACAAGTGTCTTCAACAGACCACAAAAACCGATGATATAGGAAATGAATGAGGCCAACCGGCTTGCCATCCAATTCAGCGATCAAACCATTGAACTCTCCGGCCTGATCAGACAGCAGTCGGGAGAAAGCCGTTTGAAAAACCTCTTCGCTTACCTCTGTTTCATAAAACGCCAAATACGCAGTCCATAAACGGCGCCATTCGGTTTCATCGTCAGAGCGCAAAGGGCGGATCAGAATATCTTTTGTCATGGCGCTTTTCACCTCATGTGATGTTCACGAACTTTGCGAGACCTCACTGAAATAACAAGGCCGGGGAATTCCCGGCCTTGTGTATCATCAATCTTAGAACCATTTCCCCGAAGAAATATCCTGCGGAATTTCTACTGCCTGTTCGGCCTTGAGAGGAATGGATTTGAACTGCGCCTTGATGCCTTCATTCCACAGTTTGGCGCGTTTGGTCAGGTTGCGTTTGTCTGTCTGCATCCGACCCCGCGTCAACAAACAGCCCAGATCGGCACCGTGGTAACAATAATCACCGGTTCCATAGACCCGCAGGTAAAATGCCTGATTTTCCTGACCCACGGACGTGACATTCAACGCCGGGCGCACAAAGCTGATCTCGCCGTCTTTGTCCATTTCCCAAATGCCCGATGGTGGTACTTTGGTGATCAGCTCAACTTTATCTTCGGTTTGTTTGAAGATCAGCTGCGTCCAGTTATCGTATTCTGTCCAGCGCGCCTGAATTTCGGCCACATCAATATCGTAGTCCACATTCAGATATTCCAGCAGGTGGAACAGGAACAATGGGCAGCCGCCATAGGTCGAGGTGATCAGGTTGGTCGGAGGCGTTGCACCACTGACACGTGGGTTCACTTCGCCCAGATACACCTTGTTTGTGTCTGTATCCAAAAGGAAATCCAGGCAGAACACGCCCTTATATCCCTCTTTATACAGGCGATCACCAAAGTTGCGGGTCATTTCCTGAACCTGCTCTGGCACACCTTCGGGCAGAATGGTGGGCGAGATATCATTGCCACACCAGCCGCCTTTATAGGGGGTGATTTCTGCAAATCCTGTAATGTCGGTCATCACCGGGCCCACCAAAGTGCCGTGACGGGTCGCACAGCCTTCAATCGTACCTGGAAGGTGGTTGATACGCTTCATCACCTTGAGTTTTTCATCAATGATCTTGGCGGAATATTTATCCCAGTCCGCTTCGGATTTGATAAAGAATGTGGTGCGACCACTGTCACCATAAGGTGTCTGTACCACCAAATCATGACCAAGGCCGGCACTGTCAGCCAGTGCGTTCAATTCGGCATATGTATTTGCGTCACCCAATACGTTGGGGGCAGAATCCACACCGGCTTCGTTGCCCAATTGCGTGGTCACGATCTTACTGTCCAGACGCTCGCGCATTTCGGCAGGCGCCAAGGCCACATCAAGCCCGATTTCGGCACACAGACGTTCGGTTTTTTCGTCAAACATCACAAAGATGGCTTTGGCATTCGGGTTGGCTTTGGCCTTCTCGACAAATTCTGGATGGGACACCAAATAGTTCGCCACATCTTCCATGGATTGAAAATCATCATGGCCAATCGGTGTTGGCACAAACGAGCGCGGGTGATTGCCATCAAAAATATCGAAATAGTTGATAAACTCTAGCCCACCAACCCATTGGTCCAACCCCAGCAAACTAAAAGGTGTCGGCGTCACAACATAAATTGGCGTCTCATTCTTGCGTAGAAACTGAAAAATCTCGGAGAGATTCTTTAGCTTCTTGCGACGTCCGGGGGTCTTTTTGGCTGGGCTCATAATTTGGTCTCCGCTGCGTTCCATCATTTGGTTGTATTTATCAGTCTATATTTAGCTCTCAAATTCCTCTGTGCAATTGCTAACATTCAAAGCCTTCAATGAGACAAAGTAAAAGGCACAAGGATGCAGGGTGCGCCCCTGTGCCTGACAACCCTTTTAAAGGTATAAATTCACGTGTTTACTTCGCGCCATATTCGTCGGTCGGATTGCGATACATTGTGTGATAATGCCCCTGCCCTTGTGCGGAGTTGCCGACATTTCCGCCGGTGGAAAGCAGTTCGATAATCAAGGTCGGGCCTTGAATACGCATATAAGTTGGGCTGTTGACCTGATCAGAGCCGCTCCATGCGAATGTGGTCTGATCCAACTGACTGATGATTTCGGCCATGCGCGGTTCGGCGTTTTCCTGCGGCTGAATATCCACCCATTCACGAATGGCCGACAACAACAGGGCACGCTGTACGTCGGTCATATCCGACACATTCATACCAATCACATCCGGGACTACGCCATCTTGGCCAGGGCCAGTCAGCACATCATCTGGAATAGCGTCGACGGCGGCGGCTGTTTGTTGATTTTCGTCAAGGGAGCGGAACACCGCATATCCCGCCAAATGCATATCGCGCACGGACAGATAATCGACGCCATTATAGGTGAAAATCGCAGGCTCTGTCCCAACAAAGGATGGTGACATGCTTTCGACGGTGTTGTTTTCAATCGACAGGTTCAGGCCAAGGTGATGTCCGCCATACTGCCAGCCCCAAGGCGCATCTGCCGAAGGTGTTCCATAAAAGCTGATCCAATAGTTTTCTGGCGCCCATTGCAGGCGCGCCGCGCGGTCATCCGTGCTTAGAAACGCTTCGGCCGCCATGACTTCCATCACGCTTTCATATCCTTCGGCCCCCAACGAAGAAGACAAGAATTCAAACAGTAGCCCACGTTGTTCATCTGACAACTCGCCGATGGACACCCCAACACGTTTTACAATGCCCGCAGGCAAGTTGGACCATTGCGCGCGCTTTGCGCTGTCTTGTTCAAAGACAACGTTTTGCAGCTCTTCTTCGGGAAAGCTTGCCAAAAATGCTGTCGCGGCTTGCAGCGATGCCTTTGCACTCGCTTCGCCATACGGCAGCGAATAGGCAGGGATCGGGATCAGCTGAGTGTGTTCATCAATCGGGGCTTCATGCGCTTGGGTAACCGTTGCGGCAACAGCAATGGCCAAGGCTGACAGTGTGGTTTTCATCATAGCGTGTCCTTACGTGTTTACGTGTATCTCGTGTCAAACGGGACCGTGCCCTCAGTTGGAAGGGAATATAACAGCCAAAGCCGCATCACCTGTTTTGCCGGACTCTGATGCAATATCTGCCAGAGACTTATCCGCCGCTGCTTGGGCAAAGCCTTGGTCTACCAACAGGGAAACCATACTTTCACTGTCTTGCCCGATCAAATCAGACAACTGTGACACCGATGCATTTTGCACGGCCGCATAAACAGCGCCGCGATCTGCCCGCGCGGTGGTTTCTTCATCTGCTGGCCAAAAAATCACGACAAGTGTTGCCACCAGCAACGCTGCAATGACTGCCCGGCCAAGTGGCTTGGTAAAGTAGTTTTTGAAACTGCGCCAATGGTTTAGGACGTGCAAAAAAATGCCGGTCGCAAAGGCCAACCCGATCCAAGTGTGCGCCTCTTCCAAAGGTTTTGCCAACCCCCAGAACATCAATGTTCCAGAGCTTGCAACAAACAGACCGGCACCGATCACCATAGGCGTGGACCATGTACGAGTATTTGAAAGTTTCATCGGTTTTTTGTCTCCTGATCATCATATCACATCAAGGATGGCAGACATTGCAGATAGCTTTGCGTGAACACACCCCGACCGGTTGACCACAATATATGGACAATCCAATCAAGAGATTATATGGATGAAATAGAAATGATTGTTTGAATTTATGGTACAATGATTAAGCAACTCCACGGTATCGCGGTATTCGTCGCCGTTGCGGATACAGGGGCCTTTAATAAGGCCGCAGACCGGCTTGGGCTGTCAACCTCGGTGGTCAGTCATCATATTTCAAGACTTGAACAACAATTGGGCACCACCCTAATTTACCGCTCTACCCGCAAGTTGGCCCTGTCAGAACAGGGGCGCACCCTGTATGAAACCGCGCGCCAACTCTTGGATGGCACCGAAGACGTTCTGCATCAAATCACTGCAAGCAATACCCAACCTGCCGGCACATTACGCGTCACGATGCCCGCCTTCATGCCTGATCCAGCCGTTGAAATCGCTATCATGAATTTCGTACGCCGCTATCCGGATATTGATGTTTCGCTGGCCTATGAAGACAAACGTGCCAATCTGCCAAATGATGATCTTGATCTGGCCATTCGCGTTGGCCAGCCTTCAGATTCGATGCTGCACACCCAACGTCTTACCTCTATCCGGCATGTGTTGGTGGCAACCCCTGATCTGGTGCAACAATACGGGCCTCTTTCTCATCCCAACGATCTGACCAACCTGCCCTTTATCAACCATGAAAGCGCACCCAATTTTGTCACGCTGATCAACAACTCGTCGACCCATCATTTGGAACCTGATCACATCAGCCTGCGTGTCAATTCAATCCACGCCGCCCAACTTGCAGCTGAAACCGGCATTGGATTGGCCGATCTGCCCATCACCGTGTGCGCCGAAGCTTTAAAAGCCGGGCGGCTTGTGCATGTCTTACCCGATTGGGAAATCCCGGAATTTCCAGTTGTCGCCCTTTGGTCAGGCAAAGCTCGGCGCAACAGTTTGATCAAGTTGATGCTGACGCATATTACGTCACAGGGTGAACCGGACATCCAAAAGCAAAACACCCGACCCTGACGCGCAGGATCGGGTGGCTTTGTTTGTTGTACAGCTGCGCAATGTGCGGCTGCCCTGTATATTCTTATCCGGTGATCATGAAATATTTGTGCAGGGTCTTTTTGATTTCCCACACGATGGGCGTGCCTTTGCGCAGAAAGAACGTATCACCTGCCACAAAGGTCTGCGCCGAGCCGTCTGGACTGGTCAGCACCAATTCGCCGTCCAGAATTTGCATCATCTCATCCACGGGATACGCATCAAATTCTTCGCGGCATGGAGCACAAACCCACACGCCCGCCGAAACACCTGTCTCTTTGTCAGAATGGAAGACATGCACCTGTTCGGTCTGATCTTCCGTTGTGAAATCTTCCTTGGCTACCATGGTTGATGTGGCAAGACCCTTGGTCGCGTCGCCGGTTGGCACCATTCTGATTGGCGTAATTGTCATGACGTTTTCCTCTTACACAAACGGCATCGGCAGGTACGCCGGGGCCTTGATGTTATCTTCATCATCTAGCTCTTTTGCCCATCGATGACCAGCGTGAACCGCCGCTGCGATGATCGAAGGCGCTTCGCAATCACCAATACGAGTGACGGATTTGATGCCTGCATCGGCCCAATCAGCCTCGCGTGCCATCAGATCTTGATAGACAGCGTCGTTGGGCAGTTTGGAGGTCAAAACCACGGCCGTTCCCATTGGCAGTTCAAGCCCTTCACCGCCATGAATGCAGGCAAACTTGATGCTGTTTTCGGTGACGCTTTCCAATGACTTCAAGCGTTCAATCCGCACACCCAATTCCATCAGGCGGGCAATCACTTTGTGCTGCTCCATGGTCAGCGCAAGATAAGGTGCCACTTCGGAAGCAGGGATGACATAGGTCACCTCATGGCCGTCTTTGACCAGTTTTTCGGCAATCACGTTACCAATATAGGCGCCGTCTTCGTCATAGATCACAACCGGGCCTTTGACTTCCGCACCATCCAAAATGTCGTCTGGTGTCAGAACATTCGGCTCGTCACCCTTGAGGATAGGTGTCAGGCTGATACGTCCCACACCATCACGCCGCCATTTAGCGCCAGTTGCGATGACAACACGTTCCATTCCGAACTCTAGAATGTCGTCGGCCTCAAGCGGGCTTTCGGTATAGAGGTTCACATTGCCCAGCTGTTGTAGCGCATACAGGCGATAGTCAGCAACGCGGATCCATTCTGACAGACCCGGCAGACCTGCCTCACGCTTAACACGACCCCCCAATTCTTCACGGGCATCGGCAATAGTCACCTCGTAACCACGCTTAGACAGGATGTTGGCGCATTCCAACCCGGCAGGGCCACCGCCCACGATCAGGATGTTGTCATCCGACCCTTTGTCCGAAACATTTTCTGGGTGCCAGCCACGGCGATATTCATCCATGATGGTCGGGTTTTGGGTACAGCGCATGGGCGCATAGGACAGCTCGCCCGAGGCACAGACATTACAGCCAATACATTCGCGGATGTCATCCACACGGCCTTCGTTGATCTTGTTGGGAATGAACGGATCGGCAATCGACGGACGTGCCGCACCCACCAAATCCAGCACGCCGCGCTTTACTTGGCTCAGCATGGTGTCAGGCGAGGTAAAGCGACCAACGCTGACCACAGGCTTGTTCACGATACCCTTCACAAAGGCGATCTGTTGCTCCTGAAAGCCTTCGCTTGAGAAACGAGAGGTCTGGCTGTCTTCGGACCAATCAGAGATGTTCACGTCCCAAAGATCAGGGATGTCTTTCAAAATCTCGACAAGTTCCTGACCCTGCACCATATCATTGTCAATTTCATTCACACCAAAGCGGAAGGCAACCGCACAGGTGTCGCCAATGGCTTCTTGCATGCCTTCCAGAACTTCGCGCAGCAGACGTGCGCGGTTTTCCAAGGATCCACCATATTCGTCCGAACGGGTGTTATAGCTGGGGCTCAAGAATTGGCTGAAAATCGACAGGCCATGCGCGGCATAGGCATAGACGATATCAAAGCCGGCCTTTTTCGCACGTACCGCGGCAGCGATATGTTGTTCGCGGACGGTTTTGATGTCCTGCTTGTCCATCATTTTACCTTGGAAGGGTTCAACCGATTCCAGTGTCAGGCGGGATGATGGTCCCATCGGTGGTGTACGTGAGGCCCGGTTGCCCGCAGCAAGGCCAACGTGCCCCAATTCCACACCGGCCAGCGCGCCATATTTGTGCACGGCCTCTGGCATGATGGAAATACGTTTGATGTCGCTATCGTTCCACAGGTGCAACGACGGGAAAGGCCAGAATTCGGTGGTGCTGGCGATCTCGGCAATCTCTGTGCAGACAACACCCCATCCGCCTTCGGCCTTCATTTCGCGCATGCGTGTGTTGGCCTGTGGCGCGTTGTCCGAAGTCCCGGAACAATGTGGCACTTGGAAAAAGCGGTTTTTGGCTGTTACCGGACCGATTTTGACTGGCTCAAACAATACGTCGTAACGTGGGTCTCTGGACATGCTGGGGCTCCCTGGCTTTTGGTATCGTTCTACAAACCCGACCTTGGAGCCGGATGAGAACGCAATTATGATCCTCACAATTGTATCCTAGCAGAAACAGGGGCAAAGTGTCCCTATGGGGACAACGCGACATCAAATGACAGATCAAGGCACCACATTCACGCAGCTGGCACCGTTGGATTTATCCGCCGCAGTGACGGCTTGTGGTACTGCGCGGTTTCAAAAAACACTGCTGGCGACCATCGCTAATTTTCTTGGGGCCGAGAGCAGTGGCATCATGCAATATTCCCGGTATGCCATTCCGCATTACCTTGTGCGCGATCATGTCCCTGAAAGGGAAATGGATATCTATCTTGCCGGCACGTATCGGTTTGATCCCTTCTTTCGCCTGTGGCGCGAAACCGGTCAATCCGGGGTGATTGATCTTGCCCAACTGGGCCAATCAAATGGCCGCGTTGGTGAGAATGCCAAGGATTACATTCTCAGATTTCAACCCACGACAAGAATGGCGGATGAAGTTGCCCTGCTGTGCCCCAAGATCGGCGGCGCTGTGGACAATTATTTTTTCTTGCGCGGCACCCCCTTTCGGGACCGCGAATTGGAAAGCCTTCGCGCCAACTTTGCCACCATCTATGCGCTACATCGTCTTAATCAACGCCTGATCCTGAACGCCATGGGTGAAAATCAGGGGGCGGACGCCGGTTTTCCAGATACAGATGTGTTTGTTATTGACGACAGCAACGGGCGTCAGACCTTCACCAGCCGCAATTGGCAACAGGTCGTCGGGCAAAATGTCGCCCTGTCAGATGCGGTACAAACGGCACGTCAATCTGAAAGCGGCACGCCAGTGATGCTGGGACATGCCCACGTCTTATCCGAACAACTGGGTGAAGATTTTTCGCCTGCCCCTAACGGGCGCATTACTTTTGTTGTGCAACGCCCCTTGGCTTCGCCGTCCTTGGTGTTTTCAGAGGTTCTGGACCAGCTGTTCGCTGACCATCTGACCGACCGGGAAATTTCGATCTGCAATCTTGTTTTACGTGGATTTCCATCCACCACGATTGCCGACAAATTGGGCATCGCCCTTGGCACGGTAAAAAACCATCGCAAACGCATTTACCGCAAGCTGGACATCACAACCGAGCGCGAATTATTTTTGCTGTTGCTCAATCACATTGGCGCGCCATCACACTAGGGCAGGCATCAGACATAAAAAAAACCCCAGATGACACAGGTCATCTGGGGAAGGTAGTCCTGAAAGGACGGGGAAGATTATTTTTTCAGGTTGGTCCAGATTTGGTCATAGACCGCCTGAGTTGCTTCGTCACAAACCTGAATGAATACGCCGTTACCAGCGTCTGCATGTGGGTTTTTCTCTGGCTGTGCCGCCAATGCAGGGTCCAGGAATTCGCTGACACCGGTTACACCTGCGTTATAGGCGGCATAGTTGGTGATAGCGGCGATGTTTTCTGGCTCCAGCAGGAAGTCCATGAATTTCAGCGCGCTGTCACGGTTAGGCGCATCTTTCAGCAGCACAACGTTGTCCATCCATGCGATATAACCCTGTGTTGGGAACGCATATTCGACATTGGCGCCTTCTTCACGTGCCTTAGAGTTAAAGCCGTCATAGATCATGCCCGCAGCCGCGTCGCCGGAAACCAGAACTTCTTTGGCTGTGTCAGAGTTGAACGATGCCCAGTGCGCTTTTGCACCTTGCAGCAGATCGTTCAGCGCTTTCAGCTGCTCACGATCAGATGAACACTGTGGAATACCCAAGTGCAGCGATGCCAGCGCAGTTACGTCGCCTTGGCTGTCCAGCATATTGATGCGGCCTTGCAGCTCGGCTGGTGGGTTGAACAGAATGTCGGTGGTTTGAATCTCACCAGCATACACGTCACGGTTCACCGAGAAAGAGGTCGAACCCCACTGGTAAGGAATCGAAGACTGACGACCGGGGTCAAAGCTTACGTCGACCCATTCTGGCGCGATGTTGCCTTTGTTGTGCAACTCACCATCCGCGATGGTGTCCAGCATGCCTTCGCTACCCATGATTGACACCATGTAATCGGAAGGAACGGCCAAGTCATATGTGCCGATTGCGCCCGCTTTCAACGATGCCAACATGGCTTCGTTAGAGTCATAGGTGTCCATGGTCACTTCAATGCCGGTTTCAGCAGTGAACTTGTCCAGAACTTCCTGAGGCATGTACTCAAACCAATGGTACAGAACCAGGTTGCCTTCGGCAGCAGCAGCGTTTGCGCCGACTGTCAGAGCAAGCGCCGCAACGCTTGTTTTCATCAGATTTTTCATCTTTTTCTCCATCTGTTGGTTATTTAGTATTGTCAGCTTTACTGACGAAGTAGCTGATCGTGACCATGACAACTGAGAGTCCCAGCAACATTGTTGAGATCGCCATGATATTGGGTTTGATCCCTTGCTTCACCGATCCAAAGATCGCTGTGGGCAGGGTTTCAACGCCCGCACCTTTAACGAAGTTGGTGATGATGAAATCATCCAACGACACGATAAAGGCAAGGATGAAGCCAGAGATGATGCCCGGCATCATCAGAGGCATCAAGATCTTGGTGAACGCCTGACGTTTGTTGGCGTACAGGTCCATCGCAGCTTGCTCATAGCTGTCCTCGATCCCTTGCATCCGTGCCGCGATTGGCAAGTAGGCAAAAGGAACACAAAACGCGGTATGTGCCAGCAAGATAGTCATAATACCCCGGTCAAACCCGATCGCATTAAAGAAGATCAAGGTTGCAACAGCAGTCACGATTTCAGGCACCATCAAAGGCAGGCTGATCAGGCCAAACGACGCCGAACGCAGTTTGAACTTGCCGCCCCGTACCATCCCAGTGGCCGCCAATGTGGCGAGTGTTGTCGCCATGGTTGCCGCTGCAATCGCGATGATAAAACTGTTCAACGCTGCGGTTTTGAACTTGCCGCTTTCAGGGCCGGTGAACACATCCACATACCAGCGGAAAGAGACACCTTCCCAATTGGTCAGGGACGCCGATGCGTTGAAGCTATAGATCGTGACAACGATCAATGGCGCATAGAGCACGAACAAGCACAGCAGGGTGATGGCCTTAAAGCCACGATACGCCTTGATGTCGAATTTTGCAGATTTTGCGGTCGCCATATTCTTATCCTTCCGCTTTCTCAGACTTCGCCTGTTGACGTGCGTAGAACATCAAGAGGACCAGAACCATTGACATCAGGATCATCGACGCCGCCGCCCCAAAGGGCCAGTTGCCTGCGTTGCCTTTGAACTGTTCTTCGATCAAAGAGCCGATCATAAAGTTCTTCGCACCACCCAGAAGATCAGGTGCAAGGAAGGACCCCATCGACGGAACAAACACCAGAATACAACCTGCGATCACGCCCGGTTTCACCGCTGGCAACAGAATGCGCCGCAATGTCGTGGCTTTGGTGGCATAAAGATCCGCCGCCGCTTCGGAGAGCGAGAAGTTATAGCGTTCTACAGCCGCATAGATCGGCAACACCATGAAAGGCAGATAGGAATAAAACAAACCCAGTTGCACCGCAAAGTTGGTATTCACAATGTGAATGGGGCTGTCGATCAGGCCAATGTTGATCAGAAAATCATTCAACGGACCTTGGTCACGCAGAAGGAATTTCATCGAAACCGTCCGGATCAGCAGGTTCACCCAATATGGAATGGTGATCAGGAACACCCACAAAGGACGCGATTTTTCTGGACGAGTCGCAATAAAATACGCCGTTGGAAACCCAATCACGAGGCTCAGGATTGTTGCCGCACCTGCCTGCCAGATTGACCGCCAGAAGATCAGGATATAGGTCCATTCGATCTTGGCCGGGTCATCGCCAAACAAACCACGATCAAAGAAGAACTGATCATAGGCCGCAAGGCTGAATTCCCAGATAACCCCACCGCGGAATTCCTTGGTCAGGAAGGAATAGATCAACATCATGAACACGGGTGCCGCGACCAAAATGGTCAAGGTCAGCCACGCAGGTAGCAAAAGCCATGTGCGTGCATCTTTATATGTATCGGTTACTGCGCTGCCGCCGCTTGCTGCACCTGCTGCCATCAGTCTACCAAGAGGCGTGCTGCCCCCACCTCCATGTTAACATACATATCGGTGCCCGGCTCAAAGATACGCTTGTTGCCGCGATCAGAATTGGACGTCCGAACAATGAATTCAGGACCATCTGCCAGATCAAGGATCGTGGTGATGTCAGTGCCCACAAAGATGTTTTCACGCACTTTTGCCTTCAGGCTTTCACCTTCGGCAGGCTCTTCTGACATGAACAGACGTTCAGGACGGATCGACAAGTGCACTTTGGAGCCAACGCCAACTTCGTCTACTGCGTTACAGGTCAATTCATGCCCACCACCCAGATGACAGATCGCGCGACCGTTTTCGACTTTATCAACGGACACTTCCAACAGGTTGGTTTCGCCGATGAAGTCAGCCACGAACATGTTGCGCGGACGTTCATAGATATCGTTGGGGCTACCCAATTGCTGCAACTCGCCTGCGGACATAACCGCGATACGGTCAGACATTGTCAGGGCTTCTTCCTGATCGTGGGTCACGAAGATAAAAGTAATCCCCGTTTCACGCTGCAGGTGCTTAAGTTCCAGCTGCATTGCCTTACGCAGTTTCAGGTCGAGCGCGGAAAGCGGCTCGTCCAGCAACAGCACTTTTGGCTGTGGGGCAAGAGCACGGGCCAGAGCAACACGTTGTTGCTGACCACCCGACAATTGGCTTGGCTTACGCGCCGAGAATTGGCTGAGTTGAACCAGCTCCAGCATCTCACCAGCCTTTTTGCGTGCGTCAGATTTGTTTGCGCCACGCATTTCAAGGCCAAAGGCCACATTGTCCAGAATAGTCATATGCGGGAATAGCGCATAGTTCTGGAATACAGTGTTTACCGGACGCTGATACGGCGGCAGATTTTCGATCTCGTCGCCATAAAGAAAGATGCCACCCTCGGTCACATCTTCAAAACCCGCGATCATCCGCAGCAATGTGGTCTTACCGCAGCCAGAAGGTCCAAGCAGCGTAAAGAATTCGTTATCTTTGATTGACAGCGAGATTGTTTTCAAAGCCGTGAAGTCACCATAGCGCTTCACCGCATCCCGCACGTCAATTGCGATTTGTTCATTTTTCGACAATTGCGTCTCCCATCCTGTCGCAGACGTTTCCTCAACCATAGAAACACACGTGTGTTTCCTTAAGAATTGAGTTCCTCATCAGTTGTTAGCTAAAACCTAACATGGCTCCAAAAGCGGCGCCATATACCGCTAATAGAGATACCATGTTTATGTCAGGCCAACACGTTTCACGAAAAAACGGCAGCCTTCACAATTCGCGCTATAAGGTCAAAGCGATCTTATTTGCTCGCCGGACCTCTCCCATTCTCCCAATTTATCAAAAGGTTAAACCCTTGGATGCAGGCATCCTCATGGGCTTTCCCTTTACTCCCTACAGCGGGCTCAGCACCCGCCTTTCGACTTGATCAACCCGCGCCGCCCTTGCACCAGCAAGCACGGCCGACTCAGCCAAATAGTAATATTTTAATTTCTGGATGTGACGAAAACGAACATCCAAAAATTAAATTGTCTCAAACGAGCGATTCGTTGTCCGGCTGACTCTCAACGTCAGACAGATTCGGAAAACCCGCAATATTTCCACCGATCACTGATGCGTCCACCTTGGGCAGGCAAACGCACAGAAATCTTCCCTTCTCACAGGGTAGCCACCAGCATTCTCAGAAGCAAATTCAGAATTCTGCACCACTGGTTCGCCCTTGCCTAATCAATGCGATGGAAACCAAGTCTTTCGGCCTTTGCCTGCATGACCTATTTCCATGCGAAACAACTATTGGAAGCGCGACACCAATGACTTCGTTCCGAACCGAAGTGGATTCCATCGGATCCATAAATTTACCTGTTGATTGCCTGCATGGCATTCAAACCGAACGTGCCCGGCAAAACTTTCCGATAACCGGCGTTCCACTGGCACATTTTCCCAGTCTCGTCATCGCCCTTGCGCAAGTCAAAAGCGCTGCCGCACGCGCGAATGCTGATCTGGATGCGATCGATGCCCACAAGGCCCAAGCCATCATAGACGTTTGCGCCGAGATCATCGCCGGGCAGCATCATGATCATTTCGTTGTTGATATGATTCAAGGTGGTGCTGGCACCTCAACCAATATGAATGCCAACGAAGTAATCGCCAATCTCGCATTACAGAAACTGGGTCATGCGCCGGGGGACTACGCCCATCTACATCCCAATGACGATGTGAATCACGGCCAGTCCACCAACGACGTCTATCCAACGGCGATTCGTCTGGCGGTACTGGCAAAAATAGCCCCCCTCGCCGAGGCATTGGCTGGATTGCGCGCGGCCTTTGATGAACGCGCCACGGCCTTCGCAGACATCCCCAAGGTTGGGCGTACCCAATTACAAGACGCCGTGCCGATGTCGTTGGGAATGGAATTCGCCTCCTTTGCGGTCACCATCAACGAAGATATTGATCGCATCGGCGAAGTGGGCCGCCTGCTGACGGAAATCAATTTGGGCGGCACTGCCATTGGCACCCGCGTCAACGCCGAAATCGGCTATGACGTCAAAGCCGTGCGTTATCTGGCAGAGCTGTCGGGGTTTGATGTCAAACAGGCAAGCAACCTGATTGAGGCATCATCTGATCTGGGGGGGTTCGTAACCTTTTCCGGCATTCTGAAACGTGTTGCAGTCAAGCTCTCAAAAATCTGCAATGATTTGCGACTGTTATCCTCTGGCCCACGTGCTGGATTTGGCGAAATCATCCTGCCTGCGGTTCAGGCCGGATCTTCCATCATGCCGGGCAAAGTGAACCCCGTGATCCCCGAAGTGGTCAATCAGGTCTGTTATCAAGTCATCGGGAATGACCTGACGGTGACCATGGCCGCCGAAGCCGGGCAATTACAATTGAACGCGATGGAACCAGCAGTGGCATACAATCTGCTGGAATCTCTGCACATCATGACCAACGCTGTGAATGTTCTGACCGAAAAATGTGTCTCAGGCATTCAAGCCGACGAGGCGCGTTGTGCTGCATTGTTGGACAACAGCCTCGTGTTGGCCACGGCCCTTGCCCCACATCTCGGGTATGACGCCGCAGCACGTATCGCCAAAGAGGCTCTTGCAACTGGGCGCAGTATTCGCGAAGTTGCCACCGAAAAAGGGGGTCTGTCTGCACAAGCCCTTGATGCCATTCTTTCGCCCGCAGCAATGTTGAAACAGGGGGACACTGATGTTTAACCACAGCTTTATCCTTACTGCGTCATCGGGCGATCGAATTTTCAAAAGCCAGTTATCGGTTGATGCAAAGACTGCTCTGCCCGCTTGTGTCGGCTCTGAGCTGCGCTTTGACACCAATCATACCAGCAAATTAACCCAAACTAGGGAGACCATGTTATGAAGGTACTCGTGCCTGTAAAGCGCGTGATTGACTATAACGTGAAAGTCCGTGTTAAGGCGGATGGGAGCGGAGTTGATCTTGCGAATGTAAAGATGTCGATGAACCCGTTTGATGAGATCGCAGTCGAAGAAGCGATCCGTCTGAAAGAAGCAGGCAAGGCCGATGAGGTTGTTGCGGTTTCGATCGGTGTGAAGCAATCCCAGGAAACGCTGCGCACGGCGCTTGCGATGGGTGCGGATCGCGCGATTTTGGTGATTGCGGCGGATGACGTGCACACCGACATCGAGCCTTTGGCGGTTGCCAAGATCCTTGCGAAGATCGTTGAAGAAGAGCAGCCAGGCATTGTTCTGGCGGGCAAACAGGCGATCGACAACGACATGAACGCCACTGGTCAGATGCTGTCGGCCCTGCTGGGTTGGTCGCAAGGCACATTCGCATCCGGTCTGGATGTGGAGGGCGACACCGCCAAAGTTACCCGCGAGGTTGACGGCGGCCTGCAAACCATCAGCGTGAAGATGCCTGCCATCATCACCGTTGACTTGCGCCTGAACGAGCCACGCTATGCGTCGCTGCCAAACATCATGAAGGCCAAGAAAAAGCCGCTGGATGAGAAGACCGCCGCCGATTATGGCGTCGACGTCACCCCGCGTCTTGAGATCGTGGAAACCAAGGAACCAGCGGCACGTGCGGCGGGTATCATCGTGGGTTCTGTGGACGAACTGGTAGAGAAACTCAAAGAAGCGGGGGCTGTATAATGGCTGTT
>CANLDA010000011.1 GCA_947489325.1 uncultured Paracoccaceae bacterium | reverse complement strand
CAAGATGTCCACTATCAATGGTGGACACTATCAGCACACTCTATGCCGCGTCAGTGCAGTCAGACCGGACGCTTACCCCAAGATTCGCCCTACGCTGCGACTAAATCAAAATTGTTTTTGATTATAGCCCAGAGCGTACCTGCCTGATTGTTGGCACTGGCTCAAAGTGACTTGAAGAGTTCATTATTGCGACAGTAATCGGGAGGATTGGACGTTTCTGGATTCGCCATATTCAAGCGATGCGCACAATCCTCTGGATGGGCGCAATTGGCGCATCGCAGCACAGCGTCGGCGATTTCATCAAAAGGAAGTTTGCCCTCAATGGCGAGTTCCTCAAGGTCCAGCCCCATTCGTTTCGCAGTGCGATCAAAAAGGTCTACATGGTGGCGAATTTTTGCATCATCGGTCATGGCGCGGTCTCCTGTTTGCTGCGCCAGATTATCAAATTTGGAACTCGCCTCCTTTGATGCAAATCAACTGATGTAACCCGCCCCAATATAGGCTCGGACGCAATCCTGAACCCGGCGAAACCGGTCGCCGCCCAGTTTGGTGCCACCATACCAACGCGTCACAACAATAATATGATCAGTGATACCTTCGCGTTCCAACCTGCGCAAAATCACCATGCCTGCGCCACTTTCGCCATCATCACCTTTTAAAGCTGTGCCATCGTTAAATACAGCCGCCCATGTGTTGTGGGTGGCTTTGGCGTATTTCTTGGATCGTTTCAGGGTCTTGAGAAAGGCATCCACGTCCTTGCGGTCTTTGACTGACCCACCGGACACGGCATATTTGCTGCCTCTGTCGGTCAGAACATTGTCGATTTGATGCATGGCCTAAAGCTGCGCCGCTGTTTTGCGTACCGTTTCCAGACGCTGATCGTTGGGGGGATGACTGCCAAGGAAGCGATCCCCCGGATCTGGAATGCGTCCAAAGAATTTTGACCCGCGCACCGGATCATACCCGGAACGATGGGTGATAATTGTGCCCAATGCATCAGCTTCCAGCTCAAACTGTTTGGAATAACTGCGTGCACCGCCAAATGATCCAAGATCGGCACCAACACCAACATCCACACCTGCCGCCGCCGCAACCACGATGCCGACAAACCCACCGACTGCTGCATTGCGCTGTGTTTGCGCAACGTGGCCACTGATGTGGTGGGCGGCCTCATGACCTAAAACAAAGGCGATCTCATCAGAGTTTTGTGCCCCGGCCAACAAAGCAAGAGTGAACCCAATCACGGGACGGCCATCTTTATCTTCGGTTTGATAGGCATTTGAAGGCAGATTGGGGCGATCATCCACAACTATTTTGAAATCACAATTGCGACCAGGCACTCGCGCGCGGCATTCGCGTTCGGCAACGGGTTCCATCCGGCGGACCACTTGACGGAACCGATATACCGCTTGATCCAACTCCACCTGCGACACCTTAGATTTCGCGGTGGCAGGGGCGGATTGACCTGACGACGTGGGCTCTTCGATGCAGCCAGTCAATGCAACCAATGTTGCAATACTTAATAAACGACGCATGTGATCCTCGTGACCTAAAACATTCCCCTTCATGATAATTTGCAAATCCAGAATGCACCAGTCTCGATTGGATGGCACCAAGCCACTTGCACATTCTCGCCGCAAGGCTAGGCTGAGGTTATGTTTAGTATCGAACACGAATTTGACGCCACCGTTGTCACCATCGTCGATGAGGACAACACGCCCTTACAAGAAGACGTCATCATCAATCTGTTTGAAGATTGCGTCACAGTTGAGCAGTTTGATCCACGCACGGATGATGTGAAAAAGATCACCTTGTCGCTTAATCAGGTGGAAGAATTAGCCGCCGCGCTGGATTTGCCCGAGGGTGTTTATACCCTCACAAGAGAGGCTAAATTACCCTGAACACCTTATCGCGCGAGGTCTCGCCACGCATGAGGGTTAGACGTGATTTGGCGACACCTACAGCCTTGGCCAATAGTTTCTGAACGGCTGCGTTGGCTTTGCCATTTTCGGGCACCACTGTTACGTAAACCCGAATGTCTCCGTCCTGCATCACAACGCGATTGCGCGATGCTTTGGGCGTGACCCGCACCGCGATTTCCGTGCCCGTTTCAGACATATGCGATAGATCAATCAAAAGACGGCCTTGTGGTTTACTTTTCCCTGCAAAGACAGAATATTCCGGTCAATCAATTGGGCGCAAGCCGTTGGAATTTCGCCAGCACCTGTTGAAAACCCATTGTGCATCACAAAGATGTACAGCACCTGATAGATGAGACCGACATGCCAGAAAGAAACGACGCCGCGCTTGATTTCCTGCTGAACCGCCGCTCACGCCCCGCAAAAACACTGACCGGGCCTGTGCCCACCCGCGCCGAGTTAGAGCTGATCCTGACTGCAGCCCTGCGCAGCCCGGATCATGGCAAGTTGGAGCCTTGGCGTCTAATTGTGCTGGAAACCGCCGCTCTGCGCCGTTTGGCCAATCTGTCCGCAGAGATTGGTGCCAAAGTGGGCATTCATCCGGATCAGATCGCCAAAGCGCGTTTGGCCTATGACACCGGCGAGTTGGCAGTTGCCGTCATTGAAAGCCCTGTCATTTCTGAAAAGATCCCTGCAATTGAACAAACCTATTCCGCCGGAGCCGTCTGCCTTGCTTTGCTGAACGCGGCCCTTGCTGCCGGGTGGGGCGCAAATTGGCTGAGTGGATGGTTCAGTCATGATCCGACTTTTTGTCAACGTGGCCTTGCCCTCAACCCACATGAACGGGTGGCAGGGATCATCCACATCGGCACGGAAACCGCGACTCCTCCAGATCGCCCACGCCCGGATGCAGATCAAAAAATTTCTTGGGTCAGCGCATGATTCTTGTGGCATTCTTCAAAACGTTGGGGCAACTCGGCGACCGTCGGTTTCGCCGAGTGTTATGGTTGGGAATAATTCTCTCCTTTGCCTTGCTGGTCGGGGCCTATGCCGGGCTGCTTGCCTTGCTTGATTGGGTTGGCGCAGAAGAGGCCGTGACGGCTCTTGTCGGAGAAATCAGCTGGATTGGCAGCCTGATCAACCTGACATCTTTCTTTGTAATGATTTTTTTGTCCGTCTTTCTGATGGTGCCCGTGGCCTCGGCCATCACATCAATGTTTCTGGATGACGTAGCACAAGCCGTCGAGGACAAGCATTATCCGCAATTGCCTCGGGTTCCCGGTGTGCCATTTTCCGAAGCCCTGAAAGACACCCTCAGCTTTCTTGGCCTGCTGATCGCGGCCAATCTGGTCGCTTTCTTGTTTTACGTGATGATGCCACCTGCGGCGGTGTTCATCTTTTGGGGATTAAACGGTTTTTTGCTGGGTCGGGAATATTTCACACTGGCGGCATTGCGTCGAATTGGCCGTGAAAAGGCACGTGAATTGCGACGGAAACATTTGGCAACGATATGGATAGCAGGCACCTTGATGGCGCTTCCACTCTCTGTGCCTTTGTTGAATTTGGTGGTGCCCATTTTGGGGGCAGCCACCTTTACGCATATCTATCACATGCTTGCAGCGCGCACGCCGCAATAGGCGGCGCAACCGAGGTTATTGTTCTTCGCCACTGACCGGGGGCAAGCGGTTCATCCAATCCAAATCACGCACTGTGATCTGCCCTGTTGTGATGATCCAGAACAACAAGGCCCATACCACAGCAGCAATCCCAGTGGTCCATTTCGCCTTAGCCTTCAGATTATGATGTTCCGGCGCACCTGCATGGGTGCCCGGAACCACTTCGCCAACGTCCCCTTGGGTTTTCAAGCGGATGGGAATGGCCATGAGAAAGATCATGAACCACAACACGGCAAAAAGAACGATGGCAGAGGTGATCGACATATCTGTCTCCGGCTAGGGCGTTTGCGCGCTCCTATCAGACCTGTTCCAACTCTACCAGACAGCCATTGAAATCCTTGGGATGCAAAAACAGAACTGGCTTGCCGTGCGCCCCAATTTTAGGCTCACCTGTTCCCAGAACGCGTGCGCCGCTTTCTTTCAGATGATCGCGCGCCTCGATAATGTCGTCCACCTCGTAACACACGTGATGAATGCCACCTGATGGGTTCTTTTCAAGGAATCCGTTGATCGGGCTGTTTTCACCTAAGGGATATAGCAATTCGATCTTGGTGTTGGGCAATTCAATGAAAACAACCGTGACACCATGATCTGGTTCATCCTGAGGAGCGCCAACATTTGCGCCCAATGCATCGCGATATTGCGCGCAGGCGGCTTCCAGATCAGGTACGGCGATGGCTACGTGGTTCAGTCTGCCAATCATGGTGGTCTCCTTGGGTGCTTTTAAGTCACGCGCTTTATGCGCAAGCCGTGTCCGTTGTGCAAGCGACAGGCCGTCGCGGGGCAGCGTTCGCCCCCTTTAACCTTCCGTTAGGCATGTCGCAGTAGCCTAAGTCGCACTGCCCGCCAAGGATACCGATATGAACGACTTTCTCTTTTCCGCCGCCCAATCACCAACTGCCAACCGCCCCTTGCTGGGGTTAACGATATTGGTGGTCGAAGATAGCCGCTTTGCCTGTGAGGCTCTGCGCCTGATGTGTCTGCGCAGCGGGGCACGCATTCGGCGGGCAGATTGCCTGAAATCGGCGCGACGACATCTGAAAGTGTATCGCCCGTCAGTGATCATCGTAGATTTTGGCCTGCCTGATGGCAGCGGTCTTGATTTGATAGACGAATTGCAAAGCACCAATCCGCGAGTGGAGGTACTACTCGCCACTTCTGGGGATGAATTTAACGAGGCCACAGCAATTGCAGCTGGTGCGGATGGTTTTTTGCATAAACCCTTTGCCTCAATTGCAACCTTTCAGGAATTGATCCTATCACATCTTCCTGATGTCCGGCGCCCCAAAGGCCCACGACTGTTGGTGGATGATACGGTGGTACCCGACCCGTTGGCCTATCGTGATGATATGGCGCATGTGGTTGATATTCTAGAAGAAAATCGCAGCGAAGCGGTGGCAGATTATATTGCGCAGTTTGTGACAGGCGTCGCACGCAGTGCAGATGACCATTCGCTCGAAGAGGCCGCGTTAGATTTGGCCCGCGAATGCGCCGAAGGAAGGCCCTCACATGCCAGTTTGGCACGCATTGCCGGAATGGCACAGTCACGCCTGACCGAACGCGTGGCGCTTTAGCATTCAAAGCGACGGATCGTCCTGCGCCCGAACCAAACGCGTCAAATCACTCAGGCTTTCGCGTTGTTTGTCGGTGTCATCAAAGTTAGTCGGATTTAACCACGCCTCATAAGCGGCCCGCATCGCATCCCACTCCTTATCAATGGTGGCAAACCAAGCAGTGTCGCGGTTACGTCCTTTGACAATCAAATGCTGACGGAAAACCCCTTCATAGCTAAAACCCAATCGTTGTGCTGAACGGCGAGAAGGGTAATTCAGGGAGTCGCATTTCCACTCAAACCGGCGATACCCGGCACGAAACGCCCAGTCCTGAAACAAAAACATCGCCTCGGTAGCCGCACGACTGCGTTGCAAAGAGGGGGACAGATTGATGTGTCCAACCTCAATGACACCCGCTTCGGGTTTTATCCGCAACAAAGACGCCACGCCGCCAAAGGCGCGCCGATCCTTGTCATAGATTGCAAAAAATACCGGATCGGACTGGCCTTCGACTTCGCGCACCCATCGGTGATATTGCGCGGCCGAATGAAATGGCCCGTACCCCAGATAATCCCACACAGCATCATGGCCTTCATAGGCCCGAAACAACAGCGCTGCATGGGTTTGCGCCTGCAAAGGCTCTAGACGACAGTATTGCCCATCCAGCACCACCCCATCAGGTCGTGATGGGGGTGTCCAGTTTACAATCGTGTCACCAAAATCTTTTGTCTGCCCCATGTGTTCATGCCCCTGCTATAATGGCAGGGTTGCACAAATCGTCTGATCCGCCAAGTCAAAGGCAACGTTTCCAACCCCAAACTGAGGTTGGAAAGCGTCGCAATAAGAATGCTTTAGATGTCTTGCGGGATCACACGCAGACCAAGTTCCATCAGCTGATCGCTCATCGGATCACTTGGCGCATTCATCATCAGGTCTTCGGCGCGTTGGTTCATTGGGAACATCATGACTTCACGAATATTCGCCGTATCGGCCAACAACATCACAATACGGTCAATCCCTGCCGCACAGCCGCCGTGCGGGGGAGCTCCAAATTTGAACGCGCTGACCATGCCACCAAAGCGATTATCCACTTCGGATGCCGGATAGCCTGCCAGTTCAAACGCCTTATACATGATTTCAAGCTTGTGGTTCCGGATCGCGCCGGAAATCAGCTCATACCCATTACAGGCAAGGTCATACTGATAGCCCAGAGCCTCCAGAGGATCACCTTCCAGTGCCTCCATGCCACCCTGCGGCATTGAGAACGGGTTGTGAGAAAAGTCGATTTTTCCGCTTTCTTCATCCGCTTCGTACATTGGAAAATCAACGATCCAAGCAAAGGCAAAGCGGTTCAGATCAATCAGCCCTAATTCTTCACCAATCACGGTGCGCGCACGCCCTGCGACACCTTCAAACGCCTTAGGCTTACCACCAAGGAAGAACGCCGCATCGCCCACGTCCAGTCCCAGTTGCTGACGGATCGCTTCCGTGCGTTCGGGACCAATGTTTTTAGCCAGCGGACCAGCCGCTTCATTACCAAGAACAATCTCACCAGATTTGATAAGCGCGTTGACCTCTTTCACTGAAATTCCACGTTCTTGTGCAATGGAATCTGCGGATTGCTTGCGCCAGAAGATATACCCCATTCCGGGCAAACCCTGTTCTTGTGCAAACTTGTTCATCCGGTCACAGAATTTACGGCTGCCCCCGGTGGGAGCAGGAATGGCGCGCACTTCGGTGCCGTCTTGCTCCAGAAGTTTGGCAAAGATTGCAAACCCTGACCCGGCGAAATGCTCTGATACAACCTGCATCTTGATTGGGTTGCGCAGATCGGGCTTGTCGGTGCCATACCACAGCGCAGCGTCTTTATAGGAAATCTGTTCCCAAACCTGATCGACCTTCTTGTCACCGCCGAATTCCTCAAAGATACCGCCAATAACAGGCTGAATCGTGTCAAACACGTCCTGCTGACTGACAAAGCTCATCTCAAGGTCAAGCTGATAGAAATCAGTGGGTGAGCGGTCTGCGCGCGGGTCTTCGTCACGGAAACACGGTGCGATCTGAAAGTATTTGTCAAAGCCCGACACCATGATCAGCTGTTTAAACTGCTGTGGTGCCTGTGGCAGGGCATAGAATTTTCCGGGGTGTTGGCGCGATGGCACAAGAAAATCACGCGCGCCTTCGGGGCTTGATGCGGTGATGATCGGTGTTTGATATTCGCGGAACTCTTTATCCCACATACGACGACGCATAGAGGCCACAACATCGCTGCGCAGTTTCATATTGTCCTGCATCGCCTCGCGACGCAGATCAAGGTAACGATACCGCAGGCGGGTTTCCTCGGGGTATTCCTGATCCCCAAATACCATCAAAGGCAATTCTTCAGCCTGCCCCAGAACTTCAAGATCACGCACGAATACTTCGATTTCGCCGGTCGGGATCTTGTCGTTCACAAGGCTCTCGTCTCGCGCCTTAACGTTGCCATCAATGCGAATGCACCATTCGCTGCGCACCTTTTCCAGCTCCGCAAAAACCGGGCTGTCGGGATCACACAAAACCTGCGTTACACCATAGTGATCACGTAAATCGATAAACAAAATACCGCCGTGGTCTCGAACACGATGAACCCAGCCCGACAGGCGAACATTATCACCTACGTTGGATTTGTTCAGGTCTGCACAGGTGTGGCTGCGGAAAGCGTGCATATCTTGGCCTTTCATCGGGCGGTCAGCGGATGGAAATTCGTCTTTGGCCGATACACATGGCACACGCTCAGAAGTCAAGAGCAGCCTTGCGTCTAAGCGGCGAATCTACACGACTCGTCACGTCTTTGTGGGGCTGGTCCCACTTTGGACAGAAAAACTGGACAGAAACCCTATCTATTTTGCAAACTCACATCGGAAACACGAAGCGGACCGATTGGCAGTCGCGAAAGAGGGAAGTTATGTGGAATAGCCTTTTCAAACGCTTGTTGCGCAAATTAATACGCAGCGGGAACCTGCGTTTAACATTGCCGGATGGCACCAAAATGGTGCTGGGCGATCATCAGGGAGACCCTATTGAGGTAACGCTGACTGATCCTGATCTGCCACGCAAATTCATGCTCAACCCCGAACTCGCCATTGGTGAAGCCTATACAGATGGCACATTGACCATCGTTGGAGATGATCTGTACGGTTTGATTGCCTTGGGTGTGCGCAATTTCTCGCTGGGGCGCGGACATGGCGCGGAATCCCTGTTTGCACCGCTTCTCAAACCTCTGAAACAATTCAATCCAACGACACGGGCACGCAAAAACGTGGCGCATCACTATGATCTGTCAGGGGAGTTGTATGACCTGTTTCTTGATGAGGATCGTCAATATTCCTGCGCCTATTTCCGCGATCCAGGTATGACGTTGGAAGAAGCTCAATTGGCCAAGAAACACCACATCGCACATAAATTATGCCTGAAACCCGACATGCGAGTTTTGGATATTGGGTGTGGTTGGGGTGGCATGGCTCTCACCCTTGCTCAGGATTTTGGTGTGCAGGTTGTTGGCGTCACACTGTCACAAGAACAACATGCCCTTGCGACCAAACGCGTGGCAGATGCCGGGCTGTCTGATCGCATCGAAATCCGCCTGCAGGACTATCGAAAGGTCACTGAAACCTTCGATCGCATCGTTTCAGTGGGCATGTTTGAACATGTCGGGGTGCCCCATTACCGTGAATATTTCCGTCACGTGCATGACAAACTGTCAGAGGATGGCATTGCCCTGATCCACACCATCGGTCGGTGTGCTCCGCCCAGCCGCACCAGCCCATGGATCGACAAATACATCTTTCCAGGCGGATATGTGCCGTCCCTTTCAGAGGCGCACAGGGCAATCGAGAAAGAGGATTTATTCACCACTGATGTAGAGGTCTGGCGTTTGCATTATGCCGAAACCCTGAAACATTGGCATGATCGCTTCATGGATAACATCGACCGTGCGCGTGAAATCTATGACGAACGGTTCTGCCGGATGTGGCGGTTTTATCTGGTGGCGAGTGAGTTGACTTTCCGCATGCATCGTCAGGTGGTGTTCCAGTTTCAGCTCAGCCGCACACAAACCGCTGTGCCACTGACGCGAGACTATCTCTATGACAACAGTTCAGATGTTGCGACACAAGCTGCCGAGTAAATTTCCCGCCAAGACCTGATCGACAGGATCGCGTGCAACACGTGCAATCCAAAACGCATACAGCCTGCGCCGTATGGCGCAGACCATTGGATCAAACCACCAATGTTGTAGGAATAAGGCCGCGCAGCGAATTCCCCATACATAAGCCAGCTGCATCGCGTAGCATTTGCCGTGTCACCACGGCCTCGCGGCATTTTCCCGTTGCCAGCATTTCCTCGCGCAAGATTCCCGGCAGCACCCCACAAGACACAGACGGCGTCACCCAATCACCGTCACCAATATCTACAAACAGGTTGGTGATCGTACCTTCACAGGCCTCGGCGTGTTCATTCAAGAACAGCATCTCATCGACACCGTCAGGCAAGGCTGCACGGGCTTGATCATATTGCTGACGATGCGTGGTCTTATGACGTAACCAGATATCCTCAGATGCCAGTCGTTGCTTGGCAATGGCCACGCGCCAATGCGCGGCGGTCGGCCCTAATGGCGCTGTGGTCAAATGGATCGCACCATCCTGTGCCAAAGTCATGCGGCATCGCTGCGGTTCATGCGCTTCAATGTCTTCTGCGATACGGCGCGCCACCGCTGCGTCGAAATAAAAGCCCAGACACACAGCCGACTGAGCCATTCTAGCAAAATGGCGATCAAGACGTATAGCACCCTGATCAGGCCACCAACCAAATGTCTCTATTAACTGTGTTCCACTTGGAACGGGTTGGCGTAACGCGCTTTCCATAACGCTTCCTCATATTCTGATGGGCCTGTGCTGTCCCAAACGACACCACCGCCCACGTTCAGCACGGCAGCATTATCATCCACCATCAACGTGCGGATCGCCACGTTAAATTCGCTGCGCCCATCCGGTGCGGCCCAGCCAATGGTCCCACAATAAATGTCACGCGCCCATGGCTCCAGATCACGCAGAATCTCTATGGCCCGCAATTTCGGCGCACCTGTGATCGATCCACAGGGATATAAAGCCGTCAAAATATCACTTAACCCAGCACTCGCTTGCAGACGTGCACGAACAAGAGACACCATCTGATGCACGGTGGCATAGCTTTCCACCTTGAACAGTTCCGGTACATGCACTGACCCGGCCACTGCCACACGGCTGATATCATTGCGCAGCAAGTCCACGATCATCAGGTTTTCGGCACGGTTTTTGCTGTCGGTGCTCAGAAACGCCTTGAACCGGCTGTCCTCAACTGGATCATCGCTGCGTGGCTGCGTGCCCTTCATCGGGCGGGTTTCAATCAACCCGCCTTCGTCCGTGCGAAAAAACAGTTCGGGCGAGCGACTTAGGAGAGCAGGCAGGTCCTCTTGCAACACCATTGCTCCATGCCCAACAGTTTGTTGTGCAGATAGCGCTGCAAACAGGGCCTCTGCATCGCCCTTTACATCCACATCCATCGGAAAGGTCAGGTTCGCCTGATAAATATCCCCGGCTCCGATATAGGATTTCACCTGATCAAACGCCGTTTCATACCGTGCCTGATCCCAGCGGGGCACCACTTGGCCCAGTGTTGCCGCACCGCCGGTCAGATCGCGCTGCACCGGATCGTCATAAATGCCAAAGCACATCAAAGGCAGCGTGCGATCCTGCGGCATCAAAGAGGCCAGCCGTGGTTCTAACGCATAGCCGAGTTCATATGAGGCATATCCGGCGACCCACTGACCAGACGCACGCGCCTGATCCAACGCAACCAGCGCTGCGGGCACATCAGATGCAGCCTCTGCAACAATCATGCCCGAAGCCTCTGCAAACCATGTGCCAGCCCCGCAAGGCCCCTGATCGAACCGAATCTGCAAACGGCTCTCCCCTTATTACGTTGGCTCCGATATAACGCCCCTGTCGGCAATGAACAGGGTCGAAAGCGGCAAGGTGGCACGCAGATGCGTTCCAGTGTCTTTTAGACGCGCTTCCCCCTTGCACATAGAGCGCTGATGTCTATAACGCACGACAATTTGCGCATTCGGGCGACTCTGTCGTACTGCTACGTCACCGCCGCCCCAGAACCCGAGGTCCGTCATGCCCAAGAGAACAGATATATCCTCCATTATGATCATCGGCGCTGGCCCTATTGTGATCGGACAGGCGTGCGAATTTGACTATTCAGGCGCCCAAGCCTGTAAAGCACTTCGCGAAGAAGGCTACCGCGTTATCCTTGTAAACTCCAACCCGGCGACGATCATGACCGATCCGGGGCTGGCAGATGCCACCTATATCGAACCGATCACTCCTGAAGTTGTTGCTAAGATCATCGAAAAAGAACGCCCCGATGCATTGCTGCCAACAATGGGTGGTCAAACGGGTCTGAACACATCTCTTGCGCTGGAAGAAATGGGTGTGCTGGAACAATTCGGCGTTGAAATGATTGGTGCCACTCGCGACGCCATCGAAATGGCTGAAGACCGCAAATTGTTCCGCGAAGCAATGGACCGTCTGGGTATTGAAAACCCACGTGCATCCATTGTCACCGCCCCTAAAAAGGACAGCGGCGAGGCCGATCTGGACGAGGGTGTGCGTCTGGCTCTGGCAGAGCTGGAAGACATTGGCCTGCCTGCAATCATCCGTCCCGCCTTTACCATGGGTGGCACAGGTGGTGGCGTGGCCTATAACCGCGAAGATTATATGCATTTCTGCCGCACGGGTATGGATGCAAGCCCAGTGAACCAAATCCTCGTTGATCAGAGCCTGCTGGGTTGGAAAGAATACGAGATGGAGGTTGTACGCGATAAAGCCGACAACGCCATCATCGTCTGTTCCATCGAAAATATCGACCCCATGGGCGTGCACACAGGTGACTCTATCACCGTGGCCCCTGCCCTGACGCTGACTGACAAAGAATTGCAGATCATGCGTACGCATTCGATCAACGTGCTGCGTGAGATTGGCGTGGAAACCGGCGGCTCAAACGTGCAGTGGGCCGTGAACCCGGCCGATGGTCGTATGGTCGTGATCGAAATGAACCCGCGCGTATCTCGATCTTCTGCGTTGGCCTCCAAGGCGACAGGTTTCCCAATCGCCAAGGTCGCGGCAAAACTGGCCGTTGGATATACGCTGGACGAGTTGGACAATGACATCACCAAGGTGACGCCTGCCAGCTTTGAGCCAACGATTGACTATATCGTCACCAAAATCCCGAAATTCGCCTTTGAGAAATTTCCCGGCTCTGAACCCTATTTGACCACCGCGATGAAATCCGTGGGTGAAGCCATGGCAATCGGCCGCACCATCCACGAGTCGTTGCAAAAAGCACTGGCATCGATGGAATCCGGCCTGACTGGATTTGACGAAGTTGACATTCCCGGCGCACCAGACAAGGCCGCCGTGATCAAGGCGATCAGCAAAACCACACCGGATCGGATGCGCACCATCGCGCAAGCCATGCGTCATGGTTTGACCGATGTGGAAATCCACAATGTCACTATGTTCGACCCTTGGTTCCTTGCACGTATTCGTGAAATCGTAGACGCCGAAGAAGTCGTGCGTACCAAGGGCTTGCCAACAGGCGCCGAAGGTTTACGCAAGCTCAAGATGCTTGGCTTTACCGATGCGCGTCTGGCCACTTTGACCGGATTTTCAGAAACCGACGTGCGCAAGGCGCGCCACGCTGTGGGCGTCACTGCTGTCTTCAAACGCATCGACACTTGTGCGGCCGAATTTGAGGCACAGACCCCCTATATGTATTCCACATACGAGGCCCCGATGATGGGCGATGTGGAATGCGAGGCGCGCCCCTCGGATCGCAAGAAGGTTGTTATCCTGGGTGGTGGTCCAAACCGAATTGGTCAAGGGATCGAGTTTGATTATTGCTGCTGTCATGCTTGTTATGCATTGACGGATGCAGGGTATGAAACCATCATGGTCAACTGTAATCCTGAAACGGTTTCAACAGACTATGACACATCGGATCGTCTGTATTTTGAACCGCTGACCTTTGAACATGTGATGGAAATTCTGCGGGTAGAGCAGGACAACGGCACATTGCATGGGGTGATTGTACAGTTTGGTGGCCAAACTCCTTTGAAACTTGCCAATTCGCTTGAGGCGGAAGGCATCCCGATTTTGGGCACTACGCCTGATGCGATTGACCTTGCCGAAGATCGCGAGCGTTTCCAGGCACTGGTCAATCAATTGGGATTGAAACAGCCACACAACGGCATCGCATCCACCGATGCACAGGCGCTGTCCATTGCCGAAGACATCGGCTTTCCTCTGGTCATTCGCCCCTCTTATGTTCTGGGCGGTCGCGCGATGGAAATCGTGCGCGATATGGCGCAGCTGGAACGGTACATTAAAGAGGCCGTCGTGGTGTCGGGCGACAGCCCGGTGTTGCTGGACAACTATCTTGATGGTGCGACAGAACTGGATGTGGATGCCCTGTGTGATGGTACCAATGTGCATATTGCAGGCATCATGCAGCACATTGAAGAGGCTGGTGTGCACTCTGGTGACTCTGCCTGCTCATTGCCGCCTTATTCGCTGTCTGAAGATGTAATTGAACAGATCAAGGTTCAAACTAATGCTTTGGCACTGGCGTTGAATGTGGTCGGTTTGATGAACATCCAGTTCGCGGTGAAAGGGGACGAAATTTACCTTATTGAGGTAAACCCACGCGCATCGCGTACCGTGCCGTTTGTAGCCAAAGCCACTGACAGCGCGATTGCATCCATTGCCGCGCGTCTGATGGCGGGTGAACCTTTGACAAACTTCCCAGCGCGCGCACCATATCGCGAGATCGACTCAACAGAACCACAGCCGATTGCCGATCAAATGACGCTTGCCGATCCCAACATGCCTTGGTTCTCGGTCAAAGAAGCGGTCATGCCTTTTGCGCGCTTCCCCGGTGTGGATACGATTTTGGGCCCAGAGATGCGCTCTACTGGTGAGGTCATGGGCTGGGATCGCTCATTTGCACGCGCTTTCCTGAAGGCACAGATGGGTGCGGGTATGATCCTGCCCTCCGAAGGCACTGCGTTCATTTCCATCAAGGATGCGGATAAAACCGCTGATATGCTCGAGGCGGCGCAAATCCTGATCAAAATGGGCTTTGGTCTTGTGGCGACCTCTGGCACAGCGGCTTGGCTTGCGGAACAAGGCGTTCACTGTGATCGCGTCAACAAAGTCTATGAAGGTCGCCCTAACGTGGTTGACCTGTTGAAAAATGGCGACATCACCCTTGTGATGAATACAACAGAAGGCGCGCAGGCAGTTGAAGATAGCCGTGAAATTCGCTCTGTCGCTTTGTATGACAAGATCCCGTATTTCACCACAGCTGCCGCCAGCCACGCTGCAGTGCACGCTATGAAAGCGCGCGAAGAAGGCGACATCGAAGTACGCGCACTGCAAGGTTAAGGCACACTCTTCGATCCCTGCGGTCTCTCATCGTGGGGTCAAAACAAAAGGAAAGGCGAACCCATGGGTTCGCCTTTTTGGTGTCCCGAACCCGCAGACGCGAATGGCGTGGGTCTTTTTAGAGAGGTGATCCCTCGGACATGTCTTTCTGCTCTCCCGGTGTCGGCGTGTGGTTAAACACATAAGCATTAAGGCAAGCGTCTTTTCCGCCTAGTTCTGCAATGCGCCGCTTCTGATCTGTAAAGGCCTGCGTATTCACTGCTTGGGGATCACAAATAGAGCGCAACCGCGCCTCTCCTTCAGTCAAGGCACGTTGGATTTTGATGTCATTCACACCCGATTGAGCCAGATTGGTCACCTCATGTGGATCAGTGGCAAGGTCAAATAACTGCGGTGGATGACCAACATAATGCACATATTTCCAGTGAGCCCAGCGCACCATAAAGGTGCCCGTTGTTGATCCGCCATCATGATATTCACTGAATCCGGTGCGATCTGGGTCGTCATCCGCCTGTGCGATCTTTCGTAAAGAGACACCCGGCAAGGCGTTGCTTTCCTCGTCATCACGCACGCCCAACACGTCACGCGCGGTGGCAGCAATATCCACGAGGTTAGCGCAGGTTTGTACACGGCGCCCCGAGGGCACCCCATCCCCTGCGATGATCATCGGAACACCTGCGGATTGATCATACATGACCTGTTTGGTCCAAAAACCTTGATCCCCCATCATATCACCATGATCGGACACATAGATAATCACGGTATCTTCTGCCTGTTTACTGTCCTCAAGCGCCTTCAAGATACGCCCCACGCAATCATCCATGAAAGAGGTCAACCCATAATAGGCCGCCTTGGCTTCGCGCATCTTTGCCTCGTCAAAATGACGGTCATAGTCAAAGAACCCAGCGACATTCTTCAATTCACTATGTTCTGGTTTGGCGTGCCCATATCCTACCGGCAAATCCATCTTCGCCGGATCATACAAATCATACCATTCCTGCGGGCAGGTCAGCGGGTAATGCGGGCTGACCAAAGACACGAATGCCGCCCATGGTTTGCCATCCGTTGGGCGATCGCGCAGCCACTCTTCGGCTGCCGAGGTAATCGCGCGATCATATGAGGTATAAGAGGACTCACCCACGCCAACATCCGCTGCCAGCTCCGCAGTTGATCCATAATCAGGCAGCTTTTCCCGCAACAGCCCAACCGCCCAACCCACTCCACCAACAACATGCATTGGCAGAATTTCCTGTGAGAACCCGTTGTCGTCCTCACCCGATCTGAAATGCAGTTTGCCGATGGATACAACGTCATGGCCCGCATCCCGCACCTGGCGCATCCAACTGCGCGTTTCACCATCATAAGGGGTAGCGCTGTCCCAATGGCCAATCTTATGCACCCAGTCCCCACAAGCGAGCGCTGCCCGCGTCGGCACACACATCGGTGAAGGCGTATAGGCGTTTTCGAACACAGCCCCACGTGCAGCCAGCGCATCCAGATGAGGAGTTTTGACTATCGGATGCCCCATACAGCCCATTGCATCACGACGATGTTCATCCGAAATCACAATCAGCAGGTTCTTTTCACACATGTGGCCCTCCATTTGGAACCAGGCTGACAAATTCTACGGCGACGGTCTGATCTAATACCGACATTCGCTTTTCTTCCCACATGAAGGTAACAAAGCAATTGCTTCCCCTCTTGAGGTCCTCTGGATATAGTGCGCATAAGACGGTCCGGGCAAATTTTCGCCCACATAAAAGACCCATCGAGCGGAGCCGGAAAAATGGCGCATATCATTGTCGTTGGAAACGAAAAAGGCGGGGCGGGTAAATCCACCGTATCCATGCATGTGGCAACAGCTTTGTCGCGGATGGGCCATAAGGTTGGCTGCCTTGACCTTGACTTGCGTCAGCGCACCTTTGGGCGATACACCGAAAACCGCCGCAAATTCTGCGACAAGTCAGCGCTGTCCCTGCCCGGCCCCACCTATCACGAATTGCCAGAGATTGATGCGGCAACCCTTCAAGAAGGCGAAAACATCTATGATGTGCGTCTGGCGTCTGCGGTGGCCATCTTGGAGCCTGACAATGATTTCATTCTAATTGATTGCCCTGGCTCGCATACCCGTCTGTCACAGGTTGCTCATTCACTTGCGGATACGCTGGTAACACCGCTGAATGACAGTTTTGTCGATTTTGATCTGCTGGCACGCATTGATGCGGATGGCGAGAAAATCCTTGGGCCATCAGTTTATTCCGAAATGGTTTGGAATGCGCGGCAGCTGCGTGCACAGGCCGGTCTGAAACCCATTGACTGGATCGTGGTTCGCAACCGTCTGGGGGCGCAAAACATGGTCAATAAGGAAAAGATGGGCAATGCGCTGGATCGCTTGGCCAAACGCATCGGGTTTCGCACGGCCCCCGGTTTCAACGAACGGGTGATTTTCCGCGAATTGTTCCCCCGCGGTCTGACCTTGCTGGACCTTAAGGATATCGGCGTCAAACAACTCAACATCTCTAATGTGGCGGCGCGTCAGGAATTGCGCGATCTTATTAAATCGCTCAACCTGCCGAATGTGTCCGTGGATTTCTAGGGCAATCCATCTGTACACGGTGCGGCCTGTGGTCTGCGGCGCAACAACACAATAGTGTTTGAAAATGCGAGCACACCAACCACGACGCCCCCTCCAATCAATGCCCAGCCCCCCGGATTTTCACCAATCACGGCCCAGACAAGCAAGGGCGCGAAAACGCTTTCCAACAAAATCAATAACGCCACTTCGGCCGAAGTGACATAGCGTGGCCCCAGCGCCAAGCAAGCGGCGCTCACCACGATGACACATCCATGCAAGGCCACCATCCACACCTGTTCTGGTGCAATTGAAAACGGATCAATAAAAGGCAGCACCACAATACCTGCCCCGAAATAGGCAATCGAAACGGCTGGCACCATCGACACAGTCTTGACCCGGCGTGCGGCAGTCAACCCCGCAGCAAAAGACGCCGACACCCCAAGCGCCAAAAGATCGCCGCCCCACCAGGCGTTTTCATTTTCCCCGGACCCATAGGCAATAACCGCCAAGCCAACGGCCACACCGCACATGGTCAAAACCATGCGGCGGCTGATGGGTTCACTCAGGAAAATACGGCTATAGATCGCGGCAAACACAGGCATCGAGGCAATAATAAAAACCACATTGGCCACACTGGTCAAACTCACCGCGAGGGTAAACAAATACCCACTTACCCCAAGCGTGATGACATAGATGATCCCATACCGCCCTGTGCCCATGACGGCAGCAAAAGGCGCTGTGCCTTGGCGCACCAATATGCCCACTGCCAACAGGAACGCCACAATCACACCGCGCCAAAATGCGATCACGATCGGCCCTGCGTCAATCAGTCGAATAAACAAGGCATCCGGCACGACAAACAACACGCCAAGCGTTGTAATCAGCAGCCCTTTGAGGTGATCATTCATGCCACATCTGTTCAGGTTACGTACCTGAATGTAAAGCACGCTTACGACAAAAGAGCCGTTATTGACCGCGCCAACGCGCCAATTTGGGAATGTCGCGTGTTAACAACCAGGCCATGACCTTTGGCATGCCCTTACTTGTCAATTGCGCAATACAAAAATCCTGCATCTCCGCCACATTGAAATCTGGATGCAAAAACGCGCCCTTGTCATAACAAAAAGAGCAATACATCGTGCTGAGTGCGCCATCTGCTTCGCTTCCACCGCGCATTGGATCTTTGCTTAGCGGCATTCCGCAGCTTTGACATCGCTTCGCCATATCTTACTCTCTTGCAACAGCTTCAGTTTCTTTATAAAGTCAAAACCATGGTCTATTGTCAATGGTTTTGGAATGCGCATCGGAGAACTGGCAAAACAAAGTGGCGTTAGCAAGGACACCATTCGGTTCTACGAACGGTTTGGGTTGATCACATCTTCAGCCAGCAACACCCAAACGAACCGCTATCGCGAATATTCAGAAGATGCTTTGTTTACGATTGATTTGATTGCGGATGCGCAGGCTGCCGGCCTGACAATTGCCGAGTTCTCTATGATTTTGGCGCAATTAAATGCACAAACAGACGATGATTTTGATGGCGAAGCATTTCTTACCGAAAAAATCACACAGGTACAGACACGTATCGAACAATCAAAACGCTTTTTGACGACCCTCAAACAGACCCGAAAAGCCTTGCGCCACGCCACACGCAAGCCTTCCCCCCTCTGATTTCTTTTTGGCTAAAATATCCCCGCCGGAGGCTCCGCAGATCACAACACGCGCCTTGGTCTGCGTCTACTCCGCCGCCCCTCGCTGCCCCAACACTTCGACAAACCCCGCTCCCACAATCAGGACGCTGCCGACCAATTCACGCCAGCCGAAGGGGTCACCCGACCACAATGCCGCTGAAAACACCCCGACCAGCACCTCGCTCATCAACAAAAGCCCTGCACGTCCCGGGCTCAGCAAGCTGGAAGGCCAAAGTGTCAGCACCAGCATTGGCAAAACATACACCGCAGCCAGAATAGCCCAAGGCGCCGCTGACATCAGCTCAGAAATGCGCACTGCGCCACCGAATGTCTGCCCACCAATCACCAGCAACCCAATCCCGACTACGAGACTTCCGAAAATAAAGCCCATGACCTGTTCAGGCACAGCGATAACGCGGGCACGATAGAGGCACAGACTGCCATACGCCCAGCAAAGACCCGAGATCAGCGCCATGACGTCGCCTGCGTTGCGCGGCAATGGCAAGCCGTTTTCAATCCCTAGAACAGTGATCAACCCGACAAGCCCCATACCCAATGCCAATGTGCGAATACGTGTCAATCGTTCACCCAGAAACATGACGCCTAGGATCGTTCCCCAAATCGGCGTCAGATAAAACAACAAGATTGCCCGCACAATATCGGTCAACAAAAGGCTTGTCGCATAAAGCGAAAAAGCCGCGCCTGTGAAAAAGCCGCATAAGGCAATGATGCCCAATTGCTTCCGCAAAACGTCCCTGCGTTTCACAGCCAAAGGCATCAACAACGCCGCCGTCGCCCCATAAACCAAAACGCCCGGCCAAGCGCCATGAAGCCCCACACCTTGCAACAAGCGCATTGGCACCCAAAACAACCCCCACAAGGCGCCGCCAAAAACAAGCGCGATGCTGGCGGATTCCGGTCGGCTTACAATCGCGTGTAATCGCTGCATTCAGGGACAATCTGTAATTTTCAGGTAGACGGAACCTTTGGCCCGTAACGTGCCATGAAGGTGACAACAGCCTCTTGCGCAGTCAACTCAATTTCCGCATCGTCAAAGGTGGTCTGAACGCCAAAAACACCACGGATAAACAATCTGACCTTACACAATTCTGCAAACTGATCGGCGGCCATCGGCAAATCGGCAATAAACAATTCCCGCCGATCAACCGCCCCTTGCAAGTATTCGCATATCCGTTCACGCCCTTTGTCAGGCCCTGCCCGGTAAAAGGCGGCGCCCAATTCTGGGAAACGATCTGCTTCGGCCACACAGATACGGAACATGCTTTGAGCAAAGTCAGACAGCAGAAATCGGGTCAGACGTCGCGCTGCCATCAACAGGACTTCTTGAGGAGGCTCTGTTTCATCGACAAGTTCCAGCGTTTCCTCGGCCATGCGGTCGCATTCCGTAGTCACGACTTCGGAAAACAACAACCGTTTATCTGCAAAATAGCTGTAGAGTGTCGCCTTACTGACCCCTGCTGCGCGGGCGATATCATCAACGCTGGCACCTTCAAAACCATCGCGCAGAAAAATCTCACGTGCTCCGATCAGCACCTGCTCAAACTTGCGACCTCTGCGAATAATCGGCGTTTGCGTGTTCATGAAACCTGTTGCGCTTTGAAGGCTCGACTGTAGACCAAACGGTCCCCTTACGGCAAGCGACGGATATCCGAAACTTTGATCAGGAAGCGCCTAAGCAAGCGACTTTGACTTGCCTGTCAGCATGGAACACCATACCTTAGAATCATTCTAATAAAGGGGAGCGACATGGGGGTATTCAATCAACGGCGGCGCTTTGGTGATCTAAGCGAGCAAGAACTCATCGCGTTGGCCATTTCCAACGAAGAGGATGATGCGCGAATCTTTCGCAGTTATGCAGAAAACCTACGTTCTGAATATCCAGCCTCTGCCAAGGTTTTTGATGGCATGGCCGCAGAAGAAGACGAGCACCGCCAACTTCTGATTGACTTGCATCTAGAACGGTTTGGCAAAACCATTCCTTTGATCCGCCGCGAACACGTGGCAGGCGCATATGCGAGACGTCCGACGTGGCTTATGGAAAATCTCAGTCTGGAGCGGATGCGCACAGAAGCCGCCGACATGGAACGTAATGCTGAACGATTTTACCGTGCCGCCGCCATGCGTACACAGGACGCCGCCACGCGCAAATTGCTGGGAGATCTTGCAGCCGCAGAAGCCGGACATCAACACACTGCGCATGAGTTGACCCAAACACATCTAGATGCCGAGACCCGCGACCAAGAGGACGACACCGCAAAGCGGCAATTCATCCTGACATGGGTTCAGCCCGGCTTGGCTGGGTTGATGGATGGGTCTGTGTCCACGCTTGCCCCAATTTTCGCCACCGCCTTTGCGACACAAGATACCTGGACGACATTTCTGGTGGGCCTCGCGGCCTCGGTCGGGGCGGGAATTTCCATGGGCTTTACCGAAGCCGCCAGCGATGATGGGGCTCTTTCTGGACGTGGATCACCAATAAAGCGCGGCTTTGCCTCGGGTGTCATGACAACCGTCGGAGGATTGGGGCACGCCTTGCCCTATTTGATCACGGATTTCTGGACAGCCACCGTAATCGCAATCCTTGTGGTATTTATAGAACTTTGGGCCATTGCATGGATACAAAACCGATTTATGCAAACGCCTTTTTTTCGCGCAGCGTTCCAAGTTGTTGTTGGGGGTGCGCTTGTGTTTGCAGCCGGGGTAATAATTGGCAACGGGTAGAGGGCCCAACCCCTCTTGCCCGAATAGGTCATTCATCCCGAGGTATAGTGAACAAGAAAAGCCGTGGGGTTTTTATTGATAATTTGACATGGGCTGATACCACATCAACATGGGTGAGATTTTCCTAAAAACGCTGCCATTTTTTGCGGTCATTTGTCTAGGATTCTGGGCTGGGAAAGTGCGCTTTTTCAGTCAAGAGGCAACGGCCTATTTGACCAAGTTTGTGTTTTATTTTGCCCTGAGCGCAATGTTGTTTCGCTTTGCCGCCAATTTGTCTCTGGCAGAGATATTGGATTGGCAACTGATATGGGCCTATCTGAGTGGAACCGCCGTTGTTTATGTGTTGGCAACAGCAGTTGCATTGTTGCGACGAATGGACGTGCCGCATGCCGCAATGGAAGCGCAATGTGCCGTCATCGGCAACACCGGTTTTCTGGGCGTGCCAATGTTGGTGCTGTTGTTGGGAGCACCTGCCATCGGCCCGGTGATGTTGGTCTTGGCCGTGGATTTGATTGTATTCTCCTCGCTTGTGGTGATCCTGATTACCGGTGCGCGGGATGGACGTATGTCCTTGGGGGCATTGCGCACGGTGGGAATGGGTTTATTGCGCAATCCGATGATCGTTGCGATGGGGGCGGGGTTGATCTGGTCCTCTTTGATGCTGCCTTTGCCAGATCCTGTGAATGAATTTCTGGCCATTCTTGGCGGGGCGGCAACACCCGGCGCGCTGTTTGCCATCGGCGCATCCTTGGCAAACAAAGCCGCAGAGCGACCATGGGTTGCGGGGTGGCTGTCATTTTGCAAACTGGTCTTGCACCCCATTTGCGTGGCCATAGCTGCGTTTTGGGTATTTGAGGTGAACACCTATGCGGCAGGCGTCATCATTGCCGCCGCCGCCCTGCCCGTTGCAGGGAACGTTTACATCTTGGCGCAACATTATGGGGTGGCCCCGCATCGCGTGTCAGCCTCAATTCTGATATCCACTGCACTGAGTATTTTCACCATTTCGGTGGTGATCGCACTTGTGACAGCCCCATGAAAAGGCGGATTCGACGCGGTGCCTGTCGTCTATCCGCTTGCCCGCCCTACAGCCAATGAGATAGCCATATGCCAACGAGATATTTCAAGCAGGGTTAGAACATGGAAATCGTATCTGAAAACAAATGCTTTGGCGGTGTGCAAGGTGTTTACAAGCACACATCATCTGCCTGCAAATGTGACATGACCTTTGGTCTGTTCCTTCCTGAAGAGGCCGAGGATGGCCCGGTTCCGGTACTGTGGTATCTGTCAGGTCTGACTTGCACCCATGAAAATGCGATGACCAAAGCAGGTGCGCAGGCATGGGCCGCCGAACAAGGCATTGCCTTGATTTTCCCGGATACAAGCCCGCGCGGCGATGATGTGGCAGACGACGATGCCTATGATTTGGGCAAGGGCGCCGGTTTCTATGTAAATGCAACCCAAGAGCCATGGGCACCCCATTTCAAGATGTGGGATTATCTGGCCGAAGAATTGCCTGCGCTGGTAGGTGAAAAATTCGCATTGGATATGGATCGTCAAGCGATCACCGGGCATTCCATGGGTGGGCACGGCGCGTTGACGTTGGCGATGGGCCTGCCTGGCCGGTTTCGGTCAGTTTCCGCATTCGCCCCGATCTGCAACCCAACCCAAAGCGATTGGGGACGCAAACAGTTGTCTGCCTATCTAGGCGATGACGAAAGCAACTGGGCCGCACATGACAGCAGCATCCTAATGCGCGAAAAGGGCTTTGATGGTCCCGTTCTTGTGGACACTGGCACAAGCGATCAGTTCCTTGATCTGCTGCGCCCCGAGGCCCTTGCAGCCGCTGCAGCGGAACGCCGCCAAGAGGCAACTGTGCGCATGCAAAAAGGGTATGATCACAGCTATTATTTCATCTCGACCTTTATGGAAGATCACGTATCCTTCCATGCCGATGCATTATACGCGGGGTAATTCATGAGCCACTATGATTTGATCGTCATCGGGTCCGGCCCTGCCGGACGTGCCGCTGCCATACAGGCAGGAAAACTGAAACGCCGCGTGCTGGTTATTGATCGCAAGGATAGATTGGGGGGCGTGTCCGTGCACACGGGCACCATTCCATCAAAGACCCTGCGAGAGACTGTACTGAACCTATCAGGGTGGCGAGAGCGCAGTTTTTATGGCCGATCATATCGGGTGAAAGATGAAATTCGGGCAGACGACCTTAAGGGACGTCTGCATATGACACTGGACCACGAAGTTGATGTGTTGGAACATCAGTTCAACCGTAACCACGTTGAAACCTTGATGGGTCAGGCGCGGTTTATTGGGCCAAACGAAGTTGAGGTTGCAACCGAGGCCGGGGACACCACGCAACTGACCGCAGATAACTTCCTGATCTCCACCGGGACCAAAACCTATCGCCCAGACACCATACCGTTTGATGGAAAATCTGTGGTGGATAGTGATGAGTTTCTGGAAATGGCACAAATTCCACGATCGTTGATCGTGGTCGGTGCAGGCGTCATTGGCGTGGAATATGCCACTATGTTTTCCGCCCTTGATGTGCGTGTCACATTGATCGAGCCGCGCGACAGCTTTCTGGACTTCATTGACCGCACATTGATTCAAGATTTCATGCATCAGGTGCGTGAAAACGGTGTTGATTTACGTCTTGGGTCAGCCATTGAAACGGTTGAAACCACAGATGGGCATGTTGAGGTTAGCCTTGAAAATGGACGCCACGTGCGGGCCGAAATGTTGCTGTTTGCTGCCGGGCGCATGGGGGCGACGGATAAATTGGGACTTAAGGCCGCAGGGCTAAGCACAGACCACCGCGGACGTTTATCCGTGGATCGCAAAACATATCAGACAGAGGTGCCACACATCTATGCGGCGGGTGATGTGATCGGACATCCTTCTTTGGCCTCTACATCGTTGCAGCAAGGGCGCGTGGCCGCATGTCATGCCTTGGACACCCCTACTTTGCCAGAAAGCCCGTGGTTTCCCTATGGCATTTATTCCGTGCCTGAAATTTCCACATGCGGCATGTCCGAAGAAGAAATGCAGGAACGCGGCATTCCCTATGAAGTGGGCGTTGCGCGGTTCCGCGAAACATCGCGTGGGCATATTATGGGACTGGAACATGGCATGTTAAAAATGCTGTTTTCGCTCAAAACCCGTCGCGTTCTTGGGGTGCAAATCGTTGGAGAAGGCGCGACAGAGCTTATTCACATTGGTCAGGCGGTGATGAACCTGAAAGGCACAGTGGATTACTTTGTACAGAACACCTTCAACTATCCGACCTTGGCCGAAGCATATAAAATTTCTGGGTTGGACGCATTCAACAGGATGCCCATCCCCGAAGAATTCAAGGTGAAACGCAAGCCAGAGACCAAAGGCAAGTCAGACAAGTGAGCACCATCTACGTTGATGCAGACGCCTGCCCTGTTAAGGCCGAGGTGGAACGTGTGGCCACCCGCCATGGGGTGAAAACCTTTGTAGTATGCAACGGAGGGCTGCGCCCTTCGCCCAATCCATTGGTGGAAAATGTCATTGTGCCCGAGGGACCAGATGTGGCCGATATGTGGATCGCGGATCGTGCAACCACAGGCGATGTAGTGATCACCGGTGACATCCCCTTGGCCGCGAAATGTGTCGAGGCAGGCGCACGCGTTCTGAAACACAATGGCGAGACTTTGACACAAGCCAATATCGGAAATGTTCTGGCCACGCGTGACCTGATGAGCGATCTGCGCGCGGCAGATCCATTCCGTCAGGGAGGCGGCAAGGGGTTCACCAAGACCGATCGCAGTCGGTTTCTGGATGCACTGGAACGCGAATTGCGCGCTGCAAAAAAGGCATAGGCGAAACAATGGCCATCAAAGCTGTCATTTTCGACATCGGAAACGTGCTGATCGAATGGCAGCCAGAGCGATTTTATGATCGTGTCATTGGCGAAACCCGCCGCAAAGAGATGTTTGCAGAACTTGATCTGCACGGCATGAATGACGTGATTGACCGGGGCGGGCATTTTCGCGACACGATCTATGGCTGGGCAGATGACACCCCCAAATGGCGTGATGAAATCCGTATGTGGCATGACAACTGGTTCGATCTTGCCAGCCCTGCGATTGATCATTCCGTTCGCTTATTGCGGGCTTTGCGCAGGCAGAATGTTCCGGTTTTTGCCTTGTCAAATTTTGGCATTCAGAATTGGCCTCCGGCTGTGCAGGTGTATCCTTTCATGGGAGAGTTTGATCGTGAATACGTCTCGGGCCGTATGGGTGTGATCAAACCTGACCCACGTATTTACGAGATGGTGGAACAGGACTGCGGCATCGCAGCTGAACATCTGTTGTTCACCGACGATCGTATCGACAATATCAACGCCGCCGCCAATCGCGGATGGAACGTGCACTTGTTTGAAGGCGCACAAGGCTGGGCAGATAGGCTTGTCACCGAAGGTTTACTCAGCGCAAAGGATGCGTTGTGATCTGGGTGGCATGCGCCATCACGCTCTTGGTGGTGCTGTGGCCCCTTTTGGTCGAAATATCGAGAAAACCTATCACGCTTCGTCAGAAACAAGCTCCGGCTGAAAATTTTGCACAACTGCCACAAGGCAAAACCTTTTACCGTCTTAGCGGCCTGCCTGTCGGTCCAATCGTTGTCTGCATCCATGGATTAACCACACCCAGCTACATCTATGAAGGTTTGAAAACAGCCCTTGTTCAGGCGGGGTTTCGGGTGTTGACCTATGATCTTTATGGGCGTGGCCTATCTGATCGACCAAAAGCATTGCAAGACGCCGATTTCTTTTGCGAACAACTTGAGACCCTTCTGTCACATGCCAAGATTGACACCTCAGTGACGCTTATCGGGGATTCAATGGGAGCGAGCATTGCCGCCCATTTCACCGCCAGGCACCCCAAAAAGGTTCGCCATTTGATCATGACGGTTCCGGCAGGGATGCGCCCAAAACTTGGCCCGATTGCGCGACTTGCCATGACCGTCCCACCATTGGGTGGTTGGCTGATCAAGCTTCTGTATCCTCGCATTCTGCGCAAAGGGATCACAAAACAGCGCAAACGCATATCATCTGTCCAAGACATCTATGACCGACAAGGAGGAGAGTTGCGTTGGCGTGGCTTCATGCCTGCGGTGATTTCCAGCATTCGCGGCATCCTCAGCCACACCGCCGAAGATGCCCATCGCACTATTGCCACCCACAATATCCCAACCCTTGCAGTATGGGGTGGCGTGGACAATGTGGTGTCTGTCAGCGGTAAAGAGACATTGGAAGAATGGAATCCCAACGTCCATCAACATGTCATTGACGACGCCGGACATGGATTGATTCACACACATACCTATGCCCTTGCCAATCTCATTCTGCCTCATTTAACCAAGACAGCATTGTGATTATTCACCCGTGCATCCAAATCCATGACTTTCCAGCCTGCACGCAGCGCGGTATGCAAGTTTCATGAAGACGATACAGGACATTTATGCCGCCAAGGTGGCCAATGGCGAAATCACCGCAGACGCCGCCCAAGAGGCCGTCTTGCCAGAACTGGTCCGCATTCAGGCAGAGCTGGCCAAACCCGTGAAAGCCGGCTGGCTTCGCAAATCCAAACCAGAGCTTGTCAAAGGCGTGTACCTTTGGGGTGGCGTAGGACGCGGCAAATCCTTTTTGATGGATATGTTTGTGGATGCGCTGGACGTTCCCGCGCGTCGGGTGCATTTCCATGCCTTCATGCAAGAAATCCACGCAGGGATGCACGAGGCGCGACAAACAGGCGTTGAGGATGCACTTGCCCCTGTGGCCGCAAAGGTGGTGGCAGATCTGCGCCTGCTCGCCTTTGATGAAATGCAGATCACCGACATAACAGATGCCATGATTGTTGGTCGCCTGTTCGAAGCCCTTTTTGCCGGTGGTGTCACGGTGATCACCACGTCAAATCGCATTCCTGATGATTTGTATAAGGACGGGTTGAACAGGCAATTGTTTCTACCGTTCATTGACGTGCTCAAAGAAAACATGGTGGTGCATGAAATGATCAGCGCCACGGATTATCGCCAGAACCGCCTGAATGGCGAGCAAGTATATTTTCTGCGCGGACATGGTGCGCGCGCCGCCATCAGCGAAATTTGGGCTGATCTTTCGGGAGGAAGCGCCGAGCCGTTGAACGTGCAGGTCAACGGCCGTGACGTCGAAATCCCTGCCTTCCGCAATGGTATTGGGCGCGCGACGTTTTATGATCTGTGCGGCAAATTGCTTGGCCCTGCGGATTATCTAGCGGTGGCCGAAGCGGTAAAGGTTCTCATACTTGAAGACATTCCACAATTGAGCCGAAATAATTTCAACGAGGCCAAGCGGTTCGTTACCTTGATTGATGCGCTCTATGAGGCCAAGGTGCGGCTGATTTGCTCTGCGGCGGCGGAACCTGAAATGCTCTATGTCGAAGGAACTGGTGCGTTTGAATTTGAACGCACCGCAAGCCGCCTGCGGGAAATGCAGGACGCGAATTGGGGTCTGGGAAACTAGACCCTAGACGTTATCAGGGGGCGCCTAAGCACCCCCATTTATAACCTGCCCATCATGCCTGTATAATGTGATAAGCCGCACTACACATGCGGTATACCACTGCAATCATTGGAAATAATCCCGTTAAAGAGACTATCGCAGAGGTGCGCGAATCAGTCAACATGCCATGATTCGATTTTCCTGCGTCCCCGCCCGAATGATTCGGAGAAGCGAGTCGTTTCAAACACTTAGATGTGCAAAAAATTTTATCCGTTTTCGCGCAATATCGCACCAGCAAGGTAAAGCGATCCGCAAATCAATACCCGTGCTGTGGGATCGGTGGCAATGATCGCATCTAACGCCGCTTGAACGCTAGGCGCTGTGGTGGCCTGCATACCAACATCCGTCGCTGCTTTGGCGGTAACATCACCCGGCAATGTATTTACCTCATCCGGTATGGATACACCTGTCAGACTTTGAGATTGATCCGCCAATGGCGTCAAGTATCCAGAAATATCCTTGGTGTTCAGCATCCCACAGATCAGATGGGTTGGTCGTTTTGGCAAACCAGCCAGAACCTCGGCCAATGCATCACCAGCAGCGGCATTATGCCCGCCATCCAGCCACAGCTCTGCCTGTGGTGCGCTGTCAATCAGCGGTCCATGACGCAAGCGCTGCATACGTGCAGGCCACTCGGCGTTGGTCATTGCAGCCTCGCATGCGGTGTCGTCCGCACCAAGGTGGCGCAATGCGGCAAGCGCGGCGCCGGCATTGATGACTTGATGGCGACCCAAAAGCGCAGGCATGGGCAGATCAAGCAAACCGTTGTCATCTTGAAAGATCAGGCGGCCTCGTTCCTGAGAAACATGCCAATGTTGGCCATATGCCAAAAGAGGTGCACCCAAACGGGCGGCCGTGGCCTCTATCACCTCCATCGCGTCATCTTCTTGTGGGCCGACAACACATGGAACACCACGCTTGATTATGCCTGCCTTTTCGGTCGCGATCTTGGCTAGGGTATCGCCAAGGAATTGCTCGTGATCGATCGACACAGGCGTAATCACGGTCAACTCAGGCGCATCAAACACATTGGTGGCATCCAAACGCCCGCCAAGGCCCACCTCTAGCAAGGTGTAGTCCGCAGGAGTGCGCGCAAACGCCAACAATCCCGCACAGGTCGTGATTTCGAAATAGGTAATGCTGACATCACCGTTTTTTTCGTAACATTCGTCAAGAATCGCGCTCAGGTGGTCTTCGCTGATCAAATCACCCGCGAGACGGATACGTTCATGAAACCGTGCAAGGTGAGGCGATGTATAGGCGTGAACCTTTTTGCCCATACCTTCCAAACCGGCACGGATCATGGCTTGAGTCGATCCTTTGCCATTAGTTCCGGCAAGGTGAATGACCGGGGGCATGCTGTTTTGTGGATTGTCCAGCGCCGCAAGCAGGCGCCAGACACGATCTAGCGTCAGGTCAATAATCTTGGGGTGCAGCGCCATCATGCGGGCGAGAATGGCGTCAGATGTCTGGGCAGTCACAAGAGACCTCCGAAATATGGAAAGCACTGCAATTTTGGATCAGCGAAGCGATTAGTCCACTTTGGCCGCGTCTGCGGCGGGCTCGTCCTTTGCTTCGGTTGCTTTTGGATCTGGCGCAGGCAAATCCCCTTTGACCGCAGGTGACAAACCAAGAAGCATCCGAATAATCGTAATCAATTCTTCGCGCATCTGGGTGCGTGGCGTCACGCGATCCAACATACCGTGATCCAAAAGATATTCAGCCCTCTGGAAACCTTCCGGTAGTTTTTCACGAATAGTTTGTTCAATCACCCGTGGGCCAGCAAAGCAGATCAGTGCGTTGGGTTCAGAGATATGTACATCCCCCAGCATCGCATAGGACGCAGTTACACCGCCGGTGGTGGGGTGTGTCAGCACAACGATATACGGCAGGCCCGCCTCTTTCAGCATCTGCACCGCAACAGTTGTTCGTGGCATTTGCATCAGGGACAGGATGCCTTCTTGCATACGTGCCCCACCTGCGGCGGAAAACAGAACCAGCGGGCGTTTAAGCAATACAGCACGCTCAGCGGCGGCAATAATGGCGTTGCCAACATACATGCCCATGGACCCGCCCATAAAGGAAAAGTCCTGAGCGGCTGCCACGATTGGGGTGCGTCCGATTTCGCCTTCAGCCACCAGCATCGCCTCTTTTTCAGAGGTTTTCTTTTGCGCGGCTTTCATGCGGTCAGGATATTTCTTCTGATCTTTAAAGTGCAGCGGATCTGTCGTGGGCGCAGGCACATCAACTTCGGCAAAGATGCCGCCGTCAAACAATGCTTCAAACCGCGCGCGAGGCGTGATGCCCATGTGATGATCACATTGCGTACACACATTCAGATTGGCGCTAAGCTCACGGTGAAACAGCATGGTGCCGCATTCATCACATTTGGTCCAAAGATTATCTGGCACCTCTCGGCGGGAAAAGATCGAATTGATCCGAGGGCGAACGTAGTTAGTGATCCAGTTCATGCGCGCGATACCTTTAGGACGTCAAACTTGCCCTGAAATAAGCTGCTATGACAGGAATTGCAATCGGCCCAGAAAGTCAATTGCATGTCTTTCAGCGACGCAATGCCAAACGTGCCGCCAACCAGATGCACAAAAGCACCACCATATCCAGCATCAAGGCCCATCTGAACGCGCTGACATCTGCCACATCCAGCGGCAACACGTAAAGCGCAAGCTCTGACAGCCATCCCTTTAGACCCACCAGCAGAATCGCCCCGACGTTGTTGACAAAATGCACCGCAATAGCAGGGCCTAATGTGCCACTGCGAGCAGTCAAATCCGCCGCAATGATCCCAAACAATGATGTGGACAGCACCACCAACCCGGCGTTCTCGCCATAAATATCTGGCGCATAATGCAGTAACCCAAACACAACAGACGGCAACACCATCCAGACAAACGGTGAGGTAAACCGTGCTGCAAGCTGGCTTTGGAAATAGCCGCGAAACACGATCTCTTCGGTCGAGGTTTGAACCAGCAAAGCACCCAGAGCGATGGGCAGCAGCGCCAACCATCTGAAAAATTCCACATTGGGCTGAGGCGTCAGGTAATCCGGACCTGGAATGAACCACACCACAACATACAGCACGGCAAGAACCCGCAAAACCGCATAAAATTGCGCCCAGCATTGCGCCAAAGGCCCCAACAGTGACTCCATCCCGCGCTGATGCAGCCGTCGAAGTGTGATCCCCAAGGCCAGCAATAACAACGCAAATGCATAGAGGTTAATGATCAACCCTAAAGGGGTGTTGGCTTGTCTGACCTGATCTGCAACATCCGGCATAATCTGCATGACGTTCGTCAAGATAAGGACGAACCCCAAATAAAATGCGCCCGTCATTCCAACACCAGCCAACAAACGCCACAGTTCTGATCTGGGACGTGCAGAGGCAATCAAGTTTTCATATTCTGAATAATGCGACATAGGCGATCCTCTACCCCTTTTGTTATCTTGCGCATAGGGTCCTTGTTCCTCTTGGTGAGCTTCTTTATTCACGAGGTAGAATATGAGGGTAGTGACGTGATCTTTGAGCTTGGGTTCTTTCGTAAAACTGTTGGTGTGATTGGCTTGTGTATGGGGCTGAGTGGTTGTTTGGAGTCCGGCACAGCCGGAACAGGGCAACCTGTGCGCAGCGTAGCGCTTGCCGATGGGCAGATCGTCGTTAGGGCGTTGGATACGTTCTGCATTGACCAGACATCCCTGCGTCAGGATGCAGACGGCAGCTTTGCATTACTCGCAGATTGTCAGGTTTTGAAAGGCACTCCCATTCGCCCAGCCCAGGAACTTGGCGTTCTAACTGTTACCGTATCCGCACCCAATAATGAAGGCACTGCTTCGGCCTCTTTGCCAAATCCGTTGCCGGGTGCCAAAGTTTTGCGCGAAAGCACGCGCAACGGTTTGCAGTTGTACCATCTTGCTGAAGGCGGCAATGCTATCCTTCCACAATCTGATCCGATACATTGGCGCGGTGTATTTCGTTTAAATGGTCGGGTTGTGGCGCTTGCGGCCTATGGCCCCAAAGATGGTCCAGTGGTGAAAAGTCAAGGCGGTGCAATTCTGACCACCCTTGCCGCAAATATTCGCAAGGCCAGCCCCAAGACCACGCAATAGGTCAAACTGTTTCAAACAAAACACAAAATGCTCTTGCCAATCCCTTCGTACGTTTGTTTCCTGTCAACCAATCAGATACATGATAGACAAGAAGCAACGCATTGTTTCAAAATGCGAAACAGACGTGGTGATCTGAATCACCTTTGATCCGGGGGCAACATGAGTCAGGCAACAGGTATTTTACAACGCATTCTTCAGCGTGGCCTGACCCGTTATTGGGCGCGTGCCGCGCGTAATGTACAGGATACCGATCTGAAATCCCTGCGCTTTCAACGCACACGGGCGCGCCAATTGCGTCAGTACCTGAACACCTTGATCGCCAACGCCGAAAGCCGTCTGGCTCTGCCCTACATCGGCTCAACCGCGTTCCCCAAACCGCATGGCGTTGACTGGGCCTGGCGCCCTGAATTGTGGCGTGAACCGCTTTCACAAAAGGGGCTATCATCGGTTGAAAGCAAAGAAATGCTGGGATCTGAGGTCACATTATTTCACGACTGCCATGTTTCAGAACTGACCTTGCGACAACTGCGTAATACGCGTGAAAAAGACCTTGCGCCATTTGGATTGCGCATGGACGTTTTCCGTTTTGATGGATCATTCCTGTCATTGGTGGTCGATCTGCCGTTTGCAGCCGTGGATGGGCTGAAGCGCCACCATCTGTTGCGCATGGACACAATCGTTGAGCTGGAAAAGCCACTGGAAATCTTTGCGCGCCTAAACATCAAACATGGCCCCAACACAGAACAGATTGTGCGCGAGCTGCCCTTGAACGAAGAGGACATCATGGTCGAGTTTGATCTTGCCTATTCGCGCCTAAACGAAAAACGGATCGATAAGGCATGGATTGATCTCATCTTTGAAGGGCCAGAAATGAATCAGGTCATCCTGCGGGATTTAACCTTTAGCCGCCGACCACGCGCTGAATTGTGAAGGGGACTGGCATGAGCACTCTGACATTGACCAAGAAACGTCTGTTCGAAGGCGTCTGGGAAGGTCTCTTGACTGTTGAAGGCAATGCTGCGGCTTTACCAAAGCTTGACGTAACACATCAGGAACAACCCATTGCGGGTGTTCAGATGATGGATTCCAAGGACGGCAAGGGCTGGCACATTACCATCCCTATTCCCACAACTGTCGTCGCTGACGGTGTGCAAACAATCTTGATCCGCGATATTGCATCAGGTGAAACACTTGAGACCGTAACGATCATCGCTGGTGAAGCACTGGCAGATGACATTCGCGCCGAAGTAGATTTGTTACGCGCAGAGCTAGATATGCTCAAGCGCGCATTCCGTCGACATTGCCTCGAAACAACCTAACTTATCCCGTGATGGGCAATCTTTTCGATCCTGTCGGCCAAATCAGCAGGCGGAGCATCATAACGCCCGTGTGTCAGATATCTGTTGTAGATATATCCAATCACCTGACGCCGCAAAGCATCGTTCACCGGGTTTAGTCGGGTTTGCATCAAAGCCCGATCCAAAGTCTGTTCATCTGGTGCATGACATACCAAACCCTCGATGTTGTAACAGGCCTCACCAAGGGTGATCACGGGCTTATCCAACATCAACCCTTCGATCCCTACTGTCGAATTTAAGGTGATGACGGCCCGCGCCCCTTCGATCAGATCAGAAGTCACATTGTCATTGGCAAAGATCACTCGCGGGTGAGGTTCACGCAAGCCTTTCACGGAAATCTTAAAGCTGGGGTGTTCCTTAATCACGAAGGTCTCGTTTGGATTGCGATCTGCCGCATCGCGGATCACATCAAGAAACGCCACCATATCCTGCACCCAAGGTGAATGCAGGGTCACCTGCATGTCTGAGGGCACCTGAAACGGCACAAACACGTATTCTGCTGGCAGAGATATCTCGCCCTGCCCAACCTTTTTTGACGCGCGGTTATTTACACTGTCGGGCCACCCCAAGGCGGCGAAATCTTCGGTATTCTTCAAATAGAACTCTGGATCACGCGGCACAGAATTCGCGCCGTTCAACCCCTTTGGATCAATTTGCAAAGTGCCCGGGAAAAACCCAGATTCAACATAAACCCGAGGCATACCAGCCCGCTCTGCTACATGGGCCAACACCGATTCAGGATAGTTGGATCCATTATATATGATGACAGTTTTGGGTGAGGTCTGCTCGAGTGTTTGCTCTAGCGCCTGAATCAACAACCCAGCATCAAACATCTTAATCGCAGCATACAAATTCAAAATGACTGGATATCCGAAAACCGAAGGCAGTCGAATACGTTTACGTGTCAGGTTCCCCTGAATCAGAGAGACATCAGCCCCCGTACGACCAAACAGCGCCCGAACAATGGCCAGAGCCATTTTCCATGGACCCAATTTGAACAAAGTGAGCAGGATCGCGCCAAGACCCGTCCTGAAGACCTGAACTTCCGGCGAAAGAGCCGCGTCAAAGCCGCGAATTACACCCGTATCCAATTTGAAGAAACGCACAAGACCCTCAACACATTGCTGAACTTGTCTTCTGTTTAGGTGATTTTTCCAGCAATCAAAAGCACCTCGGGAAATCCACCTTCGGCATCATTGCACCGCGGGTTGTTCCAGTCGCTTCAACAAGCGCTTTGACGACGACCGATACTGGACCACGGTAGATAAGCGATTTCTAAACACTGTTGAAACTCTCATTGGTTTCCAAGGTTTATGCGGACCTGTGTAATGAATAATGCGCGCTTGATCTAGAGTGGCTTCCAATACACCCGAATGGCCAGTCGCCTGCCAGACACGTTTGTTATAGTTTTCCCTCTTCCAAATACTGTTCCACGTACTGGACAGGTAACAAACACGATCCTGAAATAGCAGATTCAAATAGTCTTGGTCCAACAAGCGATACTGCGAGGCAGCCTTCATATCGATCATGCGATCACACAACCCTGCCTCTGCGCGTATACCATCACAATCCATCAACAGCACACCGGCATTGAAATAATTTCCGACCTGCGCTTCTCCAAGAAGTTCACGATAATAGATCAACCTATTTCGCGCCTTTTCCTTGGCCCCTTCTTTGCGCAAGCTATCCAATACAGAGACATCACGCACCGCGCCGATCAGCGCACCATTCATGTTAATGTCAAATAGGGGGGACAAATCACCGCAAACCAAGGTGTCACAATCCACATAAAGCAGACGCCCTTGGGCCAACTTAGGCAGATACATCCGCCCTAAAGTTACCAATGAAATGTTTTTGTCTTTTTGTACGGCAGATTCAAACATATCTGACGTCAGGTCATGAAAACGCAACTCTATGTTATAAATCTCTGCAACACGATCTAGGGCTTTGCGCGCTGCGCTCGTCAATTCGTACCCTAGGAAATGCACCACCACAGAACATTTACAATGCTCTGCGGCCGAAGCGAGGGAAACCAAGGCCGGTTTAAACATTTGCATATCAGTGGCATACGCCAACTGCATTGATGAACGATCAGACATTTTGTGTCAGGCTTTGTTATTTTCGAGTGTTACCCAAGGTGTAGCCTTTAAAGTAATATGTTCAACCCGCCATGCCATCCACGGCAAAAACTCGCCAAAATGTGATCTGACAGGCGATAAATAGCATCGCCTGTCAGATCTAGATACGCTGGCCTTATGCTGGCGCCTTGGTCTTTCTCAGATATGGGAAGACCGTTTCAAATTCACCGAACTTGGCCGCCGCGTCTTCGTTGCTGACCGCAGGTGGGATGATCACATCTTCGCCCGGCACCCAGTTGGCGGGTGTCGCAACACCGTTGCCCGTCGACATTTGCAACCCGTCCAGCGCGCGCAGGATTTCCGCAAAATTGCGCCCAACTGTCATTGGATAGGTCATCGAAAGCTTCAATTGTTTATCAGGTCCAATGATAAAAACTGACCGAACAGTGGCGCTATCAGCAGGCGTGCGACCATCGGGCATATAGGCTTCGGCGGGCAGCATGTCGAAGGCTTTGGAAACAGCCAACCCATCGTCCGCGATAATCGGAAAACCAGCAGGAGCGTTGCCATAGGCCTCGATGTCGGCTTTCCATTTACGGTGATCCTCTACACCGTCCACAGAAACACCCATCACTTTTGTGTTACGCGCGGCCCATTCGTCTGCCAATTGGGCCACAGCCGAAAATTCCGTGGTGCAAACTGGGGTGAAATCCTTGGGGTGGGAAAACAGAATCGCCCAGCTGTCGCCGATCCAATCATGGAACGTAATCGTCCCCTGATCTGTTTCTGCAGTAAAATTTGGTACCGTGTCGTTGATACGAAGTCCCATTTTATATGTCCTTTATGGTGTTTCATTCACTTGCCTTAGGGAATTTGATCAAATTCCACATAACCATGCGTCACAACTCTTGCGAGCCATGCCTTACCCTGCCAGAGTGCCCGCAAATTTCCGGAGGTCAACCATGATTGAAAAACGCCAATTCTATATCGACGGTCAGTGGGTAAATCCTGCTGCTCCGCGCGATCTCGATGTTATTGATCCATCAACCGAAGAGGCGTGCGCCGTGATCTCTTTGGGGGATCAAGCCGACACAGATGCCGCCGTCGCTGCGGCAAAAGCTGCCTTTCCAGATTGGGCGGATACACCGTTGGAAACGCGCATCGCCCTGATCGAAAAACTTGGCGAGGTATACAATGCTCGCCGCGAAGAAATGGCCGAAGCCATGCGTGCGGAAATGGGAGCACCGATTGATCTGGCACGGTCCAGCCAATGGGGCGCCGGGAGTTGGCATTTGGCTGGCTTTCTTGAAGCCGTGAAAGATTTCAAATTTGAGGAATCTTATGCAGGTGTTGACAAAATTCGGCATGAGCCCATTGGAGTGTGCGCGCTGATCACCCCATGGAATTGGCCAATGAACCAAGTGGTACTCAAGGCCATTCCCGCAATGGCTGTTGGCTGCACCATGGTGTTAAAGCCATCAGAAATCTCCCCGCTGTCCAGCCTTCTGTTCGCAGAAATGGTAGACGAAGCAGGCTTTCCAAAAGGTGTTTTCAACCTTGTAAACGGAGATGGTGTTGGCGTCGGCAGTCAGCTTTCATCGCATCCTGATGTGGATATGGTCAGCTTTACCGGCTCTACCCGTGCGGGCATCGCGATTTCCAAAGCGGCCGCAGATACGTTGAAACGTGTCAGTTTAGAACTTGGCGGCAAGGGCGCAAACATCATCTTTGCGGACGCCGATGAAAAGGCTGTTAAACGTGGTGTTTTGCATTGCATGAACAACACCGGCCAATCCTGCAACGCCCCCACCCGCATGATGGTAGAGCGCAGCCGATATGCACAGGCGATTGAAGAAGCCAAAGCCGCAGCAGAGGCAGTGACCGTTGGCCCCACAACAGAAAGTGGTCGTCACATTGGTCCTGTTGTGTCTGAGCTGCAGTTCAACAAAATTCAAAGCATGATCGAAACTGGCATCAAGGAAGGCGCAACAGTGCTTTCAGGGGGTCTTGGTCGTCCTGAAGGTGTAAACAAAGGGTACTATGTACGCCCAACTGTTTTTGCTGATGTGACCCCAGACATGACCATCTATCGCGAAGAAATTTTCGGCCCAGTTTTGGCAATCACCCCATTTGATACCGAGGAAGAGGCTGTCGAAATGGCCAATGACACGGTTTATGGCCTGACCAATTACATTCAGACACAAGATGACGCCAAACGCCTGCGCGTGGCACGTCGGGTACGCTCAGGCATGGTCGAAACCAACGGCACCAGCCGCGCGCAAGGCTCTCCTTTTGGCGGATACAAACAATCCGGCAATGGTCGCGAAGGTGGCGCATGGGGCATTGAAGAGTTCTGCGAAGTCAAAGCGATTTCAGGATGCGGAACCTAAATCGCCAGAAATCTGATGGACCTACACAGCGACCAGAGCTACAAAAGCTCTGGACGTTTTTTGTTGGAGCACTGTCATTTCAGACCACGCCACACATATGACCTTCGTACCGGAAACGATTCTGAAACGAGACGAATTTTCCGAAACCATTTCCGGACATCTGGTCGAACACCCTGACCGAAAGGTCGTGCTGCGCAAGCTGGATACATTGCCTTGGTATACGCGTTCCATTGCGTGGTTTCTGGCGCGTCGTGAAATTCGTGGCTTGCGCGCGGTTCACGGAATAGAAGGCACACCCGAGTTGTTACGTGTCGATGATGAAGGGCTGTTACGTGATTGGACACTTGGAACACCGCTGCAATTGTCCAAACCAGATCATGCGGAATGGTACCAAGACGCCAAACGCCTGTTGCGCGAAATGCGCCGTCAGGGGGTTACGCATAATGATGTCGCAAAACCACAGAATTGGTTGATGACCCCGGACGGGCGCGCGGCTGTCATCGATTTTCAACTGGCAAGCGTCCATCGTCGGCGCGGCCTGATTTTTCGCCTCATGGCGCGTGAAGATTTGCGTCATCTTCTCAAACAAAAGCGCGCCTATGCAAAACACCTGCTGACACCATCAGAAAAAAGAATGCTGGCCAGAAAATCACTTCCGGCGCGCCTTTGGAAACAGACTGGAAAGCGGCTGTATAATTTCATCACAAGGCGCTTGTTTAACTGGTCTGACGGCGAAGGCACATTGGACCGCGTGCAACAAGATGGCCCCGCCATTCGCGCAGCACTTTCCTCTACCGGGGAATGTGTTCTATGCACCTATGCCCTGCCTGCCAAGGGAGTGGGGATTTACACTTTTGTGGAATGTGACCTGCCCCACGCACAATTACGTAACCTCGTTCCAGAAAACAAAAGTGAGCTGATACAACCGGTTGCATCCTTTCCCCGGCATGACAATGGCACGCCCCGCGAGGATATTCTGCAATTGATCGCCTCCAATAGATTAGATGAGTTGGAAACCGTGATCAATGGCGCCCCCGAGCAGCAATCGCTGCTCAAGGACATTATTTCCCGGCGGCAGAACCTAACCGACCGGGTGTTACGAAAATAACGGCACTCCTTACGCTGACGCGAGACGTTTCGCCATCACGCACAGCAATTCGAACATGATCGACACCCCAAGAAAGGCCGTGCCGCCTGAACTGTCAAACGGTGGAGAGACTTCTACCATGTCCGCACCAACGATGTTCACACCATCCAATTCACGCACCACTTGAATAGCCTGAAAGGAATTAGGGCCACCAACCTCAGGCGTGCCTGTGCCGGGCGCAAAGGTAGGATCTACAAAATCAATGTCATAGGAGATGTACGTTGGGTCCGCCCCGACAATATCGCGCGCTTCGGCCATTACATCGGGAATGCCACGCTCAAAAAATTCTTCGATACGGATGATCCGAATGCCCACTGCTTTGGCGAAATCAAGATCTTCACTGTCATAAGCGGTGCCTCGAATACCAATTTGCACAACCTTTTCAGGATCAAGCAACCCTTCCTCAACTGCGCGGCGAAAAGGGGTGCCATGGGTGAATTTTGTTCCCCCAAAATACGTATCAAACAGATCGGTGTGACTGTCAAAATGGATCATGCCCACAGGATCATCCTTGGCCACAGCCCGCAGGATGGGCAGGGAGCTCAGGTGATCCCCTCCCGCGGTCAACGGGGTCACCCCTGCCCTTATCGCAGCGCTGTAAAACGCAGTGATCCGTTCCATACTGTCCAGAATATCCGTGGGGTTGGGGCCTACATCCCCAAGGTCGGCACAATTAACCAACTCAAACGGGCGCACACCGGTCGCCCCGTTCTGGGCCCGCATCATGGTAGAGGCATCACGTAATTGCCGTGGCCCATGACGTGGCCCCGGGCGATTGGTGGTCCCGCTGTCCCATGGGACACCGATAATACCCACATCGACTTCGGGCAGGCGTGCGTCTTCCAATCCCACAACAGGCAGCCGCATAAAGGTGGGCACCCCGGCAAAACGGGGCAATTCCATCCCCGAAACCGGCGTAAAAAACTCATTGGTCATCTTTGTAATCCTCTGCTCTCAGGCGGGCACGGCGCAACACCGACCCATCCCCCTGTTGTTCTATGCGCGCAATGGCCGCCTCGGTATTTTCATAGACAACGGCCATATGGTGGGCATTTGCATGAATGATACGCTCTGCATCTACGGCGAGCGCGACATGGCCTTTCCAAAACAACACATCGTTGCGCTGCAAATTTTCCTGATCCAACACATCAACACCCAAATCGCTTTGTTGCATATCACTATCAGCAGGGCATCTCATACCACAGGCCAGACAAGCCGCTTGCACCAGGCCGGAACAATCAATGCCTGTATGGCTGTTTCCGCCCCAAAGATAAGGCGTCCCTATGAAGAGCTCTGCAACTGACGCCGGATCTTTGCAGGTCGTCGAAAGAGGCGTCAGATGGACCACAGGAACAAACCCCTGATCACATTGCGCAAAGCCATTTATGATCTCTGTCACCCGCAGAAAGCTGCCGAAACTCAATCGTAAGACATCGTGTGATTTGAAATCTGCATTCTTATAAACATGCGTGGCGCGCGCGTTGACCCAATGTGTGGCCTGCGCCCAAGGACCAAGCGCGGACTGCTGAATATATCCGACATAGCCGTCCTTATCTGATTGCACAAATGCCCAACCATCCTGTTGATCATAGACATGAACAGCATCTCCACAGACCAACTGTCTATCACGTGCGCCCTCGGGCGCAGCCAGTAAATCCACCAACGGCCACGCGATCTGCTGTAAATCGCCCTGAACATAAGCTGGACGACTAATTTTTCCCTTTAGTGAAGCGGCAGCCACACGACTGTTGGCCGGTGTCAGTCGGCGATCCATAGATTCTCCTGCTTATGCGAGCGCATCAATCAAGGCACAGTCTTTGCTGCAAACGCATATGCCGTCAATCCCAGCCATCAGAGTGACCGTTGCCATGCCTATGCATGGCACAACTATGGCGTCTTCGTGGGGGACGTATTCCGGAGCGAATGCGGCTTTGTTGCATAGGGGTAAGGCCCTATATCGACAAATCCTGCAAATCCCAGATCTCAGTCAAAGATTGCTCTCCTATCCGCAACAGACGCGCCAATGTTGCGGCCAGTGCATTCTGATCATTCATATCAATGCAATTGACCACATCCTTGGCGACCCCTGCCAAGGTTTGCATGCCGATCTGTTCGGCAATCGCACGCATGGAGCGCACGCATTTTCGCATTTCGACAATTTTTTCTTCACGATACAGACATTCAGAATGTGCCAATCGGATGGCCAATTCTTCCATCGCGCGACACACGACATTTTCCGCACCACTTTCACCAAGCTGCGCATATAACTGCGCAATTTGACCGCGATCCACCAAGACAGCTTCATCTAAATTTAAAACGCAGAGACGATCCACGAACTCACCCTCTTATATTTGCTCCCACAGCGCTGTCAGAATCGTCGCAAATCCTTCTCAAATGGTTGAGGTGCGATCATCTTTTCTCTCGAAATATCTACAATTTGTGGCTATCTAGTCAAACCAAGCCAGAACAAGAGAGCGACAATGGATCACATCAAGCCTTTGCCATCTTATCTCATCCAGCGTTATCAAGGATGGAAAGCAACAACCTATCAACAAAATCGGTCTTGGTATCGGCATCTGGTTGATCAGGGACAGCATCCAAGGGCGATGGTGATTTCCTGTTGTGACAGCCGTGTGCATGTCACTGCGATTTTCGGCGCCGATCAGGGTGAATTTTTTATTCACCGCAATATTGCGAACCTTGTCCCCCCATATGAACCAGATGGTGATCACCACGGCACCAGTGCCGCTGTGGAATACGCTGTAACCGCTTTGAAGGTGGCGCACGTCATCGTCATGGGACATTCGCAATGTGGTGGTGTGCAGGGCTGCATTGACATGTGCAAAGGCAACGCGCCACAGCTGGAAACCAAAGAAAGCTTTGTCGGACGCTGGATGGACATCCTGCGCCCCCGCTTTGACAGCGTATCAGACATCAAGGACACACAGGATCAGGCACGTGCCTTTGAAAAACAAGCCGTTCTGGTGTCATTGGAAAACCTGATGAGCTTTCCTTTTGTCAAAGAACGCGTGGATGCTGGCGATCTGACGTTGCATGGATTGTGGAATGACATTGGTGAAGGCGGCGTAGAATTCTTCGACCCTGACACTCAGAAGTTCCAGCCTCTGGTCCCTTAATTGGGGGCCGCTGATCAACACGAGATTTTGAGAAAACCAGAGGTATTGGTTTTCTCAAAGCGCATATTCTTTTTCGGAATGTAGAGGTGTGTGAAAACCAGAAATATCTTAATCGCTAAAGATATTTGCCTCACCCTTTTCACGCGCAGCAAGTAACGCACGCAAACGGCGGCGGCGCGCTTTGGCCGCGAGTTTTGAAGGAAAGAAGAAGGTCACCGTCTCAGCAGCGCGGGACTTCCATAGAAATTGAAACATATAGCGATCTCCAAACGTTATCCCCAATAACGTGATCCTAAAATCCAATTCAAATGTGTCAAAAATTGTCCGCAGAGGCGACAATACTGAGATTTTGCAACCTTAGGGCACAAAAATGGGGGCCGCAGCCCCCATGTTCACAACTTTATACAGGCCTTAGCCCTTTTTCAGAACTTCACGACCCAGCAGCTCTGCAATCTGAACAGCATTCAACGCAGCGCCTTTACGTAGGTTGTCTGATACACACCACAGGTTCAGGCCATTTTCGACGGTGCTGTCCTGACGGATACGGCTGATGAAGGTGGCAAAATCACCAACGCACTCGCGCGGGGTGACGTAACCGCCGTCTTCGCGCTTGTCGATAACCATGATGCCGGGTGCTTCGCGCAAGATGTCACGCGCTTCGTCTTCGTCAAGGAACTCTTCAAACTCGATATTCACAGCTTCGGAATGACCAACAAAAACAGGCACACGCACACAAGTTGCTGTCACCTTGATAGCCGTGTCGACGATTTTTTTCGTCTCAGCAACCATCTTCCATTCTTCTTTGGTTTCACCACTATCCAAGAACACATCAATATGCGGGATCACGTTAAATGCGATCTCTTTAGTAAACTTCTTGGCTGGCTTGTCATCGGTGGGATTGTACATCGATTTGGTCTGATCCCACAGCTCATCAATGCCCTCTTTACCTGCACCGGAAACCGATTGATAGGTGCTGACGACGACGCGCTTAATTGTTGCCCGGTCATGCAAAGGCTTCAACGCAACAACCATCTGTGCCGTGGAACAGTTGGGGTTTGCGATGATGTTTTTCTTGGCATAGCCGTGAACCGCTTGTGGGTTCACCTCTGGAACGATCAGCGGAATGTCGGGGTCGTACCGATAGAGCGACGAGTTGTCGATTACCACACACCCAACGGCCGCAGCCTTGGGCGCATACATTTTTGTGGCTTCGGAACCCACAGCAAACAATGCCATATCCCAGCCCGCAAAATCAAAGGTATCCAGATCCTTAGTGGTCAGAGTGGTATCGCCAAAGGTAACTTCGGAACCCAACGACCGACGGCTTGCCAGCGCGACGATTTCATCAACGGGGAACTGGCGTTCCGCCAGGATGTTCAGCATTTCGCGGCCCACATTGCCAGTGGCGCCTACGACAGCGATGCGATAACCCATTTTAATCTCCAAGTTTCAGGACGCGCTTACTTAGCGCTGATTCCAACAGGAAAAAAGGGGGATGATGTCGCAATCTGGTGATTTGGCACATCAATCGTCGTGATATCAACCTAATCCGCGTTCAGAAGGCCACGATAGACCTCAACAAGGGCTGTTGCCTCGCCTTCAATGCGAAAATTTTCTTCGACATGGCGACGCGCTGCAATACCTGCTTGGGCGAGTCTCTCGCGATCATCCAACATGTCGCGCAATACATCGGTCAGTGATGCAGCATCATCTTTTTGTGCAAGTCGTCCGGTTTCGCCATCTTTTATCTGCGCTGAAAACGCGCCAACACCGTGACATGCAACCGCTGGCACACCCGAAGCCATCGCCTCAAGTGGGGTCAGGCCAAACCCTTCGTGACGCGCAGGCGCCACAAACAGATCAAGCGCGCGATAGGTTTTAACAATCTCATCCCAGGGACGCTCGCCAAGAAAGGTCACGCGGTCTGCAACCCCTGCCGCGGCAAGTTTGGCTTCTTGGTCTTTCTGAAACGTCTCAAATTCCTGCGCGGTGCGCCCGGTGAACACCACATGCACATCAGGGCGGGATGGCAGCAATATCACCGCTGCATCCACCAAAAGATCAACGCCTTTTTGCGGACGGATGCGTCCGAAGCACCCCACCAGAACGCCGTCTGGTAGGTCCAGCTCTTGGCGCAAGGGCATCTTGTTCTTAGCCGGTTGAAACAGCTCTGTGTTCACGCCATGCATGATGACCCGTGACGGGTGCTTTAGGAACGACGCTGCCTGTGGTGTGGTCGCCACCAACGCATCCATCTTGGAAATCAGCCACTTAGTGAACCCACTGTGATCGCGCTGCGCAGCCGACGTGAATAGCAATTTGAAATTGCACCGCAGGACGTGTTTGAGCACCAATCCCAACAACATTTCTGTATTGCGTCGTGCATGCCAGACTCGGCGCTTGCGACGTGACAGAAACGGCACCTTCCACAAACGAATATGCGCAATATCCGCAGGCAATCCCGGCCCCGTCGCCCGTATCCCGATCATCTTTTGCTGAATGGGCACCAGTCGCACCACGGTTGTGGTGACACCAGATAGCGAATGTTTAAGGTTTGGCGCTATGACGTCGATATCAGACAAGAGGCTTCCAATCGGTGATTTAGGCCTTTGTTATTCTATGCTGTCGCGACTGAAAAGGTAGATCACCAGCCCAAAGATCAGCAGGCCCCCGAAAAAGGCAAATAAAACGGCATACCCGGTTGTTGGGTCTTGCGCGGCATAGGAACTGTGCAAAGGCCCCGACACAAATTGCAACACCCCCACGCCGCCGACACCAAAGAGATTCAGCAACGTCACCCCTCGCCCCGTCAGGTGTGGTGGGCAAAAGCTGCGCCCATGCGCAAGAATAATTGGAAATGTCGCCCCGAAGAACCCGATAAGAGACATGCAAATGATCGCTGTGGTTGCAGATGCTTCTACCTGCGTGGCCAAGAATATACAGATGGTCGCAGCCGCAAAGTTCCCGCCAAATATCACCCATTTTCGAGTACCCAAAAGACGATCCAGCGGGCCATAAATCAATGTCCCCGCAATCATGGCGCACCCCATCACAAGAGACGCTGACCCAATCGCCGTTGTCCCCCAGCCAAAGACATCCCCCAGATACGGACCAAGCCACAGCCCCCGGATCGCACCTGCTGGTGCATAGGCCACGAGCATGATCGGAAAAATTGCCCATAGGACCGGCATCTTCAGCAAATCCAGAACGGATCCTTTTTCGTCATGTTCGACGCGTGGTGGGTCTTTGACCATGATTCCAAGCCCCAGCGCAGTGATCATGGAAACCCCGGCCAACACCATCAATGACATGCGCCAGCCAATGGCCTCTGCCGCCCAAGCCATGGGATAAGATGCCACCAGATTGCCGACCGATCCAACGCCCAACATCACCGCGGCCAAAGTCGCAAATTGCGATGCTGGAAAGCTGCGGGCAAAAATATAGTAGCTCGCCATCAGGATCGGCGAACAGCCAATACCAATCAGCGCCATTGCTATGTTGATATGAAATGCATTCGTGGCCAGCGAAAACAGCAACGCACCACCGCCACCGCCAAGAAATAGCAAGACCGCCGCAGTACGCCGTGGGCCAACACGGTCCAAAGCTGCCCCTACAGGAATTTGCATGGCCGCAAAAATTAAAAACCAAAGCCCTGATGCGGTGGCAAGATTCTCTGGCGTAACGCCGATATCGTCACCCAGAACCTGCGCAAGCACAGCGAGAAAGGCGCGAAAGAACTGACTTAGGACATACCCAAAGCAAAGCAACAACAAATCGGCACGCATGGGATGGATGTCCTCGTGGGCAAATAAATGGCGTGCTGCGACTTGATCCAAAATGATCCGTCTACGCAAGCCCAAGTTTCAACTTTCCCACAAACCATTACGGCTTGCGGCGTGTCAATCCAAAGACAGCCAAAGTATAGCGCAACCGTTTCAAAGGGTTTTTTCTTGGGAGCACCGGGAGATAACGTTTCTTAGAAGCTTTTCGATCCGCCTCATGCACATCAATGACCCGCTCGGCACACCCGCATGCCTCGCCAAGCGCAACCTTGGTATAATAAAACTTTTGAAAGTCGGCTTCCCTTTTTCTCATGCGTTTAGCCTAGCACAGCATTACGCAGCCTCAACCTTTTCGCCGCTGTGTCACACCAAAGTGTTCAGGTGTCATTCATTTACGGACACTCTATTGCTATGGCCGTGCCTTCGCCGCCGCCAATACAAATGGCAGCAACACCGCGTTTCAGGCCACGTGCCTCAAGTGCATTTAGCAATGTAACCATGATCCGCGCACCAGATGCACCAATAGGATGCCCCAAGGCGCAGGCGCCCCCGTTTACGTTCACTTTATCTCGCGGCAGCCCCATTTCTTGCATAAAAGCCATGGGCACGACGGCAAATGCCTCGTTCACTTCCCACAAGTCGACATCATCGACAGACCACCCAATGGATTTTAAGAGCCTTTGCGCTGCAGGAACTGGTGCTGTGGTAAACCAACCGGGGGCTTGTGCATGGGATGCGTGCCCCAGAACACGCGCACGAATGGTCAGCCCTTGTGCCTGTGTCGCCTCTTCTGAAGCCAGAACCAAAGCCGCAGCCCCATCCGAGATGGAGGATGAATTGGCGGCTGTCACTGTACCATCTTTGCGAAACGCCGGTTTCAGGTGAGGTATTTTTTCCGGGCGCGCATTGGTGGGTTGTTCGTCCTCAGTTAGAATAACTTCGCCCTTGCGAGTTTGCAGGGTCACTGGCGTTATTTCCCGTTTAAAAGCCCCGGTTTTCTGCGCGTCCAACGCATGAGACAAAGATGTCAACGCATATTCATCTTGCGCCTCACGACTAAACTGGAACTTTTCAGCGCAATCTTCGGCAAAGGTGCCCATCAAACGCCCTGTGTCATAGGCATCCTCCAAGCCATCAAGGAACATGTGATCCACCACCTGCCCATGCCCTATTCGCGCACCGCCACGCATTTTCGGCAACAAATAGGGTGCATTGGTCATGCTTTCCATGCCTCCCGCGAGGATGATGTCCGCATGTCCAAGCGCGATCTGATCAAAGGCAATCATCGCAGCCTTCATCCCAGAGCCACACATTTTGTTCAGCGTCGTGCCAGGAACCTCTTGCCCCAAACCGGCGGCAAATCCTGCCTGTCGCGCAGGTGCTTGCCCTTGCCCCGCAGGTAACACGCATCCCATCAGAACCTCGTCCACAGTCGATGCCTGTGCATCCGACAATGCGGCCTTTATCGCAGCGCCCCCCAATGTTGCGGCGGCAACCCCATCAAACATACCTTGAAATCCACCCATTGGCGTACGAGCCGCCCCAGAGATTACAACGTTTTTCATGACCTGCTTCCTTTGATGTTGCCTTGGCGCGCCTTTGGTGGGGCACAAACCTTACACAGATGTGTCATTCTCTCAGATTGTGACTAATTTATCTGTATTTGCATACTGAATGGTAACGATTGCAGTCTAGCCTGACGTCACGAAGTTTTCTGACGGAGAATGGGAATGAACCTATTGAGCAGGCCTGAGGGCGAAAAGCTGATTGTGACAGTCAATGAGGCGCGCATTGATTCGGCCGTCGCTATTCAATTCAAGGATCGCATGCGCGAAGAAACAGATGGGGGTGGCGATCACATCATTCTTGATCTTGCTCAGGTGGATTTCATTGATTCTAGTGGACTGGGTGCCATCGTCGCCGTCATGAAGGCATTGGGGCGAGACCGGCGACTGGATTTGTCCGGCCTCACTGAAAATGTGGACAAAGTGTTTCGTCTGACTCGAATGGATTCAGTGTTTCAGATTCATCCCTGCCTTGAGGATGCTCTTACGCCATAAACTTTGGCCTTAGCCGCGCGGACGCACACCATATGTCGCAAAATCCAAATATGACACTTTCGTTGCATTTTACGGGGTCCCCTGAAAATGTGCGCCCTGCGCTGCAACAAGTTTGCGCGGCGTTACGTCAGGTTGGCTTGTCAGAAGATGACATCGGCACCGCAGAGTTGGTCTTAGCAGAAGTACTAAACAATGTGATCGAACACGCCTTTGCCGACCGCACGGATGGGCAAGTTAATATAGATTTCAAGACACTTCCTGAGGGGCAGTTTTTTTCTGTACGCGACGATGGATTACCCATGCCTGATGGGAAATTACCCGCTGGCATTCCCCCAGAGGTGGATTGCTTTCTGGAGAACCTTCCCGAAGGAGGATGGGGATGGTCCCTTGTACACCGGTTGACGCAGGACATCTGTTATCAACGCGCCGGTCAAAACAATGTTCTGACATTCCTGCTGCCGTTCAGCGCACAACAAACGACGCAACGATGTGATTTGCAAAATGGATGACGAAATCTAAGGTGGCCTAAAAGATATATGAGGCCAACATGCGTGATTTTCATCTTCCTGGGCGTTCGGCGGTTTTCGCCGAAAATGGACTTTGCGCCACCTCTCATCCAATAGCGGCACACGTCGCCATCGACATCCTCAAACGTGGTGGCAATGCCATGGACGCCGCCATCGCAGGTGCAGTCCTGTTGGGCATTTGCGAGCCAGCCATGACCGGGATTGGCGGGGATTGTTTTGCCCTATTTTCCCCTCCCGGCAGCGATGAAGTGCTTGCATTAAACGGATCAGGCCGGGCGCCTGCTCATGCCAGCGCCGCGAAAATGCGCGCGCAGGGCCATCAAGCAATCCCTTTGAACAGCGCGCACGCGGTGACCATGCCCGGCGCGGTGGATGCCTTTTGCCACTTGTCCGAAAACTGGGGGAAACTGGGGCTTGGGGCCATTCTCGCCCCTGCCATTCATTATGCGGAACGCGGTGTGCCAGTCGCACCTCGCGTGCATTTTGATTGGGCCAGACGTGCGGAAACTCTACAGGGCGCAGCCAGACAGTTTTACCTTCACAACGGTCAACCGCCAAATATTGGCACCCTGTTTAGCGCCCCAAAACAGGCAGACGTCTTGCGCCGCATCGCGAAACACGGCCGAGCAGGCTTTTATTCCGGCGAGGTCGCAGAAGATATTATTGCCTCTCTACAAGCCTTGGACGGCGCACACCAACTCGATGACATTGAGGCCGTTCAATGCACACAGACGTCTCCCATCTCTGGACAATACAAACACTTGGAGCTCTTAGAGCATCCTCCAAATGGTCAAGGCGCAACAGCTCATCTTTTGCTCAATATCCTTTCGCATTTTGATCACCCCTCCGATGATCCTAATGATCCGATACGCCTGCACATCGAGGCAGAGGCGAGCAAAATGGCGTATACGTTCCGCGACCGCTTGATCGCGGACCCAGATCAACCAACACAATGGCAAGACATGTTGTCCCCCACCGTCGCTGCCAAGTTGGCGGAACAAATTGACCTTACCCAAGCAGGATCATTCCCCCAAACCCAGAGCGAGACGGTTCACAAAGACACCGTATACATTACCGTGGTGGATCAGGATCGTATGGCTGTCTCGCTGATTTATTCCATTTTTCACGGGTTTGGATCCGGTATTGCATCGGAAAAATTTGGCATTCTCATGCAAAATCGCGGCGCTGGATTCAATTTGATTGACGGCCACCCAAATGAACTCGCCGCAGGCAGACGCCCAATGCACACCATCATTCCCGCAATGCTGCGTGAGAAAGGGAAAGTGACAATGCCTTTTGGTGTGATGGGCGGACAATTCCAACCCGTAGGGCATGCGCGATTGCTAAGAAATTTGACGGATTACGGTATGGATTTACAACAGGCCATTGATGCACCGCGCGCCTTTGCGACCAATGGTGTTTTGCAAATGGAGCGCGGATATAACAAAGAAACCATGGCTGCGCTGGAAAACATGGGACACCTTGTCACCGTCCCAGACGTTCCGTTGGGCGGCGCACAAGCGATCAAGATATTGCAATCTGGTACGCTTGAAGGAGCATCAGATGCGCGCAAAGACGGCTGTGCGCTTGGCTATTGATGTACAAGAAGGGCGTAAGGTCAGTTCAAATTGAAATGCAGCGGATATTGACCATCTTCAAACGGCCCAAACAAATCAGGGATGTCAGGATGGTCAACCGGTTCGCCGGAATAGTCCGCGATAAGGTTTTGCTCAGACACATACGCAACATAATAAGACTGATCGTTTTCCGCCAAGAGATGGTAAAACGGTTGGTGTTTTCTTGGGCGACTGTCTTCGGGAATAGCCTCATACCATTCATCGGTATTAGAAAATTCCGGATCCACATCAAACACCACACCGCGAAACGGATGTTTGCGGTGGCGAACAATCTGACCCAGATGATATTTCGCACGTGTTTTCAACATAGCTTGCAGCCCCTAGATTGGGATTCTACTGCTTTCAAGTAGTATTTGTCCATTTTTCGTCACTAATTTTAAGGAAACAGACTGTGAACCTAATCTTAACAGTCCTGCAAATCGTTTCTCCTGTCTTTTTGTTGGGTGCCATTGGGTTTGGTTGGGTACGGCTTGGGTTCGAATATCATATTGATTTCATCACCCGTCTTGGAATCAATCTGGCCGTTCCAGCCCTTGTTTTTACCGCGCTGATGCGCAGCCCAGTAGAACCTGCGGCCCTTGGTACACTCTCCATTGCAACCGTGCTTGCCTATAGCGCCGTTGCTTTGATACTCGCATTCATCCTTTGGATTGCCGGGTTATCCCAACGCGTTTTTCTGGCGCCGTTGACGTTTGGTAATACCGGTAATCTGGGGCTGCCGCTGGCTTTGCTTTCATTTGGTCAAGTTGGCTTGGGCTATGCGGTGGTGATTCTTGCCATCACGTCGATCATGTCATTCACTGTGGGATTGTGGATCGTTGCAGGTGGCGGATCGATGCGAAAGATTGCGCTACAACCTTTGAATATCGCGACCGTCCTTGGCGCTATTTTCCTTTGGCAAGGCTGGGAGACACCCATTTTTTTGACGAATGCGCTTGACCTGTTGGGGCAAATGGCGATCCCGATGATGTTGATCACGCTGGGTGTGGCCGTTGCCAAAATCACACCCGCCCGTATTGTGCAGGCATTGATGTTGTCGATTTTGAAACTTGTCATCTGTGTCATCATTGGAGTTGCCACGGCATCGTTTTTTGCACTGGAACACGCGGCATTTGGCATCTTGGTTTTACAAATTTGCACACCCGTAGGGGTGTCTTCATATCTGTTGGCAGAGAAATTTGATGCAGACGGAGAAACCGTTGCAAGCCTTGTGGTGGTGTCGACCCTCTTGGCGATCATCACCTTGCCGGTCCTGCTTGCCTTTGTTTTGTGAGTTCAAGACCGCCCACTATACAGAATTGTCATTTCCTACGCGGCAAAATTGCGTTAAACTATGGCAAAACACTACATAAGCGAGAGGCAGATGAGCAGATTCTTTCGCGCCCTGATAATCCTGTTGTTGGTCGCCTCTTGTGGTGGCGGGCGGTATTCACCGCCGCGCAATCTGGACGACGCATGTTCGATCATCAGGCAGCGCCCAAATTACATTAAGGCATTCCGTGCCACGGAACGGCGTTGGGGCGTACCACCTCACGTTCAGATGGCCGTGATCTATCAGGAAAGTAAATTCGTCGGTAACGCGCGGACACCGTATCGCTATGCGTTGGGTATTCTGCCGATGGGCCGTCAAAGCAGCGCCTATGGATATGCACAGGCGTTGGACGGAACATGGGATGAATACATCCGCGAAACTCGAAGCTGGCGCGCACGGCGTGATGACATTCGTGACGCGACTGATTTCATGGGCTGGTACATGACCAAAACCGTCAAGCGAAACGGCGTCTCATTGCATGACGCGCGCAATCAATATCTGGCCTATCACGAAGGGCACACAGGATATGCCCGCGGCAGCTATCGCAACAAAAGCTGGCTGTTACGTGTCTCAGGAGAGGTCGGGCAACGCGCACGCACCTATGAGAAGCAACTGGCCCGCTGCGCCAGTTAAACAAAAACACAGGCGGGGTTTCCCTGCCTGTTGTTATCTTATGGATTAGCGATCATTGCTTTGTTTTTCCAAATGAATGTTGAACAACGTATTGGGATAGGACTGCCCTTCGCGCGCCTCTCCTAACAAAACCTGAGTCTGCAATCCTGTCGCATCGAAGACTGTCCATTCACGCAGAGCAATAGGATTTGCAGTGAACGTAAGTTTGATTGTTCCATAATCCGGATGCTTGGGATCCATCGCCGTCACGATGGTCTTTTCCTCATCTTCCTCATGCCCCACAACCATTTTTGCGGCTTTCAAATCCACATTTGGCAGCAAAATTAGTGAAAGCGGAGTGCGCTTCAAGGGATAGGTTTCAGGGGGTTGATTTGATTTTCCATCAAAAATCGCCACCGTATTTGCGCTGGCCAAAACCACAGCTTCGACCGGCGGATTATATTCAAACCGCATTTTGCCGGGGCGTTTGATCATCAGGCGTCCAGTGGATACCGATCCATCATCATTGATCTGCTGAAACGGGGCCTCGAGTGTGGTAATTTGGTTCAGATAGGCAGAAATCTGATCTAATGTCAGTTTTTCTGCATTTGCGGGGACCGCCATCGCTGCGACAAAGGCAGGGGCCAATAGGGCTTTCAACATACTCATACCCTTTATGTAAGCGTTGACCGCGCCTGATGACAGACGCGGCCAAAACAATTTACGGGGAAAGTTTGCACCATCGGCCCAAACCTGCCGATCAATGTTGTTCCGGCACCAGAATTTCGCGTTTACCCACATGGTTGGCAGAGGACACGATGCTTTCGTCTTCCATTTGCTCAACAAGGCGGGCCGCCTTATTATATCCGATCGCAAGCTTGCGCTGAATATAGGACGTGGAACATTTGCGATCCTTGATGACAATCGCCACCGCCTGATCATAGAGCGCATCTTCGCCCGTGGTGTTGCCGCCAAGCCCAAGCACAGCGTCGATGTTGCTGGCCTTTTCATCATCAGCAGGCCCCTCGATAACACCGCTTTTATATTCCGGTGGGCCAAAGGATTTAAGGTGATTGACGATTTCCTCGACTTCTTCGTCGGACACAAACGGACCATGGCAACGGGTGATTTTTGCACCACCGGCCATATACAGCATATCCCCCATACCCAAAAGTTGCTCTGCGCCCATCTCTCCAAGAATGGTGCGGCTGTCAATTTTCGAGGTCACCTGGAACGAGATCCGGGTGGGGAAGTTAGCCTTGATCGTGCCAGTAATCACATCCACCGATGGGCGCTGTGTCGCCATAATCAGGTGGATCCCAGACGCACGCGCCATCTGTGCAAGACGTTGAATGCAGGCCTCAATCTCTTTTCCCGCAACCATCATCAGGTCTGCCATTTCGTCAACGATAACGACGATATATGGCATTTTTTCTGGCATGATTTCTTCGGTTTCAAACACGGGTTCACCGGTTTCATCATCAAACCCGGTTTGTACTGTGCGGCTGAAGGTTTCATTCTTTTTCAGCGCCTCAGCAACCCGCGCATTATATCCATCGATATTGCGCACGCCCATCTTGGACATCTTGCGATACCGCTCTTCCATCTCGCCAACAGTCCATTTCAAGGCGACAACCGCCTTTTTGGGATCCGTCACAACTGGCGACAAAAGATGCGGAATGCCGTCGTAAACTGACAGTTCCAACATCTTTGGGTCGATCATGATCAGGCGGCATTCTTCGGGTGTCAATTTGTACAACAGCGACAGGATCATCGTGTTGATCGCCACCGATTTACCTGACCCCGTGGTCCCCGCAATAAGCAAGTGAGGCATCTTAGAGAGGTTGGCAACAACTGGATCGCCACCAATATCTTTGCCCAATGCCAGCGGCAATTTCTGATTGCCATCACCAAAATCACGCGCTGACAGGATCTCGCGCAGCACAACCTTTTCACGGTTTTCGTTGGGCAATTCGATCCCGATCACCGACCGACCTGGCACAGTCGAAACCCGCGCAGACAATGCAGACATTGAACGCGCAATATCATCCGCCAAGCCAATCACGCGGCTCGCCTTGAGACCAGGCGCAGGTTCCAGTTCATACATTGTTACAACAGGGCCGGGGCGCACGCTGACAATTTCGCCTTTGACTCCATAATCATCCAGCACCACTTCAAGCATCCGGGCGTTTTCTTCCAACGCATCATCGCTTAGGTGATGACGTTGAATATCATCCGGGTTCGCCAAAAGATTCAGCGGGGGCAATTCATATTCAGAGGCATTTTCTTCAAAGGCCAGCGATGGTTGGGCCTCAGCACGTGCGCGTGTTGATGGTTTCACCGGCTTACGCGCGGTATGTTGCACAACCTTGCGCGGCTCTTGAATTGGAATACTGGGCGTCGCCATCGGTGCAGGCGCAGTAGGCAGTTCCTCAATCTCTGGTTCTGCGGCAAAGACATTTGTGTCGGCCTGATCATCAAACGCGCCTTGATCATCCCAATCTGCATCCTGCATTGGATCAAGCATCATAGCGTTGTCTTCTTCCACATCCATCAAAGGGGCTTCCATCATCGGAGCCTCTGGAATGAACGAAGATGTATGCGCCGCCGTCAGTGGTGGCTCTGGTGGCAATTGCACACCTTCAGAAGCATTAAGAACCAGCGGCTTGGGCCCATGACCACGACCTTTGGTCAACGGTGCCGCACTTGGTGCACGCACAGATGGATTTTGACGCACACGGCTTTTGATAACATCTGCGATCTTGGCCTTGATGCGATCATCAGTGGGGGCCTCAGGCACATCGGCAATCATATCCTGTTCCACCAGCTCTGGTTCTGGCATTACTTCTGGGCGTTTGATCAAGCCGGGTACGCGTGACAAAATCCCTCCACGCGATGCGGGTTCTTCAATCAGATCCTCGTCATACTCTTCTTGCGCAACAGCATCTGCCCAACCATCCGCAGCGGCCGCCTCGATCCGGTCCCGTGCTTGGACACGGCGATCCTGATGGCGTTGCTGCATCGACTGCGCGGCATGAACGGCACCACTTGCGCCGCGTCCTAGCAGTGTCATCAGCATCGCATAGGTCATGATCACCCCAACAATCATAAAGCGTGCAATGCGTTTCAATTCACCTTTGGTAAAGCCCAAAACGAATGCCAAGAAGGCCACAATTCCCAAGCCCAGCACAAAGGACACGAATTTCAATCCAATCACGGCATTGACAGGCAGGATGTTCAAGACCGCTCCTAAAACGGTGTCACCAAACAAACCGCCAAGCCCAAAACTGTGAGTCCAAGTGGGGCCTTGCACAAGTGTTGAGGCATAAATCGAGCCAAGCGCCAAAACAATTGGGCCAAAAATGACACGGCCAAAAGCACGGTCTGCCCCGATATGCAGCGTAAACCGCATACCCCACGCCAACAATAATGTGGCGATCCCCCAGCTGCCCCAACCAATGATCATAAACATCGGTGCCGCAATGGACGCGCCAATCTGCCCCATCCAGTTTTGCACAGGGGCATCTGTTGCTGACATCCAATTCGGATCACTGGGCGTATAAGAGGCGATCATCGCGGCTGCCATCAGACCCAAAGCGATCAGCCCCAGCCCGATCAGCTCTTTGCCTCGTTTTTCGATCGCCGCCTGCATATCGCTGTCAAAAAGCGGGTCGCGTCCACGTGCCTGAAATGCCATCTCGTCCCTCGTTCTTATTCGTAAAGGCAGCTGCGTAGTGTAATCAACGCATCCTGCACTTCGTTTTTTGGGGCCACTAGAGCGACCCGGATGTACTCTTTACCGGGATTAAACCCGTTCACTTCTCGCGACAGATAAGCCCCCGGCAGTACCCGCACACCGGTTTGTGTCCACAGCTTTACTGCCGCCTCTTCCCCATCTTGCACTGGTAACCACAGAAAAAATCCCGCTTGGGGGCTTAGATATCCGGGAAGCCCGCTGAATACTTGATCCGCCAGATCGAATTTCTCGGCATAAAGCGCGCGATTCTCTGAAACGTGGCTTTCTTCGGACCACACGGCCTGAGCTGCACGTTGCAACGGCAATGGCAGCGGCGCGCCTGCATAATTGCGCAGCTGCTTCATGCGCACAATGGATTGCGGCCCTCCGGCAACAAAGCCACACCGCAGCCCCGGCAAGTTAGATCGTTTAGACAAAGAGTGGAAAATCAACACGCGCTCTGGATCGGCCCCCATTGCATGGGCCACTTCAAGCGCGCCGACAGGTGGCGAGTCGCGGTAGATCTCGCAATAACATTCATCCGCAAAAATTTTGAAATCATATTGCTCTGCCAATGCGATCAGATCGCGCCAATAATCCCGGCTGGCCACGGCCCCCTGCGGATTTGCCGGAGAACAGATATACGCCACCGCTACACGGTTCAGAACCTCTGGCGGCAAAGACGTATAATCGGGTAGAAAGCCATTTTCGCGCGTGGCGGGTACAAGTAATGGTTCTGCATTCACCGATAATGCCGCCACCATATACACCTGATAAAACGGGTTCGGAGACAACACGATAGGCGTCGCGCCGCCCTTAGTTTCAGGGCACAGAGCCATGGCCGCGTTGTACAACCCTTCGCGCGTGCCATTCAGCGCCAATATATCCCTGGTAGGATCAAGGGGCACGGAATAACGATGATCCACCCAGTCGCTCATGGCGCGTAGCAATTCAGGTGCCCCGTCATTAGGGGGGTATTGATTGAAGCCAGATGCGTTTTCCACAATAACATCCGTGACCCAAGCAGGAAAAGCATGCTTAGGTTCGCCAATCGTCATGTGTACGGCAGCCCCACCAGGGGCATGGTCGTCCAGAAGGCTCCGCAAACGCGGAAACGCATAGGCCGGAAGGTTCGAAAACCGCTCGGGAAACATATTCAATTGCCTCAAAGTTTGGGATCGTTATCGCCCCTTTTGTGCCCAGATTAGCCAAATCGTACGGGCACGTCCAGAAAAAGAGCGGCTTTTCTGACGGTTGTGGTATTTGCGCCAAGACTTGTTCGAAACACTCATCCGTCCCTTATGGTCCGTCTTCGTTGAGGGTTCGTTTCAACGCGAAGACGGACCATAAGGGACGGATGAGTGTCAGCCTAACGCAAATTCAGCAGCGGCCGCCACGCGCAAGATACGTTCTTCGGCGTAAGGCAATCCCATAAACAGGATACCACAGCTTGGCACACCTGTTGGCAAGTTTACCGCACAAGCATTCATCAAATTGCCGATACGCGTGTTGCGCAAGGCCAGAATATTCTCGGTCACATAATAATCATGATCTTCCGACAATCGCGCCACATCCGGCGGCAGGATCGGTGAGGTAGGCATCAGAACCGCATCAAACCCTGCCACCCGCGTGCGCCACCTTGATCGAAGCGCCTCTAACTCATGACAAGCAGACACATAATCTGCAGCGGAATACTGTGCACCGCCCCTGAACCGCTCCAATATCTCGGCATACATTAAATCAGGTTGAGCTTCGATCACATCACGCCACTGTCCGTATGCCTCTGAAGCATATAATGGCCCAGCCAACATCATCGCCCGCGCAACCTCAGGCGCGTCCAAGCCCACGACAGAGGCGCCTGCATCTTTCAAACGTTCCAACGCCGTAGCAAAGCCAGTTTTGGGCGCTTCTCGCAGGTCATCAAGAGCCAATGTCTCTAGGACCGCGAATCTCATCCCCTTAAGGTTGGCCCCGCGCAGATCCACTGATGCCCGCCCTTCCAATATTGCCAATGACAGTGCCGCGTCTTCAACCGTACGACACAAAGGCCCAACCGTATCAAAGCTTTCGCAAAGTGGAACCGTTCCTTGACAGGACACACGTCCTGCAGTGGTTTTTAATCCCACCAAATCATTCCAGGCCGAAGGAATACGAACCGACCCCCCCGTATCAGAGCCAATACCAATCGCCGCCAAACCAAAGGCCACAGAGGCCGCTGCCCCAGAAGAGGACCCTCCGGGCACCACTTTGGGATCATTTATATTGGGCGGGGTGGCCGTAATCGGATTGTATCCCAGCCCAGAAAAGGCCAATTCGGACATATGCGTTTTCCCAAGGCACACCAAACCCATCGTCGTGGCATTTCGCAAAACTGCGGCATCCGTGCTGGGGACACGGCCCTTCAACAGAGCAGACCCTGATTCTGTTTCCACACCTGCCGTGTCAAATAGATCTTTCCAACTGATCGGCACTCCATCCAATGGTGACAATCGTTGCCCTGCCCGGGCGCGTTCGGCCGCCGCTTCGGCCTCGACCATGGCGCGGTCTGCGGTCACACGCACGTAAATCCGATCTCGGTGATCGTGGCTGTCGATCGCCCCCAAAAAGGCCTGCGTCAATGCCACAGGATCAATAGATCCGTCCGCAATCCCACGCCCCAAATCCGCAGCACTCATTCCAAGCCAGTCAAACATCCGCTTCTCCGCAAGATTTATTGCTTTCGACGACGGTAGCGACCTTGCAGCGCATGGACAATCCCGAAGCAGCACGCATATTAAACTGCATGAGGTATGATACTGATATTTTGATTGCAGGCGGTGGCCTGAATGGCCCTGCATTGGCATTGGGATTGGCGCAAGCCGGGTTTAACGTCACTATGATCGACGCACAGACTCCTCAGGCCCGATCCGGAGATAACTTTGATGGCAGGGGGTATGCGCTGGCTCTGTCCTCGCAACGCTTATTACACGCCATAGGAGTGTGGGATCACGTTGCCGCAGACGCCCAACCAATGTTGGAGATCAATGTGACTGATGGGCGCGCAGGTGAAGGCCCATCGCCTTTCTTTCTGCATTTTGATCACGCTGAAATCGAAGAAGGGCCCATGGGCTTTATGCTGGAAGATCGTTTTTTGTATCGCGGTTTTCTGCAAACAGTCGCGCAACAAGATGGCATTACCAGTATTTCGCCCAGTTCAGTCATCGACCATGCGGTTGATCCAACGGGCGTGACTGTCACCTTATCCACCGGGCAAACCCTTCGGACGCGCGTATTGGTGGGATGCGATGGCCGCCAAAGTGGTGTTGCCGCGCGGGCAGGAATCAAACGCACAGGATGGAGATATGGGCAAACAGCTTTGGTTTGTGCAATAGACCATGAAAAGCCTCACAACGGCATCGCGCATCAGTTTTTTATGCCCCCTGGTCCCTTGGCCATCTTGCCTCTTCCTGGCAATCGCAGCTCTATTGTATGGAGCGAAACCGACGCCATGGCAGCACAGATAAATGCCTTGGATGATGCGGCCTATCTTGATGTATTGCGCCCACGTTTTGGTGATTTCCTTGGGGATATAACCTTGGCAGGGAGGCGCTTCACCTATCCGCTCAGCTTAACAGTAGCCAACAGATTTATCTCAGAGCGCACCGTCCTTGTTGGGGATGCGGCGCACGGAATGCATCCAATTGCCGGTCAAGGTCTGAACGCGGGCCTGCGTGATGTTGCAGCGTTGGTGCAGGTTCTGAGCGAAGCACAACAACGCGGTGAAGACATTGCCAGCGAATTGGTTCTGGAGCGCTATGAACAATGGCGTCGGTTTGACACGCATCTACTTGTGGCAGCGACAGACATGACCAACAAATTGTTTTCAAATGACAATCCCATACTGCGAGCTGGGCGTGACATTGGCATGGGTCTTGTAAATGCCGTCCCTGGCTTAAGACGCAGCTTTATTCGCGAAGCCGCCGGCCTGAGTGGGGAATTGCCACAACTGATGCGTTAAGACAAAAGATGCACTACGATCTAGACTTTGCATCTGTGCGCAAGCGATGCAGCAACTTGTCGAATGCATCTTTGGATTTTAGGGACAGACCACGAATTTCCCCTGCAATATGAGCAAAACCCCGACCTGCATCCCCCACGCGCGCAGCCTCGATCGACGCGTTGATTGCAATCAGGTTGATGCGAAAATTCACATCTCGAATTTCATCAACGGTTTCACGGATCATACGTGCACGTTCGTCCAGAACGCGGCTTTCCTGATGCGCAACCTGAGAGTTTAATTCCCCTAAAAAGATGCTGATGCCTTTACCCACTTCTGTTTCATGGTGTTTTGCTGCGCCTTTGACTTCGGACAAATCAGGCGCGCCCCGTGCCCAGCTGCGTTCGATGTGGGAAAAAAGTTCCATACTTTTGCGAACCCCGTCGAGCGCCTGCTTACGCCCACCTTCCAAATTTGGCGAAAACATCTCTGCGTATTCGCCAAAGTGGTCCATTAGGCCACGGTTCAACATTTTTTCAGAGGTTTCCAGTCGCGCCATCAACTCCGCACGCCGCCCTTCCCCTTCGGGGCGACCGCGCTGCATATCAACAAGAGTGCATGCAATCCATTCGCTTCCCCAAGCACGCAATTCTGCCGTATCAATAACAACGCATTGATATCGCTCCCTTACGTTCAAGGATTTCGAACTCTTGCGAAACGTTCCGTCCAAACCTGTTCTCCGCGCAGAACGGCAAAATTGCCTATTCATTTGTAGCGCGAAGAAAGTAAATCTTATGATAATGAAAAAGCGCGCGCGTTACTTTTTGGTGCTTTCATCATCACTCAATTGTCGCGCCTCATCCACAAGCATAATTGGTATTCCGTCACGAATGGGAAAGGCCAGCCCCGCCGCACGCGATACCAATTCTTGTGCTTCAGCATTGTATCGCAACACCTGATTGGTATTTGGACACACCAACGCTTCTAACATACGGCGATCAAACTTGGGGGTGGTCGTCATTGCATAATGTCCTCTGTGTCGCCACCACGCATCGTATATTCGATCAAGGTAACAAGGGTTTCCCGGCGGGTTGAGAGTGACGGCGCCTCAAGCAGCGCCTGTTTGTCTTCGGGTTGAAAATCCAGCAGCATGGACAATGAATTGATCAATAACTCATCATCTGCGTCCTTTAGGGTATCCCAGTCTGTGGACAGACCCAAAACATCAAAATACCGAGTCAGCAATTGCATGAAACCCTCACGCGCAAAGGCCGCATCACGTTCGCTCTGCCCAAGATCACGTTCAAACCCATCCCACGACACCTCGCAGCGTCGATACGGTTGAAACCCATCAACTTCGGCTTTGATGCGAAACCGCGACACGCCGCGCAGTGTGATCATGTATCGCCCGTCTTCGGTTTCAGAAAACTGGGTGATGCGTCCGACGCAGCCAATACTGTGCAGAACATCTTCTTCCCGTCCGGCAACAGAGTACGGCTGCACCATCCCGATCAGGCGTTCCGGCGTTTTCAGGGCATCTTCAAATAATGTGAGATAGCGCGGTTCAAAAATGTGCAGCGGCAATCGTGATCGCGGCAACAACAAAGCACCGGGCAGCGGAAACACCGAAATCACGTCCGGAAGATCAGCAGATTTCATCATACCCAACTGTAACGCGGATTTTCGATCAGGCAAATATCATCGAGCTAAGTTTCCGACGGCCATTCAAAACAATCGGATCGTTGGGCTTGAGGGCCTCAAAGATGGTGAACAATTGTGCCTTAGCCGCACCGTCATTCCATTCGCGATCCCGACGAAACATTTCAAGAAGCTCATTTACTGCCGCTTCGGCATCACCAGCAGCATGCAAAGCCTGCGCCAGATCAAGACGTACCTGCATGTCTTCAGGGCTTGCCTCAACCGCTGCACGTAATTCGGCAACAGGGCCTGCATTTTCGGCCTGGCGGGCCAATTCGATTTGCGCACGCGCGGCTTCAAGCTCGGGCGCCTCTGAAATTTCGGCTGGGGCACCGTTCAACACGGCCTCTGCCTCGTCCAGCTCATCCAGTGCAATATGAGCGCGCGCCAATCCACCAAAGGCAGCAGCGCTTAGTGGATCTTCTTCCAGAATCGCCGCAAATGTTTGTGCAGCATCCGCAACGTCGCCGTCGTCCAGCATCGTCTCAGCCGCTTCAAGCGCCTCGTCCAGACCACCACTGGCATCGCCACCAGAGTGTTGGATCACGCGGGTCACAAATGCCTCAATCTCCGAAGGCGGCACTGCTCCTTGAAATCCGTCAATCGGTTGCCCCTTATAAAAAGCAAAAACCGTTGGAATGGATTGCACCTGCAACTGGCCTGCAATCATCTGATTTTCATCAACATTGACCTTGGCCATTGTGACCGCACCTTTGGCCTTGGTCACAGCACTCTCTAGCGCGGGGCCTAGAGTTTTGCATGGGCCACACCAAGGGGCCCAAAAATCAACGATGACTGGTGCTGTTTGTGACGCCTCGACCACATCCTGCATAAAAGTCGCCTCTGAGACGTCTTTGATCAGATCAGCAGGGGCTGCGGTGCCTTGTCCAAGTTCCAGCATTGTCATCGTTCCTTATTGCGTGTTGGCCTTTATATGGACGCTGTTACACGGAAATCAAAGGTCAAATGTTGCAAAAATCGGAGCATGGTCCGAAGGTTTTTCCCAACCACGTGCGGCACGCAAGACGCGACTGCCATGGGCGGCGTTGGAAATGTCCCCTGTCGCCCAAACATGGTCTAGGCGGCGACCTTTATCTGCCACATCCCAATCACGTGCGCGATAAGACCACCAACTGTAGAGCTTACCCTCTGGGATGTCTTGACGGGTGACATCCACCCATCCACCTGCCCCTTGGGTTTCGGCCAAATGGTCCACTTCAATCGGAGTGTGGCTGACTACCTTAAGCAATTTCTTATGATCCCAGACGTCATCTTCACGCGGAGCAATGTTCAAATCACCTACCAGAATGGATTTCTCTGGTTTTTCCGCATGGAACCAATCCCGCATTTCAGTCAGGTAATCGAGTTTTTGGCCAAACTTTTCATTCACCTCACGGTCGGCGACATCCCCGCCAGCAGGTACATAGAAATTATGCACCGTCACCCCGTTTTCCAACGTCCCGGCGATATGACGGGCGTGGCCAAGATCGGCAAAATCCTCGGCTGCAGCTTCTACCATCGGAATCTTCGATAGGATCGCGACTCCATTATATCCCTTTTGGCCACGCGCCACCATGTGGCGGTATCCCAACGCATGAAACCCTTCGGTTGGAATTTTGTCTACCGGGCTTTTGCATTCTTGCAAGCACAGAACATCCGGCGCCTCTTCTTCCAGTAACTTCAATACGATAGGCTCACGCAACCGCACAGAATTGATGTTCCAAGTGGCAATAGTAAATGACATGGCGCGCTCCGATATTTTGTTGTGGCCAACCATAACCAAGGCACGCCCACAGGGCCATTGGGAATTATCATTTTTGTGACAACTCCCAGATCATGGGCTGAAGATAAGCCTCAAAACGACGCCACGCCTGAGAGCTGCCCGTGTAAACCTCCTTACGCACTTGCAACATGGAGGCCGTTGAAACGACACGCTTGTTCTCTTGGGGGCGCACAACACTATCCTCCCAAGGCAGTCCAATTTTATCCAAAACAATCGAAAGGTGTCTTTGGGGATCAATGGTCAATGCGTCATAGTCTAAATCAACGATGCGGCCAGGAAACCGCTGATGCCAGAACAACATCAATTTCTCATACCGTTGATAATATTGAGCTACGTCCCGTTGCTGACACCCAAATGCCATCCCCTTTGCCGGGAAATAGTGAGAATAGATTGACCAACACACCGCCGTTGGATCGCGCTTCAGATGCACAACCCGGGCTTCTGGGATTGCCTCTAGAATATGCCCAATCCAAAGAAAATTCAGCGGCATCTTGTCCGTCAGATACCGGGCATTCGTCAAATCCTTAACCGATGATAAATACATCTCGCGGATATGATCCGTGACATCTAAGCGCGGGCGTCCTTTTTCCCAGCCACTTGACGCAACCGATTTTTGAAACGTGTCCAGTTCTCCTGCGGCAAAAACCTGTGAGTGGCTTGCCAACATTTGCTCTGTTAATGACGTGCCTGATCGCGGCATTCCAAGGATAAATATCGGCCTGGGGCCCTTATATTTAGTCTTGCTCTTGGGCTTGGATTGCGGCGGCTCAGCCTGTGTGAAATGTGTTCTGATTTTATCAAACAACGCTTGATCAGAAGAGAAATTATAGCCGGATACTTGTCCGCATAAGGCATTTGCTTGCTCTAGATAGACCATAGCACGCGCATCGTCGTTGATATCTTTGAACGCCTTAAAAAGAGCAAATCCAAGTTGAATTTGATCTTCTTCTGTCGGGTTTCTATTCTCGAGAACTTCCAACATCTGATCTATGAAAGCATCTGAGGCAGAAAACCTGTGTACCAGCGACAATTCAAGATACGCCTTTGCAAAGGTTGGCTCTTCATTTATCGCGGCCTTACAAGCGCTCTCTGCTTCATCCAAATTACCCAAGCGCTTATAGATGCGCGCACGTCCAAAATGGACCTTGGCCGACGCAAATCCCAATGCCTGTGCTTGATCATATTCCAAAAGGGCTTCTTCAAATTCACCCAGCTCTGTCAGAGTTTCTGCAAGGCTGAGATGAAATTCCGCATCGTCAGGGAGCAAATGTACAGCACGCCGCTGGTTACTGCCCGCAAGTTTCCAATCCCCCAATTTACGCTGCGCCATCGCGAGGTTGTTCCAGCCATCCGCATCGTCTGGCATTAAATCAGTTACCGCTTGGAAATGCTCTATTGCGATCTCTGCCTGGCCCCGCATTACGTGAGCCGCACCAAGTAATTTAGAAAGCTCTGCATTAGGCCTGCATTGACTGCTCAGCAAGCTCGCTTGCAAAATCATGTCCTGCGTTTTTCCGGCACTCAAAAGGTTGGACAAATGCGCCAGTTGGTTAGGAGACACCATAGGGCGGCTAACTCCTCTGCCCTGCTTAAGCATCTCCTGCAATGCCAAACGCGCCCGTTTGTTATTTGGGAATTTTTCTAAAATTCCCTGATAGATGGCGATCGCGTCTTCCGAACGTCCCTTTTTCAGACATCGTTTGGCATTGGACAAAAGCTGTTCCACAGACATGCGATTTGGCCTTTCCATGCTGTTAGAGACAACGATGCTAAATTCTTTACATGGCATAAACGCATAATCAACTCTTGTGAAACGCAGGAAATTGACAAAAAAAGGCCCGAACAAAAGTTCGGGCCAGTCCAACAGGGAGGTGCACACCATAACCCGGATATGCGCGGGAACTGTATTAAAGCTAAACATGCGCGTTGCATGTTGCTTTGATTCAAATCAAACTACCACACCATGTAAACAAAAGCTGTGACATAAATAAGTCACACGCCAATATTCGTCATTGGTGCAAAGTGAGGGTTTCCCTTAGGAAACACCCCCATTCCCTCAGCTAACCAAGCGATATCCACCACTTTCAGTGATCAGCAGACGGGCATTGGAAGGATCGGGTTCAATCTTTTGACGCAACCGATAGATGTGGGTTTCAAGCGTATGAGTTGTCACTCCCGCGTTATACCCCCACACCTCGTGCAACAGAACATCACGCGCCACAACGCCATCTGCAGAACGATACAGATACTTAAGAATATTGGTTTCTTTCTCGGTCAGACGGATCTTCTTGTCATCATCTGTAATAAGCATCTTCATCGCGGGCTTGAACGTATACGGCCCAAGCGTGAAAACAGCGTCTTCAGATTGTTCATGCTGACGCAGTTGCGCACGAATACGGGCTAATAGCACCGGAAACTTGAACGGTTTGGACACATAATCGTTCGCGCCAGCATCCAGACCCAAAATGGTATCTGCGTCGGTATCATGCCCTGTCAGCATCAGGATCGGGCTTTTGACGCCCTGCTTGCGCATGACACGGCACAATTCGCGCCCGTCTGTATCAGGCAAACCAACGTCAAGGATCACAAGATCGTAAATCCCTTCCTTGGCTTTCACCATGGCCTCTGATCCTGACCCTGCCTCAAACACGTCAAAGTCTTCGGTCATTACAAGCTGTTCGGACAGCGCTTCGCGCAGGTCGTCGTCGTCGTCCACCAGCAATATTTTCTTGAGCTGTCCCATAAGAACCTCCTGATACCCTCTTGTGACATGAAATGCGGTCGCTGATCTCATTTCACAAGATTTGCTGCAATCGTTTCACGCGCTCGTGTAAATGCGTGCGCTATTGTTTCACTTCTCACTGAAAATGGTTACATAGGGAATTCCAAGCGAAAATGAGGCGTAGATGAGCTTTGCACCTGATATCATAGAAAAATTAGCCCGTGCACGGGGTGATTTGCGTATGGGTGTGCCGATTGTCATCACTGGGGACGGTCAGGCGATTCTCGTGCTGGCGGCTGAAACATTGGAGGCACAACGCCTTGCGGATCTGCGCGCGCTTGGTGGTGACGCGGTTCTGACAGTCACCGCGCGCCGGGCCTCTGTCTTAAAGGCCCGCGCCTATGATGGTGATATGGCACGTATTGTGCTGCCTCCTGATGCCTCTTTGAGATGGGTTCACAGCGTAGCCGATCCGGCGGATGATTTGAAAAGTCCTATGAAAGGCCCGCTTTTGAGTGCCCGCGAGGGATCGGTTAAATTGCACCGCGCGGCACTGGCGCTTGCGAAGCAGGCACAATTGTTGCCTGCAGTTCTTGTTCTGGCTTTACAGAATCCGGCTTCCTTTGCCTTGGAACATGGCGTGACCGTCATCCCTGAACCCTTGGCCGCGCCACACCTCAGCGCCACCAGCCCCCTTCATCCAGTTGTTCACGCGCGCCTGCCAATGACAGCGGCAGAGGCGGGGCGGTTGCATATATTTCGCCCCGAAGATGGGGGGGAAGAACACTACGCCATCGAAATCGGCCGCCCTGCACGTGATAAACCTGTTCTTGCCCGTCTGCATTCTGCATGTTTCACTGGTGACGTATTGGGCAGTCTGAAATGCGATTGTGGACCACAATTAAACGGTGCTTTGGCACAGATGGGCCAAGCTGGTAAGGGGGTATTGCTGTACCTCAACCAAGAAGGTCGCGGGATCGGTCTTACCAATAAAATGCGCGCTTATTCGCTTCAGGATCAGGGATTTGATACAGTCGAGGCCAACCATCGTCTGGGCTTTGAAGACGACGAACGAGATTTTCGAATTGGATCTAATATACTGAAAAAAATGGGATTTTCAAAAGTTCGTCTTTTAACCAACAACCCTCGAAAAATTCAAATGATGGAAAAATCAGGTATTCGTGTCACGGAACGTGTGCCCCTTAAGGTGGGCGAGAACCCACATAACACCGCATATCTCGCCACCAAGGCCGATAAGTCAGGGCATATGTTGTGACCCCCCAAGACCTTGTTCTGACCTCGCGCGGGGTTCGCTTTATGAACCAGTATTTTCCCTGTTCAGTTGGAAAAGGCGGCATAACACTGGACAAACAAGAGGGTGACGGGGCGACCCCTGTTGGTATCCATCGGATTGTCGGTATGCTGTATCGCCCGGATCGAATACTCCGCCCACAACCTTGGGCACGCGCCATTACAATGAACGATCTATGGTCGGACGATCCAAACGAACAATCCTATAATCACCATGTTCGGGCGCCATATAAATACAGCCATGAATGTTTGCGTCGTGCGGATCCGCTCTATGATCTGGTGTTGATCACAAATTGGAATTGGCCTGACGCGGTACCCGGAAAGGGATCAGCCATCTTTATCCATCAATATCGCCGAAAAGGATTCCCCACCGAAGGCTGTGTTGCTTTTAGGCGGGACCATCTACGTTGGATTTCTGAACGGATCAGACCCAATGCACGACTTATCGTACACGCCTAACCATAGTCGCGGGCGCCAAAGATGGCGGAACCAACACGTACATGAGTCGCACCAAGGGCCACCGCACGCTCAAAATCACCACTCATCCCCATAGACAAGCCTTTGATATCATTGCGCTGAGCTATCTTGCGCAGCAGGGCAAAATGCAGGCTAGGCTCTTCTTCCGCGGGAGGAATGCACATCAATCCAACGATTGGCAATTTCAACGCGCGGCACTCGGCGATGAAAGCATCGGCATCAGCGGGCAAAACCCCCGCTTTTTGATCCTCTTCACCCGTATTCACCTGAATGAACAAATTCGGGCAATGGCCTAACTCTTCAGCCAGACGGGCAATAGTTTTGGCAAGCTTTGGTCGGTCCAGTGAATGGATCGCCTCAAAAATCTCCATCGCTTGGCGGGCTTTGTTTGTTTGTAGCGGTCCCAGAAGATGAACATGAACATCCGGATAAGTTTCGCGAAATGCGGGCCATTTGCCTGCCGCTTCCTGCACCTTGTTTTCACCAAACAGACGGTGCCCCTCTTTCAAGACAGCCTCGACTCGATCATTGGGCTGAACCTTGGACACAGCAATCAGTTGCGCCGCACCAGTTCTCCGGCCAGTGTGGTCTTCTGCCAGGTGGATACGTGCAGTGATTTCAGCAAGAGACATGGGTGGCCTTTCTAAGACAAATCAGTTGCCTGCAAAAAACACCATCATGCACAAAAAGAAAAGGGCAGGTCCGAAGACCTGCCCTTTATTGGGTCGTTTAACTTCTATATTAGAAGCTGAACTGGAAGCCCAGATCGGCACGAGTGTCGTTAAACACTTCTGCAACACCACCACGCAGCGATGTACCGCCACCCATATCGTGGTTGAAACCGATGCCGTATGCTGTGTCGGTAGCTGAACCATCAATGTCATCTGCAAACGGATTGACAACATCATTATCATAGAAGTTCGCAAAACCAGAGATTGTTGTAGACGCGCCAGCCGCGAAGCTTACACCAACACCAAAACCAGTTGTGCTTTGAACTTCAGCTACTTTCAGAGTTACAGTCGCAGGACCGAAAGTGCCGGATGCTGTTGCTGCCCACTCGGCGTTAAAGTCGCTCCCGCTGACTACTTCGCCGCCAGCGACTTCGACACTACCGCCACTTACTTCTTGAACAGCCACAGCGAATGTGTATCCGCCTGTGCTGTATGAAACCTGTGCTGCAGTGCGCTCTTCACCAGCATTGAAAGTGTTCTGGTTGTCGAAGAAATCGCCGGCTTCAGAGCTGTGTGACAGGTGGAAACCAAAATCACCAGCAGAGTACTTGATGTCGATACCAGTACGGTCAAAAGTACCGGAAGAGTAATAGTCATGCTCAAGCGCAGAAGGTGCTGCGACGTTTTCAGCAAAACCCAGACCGGTCAGGCCAACACCACCGTCATAAAGGCCAGGCATCCACTCCAGAGCACCCTGAACGTTACCTACAGATACTTCCAGGCCACCTGTGGAAACCCAAAAACGAGGTGCGTTAAAGCCACCTGTGCTACGATAGCTGTTTGCATCTTCGTTCGCTTGGTAACGGATTTCCGTACCAAATGACAAACCATTGTCAGCTTCTGCAGTTGCGGTAACGACCACACGAACACGGCTTTCATAGCGTGTTTCTTGATCGGTGCGACCGTCATTGTAGTCCAGACCAAAACGACCGAAGCCGCCGAAAGTTACGTCTGCAGCAGCAACACCAGCGGTTGCAACGAGAGCAGTCGTAGCGAAGAGAACTTTTTTCATAGTTTTATCCCTCGGTTTTCCAAAAACATGTGCCTTAATCGGGGAATCCGAAAAAGGTATGCCGTTTCTCTCGCTCTTTTCGGGTGGTCATTGCAAGCATCCCGAACCTTGAAAACGCAATGTGGCAAAAAATGATGCATGGATGTCACAGTCCGACAGCAAGCCCTCGCCGATGATCCAAGCGTGACTCCAAAAAGGTGACTATGTTCTTGCTCAGAAGCCCCCCCTTAGATAGGACAGTATCAAACAGATGATCTGAGCGGTGACATGGCACAAAAACGCGTAATCAAAGCAACTGTCGTATTGATGGCCCTTATAGCGGTCGCATCATGTGGTGGCAGAGGGAGTGGATTTGGCCTAGGTGGACCCTCTGTCGAACGTGAAGAACTGGGTCGCCCCACGGAAAGGGCCAACCAAGGAGCCTCATCTATCTTTGACCTCCTGAAACCCGGCGACTCTGATGTGAACATTAAAGTTAACAAATACATCTGGAACGCGTCGCTCGAAATTCTGGATTTCCTGCCTGTTCAATCAGTTGACCCATTCTCGGGTCTGATTGTTACCGGGTATGGCACCCCACCAGGTGGCGGGCGCTCTTATCGCGCGACCGTATATATTAAGGATCCGGCACTGGATGCACGGTCCTTGAATGTTGCCTTGCAGACTCAAGGTGGCCGCCCGGTCTCTGAAAGCACAACCCGCGCAATCGAAGACGCGATTCTGACACGTGCACGTCAGTTGCGTATTGCTGACGGGAAACTTTGATTCGTGTATGGCTGAGACGCCTTAATCTGGTGTCTCGGTTGGAATCTTTGTCGACAGACCTTCAACCCAATTTATCAAACGCGGCAAGCACCGTGTGTTCAAGTCGTATCCTTGAACGATTTGCCTGCGCGCTTGCTGTCCAAGGCGCCCCCGCAATTCTGCATCATCAAGCAACTGACCCAGCGTTTTGACCAAGCCAGAGACGTTGAAAAAATCAACCAAAACACCGGTTTTTTGATCTTCAATCACCTCACGCACAGGCGCGGTATCGCTGCCAACAATTGCAGCGCCAGCGCTCATTGCTTCCAGCAACGACCAACTTAAGACAAACGGGTAGGTCAGATAGACATGCACCGTCGATACTTGCAGCAACCGTAGAAAACGGTCGTAATCAATTGTGCCCAGGAAATGCACACGTGCCCAATCTTCATCTGAAATATCTCCGCGTACTTCGTCGATATAGATTTGTTTCCACGTTTTGCCTTTGGCCGGAGCCCCGCCATAGCTCACCCCGTCCCCTCCAACGATCAAAACTTGCGCCTTTGGACGATTATGTAACAGTTCAGGTAAGGCACGCATAAAAGTGTGATAGCCGCGATAAGGTTCCAGGTTGCGGTTGAGGAAGGTCACCACCTCGTCCTCCCGGGTCAATACGGCCCCATTATCAAGTTCAAATCTCACATCCGGGTCGGGTCGCACCTTATCCGTATCAATCCCATCATGAATCACAGTGATTCTCTTCTGTATCTCATCGGGAAATTTGTTGGCTTGATATTGCGTCGGGCTGATCACAGCGTCAGCCAGTGGCGCATTCAACATATTATTGAGATTCTTCATTCGCAGACGAAGCGTTTCAGTCTCCGCATCCTTAATCGCGAACTCAGGATCAAAGCCCTGCGCTTCATCCGCTCCATAATACCACTCGCAATACAGGCCGATACGCGCATCTGGCCAAACATCACGCAAAAATAGCGCCTCACCCCACCCTGGGTGCGCCAGAATCACATCCGGCCTAAATCCCTGGTCTCGCAATGCGCGCGCCGCATTGTAACAGGCTTCGGCCCGGATCAACTTGGTATCCATATCCAAAAGCCATGGATGCACGCCACCACCTTGCGTGCGCGCGATTTTGTAGGGCAGCACCTCCAGCCCTTTCCACGTCATCGCCTTTTTAACGCGCAGTGTCAGCGCCACACACCGATGTCCCCGTGCCGCAAGAGTCGGTGCGAGATGTTTGTATTGACCCGGAAAGTTCTGATGGATGAACAATATATTCATGGACCTGCCCGCAGATTGTGCTGTTTTCTCCGCTTATACCTGCAATACACCCCCAAAGAAGTGCATTTTTTGCGTAACAGACTGGACCACGCGGGCGCAGGCGCATATCACCCTTGCGAATTTCGCCCTGTTCCGGGCACGCAGTCCAAATCGAAAAGGTCGCCCGCATGTCGCGCTACTCGCCCGCTGAAATCGAACAGAAATGGCAACAAGCCTGGGATAAATCCGAAAGCTTCAAGGCCATTCGTGACGAATCCAAGCCGAAATACTACGTGCTGGAAATGTTCCCCTATCCATCCGGGCGCATCCATATGGGCCATGTGCGCAATTATACGATGGGCGATGTGATCGCGCGCTATAAAATCTCGACAGGGCACAATGTGCTGCACCCAATGGGATGGGATGCCTTTGGCATGCCTGCCGAAAACGCGGCGATGGCCATTGGGGGTCATCCCAAAGAGTGGACCTACAGCAATATCGCGGACATGCGCGATCAGATGAAACCACTGGGCCTGTCGATTGATTGGTCGCGTGAATTTGCCACCTGTGATCCTGAATATTACGGTCAGCAGCAGGCACTGTTCCTTGATATGCTCGACAAAGAACTGGTTTATCGTAAAAACGCTGTGGTGAACTGGGACCCCGTCGACATGACCGTGTTGGCTAATGAACAGGTCGAAGGCGGTCGCGGTTGGCGCTCTGGTGCATTGGTGGAACGGCGTGAGTTGACCCAATGGTTCTTTAAAATCTCGGATATGTCCGAGGAGCTCCTTGATGCACTGGACACGTTGGACAATTGGCCTGCCAAGGTGCGCCTGATGCAGGAAAACTGGATCGGTAAATCGCGCGGTCTACAATTCAGCTTTGAGCGCACTGATGGGGCAGACCCGATTGAAGTTTACACAACCCGCCCTGACACGTTGATGGGTGCGTCTTTTGTGGGTATTTCTCCCGATCACCCCATTGCCAAGGCGCTGGAGGTCGACAACGCCGAAGTTGCAGCCTTTGTTGCGGAATGTCGCAAGGGCGGCACCACTGAAGAGGCGATTGAAACCGGTGAAAAGCTGGGTTTTGACACCGGTATTCGCGTCAAACACCCCCTAAATCCCGAATGGGAGTTGCCCGTCTGGATCGCCAACTTTATCCTGATGGATTACGGCACAGGCGCAATTTTCGCATGCCCTGCGCATGATCAACGTGACCTTGATTTCTGCCGCAAATATGACCTGCCAGTGATCGACACTTTCTTTGCATTGGACAATGAAACGCCTGTTGCAAACGAAGCTTTCGTTCCCGCAAAAACAGAAAAAGTAAAATGGATCAATCACTTCGCCGGATTGGGAGAAGCCACCGGAGACGAGGCCATCGACGCCACGGTTGATCTCGCCGAATCACAGGGCTGGGGCCAAGGAGTCACCAAATATCGCCTGCGTGATTGGGGCCTTTCGCGCCAGCGGTACTGGGGTTGCCCGATTCCCGTGGTGCATTGTGATGCGTGCGGTGTGGTTCCCGAGAAAAAAGAAAACCTACCGATTCGTCTTCCAGATGATGTGACATTCGACAAACCGGGCAACCCGCTGGATCGTCACCCCACATGGCGGAATTGCACTTGCCCGTCGTGTGGCAAGTCCGCTTTGCGTGAAACCGACACAATGGACACATTCGTCGATTCGTCTTGGTATTTCGCCCGCTTCACTGCGCCGCATGCCGACACGCCCACCGATATGGCCGATGCGCAGTATTGGATGAACGTCGATCAATATATCGGCGGGATTGAGCACGCGATTCTGCACCTGCTCTATTCACGCTTCTTTGCACGCGCGATGAACATCACTCGCCACCTGCCAGACTCCGCGAAAGAGCCATTTGACGCGCTCTTTACTCAGGGCATGGTGACGCATGAAATCTATGAGAACACCGTTCGTAAAACCTCTGAAGGTCGCACGCTCTATCACTACCCGGAGCAGGTGGAATGGATCGACGGCGCATGCGTGGCCAAGGAAACAGGTGATGCAATCAAGGTGATTCCATCTGCCAAGATGTCCAAATCCAAGAATAATGTCGTGGATCCGGTGGCGATTATCCAATCGTATGGTGCTGACACGGCGCGCTGGTTCGTGCTGTCAGATTCCCCCCCCGAACGTGATGTGGAATGGACCGTTTCTGGCGCCGAGGCCGCCTTTAAGCACCTCAACCGCGTCTATCGTCTCGCAACAGACGTGGCCGCTACCGAAGACGGAGCGCAAGCGACGGATGAGGCCTTGCTTCGCGAAACACACAAAGCCATCCGCGATGTCACACTGGGTGTTGAAAGCTTTGGCTTTAATGCATCCATTGCCAAACTCTATGCATTTACCAACACCATCGCGAAATCCAAGGCAGGTCCAGATGCCAAAAAGCAAGCTGTCAAAGTGCTTGCACAGCTGATGTCCCCCATGACCCCCCACTTGGCCGAAGACATCTGGCATATGCTGGGCGGCGAAGGGTTGGTCATCAACGCGCCGTGGCCAGTTGCAGACGAGGCCCTTCTGGTTGAGGCAAATGTCACTCTGCCGATCCAAATCAACGGCAAACGCCGTGCGGAAATCAGCGTGCCTGCAGATATGAGCAAGGAAGAGGTTGAAAAACTTGTCCTCGCACACGAAGCTGTCACTCGTGCGCTGGAAGGGGCCCAGCCCAAGAAACTCATTGTTGTCCCCGGTCGGATCGTGAATGTCGTCATTTAATCGCCGCTCGTTTGTTCTTATGGCTGCTGCCCTTTCGGGCTGCGGCTTTACGCCTGCATACGGCCCCGATGGTGGGGCCAGCCGCTTGCTTAATCGCGTGACCGTTGACGAGTTGACCAGTAGCGATGGGTATATATTGGTACGCGAGCTGGAAACTCGTCTAGGCCGGGCGCAGGCGCCGGCCTATGGCCTTGCTCTGGACCTTTCGAGCACACGCGATGGTTTGGCTGTCACCTCCACCAACGACACCACCCGTTTTGACATCATTGGCACTGTCAATTTTGTGTTGCGGGACATCACGACCGGTGAAATTCTTCTTTCTGGTTCAGAAGAAAGCTTTACCGGGTACTCCACCACAGGCAGTACAGTCAGCACCCTGGCCGCAAGACAAGACGCCCAGGAACGTCTGATGGTTATTCTGGCAGAACGTATCATGACGCGGCTCATTGGCTTTGCGCCGCAACTGCCGCAATGAAGCTGACCGCCCGCGATGCCGGGCGTTACTTCGCCAAACCCGATCCTGATCGCACAGGTTTGCTGATCTATGGTGCCGACGCGATGCGCGTGGCGCTGAAACGCCAAGAAGTGATCACTGCACTTATCGGTCCTGCCGGAGAGAAAGAAATGCGTCTAACGCGCATCCCGGCCGCAGATCTGCGTAAAGATCCGGCTCAATTGGTTGACGCTATTAAATCCATCAGCTTCTTTCCTGGCCCCCGTGTCGCCTTTGTCGAAGACGCCAATGACACCGCTGCGCCTGCTTTGATGGCAGCATCCGAAGATTGGGCACCCGGTGATGCGCAGATCATCGTGACCGCAGGTGCGCTCAAGGTCAGTTCAAAAATTCGCAAGCTGTTCGAAAGCCACCCCAACGCTTTTGCTGTGGGCATCTACAACGACCCTCCTTCACGCGAAGAAATCGAAGCAGAGTTACAAAAAGCCAAACTGGCAAAGGTTGACGTAGATGCGATGACTGATTTGGTGGTGCTTTCAAAAAACCTTGATCCCGGCGATTTTCGCCAAACCATTGAAAAGCTCTCACTTTATAAACACGGCGACACAACGCCCGTCAGTTCAGAAGACGTCGTCAGTTGCGCGCCCACTTCGACAGAGGCAGCGCTGGACGATGTACTGAACATTGTTGCTGAAGGGCGTGCACAAGAATTGGGGCCCGTGATGGGCAAATTGCAGGCGCAAGGCACCAATCCTACCACGTTGTGTATCAGCGCCACACGACACTTTCGCGCGCTGTACACAGCAGCGGCTGATCCCGGCGGAGCCGCCCAAGGTATTTCCAGAATGCGCCCCCCAATCTTTGGTCCCCGCCGTGATCGCATGCTGCGTCAGGCCCAAGGATGGGGCGCACCGAAGTTGGAACAGGCCCTGACCATCCTGACCGACACTGACCTGCACTTGCGCAGCGCCGGGCAAACCGCTCCGGCCATGGCGGTCATGGAACGCGCCCTGTTACGCCTGTCCATGTTGGCAAGGAGATAGATGATGCGTGCGCTGATCCTTTTGTTGATCTTCCTTTCAACAGGTCTTTCTGCGCAAACATCATATCACCTGAGCCGCTCTGACGGAAAAACCACGCGCATTCATGACTATACCGCTTCGTCTAAAAAATCCTGCCCTGACCTTCTGGTGTTGTCTCATGGCTTGGGAGGATCACGGCAAACCCTTGCAAAGCTGGCCCGGAGCGCATCTGAGCTGGGTTTTCGTGTCATCACATTAGATCATCGCGAGAGTGGCAGACGCGCCTTGCGCAAAATAGTCTTTGAACGGGATCGTCCGACTGCATTCGCGCAGATTCTTGCCTCGCCGTCCATTAATCAAGCACGGGCACGCGATTTGGATGCAGCCCTAGCCCATGTTTACAGGGCTTGCCGTCCCCGCCTGAGTGTTCTTGCTGGCCATTCCATGGGTGCCCAGACCACAATGATCGAAGCGGGTGCAAAAAACCACTTAGGGGTGTCGGGCCAAGACCGTTTCAATGCCTATATCGCACTTTCCCCACAAGGCAGTGGGACGCGATTTCCCAAGCATGCATGGCGTCATATCGAAAAACCCATGTTGGTCACAATCGGCACCCGTGATGACGCATTGGAAGGTGACTACCGCTGGCGTCTTGAGGCCTATGCAGGCCTGCCCCGAGGCGGCAAACATTTGGCGGTCATCAATCACGCCACACATATCGACATCAGCGGTCGTCCCAACAATTCGCGCGCGAATCTGTCCACACGTATTTTTGTCGATTACTTGAAAGCACTACAGCAAGGACAACCCATTTCTCTGCCCCACCGTAAAGGTGCGAAGTACCAGCAAAAATAGAAAAGAAGCCATTGCGCTTCCGGGCTGTTGCTACGGTTGCTTGCAATATGCGCCTGACCGATCCGCACAAAAAAGCCCCGCTAAAAGAGCGGGGCAAGGAAAATGCCAATTGGCACGTGGCCACAGGCATCGGCGGTATTATTTGTGGTCTTAGTTTGGGCGCTCGGTCATTTCCGCGCGGATTTGTTGGCGCAAAAGGTCGATTGGAACTTTCTTACCATCCTTTTTGAACGCCCAATATGTCCAACCATTACAACTTGGCGCGCCTTCCATGGCGGCACCGACCTGATGGATGGAGCCTTTGACGTCTTTACCAATCAGCGTGCCATCAGCACGTACCTTGGCCTTGTAACGGCCATTAATCGAGTAAAGTTCCTCACCCGGGTTGAGCATGCCGCGTTCCACGAGTTGGCCAAAGGGTACTCGCGGCTCAGCACGTTTGGACGTGGAAACCTGCAATGCTTCGCGGTCAAACTTGCGCACGTTCTTCAGGCGCTTTTCAGCCACTTTGCGATAGGCCTCTTCGCGTTCAATCCCGATGTATTCACGGCCCAGCATTTTCGCAACTGCCCCTGTGGTTCCTGTGCCAAAGAACGGATCAAGCACCACGTCACCCGGGTTTGTTGCCCCAACCAGAATGCGATGCAGCAGGCTTTCAGGTTTTTGGGTTGGGTGGGCTTTTTCACCAGCTTCGTTTTTCAAACGCTCGTGGCCGTTACAAATCGGCAGCACCCAATCAGAGCGCATCTGCACGCCTTCGTTCAGAGATTTTAACGCCTCATAGTTAAAGGTGTATTTGCCCGCCTCGGTCTTTGAGGCCCAGATCATGGTTTCATGAGCATTGGTGAACCGTTTGCCCCGGAAGTTCGGCATCGGATTGGATTTGCGCCAAATCACGTCGTTGAGAATCCAGAAGCCTTGATTCTGCAGCTCAGCCCCAAGACGGAAAATGTTGTGATAAGAGCCAATCACCCAAATTGCGCCGTTTGGTTTCAGCAGTCGATGCGCGGCGGTCAGCCACTCGCGGGTGAATTTGTCATAGGCGGCAAAGCTGGAAAACTGGTCCCATTCGTCATCCACTGCATCCACTTTGGAATTGTCGGGGCGATGCAGATCACCTTTGAGCTGAAGGTTATAGGGGGGATCTGCAAAGATCAGATCAACCGAATTCTCAGGCAGACTGTTCATCACTTCGATGCAGTCGCCAGATAGAATCGTGTTTAGAGGGAGCGCAGCTGCGCCCTTGCTTTTAGGTGTTGTTTTCATTTCTTGCCTCAATATACCCGGCGCATTTTTGCGCTCTATGGTTAAGACAAAGATGATTCATTGCTGATTCGAGGTCAATTTCTTTTTTGAATCAGAAGGTTACTATTTACTCTTGATACAAGATGTTGTGCACCGGCTTGAACGAACGTCTATGGTGTGGGGTCACGCCAAGCGTCTGTAAGGCGTCTCTGTGCTTTTTTGACGGATATCCCGCGTTTGTTTCCCATCCATAACCCGGAAACTGTTGCGCCAAATCCACCATGATGCGGTCGCGACATATTTTCGCCACAATTGAAGCCGCTGAAATCGAAAGACTTTTGGCGTCTCCCTTGATCACCGCCTCGGCATGACCTTGCAGTCCTTTAGGGATCAAGTTGCCATCAATCAGCACATAATCAGGCTGTCGCGGCAACCCTGCAACCGCACGTTCCATCGCGATATGGCTGGCACGCAAAATATTGTGGGTGTCGATTTCCTCGACGCTGGCATGGGCGATGCACACTTCTGCGGCGGCAAATATCTGATCATAGAGTGCCTCTCGGCGTTTCGCTGTCAGTTTTTTGGAATCGTTCATGCCTGCCGGGATATTGGCCAGATCCAGAATAACGGCGGCCGCTGTCACAGGCCCGGCCAATGGGCCACGACCCACCTCATCCACACCAGCAATCACAACAGCGCCATTTTCACGCGCACGGGTTTCATAATAAAGATCAGGTAAGGTCATACCATGGTCAAATCGCATGACGCCTCTGAACGCAACAAAAAACCCGGCAAGGCGCATCATGGCCTTGCCGGGGTGGTCGGGCGACTTGGGGATGGGTGTCGCCCTTCTGCTCGACCTTATTAGTATTGCGCGAGAGAATAGCCGCGCTTGCGCAAACACTTCACACCATAGCCACGACGGATTTTGCCACGTTCAGTTTCAATTTTGCGGAAACAGCGCTCCGGCAAGCTTGAATAGTGACGGTATTCATTTTTCAAACAACGGTTGCCCAAAAATGTACGGCGATTCCCATTCCAGGTGCGGACACGACGCAAGCAATCACTTGGCAGAACTTTGCGGTGTACACGACGGGGCAGTGGGCGGGCGTCATAATCGCGATCCCGGCGGCGTGAGACATTGTCGTCATGTTTATGGCGGCGATTGTCACGCTCGTATTTTTTGCGACGGTCATCTTTGTTGTCTTCAATGGCCTTGCCAATAATGACAAGGGCAGTTGCCCCCGCTAAAAATTTCACAAGGTCGTCGCTGTCAGCGCGAGCTGGGGCAACAGAGAATCCTGTAACAGCAATGGATGCGGCAAGGATGGTGGCGATGAATTTGCGGGACATGTCAGGTTCCTTTCGAAGTGATTCTGTGTGTCGGGCTGATGTGCCAAACGTTCTGATCTCACATTCCCGCAATTGACCTCAGACAGACAATATCAGGCGATTGTTATCCAATAACAACGCGCGAAACCCCTGTTGTTATTGAATATCCATCCAAACCACCGCAATGTGGACACCATGAAAAATCTTGCTCTGATATCTTGCCTGATTGGCACTATGGCAATTGCCTCTCCTGCGGTGGCGGCGGATTGCTATGCCGATTATAAGGCCAAGCGAAACGACCCGCTAAAACTGCACTATGGTGTGGTAGAGTTGCGTGGTGAGTGTTCTAAATCTTCTGCGCGTGATGAAATCGAAAATCGTATTTCGCGCGGGGGTTGGCAACTTTTGAATGTCATGTCGGTCTTTGACCAAGGCGGGCTTGAGAAAAGGAAAGACAGTGCAGGAAAATTCTTCCTCCGCTATTGAGGCGCGCCAATTTGGCGGACGGGTTGTTACCATTGGAATTGCAGCCATCGTTGTCATCCTATTGGGGGCAGCGATCTGGCTGTTTGCCACATTGCCAGACGCCAATGCATTCAACATGCGTGTGGAGCGGATATTCGTGGAAAACGATGATCTGACCACACAAGCGGAAATCAAGCTGCTTGAAATTCTTGCACAGTCGGGCACTGCATTTTCTGACACATTGGCAAGCTATCGCACAGTGATTTTTATCCTGTTGGTGTTTGCCACTGGCATGATGATCGCAGCCTTAGTGTTTCTGGTGATGTTGGTCGTGATGAACCGTCGTATGGCACAGATTGAACGCTCGGGCATTCAAGTGAATTCCCTGTTGATCAGCCGAGAAGAGAAAAAGGTTTACCTCAACAACATGGGGTTCAAGCTGACAGATGCCGCGATGGAAACACTTTCGGTTCTGGCAGAGGCTCGCATGGATGACGACGTTTTGTCCGGAATAGAGATCGAAGCAGTGATTTCCGGGAAATCTCAAGCCGACTGTGACGAGGCCGCCGGGGCAACGCGGATTAAGCGCCTCCGCGATTCTCTTGGCAATCAAATGGTCAGCGAGTTGTTGGTGAAAAACATCGCACGCCGTGGATATATGTTGGGCATCGACAAGGATGTGATCAAGGTGCTTTGATCAGCTGATTTACTTTGCCGTCGGTGTTAGAAATCCATCCCAAGATCCAGTGTTTTGGCCGAATGCGTCAGCGCACCTGAAGAGATGTAATCAACGCCTGTCGCGCAAACTTCGGCGATACGATCCAACGTCATATTGCCGGATGCTTCGACCACCAAACGCCCGCTTACCGTTTCAACCGCCTGGCGCATGTCATCAGTTGACATGTTGTCCAGCAACACAACATCTGCACCACCTGTGGCCAGCACAATGTCCAACTGTTCCAGCGTGTCCACCTCGATTTCGATCCGCAGCATGTGCGAGGCCCGCGCGCGTGCCGCCTTCAGAACCTCAGCGACACCCCCAGCGGCGGCGATGTGATTGTCCTTGATCATGATCGCATCAGACAGGCTAAAGCGGTGATTGAAACCACCACCATGCAAGACAGCCTGTTTTTCAACGATCCGCAGGCCCGGCGTGGTTTTACGTGTGCAAGTGATGCGGGTGTCGCTGCCTTTGGTTTGGGCCACGAATTGCGCGGTCTTGGTGGCAATCCCACACAGGCGGCCAGCGAAATTTAAGGCCACGCGTTCTGCCGACAAAATCGACGCCGCAGATCCCTGAATGCGCATCAAGGTTTGGCCCGCCTTACAGGCCTGCCCATCGCGAACAGTTGGCGTGACTGTCAAATTGGGATCGACAAGGCGAAAGGCAATGGTGGCAACCTGCATGCCCGAAACAAACCCGTCGCCACGCGCATTGATCGCGGCATCATATGTAGTTTCCGGATCAACCACCGCCGCCGTGGTCACATCGCCATATTGCCCCATATCTTCGATCAGGGCCGCGCGGATCATGGGTTCCAAAACCAAATCAGGAAGAGCGGGAACATGGGTCATGAAGGGGCCTCTGTCAGAGTGTTACGCAAGGCCACGGCCTGCGCCAATGTAAGAACGGTACGATGCGCCTGCGCAGGGTCTGCATCGGGAAAATCGCGTCGGTAATGACCACCACGGGATTCGGTGCGCGCCAACGCAGCGGCGGCGATCAATGTGGCAGTTGATGTCATATTCAAAAAGCTGTCGTTTGCGCCAAATTCTTGTTCCAGTGACGCGATCTCTTGCAGGGCTTTTGTTAAGCCAGCCCGCGTGCGTACAACACCCACGTGGTTGGTCATAACATCGCGCAGCCGTTGCACGGCGGTTGCATCGGGCAAGGTTCCGTCGGTATCGAATGAAATTCTGACCTCAGGTGCATCAGTGGCACCTTCAGTGGTTGCCTGAATATCCTGCGCACAGGTGCGCGCAAAAACCAGCGCCTCAAGCAAACCATTGGACGCAAGGCGATTGGCACCATGCAGCCCAGTGGATGCGGCCTCTCCGCAGACCCAAAGATTTGCAAGGCTTGTGCGCCCCTTATCATCGGCTGCAATGCCACCCATGTGATAATGGGCAGCAGCGGCCACAGGGATGGTATCCGCCACGGGATCAATGCCGCCCCGGGCGCAGGCCTCAGCCACAGCCGGAAAATTCATCAGGATCGTTGCGCCCAACGCCCCACGCGTGTCCAATACAGGACGATTGCCAGCCTGTGTTTGCGCAAAGATAGCACGGGCCACAATATCTCGTGGGGCAAGTTCGGCGTCGGGATGTTCGCCCTGCATAAAGCGCGCGCCATCCTTGTTTATCAAGATGGCTCCCTCCCCGCGCAACGCTTCGGTTGCCAACGGAGCTGGGTCTTCGCCCATATCAATCGCCGTAGGGTGAAATTGCACGAACTCAGGGTCCGCGACATTCGCCCCTGCGCGGGCTGCCATACCGATGACCTGCCCACGAATGCGGGGGGGATTGGTGGTCAACGCAAACAATCCACCTGACCCACCGCCTGCCATCAAAATGGCAGGAGAGCGCACCAACACAGGTTCTGACGCAAAATCAGCACTTTCGATCCAGACACCGGTGACTGTGCCATCTTTGGTTTCCAGTCCCGAGGCCAAGGCTCCTTCGATCACTTGCACCGACGGAATCGCGTGCACGGCCTCGATCAAGGTTTCCATGATCTGTGCACCGGCCTGATCGCCTTTGACCCGCACCACACGTGCCACGCTGTGGGCAGCTTCGCGACTCATGACATACCCACCATCAGCAGTCCGATCAAATGGCGTGCCAAGATTGGTCAAATCGACAATATGGTCACGCGCATCCTGGGTGACTTTCTGGGCGATGGCGGCATCCACTGTGCCGGCCCCCGCCTTCACCGTATCTCGCGCGTGGGCCTCTGGGCTGTCATGATCGCCCATCGCGGCCGCCACCCCACCCTGCGCCCAAGCAGAACTTGCGCCCTTACCCAGCATTTCCGGCGAAATCATCAATACCGGGCGCGGCGCAAGATTGAGCGCTGCATAAAGAGCACCAAGGCCCGCGCCGACGATCACGACACGATCGGTTTGAATAGAGGTGCCCACGTTGGGTTACAATCCCAGTTTTTTGCTAAGATCGATCATGCGCTCTACCGCAAGGCGGGCTTTTGCCGCGACCTCAAGATCCACCACGACTTCTTCTTGCATGGTGTGCAATGACCACAGGATTTTCTCCAACGTGATCTTTTTCATATAGGGGCACATATTGCAGGGCTTAGAGAATTCGACCTCAGGCAATTCATCCGCAATATTGGATGCCATCGAGCATTCCGTAACCAGCATCGCCTTTTGTGGCTTATGCTCGTGAATCCAGCCCACGATACCGCTTGTGGAACCTGTGAAATCAGCCTCTGCAACAACATCGGGCGTGCACTCAGGATGCGCAATGATTTTGATATCGGGCTCATACTCGCGATAGGCGCGCAGATCATCAGCGGTGTAAAGTTCGTGCACAATGCATGACCCTTCCCAAAAAACGACCTTTTTCTTGGACAGGTTGGCAACGTTCTGCGCCAAATACTGATCCGGTGTCATAATCACAGTGTCAGACTCCATCGCGTCCACGATTTGCACAGCGTTGGCAGAGGTACAGCAAATGTCGGATGCCGCCTTCACCTCAGCAGTGGTGTTGACATAACTGACCACAGGCGCACCGGGGTATTTTGCGCGCATCTCGGCCACGCCTTCGGCTGTGATGGATTCTGCCAAAGAACACCCGGCCTCAGAATCAGGAATCAAAACAGTCTTGGCCGGATTAAGAATTTTGGACGTCTCAGCCATGAAATGCACACCGCACTGCACGATAACCTGCTCCTGCACCTCGGTCGCCTTGATTGCCAGTTGCAGGCTGTCGCCAACGAAATCAGACACACCGTGATAAATATCAGGCGTCATATAGTTATGCGCCAGAATCACTGCGTCTTTTTCTTTTTTCAGTTTATTGATCGCCGCGACATAAGGCGCATAAATGGCCCAATCGACAGGAGAAATCACACGATCCATGCGCGAATAGATGTCATTCATCGACTCGGCTAGTTGGGTCGATGGCGCAAGATCATATTTTTCGGCCAGCGCAGAGCGCATCACTGGAATATCAAGCAACGGGTGTCCTCACCAGAGTGTTTGGCGAGATTCCATACACGTGGCGCCAATTGGAAACCAGTTGAAATTCCAATTCCGGTCATGTTTACGCCAACAATTCACTGTTAGGACACATTTTTCTGCCGATCACCGCACGATGACAGCCCTCAGGACTTTCGTTTAGGGTGTTGATCTGGCATTCAGTCTTAAGACAATTGGAGATTTTCGACCTTGAGCCGTTCACTATTTGGAACCGATGGCGTTCGTGGCGAAGCCAACACTTATCCGATGACCGCTGAAATCGCGATGCAATTGGGTGCTGCGGCTGGGCGGTATTTTCGTCGTGACCAGAATGAGCACCGGGTGGTGATTGGCAAAGATACACGCCTGTCCGGTTATATGATCGAAAATGCCCTGACTGCCGGCTTCACGTCCACAGGGATGAACGTGTTCCTTCTTGGCCCCGTGCCAACGCCCGGCGTTGGGTATTTGACGCGATCCATGCGTGCTGATGTTGGTGTGATGATTTCTGCAAGCCACAATCCCGCCACCGACAATGGGATTAAATTCTTCGGCCCTGACGGGTTCAAACTCTCGGATGTTGCCGAAACCGAAATCGAAGCAATCATGAACAAAGGTCCAATCCCGGCCAAACCCGAATCCATTGGGCGCGCCAAGCGGTTGGATGATGCGATTGGGCGCTATGTCGAATATGCCAAAAAGGTATTTCCGAACGACTTGCAACTGGATGGTTTACGTGTGGTGCTGGATTGTGCAAATGGGGCGGCCTATCGTGCGGCACCTACCGTGCTGTGGGAACTAGGGGCTGACGTCATTCCTATAGGAATTTCCCCGGATGGCACCAATATCAACGATGAATGTGGCTCTACCCACCCTGCCACTGCCATACGAAAAGTACGCGAAACCCGCGCAGATCTGGGCATTTGCTTGGATGGTGATGCCGACCGCGTGTTGTTGATCGACGAAAAAGGCAATGTGGCAGACGGCGATCAGATCATGGCATTGCTAGCGACACGTTGGGCAGAAAAAGGTACGCTCGCAGGTAAGGCGCTTGTGGCGACTGTGATGTCCAATCTGGGGTTGGAACAGCACCTAAACGGTCTGGGTATAAATCTTGAACGCACCAATGTCGGCGACAGATATGTTGTCGAGCGGATGCGCCAGAACGGATTTAACCTTGGTGGTGAACAATCTGGGCATATTGTGATGACCGATTACGGCACCACCGGCGATGGGCTGGTTGCTGGTTTGCAATTTTTGGCTGCCATGGCTGACACTGGACGCAAAGCCAGTGAACTGGCGCGGGTTTTTGAACCCGTTCCGCAAAAACTTCGCAATGTTCGGTTTGCGTCCGGCAGTGACCCTTTGGCAAATGACAAAGTTCAGGCCGCCATTGCAGATGGAGAGGCGCGTCTTGCCGACATCGGTCGCGTGCTTGTGCGCCCATCCGGTACAGAGCCGCTTATTCGGATCATGGTCGAAGCGATGGACAGCACCTTGCTGGATGACGTCATGAATGCCATCGAAACCGAAATTCGCGCAATCAGCTGACATGACATCCTGATTTTCAAGTGGTGCACAGGAATGTAGTCCTAATTCAAGGTCTGCTATCGAAAGTGTTTGCATTCCGAATTTCTATCGGCATCACTTTGCATCGCATTTCACGCGCAACACAGGGAGAAGCGCATGCAACAAATTCACCAATTTTATATTGGCGGCGAATGGGTTGATCCGGTTTCCAAGGAAACCATGCCCATTATGAATCCCGCCACTGCCGAACAAATCGGTTCTTTGGTTATGGGAAACGAGGCAGATGTAGACCGCGCTGTTGCGGCCGCCAAAACGGCCTTTGAAACCTTCTCTCAAACATCCAAGACAGAACGCCTTGCGCTGCTGAATCGCTTGATGGATGAGACCAAGGCACGCTTTGAAGATTTGGCACAAGCCATGAGTGCCGAAATGGGTGCACCGATCAGCATGGCGCGCGAAGCTCAGGCGGATGCGGCTGTTGGCCATTTGCAGGGATTTATTGATGCGCTGGAAAAGTTCGTCGAACGTGAAACGCTTGATAATGGCGATGTGATGGTGCGTGAACCCATTGGGGTATGCGGTTTGATCACGCCCTGGAACTGGCCGATGAACCAGATTGCGCTGAAGGTTGTGCCTGCACTGGCCACTGGGTGCACCTGTATCCTGAAGCCATCCGAACACACCCCGATTTCCGCTAAGATTTACGCCGAAATTATCGCCGCCGCAGGGTATCCTGCTGGGGTGTTCAATTTGATTTACGGCGAAGGCCCGATTGTTGGCTCTGCCATGTCCCGCCATCCCGACGTTCAGATGATGAGCTTTACCGGATCAACGCGCGCAGGTACCGCCGTCACGCGCGATGCGTCCGACACAGTGAAACGTGTGACGTTGGAACTGGGGGGCAAATCCCCCAATGTTGTCTTTGGGGATTGCGATCTTGAGGAACGCGTCACCGCATCTGTTTTGGAATGTATGTACAACACCGGTCAATCCTGTGACGCTCCAACCCGCATGTTGGCAGAACGTAGCGTGTACGATCAAGTTGTCGACATCGCAGCCCGCGCCGCCCAAGGCCAAACCGTGGGTGATCCGACACAAGAAGGCGATCACATTGGGCCGTTGTTTGACAAAATCCAATATGATCGTGTGCAGGCCATGATTCAGATGGGCATGGACGAAGGCGCACGCGTCGCTGCTGGCGGTTTGGGTAAACCCGAAGGGTTTGAACAGGGCTGGTTCGTGAAACCAACTGTGTTTGCCGATGTGAACAACCAAATGCGCATCGCACGTGAGGAAATTTTTGGCCCCGTTCTGGTGATTATTCCATTTGAGGACGAGGCCGACGCGGTTCAGATTGCCAATGACACGCCTTATGGGCTGGCCGCCTATCTGCAAACAGGTGATGCGGACCGCGCAGAACGCGTGGCTTCCCGCCTGCGAGCCGGTGCCGTGCATATCAATGGCGGTGGGTTCAACTATGGCTCACCCTTTGGTGGATACAAACAATCCGGTAATGGCCGCGAAGGTGGTGAATTGGGGCTTGAGGATTATCTGGAAGCCAAAACTCTTCATTTTGGCTAAGTTTTTCGACAATACATCAATAAAAAAGGGCCGCGAAATTCGCGGCCCTTTCTTTTAGTTATTTGAAAATCAGGTCCAGCCAAGACGTGCAGGGTGAATTTCAAATGAGATGTGGTGATTACCACCAACCAGACCTTCACGCGTGTGGTTGGCCAGCGCGCGCCAGTATGGCTGAATGGTGACGCCTTCGTCCTGGATGATTTTCTCACCTTCGGCCATCAGCTCACGACGTTTTTCAATGTCGGCAGTGGCCAAAGCTTTTTCCAGAATTGCGTCAAAATCGGCATTGGACCAGCCAAATTCATTCCATGCTTCGCCGGAACGATAGGCCAGCGCCCAAATTTGAACACCCAATGGGCGGTGGTTCCAGTTGGTAGAGCTGAACGGATATTTCGCCCAGTCATTCCAGAAGGTAGAACCCGGCAGAATTGTGCGCTTTACCTTGATACCTGCATCACGCAATTGCGCGGCAACCGCATCGGTGGTGTTTTTGCGCCATGCGTCGTCGATTGAAAGCAACTCGTGCTCATAATCTTCCATGCCTGCCTCTTTCATGAGGGCAAGTGCCGCACCTGGATTGTGCGTTGGGCGACCGATGTCAGCAAAGTCAGGGTGTGCCGGACCAACGTGGTGGTTGTCTGCAACCGCGCCACGACCGTCATACCCAAGTTCCAGCAGAACATTGTTGTCCACAGCCATCGAAATCGCCTGACGTACACGTTTGTCCGCGTAAGGTTTTACACCATCAATTTCGGCCAACTGGTTTGGACGAATAACGATGGTCGCCATGGTGACAACGTCGTTCTGATTCCAGCCATCCAGCGTTCCAAGGATGTCGATGAATTCGCCATCAACCGAATACAGCATGTCGATTTCTTCGGCTTCCGCCGCCGCAACCCATGCTGCTGGATCTGTGCCATAATCGATATATTCGATACGATCGACATAGGCGCCGCTATCACCACCCCACCATGCGTGGTCTTCGTTACGCACGAGAACAGCTTTAACGCCAACTTCAAGAGATTCTGGCGAGTACGGACCTGTGCCAACAGGGTTGGTCAACATATTTGCTGCATCGTGCGAAGAATGCACGATTGCCGCAGGATAATCCGCCATACCTGCAATCAATGAGATATCAGGCTTGGGCAGGTTCAGACGTACGGTGTGGCTGTCTACAATCTCGATCGCACCATCAAGTGCCTTGTTGGTGTCCGCATCGATAAGCGTCCCCATGCGGCCGGCCATAGAGTTGCCTTCCACATCTTTGTCACACCATGCAGCAACGTTGCGTGCAACATCTTCGGCAGTGAAATCATCACCGTTATTCCACTTTACGCCCTTACGAACATTCAGTGTATACACGGTTGCGTTGTCGTTGATTTCCCAGCTTTCCAGAAGATAAGGCTGGAAGGAGCCGTCGTTTTCATAGCTGACAAGATATTCCAGCCAACCACGCGAGAAGTTTGCAATTTGCGACCAGTCATAAGTACGCGGATCTTTAAGTGCGCGCACTTCTTGCTGAATGCGAACCGTGCCACCGCGCTTGGCGCCTTCGGACGCTTGTGCGGGTGCGGCCATACCCAGCATGCCATATGCTGTCGCAGCTGTTGCGCCGAAAGAGCTGGCAAGCGCCAGAAACTCACGGCGGCTGACCGCGTCATCACCAACCTTTTTCGCCGAATCGACAATGGTCTGCGGTAGCGGCTTGCCGTTACGTGTTAGAAATTCCATGTTCATCCTCTCTGTTGTGCTGGGACTATTGCCCAATTTAAAGCAGCTTGTGCTGCATTATTTTGACGCACCCGAAAGCACGCCAATTCCTTCATGCATCCATTCGTAACGAGTTTAGTCCGTCCTCGTCACTTGCGGATACGCAAATGCTGGATAGTTTGCGAGGTTCGTTCTCGGGCCACGGTGTTCCCCGATGCAATACTGCACGTTGGTCCCAGATCAGAACGTCATCCTCCTGCCATTGATGGCGATATACATAGTCTTCTTGAGTGCAAAAGTCGATCATCTCATCAATCAACTTTGCGCCATCATCTTCATCATAACCATCCACGGCATAAGCATGAGATGCAAGATACAATGCGTCTTTGCCATTTTTGGGATTGGTCCAGGTCGATCTCCAGTGTTGATCGTCCCATTTGTGAAACATTGGCAAGCTGGCCAGTTCCTTTGATATCTTCGCTCTTGAGTGAGAATAGCGATGCCACACGCCACGTCCACGGATTTTTTCCTTTTTCTCCTCTGGCATGTCAGCCCAAGCCGCGCGGGTCGACGCAAGTTCCGTCGCCCCTCCGATTGAGGTGACAACACGACCAATCAAGATATTGGTCAAGGCCGGTCGCGGCATAAAGGTACTGTCGGCGTGCCAAAGCATGTTGGATTTTAGGTGCAGACTATGCATGTCACTCTGGTCTGTTACCGACCCGTCAGGGCAAATATTCGACACTTGTGATACAGTAAGGGGATCATCCGGCGTGCGTATATCTGCATTCCGGTCTTCAATCTCTCCAAACAGACGCCCAAGTGCCATGTGTTGTGCATCTGTAATGTGCTGATTCTTGATCAAAATTGCAGAATGCTCTTCAAACACCTCACGTAGAGGCGCAAAAGACTGTGCATCACAAAGGGCTGTTAAATCCACGTCGTGCAACTCGACCCCAAATGCTGGCGTCAAATGTGTCATCGTAAAAGAGGGATGGCTCAGGTTTTTATGCACACTCATCCTATGATATCGTTTCAAGGTCAGATCATGCATCCCAACATCGTCTGGAAACCCACGCTAACGCTCAGATCACAAGTGTCTAGAGTTTTTTACATATTCGTACAGAACAACAGTGTTTCTATGACCTGTCCCAAGCGTCCACTCAGTGCTATCAATTGGGAAACAAACAGTGGAGCCGCAAGATATGCGCATTCTCAGTGTTACGTCAGTTCGGGACGAAGGCCCCTATCTGCTGGAATGGATTGCGCATCATCAGGGGGCTGGGATCAGTGACTTTCTGATTTTCTCCAACGATTGCAGTGATGGAACTGCGCAGATGCTGGATGTGTTACAGGACTCAGGCATCGTAACACATGTTCCGCAAGAAAAATTCGAAAACAAATCTGTTCAGTGGCAAGCCCTGCAACAGGCATGGAAACACCCCCTGCGTAAACAAGCAGATTGGGTGTTGGTGTCTGATGTGGATGAGTTTTTGAACATTCACACCGGCAATCATACAATTCCCGCCCTCTTGCGCGCGGTGCAAGAGGAGACGGACGCCATTGTCCTACCGTGGCGCCTGTTTGGGCATAGCGGTGTTGTCGATCTTCACGACGCACCAGTCACACAACAATTCACTCGATGCGCCCCAGCGGATTTGACATTTCCCATCGCGACCGGCTTGTTCAAAACCCTGCTGAGCACAAAGGGGCCGTTCAATCAGCTTGGCGTACATCGACCTCGTCAGAAATCATCGGATCGCGCAGGGCTACCTGTTATGGTTGATGGATCAGGCGCATTGTTACCCGACGACATGATCGCCAACTCCAAACGTCTGTCCTTGTTCGGATTACGCCCCGGTCGGGCCCTTGCTGAGATCAACCATTACGCCATTCGTTCTGCCGCGGCCTTTATGATGAAACGCGCCCGTGGCCTGCCCAATCGCACCAGCAAACCCGTCGACCTTACATATTGGGCGGAGCGCAATTTCAACACCGAAACAAACGACAGCATTTTGGCCATGCGCAATGCCACCGACCAAAAAATGCAGGGTTTGCTGGCGCTGCCCGGCTTGCGTGATTTGCACATTCACGCGGTTGCTTGGCATCAGACACGCTTTGCCGAATTAATTTCCGATCCAGAAGAACAGCACCTCTTTACCCGGCTTTTACTGGCAGGAAGCTCAGAAGTCCTCCCCCCTGATGTGCAAGCGAAACTTATTCAAATGTACCGCGTAGCCAATTCGGGTTAACGCCGCTTTAACGTGTCCCCAAATGAAATTGTTGGCATCAATTCGCACCGATCATCAATATCTTCACCCGCGACCTGCGCGGCAATGATACGTGCGGCCTGTTGGCCAATTTCGCGACGGCAGGCATCCATGGTGCACAATTTGCGCGGCAAACCTTGCAGCAACTCAACCCCATTAAACCCAGCGACACCGATCTGTCCGGGCACATCAATGCCCTGCTCCAGCAGATACAAAAGCCCCCCTGCCCCGATCATATCGTTGGAATAATACAGAAAATCCAACTCTGGTTGACGTTCCAACATGGCTTGGGTCATCTCACGCCCCTTGGCCAGGGCAGACCCGCCAGAGTAAAACTCTTGATCCAGCACTTCGACACCGGCCTTAGCCAAAGCTTCGGTAAAGCCTTCAAACCGTTTGCGCGCACGATGGTCCAGAGGCATCTTGGTGCCCAGAAATCCAATATTTTCATACCCGGCCTTCAGGATCGCCTTGGCCATCTCGCGCCCCACGCGGCGATGCGAAATCCCAACCATTGCGTCCACTGGCTTGCCATCAACATCCATGATTTCAACCACCGGAATACCCGCAGAACGCATCATTGCTTTGGCGGCCTCGGTATGTTCAAGCCCTGCAATGATCACCCCAGACGGGCGCCACGAAAGCATTTCATACAAAACCTTTTCTTCCTTTTCAGGAAGATAATTTGTCACCCCGATCACAGGCTGCAAATCCGTGTCATCCAAGACTTCACTGATCCCGCTCAACACCTCTGGAAACACCATGTTGGACAGAGACGGAATAATCACCGCCACAAGGTTCACCCGCTGGCTGGCCAAGGCGCCTGCAATCTTATTTGGCACATAGCCAAGTTCCTTGGCGGCGGTCAAAACGCGCTTACGTGTCGCGTCAGACACATCCCCCCGATTGCGCAGCACACGGCTGACAGTCATTTCAGACACCCCGGATGCTTCGGACACATCCCGCAGGGTCAACGAACGTTTCTGATCTGAATTCACTGATGCCATCCTGTGTTTGTATGAAAAAATGTTACCGCGAACAGTTCATGGCTTTCAAGCACACACCGCCGCTTTAGGCGCAATTCGTGCATTTTTTACAATAGCCCCATGACAAGACCAATTTGTCCGTCTAGAAAACCCACCGTCGGCCCCGTGGCTCAACTGGATAGAGCAGCCCCCTCCTAAGGGGCAGGTTGCAGGTTCGAATCCTGCCGGGGTCGCCATTTCAATCTGCTTGCGATGTTTTTCCTCATGGTTTCACGAAATCCGTCGGGGTCGTGAACTGACTTTATTTGAGATTATGTGCAGGCCTTCCCATCTTTGTACTATAGCAAAGAAAGGAAGCAGATATGAAACTGATCAAACAAATGACTGCGTCATTGGCCGCAGTTTCCTTGGCAGCCGGGCTTGCGCTCGCACCCGCTCCTGCACTTGCATCTGATGGAGATCGTGCGGCAAAGGTTATCTTTGGTGCGGTGGCCTTGGGGCTGGTTGCAAAATCGCTCTCAGACAAAGACAATCGCCGACATGTTCAACGCAAAAAGCATTACTCTGGCCATAATGGCTATGGGCATCACAACAAACGATACTACAAGAAAAACAAACACCATCACCGCCACCATGGCTATGGCCACCGCAACCATCGCGGCAAACATTACGGTCATCGCTGATAGGTCAGACATCCAATCCTTGGGCAATCAAGGCCACGCCTTTGCCCAAGGATAAAAGGATCTATTCAGAAAACGTATCAAACGCCTTCAACGCTTTGGCGCTATAGGCATAGGATGGGCCGCCACCCATATAGGTTGCCATAGACAGGGCCTCGCAAACCTCTTCGCGCGTGGCACCCAATCGAGCCAAAGATCGTGTATGAAATCCGATACAACTGTCGCAGCGCGTCGCGATTGCAATGCCCAGCGCGATCAACTCTTTGGTTTTCTCACTCAACGCCCCGTCAGATTTGGCGGCTTTGCCCATGATGCTAAAGCCTTTGACCATTTCAGGAATTTCCTTGGAATAAGTCCCGATATCGCCTTCGATATCTTGCATGAACGCTTTCCAATCCATTACATATTCTCCTTACTCACGCTCATCCGCGCCCATTTTACGTTCCAGCCAGCGCACACCGGCGCTGATGATCAAAACCAGAACCAAGTATTCAAGCACCAGCAAGGAATAGATTTCCAGCGGGCGATATTCTGTCACCACCAATTCATTGGCGCGTCGAGTCAATTCCTGCATCCCGATGACAGAGGCAAAGGCGCTCATCTTGACGATGTAGATAAACTGATTTGCCAATGGCGGTAGAATGCGCCGGATTGCCTGTGGCAAGATCACATAGCGCATGGTTTGCAGATAATTCAGGCCGATCGTTTGCGCGGCCTCTGTTTGCCCCTTGGCGATGGATTGAATGCCTGCGCGATAGATTTCGGCCGTAAAGGCGCTGTCTGACAAGGCCAACGTGATGACCGCGCCCCAAAATGGGTCAATAGGCACGTTCATCCCCATGGATTTGAACACAATCGGGAGACCGTAAAACACCCAGAACAGCATCGGCAACAACGGTATCGCACGTACAAACTCTACATAAATTCGGTTCACGATGCGCAACCACCGTCGTTCTGACAGTGCAGGCAATGCCACAACCAATCCCACGACAATGGAAATCACAGCGGCAATGACTGAGATCAGTATGGTATCCCCCATACCAGACAGCAGGAATTTAACGTTGATCCACCCATTTTCTGTGCGTGGATCAATGACATACCAGCCCCAGGTCGAGGAACTTGAACATCCCGCCAACAACAGCACAGGGATCAGGAATACGAAAATCTTTTTCATGTCTTACCCCTTTAGTGCTGTAAAATTTGGCTAAGAAATTTGCGGCAGCGGTCTGATTTGGGAGCTGCAAAAAATGTTTCGGGTGGGCCTTGTTCGACAATTTCGCCCGCATCCATAAAGACCATGTTATCTGCCACCTTACGGGCAAACCCCATTTCGTGCGTTACAACCACCATCGTCATACCCTCTTCAGCCAGCCCAACCATGACATCCAGAACCTCGGAAATCATTTCAGGATCAAGCGCGGACGTGGGTTCATCGAACAACAGAACCTTGGGTTCCATACACAATGATCGCGCAATGGCGACACGTTGTTGCTGCCCGCCTGACAATTGACCGGGACGCTTGTTGGCCTGATCGGGGATATGCACACGTTCCAGATATTGCATTGCCTTAGCCTTAGCATCTGTACGACTCATGCCGCGCGCTTTGATGGGGCCCAGTGTCAAGTTCTCCAAAACAGTCAGATGTGGGAACAGGTTAAATTGCTGAAACACCATGCCAACTTCGGACCGGATGGCAGCCACCGATTGTGGGTCATTGGTCAGTTCAGTGCCGTCTACAACAATTTGACCTTTTTGATGCTCTTCCAACCGGTTGATACAACGTACCACCGTGGATTTCCCTGATCCAGAAGGGCCGCAAATCACGACTTTTTCACCGGTCCCGACGGTCAGATTAATATCTTTGAGAACATGAAACGTCCCAAACCATTTGTTAACACCGACAAGTTCGATTGCGGTTTGCGCCATTGTGGCCCCCTGTTCGCATAATGGCGCCGCATTTCCTGCGCCTTTTCCTCATGAGAAAATATTTTCTTGAGATTAGCGACCTCAATACCGTTTAATCAAGAAACAAACAGACTATACTCATCTTAAAAGAACACGCCACCAACAGGAGACGCTCAATGAAAACCTTTCTGAAGGCCGCCGCAATTGCCGCCGCAGGTTTCGCCATATCCGGTGCAGCACTTGCCCAATCTGCATTAAATGAAATTCTCGATACGGGTGTGTTGAAGGTTGGCACTACGGGTGACTGGAACCCCATGTCTCTGCGTGATCCAGCAACCAACAGTTACAAAGGCTTTGACGTTGATGTGATGAATGAACTGGCCGCTGATTTGGGTGTGTCGGTGGAGTTTGTGCCGACCGATTGGAAGACACTGGTGAATGGCGTCGTGGCCGGCAAATACCACATGACAGGGTCTGCCTCGATCTCTCCTCCACGGATGAAGGTTGCAGGCTTTTCCGAAAGCTATATCTCGGTGGAACTCTATCCATTCACACTCAAGGAACATGCGGATCGTTTTGATGGGTATGACAGCATCAACCAACCTGACGTAAAGGTGGCCACAACGCTTGGCACGACATTTGAAAAGCGCGTGCGCGAGTGGTTCCCAAATGCCGACATCAAGGTGGTCGAGGCCCCTGCGCGTGGCTTTCAAGAGGTGCTGGCAGGCCGGGCCGATGTGTTCATCACTTCCAACATCGAAGGGGCGACGCTTGAAAAGAAGTTCCCAATCGAACGCGTGAAAAACACTGGTCCACGCTCTCCATCTCCGATTGCGATGTTGTTGCCACAGACCGATCAGGTCTGGATCAACTATGTGAACAACTGGGTTAAGGTGAAACAAGCCCAAGGTTTCTTTGATCGTACCAAGGCCAAGTGGGGCCTGTGATCTGAATAAGATCGACACATAGGGCCGCGCAAACCGCGGCCCTTTTTATTTGGAGAGAGCGATGCGACTAGACATGATGACATGGCGTGACGTGGACGCCCGGATAAATGCCGGGGCCGCGATCATGTTACCTGTTGGATCGACCGAACAACACGGCCCCATGGGAATGATCGGCACCGATACGATCTGCGCGCAATCTGTTGCAGAGCGCGCTGCTGACATCACTGGGGCAATTGTCGCCCCCTCGCTGGCCTACACCCCCGCCCCGTTTAACACCGCCTTTGCGGGCACGGTCTCTTTGTCTGCTGAAACCTTTGAATTGGTCGCATCTGAGGTCCTGTCAGGGCTTTTATCGCAGGGATTTTTAGGGGTGTTTGTCATGAATGGCCATGGCGCAAATCTGGACCCGCTGCGCCGCGCCACTGCCAAATTGGGTGCCGGGCGCGTACAAATCCAAAGCTGGTGGGACATGCCCCGCGCTGATGCCTTGCGTAAATCTTTGTATGGCCCATGGGAGGGCATGCACGCCACCCCGTCCGAGGTGGCCATGACCCAAGCCCTGCATGGCGCATTGCCACCGCTGGATGCCGCGACACCTCCAACTCCCTTAAGTGCCAAATTCATTGCAGCCCATGCCGGGGATAAACATGGCCCACCCGATGAACATCGGTCAGACTTTCCTGATGGACGTGTGGGATCACATTCCGCTTTGGCCACCCCTCAGGATGGCGCAGAATTGCTGCGTCTTGCTTCAGAAGATGCGGCACAGGCGTTTGTGGAATTTCAAACCGCCCTGCATCCAACGTTTCACAGCTGAAAGAAAACATCCCGCAACAGGGCAATGGTGTGATCCACATCGTCACAGCCCGCCAATTCACGGATCGAATGCATGGCCAACATCGGCGCGCCTGCATCAATCGTTTCCATCCCCATTTCAGCCGCCACAATCGGGCCAATGGATGTGCCCCCACCCAGATCATTGCGGTAAGAGAAAGATTGCACCGGCACACCAATTTCTTCGGCTCTTTTCATGATGCCACCAGACAATGCTGGCGCATCTGCATAATGGCCCTTGTGGCTGTATTTCAGCGCACAGCCCTTGTTCAACTCGGGCACTACATCATCATCCGTGGCCCCCGGATGCATTGGATGGAATCCATGCGCCATATCCACCGACATCAGGCGCGAACGCGCCAAGGTACGAAACACATCTTGCGTGTCACCACCACTTGCCGTGACCAATCGTGTAATCGTCTGCATCAGGAACGTGGATTGCGCCCCCAATGACGTGCGGCTGCCGATTTCCTCGGCATCAAACAACACAATTGCGCGGGTGCCCTGTGTGTCACCCGCGGCATCGATCAAGGCGCGTATGGCAGCGTAACAAGAAAACAAATTATCCAGTCGCGCGCCGCTGATCATATCGCCCACAATGGCCGCAGGTGTGCGATCATACAGGCAAACATCAATGCCGGTGATGTCACTTGCCGATAATCCGTGCTCTGCTGCAATCACCTCTCTCAAATCATCCGCACCGCCATTGGCCGCCAGTATCGCGTTCATGTGCTTTTGCGGATTTGGCTTTAGCCCGGGGTCACGCAGTGATTTATCCAAATGGATTGCCAGCCCACTTGTGCGCAGGGTTTCGCGGCTTTCAAACAGCTGCGGGGCGGCCTGCCCCTTCACCCAAATCGCGCCGGCCATGCCAAGATCCCGATCCAGCCAGCTTTGCAAAATAGGCGAGCCGTAAATCCCCACGTTCAACACCGACATATCGCGTGATTTGGACAGTTTGGTCAGGCGTGGCTTGAGGCAAGGGCTGTCGGTATGCGCGCCAATGATGGACATGCCGTGATCTGCCAATCCCCCTTGTCCAACGATCCACGCCGCAATGGTTTTGCCAGCACGCACCACATAATTGCGCGATCCCGGTGCCATATCCCAGCGATTAGCCTCATCCACTTGGGAAAAACCGGCGGCCTCAAGCAAGGCGCAGGTCTGCCGCACCGCATGATGCGGGGTCATTGATGCATTCAGATAGTCCAGAAAATCACTAAGCGAGGACATGGCAAACCTTTTGTTGCGGCAAATTATTCTTGCCGCATTTGACCGCCCTTCCCCATCGGTTGCAAGCTCCTACTTCAAAGCCGTGAACGCCCGATCAAGGCCGTCCGCCACCTGATCCACGTCCGCCAATGTCAGACACATCGGCGGAACCATACGTAAACAGGATTGCGTTGGGCCGGATTTGGACAGGATCAGCCCGCTATCACGGCAATTTTCAAACACGGCCGATGTGGTCTCGCGGTCTGGTTCTTTGGTCGTGCGGTCTTTGACCATTTCAATCGCCAGCATCAGGCCGCGCCCCCGCACATCACCAATCACGCCGTGGCGCGCTTGTAAATCCTTCAGTCGTTCCAACAGGGCCGCGCCAACTGTGCGAGCGTTTTCCTGCACCTTATCTTCCTTTAAAATCTGCAACACCGCCCGCGCCGCGGCACAGCTTGTTGGGTTGGCGCCATAGGTGTGGAACATGAACCGTTCTGCCATCGGGGCCGCGATTTCCTTTTTGGTGACAACCGCACCGATGGGGAAACCATTGCCCAACCCTTTGGCCATCACAATAATATCCGGCACGACGCCATCTGCTTCAAACCCCCACATGTGATCGCCCGTACGTCCAAATCCCGACTGCACTTCATCCGCGATATACAGCCCACCTGCGGCGCGCACGCGTTCTGCTGCTCCGGCCATGTAACCCGCAGGCATTTCGATGATCCCCCCATATCCCTGAACAGATTCCACCAGCATTCCGGCGACTTTTCCATTGGTGGCTGTGGCAATCGTGCGCTCTATCTCGTCCAGATAAGGCGCAGCCCCTGCGTTTTCGCCAAAAATGCCTCGGTATTGGTTGGGGTCTGCCACAAACGCTACATTGCCGGGCATCCCCGGATGGCGCCAACCCGCAATTCCCGTGACAGATTGCGCCGCTGCCGTTGGGCCGTGATAGGCCGTACGCAGCGCCAACAGGTCAAGATTTCCTGAATAAGTGCGCGCAATGGTCATGGCGAGATCAACAGCCTCGGACCCAGAATTGGTGAAATGCACCACCCAATCATGCCCTTTGGGCATGGTTGCGGCCAACTCCTCGGCCAGATGCGCGGGTACGGGATGGTAAAACATCGTTGTGCAATGGGTCAGATCCGCAGCCTGCGCTTGCGCCGCCGCCACCACCTTGGGGTGGGAGTGACCCACTGAAATGCAGACATTCATACCCAAAAGGTCGGTGTATTTACGACCTTCAGCATCCCACAGGTATTGCATCGCCCCTTTCTTGAATACGATGGGGTCTTTGAATGGTACGAATTTGGTTTGCGAGGCGGCATAAAACGTGTCACGCCGTTGCGCTGTGCCTGCCACGGTCCAATCGGTTTCAAGCTCTGTCATGATGTGCTCCGTTCAGGGTTTCATACGTGTGTTTTCAGGGTCAAATGGGGCATGGTCCAACACTACGACGGGACGATCCACGCCAAGGACACGCGCGGTCAGATTTTCACGCAGGCCCCGCTTGCGCAGATAAGCCAACGCAAGAGTCATGCCCGTTCGATATCCATAGGCACCAGAAGTCACTACACCCACTGGGATGTTGTTTTGATAAACTGTGTGGGCATAAAACGGATCAGGCCCCTCTCCCATTACTTGAAAAAGGACGATTTCCCATCTCGCATCATCGGCAGTGCGTTCCTTCAAGGCCGTCACACCCACAAAGTCACGGTCCTGAATGCGCAAAAGTGACCCCAGACCGCATTCTTCAGGGGTGCGTTCTGTTGTAAGTTCGCTCCCCCACCCGCGATACCCTTTTTCGAGGCGCATCGAGTTGGCTGCATAAGCGCCATAGAACCCAACACCGTGTGGCTTGCCCGCATTTTCCAGCGCGTCAAATATTTCGGGCAGGTCTGCCGCCTTGGCGTGGATTTCCCAACCACATTCCCCAAGATACGACACCCGCAAAGCCCATGCCAGCTTGCCCGAAATTGTGACACTCCGCATCGTTAACCACGCAAAGCCTGCATCGGTATCACATCGGGCCACGGCCCTCAGAACTTCGGGTGACTTCGGCCCCATCAGGCCAATCACGCCCATATCTTCGGTGACATTGGTAAGGGTTATATCAAATCCAACGGAACGCGCCCGCAGCAAATCAAAATCCATTTCCTCGGCGGCGGCGGCGCTTGTCAGATAGGCGTGGTTTTCGGCCAGCATAGTGACTGTAAATTCCGCAGCAACGCCGCCTGCTGGCGTCAGCACATGCAGAAGGCGCAGCTTGCCAGCTGGCGGAGCCGTGTTTGTACCCAGACTGTCAATGAAGGTCCGCGTTTGTGGGCCGGTGATTTCAAACTTCGAAAACACCGACAAATCCGCAATAGCCACGCGGTTGGTTGTGGTCTCAACCTCTTTGGCCACAGGGGCGAACCAATTGCTGCGCTGAAAAGTTTCATCAGCATGGTCGCCTTGGATATCTGAGAACCAGTTCGGACGTTCCCACCCATGGGCCGCGCCCATGACTGCCCCACGCGCAACCATGCGATCATGCAATGGTGATAGACGCAGGTCACGACCAGCGGGGCGTTCTTCATTAGGGTAATGCACACCAAATTGCAGACCGAAACATTCAATCGCCTTGTCCACGCGAAAATCACGATCCGCCCAAGGGCCATAGCGCCGGCTGTCCACTGCAAGCGCATCCATCGGCGGCGCACCATGTGTCATCCAATGGGCAAGGAACCAGCCCGCGCCACCGCCTTCCATCACACCCATGGATGATCCGGTCAGCAACCACGCATTGTCATGACCAAAGGCCGGACCAATCAAGGGATTTGCATCCGGTGAAAAGGTGATTGGACCGTTTACAACTGTTTTCACGCCACCATCTCCCAGCGCGGGAATGCGGGCCATCGCGGCCTCGATGATATGTTCCACGCGATCCAGATCGGGCGGCATCAGTTCAGCGCCAAACTCTGGTGGTACGCCATCAACCGACCAGACCTGCGCCTCTTTTTCATAAGGCCCCAGGATCAGGCCATCGCGCTCCTGACGCACGTACCAGCTTTCTTCGGGATCGCGGATCATTGGGAGTTCGGGCGCCCCAGCGGCAATACGATCTGCCACCACAGGCACTGTATCTGTGACGAGATACTGATGCAGCACCGGAACCGAGGGCACGTTGATGCCCATCATCTGACCAATCTCAAAACCCCAAGTGCCCGCAGCATTCACCACGTGAAACGCGCGGTACGTTTCGTTGGGGGTTTCAACGATCCAATGCGTTTCCTCCTGATGGATGGCATGCACAGGACTATAGCGTTTGATAACGGCACCACCATCTACTGCAACCCGCGCCATGGCATTGGTTGCCAGCGAAGGGTCAACATGACCATCATCGGACTCGTATATGCCACCCAACAAGCCATCCAGATTTGCCAGAGGATACAATTCTGCAATTCGCTCTGGTGTAAGAACCTCTAACGGATAACCTGTGAAATCCGACAGTCCTGCAACATGTCGAAATTCATCCATGCGATCCGGGTTGCGTGTAATCCGCATCGCACCGGACCGATGAAACCCGCAATCCTGCCCGGTTTCTTGTGGCAGAATGTCACGATATAGGCGGACCGATGTGGCCCGCAATTCCTGAATGGTGGGGTTATGGGCAAAATGAGTACACAAACCCGCCGCATGCCAAGTGGATCCATGCGTTAGATCATTCTTTTCCAACAACACCACATCGCGCCAACCCATCTTGGTCAGATGATACAGCAACGACACGCCCATCGCGCCCCCACCGATAATGGCGACTTGAACATCCATCATGACTGCATCCTTGTGCCCGAGGGATCAAATGGCGGGCGCAATAAAACATGCGCCTGATACATCTGCCCGGCAATTTCGATTTCAAATTTGCGCGCAGTGGTTTGGGCGCGCGTTTCACCTGGTGCGATGTCGATCAGCCCAAAAGCCAAAAACATCCCTGTGCGCGCGCCTTTACCGCCCGATGTGGTTAGCCCAACAACCCGCCCATCTTCCCAAATCGGCTCATCATGCAAAACCAAAGGGGTGCCTTTGAGTTGGAACAAACACATCCGGCGTGTCAGCCCTTGTTTGTGTTGCTGCACCAACGCAGGTTTACCAATGAAGTCTTTATCCCAGTCGATGGTAAACCCAAGGCCTGCCTCAAGCGGCGTGATCTCTGGCCCCAAATCATGGCCCCAATGTTTGAAACCCTTTTCAATCCGACACCCATCCAGCGCATAATGCCCCAAAGGTTTGGCCCCCGCGGCGCAAAGCGCCTCAAACACTGGCTCAGCCTGTTCATTTGGAATGGTAATCTCCCATCCCAATTCGCCTACAAAACTGATCCTCGTGGCAATGACCGATACACCCTGCACCACAGATTGACGCACAGTTCCAAATGGGAAATCTTTCCAATCATCATCCGACATGTTTTGCAGGGCTGCCCGCGATCCCGTCCCCATAACGCCAAGGGTTACATAACCCTCTGTCCGGTCTGTCAGGGTGACATCCCAACCCTTGGCGTGTCTGTGCAACAGCGCCAGATCGCGCCAACGCGTCGCTGCGCCGGATGTCAGGTGGAAATGCGTGGCACCATGACGCGTGATCGTCACATCGGCTTCAATCCCACCTCTGTCGTTCAGGATCGGGGTATAAATCACGCGCCCATTGGCCACATCCACATTCGCACAGGTCAACCCATTCAGCATGGCGCAGGCATCTGGGCCGGAAATATCAATCTTTGTAAACGGAGACAGATCAAGCAAAGCCACACCTTGCTCCATCACTGATGCCTCTCGTGCGGCAATGGGCCACCAATGTTGCGCGCCAACGGAATAGGGCAGGTCCTTTTCTGCATCGGATTGCGCATACCACAACCCGCGCTCCCATCCTGCGGTCTGGCCAAACACAGCCCCCTGTGCCGCCCAATGGTCATGCAAAGCGGATTTTCGCAATCCACGTCCAGCTTTGGGCTGCTTGAACGGCCAGTGCATGGCAAATTGGTCGCCTACGGCCTCTTTCATCCGCTCCGTCAAATGTGCAGCAGCCCCTGCGGCGGGATCAGCACGGGCGATGTCGACCTCCCACAAATCCATAGGGGCCTGCCCGTCCATCATCCAATCGGCCAGCACCCGCCCGATGCCGGCAGACGACATGATCCCGACCGAATTCAGTCCTGCCGCCACAAACAAGCCATCCACATGGGGTGCAGCCCCAATCAAGGGTCGCGTGTCGTTGGTGAAACTTTCAGGACCATTCATGAAATGCTGGATGCCGACTTGTTCCAACGCGGGCACCAGATCAAGTGCGGCTTCCATGAAGGGCGTAAACTGATCCCAATCTTCAGGCAGCTCCAGAAACGGTCGGCTGCCTTCGGGGCCAAAAGCATTCCAGCATTTTGCATCCGGTTCAAAGCCACCAATCACCAATTTTCCTGCGTCGCCTTTGATGTAAATCCCGCGATCCAGGTCCCGGATCACCGGAAACGGATCAAGCAGTCCCGGCATAGGTTGGGTCACGACATACATATGCTCGACCGCCTGCAACGGCAACGCCACGCCCAGCGCATCAGCCAAAGGTTTAGACCAGGCTCCACCACACAAGGCGACCTGATCGGCCTCTATAATGTCCCCGTCGGCCAAACGCACCCCCGACACGCGACCGCGCGATTTCAATATGTCGGCAACTTCTACGCCTTCACGAATCTCCACGCCCCCCCGTTTGGCCCCACGCGCATAGGCCATGCACAAATCCACTGGGTTGACGTTGGCGTCCTCTGCCACATGCAACGCTCCAACAAGGCCCGATGTCGCAAGCCCTTGAATTGAAATATCATCACCGTCCAACACCTTTGGTGTCAGACCAAAGTGTCGACCCAGCGATGCAATGCGATGCAATTCATTCATGCGTTCAGGACGACGCGCCAGCCAATAGCCGCCAGTCCTTTTATACCCGGTACTCATCCCGGTTTCGTCTTCAAGCTGAGGGAACAGTTCCAACGCATACATTGCGAGGCGCGTCATATTTGGGGTGGCACGCAATGGCCCTACGATCCCTGCGGCATGCCAGCTTGTACCAGAAGTCAGTTGATTGCGTTCCAACAACACCACATCATCCGCACCTCGCTTGGTCAAATGATAGGCCAGACCCAACCCAATCGCGCCCCCACCGATAATCACTGTGCGTGCCATCAGAAATACTCCATGTCTGGTGCCTCGGCTTTGCGCGCGGCGATATAGTTCTGTAATTGCGCGTCGATATCTGGATCAAGGCCCGGGTCCTGATATTGATCCAGCCGCTGTTTCCACAGAGTATTGGCCCGCTGCGCAGTATCCAGCTTGCCAGTCATCTCCCATTGTTCATAGGAATTGTTGTCAGGGGTTTCCGGGCGAAACAGCGCGGTAAGGAAATTTGCCTGCGTGTGTTCAGAGCCAAGGAAATGTTGCCCCGGTCCGGTGGCAGCAATCGCATCCATCGCTTGGGCGTTTTCACTAAGATCAATGCCATCAAAGAAGCGCGCGAGCTTCCCACACAGATCGCCATCAATCACCGTTTTCTCAAAGCTGGTGACCAGCCCCCCTTCTAACCATCCTGTGGCGTGGTTGATCACATTCGCTCCGGCGAACATCGCCATCATAAGACCCCAAGTGCCCTCTTGCTGGCTTTGCCCATCAGGCAATTTGGACGCCGACAAAGTGCCAACGGTGTGCAAAGGCACCCCAAGACGGCGTGCCAACTGACCCGCGGCCAGAACCATCTGTCCAGCCTCCGGTGTTCCAAAGGTTGGTGCACCTGATTGCATCGACATGGTCGATGCAAACGAGCCCATAAGGCAGGGTGCACCCGGATTGATCAGTTGTACCAAGGTCATCGCCGCCATGGTTTCCGCCAATACCTGCGCCAATGTGCCTGCAACGGTACAGGGGCTCATCGCCCCGGTCAGTGTCCATGGCGTGCACGCCACGGGTTGCCCGGCGCGGGCATATGTCTTCAACGCACCAGACATATTGGCATCCATCACCAAAGGGGCGTTGGTATTGGCCACGCAATACAGCACTGCATTTTCCGCCACAAAATCCGCGCCAAACAGAATGCGCGCCATATCAATCGCGTGCCCTGCGCGTTCTGCCCCGATAAAGGCCCCCATAAAGGCGCGATCAGACCAACGGATGTGATGATAGAGCATATCCAAGTGGCGCTTGTTTGCGGGCAAATCCACAGGTTCACACACGACTCCGCCAGAATGATGCAGCCACGGCATGGTGTGGTGCAGTTTGACCAGCGTTTCAAAATCCTCAATCGTGGCATAGCGCCTGCCCCGATCCAGATCATGCACAAAGGGTGGCCCCCATGACGGACACAGAATCGACGCGTTGCCCCCCATTTTCACGGTGTTCATCGGATTGCGCGCATGTTGAAAAAACTCGCTTGGCGCCTTGTCCTGTATAATCTTGCGACAGAACCCCGGTTCGAACCGCACCCGCACGCCGTCCACATCACAACCCGCCTTGGCGAAAATCTCCAACAACTCAGGATCGTCATGAAACTCCATACCGGTTTCAAGCAGGATACGATCCGCGTTTGCCTCAATCAGTTCCAGCCCCTCCTGCGATAAAATCGGGAGAGGGCCAATTTTGCGATCCACATAGGGGACGCGAAGCAATCCTGCGCCCTGTGTCTCTCTTTTTCCGCTTGTGCCGCGTCGTGCCACGTTGTGCCCTTTTCATATTTATCAGGAGAGTTGCGCGCAGGGCTTGCCAAAGCAATTAAAACCGGGCTTCATTAGTTATTCTAATGATGATGACAAAAATGCCCCCTCGCACCTCGCATGACACCAACCTGATCAAGACGCTTGAATTGTTCGTGGCCATTGCCGAAACCGGGCAAGTGACCAAAGCGGCACAGCTTTTGGGGGTGACGCAATCCGCAGCCTCACAACATCTTGCCAGCCTCGAAGCCTCCTATGATGTAGCGTTGTTTGACCGTAAGTCCCGCCCATTAACCCTAACGCAAGCCGGGCAACTTTTGTTCCGACATGCGCAGAAAATTCTCGGATCGGTCGAAGACCTTGCCAGCAGTATGCGCCACGAAGGACCGCAATCCATCAGCGTCCTGCGTGTGGGCGTGCTGGCCTCCATTGCAACCACTCTTACACCCCCATTGGTATCCCTCGCAAAAACGAACTTTGGCGTTGAAGACCTGACTTTGCACGCTGGTATTAGCGAAGATCACGATGCCTTATTACGCACCAAGCGCGCCGATGTGGTGATCACCTCTGACCCGTTTTACGACATGGATGGGTTGGAACGGCACCCTGTTTTACAGGAAAAGTTCCTGTTGGTATTGCCACAAGATTACCGGGGGCCGACAAAGTCTATCAGTGACATTCTTGAGCATCTGCCGTTGGTACGCTTTGCCGGGTCAACCAGTGTCGGGCGACGCACAGAACAACACCTGCGCCGCCTTAAGCTGTTTGCGCCTCGCGTCATTCAGGCAGATCGCTCCAGCATGGTAACAGCCTGTGTCGCACAGGGGTTGGGATTTACGATCCTCACGCCCAGCCTGCTGATTGACGGGTTCGTCGAAAAAATGCCCCTGCGCCTGAAACCTCTGCCCAGCGCAGAGTTTTCGCGATCTATCACCGTGGTGGCACGTGAAAATGAACTTGGTAGTTTGCCATCTGATTTGGCTCGCCTCGCGCGGGATACTCTGGTTCAGCAGATTGATCGACAAATGGGGGTTATTGGTCTTGATGCGCTGAACACCGATCCAGAGATCACCCCAAGCGTTTAACCAATGCCCCACCAACCCCTGACACAACAAAAAGGGCCGCTGCTACGCTGACGATTGTCGGCCCTGTTGGTGTATCGAATTGAAACGCGGCCCACAGCCCTAGGGCCACAGACAAGCCACCAATCACTGCGGCCAAAGCTGCCATGCGTTCCGGTGTATTGGCAAAATGGCGTGCCCCTGCCGGAGGGATGATCAGCAATGCCCCGATAAGCAACGCTCCGACAACCTTAATTGCAACCGCAACAACAAGCGCCAATGCAACCGTCAGCACCAATTGCTCGCGTCGTGGATTAATCCCCGCTGCACTGGCAAGATCAGGGTTTAATGTCGCCGTCAACAGGGCCGACCAGCGCCACAAGATCAACAGAATAACCGCAGCAGCACCGCCCCAAATCACCGCCAGATCACCTTTGGAAACCGCCAAAATATCCCCAAAAAGATAGGCCATTAAATCAACCCGCACGCCTTGCACAAACGACACGGCCACCAAACCAATGGCCAGCGCCGAATGGGCCATCACGCCCAGCATTGTGTCCATCGCCTGACCGTGGGCAGTCAGCGAGGAAACTGCCAGCGCCATTAACAATGACACAGCGAGCACCCCGGCGAAAATCGAAGTGGAAAACATCAAAGCCAGCGCAACGCCCAACACTGCTGCATGCGCAGCAGCGTCACCGAAGTAAGCCATGCGGCGCCACACAACAAAACACCCCAAGGGTGCCGCTGCGATTGCCACACCAATACCTGCCAATGCAGCGCGGATCAGGAAATCATCTAAAAAGCTCATTGTGCGGTCTCATGTGCATGGTCATGATCGCACCCATGATCATGGGAATGGTTGTGCTCGTGTCGATACAGCGCCAACGCGCCTTGGGTGCCAGACCCAAACAACGCACGATACTCCGGCGCAGAGGCCACATGTTCCGGCGCTCCTTCGCAACAAATATGCCCGTTCAAACAGATCACGCGATCAGACGAGGCCATCACCACATGCAGTTCGTGACTGACCATCACCACAGCACACCCCAACCGATCCCGAACCTCTTCAATCTGGCGATAGAACGCAGCTGATCCGGGTTGATCAAGGCCCTGCGTCGCCTCGTCCAAAATCAAGACCTGCGGGTCGCTCAGCAAAGCACGTGCCAGCAACACGCGCTGAAACTGCCCACCGGACAAATCCGCCATCTGATGGGATTCAAGATGCCCTGCCCCGGCCTGCTCCAATGCATCGCCGACCACTTTATCCGATACCCGACTTGGCAGACTCAGAAACCGGCGTACGGTCATAGGCAGAGTTGGATCAATATGCAGCTTTTGCGGCACATACCCAATGCGCACCCCTTCCTGCCGCCGAACCGATCCCGCACTTGGTCTGAGTGCACCAATGATCACACGCAACAGGCTTGATTTTCCCGACCCATTGGGGCCGACAATTGTGACAATCTCACCGGGAGTCAGTGTCAGGTTCACATGACTCAGGATCGTCTGCGCACCAAAGCGCACCGATAAATCAGACAATTCAATCAATTTCATGAGGACGTGCCATCCAACATGGGAACCCGACAATTGGGGCAAATACCTTCGGCCTCGATCACAGCGCGTTCGATTTGAAATCCGGCATCATCAGCAAAGGTGCCAATAATGTCTTTGGCAGACCGCGCATTGGTTTCCGCCACCGAACCGCATTCACGACAAATCATGAAAACCGGTACATGGTGCGTGCCCGGATGGGTGCAGGCGATAAAGGCATTCAGGCGTTCCAACTTATGCGCGAACCCATTCGCCACCAGAAAATCCAACGCGCGATAGGCCACAGGCGGTTGAGAGCCCAATCCCTCTTCGCGCAGTTTATCAAGGATTTCATAGGCTCCAAGCGCGCGATGTTCTTTTAACAAAATCTCAAGCACGCGGCGGCGGACCGGGGTAAATTGCAAGCTGCGAGTTTTGCATTCCGCATCCACTGCTGCCAGGCCACCCGCAATACAGGAATGGTGGTCGTGGCGTTCGAATCCGATCGTGCCCATAAGAATCTTTCGCCTGTGTCGTTTGCAACTTGATATGTTATATTATTCCACATATCAAGCTGCAAACGTTATAAGATAACATGGTGTATGATGCTTCGATCTCTGCTTTGGTCTGCTGGCCTGATGACCCTTTTCACACAATCCCTTGCTGCGGATGCCCCACGTGTCGCAACGGACATTCCCCCCATTCATGCCCTTGTTTCTGATGTGATGGAAGGGATTGCCACACCTGACTTGGTGATCCGTCCGGGCGCTTCTCCGCATGGCTATGCGATGCGCCCATCCGAAGCAGCCACACTTGAAAAAGCTGATGTTGTGATATGGGTGGGCGATGCTTTGACTCCGTGGTTGCACGATACTATTGCCACATTGAACCCTGATGCGCCTTCTGTCCAATTGATGGATCTGCCCGATACCCAAAACTTGCCATTTCGTGAAGGGGTGTCATTTGAACATCATGACGAAGAGGAAGGGCATGACCACCATGAAACGGCAGATCCTCATGTCTGGCTTGATCCTAAAAATGCCATTGTTTGGTTGCAAACCATTGCAGAAACGCTTGCAGCGCATGATCCAGAAAATGCTGCCCGATATCAGGAAAACGCCCAGCGTGCACAGGTAGAGATCATCGCGACACAGGCGCAAATTAACGCCATTCTGGAGGGCAAACGCACAACGCCTTTCATTGTTTTCCACGATGCGTATCAACATTTTGAAACACGCTTTGGGCTTGCGGCCGCAGGCGCAATTTCCCTTGCTGATGCCACGCCCCCCAGCCCCGCGCGTATTTCCGAAATACAACACGTTCTGCAAGATCTGAACGTGCGATGTGTCTTTTCGGAACCGCAGTACAATTCTGGACTGGTCACCACAGTGATTTCCAACAGTGGTGCGCGGGTGGCACAGCTTGATCCATTGGGCGTTGACTTGCCTCAGGGGGTGGGGATGTATCCCAATCTGTTGCTGCAAATGGCGAAAACCATAGCCACGTGCCTGAAATAAACGCGACGTCAGGCTGACGCTGCGTAGAGCGTGACATAACATGTGCATATAGGTCAGTTTGGGTGCAAACTCGGAGGCACCCATGGCTGGCTACCCACATCTTCTTGCACCGCTTGATCTTGGCTTTACCACTCTTAAAAATCGAGTGTTGATGGGGTCCATGCATACCGGGCTTGAAGAGACCCGCGACTGGAACCGCGTCGCCGAGTTTTACGCCGCGCGGGCGCGCGGTGGTGTGGCCCTGATGGTGACGGGCGGCATGGCCCCAAATCGTGAAGGTGGAGTTTTTCCCGGCGCGGCGGGGCTGTTCACTGATCAAGACATTGCCAACCACCGCGTTGTGACCGACCGGGTGCATGACGCAGGCAGCAAGATCGCCATGCAAATCCTGCACGCCGGACGGTATGCTTATGGACCGGAGTGCGTGTCGTCCTCTGCCATCAAATCCCCGATCTCTCCGTTCCCACCCATAGAGTTGGACGAAGACGGCATCGAAAAGCAGATCGCTGATTTTGTCACCGCCACTCTACGTGCACGTGAGGCTGGGTATGACGGCGTCGAGATCATGGGGTCCGAAGGATATTTCCTTAATCAATTCCTTGTCACCCACGTCAACAAACGCACAGATCACTGGGGGGGATCATACGAAAATCGTATGCGTCTACCGGTAGAAGTGGTGCGCCGCTGTCGCGAGGCTGTCGGAGCGGAATTCATCATTATTTATCGGCTGTCGATGATTGATCTGGTGCCCAATGGGTCAACTCACGCAGAAATCGTGCAACTGGCGCAGGCGGTTGAGGCCGCCGGGGCGACCATCATCAACACCGGAATAGGCTGGCATGAGGCGCGCATACCAACCATCGCGACATCTGTCCCACGCCGGGCTTTTGCGTGGGTCACTAAAAAATTGATGGGGCAAGTGTCAATTCCGGTGATCACTTCCAACCGCATCAATATGCCCGATGTCGCCGAGGACGTGCTCGCCGAAGGTTGCGCAGATATGGTAAGCATGGCGCGCCCGTTTCTGGCGGATGCCGATTTTGTCAATAAGGCCGCCTCTGGGCGTGCAGACACCATTGCCCCATGTATTGGCTGTAATCAGGCTTGTCTGGATCACACCTTTGGCGGCAAGCTCAGCACGTGTTTGGTAAACCCACAGGCCTGCTACGAAACCGAATTGACGATTACCCCAACAAAACAGGCCAAAACCGTGGCCGTGGTTGGGGCCGGACCAGCCGGGATGTCCGCAGCCATGACGGCAGCAATGCGTGGGCATCACGTCACCTTGTTTGATCGTAGCGTGCAGGTTGGCGGACAGTTGAACATTGCAAAGCAAATCCCCGGCAAAGAAGAATTCTGGGGGCTGGTGGATTGGTTTGAAACCATGCTGAGCGAAACCGGGGTCTCTGTGCACTTGGGTCACTCTGTAACGGCCAATGATCTAACAGGGTTTGACGAAGTAATCATTGCCACAGGCGTTATGCCGCGTGACCCCGGCATTCCGGGGCAGGATCACCCCAAGGTTCTGAATTATCTGGACGTGCTGCGTGACAAAAAACCCGTCGGCCCTCGGGTGGCCGTCATTGGGGCTGGTGGCATCGGTTTTGATGTGGCCGAGTTTCTTGTCCATGAAGGCGAAAGCCTGACCGAAAACCTGACTGACTGGATGAAAGAATGGGGTGTAGGAGACCCATCCCAAACACGCGGCGGATTGGCCGCAGAAGGTGCGCAACCCCAAGCCCCCGCGCGCGACGTTATTCTGATGCAGCGCAAAGCCAAAGCACTTGGCAAAGGGTTGGGAAAGACCACAGGCTGGATACACCGCGCGGCCCTTCGCATGAAAAATGTGCGCATGATGGGTGGCGTGAATTACGAACAGATCGACGATCAAGGGCTTCACATCAGTTTTGGCGAAGCACGCGAAAACCCAGAAACGCTGAATGTGGACACTGTGGTTCATTGCGCAGGGCAGCTGCCAGAGCGCAGCCTTGCGGATGCATTACAGGCACTTGACATATCACACCATGTAATTGGCGGTGCCGATGTTGCCGCTGAACTAGACGCCAAACGCGCCATCAATCAGGGCACTCGTCTGGCTGCCAGCCTGTAAAGAAAAGGCGCCCACTCTTAACAGAGCAGGCGCCTTCAATACTCGTTACCTAATACAAACCTTGCCACACAATGGGGATGCATGGAGGCAAGGCACATTCCTTCAACCACTCACGTTGAAAGCATGTTACTTCACCATAATGGTGATGACGTCTGATACCACCGGGTCGCCATGGGGGACGTGATAAAGATCACCCAGAACCATTTGCAGCGTATGCTCCCCCGGCGTAAGGGTCAGCGAGGTTTCCGTTTGCCCACCGCCAAAATGCACATGGTGCTCATCAGACGGAATGCCATTTTCCAAAGTCTCTGCATCGTCCGCCCCTGCACCTAACGCTGGGCGATCAACAAATAGGTGATGATGACCCGTGTTGTCATTTTCCGTTCCCGCCGGGGCCACACCCATACCTGAGAGGCCAAAAACAACTTTGACCGGGCTGTGCACGGTGTCGCCGTCTTTAAGGTTTACAAAATACACCTGCGCATCATCAGCACGTGGGGTTTCCCCGGCAAAGGCAGGGGCCGCCATAAGGGTAATTGCAACAATTGCTAACGTTCTTTTCATTTCTGATCCTCCGGTCGTGATTTGCCAATAGGCACGCATGCCTGCATTGTTTGGCGGCGATATTTAGAAAACACGACACGGAGCGGTTCTATTCGACTGTTTGGCAAAAAATCTTCGATAGACATCGTGCGTGATGGAATGCCCGAGGTATTCCCCCGTCTTTGGAGATATTGCATGGCAGTTACCGGTCGACGTGATTGGGCAGATGATCTGGTGCAAGCCACCTGCCTACGTGCGCTGGAGAAGGCTGACTTGTTTACCCCCGGCACACACCTAGATCGTTGGCTGTTCACAATGGCCCAACGGCTATGGCTGAACGAGATCAGATCGCGTAAAGTACGTGAAGGCGGTGGATTGGTTCCGATTGAAGATACGCCAATTTCTGACAATTCTCCGGCAATGGAAACGAATATTCTGGCGCGTCAGGTGTTTTCCCAGATACAAGCCTTGCCCGAAGCACAGCGTGCCGCCGTGCTTTTGGTCTATGTGGAAGGCTATAGTTATAGGGAATGTGCTGAGGTGTTGGATATCCCAATTGGAACCGTCATGAGCCGCCTTGCGGCCGCGCGCGCAAAACTGGGCGAGCGCATGTCTATGCGTGCGGGGTCTGCCCAATGAAAACGGCTGCGGATTTCAGCGATGAAGACTTGACCGCATATCTAGATGGTGAAGCGGACGAGACTTTAACCCGTGCCATCTCTGAGACTGTACAAAATGACTTGGCCCTGTCTGAACGCCTCAACGGCTTGCGAATTTCCGAGGCGCAAATCAAAGCCGCCTATGATGTGCTGTTACATGACGCGCCGACCATGCCCGATTTACCTGCCCCTGTTCATCAACGCAGTTTTGCATGGAGAGAGCTTGCGGCTGGACTCGCAGTTGGCGCCTTTCTAAGTGCAGGCTTCACTGCTTCATTACGCCCCAAAGAACCAGGCTGGCAAGATTTTGTCGCCGCCTATCAGGCACTTTATGTGACGCCGACGTTGGCGGGGGTTTCCACCACAAACACCGACGCCCAAGCACAACTGACCCGTGTTTCGCAACAATTGGGGCTGGATTTGACTCGCGCGCCCGAAGGTCAAAAAATGACATTCAAACGAGCGCAAGTTCTGGGGTTTGAGGGTCGCGACCTTATTCAACTGGCCTTTCTGACCGATACTGGTGTGCCGGTTGCCCTGTGTATAATTGCCACCGATACGGCGGACACCAAGCCCATACAGTCCAAGCAACTGGAAGGTATGGAAGCCGTTAGTTGGTCAGAAGATGGGTACGGATTTTTGTTGATTGGCGGACAGGACAGCGATGTCATTTTACAAGCGGCAGAACAGTTCGAAAAAGTGATCTGATACGCAATCCGAAACAATTGCACGCATTGTTTCTCTGTTTCCCCGCCGCAAACGATCCCTGACAATACCCGGATATTGTCCCCCCCTTGCCCTTATCCTGACAGAATTGGCGGCCATTAAATTATGTAACGAGTAGGAAGAGGTGCGAACAATGGATCGCCTAACGGAAATGGAAGCATTTGCCACGGTTGTGGATCAGGGCGGGTTTACGGATGCCGCCAAAAAGATGGGCATTTCCAAATCTGCCGTTTCAAAACATGTGTCCAGCCTTGAGGCCCGACTGGGCGCGCGGCTGTTAAATCGCACAACACGCCGTGTCAGCCCAACAGAAATCGGATTGGCCTATTATGATCGCGCTCGCCGCGTTCTTAATGATGCAGGCGAAGCAGACGCTCTTGTGACATCCATGCAATCGGCCCCATCCGGCCTGTTACGGATTAGCGTCGCAACTGACTTTGGCGTTAATCATCTCAGTCCGGTTTTGGGTGAATTCCTGAATGATTTTCCCGACATCACCGTCAACATGGTGTTGAACAACCGTTATGTTGAACTGATTTCCGAAGGCTTTGACATGGCCATCCGCATTGGAGAGCTGGAAGACAGCACCCTGCGGGCACGTAAATTGACGGAAACCACAAAACGCATGATCGCCAGCCCAGAGTATTTTGAAAAATTCGGGCGCCCAGAAAAGATCGACGATCTAAATGAGCACAAGCTGTTGCACTACTCCAGTCAGGCCAATGGAGCCGTGTGGAAACTAACCGCCCCCTCTGGAGAAAAACGTCAGGTACGCACAGCAGGATGGTTGAGCGTGAACGACGGTCAATCCCTGCTGAATGCAGCGATGGCGGGCCTTGGCATCGCCTATTTGCCCAGCTTCTTATATTCGGACGCTATGGAACAAGGTCTGGTAGAGGATGTCATTCCTTCTTTGCCCACCGAAACCCAAGGCATCTATGCGGTCTACCCACCCGGTCGTTTCACGCAGCCCAAGGTGCGCGCATTCATTGATTTCCTGGTCCATTCCTTTGCAGATAAAGGACCAACAGATTGGTAACGAGTAACGTTCTTTTTGCAGGCTAAAAACCCGGGGCGTTTCCCGGGTTTTTTATTGCATCAATACCGCTTCGACCCGGCGATTGCGCGCACGATCTTCGGCAGTTGCGTTTGGGGCAATTGGCGAAAGATACCCAACCCCTTCTGCCAACACTTGATCGGGCTTGATACCGTATTTTCCCACCAAGTAATCCATCGCAGTCGTAGCACGAGCACGTGACAAAGCAATGTTATCCTTCAGGGCCCCCACATTATCAGTGTGTCCCACAAGGGTGATACGTTGATCCGGATTTGCCAAAAGCCACGTGGCCAATTCCTCGAGCGATGGATAATCACTGTCCTCAAGGTTTGTGGTTCCCGTCGCGAATTTCAGATCACCCAAAACAACGTGACCGGCCGCAACAAGCAACTCTGCATATCCTAATTCCACAGGGGTGGGTTCGCCTGCTAATACAATCTCTGGATCTTCCTCTCCCACCAACGAAACAAGGCTGCCTTCGACCGAAGAAGGTTCTTCGCTTGTCTCGTTTACTTGGATGATCTGCACAAGGCCCACTGTCTCTGTGCGACTGACCAGAATACTTATACCCGCGGGCGTTCCGCCCTCACCAGTGGCAGACAGAAATCTGAAATCCGCCAAATCAACATACATATGAGGTGCGGGCAGAACCTCTGTTCCAAACCTGAAATCAAACCCCCCACAGGCTGCAGACAGACAATCTAACCGAATGCTCATATCCGCCTCTTCAATGGCGTTTCGCAAAGGGGCCATGATCTGTTCTGTGGTCGCCGTCGTACTGTCGATACGCCAGATTTGGCGCATAATACTGCCGCTGATTTCTTGGGTGACCATTGCCCCATCAGCAAATGGCGCATTGGGGAGCATATATTGCCCTGTGTCAGTCAAGTTTTCTGTAACCAATTCAGCACCGACAGGTTGTAACCAGCCATGGGCCTGCGACAACGCCTGCGTTGCACACAACAAACATGCGGATATGACAGCAAAATATTTCATCGGCATTGCGCGTGATACTCTTCGTTAGGCTGCATTGCTGTGGCAGAGGCCACCCGGTTCGTCATATTAAAAAAACCCGCAACATTGGCGATGTCCCAGATATCACGATCGCTCAGGCCGACATCACGCAGCGCCTGACGATCCTGCTCTTCAATTGTTGCACTTGAAGTGGTGATCAATGCAGCAAAATCAAGCATAGCCCTTTGCCGCGGATCAAGATCCGCCATGCGATAATTCATTGCCATTTTTTCCCCAAGCGTCGGATCACCGGATAATTCCCGCACCGCGGCCCCATGCGCAACAAGGCAATAAAAGCATTTGTTGATGGAGCTGACGACCACGGCAATCATCTCACGCTCAAGCTTGGTCAGGCCGCTGTCCGCCAGCATCAGATCATTGTACATCGCCGTGAAAGCGTTCAATTTTTCTGCGGCAAAAGCATAGGCCTTGAGTACATTGGGAACCATGCCCAGCTTTTCCTGACAGATATCAAAGTACTTTTGTATCTCTGTAGGTAACGGGTCCATCATGGGCAAATCAAGTGCTGTGGGACAGTCATGTTTTGGCATCAGTTGAGCTCCGACTTAATACGATAATGATAACGCCCCTGACAGGTCATGCCCAAGCCCTTATACAGCGCGTTCGCGGCTTCGTTATCGACTGTGCATATGACAGACAGGTATTCACCGCCGTGTTGCAACGTCCAGAACGCCGCGCGCCGCATGGCCCAACGACCCAGCCCAGCACGACGGAACTCAGGTAGAATTTCCAGCGCGTGCAACATCGTGATGTCATCATGCATCGCAATGAATGACGTACCTGCAGGTTTGTCCTGCCAACGATTGATCAGCCCAGCTTTGGGAGAGCACGCTCGATGCATCACGTTGATCCGCCCAAGACCAATGCCCCCTCGCGCCCATATTTCCTCCATAATTTTTAGAGGACCCCACGCTGGGATGGCCACAGTCCGTGGCGGCAATTCTGTGGCTAGATCTTCCGCACGGGCGACATAAATATTGACTGGATCAATCACTTCATATCCAGCTTGGGCAAGTGTTTGATCAAAAGCATCCTCTTGGGCACGCACCATGAACAATGCGTCTTGCCCTAAAGCTTGCATTGCGGCCTCGGCAGTGGGGATGTCCTTCTCAGATACTACATCTTCCGCAGTTGCCGCACAAACCCGCTTACCACCCTGTTGACCGTCCCGAATTGTGAAGGGTCCACAATCAGAACACGACGCTGCAGGCCAGGTCGCCTCAAGCACGTCATAGAGTTTTGGGAGAGAAGGCAAACTCATGTGAAAATCTCCGCCAAGCGCGTCATCGCGGCATCCACCATGGCACCATCGGTTCCGCGCACAACAATATTTGATCCATATGCCCCATCCTTTTGAAAGGGATAAGAGCCAATTGACAGATCAGGAAATGCATGAGCCAACTGTCGTAAAGGCCCCGCAATATCCCCTTCTCCGCGCATCAAGCGCAAACTTTGAGACAATAGGGGTTGCCCGAATGTCAGCTCTGGCAGAACACTTGCGACCATTGCTTGAAAAACACTGGGCACACCAGCCATGACATATACATTTTGCACAACAAACCCTGGGGCTACGGATACTGGATTGTCGATCAGATCTGCACCTTCGGGAATACGTGCCATACGAAGACGCGCCTCGTTCAACTCCAACCCAGAGTTTTCATAATGCGTCGCAAGCAATGCGCGCGCGTCTTCACGAACGTCAATAGAGCGCCCAAAGGCCTGGGCCACACAATCAGCCGTGATATCGTCATGGGTGGGCCCAATGCCACCAGAGGTAAACACCGAGTCATAGTGTTTGGCCAGACTTTGCAACGATTGCACGATGGCACCGGCGTCATCGCTAACAACACGCACTTCTTTCAGATCAATGCCGTGTTTGGTCAACTCGCCCGCAAGAAAATGCATATTGGCATCGCGTGTCCGTCCCGAGAGAATTTCGTCACCAATCACAAGCATCGCAGCAGTGGGGTTCGTCATAATCACTCCTTGATCTCGTGACTTGTGTGTCCGCCACCTGAGGTATAGGCCGCTCTTATGCTCTTTCAAACCCCTCTTATCCCCGCTGTGTTGATCCGTCGCTATAAGCGCTTTCTTGCAGATGTACGATTGGAAGATGGTCGCGAAGTCACGGCCCATTGTGCCAATCCTGGCTCCATGATGGGTTTGGCCAGCCCTGGAACACGGATTTGGCTGGAACCGAATGACGACCCCAAGAAAAAACTGAAATATGGCTGGCGATTGGTGGATCATGAAAATGGTCATTTCACGGGCGTTGATACCTCGGTGCCCAACCGCGCCTTAAAAGCCAGTTTGTTGGCAGGCGAAGTACCGGAACTGTCCGCCTATCCCAATATCCGCGCCGAAGTGAAATACGGTGACAAAAGCCGCATTGATTTTTTGCTGAGTGCCGCAGGAAAACCTGACCTGTATGTCGAAGTGAAAAGCGTGACATTGTCGCGACAAGTTGGTGTTGCAGAGTTTCCAGATAGCGTGACCACGCGTGGAGCAAAACATCTTGTAGAATTACAAAACATGGTGTCAGAAGGTCACCGTGCGATGATGTTTTATCTGGTGCAACGCACCGATGTAACGCATGTGAGGCTCGCCGATGAGATTGACTCGGCATATGCCGCAGCGTTTGATCAGGCATATGCAGCTGGTGTCGAGGTAATGGCTTATGATTGCACCATTTCCCCGGAAGGTATTGCGTTGGGGAAACCCGTTCCCTTCCAACGCTAACGCACCGCTCATCCGTCCCTTACGGTCCGTCTTCGCTGAGCGAAGAGCAACCGTCAGGGAGCGATGAGCGCGCCCTCTGGTTCTTTTCTGCGTGCTGCCTTAAGTAAGGGACAAATAAGGGCATCGGAGTTTCAGATGATCGGTAAATCAGGTCAAACCCGTGACGGGATCAGAATTCACCAAGAGGTGGATTTCGCAGGTATGCACAAAGCTGGCGCATTGGCGTCCAAAATCCTTGATGATATTGCGGAACATGTATTTGTCGGCCAAACCACCGGCGAACTTGACCGCCTGATTGAAGCAATGGTCAATGATGCAGGCGCCAAGTCCGCCACCATCGGATACCGTGGGTATCAGCACGCCAGCTGTATTTCCGTGAATCATGTTGTCTGTCATGGAATTCCCAGCGACAAAAAGTTGAAAGATGGAGACATCCTAAACATCGACGTTACTGTCATCGTGGATGGTTGGTTTGGTGACACCAGCCGCATGTATGTTGCCGGAGGCAAGCCAAATCGCAAAGCAGAGCGTCTGATTCAAGTCACCCATGATGCCTTGATGATCGGTATTGAGGCCGTAAAACCCGGCAATACCTTTGGGGACATCGGCCATGCCATTCAAAGCTTTGTTGAAGGTCATCGCATGTCAGTTGTCCGTGACTTCTGCGGCCATGGTTTGGGGCGTGTGTTTCATTCACCACCAAACGTTCTGCATTATGGCCGTGCTGGCACAGGTGCCGTTTTGGAGGAAGGTATGTTCTTTACAATTGAGCCTATGGTCAATTTGGGACGCGCTGAAACCAAAGTTTTGGCAGATGATTGGACCGCGGTGACGCGTGACAAATCTTTGTCAGCTCAATTTGAACATTCTGTAGGCGTTACGGCGACCGGTGTTGAAATTTTCACGCTGTCTGCGGCGAATAAATATCACCCGACTTGGGGATAAACACATGGAAAGGGGCTTTGCCCCTCTTAGCCCTGCACACATTAAGGCCAATTCATCCCAAGCTATTTCGGCCCACAGGCTGCATGAAGGTGACATGCGTATCACCGAATTTTCTGACGTCTAAGGTCTCTAAGTCTGATGACGGTGTTTGGGGCGCGTTTTCTTCAAAAACGATCAACGCGTTCGCAGCAATCCATCCACCTTCCTGCGCGGCGTTCAGGGCCTTTTGTCCCAGCGACTTGCCATAAGGCGGGTCCAGAAAAATGAGATCATAAGGCGCATCAGGGCATAAGCCAATTTTTTCCACCGGACGTGAGACGGATTTAGCGCGATCCTGTGCACGTGTGAGGCGGATGTTTTCACGGATCAATGATTGCGATTTACGTCCGTTATCCACAAAACACACGCTCTCAGCACCCCGGCTCAAGGCTTCCAGGCCCAACGCACCCGTTCCCGCAAACAGATCAAGCACACGCGCGCCTGTAATCGGATCGCCAAACCGCCCACCCATCAGGATGTTGAACAGGTTTTCGCGCACGCGATCCGTTGTTGGGCGCAAGTGCGCGCCCGCGTCCCCCTTACCAACACTGGCAAGGGAGATACCACGAAACTGTCCGGCGATAATTCTCACGCTTTTAGAAGAGCCTTCATATTGGTTTCGGGGGCGACCACCACTTCAGGAGATGGGGATTTGCCCGCTTCGATCAAACGTTTGGCGATCATGTAATCACGCGGTGCGTTCATTGCGTCCACCGCGACGAGTGTGTCGCCTTTATAATACCAGAACGACACTGATCCCTCATCACCCGCGCGCGTCACCACATTGTCATAACCTGTATTCAGGCCCGCAATTTGCAGTTTTGTGTCGTATTGATCGGACCAGAACCAAGGTGTGGCCAGGTATTCCTTTTCCGCGCCCATGATATTTTGAGCCACGATTTCAGCCTGATCAATGGCGTTTGGCACGCTTTCCAAACGGATGCGTCCGCCCTGATAAGGGAAGGATGCGCAATCGCCAGCAGCCCATATATGATCCACAGATGTCCGTCCCTGTGCGTCTGTGCTGATGCCATTATCCAAGGTGACGCCAGCCATTTCAGCCAACTCTGTTGCAGGCATAATGCCGACACCGACTATGACGAAATCCAGATCCAGTTTGGTGTCATCACTCAGAGTGGCACCAGAAACGCGACCTTCACCGGTGATCTCTTTAAGCCCAACGCCTTCGAGAATTTTCACCCCATGCGCCTCATGCAAATCACGGAAAAAATCAGAGGTTTGGGGTGAAGCAACGCGTTGCAAAATACGGTCTGCCATTTCAACAACAGTGACGTCCAGACCACGCGATGCAGCAACGGCGGCGGCCTCAAGACCGATGTACCCACCGCCAACGATCAGAACACGACGGCCTTCGACGCAATCAGGGGCCATGGCGTCGACGTCTTTTAGATCCCGCACCACATGCACACCTTCCAGCGTGCCACCGATGGCAGCTGGCAAACGGCGTGGACTGGACCCTGTGGTCAGTACCAATTCATCATACGCAAGGGTTTCTTCTTCCCCAATGCTGATGGTTTTGGCCCCGGCGTCCACCGCCGTGACCCGCGCACCAAGACGCAGATCAATGTTGTTTTCAGAGTAAAAACTCTCTGGACGCAGATACAGACGTTCCAGCTCCATATCACCCAACAGGTATTTTTTGGACAAGGGTGGGCGCTGATAGGGTGGAACCGCTTCTTCACCCATCAGGGTAATCTGCCCGTCAAATCCACTGTTGCGTAATTTGGCCACCAATGACGAACCCGCCTGCCCGGCCCCGATAACAACAACGTGCGTCATGCCTGTCTCCTACAATTGGCATTGGTCGATTTGAATCGAACCCTATATGCCCAATAAGACAAAACGCAATCAAAGAGGAACGCGCGCATGAAAATATCCGTAGGAGATACCTTGCCAGAGGTAACCCTGACCAAATTGCAGGATGGCTCGCCTGCTCCTATCCAACTATCTGACCGCACCAAGGGCCGTAAAATTGTGATCTTTGGTCTGCCTGGCGCATTTACCGGAACGTGCTCTACATCTCATCTGCCGAGCTTTATGCGCACCTCAGCGGCTTTTCAGGCAAAGGGTGTGGAGGAGATCATCTGCATTTCTGTCAATGATGCTTGGGTTATGGATGCATGGGATACCCAAACAGGGGCCTCAAAAGAAGGCGTCACTATGTTGGCAGATCACGCAAGCGAGTTGACCAATGCTTTGGGATTGGCTTTCGACGTGCCACCGATCGGGTTCTTTGCGCGCTGCCAACGTTTCGCCCTTGTGGTCGAGAACGGCATTGTCACCCACATTCAGGAAGAGATTGCACCACAAACCTGCGATTTGACCACGGGCGAGGCATTGTTGAACACGCTTTAAGCAGATGGTCTATAGGCTATCCATCTTACGTGCCAGCTTTGCGTCCAATGAACTCAGGCCATCCACATCGTGGGTGGTCAGGGTCACGCGCACCCGATTATAGACATTTTCCCATTCCGGATGGTGGTTCCATTTTTCTGCCCAGATAGCTGCGCGCGTCATCCAGCCAAATGCCTCGACAAAATTGGTGAACTTGAATTCTTTGAAAATGGCATCTCGTCCGTCCACTATCTGCCAACCGTTTTCAAGCAAAGGTTCCAGCAAAGGGCCGCGTGTTGCATCGCTTAGCTTTTCAGTCATTCGTGTTCCTCCACTTGTGTTTTGCGAAATGGGCCATAGGCCGTGAGGATTTCCACCTCTTCAGAAACAGCCCGGCGTTCCTCAACCAGATACCGCGCTACGGCGTCCGAGAACCCCGAATCAGGCATCCAATGCAACGAATGGGTTTCCGTCGGCAAATACCCACGTGCCAATTTATGCTCGCCTTGCGCCCCAGCCTCTACACGGGACAGCCCGCATGCTATCGCATGGTCCATTGCCTGATAATAGCACAATTCGAAATGCAGGCTGTCATGATCTTCGACGCAGCCCCAATATCGACCAAAAAGCACATCTTGGCCCATCACATTCATTGCCCCAGCAACGGGCATGCCGTCTCGTTCGGCAAAAATAAGCAAAATATCGTCGCGCAGCGTTTCATGCGCTGCATCAAAAAACGCACGAGTAAGATAAGGCGTACCCCACTTGCGCACACCCGTATCCTGGTAGAACTGCCACATTGCATCCCAATGTTCGCACCGAATGTTCTTACCTGAATAGGTACGAATTTCCCCACCAAACGCCTGTGCCTTGGCTCGCTCTTTGCGGATGTTTTTACGTTTACGAGAACTGAGACCAGTTAGGAAATCATCAAAACTTGCATATCCAGTATTCACCCAATGAAACTGTTGCCCAGTCCGGTGCAGCAATCCCATGTCTTTGCCCGCAATCGCCTCTTCTTCGGTACAAAAGGTGAAATGCAACGAGCTGAAGTTATTATCTGCTGTGACCTGTACGGCCCCTTGCATAATGGCCGCACAACCTTCTGCTTCAAACCCCGGACGCGTCAGAAAGCGCCGACCTGTCGCAGGCGTAAAGGGCACGGCCCCTTGAAATTTCGGATAATACCGCCCCCCAGCCCGTTCATAGGCATTGGCCCAACTATGATCGAAAACATATTCGCCTTGGCTGTGCAGTTTGATGTAAAACGGGGCCACAGCAATCAAGGTATCTTTTTGCCAAACCGTGATATGGCGCGCTATCCATCCCGTGCCTTCGCCGACCGAACCGCTATGTTCCAATGCGCGCAAAAACCGATGCGTGGTAAAGGGATCAAAGGGGCGTTGGCCATCCGCGGCCTCGGGACACGCGCAAGCATCCCAATCCTGCGCGGCAATCGCATCAAGGGATTCAATTAGCCTGATTTCCAGTTTATGATCCGTCATGATCCCCTCGTGCGCCTTATCTTATATTTGTGCGCCCCTAGGGCAGGATCAAGTCGTCAATGACGCCGCATAGCCTTCAAACGTGATATTATGAACAATACTGCGGGCCTCGGCCTCTTGCTCTGGGCTGCGCACCGTCCAGCAAAACACAGCACCCCCCTTGGCCTTGATCTCTGCCACACGCGGACGGTCCAAGTCGGCGCGATCGTGACTGATGAAATCACACGAAAGTCGTTCGAAATCAGGGATTTCGTTCAAAGCTGCGCGCCGTTCAAGGGACGCAGGCTCCCATTCCTCATCCATAAAATCGCAGGTTACAAGGCCACGCGGCATATCCGGCAAAAGATCCGCCAAAACTTCTGTTGAATGAGGGTTAAACGACATGATCGCCGCCGCACCATCATAGTAGGCCAAATCACGTGCGACTGCCTCTTCCAAAGAACCAACATCCGAGCCCAAGGCACCATCCTGATCCTTCAATTCAATCAGCAAAGGCGTGCGGCCAGCAACCAGTTGCAAAACTTCTGACAAAGTTGGGATACCTTCATCCCCACCTTTCAGAATGACTTTAGAAAGGTCAGAGGCCGTGCGATCCCTTACCAGTCCCACCTCATCCGTCAGGCGCGACAGGTCATAATCGTGGAAAACCAAGGCTCGCCCGTCTGTGGATAGTTGCAGATCACATTCTATCCCATATCCAGCAGCAATCGCCGCTGCAAACGACGCCCGGCTATTTTCCGGGCAGCGTCGCGTTAGGTCATGATATCCTCTGTGCGCCAGTGGGCGCACAAAGAACGCAGAATCAAGTCGAGTCATTTGATCTGAAAGATACCTTCGATTTCTACAGCGACACCAAATGGCAGCGACGCCGCAGACACGGCAGAGCGCGAATGACGACCCGTTTCACCCAAGGCTTCGGCCATGAAATCAGACGCACCATTCACGACCATGGGCTGTTCGCCGTAATCTTGGGTGGAATTGACGAAACCAACCAGTTTCACGACCTTCAACAAACGATCCAAATCACCACCACAAGCAGCCTTGACCTGTGACAGCAGACTGATTGCACAAGTGCGCGCAGCCGCGGCACCTGCCGCCGTATCCATGTCAGCGCCCAGCTTCCCGGTAATGAACCCATCCGCATTGGCGGAAATTTGGCCAGAGACATACAGGATGTCCCCCACCTGCACATAGGGCACATAATTGGCCGCGGGGGCCGGGGCATCGGGCAAAGTCACGCCCATTTCTGCCAGTTTGGCTTCAAAACCGCTCATTGAGATACTCCTCGAATCTGTTCGAGGCGACGCTATCCGCGCGCGCCCTTTCAGGAAAGTGAAAATACGACGCTTAGCTTTCGCGGAACGCTTTTACAAAGTAATCCGTCAGAGGTTTCACGAAATAATGAATCGGAGCGCGGTCTTCTGTACGGATATAGGCCTCTACTGGCATACCGGGAATCAATGTCGCATTTTCTGGCAAACGCGCCCGTTCCCCTTCGGACAGTTCGATCTCGGCGCGATAATAGGTGGCGCCCGTGGTTTCATCCTGAAATGCATCTGCAGAGATTTGCGTCACTGTACCGTTCAATTCCGGGGTTTCGCGTTGATCAAAGGTTGAAAACCGCAACACAACATCCTGTCCAAGGTGCAACTGATCAATATGGATCGGTTCCACCTGCGCTGCAATCACAAGCGGGCGATCCTGGGGAATAAGGTACAACACCGGATCTGCCGGGCGCAAAACCGATCTGGGGGTGACCACCTGCAGGCCATAAACGATGCCAGATACAGGCGCACGAATATCAAGACGCTCTAGTTGGTCCTGTATCACGCGTCGATTTTCACGCAGCTCTATCTCGCGGTATTGCACATCGCGCAGTTGGGTAATTGCTTCTTCGCGGCGCGTGGTGTCCAGTTTCAGGATTTCGATGTCGATTTCCGTGATCCGTCCCTCGGCTTGCGCACGTGAGGCCACCAATTCGCCCACTTGCCCGCTCAAACTTGCCTCTTCGCGTTGCAACGCCAGAACACGGCTGGCCTGCGCCAAACCCTTGTCCAGCAAGGCCTGCTGATTAACCAGTTCTTCGTTGATCAACTCCAACTGTCGAGATAGCGCGGCCTTTTGTGCATCAATACCCATAATTTGGTCCGCAATCTGAGTGCGTCGTTTGCCCAATTGGTCAACTTCTTGCGACATGGACATTGTGCGCGCTTCAAACAGGCGTTGCTGACCCTGCACAACATCCGCAACATCTGCCGATATGACCGCGAGATCACGCAACTCTGCATCGAATTCAATTGCGTTCAAGTTGTCCCGCTCAGCCTCAAATCGATTGATACGGGCCACAATCTCAAATAATTGACTTTCATTCACGGCAAGAGATGACGCAAGCACAGTCGCATCCAGTCGGATCAACAGATCGTTGGCCGCCACAAGGTCGCCTTCATCCACGAGTATTTCCGCGATCACACCACCATCCAAATGCTGAACGATCTGGCGATTGCGATCTACCTCTAACTGACCAGAGGCAACAATGGCACCCGCCAAACGACTGAAGACGGCCCAGCCCCCAAATCCTACCACCAAAACAATCAACGCCAGAATGCCCACGATCATCGGGCCGCGTACGGAACGGTATCCTTTGGTCTCTCTCATGCCACACCTCCGGGGCGCGCAGATTTGCGGATTTCCTCAAAGTTGCGAATGTGTTTACGCAGCACCTCGTCGCGCGCGCCAAAATCCACACGCTGGCCATTTTCCAAAATCAACAACAAGTCGCATTCTTGAATAGCCGCTGGGCGATGCGCCATGATCAACACAGCGTTGCCTGCCTGTTTCATCGCCTTAATGGTAGTGTTCAGTGCAATAGATCCATTGTTATCAAGGTTCGAATTTGGCTCATCAAGTACAAGAATCACGGGCTGCGAATACAATGCCCGCGCAAGGCCGATGCGCTGAATTTGTCCACCAGACAAGCGCCCACCTGCAGCTGTTACACGTGTTTCATACCCATCTGGCAGTTTGACGATCATATCGTGTGCATCGGCCTTTTTCGCGGCCACGATCACCTTTGCGTCGTCTTCTCCTGTGGCAAATCGTGCGATATTTTCAGCAATAGTTCCATCAAACAGCTGCACCCGTTGCGGAAGATATCCGATGTATTGCCCCAACGCATCCGGATCATATTGGTCCAACGACGCCCCATCCAGACGCACCTTACCACCGGCTGGCCGCCACACCCCCGTCAACGCGCGCGCAAGGGTGGACTTCCCGGACCCCGATGATCCGATTACCCCCAACGCTTGTCCCGGCGCCAGCCCAAAACTGAGCATCCGCAAAGAGGCTTGCGCCTCTCCGGGCGGAACAATGGTCAGCTGTTGCACGTCCAGTTTCGCCGCAGGCTTGGGCAACTGGGTTAATGTTTGTGCGGGTGGGCAAGCCCCCAAAAGATCGGCTAGATCAGACCAGCCACGCCGTGCGCGATGCAAGGTTGACCACATGTTCACGATCACCTCTATCGGAGCAAGCGCACGCCCCATCAAGATCGACGACGCGATCATCGCACCCGGCGAGACCTCTCCTTTCAGAACAAGATACGCGGCAAGCCCCAACATCGCTGACTGCATGAACAAACGAAACGTCTTGGACAAAGATCGAAAAGTCCCAGCTTTTTCGCCAGTGGCTGTCTGGCTTTGCAGCGCTTGTTCGCGGGCGTTCATCCAGCGTTTAAAGACCGCGCTGAGCATGCCCATGCTTTGTACAAGCTCTGCTTCGTTTCTGATCTGATGGCCCTGTTTGTCGGCCAGATGTCCTGCGCGGGCCGATTGCACAAGGCCGTGACGCGTGACCATCTGATTCGCGACAGCAATCAACATCAGAACAGTCCCACCAACCAACGCCAAAACGCCAAGCCATGGATGGAAAATGAAAATGCCAAGTAAAAAGACAGGTGTCCAAGGCGCATCGAAAAACGCAATTAGGACAGGTGAGGCAATAAATTGTTGGACGGCTTGAAGGTTGGATAACCCAGTTTCAGAGACTTCGTTTCCTCCAGAAACGGATTGACGCACCACCGCATCAAACACCCGCTTTTCCAAAGCGGCCTGAAATCGTGCGGCCACGCGGGCCATAATTTTGCTGCGTACACCATCCAGTATGCCCATGATCGTAAAAAGGAATATTACCAAAATAGCCAGAGCAAGTAGCGTTTCTTCGGATTTACTGCCCAAGACCCGATCATAGACCTGCAACATGAAAAGTGGGCCAGTCAGCATAAGCAAATTGGCAAAAAAACTGAAAATACCAACCGTGACATAGAGACCACGCGACTCTGCCCTCGCGCGGCGCAACTCTTCCAATCCTGCTTCATGACCTTTAGTCAGCATTTTCAAACTCTGGTCTCTCTCGGTTTACATAGCGTACAGTGTCAGCATGAGGGAGATTCGGGATTTGTCGCCGAACGGCCACAGAACGGGCGAAACACCGCCGACACACTTGGCTCTTTGCCTCAATGAACTAAATGAATTGATACGTAGTTAAATCCGAGAAATCCATTGTCAAAATTCAACCAAAACAAAATTCGCTCAGGGCTTCGACCTATCATCTGCGTCATTGCCTTGGCGGCTTTGTCGGCCTGCGCATCCGAATCTGCGGATGTTTCTCGTACAGGTATCGATGATCCCTACGAAGAACGTAACCGGAAAGTACACGAATTCAACCGTGGCCTTGATCGTGGATTGGTAAAACCTGCGTCCAAAATTTATGGAAATGTTCTGACGCCGGACATGCAAGACAGCGTGGGTCATTTTTCTAAGAACCTGGGTATGCCAGGGCAAGTCGCCAACAATATTTTGCAAGGTGACTTGGGCGGTGCCACCAACAACTCTGTTCGCTTTGTGTTTAACGTTATTTTTGGGCTTGGGGGTTTGTTTGATCCTGCAAGCGATTTTGGTATTCCTCATGACCCTACGGGCTTTGGTGAAACTCTGCATGTTTGGGGTGCCAAAGAAGGCGCCTATGTCGAGTTGCCTTTCTTTGGGCCATCAACAACGCGTGATACAGCCGGGCTCGCTGCTGATATTCTGCTGGACCCGTTGTCCCTTGCGCTTCCCAACCCTGAAAAGTTTGTCACCACAGGGGCCTATGTCGCTGCACGCGTTGGCGATCGGCACAAATACACGTCCACCGTGGATTCGATCCTTTACGAAAGCGCCGACAGTTACACTCAGGCACAAACGCTTTACTTGCAAAACCGCCGCTTCGAACTAAGTGGAGGTAATGTTGAAGATACCGAGGCTTATGATGACCCGTATGATGACTTCTGATCTGACCCGTCGCTCTTTTATTGCCAACGGTGTTACGGCTGGTGCGGTTGCATTGGTGCCCAGCTCTGCTTTGGCACTGACTGACGCACAGGCGAAACGACTTGTTGATCGCGTTGTGAAAGACATCAATAAAGTGATCGCCTCGGGGCGACCAGTTGGCGCGATGATCAGCGAATTTGAACGTATTTTCGTGAAATACGGGGATGTTCCCATCATTGCACGTTCTGCTCTTGGTGCGGATGCACGCAGCCTGAGCAAGTCACAACTTGCGGCCTATACGCAGGCGTTTCAGGGATATATCTCGCGCAAATACGGAAAACGGTTCAATGAATTTGTTGGTGGCCGTATCGAAGTACAAGAGGCGCGTAAGGTCAAAAGCTTTCACGAAGTACGCAGCATCGCCTATCTGCGTGGCGAAAGCCCGTTTGAGGTGAATTTTCTGGTATCCGACCGGTCAGGCAAGAATAAGTTCTTTGATATGATCATCGAAGGCATCAGCCTGCGTCTGAGCGAGAAAAGCGAAATCGGTGCAATGCTGGATCGCCGCAAAGGCAAATTTGATCTGTTTCTGCAAGATCTGAAAAAGGCGGGTTAAGCGCCTTTTACGTTAGGGGGGCATTATCCCCCCAACAATCCCCGCAACAGTTGGTCCAAAAGATTGTCACGTTGCTGCCTTCTGGGTCTCGTGGGTTGTTGCTTGGGCTCTGGCGCTTTGGGCTGAGGTACGAACGCAGGCAGCGGACGTGGCTCAAGATCCTCTGTCACCCGAACCATGACTTCATGCCAAATCTCAGCAGGCAACCCCCCGCCGGTCACACCTGACAATGGGGTATTGTCATCATACCCCATCCAAACACCAGTGACATAATCCGCCGTAAACCCGATAAACCATGCATCACGTGCCGCCTGTGTGGTGCCCGTTTTGCCTGCGACTTGCCAACCTGGAATCTTCGCGCGTTGGCCCGATCCACCATTTACGACTTGCTGCATCATGTAAATCAGCTCGCGCGCAGCGCCTTCGCTGATGACGCGTTCACGAATACCACCACTTGTTCCCATCAATGGCTCATCCTCGCCTTTCAGGCGCAACTCAATCAACCCATATGGCGTCACAGCAGAACCGCCGTTCAAAATACCGGCATAGGCGCCAACCATCTCAAGAAGAGTGCTTTCAGACGCACCAAGAGCCAACGCAGGCCCTTCTGCCAGATCGCTTTGAATGCCAAAATCATTTGCAACCTTGCGCACATTCTCACGACCAACACCTTCGGATATTTTCACCGCAGGTACATTGAGGGAATCACGTAACGCACGCGTTAGCGTGACCGTGCCGTAATGTTTGCCGGTATAGTTGCGCGGACACCATTGACCCGATCCCGGAATATTCATGCAAAAGGGTTCATCCTCAACCAGATCATCGTAATGATACCCCAGCTCCAACGCTGTGGCATAAACAAACGGCTTGAACGATGATCCAGTTTGACGATTAGCTTGAACTGCCCGGTTAAAAGCACCCGATGCATTGGTATCGCGCCCACCAAGCATGGCACGCACGGCCCCATCTGCAGACATCACCACAACTGCGGCCTGCGCCTTGGACCCTTTGCGTACTTTGTTCTCAAAAACCCACGTCATGCCCTCTTCAGTCGCCTTCTGGATACGTTGATCCAGCGTGGTTTTCAAAAATACATCTTCAGTGGTGTTGCGGGTGAAAAATTCAGGCCCAGAGGCCATCACCCAATCCGCATAATATCCACCCGTCTTGGTCTGCGCAGAGGCTGCCAGCGTGGCAGGGTTTTGCTGCCAGTCAGCGACTTCTTCCAAACTCAGATAATCTTGCTCTCCCATCAGACGCAAAACTGTCGCTGCACGATCCTGAGACCGCTTGAGGTTCGAGGTGGGTGCCAATGTGGAAGGTGCTGTCAAAAGCCCCGCCAACATGGCACTTTCCGCAGGCGACAGCTGTGCCGCGTGTTTGCCGAAATAGCGTTGCGAAGCACCTTCGGCACCATAGGCACCGCCCCCCATGTAGGCGCGGTTCAGATAGATGGAGAGGATTTCATCCTTGGTATATTTGACCTCCATCGCCATGGCGAAAATCGCCTCTTTGGCCTTGCGCACCAAAGAGGAGCGTCGGCAATCCGATACATAGGCCGCTTCGCTTTCCCATTCCGCTGGGTCAAACTCCACTCCCAGACACATCAGTTTCGCAGTCTGCTGAGTAAGCGTTGACCCCCCATGACCTGACAACGGGCCGCGACCCTCACTTAGATTGATGCGCACAGCCGATGCGACACCACGTGGGGATATACCGAAATGTCGATAAAACCGCTTGTCCTCTGTCGCGACAACGGCGTTTTTCAGATGCGGCGATACTGTTCCTGCAGTCACGACCCCGCCAAATTGATCCCCGCGCCAGGCAAAAACATCGCCCTCGCGATCCATCAACGTAACGGAACCGCGTGCACGCCCATCTAACAGCTCGCTCACATCCGGCAACGTCGTCGAGACATATCCAATCATCGCCGCCAGCGCGAGACAGGCCACCAGCCCAACGCGCCAAGTGAACCCCCAGAAAATGCGCCACAACCAGCCAAACAAACCAAAGATAATTCGTCCTAAAAACCCGCGCTTCACAGCAGGTTTACGCGCCACTGCTGCGCGTTTCTTTTTAGGTTTTGCTTTTGGTTTCGCCTTGGGTGCAGATTTTGGCTTCGGCTTTGCGGCCGAGCGTTTGCCATATCGATTCTCTGCAACCAACGGCGGCTTTTTACGGCCTGAATTACTCATGTCTTACTCTGCCCGGCTTTTTGTTTGAAACTACCATAGCCTGAATTAAAGCAGATGTTGAGACAGGTTTATCCGCCCGCTCGTCAAATTTTGATAAATCACCAAACACATATGCTCCGAAGTGGCCACTTCAGCCGATCTTCCTCGGAGTGTGGCTGCACTAACCGAACTTCAAATAGGAACACACGGTGCCTAGATCAAGATCACCTTGAATGAACGATGATCACTGGGCCTTTGTGTCCGCGATGAGCATGATGACCATGACCATAGTTGTTCCTACGGTCTCTGCGATCCTCACGGCGATCCAGCACATCTTCGATCACATCAAGAGGGCCATGATCAACCGCTTCGTCCCGGCGGCTCTCTCGGCGATCCACCCGATCTTCGATACGATCCAAATGAGGCGCGGCAAATACCGTAGACGCCGAAGTGGTGGCCACTGCAAGTACCATAACAACAAGAATGGTTTTGGTCAGTTTCATGAGACGCGGTCCTTTTGAAAATCGCTTAAGTCTTTATGAAACGAAGGGGGGCGACATTTCCGTCGCGCCACCTCAAACAAAAAAGGCGGGCCACGGCCCACCTTTCATAATCTCATCTGCAAACTGAAAATCAGGCGCGTAGATTGCGGGCCGAATCCTTGATCGCATCGTATTGGCCGGATGGGCGGAATCGCCACAGATAATCCGGCAACACTGCTGCCATTGCAGTGGGTTTGATACCCAGCGCAGCCAAGCCTTGTGCATCATCAGCCACAACACTGTCATTGCGCAACGCACGCAACTGATCGCGGGTAACAATCCCATTGGAAATCAGACCCAGAGTGATCTTCTGCATCATGTCAAAGCCGAACGCGACCAAGCCAGCGGCAAAATATGGCAAGTTCAAAATCAAACGGCGACGATGGATGACATTCAACATCTGTTCCAGCAATTCACGCAGGCTTGCAACGTCAGGACCGCCCAGCTCATACGTGCCAGATGCTTCGCCCAACACGCCTTTCACGGCGGCGCGGGCAACATCATCCACATAAACCGGCTGAAACAATGTTCCTGCACCGGCAACAGGCAGGATCGGACCAAACTTGGTCATTCCCGCAAAGCGGTTAAAGAATGTATCCTCGGACCCAAAGATCACCGATGGGCGCAGGATCAACGCATCTGCCATATGTTGCAAAACGCCAGCTTCGCCCAGTGCCTTGGATCTTGCGTAGTTACAGTCGCTCTCCGCATCAGCACCAATCGCCGACAGATGTACCATGCGCGCCACGCCTTCAGCCGCAGCAATCCGCGCAATCCGTTGCGCACCTTCGTGCTGCACCGCATCAAAAGTGTTTTTGCCAAATTCATTCATGACGCCAACACAGTTCACCACCGCATCCGCACCCTGCATGACAGAACGCACCGAGGCATCATCACGAATGTTGCACAAAACCGGCTCGACCTGACCAACGCTGCCATAGGTCTTAACATGCATGGCCTCATTCGGGCGACGCACCGCAACACGTACGCGCCAGCCTTCTTTGGCCATACGGCGGGCAATATAACGCCCAACAAACCCTGAACCGCCATAGATTGTGACAAGTTTCGACATTTCGTCGGTCCCCACTATCTGTAAATCCTATGGATAACTATCGCTCCTCAGCCCCGCAAACAAGCACCAATGGCGCAACTGCGACAGATTCAGCATTCTCTCAAGCGGACGAAAGAAAACGAGTCCCCTCAAATACTTCGCGCACGCAATATTTTTCTCAAAACCATGAAAACTGCGTTGACACTGCAATGTCACAGGTCTAGATGCCTGCCTCACCAACCGTGCCCAGATGGCGGAATGGTAGACGCGCTAGCTTCAGGTGCTAGTGTCCGCAAGGACGTGGAGGTTCGAGTCCTCTTCTGGGCACCAAAACAGACATCACTGTCTGCAATACCTCCTAACACTTTGAACAGAAACGATATTTCGGCGGTTCTAGCACCCTCATTTCGGTGGTATTGAATGCGGTCTGCGAAGGCCAGTTTGAGCACTGTTCTACGCGGGGCAGCATGGCCTGTTTCCCATAGTTTCCAAGGGTTTGCGAGGAAGGTGAGGACCGGTTCTAGTTTTTCTTCGTAACTGCCTTTTGGCTCGGCCTGATTTGCAAGCTGATCGGCCAGAATGGCTTTGCCGTGGTCCAAATCGCTGATTTTCTGCTCATAGGCACCGACGACGGTGGTGCTGGTGGTGTCCATGATGCGGGTCAGCAGGACCTCGATCTGTTTTTCGACGTCTTTGATCCGGCGTTGTCCTGATCTGATTGCGTCCTGAGCCTGTGCGAGTCGCTGATCCCATGCAAAGCGGAACATATCCTTGGCCATGGCAAAGAGCGGCTGAGTCGGTTCCAGTGTCTTGATGATGTCGCCAATGTCGCCTTCCAGCTTTTCACGCGAGATGGATTTACCATAGCTGTCACAGGATTTTGTCTGGCAGAGGTAGTAGGCATACTCGAAAGCACACGATGGTAGGGGACGAATTAGAAACGAGCTTCGGAAAACAGACGTGTGCGCCTTTCGGTTTTTTTTAAAGTCACTTCCGCCTCAAAACTTTGTTTAGATCCGCAAAACTGAAGGCAGCGTTGCGGCCAACTAAGAACGATGGAGCGAAGTGATCGATAAGGCTTTGGTCGGCCGCCAGGGCCTCTCTAATGTGCCTTCGGGCTTCTTTGAGGTCAGCATTGGTTGGGGTGGTTATTCCATCTCGCTGTAGGATTTCCGTGACCAATCGCTCTTTGCGGTCACTTCGGCGTTTTCCCATGCAATGGCTGCGGATGTATCGCACCAAGGCTTGGAAAAAGAGGCCTTGGCAATGAAACGACTGCATGTACCGACCCAGAGTTTCTTCAAAGGCAGTGGTCACATTCAGGGTGCGATTTACTTCCCGGTAGAAGGCCAGTGTGTGTTCTTCCAGAAAACCCACGCTGATTTTCGAAGCTGGCGCAGCAAAAAAGTAGGCTGGAACTGCCCTTTTCAGGGCCGCCTCTTTGTAGAGATGAAGGCCGAAGCACAGAGCAAACACGGAAGTGAGATTGTTTTCAGTCGCGACATTAAGACCACGAAGGAGTTCAATGACTTCGGGCCACCCAACGCTTTCACCACTCGGAGCAAGCAACAACCCGTTTTCGGGCGATCCGTGAGCGTCGACATGAAGAATTGGATGCAGCCCCTGTCTTGCTTGTGCCGTCAGCTCGGAGAACAGCTGATGGAGGTCGGCACCTCGGTCAACGCTGAATTCGAAGACCGGAAAGCCATCCATGATGGCAAGACTCTCCAGGTCTTCCAAAATGCGCCGGGTTGGTCCCATTTCACTTTCCGGCAACGAATGGACCCATACTATGGCATTGGTCTGCAGAGTTTCTGAAATTGTGAGCGCAGTGTCTGAGAATGTAATCATTCTCGACTAATACCAATCGTTGAACGTCTTCTCTAGTCGCTGTTGAACGCCTAAGGCCGGACAAAGCCGCCGCTCGCGTAAAAGAGGCAAACGACTGCAAGCAATCCAAACGGACATAAGCCTATTCCTGTCTCTCAGTTGGGCATCAGACAAAAAGTGCCAAACGACAGACGTGGGGTGAATTATTACGTGAAAACAGGTAGTTCCTCTATGGAAATTCACGACATTTGATGTCATTCTCACGCTTGTTGACTAGGGTCAGGACCCATTAATCAGCTTGATGTGGAATTGCTGTCATGATTCACGGTTCTCAATGATCTGGGGGAATG
>CANLDA010000010.1 GCA_947489325.1 uncultured Paracoccaceae bacterium | reverse complement strand
GCGAGATTTGGAAACACGGTCGATCATAGAGCTGCGCTACGCAGTTGATGGTGCAAGGTCAATAACTTGACGATCCCATATTGATGAATACTGAAAAACAGAACCAAGACACAGGTTCATCAAAATACTTTTTTGAATGTGATTTTAATCTTCATAAACCAAGTGCCACATTCAAACAGTGGATAGAAAATAAGTTAGGGGTCGCTGAGAAAGGGAAAAAGCATTGGGAAAATCTTTTTGTTCATTTGCGGGATAATCCAAATGCACAGCAATTTTTGGCAGATTGGCAGGTCAACGATAAGTACGTTCTTAAGAGCTCTAGGTGTTACGAAAATGGCGATAGTGACGTATACTTCGTCGTGAGGTTTGCCACACCGAGATTGGGCGTGGCCGAGTTGGGTATTTATTTTCTTGAAGACAAGGGCATCGCAAGCTTCTTTTTTCTGGATCGTTTTATCGCATCGGAATTCTGAGGTTCGGATCAAACGGATTGGATCGTGTGGAACTCAATTTGTGAGTTCGGCCTCATCGCTGTGGAGGGCAGCTTTCTGGCCCTTGCCCTGACGGTCTATAGCTATACATCCCTCGCCTAAGCGTTGTTTCGGCCCCATCCTTCCGTCTTAATCTTTGACCTGCGTTTCAGGCCTTTCATGATTTGAAGCGAGTTTCTGGCACGGGTTCCGAGACGGCGGGATGGTAAACGGAATTGGCCTTCGGAACTGAAGGCGCGGGTTGTGGCGGAGACGTTGATTGAAGGCGAGACTGTTAATGCTGTTGCCAAGCGATAGGAGCTGATCCCCAGCACGGTAGATACCGCTGAGTATGCGTTTATCCTTGTCGATGATCCGTCACAGTCTTTGGACGAGGTTAATATCGCTTCTCTGACAGATTTGCTTCGCTGCGAGCTTAATTATTGCCAACTTCTCGTATCATCTCATGAGGAAGTTATTTTGGCCAATACCTCAAGGTCATCGAAAACTTATAGATAGCGAAAAAGGGAATTATTATGGTAAGCGCCCCTTCACTTGTTATCGAGTTCGAGAATGCCGTGGTCCAAATAGTCGCGCAGCCGTTTCATGGGGGTCAGCGCCTTTTACGTTGCGGTCAATCAAATTACAGCGCCAGTTTGGCCAAGACCAAGCGTGGGCTTTGTATGGGCGCAAAACATTGTCAGAAATGTTCAAACAACCGATGACACTGCAAATGCAAGTCGCTAAGATAGTCACACGCGCGATGCAGGCATGTTGACGGATTCTCTTGCTTTTCTGCAAAGATGAAAATCCGGTGCTCTACCCACATCTTCCTGACAAAAAGATGACTAGAGGTGCCATGTTTCGTCTGTTTGAAAACCTAGTAGATCCCTTTGCCACATCTGCCAAAGGTTCGGCTGCTCCATCCCCAATGGCGTATCTGAAATATCAACTTTACCCCTATCGCAAATGGCTGCCGTTCATGGCCCTAACCGGAATGCTGGCGGCCCTGATGGAAAGCGGTCTTATCTTTTATTCCGGGCGTCTGATTGATCTGATGTCTGCTGCTGGACCACAGGAATTTTGGGCGCAACATCGCAGCGAAATTCTGATTGTGCTGGCCTGTGTTTTATTTTTGCGCCCCGCATTGGTCACGCTTAATCACTTGCTCTTGGAGCAGACCCTGTCCTCTAATTTACAAGAACAAGTGCGCTGGCGGGCGCACAAGCACCTGTTGGGGCAGTCGGTTGGGTTCTTTCAGAATGACTTTGCCGGGCGCCTTAGCAATCGTGTGATGCAAATGGGCCCTGCCGTTCAAGACAGCGTGCATATGTCACTAGAGGGGATTTGGTTCGCGCTGACCTATATTATTGGTGCAATTGCCGTTCTAAGCCAGATCGACTGGCGTTTGGGGCTGCCTTTGGCAGTGTGGGTCGGGTTCTATGTTTTTTATGTCCGCTTTATCGCCCGCCGCGTTGCTGCCACAGCCGAGAAATGGTCAGACGCGCGATCACTTTTGACAGGCCGCGTGGTGGATGCCTATGCCAATATCGAAACCGTCAAACTGTTTGCGCAAGATCAGCAGGAACAAACCTTTGCACTGTCTGCATTGCGTCGCCTTCGGGCACGATTTCAGCGATTCTTGCGCCTGATGACAATGCTGTCCTTTGGCACGATTGCGATCAACGGTGTCCTGATTGCGATTGTTGTTGGTCCGGCCCTGTGGCTGTGGATGCAAGGCACTGTCAGCGTTGGTGAAGTGGCCGCCGCCACTGCCCTGACGCTGCGTCTGAATGGAATGAGCGGCTGGATCATGTGGATCACCATTCGCTTGTTTGAAAATGTTGGCATCATCCGTGAAGGGCTGCAAACGATTGCCACACCACAAGAGATTGTTGATGAAGAAAACGCCCCTGCTTTGGCCGTGGACAAGGCGGATATTCGCATTGAAAGATTGACTCATAGGTACGGTAAGGAAAGCGGGGGACTGAACAATATTTCGCTGCATATTCCTGCTGGACAACGGGTCGGTCTTGTCGGGCATTCCGGGGCTGGGAAATCCAGTCTGGTAAATCTGCTGTTGCGGTTTCGGGATGCTGAACAAGGACAGATATTAATCGACGGGCAGCCCATCACGTCTGTCACCCAAAACAGCCTGCGTCGTCAGATAGGCATGGTGACGCAGGACAGTTCTTTGATCCACCGATCTGTGCGGGCCAATATCCTTTATGGCAACCCGAATGCCACCGAGGATCAGATGATCGCCGCTGCCAAACGTGCCGAAGCGCATGACTTTATCATGACACTTTCTGATCAGGATGGGCGCACCGGGTACGAGGCACATGTTGGCGAGCGCGGGGTCACCCTATCCGGAGGGCAACGCCAACGCATTGCCATCGCCCGCGTTATGCTGAAAAACGCCCCTATCCTGATTTTGGACGAGGCGACATCCGCTCTTGATAGTCAGGTAGAGGCGGAGATTCAGAAGACATTGTATGAGGTGATGGAGGGTAAAACCGTGATTGCTATTGCACACCGGCTGTCCACGATTGCCCATATGGACCGTATCATCGTTCTGAAAGAGGGTGATATTGCAGAGGATGGCACCCATGCTCAGTTGCTCTCTCAGGGCGGTATATATTCCGACCTGTGGGCGCGGCAATCTGGTGGGTTTCTTGGGGTAGAGGCGGCGGAATAAACCCAGACATCACAAACAAAAAAGACGGCGCTGATTGTGCCGTCATTATAAAATGGAAAAAATCTGGCTGGGATACCCTGGCAAAGTTGGACTGGAAGGGGTTAAGCCGCAGTTCCCTTGGTGATCGAGTTGCGCTTGCCCAGCAGGTCGAACACTTGGGCGGCGTCTTGCCTTAACGTGTCAAACACCTCTGGGCCGAACCATTCAAGCGACGCCTCGCAATCAGGATCTTTCATCAATTCCTGCAAAAATTCCGAATACTCAAAAGCGCCCTCAAACAAAGGCACCATGCCAGCACGGTCCCCCGCAGCATTATAGACGTTATCCGGTGCAAACACGTTCAAGGCGTCGCGGCTGCGCACATTCTTAAGGTGATAATGCGCGATGAAGGGGCGCAACATGCGGTGCGCATGAAGGGGGTCATCCCCGCCTTCCCAGACGTGTAGCGTGTCAAAATTAATCGCAAGGTTCGGATGCCCAACCTGCGCAATCAAATCCATGGTTGAATTGAGTGTATCCGCCAAAGTGCCTGGGTGAGTTTCCACCAACAGGCGCAATCCGTGATCAGCAACAATTGCACAAGCTTCGTGCAGGGCACGGATGACATCACGGCGTGCCGTTGGGTCACAATCCGCGCTGCCGGTTTTGCCCGCAAAGGTACGAATTTTCCCCGCCCCCCACGTATGCGCCAACGAACAAAGCATTCGGGTTTTTTCCTGCAACAAGGCTTGATCGTGCAAGGGCAAATAATCGCTGATCATCGGGACAGATAAACCCTGCGCCGCCATCCACTGAGCGTTGTGCAAGGCCAATGGTGGCTGATGCAGCGCATGAACGCCCCACAGCTCTATCCCCTGAAACCCATGGTCCCGCGCCCAGAATGCGATATCTTTCAGGCCGATCAGATGATGTCGGAAGCTGATAGTGCAAAGAGAAAGCCTCATGCCAGCTCCTCCAGTCGTGGTGTGGATGTTTCCGAGCTTTGCCAAGACATACACCAGCGATCAAACTGCTCTTTCAGGCCCAGTTTGATCCGAAATTCCAGTGCGTTCAGGCGCTGTAATTCTGCAAAAACATCTTGTGCAATTTCGTCAGTTGCCAGTCGGGATAATTTCACCACTTTGTAATGCAACCCGCGATAGCCCGCACAGAGCTCTTCGATGACATCACACCAGTCTTCAAAAATATCATCATCATATCCCAAGGCGCGCCAGAAGAATGCAAACCCATGTTCATAGGCATATTTGCGGATTGCGATCACCGGCATCTCACGTAACGCGAAATCCAAGTTACTGATTGGCTGTGTTGCAGATGGCCCAAAGTGGCACCGAACTATTGCGTCAATCGTATCCGTAAATGGATTATTTTGGCCTATGAATGTATCTTTAAAATAGGCCTGCAAGGTTTCGCTTGTGGGCGTCTGCGCCCGCGCACGATCATATATGTATCCCCCGGCAACAGACGGTTGATCAATTGCGTTCAAGATGGCCTTGCGAGGCAACACACCTTCCCAGCGATAATCAGGATCATGCATAAACCACATGTCAGGATCATCGGTTTCTTCGATTATGACATAATGCGGAAACGGGTTTTGATTGAACTTATTTTCCCGTTCGGGCAGGTGATACATATTCAGCATAACCATAAGATGCTCTGTCTTGGATTTGGTGCGCAGCAAATGTTCAAACCGCGCGATATTTTCGGATTTAGACACCTCTGGTTTGTACCAGCTCATGACCGGAACCCCGTACAGTCGGCGGAACCAGTGGCGAAAATGGTCGTGGGTGATGTCCTTGGCGTGATAGGACAGGCGCGCCTGTTCATCCACGGCAAAACCTGTGTCCCACACCCCAAAATAAAATGGCCGATGATCCAATCCTGTGCACTGCTTGATACCCGCACACAAACAACTGACAAAACAATGTACCTTGATGTCGATCTCTTCTTCAGGCGGATCGGCAACTGCGGTTTCCCCCAAAAGCAACCCGGCCAAATCTGCCACGGTACTGAAATCATCTTTGCTGAATTCGCGCTCTGGCACGTCGATGCCATGGGCGGTTTCCAAGTGCAGCATCAGATTCAGCACCATCACAGAATCTAAATGCAGGTCTTCGTTCAGCCGTGCCTGCGCGCCAAACTCTGCCATATGCGGATGCGCCATGGGGCCGATCAAAACGTTTCGGATTGCTTGGATGATGGCGTCTTTGCTTTGTGTCACGCTCATGCGGGCACCTCTTGCAATGTTTGGGCCGCATAGCGCACCGCAATATCCCGGCGATTGGTTTTGCCGTTTGCCTGACGCGGAATGTCATCAAGGCGCACGATGACATGGGGCTGCTGATAGGGGGCGAGTTGTTGCTGGCAGGCGGTGCGAATGTCGCTTTCTTGCACTGTGTTACTACAGTAAATCAGGCCCACGCGTGCGCCTGCCATTGCATCCTCGACACGAAACACAAGGGCATCACGTACCCCATTCAGGCCATGCACCACGCGCTCTACATCCTGCGGGTATACATTCAACCCGGCCACATTGATCATGTCATCAACGCGACTTGCAAACCGCAGCATGCCGCGCGCATCCTTGTGTCCCAGATCCCCGGTATCCACCATGCGCCCCTGATCGGTTCGAACCAGCAATGCCCCCGGCGTAACCACATCCCCCGCCGTGACAGTCAGATGCGGTAGGGGAAAGCCAATGTCGGTGGCTTCCCGCAGGTCTGGATTGATCGCGATACAGCCGACCTCGGAGCAGCCATATTGCTGAAACAAATGCGTGGTGCGGGCGCGGATGACGTCAAACCAACTTGATGGCAGAACCGTGCCCGACGTCATCGCCGCATGCATCAGGTGCCCCGATGGCAAAAATCGCGCTAATGTGTGCAACATCGCAGGCGAGGTATACAGCAAAGGTTGATCCACCTCACGCATTCGCCGCAGGATGTATTTCGGGTTTAACCCATCCAACACCACGGGCACATGCCCCCGATGCAGAGCCACCAGCACGCCGGCAATCAACCCATAGGAATGGGTGATCGGGCAGGCAATCACAGGCGTCATGTCTGAGGCGTGTGTGAAAAATTGCGCATAGCTTTGTATTTCCGTCTCAATCTCTGCCCATGTCCGGCGAATGACTTTGGGCGCGCCAGTGGTGCCTGAACTCATTTGTACCAACACGCCACCACGGTCGCCCACGTCGGGCTGTGCAATGACAGTGCATTCCATTCCGGCGCCCAAAAATCGATCACACCCAGCCCTCGCTGCCATCTCCTTGGCCTTGGCCAAAGGGATGTCGGCATGGATTGGAAACACGCCTGCCCCTTGATTGCGCAGATACAGGATGCACGTAAGCGCCTCTCCGGTGTGGGGCAAATGTATGGCAAACCGATGAGAGGCCGGATTGTCAATTTTCTCCCACAATCGCGCAATAATTGGATCTATTTCAAACGCGATGTCATTCAGAACGAACATCCCGTGTCCTCCTGTTCTTTGGACAATGCATTGGGCACCAAATGATGCAGTTCACCACTGACAGAGCGGATCTTGCGCGTAAACAGGCTTTCGGCCCGGATCACGCTGTCAAAGGGGCGAAACAATGCTTGACGCTCTTGCAAGCCATGTTCGGCGGCATAGGTATCCAGACGCGTCCGCACCGTTGCCCAAAATTGGCTTTCGGCCTTGCCGTAATGCTCAGACAGTATGTGCGACAGATCGGTAAGATTGAACACAAACAGCGTATCCATCACCAGCTCTCGCAGCGCTTCTGGCGAAGACATGCGGTGATATTCATTCGCTTTTGCGCGCCCAAACACAGGATCAATCAGTGCCAAATCCGGGCAAAGATCGGGACGTGACAACAGATCAGGAACATATTCCAAGGCGTCGTGGAAATCGCGTGCAACCACCCCAACGGGCCAACCTTTTTCATGTCTTAACATCAAGTTCTGGCCGTGCGCTTCAAGGCCAATGCCATGCGCAACCATCATGTGCCAAACTGGCAAGACAACCACGTTGATCAGCTGATCTAGCCAGGCCTCAAATCCATGCGCTTCTATCCAAGGGGCAACAAACGGGGCGCCATCGGGTTCCGTCAATGACAGTGCATTCAAGGGGACAAGCGTTTTGGGATGTATTCCCAACCCTTCCGGGCTTTCGCGGAAGATCACTGCAAGATGCCCGTCAAGATTGCTGTCATCTTGGCCATCCCGCCCAGCAATGATGCCGGCATATTCGCGCAACACCACCAAAGGATACCGCGTTGCAAACAACGGATCGGATGCCACCACATCGGACAGCCATTTGGAAATTGCTGGGGCTACGCAAACTGTATGCGGATCAAGTACGCGCATCGAGGACGTATTGCGCAGCGATATCGCGGTTTTCACATGTGGGCGCCGCGGATGTTCGGCATTGATCAATGTGCGCAAAGACTGGCTGGCATAATACAAATCGCCGATTTCGCCCAGATCAACCACATCTCCGGCGCGTTGCCAGTTCACAAATTGTGTGTTCGTGCGCATCTTTTCAAACTGCCAAGGATGCATCGGCAGCAATTCATATTGTTCGGGTGTTGCTGTGCGCAGGGCCATTTTCGCGCTGATACGCCGCCATTCCTGCGGGCCCAACTCTTTCATCCAGAATGCAGGGCAGGGCAGGGACTTGTGGATCAGACGACGGGAAAACATGACGCCGCGCAACCGGAAAGTATTGCCCCATTCCGGGCCATATTGACGGTTGGTTTTTGCATCAAATTCACTGCGTGCCTTGTAACAGGGATGATAGGGATGCCCTTCGATGAGTGCGGTTTCCAATTCTCCGACTGACAATCGCCTACGCCCAAAATCCGGTTTTATTTCTGCTGCGACCTGATTGGCGAACCGGACAGTTTGGTGCAGATCCTGCGACAGTTCCTTGGCGGCGCGTTTGGCCAGTTTCAGTGCATCCAGAACATCATCTATTTGCGCCTCACGCCACGCTCCATCACGGTAGAGTTCGATGGAGCTCGGTCGCAACCGGTATCGACCAAACGCGCCGCGATGCCCGTCTGCCCGAAATCTTGTGTTTTCAAGAGTCCATTCGACCTGATCCCGTGCAATCAAGGCAGAAGATGCGAGACCTTCGCTTAGCACGGCCTCGCACAATTGGCGCAGAACACGTGCGGCAGCGTCCTGAACAACCGCATCAAGCCGCGACATGGGCCACCTCTTTTTCTTGCGAAACCTTGCGGTCCTGCGCTGCCTTTATGCGTGACAAGGGGTTTGGCAGCTGAACATATTCAGCCTTTTCATTGACGGCCTGTAATTCGTCCACATCATGTACGCGCGTCAGCAAATTTGCCTTGGAGGCCAATGTCGGGGCATTGAGCATGTAGTTGATGAAATCCGCTGCCGCGCCCGAATATTGCGTCAGGCGATCTGACAGCACATTTACCAAATGCACGAGCAGATCATTCTCATTGCGCAGCTCATCACGGCCCATCCGGCTTATGACCGAGAAAATCTGATTGATGAACAGATAGTACCCCAGACGTTCATTGACCTCATAACGTGGGAAACACACCGAAGAGAGCCGGTTCAGCGAAGGCTCTCGCTCGGACAATTGCGCCAGATGATCTTGGGCGATGTAATAGCCTTGATTGTCGCGAAAAAAATAGCGCTGCGGCCATCCTGTCGCGACATCCAAAAGGCTGTTTTGTTGATGCGCCTCAAGCGCGATGCCGTGGCGTTCATACAGATCCAACATGGGGATCAGCACAACCTTCAGATACCGATCAAACCAATCAAGCGCGATCTCTGGAATAGGGGCGTTTTTGCGTTGTGCCAATTGCATGATGATATCAGTCAACATTGCCAGCTGATCCGGCAAGGGATCCGCCGTCAACGCCGCAAGATTGACAATGCCATCGCCGTGCTCATGCATAAATGGGTTTTCGCGGAAAATCACTTCAAAGCCGCTTTCCTGACGGTTGGGCAGACGCAAGGTGATAAATGCCGGATCATCAATGATTTGAAATTCGGGATGCATGCCTTCAAACTTAATCGCCGCAAACAGACGCGCCATGATGACACCAATCTCTAGCTCGTGATGCAAAGTCACCCGTTTGGAGTTGGTGATTTGAACTGGCAGCGAAAACTTCATCATCCATGGGCAATTTCGCGAAAAAACGGTGCGGATCGAAGAGGTCGCTGCAAATTTGGGGCCGTGTTGCCCCAGATCACGCAGCTGCCCTGTGCGGATCAGCTCTGCAATATCTTCGTCTAACAACAATGCATCAGCCTGAAGCGGGTGCATGGGAATAAGGGCCTCGTGGGCATGTACATCTGGTAGCGCGTCAAGGTTGGGAATGTCTTGGATGATGTCTTGAATAGGGTGCCGTGCGCTGCCTTCTTGGATCAATCTACGATCAACGGCAAAGAACCGCAGCGCAAATTTTCCACCCGTTTCAGGGGCATAAGAAGGCTGATGCCAATCCGTCATGCCTTCGCGACTTTTGGGAGTGGGATGCAGCCAATGGCCAAACAATAAGGCCTGTTCGGCTACCAGAAACTGTTGGCGCGCGGTCTGATCCGGCATGACACGGCACAGTTTTTCGATCTGATCATAGCTGTTGAAAATGCGTCGCATGAATTCAGGCAGATTGGCGGGATTGGCAGATTGTGTCCGCGCGAAACATTCTTGGACCAACATGATGATAACCTGACTCGGCGTGATGGCTTGCCAATCAGCGGTGTCTGCATTTTGAACAAAGACCCACCCGAAACGGTGCGGCCCGGTTAAGGAAAAATAGTCAATCTGCACCCGTAAACGGGCCGCCATATGACCAAGATCCAGCTCTAGAAATCCGCCTTGACACCCGTCGGTTTGAGAAACGAACAAATTTCCCTCATCGATTTCGCGCAAGTAACAGTTCAAAAGGGCCTGTAAACTCGCCTTGCCTGCGCAAGCGTGCGAGTCAAAATTTGTCATAAGGGTCATTGCGAAACGCTCCGCCACTCCAGCGCGGCGGGCTTGTCGCGGAATGCAAACCGAAGCAGGTGGCTTTCCATGACCTCCTGCGTTTCGTGCAGTTCTGCTTTGGTTGGAGAGGTCAGCCTAAAACGTATCATATCTTCGCCTGTCGTAAGGTCCGCGATCCCGCAAGAAAACGACAAAACACAACGCTCGCCATCTTCTGTCACAGGGATCTTGTGAGAGAAATGTTTGATCAACTGGCGCGAATAGCTGGCTGCTTTGGGTGATCTGAAGGTTGCAAAAGAGCTGTGCCCTGCATCCATAACCGATCTTGTATTGGTATGTGTCATATAGATGATTCTTTTTATCAGGTAAAGGAGTATACAATTATAAATTGTATAAAGGCTTGCGCGATCAACAGAGGAATTGAGGGGCGTTGCCGCCCCAATTGCGGTTGAGACTGTCATCAGATATAAGCAACTCACAGCAAGACAGGAGCCTTGGGTGACATCCTTCAAGCCAGATCAAGCAGTGGTGCAATCCTCTGAGGATGCCGCATTCTTTGGGGATGGTGATCCACGCATTGCCTATAATCGGGTGTGGTTCAACTTGATGCGGGTGCATCGAAATTTGCACCCAAAAATCGCAAAATCCCTTCGAAAAGAAGGAATTAGCGACCCAATCTGGTACGAAATCTTGCTTGAGGTTGAACAAGCCGGGGAAGCTGGCCATTTGATGTCCGCTCTGGAAGAAAAGCTGTTTGTGCCCCAATACGCATTGTCGCGTCATGTTGCACGGCTAGAGGCTGCGGGATATCTGCGCCGTCAAACCATCGCGGATGGACGGCGCAAACAGGTTTTGTTTTTAACCGAAGAGGGAACTGGTATTCACAGTCGGATTTGGCCCATCTACATGAATGCAATTCAATCTGAGATTGCAGATACTATGCCAACGGACGAGGCTTATCGCTTGGCCCGGGCCTTAATCCGCTTCCTGCCCTGAAACGCACCGAGGGAGCGCGCTTCAGGGCCGTGTATTTAAAACCGGGTTACAGCAACCAATGAAAAGGTTCGGCCCGGCTCGTTCAATGCGCGAATGGATGTGAAATCCGCACCATACGTCGCACGATCTGCATAGGTTTCGTCAAACAGGTTGCTCACCTCAGCGCGAATTGTCAGATTTGACATGGATGATGGATTATATTCGGCAAACACGTTGACCACCGTGTATCCGTCCAGCCCCTGATCGCCCGATGTTTCGGTGCCATCATAATCAAGCGCGATATCAAGGCTGCCGCCGACCAGTAGGTCATAAGCAGGCAGTTCTTGCTGAACTTCAAGCGCGATGACTTGGCCGATGGGTGCGCCGAAATCCTGCACATCATAGCTGTTTGTAATGCCGCCATCGACTTCGACTTCGGCATTCGAATACGTCAAACGCGCAAAGCCCAGACCCCAGTCATAGGTGCCATAAAGATTAAAGCCGCGGCTTTCAAAATCGATGTTTGCACCACCAACACGACCATCATTGATCTGCGTCACAAAGGCCTCGCCGCCAAGGGTCAGCGCGCTACCGGTCCAGTCAAATCCAACGATATAGTTTTCAGAACGCGCAGGTTCTAATCCGATATAATCCCAACGACGCCAGAACGTATAATTGTCCTCAATTGCGACGCCGCCAAAGACATTCGAATATCCAGCACGCAATGCAAGCTGATCGGTCACATCATAGATCACCGAAAGATTGCCGCTTAGCCCTGCTTCCGAAAACTCTCTGGCGCTTTCCACACCTTCAAAATCCTGCCAATCCGCGCGCAGACCAGTGGACAGTTTTAAACGGTTTGTAGGGGAAAAGCGCCCCTGCACAAACACACCTAAATTTTGCGAATTTTCTTCGAGATAGCCTTCAGTTGGATCGAAGTAGCTGCCTTCGCGATCATAGTAATCCACACCGGCAACGATCGTGTTGTCTGCGGATAAGTTGAACGTGTTCTGAGCTTTGAATGTAAAGGTTTGCGTGGCCCCTTCACTGCCAAATGGTGTGGGTACGTTTATGATGCTTTCCGAGAAGCCAAGCACGACTTTGGGGTCAAACAGCCCTTCCGCCTGTGTGTTTTCATAGCTCAGCGCATAGCTGTTGCGTTCGGTGTCATACACACGGGTGTCGGGCACAGGGCGCCCGCCAATCACCGCACCGATATTGGCGCGATAGGGGCGCAGGTCATCATCCTTTAAGGTTTGCCCGGTGAATTCCAAACGATGGCCATCTTCGGATTCATAGGCCAATTTCAGCAATCCAGCCTGCAGGTTTGCAGCACTGCCCAGAACTTCGGCACCATTGCCGTCGTTGAAATTTTCACCGGTGATGGATTTGTAATATGTCAGCCATTCAAACCCGCCTGTACGGCCAGCAAGTGTCAAGGCGCGGCCAAAGTTTTCACCGTTGTCAGTCAGGCTGAGACGTAGGTTGCCACCAAAGTTTTTGCCGTCCTCCAGCACGTCCACAGCATCAACCGTTTCCATCACGACCGCACCGACCACTGCATTTGGTCCGGCATCTGCCCCGGCAACGCCGGGGTCGACGCGGACAAACTTCATCAGGCCAGGATCAAAGGCATTTGCGCTGACGTGGTGAAAGGCGCGGTTGTTTTGAGATACGCCATCCACGGTGATCGCGAGGTTCAGCATATCCACGCCATTGACGAAAATCTTTTGCGCAACAGGAATGGCTCCCCCGACGGATACAGACGCGATCCCGGCAAACAGATCCTTTAGATCGCCCATGCGTGCGCGTTCCAGTTCAGCATCGGCAACATAAACCGATGCGGCGCGATCTGCGGCCTCACCATATTCATCCTGTTGTTGCAAAAGAACCGGATCAAGCGAGAGAACGTTTTCGGATTGCGCCCACAGCGCAGACGCCGAGGTCAGAACAATCGCGGTGCCGCACAACAACTGCGACGATGTTTTTTGAAAGAATGTAGCCATGACAAACCCATGTAAAGTGTTGGAATGCATGGCTTGAGGATGCCCTCTGGCTGGCCCCGAAAGGCGCCTTTTCATAGGCTTCTTAATTTTGACATGCAAGTGCATGTTAATGAATTTACATGTAAAAATATAAATCTCTGCAAACTGAACATATTTCCGACTGTTTTACTGTGTTTTAAGGTAGAACCACGGGCACACCTTCCACCAAATGCACGGGTGCATCTGTTTCAAATACATCATGCAATAGTTTTTGAGAGATCAAGTCATGCGGCGCACCCTGCGCGATGATTCTCCCGGCTTTCATGACAATCAGGTGATCGGCATAGGCGGCGGCAAAGTTGATATCATGAAGAACAATGACAATTGTCTTCTGGTCCCGCTGTGCCATCCGTCGCAGCACCTGCATCAGACCGCGCGCCGCTGCAATGTCAAGATTGTTTAGGGGCTCATCCAGCAACAGGTAATCAGTATCTTGGACATAGGTCATGGCTACGCAGGCTTTTTGACGCTGCCCGCCGGACAGGCTCTCTAGAAATCGATGGGCCAATGGGCCAAGGTGAAACAAGTCGATTGCATCGCTGATCATGGAATGATCTTGCGCGGTGGGGCGCCCTCGATTGTGGGGAAAACGTCCAAATCCAATGAGATCACGCACCGTCAGACGGCTGGAAAATGAATTGTGTTGTGGCAAAATTGCCAAACGGCGCGCTAATGCGGTGTTGTCACACTTTCCAATGCGCAACTCATCAACAAACACCTGTCCGGTTTGCACCGGTGTCAGGCGCGAAATCAGGCTCAGCAGGGTCGATTTCCCTGCCCCATTTGGGCCGATCAGTGCGACAACACCCCCCTTGGGAATGTCCACGTTGATGTCATCCAAAATTGCTTGCTGGCCAATCGCAAACGACACATTTTTCACGCAAATCATGCAGGTATCTTCCTATAAATTAGCCACAAAAAGACTGTGCCACCCACCAGATCAATGATCACAGTTAGTGGGGTTACAAGCCCCAGCACCCGTTCCAACAGGGTTTGTCCGGAGACCAGAACCACACAGGACACCAATGCCGAGCAGGGCAACAGAATGGCGTGACGATCATCTGCAATCAGGCTGCGGGTCAGGCTGACCACAAGTAATCCCAGAAATGCCACTGGTCCGACCAAAGCGGTGGCCACGGCCACCATAACCGCCACCAAGCACAAACCGATGATCTGATCGCGGCGCATGTTAAGGCCAAGGTTCACCGCGGCCTCATATCCTAACGCCATCACATCCAGATGCAGACGCAAACGCCACACAGCGATCAAGCACAGCCCAAGCAACAGTGCCGAAATCGTTAAAAGGCTGTCCTCAAACCGATTGAAACGTGCATAGGAATAGGCCTGCACATAGGTATATTCATTGGGATCCGTCAAACGCATCAACAGACTGCTGAGTGATCTGAAAAACAGCCCCAGAATAATTCCCGTCAGGATCATGCGCATGATGTCTTGGCGGGCCTGACCCAGCAACGTGCCAAACAAAATCACCGCAACGCCAACCAGCGCCACAAGATTTATGCCAAAGCGCATCACATCCGACAGCGTGGCAAACCCGACGCCCCCAAGGACGAACACTCCAATGGATACGATCAGGATATAGAGGGCATCAAATCCCATGATCGATGGTGTCAGGATCTGATTGCGGGTGATTGTCTGAAACAGCACCGTTGAAACGGCAACCGATACACCGACCAATATCAACCCGATCAGTCGAGGCACGCGCAGGGACAAGGCGAACTCCCAATTGCCACGCGTGCCCAGTAACAGATAAAGTGCTGCGCACCCCACCAGCAGGGCCATAAGCCCAAGCACACGTTTATCCACCATGAGCGGGCCTTTGGTATAACATCCTCAAAAACACCCCGGCCCCCAGAACGCCGAACATCACACTTACCGGGATTTCAAACGGATACCGAATAATGCGCCCGATGATGTCGGCCAACAAAACAAAGCCACCCCCCAACAGGGCCATCACAGGCAAGCTTTGACGCAGATTGTCGCCCATCATGCGGCTGATCAGATTGGGGATAATCAGGCCAACAAAAGGGATGATCCCAATCGTCACCACCGTCAGCGCTGATACAAGCGATACCGACAACAACCCCAGCATCACCACTTGTGTGTAATTCAAACCCAGATTCAGGCTTGTCTCTTTGCCCAAGCCAACAATGGCCAACTGATCAGCTATCACATATGTCAACGCAGCCGCCAATGCTGCCCCCCACAGCAATTCATAGCGCCCCCGGACCACGCCGGAAAACTCGCCATTCATCCAGATATCGATGAATTGCAGCAGGTCAAACTGATAGGCGAAAAAGACAACCGTTGCCCCGATCACCCCACCATAGATGAGCCCCACCAAAGGCACCAACAGAGGCTGTGTTGCAGGTAATCGGCGGATGATCCCCAAATATCCAAGGCTGCACAGCATTGCCAATGCCGAAGCAAACCCCATCTGCCAGAAGATACTGGCCCTCGGCATCAGAACCATCGCCAGTAAAATACCCAAGGCTGCCCCTTGCCCCGACCCGACCGTCATTGGCTCGACAAACCGATTGTGCACCATGACCTGCATGATCACTCCGCTGACTGCCAGTGAAGCCCCAACAATCAGTGCTGCCAAAGTACGTGGTAGGCGACTTTCCAACAGCAGAAGCACAGATTGGGCATCCAATTGTCCGCTTTCTGAAAGGATCGACATCACGCCGACACTGATCGACAGAGCAAGCAATGTGAGCAGACCCAGACACCCCAATATCCAATAAGACGCCCGCATGTTTAGTGCGCCTTACCCAAACCGTCGGTGATCTGATCCAATGTTCGGTTCAGCGCTTGTATGCCCCCACCCGCGATATAGATATCCGCCGCATCCAGAAAGATCACCTTGCCCGATTTCCAAGCTTTGGTGCCATGGATCAAGGCTGTATCGAGAGTTGTTCTCGCGTGATCACCGGCCCGACCCACAGCCGCCAATCGGTCCACAACGAAGATCACATCAGGATCGGTTTTGCGGATGAATTCGAACGAAATCACCTCGCCATGGGTGGATTGTTCAACCTTTGGCACGGCCTCGGGCAGATCAAGGGCACTATGTAACCAGCCAAACCGTCCGCTGCGTCCGTATGCAGAAATCTTCGGTCCATTGGTTAATATAATCAAGGCCTTGCCCTGTCCTGCCAAGGCCGTACGCGTGCGCGCGATTTTGGCATCGAGATCGGCAATCAGCTGTGCTGCAACATCCTCTTTGTCAAAAATGACGCCATAGGCCTTGATACGTTCCTTGGCCTGCTCAATTGTTTCACCCCAGATTGTCATATCAATCGTCGGGGCAATTTGCGCCAAAGCATCCGTTTCTGCCGAAGAGCGCCCACCCGAAATAATCAAATCCGGGCGCATCGCAAATATCGCTTCATAGTCTGGTTCAAATACCGTCCCGGCAGGTTGTGCCTGTGCCGCAACATCATCCAGATACTCAACGAACAGCTTTTGAGGCACACCCACCAAATCAATGCCCATGGCAGTCAGGCTATCTATTGCCGCGACATCCAACGCGACAACACGCTTGGGCGTTGCGTTGATTTTTTGAGGGCCGGAAAAGGTGTCAAACGTTCGTTGATCTGCAACAGAATGTGATGCGAGACATGTCAATAATACCGCCAAAATCCTGACCATGAAACCCTCCGGTTCAAGATGCCTGGCTGAATTTGGCTGAGCGTTATGACCATTTATGCATGAAATTGTTTTGTGTCCAGCCCGCAAATTGAACGGCGGAAGCGACCCGATTTAGAAAACTATGAAGCAGGGATAGTCACATAAATCTGCCAGATTTGCCGGTTTTATCGCTCAACTGACTAGGCATCGCTTGATTGAAGAGGTCTCATCTTTTTGGACAGGTTTGCAGCGTTTCTAAGGTGTATCAGGTTTAGGTTTCACGTTGCTTTCAATTGTTCGATGTCGCTCCGTATCACCTTTCTTTCCACTGTCTGACGTCAGACAGCACGACGCCCTCTATCGCTGTTCCATGATAGAAGCCAAAGGTGCCGTGCTGGTTTTCCCGCACGTAACGGCGCAGCAAAGAGAGTTCAGCTTTATCCTCTACTTGATCAAAGGGGAGCGCGTTGAGGTCATAAAACTGCAACCCTTTTGGGGGAATGCCGCTTACGCTTCCGTGATACACGATACGCTGTGCACCGTCCTGCGTGACTTGATAGACTGCATAAAGCTGCGCCAGATCTGGTGTCAGGCCGCCTGCTTCAAGATTGCCGATTAACTCTTTGATGGAGGATGCGGCAGGCAAAGTGATGTGTCCCTCAGGGCCGCACGCCAACAACAGCCTTTGGCCGTGTGCCAATACAGCGCCAACAGAGATGTCACCCGTTGTGGCGGCATCTGTCAATGCGCGATCCAACCCAATGTCAAAGTATCCACCTTGATAATATCCCAATGGGTCGCCGTCATTTGTTTCAAAGTTCAGCACGCGACCAATCAGGATCAGGTGATCACCTGCATCCACCAATCGGTGACGGGCACAACTGAAGGTGGCCAAAGCACCATCTATGACTGCCACACCTTGGGCATCAGGATGCCAGTCAGCAATATCGAATTTATCAGGTGACTGAGACGCAAAGAGACCCGATATTTCTTTTTGGTCGTCGGCCAGAATATTCACATTGAAATGATCCGCCTGCGCGAAGGTTTCGCACGACAGCGCGGCTTTGCCGATACAAACCAGTAACAGCGGTGGATCGAGCGAAACAGAGGTGAACGAATTGGCGGTGAAGCCGCGGGGTGTGCCATCGGCTTGCAGGGATGTCACCACCGTTACACCCGTTGCAAAGCGCCCAAAGGCATCGCGCAGGTGGCGTTTGGTTTCGGCGTTCATAGGGGACGATGTCGCCGCATCATTCAGCAATGCATTATGTTCACCCAATGCTGGTGGTGCTTTTAACGTTTCATGGGGGTGTGCCCCAAATCGCAATGGGTTTGCCGCAACCGTCCAAGGTTTGTGCTGTGGGTCGGGGCCGGGTACCTTGGTCAGCATATTGCGTGCGATGACATGTGGGTCAGCTGCGATATCCGCGATGGTGTTCAAAGGGCCAAAGGGAACCTGCCCACCCAGAATTTCGGTAAGCTGTGCCTTGCTGAGGGCTGATGTCCATGCACCAACAATGCGATTCACATCAGCGGCATTTTCTGCGCGTTTTGGGCGGCTGATATACCGGGGATCGTGGCCCAGCTCTGCGTGTCCCATTAGCGAGGTCAGTCGCTGCCAGAAGGCATCATCCACAATGCCCAAGGCTACCTGCCCATCGGATGCCGGGAAAAGGCCAAAGGGGCTTAGGAATGGATGTGCATTACCTTCTGGTCCGGGCACCTTGCCCGTAAAATCGTGCAGATACACCATACGTTCACAAAGTGAGATCATGGCGTCATACATGGCAACATCGACAAACTGCCCTTTGCCGGTTGCCTCGGCTTCGCGCAGCGCAGCCATGATCCCAAAGGCCATCATCATGCCGGCAAAAATGTCCCCCACACCGGGACCGGTTTTGGTGGGTGTTTCCGTGTCGGGGCCCGTGATGGACATCAGCCCCCCCATGGCCTGCGCGACAACATCATAAGATGGCCAGTTAGCATAGGGGCTTTCGCCAGTGCGCGGGTCGCCAAATCCACGAATGGCCGCATAAACCAACTTAGGATTATCTGCGGCAAGTGTTTCATAAGACAGGCCAAGGCGGCTCATGACACCGGGGCGAAAGTTTTCGACGATCACATCTGCCGTCATCGCGAGGGCGCGAAATTGAGCACGGCCTTCATCCGATTTAAGGTTCAGTTGAATGCTTTTCTTGCCGCGATTAAGGCTGACAAAATATCCGGCCCATGCATGTTCTGGATCATCCTCCCGAAAGGGTCCGTTGCCGCGGCTTGTGTCGCCTGTCCCGCCTTCGATTTTGATCACTTCTGCGCCGTGATCGGCCAGATGCATGGTGCAGTATGGGCCGGACAACATGCGGCTTAGATCCAAAACGCGCAGGCCCTTAAGAATCTGTGTGCTCATGTCGGTGTGTCCTGTCGGTCTAGGAAATTGCGCAGGGGGTCATTGATGGCGCTTGGGTCTTCAGCCAATGCCATATGGCGCAAGCCGCGAAGGATGAGGGTTTTGGCCCCTGGAATTTCGGCAGCGATTGCATGCGTCATTTCGGGCCCGTTGCCAAAATCCTCATCCCCTGTGATGACCAGCGTTGGACATGTGATCGCAGGATCAGGAGAGACAATTTCGTCGATACCATCGGCAAGCACGCGATAAATGGTGTGGTAAATGGCTTTATCGTTGGCTTTGACCCAACCGCGAACAGTATCCATCATCGCAGGGTTTGCCTGCTTGAAATCAGTGGTGAACCAGCGGTCTAATGCGGCCTCGACAGTTGATTGCGGACCAGCCTGACGCGCCTGAACCACACGTTCGAGAATGGCATTCTGGGCTTTTTCGCTGCGTTTGTGCGGTGAATGCAGGATCACAAGGGCGGTGGTTCTGTCGGGGGCATCTTGTGCAAATCGACGCACAATCATACCGCCAAGGGAAAACCCCACAAGGGTGGCGTTTGTAATGTCACAATGATCCAGCAACGCCGCCAGCTGGTCCGAAAAAAGGCTCAGGTTGGGGTCAGAGGGCGGCGGAACACTGTCGCCATGGCCGTAAAGGTCATATCTGAGAGCGCAGTAACGATCAGTCAGCGCGGGGGTGGTCCATTGCCAGCATGCGCGACTAAGCCCAAGCCCATGGATCATCACCACAACCGGCGCACCCAGAGGGCCTGTCAGATCATAGGCTGTTCCATCAGGTGCGCGCGGCATCAACCGTCACTTTCAACAGGGCGATAGGCGATCACCTCGACCTCTACGCGTGCATCGACCAACAAATCGCTGACCACAGCGGAACGGGTGGGCGGTTCGACCGGAAAATATTCTCCGTAAACCGCATTAAAGCCGGGAAAGTCAGCGCGGTCGCGCAGCCAAACCATTGCCTTGACCACGTCATCGCGGGTGCATCCGGCCTCGCTTAAGGTTGCGGTGATATCATCCAGAATGGCGCGGGTTTGTTCTTCGACCGTACCGTCAGTCATAGGCGCGCCGTCCCGCATTGGAATTTGCCCCGTCAAAAAGACAAAATCACCTGCACGAATGGCGCGTGACAGGGACAAAACCCGCCCGCCAATTTCCAGAGGCCCCCCGATAATCTGCTTATTACTGGCCATGATGACACCTCCTTTTTACGCAGCCTGCCCCGTTCAAAGCAGCCATAGCGCGGTTTTTTCGACACTCATTGTCGTATTTTCCGGCACATCTTAGGCAAAAGCGGCCATGAATGGAAAGGCAACAAGAGGGTGACCTGCCATGGCTGATATCAAAAATTACCAAATGTTGATCAACGGAGAGTGGGTCGATGCCTCGGATGGCGGAACATTTGACAGCGTAAACCCAGCTGATGGCAAAATCTGGAGCCGGGTGCCCGAAGCAACAGAGGCAGACATCAATCGTGCGGTTGAAACTGCACATGACGCATTCACCAATGGCCCGTGGTCGCGCATGACGCCAACCGAGCGTGGAAAATGCTTGCGCAAGCTGGGCGATTTGTTGGCGGATCAGTCAGAACAGTTGGGGCGTACAGAATCCATCGACACCGGCAAAATGCTGAAGGAAACGCGGTGGCAGGCCAAATATATCGCAGAGTTTTTCCACTTTTTCGCTGGCTGCGCTGATAAAGTCAGCGGTGACACCCTGCCGATCGACAAGCCCGACATGTTTGTTTTCACGAAACGCGAGCCTCTTGGCGTGATTGCTGCCGTTGTGCCGTGGAATTCGCAACTGTTTTTGGTGGCGGTCAAAATTGGCCCTGCGTTGGCGGCGGGTAATACTGTGGTTCTTAAGGCGTCGGAACATGCAAGCGCAGCGATGCTGGAATTTGGCAAGCTGATCGAAGAGGCCGGTATTCCGCCGGGTGTTGTCAATGTGGTTACTGGCCACGGCGAGCCCTGCGGCCGTGCCCTTACAGGGCATCCACTGGTTGCGCGCGTGTCCTTTACAGGGGGGCCAAATGCCGCCCGCCACGTGTTGGAAAACGTCAAACGCAACTTTGCCGAAGTGTCATTGGAACTGGGCGGGAAATCCCCGTTTATCGTCTTTGAGGATGCGAATATTGAAAGCGCTGTGAATGCCTCGATCGCAGGTATTTTTGGGGCGACGGGTCAAAGCTGTGTCGCGGGATCACGGCTTTATCTGCACGAAGACATTGCGGATGAATTTCTTGAAAAGATGACCGCCATGGCGCGCCAAATTGTGATTGGTGATCCGCTGGCAGATGAAACCCAGATGGGGCCACTTTGTACCATGGGTCAGCTGGAGCACATCCAGCGAGAGGTTGCCCACGCACAAAAAGAAGGTGGCACGGTTCTGGCAGGGGGTAAGCAGCCCGATGGCATGGCGGGGCTGTTTTTTGAACCCACCATCATTGAATGCCCGCGTCAGGATTTGCGCATCGTTGATACAGAACTGTTTGGCCCTGTGCTGTGTGTGCAGCGGTTCAAGACTGAAAAAGAAGTGCTGGCACTGGCAAATGATACCGAACATGGTTTGGCGGCAGGTATCTTTACCAAAGATGGTGCGCGATCATTGCGCATGGCAAATTCGGTGCGTGCGGGCATTGTTTGGGTGAACACCTATCGCGTTGTATCACCCATTGCTGAATTCGGTGGTGTCAAAGGATCGGGCTATGGGCGCGAAAGCGGGTTCCAGGCGATTTATGACTATACCCGCCCCAAAACGATTTGGGTGAACACATCAGATGAGCCAATGGCCAACCCGTTTGTGATGCGGTGATGAATTTGACGGATCTTAAGCAGGCCCTTGCCAGATGTGCAGGTGATGCACAAACAGCGATGTCGTTGCCCCCGGTCTGTTATGTAGATGACGCGATTACACAGCTTGAGATTGATCATATCTTTCGCGGTGGCTGGATTGGTGTTGGCCGCGCAGATCAGGTACGAAATCCGGGGGATTATGTCGCCTTGGATATCGCGGACCAATCGCTGATTTTGCTGCGCGACAAAGACGGCAGCTTGCATGCACTGGCCAATTCCTGTCGGCACCGGGCGATGCGTCTTATGGATGGCGCCGGCAATTGCCGCGGCATTCGATGCCCTTTCCATTCATGGGCGTATCGACTGGATGGATCGCTGGTGGCCGCGCCGCACATGGATCAGGTGCCGGGATTTGACAAGGCGGACAACGGCCTTGTGCGATATCGCGTAAAAGAGCGACTGGGTTTTGTTTTTGTTTGTCTGAATCCTGATGCGCCGAAACTGGATGCGGTGTTAGGTGATTTTGCAAAACTACATATGCCATGGCCGCTGGAAACTTTGGTCACGACACGTCGCCGTGAAACAGAAGTTGCCTGTAATTGGAAAGCCTTTATCGAAGTTTTCAACGAATATTATCATCTGCCCTTTGTGCATCCTAACAGCATTGACGATGTTTATGCGCCCCCTGATCCTCCAGATGAGGTGACCGGAGATTATGTTTCGCAATTCGGGGCAACCGAGGGCACCGGTGGATTGTTGCAAGACGAACAAGACAAAGCCTTGCCCCCGATGCCGGGTCTCACTGGGCGTGCACAATCTGGGGTGCGGTATACTTGGGCTTTTCCCAATATGACATTTGCCGCCAGCACCGATGCGCTGTGGGTTTATGAGGCATATCCATTGGGGGCAGGGCGCTGCAAAGTGGTTCAAACGGCATGTTTTCCGCCAGAAACGTTGGCCTTAGCCGGTGTCTCTGATCGGCTGAATGCGTATCACGACCGGTTGGATGCTGCCTTGGCCGAAGATGTGCCTGCGCTTGAAAGCCAGCAGTGTGGTTTGGCCCATCCGGACGCACAACAAGGGCGCTTTCAGCCTTTACTGGAACCCAATGTCGCCGGATTTGGCCGGTGGTATGCCCAAAAATTAGCTGAAATTCTGTAACTCTCATTCACCGTGAAAGGACACTGATATGAAATTCCAACTTGCCGTGAACATGGAACGAATTGACGACAGTCTGGATATGCAGGACGTGGCCCGTCACACATTGGAAATGGTGCAAATCGCAGAAGATGGTGGTTTTGACATTGTTTGGGCTGCGGAGCATCACGCTTTGGAAATGACCATCGCGCCAAATCCATTTCAACTGCTGACATGGTGGTCAACAGAAACCAGCCGGATCAGACTTGGCACTGCGGTTGCGACAGCTGCCTATTGGCATCCGATTAATCTGGCGGGTGAGGCGGCAATGCTGGATCTTGTTAGCGGTGGGCGGTTGGAATTTGGCATTGGATCCGGTGCGTATCAACGCGAATTTGATCGTATGAAACCGGGTCTAAAACAATCCGATGCGTGGCGTTATATGCAGGAAATGTTGCCTGCGGTACGTGAGTTGTGGAAAGGCGACTATGCCCATGAAGGTGAGTATTGGGAGTTTCCAACATCCACTTCGGTTCCTAAGCCTTTACAGCCAGAGGTGCCTGTCTGGGTCGCCGCCCGATCCCCAATTACCTATGATTATGCAATTCGCAACAAATGCCACGTCAATTGCTGGCCGCTGACCCGGCCCTTTGCAGAAGCGGAACTCTATAAACAGCAATTGGACGAAGCGATTGCAAAGGCTGACAATGGGTGGGAGCCGCGCTTTGCGTTGATGCGTCACTCTTGTGTTTATGACAATGAATCTGACAGACAGGCCGCCCTGAATGCCATTCGCACGGTGCTGAGTCAGTTTGAAAACCTATTTCGCAATGCGGGTGATGTGCACAATGGATTCCCTGCATCCATCCCCTTGGATCAACTGGAAGGGCGCGAACAATATGACCCGGCCATGCTTGAAGAGAACTTGATGTTTGGCGCGCCCGACCAGGTCATCGAAAAATTGAAACGTCATCAGGCGCTGGGGGTGAATGAATTCATCTATTACGCCTCGATGGGGTTGGACCATGCCGCACAAAAACGGTCTTTGCGGATGTTCTGTGACGAAGTTATGCCCGAATTCAAAAAAGGATAAACCGATGTCAGATGGCGTTAAGGTCCACCGCGATGGACATGTACTGGAAGTTACACTTGAACGTGGCAAGGTGAATGCGATTGACGTGCCCACGTCACAAGCATTGGCCGCAGCGTTTCAGGAACTTCACGAAGACAAGGATTTGCGCTGTGCGATCTTGACAGGTGGAGGTGAGAAAATCTTCTCAGCTGGGTGGGATCTCAAGGCACTGAACGACGGCGAGATGCAGCTCGATAATTGGTGGGAATCTGATGACTACGGGTTTGGCGGGTTCACAGGCCTTACTGAAAACTGGGCGCTGAACAAACCTGTCATTGCTGCCATTAACGGATTGGCCATTGGTGGTGGATTTGAAATGGCAATGGGATGTGACTTGCTCATTGCGGCCGATCACGTGGAATTTGGCCTGCCGGAAATGCCACTGGGCATTGTGCCCGATGCGGGTGCGCTGCAGCGTTTGCCGCGTCGTATCCCGCATAACATCGCTATGGAGATGTTTCTTTTGGGGCGTCGAATGACTGCGGCAGAGGCCGCTCACTATGGGTTGGTCAATAAAGTGGTGCCTAAAGAGAAGTTGATGGATGCGGCGCGCGAATGGGCCGCTTCTATTGCTTGGTCGGCGCCGTTGGCGATGCAATCGGTCAAAGAAGTGCAGCGCGAGATTGAATGCGTTCCACTTGAACAAGCCTTTCATAAGATGCGCACCGATCCGATGCCAACCTATCGCAAGATGCTGAAATCATCTGATGCGGCCGAAGGTGTGGCCGCCTTTGTTGAAAAACGCGAACCGAATTTCAAAGGTGAATGATGTATCCTGATCCTTCAGAAGTTACCCGTATCACAAGCATTGGTGCAGGCCCTATCGGTGGCGGGTGGGCCGCGCATTTTCTGGCGCGTGGTTATGATGTAACTGCTTACTTGCATGACGCAAACGAAACCCCGGCGTTCAATTCTATTCTGAACACAGCTTGGGGGAGCTTAACTGATCTGGGCCTGGCTGAAGGGGCATCATTGGATCGCCTGCGCATTGTCACCGATCTGGAGGACGCGCTGGAAGGTGCCCAGTTTGTGCAGGAAAGTGCGCCAGAGCGGTTGGACATCAAACAGGCACTGTATGAGCGGATGGGTGATATTCTTCCGGCGTCCGTGGTTATTGGCTCGTCCACCTCTGGGCTGACCATGACCGAAATTCAAGCCACCTGCGCCACCCCCGAACGATGCGTGATCGGTCATCCGTTCAACCCGCCGTATCTGTTGCCTTTGGTAGAGATCGTCGGAGGTGACAAAACCGCACCTGATGCAGTGCATTGGGCGGGCAAGTTTTATGAGATCGCGGGCAAAGCGCCCTTATTGATGAAAAAGGAAATCCCCGGATTTGTGGCCACGCGTTTGCAAGAGGCACTTTGGCGAGAGGCCCTTCATATGGTTGCCAATGGCGAGGCAACGCCGGAAGATATCGACATTGCCCTTATGAATGGCCCCGCCCCCCGGATGGTTAGTCAGGGGCAATGCATGGCCTTTCACGTGGCCTGTGGGGCAGGGGGCATGGCGACAAATCTGGATCAATTTGGCCCTGCGCTGAAATTGCCTTGGACCCGGCTAAAAGCGCCGGAGCTGACCCGCGATCTGCGCGATCGCATGGTTGATGGCTGCAATGCAATTGCGGGTGATCAGCATTTCGAAGACATGGCCGCGCAAAGAGATCGCGAGATTGTCGCGGTTTTGCGAGCCTTGCGAGAATCGCGGCTGGGTTAATCGCGCGCAGGAATTTCTTTCAAGGTTGATAGGAAATCCGACAATGATCCCGGCCAGCTTGGCGCGGGTTCATTGGCAGGCCATGCTTCGCGATATTCAGAGGGGCGGCGGCCAAAGAATTTTCCGAAGGAAAAGGCAAAATGGGACAAGGTGTTAAACCCTGACGCGGTTGCGATTTCGCGCACACTTAGGTCGGTGGAGATCAGCAATAATCGCGCGTTCTGTAATCGTCTTAACAGCCCGAATTGTACAACCGTGCAGCCCACGTTTTTCTTGAATTGCCGCTCTAGTTGGCGTTGCGACACATCAAGCCGGGATGCAATTTCGGGCACTGTCAGCGGCTCCTCAATATTGTCCTCGATCAGGGTCATGGCCTCGCGCACGAGCGGCAGCATTGTCTCTGTGCTGCGCCCCATTGTGCTGCGCTGCGGGGACGCGGGACTGCGGATCGGATGATGCAACATTTGATCAGCGATTTCCCCGGAATATCCGCTGCCATGAAGGCGCTCTATCAGGCGCAGCATCAGGTCCACACCAGCAAGACCACCTGAACAGGTTATGATCTTACCTTCCATGGTGAACAGGCATTCCTGCACATCCACACGATCAAAAGATTCGCGAAACCCGCTGAGCCACGACCAATGAATTGTTGCGGGTTTGCGATCCAGCAAACCCGCCCGCGCAATGATATAGCCGCCCAATTCAACACCGCAAATGACAATGCCAGCCCGCGCAGATTTTCGCAGCCATGCCGTGAGATTGCGGTTTTCATAAGTTTCGGTTCCCCAGCTGCCCAAAACAAACACGTAATCGGCCTCTGGCAAAGCATCGACATCTGCAGAAACCGTTGTTTTCATGCCATTGCTGGCGACCACTTCGGACCCATCAAAAGAAATAATTTCCCAAGAAAAGACGGGTTCCGGTGCCAGATAATTTGCAATCCGCATTGTCTCGATCATAGTGATCAGGGTGGTGATATTAAACCTGGGCACAACCACAAAAATCGCATGGCTGGCAGCCCTTGGCATTTGCTGTGTCATTTCAATCTGCATGGTGCCTCGCCCAATGTCAGTGGTGCATATTTTCGCCACTCTAGCTGCATCTTTGTCGGAAAATCGACAACTTTTTTGGTGCAACCCGCACCAAGCTAGAGAAAAGGGAGACATGCGAAATGAATTACGACGTCGTGCTGACCTGTGCGGTTACAGGTGCTGGGGATACTACGGGCAAAAGCCCACATGTGCCCGTCACCCCAAAAGAAATCGCAGATGCTGCCATCGAGGCGGCTCAGGCTGGGGCTTCTGCGGTGCACATTCATGCGCGTGATCCAGAAACTGGACAAGGCTCTCGTGATCCCAAACTGTTCAAAGAAATCGTAGATCGCGTGCGCGACAGCGATACAGATGTGGTGATTAATATCACGGCGGGCATGGGTGGTGATTGGATATCTGATCCGGCAAATCCGGCGATGCCCGGCCCCGGCACGGATATGATTGGCCCAGAGGAACGGCTTGCCCATGTCAAGGAATGCATGCCCGATATTTGTTCACTGGATTGTGGGACGCTCAACTTTTCGGACACAGATATGATTTATATTTCCACCCCCCCCACGCTGCGCAAGATGGCGGCGCTGGTTCAGGAATGGGGTGTGAAACCGGAATTGGAAGTGTTCGATCTGGGGCACATCCGGTTTGCCAAAGCGATGGTCGAGGAAGGCTTGATTGATGCGCCACCAATGTTCCAGCTTTGTCTGGGCATTCCGTGGGGTGCGGATCAAACGGTTGAAACCATGGCGGCCATGAAGGCCCAATTACCCCAAGGCGCAAGCTGGGCAAGTTTTGGTATTGGGCGCGGTCAGATGCCAATGGCTGCGGCCTCTGTTGCGCTTGGAGGCAACGTGCGGGTTGGCCTTGAGGACAACATCTATCTGGATCGGGGTGTGTTGGCGACGAATGGCCAGCTGGTGAGCCGCGCGCGTGAAATCGTTGAACGCATGGGCGGACGCATTCTGAGCCCACAAGAGGCCCGCAACAAACTCAAGCTGCGGGGCGCGAATGGCTGATTCCACCAACATCGGCAGTTTGCAAATCCGCAATGTCTCTAAATTGTTCGGCGCCTTTCGTGCGGTCAACGATATCAGCCTTGATATTCGCAACGGCGAGTTTTTAACGCTGCTAGGCCCGTCTGGATCAGGCAAAACCACATTGCTGATGATGATCGCAGGGTTTCTGGATATTTCAGAAGGTGACATCGCGCTGGATGGGGCTTCGATTTCTGACGTTCCCGCCGAAAAACGCAATTTTGGCATGGTGTTTCAGGGGTATGCTTTGTTTCCACACATGAGTGTACGCGACAATATTGGGTATGCCTTAAGCGTCCGCAAACGTCCGCAAGAAGAAATCCGTTCCCGTGTTGATGAGATGCTGGAGCTGGTTCAATTGCAAGATTTCGCAGACCGTAAACCCGGGCAACTGTCAGGTGGGCAGCAACAGCGTGTTGCCTTGGCGCGCGCTCTTTGTTTTTCGCCGCCTGTGTTGTTGTTGGATGAACCTCTGGGCGCTCTTGATAAAAAGCTGCGTGTTGAGGTGCAGGAGCAACTCAAGGATATTCACCGCCGCGTTGGCACCACGTTCATTTACGTCACCCACGATCAGGAAGAGGCCCTGTCGATGTCAGATCGTATTGTCATCATGCGGGATGGCGCGATTGAACAAGTCGGCACGCCGAATGAGCTGTATGAACGCCCCAACAATGAATTTACCGCCAGCTTTTTGGGGAAATCCAACTTTATTCGTCAAGATGGTAAGCTGTTTGCGTTGCGCCCCGAAAAGATCGACTTGCGTGCAGGGACGGGTCACGCTGACGCGCGGATGAGCGGCACTATCCGATCAATCACCTATTTTGGATCAATGAAGCGGATCATCGTTGAGACCGCTGAAAGCGTTGAAATTGAGGTTGATATTGATGTGTGGCGCAACAGCGAAACGCTGGCAGAAGGCGATGCCGTTGATCTGTTGTGGACAGATGCTGCCGCTGTGGAATTGCAGGTGGGCTAGCGCCCCAATGAGAGAGCACCAAAAGGTGCCACATCCAAATAACCGGGTAATCCGAACCAATAGGAGGAAGACATGCACGATAAACAATTCATGAAAGAGATGCTGCAAGATAGCGCCCACGCCTATAAAGAGGGGCGCATGGATCGCCGGACGTTTCTGGCCCTGTGTGGTGCTTCAGGTGTAGCATTGACTGCTGTGATGGCAGGCGACGCAGAAGCTGCTGCTGATCATGTGGTGATGTGGAACTGGGGTGGCCAATCTGAGGAATGCCATGGCTCTGCCATTGGTGACGCGTTTACCGCAAAAACCGGCAAAGGTCTGAAGTTTGACACTTCTGGCCCACTGGAAGGTAAAATCAAAGAAATGGTCGACAGTGGCAATGTTACGGCAGACGTGGCAGATGCGGACCTTTTCAATGCGGTATCGCTTGGGCCAACAGGTCATCTAGAGCCGATTGACTATTCTGTAGTGTCCAAGGACAAGACACTGCCTGGTTATGCCCTAGAGCATGGTGTGTCTGTTATCCTTTATGGATATGCGTTTGTCTATGACACTGAAGCTTATGGTGACAATCCGCCAGAGAACTGGGCGGATTTCTTTGATACGGAAAAATTCCCCGGAATGCGGTCACTTTACAAATGGGCTAACGGCTCGCTTGAGGCGGCACTGATGGCGGATGGCGTGGCAGGAGATGCGTTGTATCCGCTTGATATGGATCGCGCCTTGGCCAAAATCAAATCCATCAAGGACAACAGCCTTTATTGGGGATCAGGGTCAGCGGCGCATTCCATGGTGGTGAACGGCGAAGTGTCCATGGGCATGATCTGGCAGAACCGTGGCCGCAACATCGAAAATGACACGGAAGGTCGTTACAAACTGGTCAACAATCAGGCCTTGGCAATGCCCGGCGCCTATATTGTGCCCAAGGGCAACCCTGCCGGTGCGGCCGTAATGGATTTCATCGCCACAGCCCAAGACGTGCCTGCACAATTGGCATTGCTTGATTGCCTTGGCATGACCCCATCAAACCCGGCTGCATTTGGCCAGATTCCAGAAGATCAGCAAGACTATGCGATCACCTCGGCCAAAAACATCGACAAGATTGTCTACAATGATCCTGAATGGTGGGGCAACAACGGCGGCGACGCGGTGAATGCCTTCCTTGAGGCGATCAGCTAACCCTATTGGCCGCCCGTTTCGGCGGGCGGCTACCCTTTGCGACAAACGGACCCTTCATGCAATCGTTCACCCGACATTTCCATCCCGGATGGCTGATCATCGCACCGCTCTTGGTGCTTGTGGTTGCGTTGTATTTGGGGCCAATTTTGAATATTCTTTGGCTGAGTGTCACAGACCCTGAACCGGGGTTTGGGAACTACGCCAAACTGGGTGAAAGTGATGCGCTTCTGCGTATCGTTTGGACCACGGTCCGCATTTGTATTATCACCACCTTGTTCAGTGTCACGTTGGGCTATTCCATTGCTTATGCCATGGTGCACTGCCACCAGCGCCAGAAAAGTTATATGCTGACGCTGCTGCTTGTGTCCTTTTGGATTTCTATCCTTGTGCGCACCTTTTCCTGGCTGATGCTGTTGGGGCGCAGAGGATTGGTGAATGTCACGCTTGAAGACATCGGTTTGATCGCTGAACCCATCGCCTTTATGCGAAATGAGTTGGGCGTGCTGATTGGCATGGTTCATTATATGATCCCCTATGCCGTCTTGCCCTTGTTGGTGTCGATGCAGTCGCTGGATACGCGGGTCATGGATGCCTCGCGTAATCTGGGTGCATCTGGTGCGCAGACATTCTGGCGCATCTATCTGCCACTGACCATGCCGGGCTTGGTGGCCTCTACTTTGTTGGTCTTTATCCTGAGCCTTGGGTTTTACGTCACTCCTGCTGTGTTGGGCGGTGGCAAGGTTCTGATGGTGGCTGAATATATCTCGGTGCAACTGCTGGTCACGTTGAAATGGGGCACCGCAGCGATGCTGGCCGCACTGATGTTGTTTGGAGTGCTGGCAATGCTTTGGGTGATGTCTCGCTTTATGAAGCTCAGCACCGTATTTGGGGGGACAACGAGATGAAATCGGGATTGTTTTCTCATTTCAACCGCGTAGGCGCGTGGGTGTTGCTGTTGTTCTTAGTCACACCTGCCTTGATAGCAATCCCGGTTTCATTGACACCCAAGCGATTTCTGTCAATGCCCAAAGGAGAACTGTCACTGCGCCATTTCGAAAAGCTGTTCACCAGCGAAGAATGGCTTTCCAGCTTTTTCCAAAGCGGTGTGATCGCTGTTTCAACCTCAGCGTTGGCCACGTTTTTGGGAACACTTTGTGCAATTGGTCTGTGGCGGGTGTCGTCAAAATACAGCGAATTGGTCCGCGCATTTCTGTTGTTGCCATTGATCATTCCGCAGATTATTTCGGCCATGGCATTTTATCGCCTTTGGATCCCGCTTGGATTGCTGGACAGTTATGCGGGACTGATCCTCGCCCACACCATCCTTGCGGCACCTATGGTCCTGATCACAGTCAGCGCATCGCTGGCGACGTTTGACCCCAAGCTGGAACAAGCGTCCAAAAACCTTGGTGCGTCCAATTGGACCACCATGCGCTGGGTGATCTTGCCATCCATCAAACCGGGCGTGTTTGCAGGGGCGTTGTTTGCCTTCATCCTTAGTTGGGACGAGATTGTGGTGACATTGTTCATCTCAAAATACAGCGTCTACACGCTGCCGCGCCGCATGTGGAATGGCATCCGTGAAAACACCGATCCAACGGTGGCCGCCGCCGCTGTGGTTCTGATTGCCATCACTTTGGTTGCCTTTGTGGTCTTTGCGATCATGTCGCGCCGCAATGCCAAAACCCAAGCCCAATGAATGAGGGTCCTATGAATATGGAAACCAGTCACGAAACCGACCTGTTGGTCAATACAGTGCGCCGTTTCGTGGAAACAGAGATGTATCCACATGAAGAAGAAGTGGATCGGCTGGGCTATGTTCCCGAAGAGATTGGGCGTCAGATTGAAGCAAAATCTCATGAGTTGGGACTGTTTGCCTGCAACCTGCCAGAAGAGGTTGGCGGCGGTGGTTTGGGCTATGGTCAGATGTCGCTGATAGAACGTGAATATGGACGCACGAGCCATGCGTTGCAAAGCTGGGCCGCCCGCCCAACTGAACTGTTGATGGCGTGCGAAGGGGACCAGCGCGAACAATATCTGCTGCCAGCGATACGTGGAGAGAAACGTGAATTGTTTGCGTTGACCGAGCCGGATGCCGGATCGGACGTGATGGGCATGAAGACCAACGCGCGCCGTGATGGGGATGATTGGATATTGAACGGGTCCAAGCATTTCATATCTGGGCCGTGCATGCCAGATTTTGCCATCGTTTTTGCGGCGACAGGCGAAGATGAAACCTCGCGCGGCCCTCGTAAACGGGTCACAGCCTTTTTGGTTGATGTGGGCACAGCGGGTTTTGAGTGTCGCGAGGGCACAAAATGCGTGAGCTATCGCGGATACAAGACGTTTGAATTACATTTTGACAATGTCCGTCTTGGCCCCGGTCAGCTGCTTGGTGAAGAAGGCCGTGGTCTGGGACTTGCTGGAAAATGGCTGGGTATGGGTCGCATTTGGGTCGGGGCAACTTGTTGCGGTAAGGCCGAGCGCATTCTGGAAATGGCCACAGAATGGGCTGCATCCCGCAAACAATTTGGCAAGCCCATCGGCGCATTTCAGGCCACGGGGTTCCGTCTGGCGGATGGGGCAATCAACTTGCGCGCCGCTGATTTGATGGTCAAAGACGCAGTTGCCCGCGCTGAAAAAGGCATGATGAGTGACGCAGATGCCGCCATGATCAAGGTCTTTTGCTCTGAGATGCTGGGCAAGATCGCAGATGACGCAGTGCAGATTTACGGCGGTATGGGATTGATGGAAGAATTGCCCATTCAACGTTTCTGGCGCGACAGCCGTCTGGAGCGTATCTGGGACGGGACATCAGAAATTCAGCGCCACATCATAACGCGTTCCATTTTGCGGCCCCTTGGTGCATGACCCCGGAGCGGCGCGCCAATTTCCAGCGATTGCTGAAACCCCGCCACATCGCCTTTGTGGGTGGTCGTGATGCAACCATCGCTGTTCGCGAGGCCCGGCGACGTGGCTTTGCAGGCAAGATGTGGGCGGTGAACCCCAAGCGTGCAGATCTGGACGGTGTGCCGTGTGTGCCCTCACTTGCCGATTTGCCAGAGGTGCCAGACGCGGTTTATCTGGCCATCCCGGCAAACGGTGTGGTGGCAGCTCTGCAAGAACTGGCAAAGATGGGCGTTGGTGGCGTGGTGTGTTTTTCCGCAGGCTTCAAAGAAACCGGCGACGCCGAGGTTGAACAGTCTTTGATCGAGGCCACAGGTGATATGGCGCTGATTGGTCCCAATTGTTACGGGATGATCAACTATATCGACAATGCTGCCCTGTGGTCGTTTGAGCATGGTGGCTGGTCTCCGGGGTACGGTGCGGCAATCATCACGCAATCGGGTATGTTTTCCTCTGACATCACGATGAGCGCACGCTCTTTGCCACTGGCCTATATGGTTTCGGCGGGTAATCAGGCGGTGCTGGGACTTGAGGATTTTCTGGATACATTTGCCGATGATCCAGTCGTGCGCGCCATTGGGTTGCATATCGAAGGGTTGCAGGACATCCCGGCGTTTGAACGTGCGGCTCTTAAAGCGCTGGACAAGGGCGTGCCGGTTGTGGCGCTTAAGACAGGCAGTTCGGACATTGGCGCGACCCTGACGATCAGCCATACAGGATCCCTTTCAGGATCAAACGACCTGTACGAAGCACTGTTTGCACGTACAGGTGTCATTGGGGTTACGAACCCTTCGCAGTTTTTGGAAACCCTGAAATATTTATGCGTGGTCGGTGCACCTGCTGGGGAAACAGTGGCAGGCTTTACTTGTTCTGGTGGCGGGGCCACGATGCTTGCGGATCATGCCGAAAAAATCGGACTGACCTTTCCTAACGTCAGTGCTGAAGGGCATGCCGCCCTATCCAAGTTATTGCCTGATATTGCGACCGTTTCAAATCCGTTGGATTACACAACCCCGATTTGGGGACAGCCAGAAAACACCTATCCGGTCTTTTCCAAGACAATGGAAACTATTGGGGCCGATGCCGCGGTTTTGGTGCAAGATTATCCCGCCGCAGGGCTGGATGCATCTAAGATTTATTATCAGAATGACGCAGGCGCATTTGCGCAGGCGGCCAAAGAGCAGAACATTCCAGCGGCAATTTGTGCCACGTTACCTGAAAATCTTGATAAGGAAACACGCCGACATTTGATCTCGCAGGGCGTGGCCCCGATGCAAGGTATCCATGAAACCCTGAATGCCATGCGCGATGCGGCCAAATGGACCCAAGCCCGAGACAGAATTGCGGCGCAACGACCTGCCGCCTTGTTACCGCCTGTGGCTTCAAGCGCACAGAAGATGCTGACAGAAGATCAGGGTAAATCATGGCTGGCAGCACGCGGTGTTCCGGTGCCACGTGGCCGGGCTGTCGCGGCCGACATGGTGGATGATCTTGCACAAGAGATCGGGTTTCCGGTGGTGCTCAAAATGATGTCGCCGCATCTTGCACATAAGACAGAGGCCGGTGCGGTGGCTTTGAATATTTGTGATCTCAAATCGCTTGATGAAGCTCTGACAAAGATGGTCAAAGCAGTCACAGACCATGATCCATCGGCTGTTTCGGACATGTTTTTGATCGAAGCTATGTCGCCAACGCCACTGGCAGAGCTGATCGTAACGCTTCGCTCGGATCCGCAATTTGGTCCAGCATTGGTGTTAGGCAGCGGGGGCATTCTAACTGAACTTGTGGGTGATGTGTGCACGCTTTTGCTGCCTGCCACTCCTGATGTGATCGAAGGCGCGCTTCGCTCTTTGCGGGTAGCGCGTTTATTAAACGGGTTCCGAGGGCGTGAGTGTGCGAATCTCGCGCAGATCGCGGCGGCAATCCACACCTTGTGCGAGGCCTTCTTGCAAGAGCGTGAAATTGTGACCGAGTTAGAGATTAACCCGGTTTTTGTGTATCCAGACCACATCGTTGCAATTGATGCCCTGATCCAGGTGGCCATGTCATGACCCAAAAAGGGATTACTTCAAACCCCGATTTGGCCGTCGGTGCCGATAACAAACAACGCTGGAACCAGCCTGCGCATCGCCGCCATGGGTTTCACAATGCGCACCGCCTGTTTCGGCGCAGTCTGATGGTCAGGTCGCGCAATGTGTTGTCGTTGGAACCTGCCCCTCAGGATATGACGAAACACGTTCCCGATCTGGCAGAATTGATGGCACATCCGGCCTTTTCAGCAATTTGTTGTCTGCGTGACAATCAGATCATCCTAGAGGCCGCCGCCCCGGATTTTTCCTCCACACACCCACATTCCATCCAATCAGTAACCAAGTTGCATGTTCATCTGATCATTGGCCGTTTGCTGGAACAGGGGGCGTTGTCGCTTGAGGCGCGGGTCTCTGATTATCTGCCTTTTATCGGGTCAGGCTATGGTGAGGCCACGGTTCAATCCCTTTTGGATATGGCCGTCACCAACGACTTTACCGAGGATTATTCTGATCCAAACTCTGACTGTTACAGTGAAGAAATTGCCCTTGGCTGGCGTTTGCCCGCGCTTGAGCAAGATGAAATCACTCTGCAAGAGTTCGCGGCATCCATCACAGGGTTTGTGGACGCTGGTCCAGTGACCCAAGCGGATTACAAATCTGCCAATACCGATGTTCTGACATTGATCGCGGCCTCTGTGTCGCCGATTTCATTGGCTGCGCAGATTGAACAGATCGCGGATGCGGTTGGGTATGAAGGGGCATTTTACATCAGTTGCAGCAAAGATGGTTATCCGGCATTCTCTGGTGGCGGATGCCTAAGCGCGCGGGATCTTGCCCGCTTTGGCCAATTCATTGCACGTGGGGGCACTGATTTGTTCGGCAATCCCGTGGCAAATTCAATATTTCTTGATCACAGCCTTACGCGCACCGCGCCTGCGCTTTCAGCGCCCAAAGATTGGTTGAAATATTCCAATCACTTAATGACAGATGGGCGTTTGGCTGGGCACGCAGGTTACGGCGGGCAATTCCTGTTGACGGACACGCAAACCGGAATCTCTTGTGCCTTTCTGAGTGTTCTGCAAAACGAGGCAGGATACGATGACACCTACATGAGCCAAGTTGCCAATGTCTTACGACAGATATGCACCGCAGTTGCCTGACGTCACTTGTTTGATCGAAGCCACTTAATAAATTCACGTAATCCCTTGGGCTGTCGATCCGGCAAAGTAACCATGTAGTAACCAAGGTTTTTCTGGTGAAGAGCACATATTTTGACCAAATCCCCAGAAGCGATTTCACGCTCAACGATGGACTTTGGTTGAACCGTAACCCCAAGTTTGGCTGCAACAGCTGACAACACCAATGCATTGGTGTTCAAAAGTGTCAGCTTTACCTTGTCAAAATCAACGCCTTCCCGTTCGACCAAGGCTTTGCGCTCCATCATTTGGTGTTCCATGACCCAAGGCAGCCCAACCACATCCGACAGGCAGTTCACCTTTCTGTCCTTGACCAGATCAGGATGTGCGACAACCCAGAAATCCCCGTCAGTAAGAAGCTGTGCGCTGACATTGGGCCAGATTCCGTTGCCATATCTGATGGCCATATCCGTTCCGCTTTTTCGCAGATCAACGAGGTCAATACTGGGATTGATGTTCAGTGAAATTTCCGGGTTCTGTGCCCAGAACTCTCCGATGCGTGGCATCAGCCAATTCGCAGCAAACACCGGGGTTACGGCAATGTTAAGAGGCCTTTGTTCCCCAATAGAGCGAAGATTTTCTACACCATCGGCGATTGCTGCAAATCCAGTTTGCAAATCCTCGGCCAACCGGGCGCCGATTGACGTTGTGGCAATTCCGCGCCCCTCGCGGATCATCAAGCTCTGAGAAAACTCTGCCTCAAGACTTCGGACGTGATGGGCAATCGCCGCATGGGTGACATTCAGTTCTGCAGCTGCCTTGCTGAAGCTTTGATGGCGTGCCGCAGCTTCGAATGCACGCAAAGCGGCAAGTGAGGGTATTCGTGACCAGTCCATTATATGATACCTGAACTAACATAAGGGAAAGCATATTGATTGGCGTGAAAGCGGCATATTCACCTATATAAGATTTAGTGATTATCAAAGTATCAAGGAGAAATGATATGTCAAATTTATTGAGAAATGTTGCTCGTGACGTTTATCACTTTCAGGATGCCGCACGACCACAGGATTCCACATCTTGGGTGCATGAGCGGCGCAAAGGAGAAGAGCTTCACCGCCGCCTTGCGCACGACAAGCGGTTTGTCAGAGCGCAGTAGGGAGTGCACCATGCCAGTTGATCTCGGCCCTTTTTCGCCGTCATGGTCGTGGAGTTGCCTTGACGGTAATTGGAGAAAAACTGCACCCGGTCGCCCGTAACGTTGTCCAATCACTCGACACGACATTGATGGAATTGCGCGGTGGCGGGTTGAAAGGCAAACTTCGGATCGGCATGGCCGATGATCACAGTCGACGCGAACTGGCTGGTATTATTTCAGAGTTTGCCATCCTACATCCGGATGTCGAATTGGAAGTCCAATGTGCGCTTGGGTCCGGGTTTGATGTTGCGTTACGAAACGGTTCTCTGGATTTGGCTATCCACGAAGTGCAACACCCCGGTGATCGCGACGAGGTCTTGCGCGAGGATCACCTGATCTGGATGTGTGCCAAAGACTGCGACCTGTCAGAGGTTGCCCCCCTGCCAATCGCCCTTTTTGATCGTGAATGCTGGTGGCGCGATCAGGCTTTGTCTGGGTTAGACGCACTTGCGCTTGGATATCAGGTGGTATTTTCAAGCGAGAGTGCCGTCGGCGTGCGGTCCGCTGTTCAGGCAGGTTTTGCCGCTGGATTGCTAAATGCCTCAGATGACACCGAAGGATTGCGCCCGCTTGAGCGCATCCCAAGTCGATATGCGACGTTTCTGGTGCTGCAAAGAGCCGCGGGTGCAAACGGGCCGATCTGCGATGCGATGTGTCAGGCAATCCGTTGCGCCTTTGGTGTCAGGCGGAATTGAAACCTGTAACCCTGACGCCTGTGCCGCAGCCCGTGCGCCAGAAGATGCGGACGTTGATTGCACCGTACATACGGTTGGCTGTGACATAGATGACTATAAAGCAATGCCTTACAGAAGATCGCTGTTTTGTGTGCGGCTTACTGGGGCGTATAAACTGACTTTGCATCTGTCAGTTGAGGTAAAAATAGAGATAACTTGCTAAAGTAATCAAGATGAACGAGAAAAGGAACGCGCAGAACCTATGTTCTCTTGCATATGCGGCACCAAATTGTGCTGTGACGCGTTGGTTTGATGCGCTGCGTTGCATGGTAGAAATGTCATGTGTTTAAGGTGGTAATCCATTGGGAGGTAAAGAAATTGTATTATCTTTCATATGGTTATGAATTGTTTCTGTAAATGAATGATGCGCTAAAACGTCTTATCCGTAGCGATCCAAAGTATCGCCGTATTTTTGGTATTGCACGCGCCTCACGCGAGCGGGTCACAAGTGTGTATGACATCTCTTCCCGGTGCAATTTGTTCTGCGAAGGATGTTTGTTTTACAATCGCGATGGGGGATTTGCCGGAAGCGTGGCAGAGGTGGACCTGCAAGAACAAGACGCTTTGTTTGCTAAAGAAAAGGCGCGGGGCGTCACTTACCCTTTAATGGCCGGCGCAGAACCCGCACTTACGCAGGATGTGTTGCGGCTGGCTGCAAAACATTGGTCATCCGGTATGGTGCACACCAATGGCACCCGCAAGATTGACCCGGATTTGCCTTTTCGCCTGTTTGTTTCGGTTTGGGGCGCGCAAGCATTGACCAAGGCATGGCGTGGGGCGGATTGCTATCAGAAGTCCTTGCGTATGGCGGCGGCGGATCCACGTGCAATCGTGAATTATACCATCAATGCACACAATATAGATGACATTGCACACGTTGTGCAGGATTGCGCAAATCTGGGCACGCCCATCACCTTCCAGGCCTACAGCCCTACGCGCGATTATTCGGATTATTTGCAACAAGGCAGCAATGTCGCGCATCCCTTTATCCAAAGCGAGACGCCCGATGATAATCTTGTGCTAAGCGCAGCAGATGACAAACGCGCGGCGCAGGCGATCTGCAACGCGATTGATGCACATCCAGAAACCGTGGTTTTCACCAAAGCGTTGGCGCAGTGGGTGTTTGCCAAACCGGGCATTTTTCACGGCGAGAGCGATGGGAACACCGCGCCCAAAAATTGCCTTGCAGGGAGTGATCCGGATCATCGCCACACATTGCTGGGCGGCGATGCTGAGACGCAAAAAACCTGTGGACATCCTTCCGTAGATTGCCGCACCTGCCGCACCTATACGTCGATTTACCCCGGCTTCTTTGCCCAAAAACTTTCGGCAGGCATGACCCATCAGGATGCGGTGGATTTTCTGGATGCGCATGAAATTTTCCACATCCTATATGAGGGGCATCGCTGGCCAATGTGGGATCAGTGGCAACAAGAGCGCGTGGGCGTTCTGGCAAAGCAAGCCTAATCGCACATGTCATTTGCGTCTTTGGATTTTGCTCTTTTTGCATTGGCCTTTTTCCCACTGTATGCGCTGATTGGACAGCGGTTCCCGGTGCTGTTCATTGCGGGGGCGAGCCTGTTTTTCTATGGGTGGTGGGACATTCGGTATCTACCCCTGATCGTTCTTTCAGCGCTGGTGGATTACACGTGTTCTTTGCGCATTCATGCAACGGAACACGCCCCTGCGCGGCGACGTTGGATGCTGGCCTCTGTTGGTCTGAATTTGGGCATCTTGATTTACTTTAAGTACTGGAATTTTTTCAGCAAAGAACTGTCGCGGATCTCTGGTGAAGAACACTTTATCCACGAGCTTATTTTGCCCATTGGATTGTCGTTTTATACGCTGCAAACGCTTGGCTATACGCTGGATGTCTATAAACGCAAAATCACGCCAGAGCGTAACTTCCTGACCTACATGTTGTTTGTCAGTTTCTTCCCGCAACTGGTGGCCGGACCCATTGAGCGCGCCAGAAAGTTGTTGCCACAGCTAAATGCCATTCCTGCGTTTGACTTTGCGCTGTTTCGGGCTGGTCTGTTGATCGTTCTTTGGGGTTTGTTCATCAAGGTGGCGGTGGCCGATAACCTGTCAGAGTTTGTATCCCGTGCCTTTGGAATGTCGGAGCCGGGGTATCTGCTGTGGATCATCTGTCTTGCGGCCATGTTTCAGGTCTATTGCGATTTTTATGGATATACGCTGATGGCAAGAGGGCTGGGACGCGCCATGGGGATTTCGCTGTCAGAAAACTTTCGCCAACCGTTTTTTGCCAAGACACCAACCGAATTCTGGCAACGATGGCATATTTCCTTGACGCGATGGATCACTGATTACGTTTACATTCCACTTGTTAAACGTCGCCCGACAGAACCGTTCCGCTCTCTGAGTACGATCTTTATGTTGTGCCTGATTGGATTGTGGCATGGGGCGTCGTGGAATTTTATCCTGTTTGGCCTGTTTCACGGGATTGTATTGCGCGTTTGGGTTTTATCGGAAAATCGACTGCCTCGCCTGATCACGGCCTCTTGGCTTGTCAGCGGGGCAAAGCGGTTGGCGTTGATGATATGCCTTGCCCTATCAGCACCGTTGTTTTTCGTCATAGATATGGAGCAGCTTTCAAGAGTTCTGAGCGCCCTGTTCAAACCTTATGCTGCGCTTGAGGATATTATGTATCTGAAAGGGAATACGCAGTTCTTGATTGGCGTGGTCTTGGCCCTGATCGTGATTGTAAATGATGTCCTGATCCGTCGCAATTCTCGGTTCAATGTCGAAGCCATTGCGAACACTTCGCGTCTGTCGATTATCTATGTTCTTGGGCTGACAGCCCTGATCGTTTTGTTCAGCAGCCCGGAGGAGAAAAGCTTTGTCTATTTTCAGTTTTAGCCGCGTTCTCTTTTGCTTGCTGGCCTTATCTGGTTTTGCCGGGGGGCTTGGCTGGGGCACGATGTGGTTGCTGTCATCAACCAAAACTGCGCCAGACACGCGCCTTGCCACCTTTTATGACGCCGCCGAAGATATTGAGATGATCACGCTGGGGTCGTCACATAGCGTTGGCATCCACTTTGCATCTGTGGGTGTGTGTGGACACTCCTTTTATGGAGGACGCATGGATATCCGATCAAGCCTTTTCAAGGCGCGCGTGATTATGCCTTATACAGAAAATCTGCGCTATATTGTGATCCCGGTTAGCCCCGGCACCCTGACGTACGATGTGCCAGAATGGAAAACTGCCCGGAAACAGTGGATGGCCAATGTGCCAAGCCCGCGTTGGCAAAGTTCTGTTTCAATTCGTGAACGCCTGTTTATCAAGCGTGCAAAGATTGAACATTTCCTAAAACCCATGCGATCCGCCCGACGATTGGTGACCAGTAAGGTGAGCCAATATTCCACAGCACATTTATCACCACGGGGGCAAACCACCTGCACGATTTTGCCAAATAAACGGGAAGCTCCTGATGAAGCAGGTATTCGTCACGGGTATTTTCGGCATGCTCTTAAGGCCGAATGTATTTCGAGTTTTGCCAGAAAAACCGTTCTTGGGCATGCACACGTAAGTCAAAAGCATGGTGAACCCGCAGCACAAGCGAAAGCCAATAACCTCTTATTGCTAGAGGAGTTGGCAACACGTTTGCCCAAAGACGGAGACGTACAGATCTTGTTGATCGCGATGCCCACCTCGCATGAGTTTTATGAGGCTGTGTCTGGCACGATTGACTGGCCTGCCGAGGCTGCCGAATATCGTGGGCTTGATGAAAAATATGCAAATATTCGATTTTTGGATGCCCATGCATTTTTCGCCCGAGAGGATTACATGCCCAACAACGAAATACTGTATGATGACGACCATCTGACAGTGCAAGGGGCCATGATATTCTCGCAATATTTGGGTAAGGAACTGGGTATTTCATCCGCTTCACGACCTGTCGCAAGCCAGCTTTGTGACTGACCCCCGGATTGGGGGTATCTTACGGCGGGCAGATTGGATTGCAGGGCACACGTACCAAATACGTGAAACACTCACAGGTTCTGGGAATGATGCACTATGGCTTGGGCCGAAAACTCGGCCAACTCGCCGCGCCAAACTTGACGACCAAGGCAAAAAGGCGTTCCTGCTGCATCATGAATGAGTTGCTCCAGTTCGATCCCCGCATGATGGGCAGAGACACCCAGCATTTCGGCTTCTTCGGTCTGAAAGGCGCGCATCCGAATAGTGATGTCGCCGGTATGGGCATAAACCCCAAAGTGTTGTTCCAAAAGTTTGGTAGAGGACTGTCGCAGGTCACACTGTAAAAGGCCCGGAAAATTCATCGCAATCACATATTCCGTTTCCAGAAACGTCGCATGTCCACGAATGCTAAACAGGCGGGTGTATTCCCACAACTCGGTGCCTTCGGGGACATTCAGGCGTGCGCTGATCTTTGCATCGGCTTGGGCTGCGCCGCTGGACAGCAGGTTGATGTCAATCGGGGTGCCAGATGCCTGAAGGTCGGCGGCAAAGCTGACCATATTGCTGATGTTATATTGCAGCCGTTGTGGTGACACAAAACGCCCCTTGCGTTCAGCGCTATAGGCAAGCCCCTCTGCTTCCATCGCTTCAAGGGCACGTCGTGCGGTCATTCTGCTGACGCTGTGCGCTTCGGCTACGGCGCGTTCAGATGGCAGCGCGGAATGCTCTGACAAATCACCGTGAAGAATTTGTTGTCTGAGGTGATCGACAATCTGTCTGAAGCGTGGGGGCTGTGTTGGGGTCATTTGTAGGGTGCTCCGGCCTTTTTCTTTGTGTATCACACATCTTGGTATATACCAAGATGCTTTAGTGACTGAAAATGTGCTCGAGCTTCTGAATTCTGAAGGGTGAAACATCACGATGACGGCGTCTAATAAGTTGATAAAAAGACTGAATTTCACAACCGACTCGGGTGCGGGGGATCGGGCGCGCATTGGAGTGTTGGTCTTAGAATCAGATCAAACAATGGAGGCCGAGTTTCGGCAGCTGGCGGATTTTCCCGGTGTTGCGTTTTATCATGCGCGTTTGGCAAATGATGTGACTGTCACGCCAGAGACGTTGGCCAAGATGGAGGCAGAACTGCCAAAGGCGGCTGCGCTTTTGCCTGATTACATGGGGCTGAAATCCATTGGTTATGGTTGCACGTCGGGCGCAACAATCATCGGAGAAGAACGGGTTGCAAAGATCATCGGACAAAGTCATCCAGGTGTGTCTACAACCAACCCTTTAAGCGCTGCCAAGGCCGCATTAGCGGCGCTTGGGGTGACGCGGTTGGGTCTGTTAACGCCCTATTCACCAGACGTCACCGATGCCATGCAAGCCAAGTTTGTTGAGGCGGGGATTGATGTCGTGGTGGTGGGTTCGTTTTACGAAGAAAGCGACCTTGTCGTCGGCAAAATCGATCCAGAATCCATTCTGAAAGCGACGATCGAGGTGGGTCAGACCGAAGGGTGTGACGGGGTTTTCATCTCGTGCACCAGCTTGCGCACGGCTGGTATTATCCAAGAAGCCGAGGACATTCTGGGCAAACCTGTAACGGCCAGCAACCATGCGCTGGCGTGGCACTTGCTGCGGTTGGCGGGCATTGAGGACATCAAGGAAAATGTGGGTCGTCTTTTTCAGACGCCCTTGGCCTAAGCTGGCCGAAACGACATATTTATCAGGACAAAAAGCATGAAAAAACAACTTCCCTCACATGCGCAGGTGGTCATCATTGGCGGCGGCATTCACGGCTGTTCGGTGGCGTATCATTTGGCCAAAGAAGGCTGGACAGATGTTGTATTGTTGGAACGCAAGCAACTGACCAGCGGAACAACCTGGCATGCCGCCGGGTTGGTGGGGCAGTTGCAAGGCAGTCACGCGACCACGGCATTTGCCAAATACGGCATTGAACTGCTGGAAGAGATTGAGGCCGAAACCGGCCAAAATCCGGGGTATCGCCGGTCTGGGTCAATTTCTGTGGCGGTGAATGATGAACGCATGGCGGAACTTAAGCGCAAGGCGGATTTCGCATCTTTGTTTGGCATTGAGGCGCATTATCTCAGCACCCCGGAAATTCAGGAACGGTGGCCGTTGATGAACCCTGATGGTGTTCTTGGTGGGATTTACATGCCCAGTGATGGGTCGGCAAATCCGATCGATCTGACCACGGCATTGGCCAAAGGCGCGCGACAGCGCGGGGCCAAAATCATGGAACACATTAAAGTCGAAGAAGTGCTTGTCAACGAGGGCCGCGCCAGTGGTGTGCGCACTGATCAGGGCACGATCACTGCCGATTTTGTCGTGAACTGTGCCGGGATGTGGGCGCGCGATCTAGGGCAGCAAAATGGTGTTGGCGTTCCTTTGCACGCTTGCGAACATTATTATCTTGTCACCGAGGCGATCAAGGATTTGCCCAGTGACTTGCCGGTGTTGCGCTCCTATTGCGATGGCACATATTGGAAGGAAGATGCAGGCAAACTGCTGTTCGGGTTTGCACATTTCCAAGCCAAGCCCTGGGGCATGAACGGCATTTCCGAAAGCTTTGAGTTTGATAGCTTGCCGTTTGTCGAGGACGACGTGATGGAGGTTCTTGAGCTTGCGATGAACCGGGTGCCCTTGTTGCAGGAAACGGGCATTCGCACGTTCTTTAACGGGCCGGAAAGTTATTCCTATGACGGGCGGTTCACTTTGGGTCAGGCACCGGATGTCAAAAACTATTTTGTTTTGGCAGGGGTGAATTCGACCGGTATTCAATCTGGATCTGGCGCAGGGCGGGCGTTGGCGCAATGGATCATGAAGGGCCATCCCCCGATGGATCTGAGCGAAATGGATCCAAGCCGGTGCGAGGAGTTTCAGGCGCGTGATGTCTATTTGCAAGAACGTTGTCCGGAAACGCTTGTGTTGACCTATGCCATGCACTGGCCAAATCGCCAGCGCGAAACGATACGCAATCTGCGCAAAACGCCATTTTATCATGCGATGAAAGCGCGCGGTGCGTTTTTCACTGAAACCCAAGGTTGGGAGCGCCCCGGCTGGTTTGCGCCAGAAGGGGTTGAGCCAAAGATCGAATACAGTTTTGGTCGCCAGAACTGGTTTGAGTATGCGCAGGCCGAACAGAAAGCCGCCCGTGAAGATGTGGCGATGATTGATTACACCATGCTGGGCAAGTTGATGGTCGAAGGGCCGGACGCCGAGACGTTTTTGCAACGGATGTGCACGAACAATATGGCGATGCCTGTGGGGCGCGTGGCCTATACATTGATGTTAAATGATCGCGGTGGCATCGAAAGCGATGTGACTGTTGCCCGTCATGGTGTGGACTCATTTATGGTGATGAGTTCAATCTCTCACACACGCCGTGATTTTCAGCACTTACGCGACCATATCCAACCTGACGAAGACGTCCGTCTGCGCGATGCGACATCAAACTATGGTGTGCTTGGTATCATGGGCCCCAATAGTCGTGAGTTGCTGGCATCTGTCTGCGATATTGATGTGTCGAATGAGGCCTTCAAATTCAACTCGTTTCAGGACTTTTATATCGGTCATGCACGGGTGAAAGCGCAGCGATTGTCCTATTCAGGTGAATTGGGATGGGAGATCTTCGTCACGCCCGATTTCGCCGAACACGTGTTTGAAGTTCTCTATGAGGCGGGGCAACAATTTGGCCTGCGTTTGATTGGCGGCGAGGCATTGAATGCCCTGCGGATCGAAAAGGGATTTGTGCATTGGGGGCATGACATGGCCTATACTGAGGCCCCCCATCAGCTGGGCTTGGAATTTGCCTGCAAGCCCAACAAGCCGGTCGCCTTTATCGGCCGTGATGCATATCTCGCGCGCAAAGAAGAAGGCAAAGGTCCCTTCCTTTGTTCAGTAAAATTGCGCGATCCCGGCCCGTTGTTGCATCACAATGAACCCGTTTTGCGCGACGGTCAGGTCGTGGGATACATCACAGCAGGCGCCTATGGATACACAACCGGCAGCGCGGTTGGATTGTGTCTGGTGTCATTGCCCGAGGGTGAAGCGGATAAGGCATCGCTTTGCGTGGGAGAGTTTTCCGTGATGGTAGAGGGCGAAAAGATCGCAGCAGACGTCAGTTTGACGCCATTTTATGATCCCAAAAGTCAAAACATGCTGGGGTAACCTGATCAATCGGAACATTTAAAAACATGGCGCACCAAGGAAGGTTTGCGCCATGTTTGTAAGCCAAAGAAGGTTCAGCGCGACCTATAAGACATCAAGAGAAACCTTGACCCGATCCATCACAACCGATGTGGTAAAGCGGCTGACGTTGGATTCATCAAAGAAATATTCCTGAGTGAATTTTTCGTATTCTTTAATGTCATTCACCACGATGATCAGTATAAAATCAGCCTCTCCCGTGGCATAATAACATTGCTGCACTTGTGGTGCGTTGCGCATACGTTGTTTGAAGGCGTCCAAATATCGCCGGTTTTCCCGTTCTAAAGACACATCGACAATAACTGTCATTTCGCGGCCCAGCTTGGCCGGAGACAGCACCGCTATCTCTCTTTCGATCACGCCAGAGTCACGCAATCGCTTGATCCTTTTCTGGACAGCGGGCGAAGACAGGCCAACCTCTTCGCTTAATGAATCAGCGGTTAATCTGGCGTTTTTCTGGAGTAATTTGAGCAGTTCAAGATCTTTGTCATCCATGGTCTGATAAAAATCAAAATAGATAGAAAATACAACTGAATTTCGTTCTAAATTCCCGAAATTCGACGTAAATATTCGCCATTTTTACTTATTCTTACCAGACGACGCAGGGAGAGGGTGCTTTCAAAAGCCGATCTGCGGATTTCATAGATTTTGGCACGGAGGAAATAATGCCAATGAATCTGACAAAGACAATTGTCGCAGCTGGTTTTGTGCTGGCTACAAGTGCATTTGCCGCAGTTGCAGGCCCGCTGACCGATCGGATTGAGGCGGGTGAACCTATTCGTATCGGGTTCTCTAACATTCCGATCTGGGGCTTCCCGGACGAAAATGGCGATGCCAAAGGCTTTGTAAACTCTATCGCGCTGGGTATCCTTGCCGATATGGGTTACACCGACGTTGAAACAACGGTGACCGAATGGGGCGGTTTGATCCCAGGTCTGAAAGCCAACCGTTATGACATGATCACTGGTGGTCTTTATATTCTGAACAGCCGCTGCGAAAACATCAGCTTCTCAGAGCCAATCGGCTCTATGGGTGATGCGTTCCTCGTGCCTACAGGCAACCCAAAGAACATCAACAACTACAAAGATGTTCTGGCGAACGAAGGTTCGACGTTGATCATGTATTCTGGTGCAAACACTGTCGAAGCATCGCGCAAAGAGGGTCTTGACGATTCACAAATGATGCAAGTGCCTGGCCCGACTGAAACTCTTGCGGCCATGAAGGCAGGCCGCGCAGATGCTGCTGCTTTGACTTATTTCGAAGCGCTGTATCTGGCAGAGCAATCTGAAGGCCAGTTTGAGGTGACCGATCCGGCAGCCCTGCCAGAGTGGACCAAAAACTGGGTAGGTATTGGCTTTCGTGATGCCGACGCTGATTTCATGGCACGCTTCAACGAAGCACTTGCTGGCTATGTTGGATCAGAAGCGATGCTCGCGGGTGTTGCCGAGTATGGCTATACCCCATCCCATCTTCCTGGCGATAAATCCACAGAATGGGTTTGCGCCAACCGCTGATCTTTAATTACGGCGGGCCAATGTTGGTCCGCCGTTTTTTGACGTATAGAAAGGCAGATCGGATTCATGAGCTTATTTGAATTTGTCATGCAATATTGGCCGCGCTTGTTGGTTGGTACTGGAATGACCGTTGCCCAGTTCTTTCTGGCCGCCATTCTGGGGATCGTGATATCCCTTGCGATGGGGTTGCTGAAATTGGCGCCAAGCAGGCCGATGCGTGCCTTTGCTATCACTTATATCGAGATATTCCGCGGAACATCGCTGTTGGTTCAGCTGTACTGGATCTTCTTTGTTCTGCCTCTTTTTGGGTTCTCCATCGATAAATTCACTGCCGGTTATTTGGCCGTGGGCATGAATATCGGCGCTTATGGGGCCGAATTGGTGCGCGGTGGCATTCTATCTGTCCCCAAAGGTCAATGGGAGGCTGCGCTGGCGATCAACATGACCCCAGCACAGCGGATGCGACGGATCATTTTGCCACAAGCATTGGTGAATATGTTACCGCCTTGGGGGAACCTGATGATCGAATTGCTGAAAGGGACGGCGTTGGTGTCGTTGATTTCAGTTGCCGATTTGATGTTTGAAACCAAGCAGATCAACGGATCGACCTTTCTTTCGGCGCAAGCCTTTGGCGCTGCCTTGATCATCTATTATGTGCTGGCGCGCTTTATGGTGACGCCTTTCATGCGCTGGCTTGAACGTTATATGGCCCGCAAAATGGGGAGAGCGTGATCCATGTTTGATTGGAAATGGGAATTTGTCTGGGAAATCCTGCCACGCTTGGTTCAGGCGACGGGGAACACCCTGATTGCCGCTGGTGCTGGCTACGGGATCGCCTTGGTTCTTGGGCTTGTATTGGCGATTGCGCAACGCACACCTTATCGTCTCCTGACGTTTGTCGTAAGAGAACTTGTAGAGTTCATCCGTTCAACACCTTTGCTGTTGCAGATATTCTTTGTGTTTTATGTCGGCCCACAGTTTGGTTTGCGCCTGAGCCCTTGGATGTCGGGTATGATTGCCATCGGTTTGCATTACTCTTGCTACTTGTCAGAGGTATATCGGGGTGGCCTGGACAGTGTGCCGCGTGGCCAATGGGAGGCCGCGACTGCGTTGAACATGACGGTCGTGCAAAAATACCGCCGTATTATCATCCCTCAGGCAATCGTGCCTGCCGTGCCTGGGTTCGGGAATTATCTGGTTGGGATTTTCAAGGACACGCCGATGCTGTCGGTGATCGGCGTTGCAGAACTGATCCATACTGCCAATGCGATTGGCTCTGAACACTATAGGTTCCTTGAACCTTACACCTTGGTTGGCCTTATCTTTCTGGCAATATCACTGCCAGCGGCCGGAATGATCAAAGTATTTGAAAACTTTGTTCGCCGTAGAATGGGAATGAAATAATGGAAGACATGTCAGGTTACCCGCTTGAATTGACGGGTGAAAATATCCCGATGGTCAGCTTTAAAAAGGTGCGGAAGTCCTATGGGTCTTTGACGGTTCTGGACGATTTGGATCTAGACGTGAACGCAGGCGAAATGGTGTCTATCATTGGCCCATCCGGGTCTGGGAAAACCACCGTTTTGCGTATGTTGATGACGTTGGAGACAATCAACAGCGGTGTCATTTATGTTGATGGCAAGCCGCTGACGCATATGCCGGGCAAGGGCGGAAAGCTGGTGCCTGCCAGTGCGCGCCATTTACACGAGCGTCGCGCAGACATTGGGATGTGTTTCCAGCACTTCAATCTTTTCCCGCACATGACGGCGTTGGAAAACTGTATGGAAGGCCCCGTTCAAGTTCTGGGTTTATCCAAAGCCGAAGCGCGTGATCGCTCTGAAGAGCTGCTTGAACTTGTGGGTATGATCGGCAAAAAAGATCAGCACCCTTCGCGCTTGTCGGGCGGTCAGCAACAACGTGTCGCAATTGCCCGCGCTTTGGCGATGCGTCCCAAGGTAATGTTGTTTGACGAGGTAACGTCGGCGCTTGATCCAGAGGTGATTGGCGAGGTTACGAACGTCATCCGTAAGCTGGTTTCCGAACATAATCTGACCATGCTGATGGTGACCCACCAGATGGGATTTGCGCGCGATATTTCGGATCGTGTGTGTTTCTTTTATGACGGCAAAATCGAAGAGCAGGGCCCCCCGGCCGATCTGTTTGGCAAGCCACAGCGCGAACGTACGCAGCAATTCCTAAGTGCGGTGCGCGAAGCGATCTGATTACGCTTTGCCTTGGCAATCAATCCCAACGTCCCGCAGCACATCGCGGGTGCGTTGGGAAAGCGTTCCGGTCCGCCAGATCACAAAATAACTGCGCCCGGTTCGCAGCTTATAGGCATCCATCGGCACAAGGCGTTCTGCCTCAATCTCAAAACTCAGCACGTTTGCGCACCCCAATGCAATGCCCTTGCCCCGGATTGCCGCGTCTAAAGAGCTGCCATACGATCCAAGGTTAACGCGCTGCGTCTCGGCCAAAACTGCATATCCGGTGCTGTCGATGAAGCCTGCCCAATTGATCCATTTCAAAGCCAATTTATCAAAATCCAACAAGGTGCTGGCCCTGATATCTGAATTTTGGGACAACAGACTGGGGGCCGCAAGTGGCTGCCATATCTCTTCGAACAAAAGCACGCCATCCCAACCTTTCGGAATGTCGTTGCCATAATAAACGACGATGTCATTGTTTGCGCCAAGAATGTCCGTTTCCTTGTCAGAGGCGGTAATCGTCACTGGCAGCGCATCGCGACTGAGCAGATATTCGTTGATACGCGGCGTCAGCCAAAATTGTGAGATCGCAACGTTTGATGCCACAGAGAGCTTGTCATGATTCCCCTGTCGCAACTGGGCCATGCACAAACTCAAGTATTCAAGTGCTTCGGATGCGTTTGAAGACAGTCTTTGCCCCGCTTTTGACAGATCAATAATACGCCCGTTACGGGTGATCAGTTCCAATCCTAGCCATTGCTCCAGAAACTTTACGCGTTTGCTTACAGCCGCTTGGCTGACGTTTAACTCTTCAGCAGCACGGGTCAGGTTCTTGTGCCGTGCCACGGCTTCAAAAAACAACAAATAGTCAAGTGGAGGAAGGGAGCTGCGATAATTTTTCATAACTACAGGTTATCATATACTTGTAGCATATGTCATTTTGAAAACGTCATATCTGCCAATAGATTGTTATGAAACTCACGGTTAAGCGCCCTTAGCAACAGGATCCTATCGCATGTTCACGGAAAGATTGAGCCGCCTGCAATCCAAACTGGCAGATGCCAACATTGACGTTGCGCTGATCACGGATGATGACAACGTTTATTATCTGACGGGATATTACGATTATCTGCACATGGAATTTGGCCGCCCGACCATTCTGGTTGTGCCCAAGGATGGCGACAGCCTGCTGATCACCCCAACCATTGATGTGACCAAGGCCGAGGCCGAGGCGCGCGTGGGCCGTATTGCTGCGTGGAACGATGGCGCTGGAAACGAATGGCGTGAGGAGTTGCCCGCGGCGGTGAAATCAGCCAGCAAGATTGCGATTGAGCCAAATCACATGCCGCCCATGGTGCGCAACTATGTGAATGATCTGATCGATGGCGACAGGCTGACCACGGTCACGCCTGTTCTCAATGCAATGCGCATGATCAAATCAAGCGAAGAGCTGCAACTGGCGCGCCACGCAGGTCTGGTGGCCAATGCGATGATGGATGCAGGTCGTGCAGCCATCGGTGATGGTGTTCCAGAATATGAGGTGGCGATTGCAACTTCGCAGGCGGGCACACGCAAGGCGGCGGAATTGCTGGATGCGCATTACAAAGATGCCTCTATGTCGCCCAACACGCATTTCCTGCAAATCATGGCGTCGGGTGAAACGATCACCAAAACCCACCATCGCGCCAGCACACGCATCATGAAGACGGGAGAGCCTGTGTTCCTGTGTTTCTGCGGGATGACCAATTTCCACCGGTTCAAGCTGGGCTTTGACCGCACCTTCTGGATTGGCGAGCCTGCGGACCCTACTGAGAAGGCCGTTTATGAGGTGGCCGTTGCCAGTCAAAAAGCCGCGCTTGATGTGCTACGCCCGGGTGTCACCGCAGAGAGCGTTCACGCGGCGTATGCAGAGGTCATTCAGGGCGCGGGTTATGAGTACCCGTTCCGCTGTGGCCGTGCGACCGGGTTCAGCTTTCTTGAGGCACCGCAACTGGTCACTGGCGACACAACCATCATTCAACCCGGCATGGTTCTGGCGGTTGACGGGGCGGTCACTGTTGACACATTCCGCGCACAGGTTGGCGACAGCTTTATCATCACCGAAGACGGATGGGAGCCTGTCACAAGCCATCCGAAATCTTTGGAAGAGGTCATTCTGTAATGTATAAATCAGGCGAGATCATCACCTCTAAACCCCGCACTCCAGAAATGGATGGCGGGCGTCACCACCGGGCCAAACTGGGCTTTATCCTGATGTCGACAGACCCGTCAGCAGAAAGCGATTTCAAGGATATGGCCCCTGAAGGTGTGGCCGTTTATGTCACTCGTCTGAAAACGGACGACTATACAACAAACGAAACGCTGTCGCGCCACATTGAACATATGGCCGATGCAGCATCGCGTATTCAGCCAGAGGCAAAACCGGATGTGGTCAGCTATAGCTGCACCAGCGGGTCTATCGTGATCGGCGAAAACCGGGTGATGGACGAAATCAAGAAGGGCGCGCCCTGGGCGCAACCTATGTGCCTGGTTCAGGGGGTGTTGGATGCGTTGCATGAACTGGGGGCCAAAAAGCTCGTGGTTGGCACGCCGTATCTGGACGAGATCAACACAGCAGAGGCAGAGTTTCTTGTAGAGCGCGGATTTGAGGTTCTGGATATTCAGGGCCTGAACATTGCCAGCGGGTGGGACATGGGTCTTGTCACGCCAGAATATTGGAAAAAATTCGCGATTGAGATTGACCACCCCGATGCAGATGTCATTTTCTTGAGCTGTGGGGGCATACGTGCGTTGGAAGCGGCAGAAGAGATCGAGAAAGCCACTGGCAAACCCGTGATCACCAGCAATCAGGCCCAAATGTGGAGCTGCCTGCGTCGTGCCGGGATCACAGATCAGCTGGAAGGCTTTGGTCAGATTTTCTCTTATCCGGGCACGTCCTTGTTGCCAAAGGGCTAAGTAACACAGCTATGATTGCGAACTCATGACCAAATTTTCTGCATGGAGCGTTTTCTGGAACGGTATGACCGGCCAGAAGGGATGGACACGTCAATGGCGTGATCCAGAACCTAAATCCCACTATGACGTGGTGATAATCGGTGGCGGCCTGCATGGCCTTGCCACCGCTTATTATCTGGCCAAAAATCACGGCATTCGAAATATTGCCGTGTTGGAAAAAGGCTGGATTGGGGGCGGTAATGCTGGGCGTAACACCACGATTGTACGGTCCAACTATGCGCAGCCGGGCAACCGCGAGTTTTACGAAGATTCGCTGAAGCTGTGGGAAAATCTGAGTCATGATCTGAACTATAACGTGATGTTCTCACAGCGCTCGCACATCACGCTGTTGCACAACCCCGGTGCCGTGGATGCGGTGTCTCGCAACTATAATGTCATGCGGCGCACTGGAAATTCAGACGCTGAAATCTGGGGGCTGGATCAACTGAAGGCCGCAGTGCCGCATTTGAACTATGGCCCCAATGCCCGGTTCCCCATCATGGGGGCTGCTGTGCACAAACGTGCCGGCACTGCGCGTCATGATGCGGTTGTTTGGGGATACGCCCGCGGGGCGGATCAGATGGGCGTGGACATCATCCAGAATTGCGAAGTGACAGGGATCAGCCGTGAAGGCAGTAAGGTCACAGCGATCGAAACCTCACGCGGGAAAATCACTGCGGGCAAAGTGGGGCTGGCCGTGGCCGGCAGCACGTCACGTCTGTGGACGATGGCGGGTCTTGGCTGTCTGCCGATTGAATCGCACAAGCTTCAGGCCTTTGTATCAGAGCCACTGAAACCCTTGCTGGATCAGGTTGTGGTCTTTGGCATGGGGGGTGCGCATTTTTATATATCGCAATCCGACAAAGGCGGGATGGTGTTTGGTGGCGATCTGGATTGGTACAAATCCTATGCGCAAAAGGGCAACCTGCCGATTGTGCAGGACGTCGCCGAGGCCGCCATGTCGGTTTTGCCTTGTCTGGGCCGCGTACGTTTGTTGCGTCATTGGTCAGGTGTGGTCGACATGTCGATGGATGGCACGCATTTCATCAGTAAAACACCGGTGGACAATCTCTATCTGAATGCTGGTTGGAACTATGGTGGGTTCAAGGCCACCCCGGCCTCGGGCACTTATTTTGCCGATTTGATCGCAAATGATCGACCTCACCGGGTGATCGCCAACCATGATTTGAAGCGCTTTGAGCGCGGCCTTCAGATCGACGAGCGTGGCGCAGGCCCCGATCCCAAACTTCACGGATAAGGAAGTACGTAATGATCAGAATACCCTGTCCGTTTTGTGGCACGCGGGACCACAGCGAGTTCAGCTATGGCGGTGATGGTTCGATCCAATATCCGGCTTTGGATGCCCCTGTGCAAGATTGGCATGACGCGGTGTTTCAACGTGAAAACATCTGTGGTGTGCAAACAGAAACATGGCAGCACGTGAACGGCTGTCGCATGTGGCTTTTGGTTGATCGGGATACGATGACACATGAAATTCACGATGTGCGTCCGGCCCATCCGGGCATGGCCAAGGTACTGGGGGTGACATCATGAGCGCCTCTCGTTTGACCAAAGGTGGGCGGATTGATCGGTCCCGCAAGGTGACGTTTTCGTGGGATGGCAAAACCTTTGAAGGGTTTGCGGGTGACACGTTGGCCTCTGCCTTGATGGCAAGTGGCGAACAGGTGTTGGGCCGCAGTTTTAAATACCACCGTCCACGCGGGATCATGTCAGCGGGTGTCGAAGAATCTGGCGCCATTGTCACATTGGGCAAGGGCGACCGGGTTGAGCCCAACGCCAAGGCCACCATGCAAGAGCTGTTTGATGGGCTGTCTGCCAGCGGTCAGAACGCGTGGCCCAACGTGCGCTGCGATGTTGGGGCTGTGTTGGGATTGTTTGGTCGGTTCTTCTCGGCTGGTTTTTACTACAAAACCTTCATGGGATTGCCGCCGTTTGAATGGGGCCGTGGCACGGGCATCTGGATGCAGTATGAAAAACTGATCCGCAAGGCCGCCGGCATGGGCGAAGCCTCTCGCGAGGCGGACCCGGACAGTTATGACCATGTGCATGCGTTTTGCGATATGTTGGTGGTGGGGTCTGGCCCGGCTGGTCTGAACGCTGCTCTGACAGCGGCGCAGCAGGGCAAGGATGTGATCCTTGTAGAGCAGGATTTCGAATTGGGTGGGGATTTACTAAACCAATCTGATCCTGCCGTAGAGACCCAGCGGGCAGAGTTGATTGACGCCTTGCAATCCGCAGGTGTGCGGATCATGACGCGGACCACGACCTTTGGTCTTTATGACTACGGCACCGCAGGATTGTTGGAGCGCGTGACGGATCATGTGACTGCACCGTCCCAAGATGCCCCGCGTCAACGATTTTGGACCGTACGGGCAGGGGCCACCGTTCTGGCCACTGGCGCGTTGGAGCGCACGATTGCCTTTACCAACAATGATCGCCCGGGTGTAATGACAGCAGCGGCGGCGCGCACGTATCTGAACCGCTATGGCGTGTTGCCCGGGCAGAATATTGTTCTGTGCACGAACAATGACTCTGCCTATGTTTCGGCGTCTGAATTGGCGGCCGCAGGGGCAAAGGTCACGGTTGTAGATCTGCGCACAGATGTGGGTGCAGATCAGTTGGGCGCGATGCAAACGGCAGGTGTTGCGGTGAAAACCGGGCTTGTCCCGCTAAAGGCACTTGGCGGCAAAACCGTGTCTGGTGTGCAATTGGCGCGCGAGGCTGGCACTGGCTGGGCGGCGGCGGAAACCCTGTCTTGTGATCTTTTGCTGGTGTCTGGCGGTTGGTCGCCCGTGGTGAATCTGTTGTCGCATCGCGGGGCCAAACCCGCGTGGGATGCCGATCTGGCCTGTTTTCTGCCTGCATCGTGTTCAGAAAATGTGGTCATGGCCGGATCAGCAACAGGCCATTGGCAAGCTGCTGATTGTGCAGCTTCGGGCATTGCGGCCGCAAAAGTCGCGATGGGCGAGGATGCCCAAACGCCGACATTGGGTGGTTGGGACACACCGATCAAACCTGTCTATGAGGTGCGCTTGCCGGGTTCCAAAACCAAGAGCTTTGTTGACCCGCAGCATGACGTCACCTGTGATGATGTGCGTCTGGCGCATCAAGAAGGCTTTGTTTCGGTCGAGCATCTGAAACGCTATACCACCTTGGGCATGGCGACAGATCAGGGCAAGATGGGCAATGTCATTGGCTTGGCCTTGATGGCAGAGGCAATGGGTAAGGACATTCCGGCAGTTGGGACCACCCGGTTTCGTCCGCCTTATACACCTATCGCAATTGGGGCCTTGGCGGGTCGCAATGTGGGAACTCACTTCAAGGTGATGCGTCGCACGCCATTGCATGACTGGAACCTGCGCCACGGCGCGACAATGACAGATGCGGGGCTGTGGCACCGTCCATGGTATTTCGCCCGCAAAGGTGAAACCATCAACGACGCCTATATCCGCGAAGCCACGACCGTGCGTGAAACATTGGGTATCTGTGATGTCAGCTCTTTGGGTAAGATTGCCGTTCAAGGGCCGGATGCATCCGAATTCCTGAACCGCGTTTACACCAATGCCTTTGCCAAACTTGCCGTCGGTAAAGCGCGATATGGCATCATGCTGCGAGATGATGGCATGGTGATGGATGATGGCACCACGTGGCGTTTGTCGGAAAATGATTTCCTGATGACCACCACAACCACCGGTGCCGGTCGGGTCATGGTGTTTCTTGAGGAGTTGTTGCAAACGCGTTGGCCTGATTTGAAGGTGCATATTTGCTCTGTTTCCGATCAATGGGCCGGGGTGTCTATTGCGGGCCCGCAAACGCGCGACGTGATTGCCGCCTGTATGGAAGATCCAGACACTGTATCCGCTGACAACCTGCCCTTTATGGGTGTCAAGAAAATCCGCCTGAAGGGGGGCATTGATGGGTTGATTGCCCGGATCAGTTTCTCGGGCGAATTGGCCTATGAAATTTATGTACCTTCTGATTACGGCGAGCCGATGATGGATTTGTTGTGGTCAGAAACAGAGCCACGCGGCGGGTGTCTTTATGGGCTTGAGGCCCTTGGTGCCCTGCGGATTGAAAAAGGCCACGTGACCGGTGCCGAATTGGATGGTCGTGTGACGATTGATGACGCAGGTTTGGGTAAGATGGCCTCGACCAAGAAGTCTTTTATCGGCAGCACCCTGCGCCAACGCCCGGAATTGCTGCGCGAGGATCGACCGCAATTAGTGGGCATCTTTCCAAAGGATCGCAGCCAGACATTCAATGGTGGTGCCCTGCTGTGCAAACACGGGGACAACATTGGGTTTGGTGAGGGTTGGGTGACGGCGTGCACGCATTCGCCAGCTTTGGGTCACTGGATTGGTCTGGGATATATCGCGGGCGGTCATGAAGCATGGCAAGGTAAGTCAGTGACAGCAACCGACCCCGTACGTCAGGGTGATGTCGAGGTAGAGATCGTTTCACCCCACATGTTTGATCCAAAGGGAGAACGGATGCATGGCTAATCCAGTTTCACCACTTCATCCTCTGCGTCAAACTGGTCAGTTTGGCAACAAATCCGCGCCGGGTGTGACTCTGCAAGAAATACCGAACTTTGGGATGCTGCAATTTGCCACCTGGGGCGACACATTTGCAGAAACGAGCGCAGAAGCCGCCCGTGTTGCAGGCTGTGACACGGCCCCAAATCCCGGTCAATTTAACAGCGGGGACAATGGTATCCTGATGCGGGTTGAGCCCCTGAAATGGTGGCTGATTTCCTCAGAAGGCACCGAGGTGCCGCAATCTGATCTGCCGCCAGAGCACGGCGCTGTTTTGGATATGCGTCAATCCCGGTGTTGGTTACGCATTGGGGGTGAGCGTGCCGAAACCTTGTTGAACCACTTCTTGCCGCTTGATCTGAGTCCTGCTGTCTTTGGGGCTGGGACAGTTGCAAGCACCGCATTTCACCACGTTGGCGTGACGTTGTGGCGGGATGATGCGGGATACAATCTTTTGCTTCCACGCAGCTCTGCTGTGTCGCTGTGGGAACTGATGTCAGAAAGCGCGCGCCAATACGGGTTGGTCGAAATTTAGGGCCAACCCAAAAATCACTCATCCTTATTGGGAGGTAAGAAGATGAAGCCACATATGCCCTTGAGCGATTTGCTTGAGGCATTGCAGCGCAATGCCGAATTGCCAGATGAGATGGCCGAGGCCACCCCGCCACAGATTTATACTTCGCCCGAGTTTCTGGAACTGGAACTGGACGAGATTTTCAATCACGAATGGTTCTGTGTCGGGCGGATTGATGAATTCGAAAACCCCGGTGACTATCGCACTATGAAAATCGGGAGAGACCCGGTGATTATTCTGCGAGATCGCGATGGCGCCTTGCGGGCCATGTCCAACATTTGTCGTCACCGTATGGCCAACTTGCTGGAAGGATCGGGCAATCTGAAAGGGCGTATCTCCTGCCCATATCATGCATGGACATATAATCTGGATGGTCAGTTGATCGGTGCTGCGCATATGCGCGACAACTTTAACAAAAAGGACGTCTGCCTGCCCCAATTTCAAGTCGAGGTTTGGCAAGGGTGGGTTTATGTTTCCCTTGATCCAGAGGCCGCGCCGCTTGCGCCGCGCCTGTCTATGTTGTCTGAAAATCTGGACAACTATCAGCTCCACAAATACCGCACGCTGTTTCGGGCAGAGGAAATCTGGGACACCAACTGGAAGATACTCGTACAGAACTTTACCGAAGGGTATCACCTATTTGTCGCCCACGCCAAAACGATTGAGCCAGCGATGCCGACCAAGCTGGCCAATGCGATGCATGGCGCCGAAGGGCACAGCCTATACAAACAGGGCCGCATTCCGGGTAAATCCTATGAACGCGATTCAGACATGGAGGTGGAAAATCCACATCTGACCGAAGAAGATCGCAACACTGCCGTTCTAAGCGCGGTTTTCCCCTGTCACGTTATGTCTGTGGTGGCGGAGCGGACGTTCTGGCTGTCATTGCAGCCCTATGGCACCGATAAAGTAAAGGTCTTGTGGGGCGCGGATTATTATCCCGGTGCCGTACCAGAAGATGCTGAAGAACGGGCGGCATATGCTGCCGAACTGAAGGCTGGGTTTGACGCGATCAATGAGGAAGACAAACCCATCATTGGCAGCATTGTCCAAAACGCCTCGGCCCTTGCAGCAGAGCCGGGGCGCTTGTCACCAAAAGAACGTACAGTTTGGTATTTCCAACAATATCTGGCGCGCCAGCTGCGCCGCGCAAAAGCTGACTGATGCAAGGGTGTGTTGCGTGCATTGTGTGACGTAACACACCCATTTATGCCTGCGTGGCAGGGGGATTGTCACAACCATCTATGACCTAAGATCTCATTTATTCTAGGTTTTTGCCAAATGTATTGAGGTCAAGCGCTTCATAAATTCCGACTCTCAGTACAGGCAAAACCTGACTGCCTAATTTTACGTTCAAAATTCAGATAAACGCGTTATAGTTGTGGCGGTTGTTTATGAGTTAGAGGCTGCAATTTTGTGGGCCTTTTGCCCACTCCTTTTGCAAGATGTAGCCCGTTTATTTTAAACGGCCAAGTTCGTGACGAGCGATTTCAAACATCTTATCTGAAGGGAAAAATCATGACGATAAGCCCACTAGACCTAGATAAAGTTGATATAAAAGACGGAATATTGTTGCAGCGCGGATTGCAGCAGCTTGGCCTGTACAGCGGCACTTTTGGTGGCGTACCGGGTGCAAATACCAAAAAGGCATACAGCGATTATCGCAATGATGTGCCGCAAGGCCCGACTGACATAATCACACCTTTGGCCGCAGGCGCGGTACTTGACTACTCCAGAAAAGTTGAGGTTGAGGTTGAATTTCCCGGGGAAATTGCCAATCGAAGTAGGGGTATAAAGGCCAGGCGGGTCCAGGAATGGCTCACGTTTCACAATTTTCGCACGGCTGTGGATGACCACTTTGGCGACGCGACAGAACGTTCTGTCAGGTCTTTTCAGGATGCACATGGCTTGGCGAATTCGGGTAAGGTGGACGAGGATACTTGGAATTCCCTTGTGGCGCCGATGGTCCGCGCTTTTTCCGCGCCGGGTGCAGCACCCTCATTGCCTGCCATGGTGATGCAGATTGCATTGCAACATCTTCAGGAACATCCTGTCGAAATCGGCGGGCAAAACAAAGGCCCATGGGTACGTGCCTATATGACAGGAAACGAAGGTAACGCTTGGCCGTGGTGTGCGGGCTTTGTCACCTTTGTTATGAAACAAGCAGCTCAGATTCTTGGGACAGGTATTCCAGTGGATGGGTCGTTCTCGTGTGATCTGTTGGCGAGCCAGGCCAAGAACGCAGGTAGGTTTGTCTCAGAACGCGATCTGGACCGAAATCCAGATGATTTCAGTACTGCCAAATTGGGCAACTGTTGCATCTTTCTTGTGCGCAGAACGTCAAGCGACTGGACGCATACGGGATTTGCTTTCAATTTTTCAGGAAGCACTTTTGAAACGATTGAAGGAAATACAAATGATGAAGGTTCCAGAGAGGGGTATGAAGTTTGCCGCCGTACCCGCAGCCGTAAGGATAAGGATTTCATAACGCTGGTTTGACAGCGCAATGACCCATGCACGTGCCTTTTGACCCGGCCCGACCCTATGCCACCAACTTACGCGCAATAGGTTGGGTTTTAAGCGCGAATTGCGGCTTGTCCGCACCCTGCGCTTTGGGGTTGGGGGCTTTGGCAATCAGATCAATCTTGGCAGTTTCGGATTTTTTCACTTTCTTGCGGCGTAAATTGCGTTGCGGGTCAATTTCGATTTCTTCAAAGGCGACCTCGCGGTCTGCTGCGCCACCGATTTCAAACGCGCCCGATCCAATGGCCACACCTGCATCATAAGCTTCAAAAGATGGTGCCTTGATCTTTTCAAGGTCTTTCATGTTAAAGAATTCAGCTGATGCAAACCAATCTTGCAGGATGTCTGTATCTGAGCTTGAGCTGCCGTCAAACGCCGCACTGATGAGGGTGAATTTTTTCGCTCCATCAACTGTACCATTGCCGAATTTGTCCAGTTTTTCCCCAAAGGGAACAAGTTTTTGGGACACGGTTACGACCCCTCCGGGGTGCACCCGATCTTCGCCTGTTTCACTCAGGATAACACCCGTGCCTGCGGCTGCCTCGGACGTGCCCCATGCGCCTGGGTCTTCCAAGGCATCACGCAGCAACGCCGCAACATCATAGCTGGGGACAGATACTTGCTTGGCTTGTCCAACTTCTAGATCGATGGAGATGCTTTTCTTAATTTTCAAGATTTCAAAAGTCGCAACACCGTCAATTTCCCACGGCCCGGGGCCGACAATAGTTGCGACCACATCCACGCCCATCAGGGTGACACGCCCGGCTCGGACGCTGACGCCAAACGTAACAAGGAAATCAAACCCAAAGGGAGAGAACTGAATAAGCGCATCAAACCCAAACCAGCCTTCTGCGGTAAAGCCGGCAACACGGACCCAAATGTCCAATCGTCCCCCCACCTGAAACGTGTTCGACGTGATGGCGATATAGGCCGACAATTCGACCGAAGCAAATTGACCCAAAGGCAGAGAGGCCTTCATTCGACGCAAACTCGGAACGTTGTCGGGGGGTGTGAATTTGGGGTGGAATCCGCCAATAGACATCAACATTTGCGGCTGATCCCCGAAACTGGCGCGGAACGCCATATCACCGGATAAGGTCAGCAATTGCAGGATATGGCTGTCGCGAATGGTTGCATCCATCGCGAACGTGCCCTCGGTGATATTCACCACACCGAACACATCCATGTTCAGTTCGATGATGACTTTTTCTGGCTTGGGCAAGGACATATTCAATTGCCCCAAAAGCGCGATCTTGATGGGGTCGGGTACTTCGACAATGACACCCAGATCAAGCGTCAGCACTGTGGGTGTCCCCCAGCCAAGCTTCATCATGGCGCCAAAAACAAACTGGCCCTGACATGGCGGGAATACTGCCCGAATATCGTTGAGAATCCGTGGGGCATTGGCCACAGGGTTTTCCGGGAACATGATGCTGTCCAGCGCCCCATCCAAAAGACGTGCACGCAGGGCTTCGTCATCAAAAGTGCGGTGCAAACCGACAAGGCCTCCGACTCCGTTCAGGGTGAACCCAAAGCCAATATTGAGTGGTGGAAATTCGGCAAAGATCGACAGGAACAATGACCAGCCATCCGAACCATCCGGCATTCTTGTTGTCAAAATGCCGATCGCCGATAGCTTGAGCGACACAAACCCCAGTTCAGCCACGCCGCCATATTCTGCCAAGGCTTCGTCATGGTACAGATACCCACCGCCCGTGACTACGTCTGCGGCATTGATCACAAGGCCAATGCCCTTTGGAGGCTTGAACCCGATAGATGGCTTAAGGGGACCAAGGGGACTGTTTTCACCCTCTGGCGTGGGTTCCAGTTTGCCACGGATGCCGATTTCTTCGATTGCACAGGCGGCGACGCCAATGTTCAGCCCGCCAGTGACGGCTGCCTCAAAAGTTGCCCCTTCGGTGCCGCCGTAGAGCGATAGATGCAGCGTATCTATACGGATTGGGCCAAGGCCAAGGTCCAGCAGAAGATCAACATCAAATCCAACGCCACCTTCGAATTGAAAGCCGGTTTCGCTGGACCAAGCAACGCCAATGTCGGCCTCGATGATCAGGGGGGTGTCGCCAAGAATATCTGCGATGAACCCATCACCCTCCCCCGGTTCGATCACCAATCGCAACCCGCCGGGTTCGGACCCACGTGTTGTTGCGCCAAACCGCAGTTCTTGTGCAGCAGTAGAAATGTCAGTGGCTATATGGGTTGAAAACTGTGCCAGTTCCAACCGTGGACCATCCTCTTTGCCGATCAGGATATAAGGTGTCTCTGGTGCGCCGATCAGACGCAATTCCGCAGCGGCGTCAGCGCCGGTTAGGCTCGTGTCAAACCTTATCCCTGAGGGCAACAGTTTGAGAGCAAGCGCGCCGTTCAAATCACCGGAAACATCGGTCTCAAAGCGCCAGCCATTTCCCAGATCAATGCCATCACTGAATGCACCTTCGGTAATGTTGGTCAGTTGTAAACCGGCCACCGCACCGTTTTCTGCGGCAGGGGCAAACACCAAATCAGTCATAAAGGAAAAGGCGTTGTCGCGACTTGACCAGCGCAGGATTGGGGCGACAATCTGCAAGGCGTTCGCCCCATTTGATACAGGTCCCCACCCGTCGATAAGGTCGGGGTGCACAGGGCCGAAACGTGGCTGAATGCCAAACGCAATGGCAAGATTGATGAGCCGAACCATCAAGTCCTGATGCGCGAAATCGCCGCCCCAATCATAGGTTTCGCGGATCAGGGAAACCGGATCGGTCACAAGGGTGCCAAATCCTTCCCAATTGATCTGCACAAGAGGAGGTGTGTGGGTTTTATCTTCGCTAATCAACCCAATGAGACGCAAAGTCTCGGCCACGGGTTCTTGAAATGTATCAAGCCATTGCACAATCAAATATTCCGGCAAGCGTAAGGCAAATTCCGCGCGGTCAGGGCCGGTTCTAAACGGGTCGGGTAATTGCGCAAATTGGCTTTGTGGCAAGCTGCTAAGCGTCGTGATTTTGTCAAAAATTCCCTCGGCTGCGAGGATCAGGGATTCCACGGCTTCGCCATTCATGCCGTTCTGAGCGATGGATTGCACGGCCCCTGCAATGGCCGTGGTCTGTTCGGAGATATCCAAAATGGCCTGAAGCGCCTGCGTTTGGGTGTCGTTGAATTCCACTTCCCAGCCAAGTTTTTTAACCAAAGCTGCCAGTTCATCCTTGTCCGTCAGGGCAAGTTGCAAAGGTGAAAAGAGATCAAGAAGAATGTTCATGGTGCCTCAATTCTCAACAATAATGTCGGCATCTGGGTTTGGAATGCCCTGAAGGCCCTTCAGACGCGGATCCCAATTCGTGCCAAAGGCCATTGTGCTGGCAGGCGCTTTAAGTTCGACATCCAATCGTGGGGAGGGGCTCAACTGGCCGATGCGTCGCGCCAGCGCAATCATGTCGCTGTCAATCAATCCTTTTTCAGCATCCACCAACATGCGCAGTGCCATGACCTCTGATACCTTCAAAGGCTCGCCTGCCTGATCGGCTTGGCGAATTGCGTCGGTTATCTTGCTTGCCAAAGTTTCGTCACTGTTTTTCAAACGACGTGATGACCCAGCCAAAATAGAGGCCAAGGCATCCGGATCATCTGCGATGGATACCGTTTTTTTATCAAACATTTGATTGATCTTCACACGTTCGGCAGCTTCGTCGGCAATGGCTTGGCGTAACCAGGTTGGGTCAAGGTCCACATCGCGATAAAGACGTGTGCCGTATTGCATAGCCTGATCTGGTGGCAGATTGGCGAGCTGCTGCAAAAAATCAGGATCAGCGTGTTGTCCGCGCACCACACCAAAATCGCTCACCCGGTCCAATGGGCCGAATTCATCCGCAAATTCAGCCGCAGACAAGGGGCGAGGGTGTGGGGATTTGATCCGCGACTTATCAAGAATGAAGGTAAAGACATTGTCCACAGTATATGTTCCGTCGATGCCCGGTGCTTTGATCTGCGGCCATGTTCCAGTGGCGTCCGGGTCCAACCCTTCTGCTAGGCGTCGCGCATCGCTGTCGGCAATAATACGGCGCAGATCACTGCCCATTTGTTTCAGGCCACCGCCATAGAAACCTGAGATACTGGACAGGCGATTGAATGATTTCGCTTGTTTGATGATCGCGCGCCCACCGCGCAGGATGATCATGTCGGGGCCGTCCTTGTGATCCAGTATCAATTGCAGCACCAGTCGATCACCTTCTTCTAATCCTTCTTCAAGGGTTTCGATGATCAGCTCCAGCTCGAACACATATCCCTTTTCGTAACCCGATCGCGTCATCACTTTTTGAACCAGATCAAACATACCGGGGATGCGGCGAATGTCTTCCATCCGGTTTTGCGATACATTGAACCCAGCGTTACGTACTGTGTTTTCAAGGATATCTTCGGCATCCATCAAACGGTGTAGGAATTCATCGGGATGAATTCCTTTGCGCATGGTTTTCTGCCCACACAGCAGGTCAAGTGCGGCATCAGGATCACCTGCGGCTTCGTCCAGATGATGTTGCAAAGCGTCGAAAATCCATTGTTTGACGTCATCGGGTGCCTGATTGGTGCCGGGATATCGAAGTTTATAAAGATCATCTATTTTGCCATACAAAGCGGTTGTATCTGTCCCAAGATATCCCTGGAGCGTCGCCTTAAACGAACTTGGCGCGGCAAGTGTTTCACGCGGAAAAAAGTTGTTCCAGCGTTTGACCTTACGTGGGGTTGCTTCGATAACGTCACGCACCGCTGGGCCAAACAATCCATCCAATATGGCGCGTGGGCGGCCATTTGGGCTGACGGCCTTAAGATAAGCGTCAGGCGAGTGTTGGGCAAAGTCCGCAGGGGATGGATTGTTGTTGCCAGCGCGACGTTTCACATATTCCACATATCGTTTCTGCAGGACATTATCGGCAAAAACAGGGGGGCTGCCTTGGGCGATCACCCCGGCACGGGTTTGACGAATAAACGCCTCTGCCGATGTATCTGCGGTATCATCCAGCGTACTGACCCAGCGCTGATACATCATGTCCAGTTCTGGCGGTGCCTTGAACCCTTCGATCCCGTGGCGTCCGGTTTTGACTAAGGATTGGACGGGTAGGAACGCCAGATCCCCTTTGGTTGCGCCCAGCCGGATCATCCGCGATACGAGTGAGGCCAGAGGGCTGTCCAACTCATCCCCAGCTTCACGTAATATCCGCGCAATTTCATCCGGGTCATCCGCCGCGCGTACAATGCGATCAAGCAAATCTGACGCCTCATCAGGATCTAAGACACCACCATATGCATCGCTGAAATGTTTCATCGCCTGTTGGCGCGCGGCTTCTATGGCGTTGCGCGATCCGGTTCCAAAATTTGACGGAAGGCTCCCTGCTCTTGATCCCATCAGCCCGGCTCCTGTGCGAGTTTCACAAAAAGCTCAGCTGTTTCTTCAAGCGCCTCTTCGGCAATTTCCGACGTGGCAATCATGCGCATGGCCCGGTTGGACACAAACGGCAGGCACATACCTCCAAAGCTGAGTGCGATTTCAAAATTGGAAACAGGACGTCCCCATTTGTCACAACCCGCCGTCATCATCAGCCCGAATTCGATAACATCGACGGCGTCACCAATGCCATAGGGCATAAATCCAACTCCGATATCGACGATGAATTTAAAGTGCTCCTCCCATGCGTCCCAGATTTGTGTATCAATAGGGTGGGTATAGGTGGACCATCCGGTTGGCAGATCATCGCTGGCATAGCGGTTGAGCACCGCACCAAGAGGCGGAATGTCCTCAAAGGGCACCGTATAAAAATCATATAAACACACATTGTTGGTTTCACCCAACATGTATGAAAATCCCGGGATATTTGCAGCACCCCACCCTTCGAGATAGGCTCTGGTGCCATCAATTGGGCCAACGCCCAAGTAATCATCTTTGATGCGCACCAACACATTGGCCGTTCGATGGATCACAATCTGAAACTGCACGACAGGCACTGTGTCATACGTATAAACAGTGCGCGGCCCAGATGCATGCGATATGCCGCTTAGGGTGTTTTCAGGCGCCAATACCGGAGGATCATCCACCACCGTTTCGCTGATGGCACGTTGCAGATGATGAATGTCATATTGGATTTCGAAAGCAAAACGATCATTGCCGGACGTTGCAGGGGCCATGATTTCAATTGATGACGTACCAAGCACATGTTGTGCATATACCGATGGCTTGCAACTGGTGGTCAGGCGCAGACCTGACAGTCCCTCTTCGCGTACTGGCTTGACGGTGATGATTGGCAGACGTTCGCGATTGGTAGCATGGGCCTCTTCAAGCTGTGCGAGATCTGTACTCCACAGATTTAGGCGTGCGGTTGCGTCCTCTGCACTCAGGATTTCTCCGGGTGTTTCTACGCGCCGCATTCCATCCAGAATAGAGAGTGGAAACGGTGTTTCGAGGGCTTGTAGATTGATTTTTTCATCCCGATCAGGCACCTGCGCATGACTTTGCACACGGAATATTTCGACGGGAATCGCGGTGGGCCATGCACTAAGGTGCTGAATTTCGACACCGGGTGCAGCCACGATAATCAGCTTGTCAGACGGAGTTGTCGAAAGACCCGGAACCTGACCCAGCAGTGCCTCGATCTTCAGCCCAGGAGGGTAGTTTGGGGCTTTGATATATTCCCATGCAACACAATCAGACAAGGTGCGCCCCCCGAGATTGTCAGGGACTGCAACAAGATCAATACCGTTGAGATCGTAATGGGGATGGCTGAGGTTGATCCGCTCTGCCAATGGCGCGTCTGCCTCATGCCGAATTGCAACAGCATCCGCTTCGGGCAGATCGTCAGCCGGGTTGCCAATCACACCATCAATGGCAAATATCCCAAGGTTGAAAAGCGAAAAAATGAACTCTGACATTGGTCGCGTCATTGCAATTTTTGATCGCGCCTTATTGGTTCTTATTCCCGGTTCCAACATCTCGGTCATCAACTGGGCCAAGTCGCCTTCTAGATTCTTGAGCTTGGCGTTTACCAAATCGCGGTTCAATGCGCCTTCGTCTTCTGCACCGTTGTAATCAAGCGCGACAAACAAATCCGAATAATGTCCTTCGGGCGAGGGATTGACCTTTAAGAGGCCATCGTTCTGGGCCTTTTTACCGGCCCAGCTCATGCGATTTGCAGATCTTTTTTGCCTAAATGAGAAAAAATGATCACCGCCGACCATCAAATCAATAAACCGGCCTGCTGGATGGGCGTGCCAATAAGCGACGGCTAGGTCTGGTGCTTCGGTCAAATCAATTTCGTCACGGCGCACACAGGCCAGCGCGTCGATTAATCCTATCCGTTTTATCGGGGTCACAGGATCAGTGGACTGTGGTGCATTGACGGTGCCGTCGGGGTTGGAGGTGGTGAAATCTGCCTCCAAGTAATCGGAATAGAAAAACCCCATCTGTCGGTGCTCAACCCAGAACCAGTTTTCCTCGACCAGCTTTTTAATGCGGTTCAGGGCATGAGTTCCAGAAGTGGTCAATGGTCGATCAGACCGAAAGGTGTTCCAGACAGTGGGTTCTAGAATCCACATCAAACCCGGCAGGTAAATCGGATTGCCCTCAGGTGTGTTAGAGACCAGATGCTCTGTCACCGAAATCAACTCATGCCCAACTGCCCAGGAAAACGTGTCAAACAACGTGTATTCGATCAGGCGCAGTACGGAATTACACAACCGATCTGCGTAAGACATTCCTGTATACCTGAAGTCGAGTACAAATTCGCAAGTGTCCTCCTCCTTGATCTTGTCAAAGAGATCATCTGCACGGGCTTTGCGATATTGCAAAAGTGTCTGACTGGAAGCGTCGCTGCCGGTGGCTGCAAACAGGTTGCTGCCGCTATCATCTTTCAGTCGCTCACCCACCCAATCGCGCACGGGCTTGGTGAATTCTCGTGCACAGCGCGCTGTTGCGTACATCAGCTGGCCGTCTGGCGCGTTGACGCGACCACTTGGCATGATCACATTGTATTGAACCGATCCATGGCGCAGCGGCAACACCTTCATACGGAACATATTGCTGGTAAGGCCGCCCCCTTCGTCAGGGCTGCGATTGTTCACCTCAACCCGACGATTTTGCAGATCAATCCGCAGCCATTTTGTTGCGGTATCGCGATCCGGGTCGCCCAAACCCATGGTTTGAAATCCAACTTCGATCCATGGCACGGCGTAACCTGACAACAACAGCGTGTGCAGCATCGGGTTGGCTGCATCAAGGAACTGCTGAATTTCGCTGAGCCGCAGCTTGAAGGGCAACACGGTTGGATTGTCAGCCCCTGGCGCGGCACCAAGGGACGGGTCGAATTCAAACTGTCCATGTAAATCTTGATCAACCTCCCACAAAGAGGGCAACCAGAACATCGCGTTGCTCATGATGATCCCTCTTTGTCAGGCTTGGGACGTGGGGGTGGACCTATGTCGATTTGATCTGTTGTGCGCCCACTGGAGCGATCACCGCTGGCAGGGCGCGCGGTGCGACTGGCCCAAAGCAAAAGCCGCCCATCCGGTGCGCGTGCTGTTTGGTATCGGCGTTCAATGATTGTGCCACCACGCAGCAAGGTTTCCTCGTTGACCGTCATTGGCGCGTTGGGGTCCATGATTTTCCCCTTTGGTCCAGCAAGTTGATCTTTCAACTCTCCCAGCAAATCCCATTCGCCCATACGAGACCGTCTCAATCGACCCGTAACTCTGTTTTTGGCGATTTCGGGCGCGAAAGGCACCCAGTGGGGCGGCGCGGAATTCAGCAGACGATAGACCCATTCGCCCTCTCCGGCGGGGGTGTCATCCCCTAGATATGCTGGAACGCTATCGCGCAGGCGTTGCCATTCTTGGGCGCGATCCACAGGCAGCCCTGCGCGGCTTTCCACCCGGGTTTCAATACCCCAAGCGAGGTTGGCCTGTTCGTCGCGTGTTAATGTTACGGATTCAACGGGGCGGCCTGTTTCTCCACCCACCACAGCGCGAGGTATATAAAGCCATGGGGATTTGTTTTGCGTGGCAGCCGGATCGCCAGTCATCTCAAAGAAACGCCAAGGACGCTTGGCCTTGTCCTTTGCGGCACTGGGCCGAAGAATATGGGTGTTGCCGAATATGTCACGTGCCTGCACCTGTGTGACACGCGACAGAGTGCCCGTTCGTACAGGAACCGGAGCCATGAACCAATCATTGCTATAGACCGTTGCAAATTCTGTCAGCACCAACTGCGCAAGATCTGTGCGTTCCAACCCAAGCCCGCCGAAATAAACATCACCCTGTTCGAAATCCCAGAACCTGTCTGCGGGCATCCCGGAATACCGCACTGGTGTCGGCAGCAATTTGACCCGTCCCTTGCGCGGTGGGGCTTTCTTTTCTTGAACCTCGGCTAGGTCGAAGCTGTGCCAATCCAGATGTTGTCCATCATGATCATCCGATCGCAAAGTTGCCTGTGTTGTGGTTGGGCTGCCTGCCTTAACCGTCACAGCGTGGCGCAGGGACTGGGTATTCCAATATCCCGTTCCCGTTTGTGCGGCAAAACGATCCGCGACATAGGCTTTCCAACCAGTCCAAGCCTCGGCCCAGATATTTTCATCAATTTCAACTGTGCGGGCCAAACCAAGGGCCTTTGCCTTGCTTTGACGTGCAAAGGCTGCGCCATCAAAGCTACCAGATGAAAGGGCGCGCAAAAACCGTGTGCCGCGTGTGGTTTCAGCAGGGGTTGCAGGCAAGGGAAATGTGTCTTGTAATACCTTGCGCGCTGCATTTTGAAATTTAGCGGGCAAGCGGCGCAAAAATTGAAGCCCGGCTTCGCCTGACTGGCGCAGAACCGAAGGGCTGGACACCATAGATTCAGCTTCGACCAGTGGTTCGATCAGATCAGTTGGTCCCATGTTGCGCTGGCCACCCGCGCCTTGCAATGTGGTCACATCCAGCGTGGTGTGTTCCACCTGTATGTGGGCAAGAGATGCGGCGTCATCACCTTCAAATTCACCAAACTGCCATTGCCGTGCCAACATCCACAACGGATCAGCGATGCGCGCCTCGAGTCCTTTGCGGATATCTTCGCTGCGATAGGTACAGCGAACATGGGTCCATTCGCGACGATCACTCATGTTGTGGCCCTCACCGCACCCATTTGTTTGGGGCCATAAATTGCTGGCAAAACCTGATTATGCGCGCTCATTGCATGGCCATCCACAGCGCGAATGCGGGCAAGATTGTACGTGTCGCGCAGCGTATTGATCATCAGATCGTAATCCCAGCTGTGACCACGTGGCGGCACTGCCAGCAACAGTGACTGCGGGGCCTCTGTGTTGGGGGCGTCAAAATGGAAGGTCAGCCCAGTGTCGATTTCGGTTTCGGGGACGCGGTCGGCGATCTCATCTATCAACAGACCCGAAACAGTATCAAAATCGCTCCATTGCTTGCGGCCTGCGCCGGGGGTCAGGGCAAGCATTGATAGTTTTGGTGTGTCTGGCCCGCGTGGGGAAGACGTGGCAATCCACGGCTGCTGTTTGGTTTCGGGCCATTGGCCGACGAACATGGGGATTGATGTGGCATCATAACAATCCTGCACCGCAAGCGCGTCAGACACATCCCGCAGGGCAGGGCGCACATAACCCCATTTTTCCAGCCACTCCTGCGGCTTGGTGTCTTTGGTGCGTGCGCTAGATCCCGAAAAATTACGCCCCAGTTGCGGCAGCAATTTGAACCGCAACGCACAGATTGCAGGAAGCTTGCGCCCAAGGGCCGCGGCAATGCGTGCGCCTTCCCGTTTCAGGTGCAAATCCGGGTCAGTGGCAGGCATGGCCTGCGCCTCTTTCATGGCCTTCATGCGCTTGCGCAAATCCGGGGCCAGCGCCCAAGCCAAAGCATAGACGTCTTCGGCTGCACTTAGGCCGGAATGCAAGCTTTCAATCGCTTGGGTAAAGCCGTATCCAGAAAGGCCCGCGATTTCCCCCATAAGACGCGCGGGCTGTCGGGTGCCAATGGGCGTGGGGTCGCCTTCGGTCGGCGCTGGAAGAGCAGAAAGAACTCTATCGATGGCTTCTGCCACAGACTGGCTGAGTTGGTTTGCCCGTGTTTCAACCTCGCGAATTGCCATTTGCGCACCTTCCACCTCATGTCCTTCGGCAACAAAATCACGAGGATGCAGTGCGCGGGCATTCATGATGACAGATTTCCAGCCAAGCCATCGGTCAATCAGGGCATCGCGGGCTTTGGTCTGTGCTTCGGTCCAATAAAGGGAAAGTGTGTGTTTGGTTGATGAAATCTGCTCACCCAGTAAGGATCGGGCAAAGGCCAAGGCTCGCAGATGCAATGCGCCGCCGGGCTCTAGGCTGTCATCGGTCAACATCATCAGAACCTCTGCCGCGCCGCCAGCACCGGGCCAGTTTTTCGACAGCATATCGGCCCAGGTAAAGGATTGGCGTGCAATCACCTCATCATCCTCGGTCTTGAGGATACCTGTGAACCCAAGGGCAGATGCCGGCCCCATAAGGTGCGCGGCAATGGCTTCAAGCTCTGGTGCTGCGGCGGCTCCGACGGTGGATTTGCTCCATCCTTTGCCATCTTGCGGCGTGAACAGCGCTACGCGGTGCGTTTGTCCCTTGGCGGGCGGAAGTGTCTTTAAAATCTCTAATTCAGGAGAAGGGACAGACCCGTCACTGATGGCACCCAGCGTCGCACCCGCGCGTGAATAATTGCCTTGTACCATGGAAAAAACGCTGTCGGACACAGCTGCATCCGCCAATGCATCGTGAAGACCCTTCATATAGGCCACCGCCTCTGCAACGGGTTTCATCGATTTGGCAGTTGCCCGCCCACCCAATTTCTTGAAAACCTCAAGTGCCGCTTTGTCAAAAGCATCGCGAAGCTTTGCATCCTCCCAGATTTGATCAAGCTCCAGCCCATCAACAACGGGTTGAACCGGGTCTAGTTTGGTTTTTGTGATGGCAAGAACGGCCTCACGTACCGGGTAAATCCATTCTGGGGCATTTAGATTTGTTTTCAAATGGCGTTCAAATTTGGCACCCAGAATGTCACCCAAATCCTGCCCTTGCCGCATGGCGTCAAATATCCACTTTGCCTCGCGCATGCGCTCCGAACTTAGATCAACGGCCATTGGGCTGTCTTGTTCATCGCTGCCGTAAGTGGTCCAGCCACTGCGTAAAACGGCGGCGGTTTTGGCGTGAGTCAAAGACGGTGTATGGATGAAACCTTGGGATTCTACGTCTGTATCCGTACTGCGGGATTTCAGGTTATGGACCCAGCCAAAGCATCCAAGTTGCAGGCCCGTGGCGTTGGTCTGTCGCATTTCATCCAATCGCGCGTGTGCAAGCGAAGTAATCCAAGCATCCAGTCGCCAACTGGCAAGCCCCATCGTTTGCGTCATCAGCAATTCAATTTGTTCCGCGTTCAGCTCGCGCAGCAGATCCATAGCGCGGGTCATTTCACCCATCCGGGCGCGGCGCGATACGGGCGCGGGTGCAAATTTTAGGGTGCCGCCCACAGATACCGTCAGTTTTTCTGCCTTTTTAAGCTCCGCTGACAAGGCCCGCATTTGTGTGGCAGATACCTTTTTTGTGGCCACTTTTTTCTTGGACTCGGCGCTGAGGGTCGTGGCCATAAGGCGTAAATCCTCGGGTCGTGCTGTGCGGATGCTGCGTGCCAATGACTCTTGTGCTTTTGGGACACGACTTCCTGTTTTCAGGGTGTTCAATGTTTTCAAGGCGTGAGTCAGCTCAGTAACATCGCGCACTTCAAGATCGCGTACGATGCCAACCCGTTCGGTCACGTTGACATGTTTGAAACGCTCTGCGTCCTGAATAATCTTCAGCCCCGGCAAATCGTCGGTACCGGTTCGATAGATGGCCTCGCGCAACAGCCTGTAAAACAGCGGCTTTTGCTGGTTTGGAAAATTGGGTTCTTCCGGCGGTTCGCCGGCAGAGACAAAGCTGTTGGCATATCCGATCAGCGCATCAATATATCGACGCGGTGAAATGGTCTGGTCTGACTTTGGCACAACGGTAAGTGCGTTGGCGGCCCATTCAACGGGGTTTTCGTCATAGGCCATAAAGCTAAGGGTGGGGTCCTCGCTTTGATAGCCTATCACGCCGTTATACATCGATGATGGGGGATCAAACGCGACTTCGAACCCATAATTAGCCCGCCCATGTTCCAGCGACATTCCGATCATGTAATCAAGTGAATCAAGCAAGGCATCGATTAAGCTGAGATGTGGTTTGACGTATGCGTCATAAAGGCTTTGCTTCAGGTCACCGCTTAGAGATCCGCCATAAATCCAAGAGGTCGTCCGTTTGATGTCATTCAGAAATTGGCGTTTTTCAGACAGCACCTGACGTTGATGTTCGCCATCGCGGAATGTGTCCGGCCAAACAGTATAAAGGCGTGGATCGTTCTCGGACATGCTGTGCAGCCACATCACGATGTTTTGGATATCCGCACCGCCGTCCGGAATGCCGGGCAGAGTGCCCCTGAATATCAGTCGCAGTGCGTGTGAGGTGTGGTCTGGATGTACCAGAAGATTGCGCAGCTCATAGCGCAGATCATAGATGCTGCGCTCGTTCTTCGCGCGGGTCTGAGAGTAGGTGACAGGATGCGGGTTTTTACGCAGCACTTCTAGCAGTCGCCCGCCGGGCTGATCATAGACCGTTTGCATCTCTGGGATCACGTATCCTTCTGGATTGCGGCTCACCTGCGGGAGATGGGTCGCGCCCTGTTGCCAATCGGGCAACATGCGCAGCAGGCGGGATTCCAACATCTGTTGTTTTTGTGGTTCCCCCGTAAGGTGGGCCGGGCTGAAGGCACGTGTTGTGGCCATGACGGGCAACACACCATAGGGCGTTTGCCCCACCTGAAATACCGGCAGTGCGGCACCGCCACGCACGCGGTCCACGAACCAGTCGCGCATCCACTCTCCGGTTTCATCGCTAAAGTGTTCAGTACTGCGCCCATTGGTCATAGTTGAAAAGACTTCACCCCATGTCACGGGCCACATCAGAACGTTCATTGCGTGCATCGCGGCATCTTCACCGCTGTTGGCAAACTCAAATCGCGACAGCACCGTTGTGTTACGCAGCCCCATCGCCTTGGCCAAACGGCTGGCGGCATTGGGTGTGTCATCAGCTGCCGCCAAACGCCCGGCGGGGACAAGCCGCTCATCTTTCGAAGGGGTGTGAGGTGGCGTTGTGTTCAGCCATTCTTGCGCATAGAGCGCGTCCAGGTCTTTTCGCTGGGGGGACCACGGTGTGTTAACTTCTTGCGTGTTGTTTGTTGCACTGCCCTGCGGCACAAAAGCGCCCCCACTGTCCCCATGATGAGCGGCCAATAACTTGGCCACTGTATTGGCCCCCTTGAAAGGAGTGAGCGTTTTTGAGCTATCTGCGGGGTCTTTGCGAACGATACCAACAACGAATAACTCGTCGATTTCTTCACGGGCAAAGCTGGGCACGGCCACATCCAGTGCCATGCCTTTGGATTTCGCTTCGTTAAAATCAAACATCCACTTCAGGGCGGGATCTTCAGTTAACCCGGCCGCGCCAAGGTCTTCGTTGGTGATGTTGGGTGAGAACGCAAGGCCTTGCGGAATAAGGGCGCCGGCGTCTTCGAATGCGATTTGGCCTTTGGCATAGGCCGTGACACACCAGCGTTCAGGCAGAACCGGCGATTTTGAAATATGCACCTGATCATCTTGACGTAAGGCAGGCGGGCGTCCCTTACGCAAGGTTTGCAACACATGAACGGCACGTGCTGGGTTGGGGCTGGCACCAACAAAAGCCTTCCATATGGGGCTTGGGTCATTCTTTTCGTTCTGGGCCTTTTTCATCTCTGCCAGACAGGCAAGCCCGTTTTCAGTCTCTGCTGATGTCAACAACGGATCAAAGGCATCGACGCCCACTTGATCCGGGAACACACGAATTCGTAGCCGGGTTTTGTTGGATGAAAACTTGGTTTCAATACGTACTGGAAACATCAACACTGGTACATTGTCGCGCAGGCCATCAAAGGCGGGGGCGGCCTGTTCCAATCGAGAAGGCAGCATGTCGGGACGTGCAATTGTGAACGTGCCCGGGGTGGCAAATTCCAACTTGGGCGGCTGTGCCTGAAACGTTAGCTTTGAGTTGGGCTTGAACTTTATCAACTGATCCCGCACCACGTCCATTTGTGTGGAAATGGTTTTCTTGGGATCAAACTTGGCGGGTTTGATCGCACCCGGAACGGGCCCCTTGATCGTAGGGGCAACAGACGGGTCTTTGATTCCCGGAACAAAACGCCGCGACGGATTTGCTGAAAGCTCTGCGGCCTTGATTTCCTTCTGCTTGGCAAGCCGCTCTTGTTCACGCCTGCGCGCTACTTCGGCTTTGCGCGCTTTTTCCGCCTTGGCTTTGCGCAGCTTCTCGGCCTTTAGTTTGGCAGCCTCTTCTTCACGCTTTTTTTTGCCTATTCCAAACAGACCCTTTTTTCCACCCTTGGCCATTAGCGTACCTTTCCACTGAGCAGGCTGCCCAAATGGACCATCATGCGCACAGGGCTTTGGCGGGCCAATGCGGCGGTTTCGGCCGCAGTGCGTCCCCAACGTTTGCCCTCAATCGCGCGGTTCTGCCAATCAGGGTGTGCGCTGGCATGAAGCAATGCGGCCAGGTCTGCCTCGGACGCGGCGAAATGCCCCCAACTCAGATCATCCGCCTGACGGGGCGCTTTTTGGGGACGATAGGCTTGTGGGGCATCCAGCCCAAACTGGGGCCGCCCCTTTGGCTGTTCAAACACGACAAACCAGCCGGGATCGCCTTTTCCCTTTTGCGGGTCTGGGGAGCCAACCAATGCTTCTGGCTGGCGGTCAAATCCAAAAAAGGCACCCTTGTTCCCGATCTTGCCTGAAAACAGAGGAAACAACCGTTTCTTAGGGTCATCAAATACGGGTTCACGCAACCACCCGTCATCGCGTTGCTTTTCAAGACGATTGTTGGGGCTTTCTTCGACTGAGCTGTCTTTGTCCGTCGGGTGCCATCGCGCCTGTACCGCGTACACAAGCGTATCGGGGAAGCGACGGAACAGGTCCCCCTTGACCAAAATGACGGCGTCACTTGGTCCCTTTGATCCTCCAGCGCCCAAATTCCGTGTCTTGGGCCAGCTTTTGACAAAAGAGATGTCTTTACGGTTCGGATCGCCATCATAATCCCAGAACCGTCGAAACCACGTACCATCCAGAGCGATGGGATACTGGCGCCATGCAAATTCGCGCGCCAATTCGTGATTAACCCCCAACAGATAACTTTCTACAAAGGCTTGATTGGTCGCAAGAAGTGACACCGTGTCATCCGGAACCGTTCCATAACCGGGCATGAAAAATTCTGGTTTGGATTTGGCAATCCGCGCATAGGCGCTTTCGGCGTAGTCCAACGCGATTGTGACCTGTGCTGGAATTGGTACACGTAGTTTAGGAGGGGCTTTCAGCCCCGCAATATCTGCGATCACGCGGGGGGGTAAAACTGCACGAGGGGCTGTTTGGCGCAGAATATCGGTGCGGATGCGCGCCGTGGGGGTGGCAACAACCGCGCGCGCCGTGACCGACTTAACCTGCCTTTTCGGAGCAAGGGATTTATTCACTTTTTGCAGGTTTGTGAAAACCGAACGCGTGCTGCCCGGCCCCTTGGCTAAGATCCTTGGTCGGCCACGTGTCGCTTGGACTTGTATAGGGATGCCAACCTGTGCGGCGAGGGTTTGAAAATCCGCGTTTGAGGTCAGGGTGACCCCGTTGAATGTATAATATTGTATCGCTGTCGTCCCCAGCGTCAGCGATGGGTGCTGGTCTTTGAATGTTGCTGCAACACCACTTAGGCAGGTCACTGTCGCGGCCTTTGATATCTGTGGGGTGCTGGTTTTCACATCGGCCGGAAGGCGGGTTTCAGCCTGTTTGCTTAATCGCCTAAACGAGGCGCTTATGACCCCCGCCGGAATGGCCCGTTTTGGCGTGAGTTGCGCGGCCACTGTGGCGCGAGCAGATTTAATGACAGGGTGCAGGCGGTCGGATACTTGCACCAAATCAGCCTGATCCAACTTGGACAATCGGGCATGCACCCGCTTGCCTGTGGTCAACGCCACGCGGCCCTGACGAAGGTGCTGTCCGATTTCACGCGTGCCCTTTGCTGCGATCCATGCCCGCGCCATTAGCTCTTCTTGATCTGCACGTACGGTTTGCGCACCCAACCCTGCCGTGGCCCGCGTTTCAGGGTTAAGATTGACCTGACGCATCCATCTCATGGTTGGGTCTTGCAAAGCGGCCTTGCCATGCGGGAACGCGCCATAGGTGGGCGGGGCGATGACGGGGTCATCCTCAAGCGCATTGTATCTGCCGCTGGATGGGGCAGCGGGGGCTTGTGCTGTAAGAACTTTTTCCAAAGCTGGCTCAAAGCGACGGTTATGGGCAGCCTGCCAAGATTTGGGTTTGGCACGTGGAGAAAGTAGCGCCCCACGATAACTGATGATGGCCTGCTGCGGCTTAAGCCGTTTATGAAGCAGCTTTAGATCCAGCCCTCCACGTGGGCGCGACAGATCAAGATCATGAAGGCCGGTTTCTGGGGGCACCTCAAATGGGCTGAGGCGGCGCACCAATTCCTCAAAATCAACAACACCTGTCGAGAATTCCCAGTGATGATAGACGGGCAGGTCCAGGGCACCAGTCGCATCTTCCCATGCAAGTGTTGCCCCCGCATCGGCACCACCTTCGCGCCCCAAGCCTGACAGGCGCCCTCCCTCAAAGGCGGGAACAAGCGCGGCAATGTAGGCTGCATTTGGTAACAGATTGACGGGGCACATCAATCGGGCCACCAACGCATCTGCATCAAAGGCGGCCTGCCCAGAAAGTTCAGGCTCCCTATTTTCGATATGCGCCCATGCATAGGCTTGGGACAGTGGCGGTAGAGACCTGCCCGCTGCGTCATCAAGAGACAGCATCAAGCCCGCTCCGCCGGGCAGTGGGGTCAGGCGTGTTTGATCATTCTTAGGTACAACAACCAGAACAAGCCAGGGGCATAATCGCCCTGTGTTGGATGGAGCCGCAGGTGTGAACATCCATGGCAATGCAGGGTCTGACAATTCGATATAGGGAAAGAAATTGGGTGCACAATCCCGGCTGCCCGGCGCAGGCTCGACCGCGCGAACCGCCCCTTGATCAAGCCTGACGACGTCACTTGGACCGCGCAATGACATATCCCGCGAAACTGGCGCAGAAAGCCCGTCGATAGTTACTGTCGCAGGAACCAAGACTTCGCCCTGTTGTGGCAGCCCATTTTCTGTGGCCTGAGACGTAACAGCCGCAGCAATCCCGGTTCTTAAATGCGAGAAAAATCTCACAGAAGTCGGCATCTATATCACCAATAGAATGGTTGGAACGGTCAAAAAATATCTACAAGACTTAGCACGACGAGGCAGCTTTCGTCACCATTTTTCGTTTTTACGGATCGTTGAGATTTAAACCTTTGAACTAACTGGTGAAAATAATTCCCGTATTGATTGTGTCAAAAGCGTACGTAATTTTAGCATGATCAGATGTTTGCATTTGTTTTTTCAAAGAGTGGATTATGCAGGCCGCTGTCGTGCCCCTGATCTCATAGCTGTAAGTCTCTTGTAAGTTTGACAGGCCAAGAAGCGGCCAATCGAAAACTAATGAACGGAGTGAGACATGCGTTTTCTTGGATTGGCTGTGGCGTTTACAGGTGTATTGGCCCTGCCTGCGAGTGCCCTTACGTTACCCTCAAATGGTCAGCTCAGCTTTGATGTGGTCCGTAAAGGCAAGGACATTGGCGATCACAGTTACAAATTTTCGGGTCATGAAGCGGCGTTTACGGTTCGGGTTTCCACGGATGTTGAAGTCAAAGTGCCGTTGATCCGCACCACGGCTTATAGTTTCAGACATTCCAGTGTGGAAACTTGGAAAGATGGCAAGCTGCAAAACTTGAAATCAAAAACTGATGATGATGGCGAACCCCATGCGCTGTCTACGACAAGCAAAGGTGCGTTGCCAGCCAGCCTGTGGAATGATGACATCGTGCGGGTTGGCAAATTGATGAATACCATTGACGGCAAGGTCGTAAACATCCGGGTGGCTGATCTGGGAAAAGAGCGCGTGCAAGTCAAAGGTGGGCAAATTGCGGCGCATCATTATCGCTTGTCTGGCGGGGTAGAGCGCGATCTTTGGTATGATGAGAATGGCAATCTTGCACGTGTCGCGTTTAAGGCGGATGATGGATCTATCGTGACCTACATCCGTAAATAGGACGATTTGCCTGAATGCGAATTTTATATATCGAAGACAACGAGAAACTGGTGCTTAACACAAGCGCCAGTTTGCGTGATGCGGGGTTCGCGGTGGACGTGGTACACACCGCAGAGGATGCCCTGCATTCTGCAAAAAGCTTTGCGTATGATGCGATTATTCTGGATCTGGGGTTGCCGGATCAAGATGGGTTTCAAGTGTTGCCGGAACTTAAGACCATTACGCCCCAAACCCCGATTATTATCTGCACTGCACGTGATGCACTGGATGATCGGATCACTGGGTTGAACAAGGGCTCAGACGACTATCTGGTCAAACCCTTTGCCATCGCCGAGCTTGAGGCACGTATCAGGGCCGTTTTGCGCCGCCCGGGTGGCGCGCTGGGGGTTACGTTGACGTCTGGGAATGTGGCCTTTGAAACAGCGGACAGGTCCATCACCGTGGGAGGTCAGGCGATCCGGTTTTCCAAACGCGAAACCGCGTTATTGGAATTATTCTTGCGGCGGTCTGATCGGGTTATTTCCAAAGAGGCGATTGAAAATGCCCTTTATGGATTTGACGAACCACCGACACCAAACGCCATAGAAGTGCTGACCCACAGAGTGCGCAAAAAGCTGGTGGATTGCGGGGCCAGTATCGCCATTCATAACTTGCGCGGTATTGGATACGTGTTGCAGATCGGTGAGAAATGAAAATTTTACACTTCCTTTTTGGGACCGCCCGGTCGTTACGCCGTGGTCTGATCGTCAATATTTTCACTTCCTTAAGCCTGAGCATTCTGCTGGTCGGGGCGGTTGTGATCCATGAGTTTTACGAACATTCCGAAGATGAGTTGAAAGATACCTTGATCCGTGAGGCCAAAGAGGTGATCGGACAAATTGATCCTGATGCGCCTCACTTTGGGCTTGATGGGGGTGCGTTACGGTTTCGCGGAATAGAGGGGGCATTTCGCTACACGGTTTTTGATAATTCTGGGCAAGCAGTGGCCGGCGGAGAAAACCCTTCTGGGATGTGGGCGCAGCTTCAAGCGATCAAGTTGGGCAAGGCTAATACAGTCACAGTGCTGGGTGAAAGAGAAGGCATTGGAATGCATGCTCGTATCAAAGATCAGGATGTGTTCGTTTTGGTGACCACCTTTCCCACCAGCAATAATCAGACGAGGTTGCAAAAGGTCCTGCACGAAGCAGAAGAACAAACCGGGTGGGTTATCCTGGGGGTCATTATGGTTTTGATGGCCGCAGTTTTGGCCACGCGCCGGGCGTTAATTCCGCTTGATCGGCTGTCAGGAGAGGCCGCAAAAATCAGTCCAACCGATGCCAGTCAACGCTTGATCACAGATGATGTGCCAGATGAATTCACTCCTTTGATCAATGCCGTCAATGAAGCGTTTGATCGACTTGAAGCCGGATATCGCGCGCAGCGGGATTTCTCGTCAAACGCGGCTCATGAAATTCGAACACCTCTGGCGGTTTTACGATCCAGTATTGATCGGATTGAAGACGGAGACCTGAAAGACAGCCTTGCACAAGATGTGATGCAGCTTGATCAGATGTTTCAGCAGTTGATTGATTTGGCACGTGCAGATGGAGTGGTGAAATCCAGTTTTGATTCTGTTGACCTGCAAGAATTGGCCGTTGATGTTGCGCGCGATATGGCGCAGGCGGCATTGCGCGATAGTAAGACGTTATCTGTTGTTGGCGCAGAGAATACCAAGGTAAATGGCAGTGCTGGTCTGTTGAACATCGCCTTACACAATCTTGTTCGAAATGCCCTGCAATATGCACCTTCGGGTCATGACGTGGAAATCGAAATCCTCTGTAATCCAGCGGGATGGCGTGTACTTGACCGTGGCCCCGGAGTGCCCGATGACCTAAAACCAGTGTTGTTTGATCGGTTCAACCGCGGCGCACAAATGCATTCAAAGACCAAAGGATCGGGGATTGGTTTGTCGATAGTGAAATCTGTGGCGGAATCGCATGGCGCCACGGTATTGATCCAAGACAGAAAAGGCGGGGGTAGTATTTTCTCGTTTATTTTCAATAAATAAGTGATCTTTCTCCAACATTTCTAAACTTTCGAAGACCTGTAAGTTTCTTGTAAGTCAGAGCCGCCAAATTCCTCCTCATGAAAGCACAAAGAGGTGTCATGAGGTTGGATATGTATATCGAGTTTTTAAGCGAAGATTGCCCGGGGCGGCAGGAGGCACAAAACCATATCAAAAGGGTCTACAAGCGCGTTTATGATGCGGATGTAGATGTCTTCGCCCCATTGTTGGTTGCGACCAAACGATTGGACGGCACCATTGTCTGTGCCGCAGGCATTCGCACCCACAGCGATCAGTTTTTTTCTGATATCTATCTCGAAGAGAGCTTTCCCACAGTGTTGCGCGACAAGCTTGGTATGGAGCTTCAGCCAAGTGACATTATGGAAGTCGTATCATTGGCGTCGCTCACCCCGTTTCCAGTGTTGCCAATGATGGATGCGATGATCCGCTGGGGGGAAGAAAACCAGAAAAAATGCGGTGTGTTTACCGCCACAAGCCAACTCAGACGTTTGCTCACGAGGGCCGGGTTGCCCTATGTTGAGCTGGCACCGGCCTTGGCATCCAAGGTGAAGCAGGTGGATATTTGGGGTAAATATTATGCCGCCGATCCCAGAGTCTGTGCCTTTAGCGAGACCGTAACCCTTTCGCCGCGTCACAGCACAATCGAACGTCGTTCGGGGATGGTGTAATGCAACAGGTTTTCAACGCTTTGAGGCACCATAATCAGGCGCGTCCAGACGGCATCGCTTTTACGGATGACAGGGGTCAAATCACTTGGGGGGAACTGACGGGGCGGGTTGCCAGGCTGTCGGCGCGGCTTGACCGGCTGGACGGCGCAATTGGTATTGGGCTGGCTGGCGGTATTGATTATGTTGTGGCCGATCTGGCAATTTCGCTGTGTGGCAAACGGCAAGTGCCACTTCCGTTCTTTTTCAGTTCTGAACAGAATGCTCATATTTTAAGGGATGCGCGGATTGGTGCGGTGATCACGCATACGCCTGCTCTGTTTGCTGGCTTGCCACACCTCGAGATTGTGTCGCCCATTGATGTGGGCCTGCAAGACATCCCATTACGCGCCTATGAAGGAGGCGCCGAACGGGTGATTTATACGTCGGGCTCATCCGGAAAACCCAAGGGCGTTGTGATCGGCGACCGACAGCTTGAGAGCTCAGTCAGCGCGCTGAGTGACGTGATTGCGGCTGGATCGTTCGACACACATTTGTCGGTGCTGCCTTTGGCGCAGCTGCTAGAGCAAATTTGTGGGATCTTCCTGCCGATTGTGGCCGGTGCAAAGACTGTGTTTCGATTTGAGGCAACAAAAACCCTGTTTGGGGCGCCGATTGATCCTTTGGTGGCTGCGTTTGATGAGGTGGCCCCAACAACCAGCCTGCTGGCTCCTGCCATTCTGGGGCGCTGGACAGAAGCGTTGTCACGTCAGAACCGCCAAGCGCCTGAAACACTGCGATTTGTTGCAGTTGGGGGGGCATCAAGTGCCCCAGGCCTGATCGCAGCGGCAAAGGACGTAGGTATTCCCGTGCATGAGGGATACGGCCTGTCAGAATGCTGTGCTGTTGTGGCCATCAACCGCCCGTGCGACAACACACCCGGCACTGTTGGCCCTGTTCTTAAAGGGTTGGACGTGTCGATTGAGGGCGGTGAAATCATCGTGGCGGGCCCAACCGTGATGGATGGATATCTCAATAGTTCGTCCGCGCCACAGGTTTGGCGTACTGGTGATTTGGGTCATTTTGAAGAGGGGCGTTTGGTTGTCGATGGCCGCAAAGATGCGCTGTTGATCACCGGAGCGGGGCGCAATGTCTCGCCTGAATGGGTGGAGCAACGTGTGAATGCTGATCCACGTATTGTCAGCTCTGCCTTGGGTATACGTCAGGCAGATGGCGCGTTGGTTCTGATCGTCGTGGCCGCAGCCCGGGTTTTACCGTCAGAGATTGCGCAGAAGTTGACAGATTTGCCAGCTTACGCACGGCCCACAGCGGTGATCCTGACGGACCCATCCGAGCCTGACCTGTTGTTTCCTGTGGGCACCCCAAACCGCATCGTCGCCGCACAGGTGATCAACACCCGTGTTGCTCATCCTCTTTGTGTTCAAACAGAAAGTATTGCGTCATGACCTATCGCCACACTGTACTTATTACCGGAGCAGGTACCGGGATTGGCAAGGAGTTGGCCATTCAGGCGGCTGAAATGGGCTTTAAAGTGATCATCGCGGGACGATCAGAGGCCACTTTGGTTGAAACGGTATCGGCCTGTGAAGGGGATTTGGCGCGCTATGTCGTGGCGGATGTCACCACAGCAAAGGGACGCGGTGCCATTTGCAGCGCGGTGGGAAATTCGGTGCATTTCCTGATCAACAACGCAGGGACGCTAAACGTTGGCCATCTGCGTGATCTGGATGACACCGCCCTAGAGACTATGGTCGCCACCAACCTTGTGGCCCCGATGGCATTGACGCGTGACCTTTTGCCTGCCTTGCAAAGGACGAAAGGGCGTATCGTCAATGTTGGGTCGGTATTTGGCGACATCGCCTATCCGTTCTTTGCTGGGTATTCGGCCACGAAATTCGGATTGCGCGGATTTTCAGATGCGATCCGTCGTGAATTGTCAGGCACCGGTGTGGACGTCACCTATGTCGCGCCGCGGGCAACCCGCACTGCTGCCGAAAGCGCCTTTGGTGCGTTGGTTGAACCATTGGACATGACATTGGATAGCGCCGAAGCTGTCGCCTCTCAGGCTTGGGATGCCATTTTGGCTGGTAAGCGTGAAAGCTTTCCCAAAGGCAAGGAACGCATTTTCGTGAAGGTACAACGCCTTTTACCCACCCTTATCGACAAATCCGTAGGTGCGCAGGCGCGCCACCCCAAAACACTGGCCGCGCTTAAGGCTTCGGCCAAAGTCTAATCATTCATCACATACAAAAACAGGATACCCTGAACATGAGCTATAACGTTATTCGTGCATCTGACACAGACAGCACCATTCCAACCCCGCAGATTATTTCCACCGTGCAAGAGCATCTGAAAACCGATGGTTGGGCGTTGCTGCGTGGGTTTGATATGAACATGGCAGAGTTCAGCACGCTGACCGCCAAATTGTGCAATACCATCACGTTTGATCCGGCGCGGGAAAACACTGAAAAGAACACCCAAAAGGTGGATGCAGGCCTGGGCCCCATCGGGTTGCATATCGAAAACGGAAACACACCCGTTTGCCCCGACATTGTGGCCTTTTACAGCACCAAGGCGGCCTTTGAAGGGTCGCAAACCACGATCTGTGATGGGCGCAAAGTCTTTGAAGCCTTTGATGAGGCTCAGAAAATACGGTGGTCCCAGCGGATGATTGTGAAACGTACATTGCCAGAAGAGTTGTGGAAACGGTATCTGGCCAATGAACATCCCGCCATCAGCCAACCCCATGAGGTCACGATGGAACATGTTCTTCAGTTCAAGGCCGCAGTTCCGGATCAAGACTTTACCCTGAACCCTGATGGATCATTGGAATATTGCCTTAAAGTGGATCCTGTGCGTCCGTCGTCTTTGTCAAACGGACAATCCTTTGCCAATGCGATTTTGGGGCCGTCACATAACTATGAGCCGCCAAGATATACGCTTGAAGATGGATCAGACGTGACAGCAGAAGAGATCGAAGATCTGCGTGCCATTGCGGAAACCTGTACGGTCGAAATCAACTGGCAGGATGGCGATATTGCAGTTATCGACAACACCCGTGTTATGCACGGCCGCCGTGCGATCAAGGATCAGGATCGTCAGCTGTTTATTGGAATGGGGCGTGTTCAATAACGGATCTGAAATACCCAAGAACACCAGCCACGCCCGGCCATAGAGGCGCATATGTGGCTGGTGTATATTGTTTCGGTGCGGCTCTATCGTTGCTTATCGCCAAGGTTTGCATAAGGGACTTGGGCGAGGTTGCACAGAAAGACACCTGGTGCTGCGACGGCGTGCACCTCGCTAGCGATGGGCTCAAAGTCTGCGCGAAAATGCACCGTGCTTTTGACGCAGACCGTTGCGTATTTTGTCGGATCCAATCCAATATGTGTGAAATGCGCAAGGTCCAGACATTGGTTTCGCAGGCTTGTCACCACGACATCTATGCCCGCCTCTGAATCGAGTAAGCGCAAGACAGCGGTTTTGCCCAATGTGGCGACACCTCCGCCATACATTTCACCGGTATAGCGACATTCCCCGTCACCCAATTCCAAAACTTCAAACTCAGCTTCGATTGCAGAATGGCCACGCAGGCCGGATTTTGCGCCTAATGCCAATTGAACACGTGCGCCTTTGCCGGCGGTATGGGCACGCTGGGCGGTGTCCGCGTCATGGATAAGGCCCGCAAGAACCCCTTTGGCCCGACCTTGGATCAAGGCTTGTAATAGTCCGGTGGTATCCGACGTGCCACCTGCGCCCGCATTGTCTTGAACATCGGCCAGAATGATGGGTTTCCCCTTGGAATGATGCGCCACTGATACCGCTTCGGACAAGGACAGCATCGTGCTGTTGATCTTGGATTTTCTCTCTAGAAACAGATCAATAATGTCTTGGGCTGCGGTCTCTGCCTGACCAACCTGCGGTGCATAGACCACACAAGAGGGTCCAGTATCCGGAAAGTCGGCTGCTGTAAAACCAAGCGCGATATCGGCCAGAATTCCGCGGTCTTGCAGTTGGGCAGGCACTTCATAGATTTCATTAAACGGTGCTGCACCCGTGTATTGCGCGTGCAGTGGAATAAGATAAGGCACCTGACGGAAGGCCTTGTGCAGGGTTTCCCCGGCCAAAAGGCGCTGCATCACGGGAACACATCGCGCGCCCGTTTTGGCCATATCAAGGTGCGGATAGGTGCGAAATATTGACAAATAGTCAGCCTGATCCACCATTTGGGCCGAGATATTCGCGTGCAAATCCAGACTGGCCACCACCACAACATCTGGCCCAACAAGTGCGCGCACCCGCCGTAGAATTTCGCCTTCTCCATCGGGCAGGCTTTCGGTCACCATCGCGCCGTGCAGTTCCAGATAAACACCGTCTAGATCGCCGACTTTTTGTAATCCCTCTAATAACTGAGCGCAGATCGTTTCAAAGGCGTGGTCGGTGACGTGGGCGGAGGGTTCTGCTGAACACCAGATTACCGGCACGGTTTCCATCCCCACCTCTGCTGCCGCTGCGACAAAGCCTGCGATGCCCAGATTCATGCCTTGGGTTTGAGAAATAACTCTATCTCCAAGCAACATCTCCGGCCATGAATCTGCCATTTCAAATTCAGTCAGTCCTGCCTTGGTCACGCCAAAGCAATTGGTTTCATGCTGAAATCCAGCGACAGCAATTCGTTTCTTACGGTGCATTAGGTGGTTTCAAACTCATGTAAAACGTTGGGGATGTGATATACGTGCTGTCCACGGCGGATCGTTTCGATCACCTGCGTGTGTTGCAGCTGTTCCGGGTCAGTTAGCGGATTGCGTGACAAAATCGCGAAGTCGGCGAATTTGCCCGGTTCGATTGACCCTCGCATGTCCTCTTTGAACACCTGCCAAGCTGCATCAATTGTCTGGGCGCGCAAGGCAGAGAGAGCGCTGACTTTCTGTGCTTTACCCAGAACGCGACCGGAGGCCGTTAAGCGGTTCACAGCACAATGTGCCAGATGAATAGGGCGCGTTGGTGTCACAGAGGCATCGTTATGAATGGTATATCGCACGCCAAACTGTTCGGCGGATGCCGCCGGTGAAATCCGTTCTGCACGTTCCGGCCCTAGAAATGTATCGTAGTGCCGGTCACCCCAGAAATGCACATGGGCTGAAAAGAAGCTGACGGTGATCCCCAGTTGTGCCATGCGTTGTAATTGGTCATCACGCAGGGTCTGGCCATGGATAATGGTGTGGCGGTGGTCCTCACGGGGGTGATCCGTCAGGGCGTTTTCCACGGCATCAATGAACATCTCGGCGCCGGCATCTCCATTGCAATGACAATGAATTTGAAACCCCATGCCATGCAGTTTGTGTACTTGGAGGTTTAATTCATCCTGCGTTGTATAGGACATACCGTTGGGATGTTGGGGGTCTAGAATTTTGTGATAAGGCTCACGGAGAAAGGCCGTCTGCATTGGAAAGGCACCATCGGTAAACAACTTACGCGCGCCCAATGTAAAATGCGGATTGCCCGGCCAGTGCAGCGAATCAGGGCCTTGGCTGAGTTGGGGTTCCAGTTCGCCGACGGGCAGAATTTCAAGATCAATGCCGGGGTCAGTGTCCGTGGGAAGGCTTGCGAAATGCCCCAACATCTCGCGTGAGGCCCAAGCGTTCTGCGCATAGGTGACGCCATGTTCCAGATATTCGTCGCGACAGGCCGCAAATCCTTGCCAGAACCGTTCGCGATCAATCAGAAAATCAGTATCGCCCATGTCCTCCATCGCTGAAATGCCTTCGATCAGGCCATTCAGCGCGCCGGTCTCTGGATCACGGCCAAATCGCCCGCCCAAAGGATCAGGCGTGTCACGATTAACGCCACGTAGCTGCAAAGCATGTGAGTTTGCCGATCCATTGTGGCCGGATGCATGAATGACCCAAACCGGATGCGTGGTCGAAACCGTATCCAATTCTTCGCGGGTTGGCATGCGGTGCTCCGCGATGGCGGTATTGTCAAATAAAACACCCATGATCCATTCACCATCAGGTGTGGTTTCTGCCTTGGCACGCAGGCGTTTCAGCGCGGTGGCCATATCCGGGCAATCCCCGCGTGGGGGTGCTGCCAGATCAACGCGAAACAGGCGAATGAAACCGGGGTCAGGGAAGTGCCCATGAGAATCGATGAAGGCTGGGATCAGAGTTTTGCCCTGCAAGTCATGTTCGCAAGTATCTGCTGGCATGCTTGCACGCAGAGCGGCCTCTGATCCGATGGCAGTGATGGTCTGATCTGTGGTCAGCACCGACTGAGGCATTGAATTGGCTGCGTCCATCGTCAGGATAGGGCCGTTGAAGTAAAGCGTTGATGTCATGTGTAATTCTGTTCAGTCATTTGGGTGTTTACGGGATCGCAAGGCGTGCCCCCGGGTTTCAAGAAGAGGCCGAGACGGATAGTCGATCAGTGTAAGACCCCCATCGACGACAAGGGTTTGACCAGTGATGAAACTGGCATCCTGAGAGGCAAGAAAACTCACCGCGCCAGCAATTTCAGAGGCAGCCCCCATTCGGTTCAGCAACGATGGAGGCAAATCCCAGCTGCCATCGTCATTGCCCGAAGCCACAGCAGTTACGTCGGTTGCGATCCAGCCCGGACTGACGGCATTGACGCGCACGGGGGCGGCTTCGGCAGCAAAGGCGCGGGTCAGGGCCTCAACGCCTGCTTTGGCGACACCGTAAAGGCCCCAGTTGCCATGCAAGGATGAGGTGGAAGAAATGTTGACCACCGATCCTTCGCAGGTTCTTAACAATGGCAAGCATTGTGCGGTGGTCAGATATGTGCTGTCTTGATTGGCCCCGCGTATACGGTCCCACCGCGTGCCCGGGCTGTCTGATTCATCGTGATTAGTGCGCAAGCTGCCCAGACCGGCGTTATTGACAAGAACATCCAGCCGATCAAGTGTCGCTACCATGTCGCGGACTTGATCTTCACACGACAGGTCCACGGCCATAAAGCGGCACGCCTTGTATTGCGTTGAGAGCTTTTTTGCAGCGGTGTCGCCCTTGACTTGGTCGCGGCCGACCAAGATCAGGTCGGCCCCTTCTTGGGCAAACCGTTCTGCGATGGCGAACCCAATACCGGAATGCCCCCCCGTCACCAGAACTGTTTTGCCGTCAAATCGTGTCATGCAGCACCTCTGGTGTGCATTGGAGCAAGACACCGCAGCCCATGTCCTTCTTCAACATCCCATTGCGGAGTTTGGGTGCAGATGTCTTGTGCAAACGGACAGCGTTCGCGGAATTCACACCCGGAGGGACGATTGAGCAGGCTGGGGGGTTCTCCCTTAAGGGCGATGCGTTCCAAACGCGCATCTGGATCAGGCTCGGGGTTCGCGCTCAGTAGGCAGCGGGTATAAGGATGCCTTGCATCTTTGAATATCGCCTCGGTTGTACCTTCCTCGACAAGCCGCCCAAGATACATGATGCCCATACGGTCAGCCACGTGGCGCACCACATTCAGGTTGTGTGTGATGATCACCATCGCCAAACCAAGACGCTCACGCAGATCGTTGAGTAGGTTCAAAAGTTCACCTTGCACCGACACATCAAGACCGGCGGTGGGCTCATCCGCGAGGATCAGTTTGGGCTCTAACGCCAGCGCACGGGCCACACCAACGCGCCGAGCCTGCCCCCCAGACAACTGATAGGGATAGCGATCTGCAAAATGGGTGGGCAAGTTCACCATTGCCAAAAGGCGCTTGGCTTCGGCATGCATGTCGCGATCCTTCATGCCTTGGATGCGATAGGGTTCGGTGATCAGGCTGCCGATGGTCAAGCGAGGTGACAAGCTCCCAACCGGATCTTGAAACATCATCGCGATATCTTTGCGTAAGGGTCGCAACACCCTTTCCGAAGCCCCACGAATTTCTTGTCCATCAAATTTGACCGAGCCTTCTTGCGCAGGGGCCAGCCCTGCGATTGCGCGGATCACAGTGGTCTTACCAGAGCCACTTTCGCCCACCAAAGCATAGGTTTCACCGGGCTCCACCGCGAAGCTGACGCCAGCAAGGACATTCACTGCGCCAAAGCTGGTGTGCAGATTTTTAACATCGAGCAGACTCATGTGTTTGCCTCCTCATGGTTCAACCAGCACGCGGCGTGGTGGCCTTGTTTCAATTGGGTCAACGGCGGCACATCAGTTGCGCATCGAGCCATGGCCTGTTCACAACGATCCCGAAAGATACAGCCGCCGGGTAAGTTGGCCAAATCGGGTACTTCGCCGGGTATGGTGGGCAGAACCCGTGCGCGTTCCTTGATATGGCCTGGATCACAATCGATCAGACGGCGGGTATAGGGGTGTTTGGGATCGTGGAAAATCTCGCGCACATCGCCGCTTTCGATCACGGCCCCCGCATACATCACCACCACCCGATCACAGAGTTCTGCAATCACACCAAGATGGTGAGAAATAAACAGGATGGCGCAGTCGAATTCCTGCTGCAATTCTTGCAGGCGTTCGATGATCTGCACCTCAAGTGTGGCATCCAGCGCTGTGGTCGGCTCATCGGCGATCAACAGATCAGGTTCGGACATCAACGCCATGGCAATTGCAATCCGTTGACGCATACCGCCTGAAAACTCATGCGGGAACTGGGCGAGGCGGGCTTCGGGGTCGGGGATGCCTACGGCGCCCAGCATTTTGGCCGCGCGCGCCAGTTTGTCTGCTTTTGAGTCTTTTGAACGATGCTGAATGTCCAGCATTTGCTGACCGATTGTAAGAACTGGATTGTGGGTCTGCATTGGATCTTGAAACACAATCGAAATATCCGCACCACGCAAATCACGCATTTGGCGTTCGGTTGCTTGCAGCAAATCCTGCCCCTTAAAGCGTACCTCACCTTGGCGAAATCGCGTGTTGGGGGCCGTCAGGCGCAAGATGGATGAAATCAGAGTGGATTTGCCACAACCGCTTTCGCCAACAATGCCCACGATTTCGCCTTTGCGTACATCAAAGGAAATGTCGCGCAGGGCTTTCAGATCGCCACGGGCGGTTTCATAGTCGACGCTGAGGCGGTCGATTTCCAACAAAGTTTCGGTCATCGTTGTTTCCTCAGTTTTGGGTCAACCACGTCACGCAGGCTTTCGCCGAGAAAGGTAAAGCCAAGCGTGGCCAGAATGATTGGAAGTCCACCACCAACGACAAGCCAAGGCGTTTGGCGGATCAGAGAATAGCCGTCCTTAAGCAACGCACCCCAACTGGGTGTGGGGGGTTTTACGCCTAGCCCCAGAAAGGACAGCCCGGCCTCTAGGGCAATCACAGTCGGAATATCCATTGCGGCAAGAACGGCAAGAACACCAATAATGTTGGGCAGCATGTGCACGCCGAGAATGCGTTTCATGCTGGCGCCCATTGATCGTTCTGCCAAGATGAATTCAGAGTTGCGCAGAGTTAACGTCTGGGTGCGTGCCACCCGTCCGTAGGTCGGGATTGATGTGGCCATGACAACCACAACGACAGTTTGCAGACTGGGGCCAACCAGCGCGACCACAGCCAGCGCAAACATTACAGTTGGGAATGATCGGATGGTGTCAAAAAACAGCATCAGTAAATTATCAAGCCATTTTGGCCCATACCCTGCAATCATGCCCAGGGTGAGGCCAATGGCCATCGCCCCGAAAACAGCAGGCAGGGCGACCTTAAGAGCAACTTGCCCCCCCATAATGACACGTGAAAACGTGTCACGGCCCAACTGATCGGTACCCAAAAGGTGGGAAAAGGAGGGACCTTGCAGGCGGTCTTTGATATTCATGCCAACCGGATCATAAGGCACGATCAGAGCTGCAAAGATGGCGCAGAACACGATGGTGCCAACAATGATCAACCCCATAAGGCCCAGCGGATCACGAGAGACCCCTACGACGATCTGGCCCAGTTCAGAACGGGATTTTTCCATGTTCTTCTCCATTATTTTGAACCCCGCGCGCGCGGATCAAGCCATGCATTCACCAGATCGGCCAATGCGGTGGACACCACAAACAAAGCGGTTGAGATCAACACCGACCCCATCACAATCGGGTAGTTTCGAGTTGTGATGCTATCGATGACAAGCTTGCCCAAACCGGGACGGGCAAAAACGATTTCGGCAAAGACGGCGGAGCTTAGCAAAAAGCCCATGCCAACGCCGATGACGGTAACAACCGGCAGAATGGCAATGCGTAAGGCGTAAACCATCACAACACGGCGTTCGTTGATGCCAAAAGCGCGGGCAGTACGCACATGGCTTTCACCCATAACCTCAAGCATGGAGGCGCGAACAAGACGAGCGATGTATCCGACCCAACTAAGGCCGATGGCAAAGGCGGGCAGTACCAGATGATTCAAGCGATCCCAAAACCCTTCACCTGCGCCGATTGCGGGGAACCATTTCAGATTTACAGCGAAAATCAGCAAGGAAAGCAGCGCAACGACAAAGGCTGGAGCCGCGACAAAACTGACAGAGATCGCAGCGGTGATCCGGTCAATCAAGGTGTTAGGATGCGCCGCGGCATAGGCCCCGATGCCGATTCCAAGTGCTGCGGACCAGATAATTGATGAAAATATCAACCAAAGTGTATGCGGCAATTGCTGAAACACAATGTCGGTTACGGCACGACCGGAAAAGACGTCAATCCCCAAATCTCCCTGCAAGAGGTTGCCATAAAAGATGACGAGTTGTCGCCATATAGGTTGATCCAACGCAAGCTCTGCCGTGAGGCGGGCCTGCAATTCAGGTGTGGCCCGTGGTCCCAACATGATTTGTACGGGGTCACCGGGAACGGCGCGGATCATCAGGAACATGACAGTCACTGCCACAAACAAGATGAGGAACGCCAACCCGAAACGACGAATAGCAAATATCAGCATGGCCGCATGGCTCCTTTGGCTGGTGCGGTCGTTTGAATGTGGTCACCGCATAGCGCGGTGACCACAGATTTAGAGGTGATTATGCTTTGCCGAAGTAGCGCAGCAGCGCCAACCCATCAGGGCGCAAAGCAGGTGCAACACGTGAAGAATGAATCACTGGTGTTGCCTCATGTGTCAGGAAGCGATACGCGCCGCTTTCTTCCATCAGGTCTTGTGCGCGCTCATACATCTGCGCGCGTTTCGCTGTGTCGACCTCTTGAGAGGCTTGGGCGTGAAGGGTGTCAAACTCTTCGCTGCGGAAGCGTTCCCAGTTCCAGATGCCAGCTTGTGCCGAAGTGAACCAAGCCGTTGCATAGGATGAATCCGGTGCCATAGAGAACCGGTTCAGAACCAATTGTAGGTCTGGATTGTCACCGCTGGCCCAGAAGGCCCCGGATTCCAGAACATTGATTTCCACGGTGATCCCAATTTGCGCCAGCGTGGCCTGAATGACCTGCGCCGCAGAGGTAAAGGTGGTTTTGTTCAATGTATCCAATGTCAGGGTGACGTTGGTTTCACCAGACTCTGCCAAAAGCGCTGCGGCTTTTTCGAAATTGGCCTGCGGAGGCACCATTGATTTCGCACGATTGCCTGCCAAGCCGGGGGCAATGATACCAGTCGAAGGTTCAACCGCGCCAAAATACGCCGCCTCAAGCACAGTTGGTACGTCAATAGCATGCTGAATGGCCTGACGCAGTTTTTGATTTTGCAGCTTGGGGTGATCCAAGTTCATACCTAACCAAGTGTAGTAAAGCGATGGGTATTCCAACAGCTTGCCACCATTTGGTACGCCATCGCGATACCGGGCAACAGAACCCAGTGAGACGCGAGTGAAATCGAGTTCGCCTGCTTCAAATGCGATTTCAGCAGTGTTTTCATCGTCGATAGGCAGAATTTCAATGGTGTCCCATTCAGGCGCGTCACCCTTCCAGTCAGGATTACGCTTAAGCACGGTCTTTTCCTTGGGCGACCAGCTTGCGCGCAAGTAAGGGCCACTTTCGGCAACCGGGTTTGCCCCGATACGACCACCCGCCGCTTCGGTCGCTGTCTTGGACACGATGTTGCCAGTGATATATGGCAAGGCGATGCTCCAGAGTGGCGCAAAGGGCTCTTTCAGAACAATTGTGCCTTCGCGTTCGCCGGTCACGTCAACATGGCTAAGTGGGCCCATGTCAGGTTTGTTGGGGCTTTCGGTGGCGTCTGCGATGATCCGTTCAAAGCTGAATTTGACGTCTTCGGCAGTCATTGCGCCGTGGCCGTTGGTGTATCCGATATCATCCCGCAGAGCGAATTTGATGTGGGTTGGATCCACTTGTTCGATCATTGATGCGGCGTCCAATTGCCAGTCCCATTCGCGGCCGGGCTTATATTGGATCAGCTTGTTATAAATAGAGGAATGTACTTCTTCTTCGACCACGCCAACACTATGCGCAGGATCCATGTTCTGCGCATCACCATAGGCGCGAACGCGCAGCACGCCGTCATCTGACGCAAACGCTTGATTTGCCAGCCCCATTGGAAGGGCCGCACTTGCGCCAAGTGCAGTGGCCCCCTTAAGAAATCCTCGGCGACCCATCGCCGCCTTAGTCCATTCGATTTTCATAGTATCCTCCCTTGGATCAGATCAAAGAAGCCCGCGTGGAATGGTTTCAGACCATTCTTTTGTCAGGACTTCGGTTTCATCAGCGCCTTCTGTGGCACGTAACTTTCGGTGCAAATAAAAGTTTTCGGTATCACCATGCATGGCGGTTTCGGTGTGAATGGAGACCTGCCAATCCTCACGTTCAAAGGTGAAATGCCATTGGGCCTCAAACCGTGCTGAGGCTGGGTCATTGGGATGAATGCCGTAATGCATCGCCACATCGCTGCCGACGATTAGCCCATGATAGGGGTCGCGTGCTTTGCCGTAATCATCAAAGGTATCCAGTGCCATATACCCATCTTGGGAGACATGGCGGTTGGATGTACTGGACGGCGCACGCAGCTCTTCGGCCTGCAATACCGGAAAATCCTGTGCGGGGCCGGGATTGGCTGGAAAAACCTCATGATCGACCGCGCGAACCGGTAAGGAAACTGCGCAATCTTGCAGGTCCAATGTGACGTTTGCCGCTTTGGGGGATGGCCACACAATTGGCCAATAGGTGGTTGAGATCGCCAACCGCAACACATGGCCGGGCCGTAAATGATGGGCGCATTCATTCAGCGCGATTTCGGCGTGATATGTTTGACCGGGCACCAGCGCCTGAGGTGTTTCGTGGCTTTGATAATGACACAGATTCAACGGGCGGTAGGTGATCCGCTGTGACACGCCTTCGGGTGACACATCGCACAATCGCACCACCAGCTGCGCCACGGGTCTGTCGACAGAAAAGGCAAATTTCAGCGTCGGACGCCCCAGAATTTCCAGTGATGTTTCCTGTGGTGCCATATCAAAACACACGGACAACGCATCATCAGGTGCCTGATCTTCAGCCAGTTCATTATCAATGCGCATGCCCGGAGTGAAATATCCACTGGCTTGCCCAGTGTGTGCTGACGAGCAAACCGTAACATGCCCAGAGCTGGGGGTATCCCTCAGACCATCTTGGGTGGGGTACACCAATCGGGGAGAGATATTTGGGGATGGCCAGGTTGTTTCGGCAATCCAACGACCTTTGCGCGGCTTATTTTCCTTGGTCGGATTAAAATGCTCCTGCATGAACACGCGATAGTCAGGCAAGTCTTCTGATCCGTTTTCTGCACCTTTGAGCCAACGGTCAAACCAACCAAGAACCTCTGAATGAAAATCAGCGGCCCCCAGTTTTGAAATATGTGCATAGCGATGTTCCCAAGGGCCTATCATCGCTTTGGTGGGTGTGTTCAGATTGGCTGCAAGGGCAGGGGGGGCATTCACATAAGAATCTGCCCAGCCCGTGATGGCCAAAACAGGCACTTGTATGGCTGACCAATCCTCGCACACGGACCCATGTTTCCAAAAATCATCCCGGTTGGGGTGGCGCAGCCAGTCGGATGAGGAAAACGGAGTGTTTTCAAGACGAGAAAGCCAATCTTCGCGCCAATCAGATCTCAATTCCGGATCTGCGGGACGTGTGAGATAGGCAAACATCTGGGCACCCCAGTTTGCATTATCACTCAGCAGGCAGCCCCCCATGAAATGGATGTCATCGGCGTATCGATCCACAGTCGAGGCAACGGAAACCACTGCTTTCAAGGCTTTGGGCTGACGATAGGCGAGTTGCAAGCCGTTGAACCCACCCCACGAAATACCGATCATACCGACATTTCCATCACACCAATCTTGCGAAGCGATCCATTCCAGAACGGCTTCACCGTCGCTCAGTTCTTGTTCGGAATATTCGTCATCGAATTGACCATCGCTGTCACCAGTGCCAGCAATATCCACGCGTATGCAGGCATACCCCTCTTTTGCGAATACGGTGTGCGTGGTCTCGTCGCGGGGTGCTGTGCCATCGCGTTTCCGGTAGGGCAAATACTCAAGGATCACCGGCGCAGGTTGTGCATGCGGCAACCAAATACGCGCCGCAAGCTTGCGTCCATCCGGAAGTGTGATCCAAGAGTTTTCGACTAACTGGGTCGGCATAGGGCAGCGTTTCCTGTGGAATAACTGAGACTAGAAAAGACTGGTTTGCAGAGAAAAGAAATTGTGCGACTTTATGCATATTGATGCGAATTGCATCTAATCAGCGTAAAAACGCGAAAGGTTTTGCAAAATGTCAGAGAGTTTTTCAGAAAATTTGCGATCTCTGTGCGCCGAATATGGAAATGTTTCGCAAATTTGCCGGGATATTGGACTGAATCGCCAACAGTTCAATCGCTATATTAATGGGTCCAGCCTGCCATCTGCCCATAATCTGCGGCGCATTGCACGCCACTTTGATCTGACCGAAGCCCAACTCTTTGCGCCGCCAGAAACCTTTGAGGCCGCGTTACGGCGCGCACAACCAAACCCTGATGAAACACCTTCAGAGGCGTTTCTTGCCCCCTATCGAGGACAACAGAAAAGTCTCAAACGGTATTTGGGGTTTTATCATTCCTATTTTTGCACACCTTCGTGGGAGGGTAAAATATTCTGTGCATTGGTTCGGTTGGGCGAAAAGGATGGGTTGATTACAGTGCGGTCGCATGAAAATGCCACCTCACCCGATCGAAGTTTGCGGCAAATTTCACGGTATGAGGGTTTGGTGACGATGCGCGGCAACAGAATTTTTGTGACCGAGCATGAACGCACGCGGGAAGGGAGTATTGCACAGACAATATTATATACGGCGCATCGACAGCAGCTGAAATACTTGCGGGGTATGACAATGGGGCTCGCTTGGCGCCCCTATCCCCATCCTTATTCCACCAAAACTATATGGAAGCGTCTGGATGAACGAGTATCCCCACGTGAGGCAATTGCAGCCTGTGGTATCTTCCCAGAGCACAGCACACGGATTGACCCAACAATACGGAAATTTCTAACCGCGCCTTGATGGTTTGCCATCCAAGACGCAATCATCAAAAACTTGGCGGTGTACAGGCGCTGATGATGATGCATTCTACGGCACCGACAGCCTTGAACCGATGCGGCCGATTGCTGTTGAACAGATAGGCGTCACCGGGGCCAAGGATCTTGCGTTCTTCCTCTACTGTCACCTCGACTCGACCCGACACAACAATCCCACCTTCTTCGCCGTCGTGCTGATATGCCTTCAGTCCAGTGTCTGCGCCCGGCTGATAGGTCTCGTGCAAAATTTGCAGGCTGTGGCCGAACAGGTTGCCGCCCACTTGCCGCAAAGACAGCTTACCACCACTGATTTTGGTCAGTTCTTCGGCGGCAAAGAATACCTTGTGTTCTGGCTCTGGTTCAAACGCAAAAAACTCTGACATACCAATAGGTATGCCGTCCAACAGCCGTTTTAACGAGCTAACAGAGGGGCTTGTTTGGCCTGATTCAATCAAAGAGATTGTGGAATTAGGTACATTTGCACGTTTAGAGAGTGCGCGTTGCGATAACCCCGCCCGTTCCCTAAGGTAACGCAGTCGGGCGCCAGTTTTGATGTCAGTGGGCGAAGTGTTAGAAGTGTTCATAATATTGAACATACCATTAAGTGATGTTCAGTATCAATGGTTTAACGGTGATAACGAAAAGGCTTTTCAAATTACACAATGGATCATAATGTGGCTTGATTTCATTTCTCCCGAGTCATGGTGACCGGTCTTCGAAAGGACTACGAGATGAAGAACGCAGAGATTGCAGAACGTCGTAATGACGCCATCGCCCGCGGTGTTGGCATGATGACCCAGATCTATGTGGATCGGGCCGAAAATGCCGAAGTGTGGGATGTCGAGGGTAACCGCTATATCGATTTTGCCGCTGGTATTGCTGTGGTCAACACAGGCCACCGTCATCCTAAAGTTATGGCAGCCGTTGAAAAACAGCTGGGCAGCTTTACCCATACCTGCCATCAGGTGATGCCTTATGAAAACTATATCCGTCTCGGCGAGCGTCTGAACGCCGCTGTTCCGGGTGACTTTGAAAAGAAAACCCTCTTTGTCACCACGGGTGCCGAAGCGGTTGAAAACGCAGTCAAAGTGGCACGCGCTGCCACAGGCCGTCAGGCTGTTATCGCATTTGGCGGTGGTTTCCATGGCCGTACGTTCATGGGCATGTCGTTGACCGGTAAGGTACAACCTTACAAGGCGGGTTTTGGCACCATGATGCCAGACGTGTTCCACGTGCCTTTCCCAATTGATTTGCATGGTATCACGGTTGAAGATGCCAAGGCCGCGATCACGCAATTGTTCAAGGCTGATCTTGATCCTGCGCGTGTGGCGGCGATCATTCTGGAGCCCGTACAGGGCGAGGGTGGTTTCTATCAAGCGCCTGCAGAATTGATGCGTGCGGTACGTGATGTGTGCGACGAACATGGCATCGTGATGATTGCCGATGAGGTTCAGACTGGGTTTGCCCGTACAGGTAAATTGTTTGCGATGGAGCATTACGACGTCGCTGCCGACCTGACCACAATGGCCAAAGGTTTGGCTGGCGGTCTGCCTTTGGCGGCTGTCACTGGTAAGGCAGAACTTATGGACGCAGCCAACCCCGGCGGTTTGGGCGGTACTTATGCGGGGAACCCTCTGGGTATTGCGGCGGCCAATGCTGTGATGGATGTGATCGAAGAAGAAGACCTGTGCGCACGTGCAAATGAACTTGGTTCGCGTCTGAAACAGCGTCTGGAAGCGATCCGCGCCGAAACACCTGAAATGGTGGATGTGCGCGGCCCCGGCTTTATGATCGCTGCAGAATTCAACTCCGCAGATGGATCCACACCAAGTGCCGATTTTGCCAACCGCGTGCGGGCCGAAGGCCTAAAGCGTAACCTCGTGCTGCTGACCTGTGGCACCTATGGCAATGTCGTTCGTTTCTTGGCTCCGATCACCATTCAGGATGAAATCCTGGCCGAAGCGATGGACCTTCTGGAAGAGTCGATCAAAGCGGCAAGAGAGGCATAAGATGTTGGATACAAATATGAACCCACTGGGTCTTAAGGATCCATCCTTGCTGGAAGGCCGCGCCTATATTAACGGCGAATGGCGTGACAGCGAGGCCAAGTTCACAGTGACCAACCCGGCCACGGGTGCAGCAATTACAGAGGTCACCGACACCACGGTGGCCGATGTAACCGAAGCCATTGACGCAGCCTATGACGCGCAAAAAGAATGGGCAGCACGGACAGGCAAAGAACGTGCCGCCGTTATGCGCAAATGGTTTGATCTGATGATGGCCGCGCAGGATGACCTTGGTGTGATCCTGTGTGCCGAAATGGGCAAACCCTTGGCCGAAGCCAAAGGCGAGATCGCCTATGGTGCGTCGTTCCTTGAATGGTTCGCCGAAGAAGCCAAGCGCGTTTATGGTGACACGATTCCGGGCCATCAGCGCGACAAACGTATCATGGTGCTGAAACAGCCCGTGGGCGTTGTTGGTGCAATCACACCGTGGAACTTCCCCAATGCGATGATCGCGCGCAAGGTTGCGCCGGCATTGGCAGCGGGTTGTTCCTTTGTGGTGCGTCCTGCGGAACTGACACCATTGTCAGCCACAGCCATGGCTGTTCTGGCCGAACGCGCAGGCGTGCCCGCAGGTGTGTTCAGCGTATTGCCAAACACCAATTCCGCAGGCAGCGGTCAGGAGCTTTGCGCCAACCAAAAGGTTGCCAAGATCACCTTTACCGGTTCTACCCGTGTGGGTCAGATTCTGATGCGCCAAGGGGCCGACACCATCAAGAAAATGTCGCTGGAATTGGGCGGCAACGCGCCGTTCCTCGTGTTTGACGATGCTGACTTGGATGACGCGGTAGAAGGCGCAATGATCGCCAAATTCCGCAACAATGGTCAGACCTGTGTGTGTGCCAACCGCATCTACGTGCAGGCGGGTGTTTATGATGCCTTTGCTGAAAAGCTGGCCGCGGCGATCAACAAACTGGTCCCCGGTGATGGCATGAAAGAAGGCGTCACAACCGGCCCGTTGATCAACGAGGCCGCCGTGGCCAAAGTTGAAGAACACCTTGCTGACGCAACATCCAAAGGCGCGCGTGTACTGACCGGTGGTAAGCGGATCGAAGGCACCTTCTTTGAGCCCACACTGCTGGCGGATGTGCCACCCTCTGCGATGGTATCCAAAGACGAAACCTTTGGTCCGATCGCACCGCTGATCAAGTTTGAAACCGAAGAAGAAGTCATTGCCTTGGCAAACGACACTGAATTCGGCTTGGCGGGATATTTCTATGCCAATGATCTGGGACGCGTCTGGCGCGTTGCAGAGGCGATGGAAACCGGAATGGTGGGCGTGAACACCGGACTGATTTCCACCGAGGTGGCCCCATTTGGAGGCGTCAAACAATCCGGTCTGGGTCGTGAAGGATCCAAATACGGAATGGATGATTTCCTTGAATTGAAATATGTTTGCCTCGCAATCAAATAAGTCTGGAAAGGCCCGTCAATTTGGCGGGCCTTTTTATTGATTTCATAACTTTAAGCCAGAAATCATATGTGTTTTGATCCAGATCAAAGTTTGCCACTGGGCAGCATGGGTTACTGGTGAAATGAACAAGAACGCGCATAATCTGGTAGAGCAACTTGGCGGCGAAGCTGCGGTCAAGCGGCTTGTGGGACACTTTTATGATCTGATGGAAACGGACCCGGTGGTTTATGAATTACACCGCCTGCATTTTCGCGGTCATGGGCTTAATCTCACTCGGGCAGAGCAGTTCAATTTCCTAAGCGGTTTCTTTGGTGGTCGACGGTATTATCTGGAAAAGCACGGCCATATGAACCTGCGCAAAATTCATGAGCATGTGCCGATCCGCGAACATGATGTGGAAATGTGGCTGGAGCTAATGGACCGCGCCTTGGTCGATTGTGATATGCATGGACCAGAGGTTGAAAAAATTCGCGCGACACTGCGACGGGCGGCGTTGTCGTTGGTCAATGACCTGCCGGATTGGCGCATTGGCGAAGAGGACGGAACAAAAGCAAACGCCCCGGTGTGATCCGGGGCGCTTTTGGGTAACTGAATTGGATTAGATGTCCAATGTATTGTCTTTTTCCCAACGAGAGAAGTGACTGACGAAAGAGTCCCACTCTTCTTGTTTCATCTTCAGATACGCGTTTGAGAACTCTTCGCCCATCATCGCCTTTAACTCTTCGTCCTGATCATAGAGACGCAGGGCATCCAGCATGTTGAGAGGAAGTTTAGGCGCATCTGTGATCTTGTGACCTTCGGCGTACATGTCAATGTCGTGACGTGGACCGGGGTCTGCTTTGTGATTGATGCCGGACAGGCCTGCGGCAATGATCACGGCCTGCAGCAGATAAGGGTTCACAGCACCGTCGGGCAGACGCAATTCAAACCGACCAGGACCGGGGACGCGCACCATATGTGTACGGTTGTTGCCTGTCCAAGTTACGGTGTTCGGTGCCCAAGTTGCGCCTGACATGGTGCGCGGGGCGTTGATCCGTTTATAGGAGTTTACCGTTGGGTTAGTGATTGCCGCCAGAGCGCTGGCGTGTTTCATGATCCCGCCAAGGAAGTGTTTGCCGCGTTCTGCAAGGCCCACTTCGCCAGTTTGGCCTTCGCCTTCACCAGCGAATACATTGACTTTACTGTCCTTACCCGGGGCATCCCAAACGGAAATATGTGCATGACAACCGTTGCCTGTCAGACCCTCGATGGGCTTTGGCATAAAGGTGGCGCGGAAGCCGTGCTTTTCAGCGACGCATTTCGCCATAAACTTGAAGAAACTGTGCTTGTCGGCTGTCGCCAAAGCATCGTCGAAATCCCAGTTCATTTCCCATTGGCCGTTGGCGTCTTCGTGGTCGTTTTGATAAGCGCCCCAGCCCAGTTCCAACATGTAATCGCTGATTTCGCGGATTACGTCCAAACGGCGCATAAAGGCCTGTTGGTCATAGCAGGGTTTGGCGGCTGTATCATAGGGATCAGAGATTTGTTCCCCATCGGGTGTCAGCAGGAAAAACTCTGCTTCGATGCCGGTTTTGACATGCATCCCCTTCTCTGCCGCTTCGGCAATCAGGCGGCGCAACACGTTGCGCGGTGCCTGAGCGACGTCTTTGCCTTCCATCACACAGTTGCCGGGCACCCATGCGATTTCTTTGTTCCAAGGCAGGATGATCGCGGCGTCCGGATCAGGAACTGCCAACATGTCGGGGTGCGCAGGTGTCAGGTCAAGCCAGGTTGCGAAACCCGCAAAACCGGCCCCGTCTTCCTGCATGTCTGCGATTGCCCGTGCAGGCACCAATTTTGCCCGCTGTCCACCGAACAGGTCGGTGAAGGAAATCATAAAATATTTAACGCCGTTTTCTTCTGCGAAAGCTGCCAGATCTCTTGCCATGGTCCCACTTTCCCTCCTTGTTGATTAAATTGTAAAAAGGCGCGACCATTTGGGTCGCGCCTTATAGATACGTAAATTAGAAACCCTCTTTGCCAGGATACCAGTTTGTGCCGGCAAGGGGAACTTGGGCCATTGCCGCGGCTTCCATTGTCAGAGCGCACAGGTCCTCTGGTTCAAGATTGTGCAGATGATTATGCCCACAAGCACGTGCGATTGTTTGTGCCTCCAATGTCATCACCTTCAGGTAGTTGCGCAGGCGACGACCTGCATCGACAGGGTCAACCCGCTTCATCAGTTCGGGGTCTTGTGTGGTGATACCCGCGGGGTCCAAACCTTCGTGCCAGTCATCATAGGCACCGGTAGTGCTGCCCAGTTTTTGGTATTCGCTTTCCCATTTGGGGTCGTTGTCACCAATGGCAATCATCGCCGCTGTTCCGATGGACACAGCATCCGCGCCAAGAGCCAAGGCCTTGGCAACGTCTGCACCTGTACGAATACCGCCCGAGATCACCAGCTGAACCTTGCGGTGCATGCCCAGATCTTGCAGCGCCTTAACGGCAGGGCGAATACAAGCCAGCGTTGGCTGACCAACGTGCTCAATAAAGACATCTTGCGTGGCAGCCGTGCCGCCTTGCATGCCGTCAAGAACCACAACATCCGCCCCAGCCTTAATCGCCAGTGTGGTGTCAAAATAAGGACGCGCGCCGGCCACTTTCACATAGATCGGCACACGACCGTTGGTGATTTCACGCAGTTCCAGAATCTTAATTTCCAGATCGTCCGGGCCAGTCCAGTCAGGGTGGCGACAAGACGAACGTTGGTCGATGCCCTTAGGAAGGGTGCGCATTGCTGCCACGCGATCAGAGATTTTCTGACCCAACAGCATACCGCCGCCACCTGGCTTTGCGCCTTGACCAACCACGATTTCAATCGCGTCTGCCTTGCGCAAATCGTTGGGGTTCATCCCGTAACGCGATGGCAGATATTGATACACAAGCTGCTTGGAGTGGCCGCGCTCTTCTTGTGTCATGCCGCCGTCACCGGTGGTTGTCGATGTGCCTGCCATAGACGCGCCACGACCCAATGCCTCTTTGGCGGGGCCAGACAGTGCGCCAAAGCTCATGCCGGCGATGGTGATTGGGATATCCAGCTTGATTGGGTTCTTTGCAAACCGTGTGCCCAACAGAACGCTTGTATCGCATTTCTCACGATAGCCTTCCAAAGGGTAACGTGACACGGATGCGCCCAAAAACAGCAGGTCGTCGAAATGCGGAACCTTACGTTTCGCGCCGCCGCCCCGGATATCATAGATGCCAGTGGCCGCCGCACGGCGGATTTCGGCGTTGATTTCATTGGTGAATGTTGCCGACTGGATCGGAACGGTGCGCGGAATATTGTTATCGCTCATGTTGCTATCCTTAATATGCTTGCGCGTTATCGACGTCAAAGTTGTATAGCTGACGGGCAGATCCGTAGCGTTTGAATTCTTCTGGTTTTGCATCCGCACCTGCGCGTTCCAGCAAATCTTTCAGAATCTCGATGTGCTCGGGGCGCATTTCTTTTTCGATGCAATCCGCGCCAAGGCTTTTAACAGAGCCGCGCACAAAAAAGCGCGCTTCATAGCAAGAGTCACCAAGTGCATCCCCTGCATCGCCCAGCACAACCAGATTGCCAGCTTGCCCCATAAAGGCGGACATGTGGCCAATATTGCCGTGCACGACAATGTCGATGCCCTTCATCGAAATCCCGCAGCGCGAGCTGGCGTTGCCTTTGATAACAAGCAGGCCGCCATGACCAGTGGCCCCGGCATATTGGCTCGCGTCGCCCTCGATGATGACCGTGCCGGACATCATGTTTTCGGCAACACCCGGCCCGACAGAGCCTTCGACCTTGATGGTTGCTTGTTGGTTCATGCCGGCACAGTAATATCCGGTTGAACCTTTAACGGTCACTTCAATTGGTGCATCCAAACCAACCGCAATGGCATGGCTGCCTCGGGGATTTACGATTTCCCATGCGGTTTGGTTGGTTTCGTTGTTTTGCTCTTGAAGAAGGGTGTTCATCCCACGAAGGCCATCTGCGGCCAAATCATATGTCTGCATCTTAGTGGTTCCAGAAATAAACGGTTGAAGGCTCAGGTTCCCAAACTTTGGCGTCCTCGATGCCCGGCAGGTTGACCAAGGCGCGGTATTCGCTGCCAAAGGCCACATATTGATCGGTTTCCGCCATCACGGCAGGCTTACACGCGATTGGGTCACGAACAACGCCGAACCCGTCTTTGGTGCCCACAACAAAGGTGAAAAAGCCGTCCAACTCGTCAAGGCTGTCTTCCAGCGCTTGACCCAGTGATGCGCCGTTTTGCATGCGCCAGCTTAGGAATGCGGCACCGACTTCGGTGTCGTTCATGCTTTCGATACGCACGCCATCGCGTTTCAGACGCCGACGCAGCGAGTTATGGTTGGACAGCGAGCCGTTGTGCACAAGGCACTGATCCGCACCGGTTGAAAACGGGTGCGCACCTTCGGTGGTGACAGCGGATTCTGTGGCCATACGTGTGTGGCCGATCCCGTGTGTGCCGCCCATCTTTGAGACGTCAAAGCGTGCAGCGACGTCTTTTGGCAGGCCGACCTCTTTGTAGATTTCGATCACTTCGCCATCGGACATAATGCGCATGTTAGGGCGCAATTCGCGGATGGCTTGGCGTGCTGCGGATACTTGATCCGACGCCAATTCAAGAACGGCATGTGTGTCATTGCGGCGCAAAGATACTGGTGTGCCAATCGCCGCACTCAGATCATCTGTGAGTGTTGCAAAATCTGCATCGCCATTATCCGACTGGATAGTCAGCTTAGCTTGACCGTCAGTCTCAGAGCCATAAATCGCGATGCCCGCACTGTCGGGGCCACGATCTGTCATAGTAACGAGCATATCAGTGAGCATTTCGCCCAACTGTGGCTCAAGTGATTTGTCTTTGAGGAATAATCCTACGATCCCGCACATGGCTGAGAGCCTCCGTAAGTGTCATGTCTGATTCGACGCTAGCATTAAAGCAATCATCTGGCAATAATCTAAGGAAACAATGTTTCCTAACATTCAAAAAAGCGCAACCTGTTGAGGGCTGCGCTTTCTGATGACTTGTGAAGGCGCTTTAGTACTTATCTAACAGGTCATGAACCTTGTCTTCGTCGCCAATGTGACGGGCCTCTTCAAGGTGTGCGCTTTCGCGAACATATTGAATGCGGTGCCAAACGAGCCAGAAGATTACCCCAAGGATCACCCAAAAGAATTCGGTGCCTTGGAAGGGATAGACCGGGCCAACCTCGGCCAAGTCCACAGCCCAGTTTTCATATCCAATAGTCGACATTTGTACGTCTCCTTATTCTGCTGCTGTGACTTTGGCCGAAAGACGGCGCTTGTCTGCTTCGATGATGTCGGTCTTCGCGTCTTCGTATGCGTGATGTTCCGCATAATCGAGACCTTGCAGTTCCACCTCTTCAGGAATGCGCAGCACCCCTGCGGCAGCCTGCAGTTTGGCCAGAACCCAACCGGGCAAGAAGCCAAGCAAACCGAACATGATCACGGCACCGATGGTTTGGCCAATCGGATTGATCGTGGCGTAACCTTCGAAAGGTGAAGATGGTGCACCCCACAGCATGAAACCTGCGATGATCAGACCAACCACACCGGAATACCCGTGAACCGCAACCGCGCCCACTGCGTCGTCCAGCTTGAACTTACGCTCAACCCAGTAATGTAGCTTGTACACGATAACGACACCAACTGCGGCAACTAGCATCGCCTGAACTGGATGATACAGATCGTTACCCGCGGATGCCGTGATAATCCCGGCAAGACCGCCTGAGAATGTCCAGAACGCATCGCCGCGTGAGACGACATAGGCTGCCATCAGACCACCTGACAGTGACATCAGGAAGTTAAATGTAATGGCCGACAGTGTTGTAGGTGCAAGATAGATATTGGTGGCTGTCCAAGTTGTGCCAACGATTTCACCGCCGATGACTTCGGGGGAAATAACAGGCACGTTGCACGCCGCATAAAAGCCCCAGAACCCTGTATAGATCAGGAAAATACCAATGGTCAGCATCCATGGGTTATGCGGTGGAATATCGCGAGGCGTCCCGTCCTTAGCGAATTTTCCAAGGCGTGGTCCCAGAACCATGATCACACCCAACGCATAACCACCCGCAATTGCATGGATTACACCAGATGCATATGCGTCGTGATAACCAAGAACCTTGACCATCCAGCCATCATAGTGCCAGCCCCATGCCGCATCGATGATCCACCAGACAGAGCCGATCATGACCGCATGCAGCCAAAGCGCGCTGGAACGAATACGTTCGATTACCGATCCCGATACGATCGAGGCCGCTGTCCAAGAGAACAACAAGAATGCCGCCCAGAACACGCCAGTGATTCGATCCGCCAGGTTTGTGCCCATGCTTTCAGACCACGGCGTGTAAGGTGCGCCCGCTTCGAAATCGACGCCACCCATTCCCGGAAAGGCATTTGGGAAGGCCCAATAGATCCACCACCCAAAGAAGAAGAAGGTGACCGTGACCAATGGGATGATCATGACGTTTTTCATCAGCGTGTGCATGTGGTTACGCCGGCGACTTGCGCCGACTTCGTACATGCAGAACCCGACGTGAATGAGGAACATAAACACGACAGTGACCCAGTAATAAAACTCGGTAAACACTGTCGTCAGTGCATTGAGATTTCCGTCCACAGTTACTTCTCCCTGTTCGCTTGGTGTTTAAAGTTTATTATTATTCTCAATATTCCTGTGAGGAAACTGATTGTCCTCAGGGGATAACGACTTTTGCGTTCTGTCAACATTTTTGTGAAGTGCGGGACGCAAAAGATGTCGAATTAGATCATTGATGAGTCGAAAACAGGCGACATTTTTTGCGTTTGCCCACTGGTTGGGGCGTATTTGTTTTGAGTTGTTATGGATATTTCAAAGGGTATACCACGAAATATGGCAAAAACTTTCCCTTCAGGAATAAATTATGCCCTTCGGGGTTGATTTTTGAAAGCTCCTCTGCATCAATGTTAGCGAATAACAAAACGAATGACAGGGAAACGACGCGATGGCCATTTTATGGAGAACATCTGCATTGGCACAACGCCATGCAGAAATTGGCGGAGAACTGGAAGATTGGAATGGCATGGGAACCGCATGGTTCTATGACCACACGCCAGAACGCGCCAAAGCTGATTATGAAACAGTTCGCACCAAGGCGGGCCTGATGGATGTATCTGGCCTGAAAAAGGTTCACGTTGTTGGCGAACACGCTGCACAGGTGATTGACCGTGTGACAACACGCAACGTTGAAAAGATCATGCCCGGTCGGTCCACCTATGCCTGTATTTTGAATGATCAGGGCAAATTCGTGGATGACTGTGTGATCTATCGTTTGTCCGTCAACTCATGGCTGGTCATTCACGGTACTGGCACCGGCACAGAGCAACTTACTGCAGCGGCGGCAGGTCGGAATTGTGCAGTGATCTTTGATGACAACATGCATGACATGTCGCTGCAGGGCCCTGTCGCAGTTGACTTCCTTGCTGATCATGTGCCGGGCATTCGTGATCTGGCCTACTTTGGGATTATGCAAACCAAATTGTTTGGTCGCCCCGTGATGATTTCGCGCACAGGTTATACTGGCGAACGTGGCTATGAGATTTTCTGCCAGGCCAAAGATGCAGTTCACCTTTGGGACAGCATTCTGGAAGGTGGCAAAGACATGGGCATTCGCCCTGTGCAGTTCTCGACCCTCGATCTGCTGCGCACTGAAAGCTATCTGCTGTTCTATCCCGGAGACAACTCGGAAACTTATCCGTTTGACGATGAAACCTGTGGTGACACACTTTGGGAGTTGGGTTTGGAATTCACGGTATCGCCCGGCAAAACCGGATTCGTGGGTGCAGAAAACCATTACGCCGCACAAGGCAAGGAACGCTTTAAGATTTATGGCGTTCTGCTGGAGGGCACGACCCCAGCCGACGAAGGTGCGGACCTTCTGCAAAACGGCGAAAAGGTCGGGGTTGTCACCTATGGCATGTATTCAGAGGTCAACCAACACAACGTTGGCATTGCACGGATGCCCGTCGCCTGCGCCTCTCCGGGTACCAAGCTGACGGTGCGCAACGGCGATGGCACCGAGATCGCAGCAACGGCCGAAGAGATGCCGTTCTATGACAAAGACAAGTCGATCCGTACGGCAAAAGGTTAATTCCGAAAGGGCGCAGCAGAGACACTGTTGCGCCCTTTTTCTTATCAGAGGACGCTATGTCAAAGTTCGAATTTCCCCCATCCATTCCAAGCCGCCCTGTTTGGGGCACGCTTGAGGCTCGTTCGGGCAAAAGCCATTTGATGATTGCAGATGCCGAAGGTGCCGAGGCCATTTTGGATGTCGCAACGCCAGAAATGATGGCCAATACACATATCATCTTTATCTCTAACGGTACTGATTATGCAGACAAACTGCGTACGCTTAATCCGGCGCAGTTTTACGAAGGCCCGTCTTATCCGGCATCGGTCCAGCGCATTCAGCGTGTTTTGTCGGCCGCGCACATGGGCTTGCAGGTCTATCTTGCCGGTACCGAGAGCCTGATGGGCCAGGCGATGAATGAAGCAGTGAACGCAGGCATTCCGCACACTGCCATTCAAACCGAACATCGCGGATCGACAGCACGCCGGATGCAATGTGTGCATTGCAAAGGCATGACCGAAAACGTCGAAATGGACCCGTTTGTCTGTTCGCATTGCGGGCTGAACCTGTTTGTGCGCGACCATTATTCGCGCCGTCATGCAGCCTATCAAGGCGTGTGCATTGACGCAGAAGATCCCGGAAACGTGCCAGAACCCAAGGGGATTTACGAATGAGCGGTGCAGAGAAAATCGCGGTCAAAGTCACCGAAATCACCTCGATCAATGATCTTGTCACCCGGTTCCGGTTTGAACGCGTGGATGGCGGCCTGTTGCCCACGTTTTCTGGTGGCGCGCATACAGTTGTTGAAATGGACGATGACGGCATCACCCGCCTGAACCCATATTCCTTGATGTCGGACCCATATGATCAGACATCTTACACCATTTCTGTGCGTCGCGATGATGAGGGCAGGGGTGGGTCATTGTATATGCACCAAAAGGTCAATGTTGGTGATGAGATGACCATCAGCTATCCGGTGAACCTATTTTCACTGGATCTGCGCGCGCGCAAACATCTGTTTATCGCTGGGGGCATCGGCATCACGCCCTTTCTTGCGCAAATTAAGCAGCTGGAGCGTTTCAACGGCCATTGGGAGTTACATTATGCGTGCCGTAGTGCGGCCCTTGGATCTTATGCGGACGAATTGACAGATCGTCACCCGAACGAGGCACATGTCTATTATGATGACCAATCCCAAGCGATTGATCTGGCCAACCTTCTGGATGGGCAGCCATTGGGCACGCATGTCTATATTTGCGGTCCCAAGGGCATGATCAACTGGGTCAAAGGCACCGCCGAAGACGCGGGTTGGCCACGCGACAATGTTCACTATGAGGAATTTTTGGCGCCACAACCGGGCAAGCCGTTTGAGGTGAAATTGGCCATTTCCAACAAGGTCATTCAGGTGGGCGAAAACGAAAGCCTGCTCGAAGCCATCGAACGTGAAGGCGTGGATGCGCCGTATCTGTGTCGTGGTGGGGCCTGTGGCCAATGTGAAACCAACGTGATCGGGTATGATGGCAAATTCATCCACCGCGATCACTGGTTGGAGGATGAAGAGCACGCAAGCGGGCAAAAAATTATGCCCTGTGTGTCACGGTTTGAGGGCAAGACCCTCGTGCTGGACCGCTAAGGAGGCCCAACATGACAATACAATTCAACGACGAAACCTTTCGCGACGATTATACATTCCGTAATTCGGACTGGGCGATCAAACGCTTTCCATTTCCGTTTCACGAAGACAGCTATATGTATTCGGTGAATATGGAGCAGCACAAAGGCGGGCCTGCCGGGTCTGTTTATGAAAAGCGGTTCGATGTGGACGAGCATTACGTTTCGGAGATGCGAGACCGCGCCAAGGTTTTGGACGAAGATCCGCTTCGCTGCCAATCCCTGCCGCATATGACGCTGGCGGGCTGGGATCTGCTAGAACTAATCATGGAGAGCAAGTCCGAAGACTATCCTGATCTGTTTGAACTGCATCGCGATGGCAACAAATGGCGCTGGATCAACAAGCCACTTGGCATTGATGACACATTCACCTTCTTGGATGAATCGACGCTTCCCTATGGGCCAATGGAATACATTACCCGTCAGGCACAGGGTGATTATGCTGTTTTGGATCAGCGTGACGACATGCTGTGGATGGATGCAGGCATGATCACCACGCAGGCGGATTGGTCACTTGATTTTGACATAGGTATGAATTTTTTCGAATGGCACGCGCCTGTGCCACTGGCCCACGAAAAGGGTATTTTCATCCGTGCGCTGAAATTCCTGCTGAATGTGCAACAAGGTGCACCGGCGCGTCGGTTGAATTGGACCATGACAGTGAACCCTCTGCTGGATACCAGCCCTGAACATTACCACAAATGGGGTATTCAAAAAACGGAACTGACAGCAGAAAACATTGGTCAAAAACAACATCTAAGAGTGGAGTTACAGACGTTTTTCCGGTTGCCACGCTCTAACGCATTGGTTTTTCCAATCCGATGTTACCTGTGCAGCTTTCAGGATCTGATGACCATGCCTAAATGGGGCCGTCGCCTGCATCGGGTGATCCGTGATCTGCCTGTAGAACTGGCAACTTATAAAGGGTTCATCGACAATCGCCCGCTGATGATCGATTACCTCAGCCAATTTGATGACGGTCTGCCAACATCGCCGGGCATCTGGCCTGATCGGGAAACGGAACCACCTTTGCAGAAATAAAATTCTTGCCTGATCCGGGATCGCTCGGTTCAGGTATTTTGTGGATAGCTGATGATCGACAAATATCGCGCAGGCAGTTTCACAAGCTTTTCCGGCCCGTGCGGGGCATCAGCATCAAAGAACAAAGTGTCGCCGGGCTCCAAAGAATAGACCTCTTCGCCATGGCGGTAGTCTACTTTTCCTTCCAGCATATAGATGGTTTCAATCCCACCATGCTGAAACGTCGGAAAAACATCAGATTCGGCATTCAACGAAATCAAGTAAGGTTCGACAATAACACCGGAGGCATTGGCGCCAATATGACCCAACAAGTTGTACTGATGATTGGCCCGCGTGCCTTCGCGTTCAAGTTCAACGCCTTGGCCAGATTTGGTGTGTACCGCTTCGCGACGCTCTTCAAAGCGGCGAAAAAAGCTGGTCAAAGGGACAGACAAGGCATTCGCCAAAGTCTGCAATGTGGTCAGCGAGGGCGAGGTATTTCCGTTTTCAATCTTGGACAACATGCCAATCGACAAGCCAGTGATTTGGGCCAATTCGGCAACGGTGATTTCCTTTTTGCGGCGGAATGTGCGCACCTCACGACCAATCGCAACCTCCAGCACTTTTTCCCGTTCTTCCGTGCGGATACTATGGGGGTCTTGCGTCAGCTTGGTGGCCGTTTCCTGCTTTGGTTTATCTACCTTCATGCTAATTTTGCCTTACTTTTTCGCCTGCACACCATGTCGCAAGTGATAAATCAAAAGCGAGGTATGATTTTACCCTACTATATCACGCAACTTTCCTGATAGTAAAATAATCATGTCCAGAAGTGAACAATATGAAATCGGATTTTTGATCTTTGACGGGTTTCCCATGGCCTGTTTGACGTCATTGATTGAACCCTTGCGTGCGGCGAATGAAATCGCACAACAAAAGGCATTTGCGTGGCATGTTGTGACGGAAAGCGGCAACCGCGTGACCTCAAGTGCAAACGTGAGATTTGAGGCGGACAGGCAATTATCTGATCACGAGGGACTTGATCTCTTGTTTCTTCTCAGTAGTCCTAATGGCCAATTTACCGACCCGACCTCTGGTAATGGCGCATTGCGTAATCTGGCGCGGCACGGCACCCATTTGGGCGGCATCAGCGGGGGCGTCTTTCCCTTGGTGCGCTCTGGCGTGATGGAAGGCCATCCGGTATCCGTGCATTGGTGTTATGAGGCCGCTTTTCGGGCTGAATTCCCGCGTTTTGATGCCCGCAGCGAGGTGATTGTAACCTCTCAGAGGCGCCATACTGTTTCTGGTGCAGCTGCGGCGTTTGACCTTGCTCTGCATTTGATCGAGGATCATCTGAACGGAGAAATCGCACATGAAGTTGCCTGTTGGTTCCAACACCCGATGATGCGCGGGCAGGGGGTGATGCAACGTATTCCCTCATCGCTTAGCCCCGATACTGGAGATGCGCTGCCTGATCTTGTCGAACGCGCTGTTGCGTATCTGGGTGAACACATCGAATTTCCGATTTCCATTTCTGATCTGGCGGGTTTGGTCGGTGTAAGCACCCGACAGATAGAGCGCGCGTTCAAACAGGCCACCGGAAAAAGCCCAACACATTATTATCGTGATATGCGCATGAAGGCCGCCCGTCAGATGGTGATGTATTCCAAGGATCGCATTGTTGATATAGCCGCTGCAGTTGGCTACAGCACCGCCGCCCCAATGGTGGCCCATTATAAAGCGGCCTTTGGTATGACGCCCAGCGAAGACCGTCAACGCATCAACCGCTTTAGAGTGGAAGATAACGCACCGTTGCCATCCGCATAATTGCACGGCGTCTGGTTTGGATCGATGGGTCTCTTGTGATTACAAGAGCTCATCTTTATGTCTGGCGCGCGTGAGAAACCCAAAGGCACAAAGCATATGAAGAGCGGTAAACAGGCAGGCAAACAACGTATAGGTGACAAGATCACCAATGTGTTTCTGACTGGGATCATTCGATTTGTACTGATGCTGCCTTATGAAACGCGAATTCCGTTGGCCGGATGGGTTGTGTCACGTATTATCGCGCCTTTGGCCGGATACAGAGAACGTGTGCGCCGTAATCTGGCGCATGGTTGGCCTGATTTGCCTGCCAAGGACGTAGAGCGGCTGTGTAAAGCCGTTCCCGACAATGCCGGGCGCACCATGATCGAAATTTACTCAGGCCGTGAGTTCACCGACAGAATTGCCAAGGTGACTCCGCATGGACCGGGTCTTGCCGCGTTGGATGCTGCCCATGCCGAGGGGCGGCCAATCATTCTGGTATCAGGTCATTTTGGCAATTATGATGCCTTCCGCTCTGCGATTCATCAACGCGGCCATAACGTTGGCGCCTTGTATCGCGATATGGATAACGCGGGCTTTAATGAGCATTACGTTCAAGCGATGAATTCCATTGCACAACCGATGTTTGTACGTGGACGCCGCGGATTGGCCGAGATGGTCAAGTTTCTGCGTGCTGGTAATACCGTGGCCTTATTGTCAGACCAGTATTATTTTCAAGGGCAGGTCATAAATTTCTTTGGAAAACCAACCCCGGCAGCAATGTCCGCAGCAGAGATGGCATTGAAATATAACGCTATTTTGGTGCCCATCTATGGTATTCGCCAAGCTGACGGCATTTCATTCGAAGTGCTGGTCGAAGATCCGGTTCCGCACAGTGATGCCGTCACAATGATGCAGCACGTGTCTGATAGTCTTGAAGCACAGGTGCGCGCGCACCCCGAACAATGGCTGTGGGTTCACAACCGATGGAAGCCGGAAAAAGCCCGTAAAGACGCACGCCGTCACCTGTGACCTTGGCTATCCAATCGTCTTATCAGGAAGGCATGCTGATAAACACCCCCGCGATGGGTTAGGCTTCCTATGGCCACCAGGTTGCATCCGCATCTTAATGTGTCACAAAAGTACAAAACGAGAAATTGTCTAACTTCTCACGAGCATCAAAGATTTTAGTGGCGTGGAAATTCCTTAGGCCCTTGCGGGGTGATGGTTGATAGACTCAGGGTATGGTCCATGTTCTGCATACGATGGCGCAGAAGTTTGGACATCATGCGCATTAGGTCTGCGCTATATTCTGGTTTATCTGCGACGTTTTCAAACTCGCCTTTTGCCTCGCTGTCAAACAGAACGGGGGGCAGTTCGGTGGCGAACTGCACCAATGTGAACCTTTGATCCCGCAGGATACACAGGTTAGAGTTTCCGGCACTGGTGCCAAATTGCCGCTGCCACTCTGTTGGGTTTGTAAGGGCGGCAAAGTCCAGTTCGGAATAGCTATAGTCGCGCCAATCTTCAGGCGTCTCTCCCTGCAAGAAAGGCATCAGGGATCGCCCATCCATGGAATTCGGTACTTTCTGACCGACCCAATCCAAAATAGTAGGTGTTACGTCAACGGATTCCGTGGGTAAATCAACAGCCGTACCGCCCGGTGCAGCCATGCCTGGTGCGCGGATGATCAACGGCGTGTGATAGGCCACATCAAAGAACGACATCTTGCCCCAAGCGTGCCGATCCCCCAACATTTCGCCATGATCGGCGGTAAGAACAACCATGGTGTTGTCGTATTGGCCGCTTTCTTTCAGGAACGTGATAACGCGGCCGATGTGCAAATCAACCTCGGTTGCCAAGCCCAAATAGATAGCGCGCAGTTTTTGCACAGTGTCATCGTCGGCCTTCAAATCTGGGAAACCTTCGACAAAATCTGCGGTGGTCGTGCTGTTAAGCAAAGCCTGCATATAGGGGTGCAACGCGTGTTCCTCTTCGGCTGTGTCACACCGTTCTGGCAGCGGTAACGCCTGGGGATCATACATTTTATTGTAGGGGGCAGGGGCAACCAACGGGGGGTGCGGGCGGATATAGGTCAGATGGGCAAACCAGTTTTCCTTGTGGTGGGCATTGATTTTACCAAGAAAATTGTTGGTCAGAAACGCCGTGTCACTGTCTTCAGCCGCATAAATGGCCGGATCATCAATTTGCGCTGCGCACCCTTTCTGGGCAACAGGCTTGTAAAGGTCCAGATAGTCGTCAAACTCATACCCCTGAGACATAAGGTGCCCTTGCCAAGGATAGGACATTTCAAACCGCATTTCGGTCATTTCATGAAATCCCGGTAAGGGAAATTCATAGGTTTTGACTGCCGGGTCGTTGGCATCAAACACGCGCGGATCTTGTGAGGTATCCGTATAGCCAAACAACATCGGCAGATATCCGGCCTTGCGCATTTCGGTTGCGATGTTGGGAATGTCGTGCCGCAAAGGGGTGCCATTGCGCACGGATCGGTGGTTCATCGCATATTGCCCCGTCAATATAGAGGCGCGCGAGGGACCACAGGGATTGGTCACACTGAAATGACGACGAAATGAGACGGCCTCTTGCATAAAGGCGCGCATATTTGGCAGGTCCACATGATGTGCCAACGCCCCATGTAGGCAGTCGGCGCGCAGCTGATCAATAATGATGAACAGAACATTCTTTGTGTCACGCATCCGAATCTCCTGCCGCGCAAACTGATATTGCCGCGACTGTATGCAGGGAATATCTGCCGGGGAAAGGCAAATATTCTGCGATAATGCGTTATCTCAGAAGCCGCTCTAGATCAGGCGATGCGTCGAAATCCAATGTTACGATCTGGATTGGCAAAAAGCTGTGCCGCACAAGGGAAGCGTGTAAGTATTTCCGGACCTTGCGGCAGGCGTTCTGCATGGAAATATCCGTTGTCCCACAGGGTAAGCCCATCCACCACAACTGTCGGGTCAATCACGTTCCAACTGATTTCTCCGGGGGCATAGGCTCCGCACGTATGGAAATGCAAAATGCGCGGATTGCCAAAAGCAGCCCCGCCCCAGCGTTCAAAATTCTCTGAAGCCTCCCAGGGATAGCCACATCCCGGATGAATTCCAGCATGCCAAGAGTGGACAAAATTGCGATCAATCCCGAACTGGGCGGCCACCTTATCATAATGCGCCTCTGCGCGCGCAACGTCATTTGCCGCCCCTTCAAATCCGGCCAGACGTCCCTCATCCAATAAGGCCCAAACCTGCCTATCAAAATGAATGGTGTAATCGTCATAAAACTGCGACCCCGTGCCGGTCAGAAAACCGGGCAGGGCGACGCAGCCAGAAAAGCTGTGGGCGGGAACAGGGGTGAAGACCGACATCGGAAACCGTAAAATGGTTGTGTCCCCAGATGGCGTCAGGTTCATCATGGGTTTGCCATGAAAATCGGTGCCATTAGGGCAGGTGACATGCACTTGGCTTGCGTTTGCCAACACAGTGTTCACCGCGTCACGCAATTGCAAGAACGCGTCATGATGCCCGTTGGCAAAACCAGAGCTGAACATATCTCTGGACAGTGCAAAACACACGATGATGGTTTTCCCCTTTGGCATCTGTGAAAACCGCAGTTGGTCCCCAAGTCGGGCAAGAAACAACACAATGTCCGCCATTTGCATCTGTTCCAGCAGGTCCTCAGAGAGCGTTGGGTTGATCGCAGAAAACCCCACACGCATCTTGGTGGTAAACAGATTCAGATCACGCGCGGCCTGCGCCACAATATCGACTGAAGCGGCATCGTAATACCCCAACTCTTCCGGTTCATAAACGATCAATAGACGGTTGCCCGAACGGGCCTTTGCGCAGTTAAGCAACAGGTTTCCCGCACCTTGTTCCGGGGTGATATCTGACATCTGATTTCCTGAAAGTTTGGTAAAACTTCACACATTCAGACATTTGAAACTATTTGAAATTGATTATCTAATTCATTAGTTTTACTTATATGATACGCATCCTTCCTTTCCACTCTCTCCGCGCATTTGAAGCCGTGGCTCGCCATGGCAGCTTTAGCGCCGCGGCCGAAGACCTTGGCGTCAGTCAAAGCGCGGTAAGCCAACATGTGAAAACATTGGAAACATGGATCGGGCAAAGCCTATTAATCCGAAGTGGTCGGAAATCCATCCCAACCCGTGAAGGAGTACAGCTTGTACAAACAATAACAGAAGGGCTTGGTCGTATATCAGATGTCTGTGAAGAACTGCGTGACCGTCAACGTAAAGACAACACAATCACCATCAGTTGCCTGCCCGGGTTTGCCTTTACATGGCTGTTTCCGCGCCTCATGCGATTTGATTTGGCGCATCCTCATTTGTCTATTTCCATTGCAACGGACACTGGATCGTTGCCATTTACCGGGGCTGAGGCAGATGTTGGCATTCGGTATGGGCGTACACAAGTGTCAGGATTTGCTTCAGAAAAACTTATGGAAGAACGCGTGTTTCCAGTGTGTTCTCCGACCTTGATTGATCAAGGGCTGAACAACATTTCGGACTTGGCACGTCACACCATGCTTTTGGATGAGACAATCAAAGACTCTGGCGTTGGGGCCACTTGGGACTATTGGGCGAACGCGTGCAATGTTCATCTGCCCACCCCCGCGCGCAAGCGAACTTTTGGTCAGGCCAACATGGTTGTTCAGGCGGCGATCGAAGGGTTGGGTGTGGCGTTGGGGCGCGGGCCTTTGGTGATTGATGCGTTGGCAGAGGGGCGACTGGTGCGCCCCTTTCCACAGATCGCGCAGTCTCCTTTGTCTTATTGGTTGGTATTTCGCAAAGGCGTCGAGGGCAGTAACAAGATCACAGAGTTTAGAAACTGGGTTCATTCAGAGGTGAACTCTCAGCCAGATGACTTGCTACCCGATGTGTAGATAAACAAACATTTCGGGGCAGAAATCCACAAATACTAAGAATTTTTGTGGACCTTAGAGCGAATAGCTTGGTATTTTTGAAAAATACCCACAAAAATACGATAAAAACACACAAAAAAAATTGACTTCGTGCCTGTTTTTGCAAAAGTCGTTCTTATGATTCATGTAAGGACCTGACTTTGGCGCGCGACACGACTTTTTCACATCGGGAAATTGCCCTTTTGGACGTGCTGCGCAAAGCAGGCGGATCAGCGCGCAATTCTGAATTGGCGTTGGCGCTGGATGTGTCTGAAGAAACCATTCGCCGCGCGGTCAAAGCCTTATCCAAATCGGGCGAGGTCGCGCGGGTTCATGGCGGGGCTTATCTAGTCGATTTGCAAGGCGATCCCAGCTATTTCAAACGTATTGCCCAAAACAAAAGCGAAAAACGCGCCATTGCGGAACATGTGGGGCGTCACATTCAGGATGGAATGACGCTGTTTCTGGATGTGGGCACAACGACGGCTTTTATTGCCGAAGAATTGCGTGCGCATAAGAACCTGACAGTGGCCACCAATTCCATCGGTGTTGCGCAGGCCTTGACCATGCATAACGGCAACCGCGTGTTCCTGATTGGTGGTGAAATGCAAAGCGACGAGCGCGGCGCGTTTGGGTTTGTTGCCGAGCAGCAGGCGCGTCGCATGTCCTACGACGTCGCTTTACTAAGTGCGGACGCCCTAAGTGCGCATCACGGTTTCCTGCATGTAAACGCATCCGAAGCGAGCCTTGCATCGGTTGTGATTGACTGTTCGCAAGAGGCCTGGATGTCATTGGATCACTATAAATTTGGCGAAAGTGCCCCGCACAAAGGCTATGCGCCATCGACAATGACTCGCCTGTTTACCAACCAAACCCCTGATACAGAATTGGCAACACAATTGGCCACTTGGAATATTCAACTCATGATTTCTAACATGGAAGAAGCCCAAAATGCGTGATCCACTTGTACACCACGCCGAAGTAGTGGCCGACATTGCAGCAAACGCCGCCCGTGGGTTTTTCCGCGGACATCTGGGAATTGAATTCAAAGAAGACGAAAGCCCCGTGACACAAGCCGACAAGGCGGTCGAGGCCGAGGTGCGCGCCTACCTCAATCTCCACTTCCCCGATCACGGTATTTTTGGCGAAGAACACGGCATTGAAAGTGCAGACAGTCAAAACATGTGGATTGTTGACCCCATTGACGGCACGCGATCGTTTCTGTCAGGACACCCAGCGTTTGGATTTCTGCTGGGCCATCTGTCGGATGGTGTGGCGGATGTGGGTGTGGTGGGTATGCCGGCCTTGCACGAAACATATATTGGACAACGCGGCCATGGCGCCACGCTAAACGGCGTGCCGATCAAGGTGTCCGCGCAGACATCTTTGGATAAATCCATTCTGTTTGTGAACGAAGGCGACAAGATTTATCGGGACCACCCCAAGGTGTTTGCCCGCCTAATGCACTCTGGCCAGACGCGCCGCTTTGCCTATGATTGCTATCCGCATGCGCTTGTCGCTGCTGGGTTTGTGGATGCCGTGGTGGATTACGATCTGCAACCTTATGATTATTTCCCTGTCGCCGCCTTGGTCGAGGCCGCAGGCGGGATCATGACCGATTGGGACGGCAAAGCTTTGACCTTGGAATCCGACGGGCGCGTGGTGACAGCAGCAACGCCTGAATTGCACGCAGAGCTTTTGGATGTGGTGAAGCGTTAGCATGGCAATTTTGAGCTTCCTCATCTCATTGACAGGCGCAACGATGCTGCTGTTGTTCGCTGTGCGCATGGTGCGCACCGGCATTGAGCGCAGCTTTGGAGCGTCCTTTCAGCGAGTATTGACGAGCCAGAACGGCCTGTTGCAATCCAGTTTTGCTGGCATTGTGTTGGCCATCATTCTGCAAAGTTCAGCCGCGGTTGCGCTGTTATCATCCGGTTTTGCTGCGAGCGGTATTCTGGCCTTTCCCGCAGGGTTGGCGATTGTGCTGGGCGGGGATTTTGGTTCTGCCTTGATCATTCAAATTCTGACGTTCCGGCTTGATTGGTTGGTGCCAATGTTATTGGCTGTCGGCGGGTATCTTTTTGTAAAGACAGAACAGCGCAAATTACGACAGGCGGGGCGTATCCTGATGGGTGTCGCTTTTATCCTGATTTCGTTGCGGTTCCTGCGAGAGGCGATGGACCCCATTCGCGACAGTGCCTTTTTGCCTGCCATTGCCGGATATCTGGCCAAGGATTTCATCACCGCCTTCATCGTTGGCGCTATGTTGGCATTTGTAATGCATTCATCGGTCGCCGCTATTTTGATGTGCGTGACCTTGGTACAAATCGACGCCATTCCGTTTGAGGCAGGCCTGTCGTTGGTACTGGGGGCCAACCTTGGCAGCGCGGCCATTCCAATTTGGTTAAGTCGGGGCATGCCAGTGGCCGCGCGGCGCATTCCTGTGGCAAATCTTTTGCTGCGAGGCGTTTGGGCCGTGATTGCATTATTTGCGGTCAATATGTTGCCTTGGATGCAGGCGATCAACCTGTCCGGAGGGCAAGGGCTTGTGTATGCGCATTTGGCGTTCAATGGCACGTTGCTGATCCTTGCGTTACCTTTGTGCTCCATGTTGGAAGGTCCAGTTTCACAGCTTTTGCCAAATCCATCGCAGGCATCAGATGATGCCAATCTTGAAGGCCCAATAAGCACATTGAACCCTGCCACCATCGGATCGCCCCAACAGGCGATTTCCGATCTGAAACGCGCATTGCTGCGCATGGCGGATCAAGTCGAAAGCATGTTCCGACCTGTTATGGAAACATTTGAAAGCGGTGATAAGACCCGCATCAACGCCATTCGTGCACATGATGAATATGTAAATGCCGGCCTGTCAGACATCCGCAATTTTGTGGCTGCAATGCCCTTGGACGACCTAAGTAAGGAACACGCCCGCTCCGCACGTGACATGCTGGAATATGCTGTGCGACTGGAAACCGCAGGAGATGTGGTCGCCAAACGCTTGATGAGCCTTGCAATCGATATTCAGAAATCTGGCGCTGCCTTTAGCAAAGAAGGCTGGCAAGAATTGCTGCATTTGCACGAAAGCATTCTCGCCAACCTGAAATTGGCAATGAATGTTCTGATCTCCGATGATTTGGAAAGCGCGCGCTTGCTCAGCCTTGAAAAAACCGAAGTTAAACGCTGTGAACGCAGCAGCCGCAAACGTCATTTCCGACGCTTGCAAAAGGGCAGCCAACAAAGTTTTGCCACCAGTGACGAACATCTGGAAACCCTGCGTGCGTTTCGAGAGTTCAACAGCCATATCTCTGCAGTGGCCTATCCGATTCTGTATCAAAACGGCCAGTTGCTAGAGACGCGCCTAATCGAAGAAATGGAAGGCGACGAGGTGATGTCATGACCGGTGCCCCTGTTGTGGATATCTTGAATGCGGCCGGAATGGGCAAGGTTGTTTTGCTGTGCGAGCATGCCAGCAACCATATTCCCACTGCATATGATGGGTTGGGATTGGCGTCTGATCATCGCGACAGTCATGCCGCGTGGGATCCAGGCGCGCTTGCATTGACCACGCGTCTTTCGGCAGCCCTAGATGCACCTGCTGTGGTGTCGCGGGTATCGCGTCTGGTTTACGATTGCAATCGTCCGCCCGAAGCACCAAGTGCGATGCCGCAAAAATCCGAACTGATCGAGGTGCCGGGCAATCATAACTTGACCGCTGAGCAACGCGCCCACCGTACCCGCACCGTATATGTTCCATTTTGTACTGCTGTGGATACTGTATTGGATGGACGCGGTGCGGACACCGTGATTGTCACGCTACATTCCTTTACCCCGGTGTATTTTGGACAACAGCGGCAGGTGGAACTCGGATTGTTGCACGACACCGACAGCCGGCTGGTGGATGCGATGATGACGCGGGTGGATGATATTGCCCCAAGGAATGTACAGCGCAATGCCCCCTATGGCCCTGAGGATGGTGTGACACATTCCTTGAAGAAACACGCGCTTTCGCGTGGACTGCCCAATGTGATGATTGAGGTGCGCAATGATCTGCTGCGCACCGCCAATCAAATTGACGGGATTACCCAAGAGCTTTTAGCCCTGTTAACACCCGCCCTGACAGATATGACGATGAAGGAGAGCGCATCGTGACTGAACAATTGACGTTTGAGACCCTGAAAACCCAAGTTGCCGATGGATCAGTCGATACTGTGCTTGTCTGTCTTGTGGATATGCAGGGCCGCCTGATGGGCAAACGGTTTCACGCCGGGCACTTCATTGCCGGCGCGTGGGAGGAAACCCATTGCTGCAATTACCTGCTGGCCACTGATCTGGAAATGGCGACCCCCGATGGCTATGCCAGCACCAGCTGGGAAAGCGGCTATGGCGATTATGTCATGAAACCTGATCTTGCGACCCTGCGTCCGGTGCCATGGTTGGAAGGCACCGTCATGGTGTTGTGTGACGTCTTGGATCATCACACGCATGAAGACGTGCCCCATTCACCGCGCGCGGTTCTGAAAAAGCAACTTAAGCGCCTGACAGAAATGGGCTTTGACGCGATGACCGCGACAGAGCTGGAGTTTTTTCTGTTTGAGAAAAGCTTTGAGGAAATTCGACATGACAAATGGCGCGATCTAGAGCCTATTTCAGCCTATAATGAAGATTACCACATTCTTCAGACCACCAAAGAAGAACACGTGATGCGCCCAATTCGCAATCATCTGTGGGATGCCGGCATTCCTGTGGAATGCACCAAAGGCGAGGCCGAGGCTGGGCAAGAAGAGCTGAACGTCAAATATGCAGCTGCGTTGAATACGGCCGATTTTCATACGATCGCCAAACATGCAGTAAAGGAAATCGCTTGGCAACAGGGCCACGCAGTGACTTTCCTACCCAAGTGGCATCACGATAAGGTTGGCTCCTCCAGCCATGTGCATCAATCCCTGTGGAAAGATGGCAAGCCTGCGTTTGTGGATGAGGCGGACCCCTTGGGCATGTCTGATCTGATGAAAAATTACATGGCTGGATTGCTGAAATATGCGCCGGATTACACCTATTTCATGGCACCCTATATCAACAGCTACAAACGGTTCATGAAGGGCACCTTTGCGCCAACGCGGATCATCTGGTCAGTGGATAATCGCACGGCTGGGTATCGGTTGTGCGGTGCCGGCACCAAGGCCATTCGCGTGGAATGCCGAATTCCGGGATCAGACATGAATCCCTATCTCGCAATGGCAGGAATGCTGGCAGCAGGGATCGCAGGCATTGAGGAAAAACTGGAACTGCAAGCCCCCACAACGGGTGACGTATATCAAGGCAACACAGGCATGATCCCCGGCTCTTTGCGGGATGCGCGGGATGCCTTGCATGGGTCGAATTTGTTGCGCGCGGTAATGGGGGATGACGTGGTCGATCACTATACGCGCGCCGCCGAAGTGGAGATCGAAGACTTTGAGCGCGTTGTCACCGATTACGAGGTGGCACGCGGGTTTGAACGAGCCTAAAGGCGCAGGCCTTTGGCAGAAGAATTTTGGGGACAATGAAAGGGGCGGATGCCCGTTTCATAGAAGGAACGAACAAGATGAATCAGGTGTTAAAGTGCGTCTCGCCCATTGACGGATCGGTGTTTGCCGAGCGTACGGTTTTGTCTTTGGAGGCTGCACAAAACGTGGCAAGCGACGCGCGCGCGGCGCAGGTCGCATGGGCGGCGCGGCCTTTGCAGGAACGCGTTGATCTGGTGATGGCCGGGGTTGCTGCTGTGGGCGCAATGAACGATGAGATTGTCCCAGAGCTTGCCCAGATGATGGGGCGTCCGGTGCGGTATGGCGGTGAATTTGGCGGTTTCAATGAACGTGCCAGCCATATGGCAGATATTGCGCACAGTTCCTTGGCCGATATCGAGGTTGGCGAGGATGCGACATTCAAGCGGTATATCAAACGCATTCCGCATGGCGTGGTTTTTGTGGTCGCGCCTTGGAATTACCCATATATGACGGCAATCAACACGGTGGCACCTGCATTGATTGCGGGCAACACGGTTGTTTTGAAACATGCCACGCAAACCTTGTTGGTGGGCGAGCGTATGGCGCAAGCGTTTCATGCCGCAGGTGTGCCAGAGGATGTGTTTCAAAATGTGTTCCTATCCCATGATGTGACCAACGATCTGATTGCTGGAAACGCGTTTGATTTTGTGAATTTCACGGGGTCTGTCGGTGGTGGTCAGGCAATGGAACGTGCCGCGGCCGGCACCTTTACCGGGGTTGGCACGGAACTGGGTGGCAAGGATCCTGGCTATGTCATGGAAGACGCTGATCTGGACGCGGCTGTGGATACGCTGATTGATGGCGCGATGTTCAATTCCGGGCAATGCTGCTGCGGGATCGAACGGATTTACGTGCACGAAAGCCTTTACGACGCTTTTGTCGAAAAGGCTGTGGCGATTGTAAACGGCTATACGCTGGGCAATCCGATGGACAGCGAGACGACGATTGGACCAATGGCCAATGCGCGGTTTGCATCCGAGGTGCGCGCGCAAATTGCGGAGGCCGTGGCGGCCGGAGCCGTGGCACATATTGAAACAATGGCCGCGGATGATGGTGGGGCCTATCTGACACCGCAAATCCTGACCAATGTGACCCACGACATGCGGGTGATGCGCGACGAAAGTTTCGGCCCTGTGGTGGGCATCATGAAGGTGTCATCTGATGAAGAGGCCATCACCTTGATGAATGACAGCGAATTTGGTCTGACCGCATCCTTGTGGACCCGCGATCTGGATCGTGCCGCACGGGTTGGCGATCAGGTGGAAACCGGAACCGTGTTCATGAACCGTGCGGATTATCTTGATCCCGGTCTGTGCTGGACAGGGTGCAAAAACACCGGACGGGGTGGGGGGCTTTCTGTGATTGGGTATCACAACCTGACACGTCCGAAATCTTATCATATGAAAAAGGTGACATCATGAGCCTGACAGGAAACTGGTCTTATCCGACCACAATCAAATTTGGCGCCGGGCGTATTTCTGAACTGCCAGAGGCTTGCGCCGCGGCCGGTCTGAAACGTCCTTTGCTGGTGACTGACCGAGGGTTGGCGGAATTGCCAGTCACCCAAAGTACGCTGGACATCATGGAGGCCGCAGGTCTTGGCCGGGGGATGTTTGCAGAGGTTGATCCGAACCCGAATGAAAAAAACCTGGATGCCGGCGTTGCCGCGTATCGGGCAGGGGGGCACGATGGGGTGGTTGCCTTTGGCGGTGGCTCTGGCCTTGATTTGGGAAAAATGGTGGCCTTTATGGCCGGGCAAAATCGCCCCGTTTGGGATTTTGAAGACATCGGTGATTGGTGGACGCGTGCGGATGCAGATGCCATTGCACCTATCATTGCCGTGCCAACCACGGCCGGCACGGGATCAGAAGTTGGCCGCGCCAGCGTCATCACCAACAGCGTCACCCACGCCAAAAAAATCATCTTTCATCCCAAGGTTTTGCCAGAAATCGTGATCTGCGACCCGGAGCTGACAGTTGGCATGCCAAAATTCATCACGGCAGGCACTGGCCTTGATGCCTTTGCCCATTGTGTAGAGGCATTTTCCAGCCCGCATTATCATCCGATGAGTCAGGGCATCGCCCTTGAAGGGATGCGTTTGGTCAAAGAATACCTGCCACGCGCCTATGCCGACGGCACCGACATTGAGGCCCGTGCCCAGATGATGAGCGCGGCTGCGATGGGCGCCACAGCATTCATGAAAGGGCTGGGCGCCATTCACGCCATGAGCCACCCGATTGGGGCACAATTCAACACGCACCACGGCACAACCAACGCGGTCTGTATGCCTGCTGTTCTTGAACTGAACGCCCCAGAAATTGCGGATAGATTTGATCAGGCTGCGGCATATCTTGGAATCAACGGAGGATTTGACGGGTTCCGCAGCTTTGTGCAGGAACTTAACGACAGCCTTGGCATTCCACGCAAACTGGCAGAGCTGGGTGTGTCCAACGACGCCATCCCCGCTCTTGTCAAAGACGCCTTGACTGATCCGTCTTGTGGGGGCAACCCCGTCACGCTGACTGAGGAGAATCTGACAGCATTGTTCAACACAACTATCTAGGACTTATCCAATGTCATCTTCCGTGATTGCCATCATTCTGAGTGCAGCCATGCTGCATGCGATTTGGAATGCTATCGTTAAGACAGCAGCCGATCGTACCGTGACCCTTGGGCTTGTAGCCTTGGGGCAGGCCATTGCTGGGGCAATCATGATTTTGGTGCTTCCGATACCGTCGCTGGAAAGTTTTCCGTATATTCTGGTGTCGACGTTCATTCACTTTGGGTATTTCTACATGTTGGGCAAAGCCTATCAGCATGGGGATCTGAGCGTCGTTTACCCGGTCGCGCGTGGGGTGGCCCCCGTGCTTGTTTCTGTAGGGGCATTTCTTCTGATCGGAGAGGTGCTGCCGCTTCAGGCTTGGATCGGAATCGCCATTATTGTGATGGCGATTCAATTGTCCAACTGGAGAGCATTGCGCGAAGGGGGCGGACGTGCGGCCTTTATCTATGCGTTTGGTACGGGGGTGTGTATTTCCGGATATTCAGTGGCGGACGGCATTGGTGTGCGCTTGTCAGACAACACCCTGTCTTATTGGGCATGGGGGGCGTTTTTGCATGTGATTGTTGCGATTTTTGTCGGGGTTCGTCGAAGACGTTCGTTGCATACTTATCCTCTCAGCACATGGCTTGTGGGGCTGTGCGGTGGGGTTGTCGCGATGTCAGCATATGGACTGGTGCTCTATGCAAAGAATTTTGCGCCTTTAGGGGCAGTATCGGCTTTGCGCGAAACTTCGGTTATTTTTGCGGCTTTGATCAGTTTTATCTTTTTGGGAGAAGGAAACCGATTCAGGCGTTTGTGCGCCGCTATGATGATGGCAACCGGTGTTGGATTGATCGGAATAAGCCTTTGACACAAAAGGTTTATGCAAATGTCATAGAAAAGTGGACAAACACTCAAAAAATGGGAAACTATGAATCATCAAGGAGGATCACACTAAAATTGGACTGATAGAAAAATCCAATTGAGCCTAACAGCTCGTTCAAAGTGGTAAACAGTGTTTTGCCATACTAATAGGGAGAATAAAATGACAACGAAATCAACTATCTCACGCCGGAGTATCCTTAAGGGTGCAGGTGCAGCTGCATTGGCGGCGCCACTCTATTCCAAAAGCGCACTGGCATCATCAGGCGAAATCAACATCCTGATGTGGTCGGATTACTTGCCTCCAAAATTCCTTGCAGATTTCGAAGCAGAAACCGGCATCAAGGTGAACTACACCGGTATTGGTTCTAACGAAGAAATCATCAACAAGATGAAAGCGACCAAAGGTCAGGGTTTTGACATCATTTCCCCAACCAACAACCGGTCGTTGCAGTGGGAACCACTGGAGCTGCTGCAAGCGTTTGACCTGAACAAGGTGAACCTTGACGCTGTGAACCCAGCAATGGCGAAAATTGGTACCGACGCATGGAACTTTGGTGGGTCAGGCGCGCATTGGTTGCCACACATCTGGGGTACCGAAGGCATCGCATATCGCACCGACAAATGGCTGCCATCAGGTGATGCGCCTTCTTATGGAGACGTCTGGTCTGAAGAAAATGCAGGCAAAACCATGGGCCGTGCACATTCTATGATGCTGGGCGCTGGTCTGTACATGGAAGCCTCCGGTGCAATGGAGTCAGGTTCTATCTGGGCTGCATATGGCGACGAAGATGTCATGCGCAAAGTTTGGGGTCAGGTTACTGATTGGTGCATCGAACGTAAGAGCCGCATCAAACTGATCTGGAACGATGCTGACACACAGAAGAACGGTCTTCTAAACGAAGGTGTTGTTGTTGGCCAAACTTGGGATGGTCCACCGCTCGCACTGAAATCTGCGGGTGAGCCTGTGCATTACCAAGCACCAGTTGAAGGTGCGATGGCTTGGGTCGATGGTATGGCGATGCCAACTGGCGCGTCCAACATCGATCAGATCTATGCGTTCATCGACTTTGCATTCCGCAAAGAGCCTGCGGGCGTGGCGATCGACAGCCATGGCTATAACTCGCCAGTTCTGGGTGCGGATACATATTCCGGCGACACCTACAAAAAGAACTTTGCCGAGGCATATCCAGCCGATTCACTGGCCAACCTGAACCCATGGCCAGCAGAAGCGCCTTGGTACGCCGAAGTGCGCACCGAGTTCGTGAACAAGTTCAAAAGCGCCTAATCGTTTTGAACCAAAGCCTTCTGCCCAATGGGCAGAAGGCACTTAGGGTGTGAGACCAAAGCACCACATCAATTACAAACGATGGGGCCACGACGTGCTGATGAGACGCGCGTTAACCCATACGTTTCTTTCAAAGGGGACAGCAAATGAGTGCAGGAGTGGGCGTTGATCTCGAAAACCTGTGGATCAGGTTCGGAGATTTCGTCGCCGTGCGCGACGCGAACGTACATATCAAAGGGGGCGATTTCTTTTCGTTCTTGGGCCCCTCGGGCTGTGGGAAGACAACTATTCTTCGCGCGGTATCGGGATTCTTGGACCCAAGCGAAGGTAAAGTTCTGATTGGTGGTAACAATATGATCGGGATTGGGCCAAACAAGCGCCCGACAGCCCTGATCTTTCAAAACCTTGCTTTGTTTCCGTTGATGAAAGTCTGGGAGAACATCACGTTCTCTATGGAAATTCGCGGGGCCAGCTCTGCCGAACGCCGCAAGCGTGCTGACGAGCTTTTGGATATGATTGCTTTGCCGGACCAAGGCGACAAATTCCCAAGTGAATTGTCAGGTGGTCAGCGTCAGCGTGTGGCGATTGCCCGTGCGTTGTGTGCAGAACCCGATGTTTTGCTTCTGGACGAGCCACTTTCTGCGCTTGACCTTAAGTTGCGTCAGCACATGCGCACTGAGCTGCGAGAAATTCAGAAACGCGTTGGCATTACCTTCATCTATATCACCCACGACCAAGGCGAGGCGCTGACCATGTCGGACGATATTGCCGTGATGCGTGCCGGGGTGATTGACCAGATCGGTGATGGCAAGGCCATCTATAACGATCCGGCCACCGCTTTTGCAGCGTCCTTTGTTGGGGAAAACAACGTGTTCCGCGGTAAGATTAAACAGGTCAACGGGGGCGAAGCATTGATTTCGACCAACCGTTCTGGTGATCTTGTGGCGCGCATTTCATCTGCCAACCAAGGTAAGCTAAACGTGGGCGATGACGCGATGATGTTCATTCGTCCCGAAGCCTTGGCAATCGCACCAGATGGGGCAAGTGGCGATCATTTTGTCACAGCGAATGTCACACATGAAGAATTCGAAGGAAATTCTTATAACATTTTCTCCGAAGGCGAGGGCGGCAAAGAGATCAAAGTATCGATCCCTAACCTTGGCCAATCTTTTGAAAACCACACAGGACAGTCGATCACGCTGGAATACGAAACCAAAAACGCGGTTGTCGTTCCGGCTGGCGAACTGGCCGCGGAATAGGGAGCCATGTCATGACGGGCTTCCTTAAGGAGTTCTTTAACCGCAACGGCATTGGTGTCGGGGCTATCATGCTGGGGTTGGTTCTGTTTTGGACCATCGGCCTGATCGTTCTGCCGCAATTGTCGATGCTCGACTTTTCATTCCGTCCAAACCTACCACCTCCAGAAATTGGTGGTCCAAAGGACGTTTATACCCTTGAGAACTATAAGTACCTCGTGTTTGGCCCTGAAGGGGGCGGACAGGATTATAACGCGGTGGACCTTAGGGTGTTTTACCGCACGTTGATTGCGGCCGCCTTGGTGACCATTTTCAACCTGATCCTGTGTTACCCGATTTCCTATTATCTGGGTCAATCCGAAGGCAATCACATCCGTATTTTCGCACTGATGCTGATTATTCCTTACTGGATCAACGAAATTCTGCGTGCCTTTGCGTTGCGTATTATTTTTGGTGAAACAGGGGTGTTGAACACGGTTCTTATTGGATCTGGCGTGTTTGACCAGCCCTTTGACTTCATTCGAAATGACATCGCGCTGTATGCGGGTCTGGGTTATGCCTATATCCTGTTGATGATCTTTCCGATGTACAACGTCATCGAAAGCCTTGATCGCAATCAGATCGAAGCGGCACGTGACCTTGGCGCGCCTTGGTGGCGTATTCATTGGCGGGTTGTCATTCCCTATGCAAAACCGGGTATCAGTTCAGGTTGTACCATGGTGTTCATGCTGTCCGCTGGTGCCTTGGCTGCGCCACAGATTTTGGGCGGTCCGTCCAGTCTTTGGTTTACACAGCTGATTTATCAGCAATTCAACGACAACAATGACTGGCCGCAAGGTGCCGCATATGCCGTGGTACTGCTTGTGACATGTATTGCCCTGGTTCTAGCGGTGATGCGCCTGTTCAAGGTCAACATGGGGGATATTGGCAAATGAACAATAAAATCCTTCGCATAAGCATTTGGGTCTATCTTGGCCTGTTCTTTGCTTACCTGCTTGGCCCGTTGGTCATCATGTCGGCAACTGCGTTCAACTCTCCGGGGTTTCCGCGGGCGACGCCATGGGAATGTCTGACCTTTGAATGGTTCGGGGCACTGTTTCAGGATGAACGTATCCTAAACGGTATCTGGAATTCGGTCTTGGTTGGGCTGGGCACAGTTACGTTGTCGGTTGCCATGGGTCTTGCTGGGGCGTTGATGCTCACGCAGATCTCGGCAAAGGTTCGGTCGGTTTACTATACGATCATCATCGCACCAATCCTGATCCCCGGCGTTGTTTTGGGCATCTCGACCTTGGTGTTCTGGGACCGAATCAACCGCATGCTGGGCCTTGGCGCGGACAGTTTCCTGTCCAATGGTCTTTTCCTGACCATTATCGGCCAATCGACTTTCATCGCATCCTATTGCATGTTGGTTCTGGTCGCGCGTCTTCAACGCTATGACATGGTACAGACAGAAGCGGCACTTGATCTTGGCGCAAGCCACGCCCAAGCGTTCCGCAAAATTCTGCTTCCGTTCATGCGTCCGGCGATTGCATCGGCTGGGGTGTTGGCGTTTCTCGCAAGCTTTGAGAACTATAACACCACGACCTTTACCTTTGGCGAATATCCAACTCTTACCATCGAGTTGGCGCAAAAGGTACGCTATGGGATCACCCCTGCGATTTCGGCATTGGCATTTATCATCGTATTGCTGACGGTCTTTGGGGCCTTGGCGAACGAGGCCAATATCAAACGCAAGGAACGGATCGCAGAAGCCCGCAAAGAAGGTGCGCTGCCTGATGTCAAAGGCATCAGCCTGCCCGGTTTCCTACGCGGTAATCCTGCGGCGGTTCTCTTGGTTCTTTTGGCGATTGGTACAATCACCGTGGTGGGAACGGCAACTGCCTATAGCCCGGCACAGTGTATTGCTGATGTCAAAGAGACAAAGCGCCTGGAAGCAGAGCAACGTATCCAGGAACTGCGTGCCAAACGTGAGGCAGATCGTGCCAAGCAAAAAGCTGAGCAAGGCGAAGAGGCAGAGACTCAACAGTCGACACCTAAGCCAAGCAACAATAGCGGATTTGGCAACGTCTTTGCCCCAACAACCCTGTCTGATGACGAAGAAGAAGGCGCCGAAGCACCTGAGCCTTCTAATAACAGCGGGTTTGGCAATGTATTTGATCCAGATGCTTTACAAGAAGACGATCAAAGCAACAGTGAATAAAACACAAAAGGGCGCCTTCGGGCGCCCTTTCTTCTTGGGAACAATTACTTTCAGTAACGACTGAATAGCTGATATCCCGCATGATAGGTCATGCGCACGAAGGTCACGGGTTTGGATTGAAACCAAGTGGACCGTTCCAGCCGGAACAATGGCGCGCCTTGGCTCACATTTAGAAACTGGGCAAGGTCCTCATCCGCCGCCACCGCAGTAAAAGCTATTTCCGCATTGGAAAAAGGCACCTCTGCCAACAGCCATTCATTCGGACCAGTGGTCGTGAAATCTGCACCTTCTACCGAGGGCACTGTGGCAATGTTGATCCAACGCTCTTCAAACTGAAAGGGGCGATTGTCTGCAAAATGCATGCATTTCAAATGCAGAACCCGCGCATCCGCTGGTAACGCCATACGCGACACCAACCACGCCGGGGCAGCACTCACCTTGCGATGAACAAGCGCGTAACGATAAGCCGCCCCCATCTCTTCAATAGACTGGCGTACAACCGAGATTTCCAATCGTGCCTGTTTCACCGGGGCTTCGGCCACGCGTGTACCACTTTTGCGTTTGCGATCAATCAGCCCTTGTTCGGCCAATTCCCGCAAGGCACGATTCACGGTCGCACGTGCACAGCCAAATTCCTCGGCCAGTTCGGTTTCGGTCGGCAGCAATGATCCCTGTGGCCAAATGCGTGTTTGGATACGGTGGATCACCTCTTGCTGAATATCCTGAAATCCCATTTTCCGAGGAGCCTGCACAGCTTGCCTTTCGCTATATATTATCTATTCGTATTGTCATTATGTCTGGCTTAAAGGGCAAAGCAAAGGGATCGTTTCATGTCTCGTTTCCGCGACACGCCATCCATGGCCAAACCATGGAAAAATGGGAATGGTTTGACCCAAGAATTTGCCTCTGCAATGGATGGCGATGCATTACTTTGGCGGCTTAGCTTGGCTGACATAGACAGGGACGGAGCCTTTTCGACCTTTCCGGGAATGTCACGCATTCTAACCCTCATTTCCGGTAACGGGATCACATTGACTGGCCCGCAGGCCAATCTTAGTGCTCGCCCCCGGCGTCCCTTACATTTTGAAGGGGCGTTTGCCTTGGATGCCGCATTGATTGACGGGTCATGTCGCGCATTTAACCTGATCTATGATCCCATGCGCATCATCGTCCAAGCCAAGGTTGCAAACACAACAGAGATGCCCCCGATGCACGGCGCTGGGGCCTGTTTTGTTTTGAAAGGCGAGGTATCGCTTGGCCAAGAGGGCACACTCACCAAAAGTGAAGGCGCCACGCGACAGCCAAACGATCCGACATGGAATTTCCACGGAAATGGGCAATTTCTATGCCTCAGTTGGCGAGAGTGTTGAACCAACGTGGTTATAGGTGTCCTACCAAGTCCTGTACCGCTGCGCGATAGGCCGATGAAATTGCGTCGCGCGCCACATGGCGACCGTTTTGGACCATGTGTCGTCCAGCGGACCATGTGTCGGTGACAATGTTGTCCGGTGCAGCAAAAATCACCCCATCCAGCAATTGATCTGCGCGCAATGCGCATAATGTCGGGTGGGTGCTATCAATTGCTGTGATGTCTGCCCATTCGCCCACGGCGAGACAACCCAAGCCCCGCCCAAGCGCTTGCGCACCACCTTTTGCCGCCCGCGTGAATAGAAATGTGCCGACAGACCCTTCGTTCGGGATCATGACATTACGCGCAAGATCACGCAGCCGTTGGGAATACTCCAGCAGGCGCAATTCTTCACCAAGGGTAATCCGCACATTGGAATCCGATCCAATGCCAAAAGCTCCTCCGTGGGCGATGTAATCAGGTCCATTAAACGGCCCATCCCCCAAATTGGCCTCAGTGATGGGGCACAAACCGGCAACCGCACCTGATTGCGCCATGGCAATCGTCTCTGCCTTGGTCATATGGGTTGCGTGAATAAGGCACCAATTGGTGTCTACTTCGACATTGTTCAGCAGCCATTCAACTGGCCGTGCGCCAAGCCATTGCGAAATGTCGGCAACCTCTTTGGGTTGTTCGGCAATATGAATGTGAATTGGGCTGTCACCGCGCAGGGTTATTGCACGTTTCAAATCCTCAGGGCAGGTGGCCCGCAAGGAATGTGGGGCGATGCCCACACGTGTGTCCGCGGCATGGTCATATCCGCGCGCCTGTTCCAATAGTTCCGCAAACTCATCCACCGAATTGCCAAAGCGTTTCTGCCCACCGGCCAAAGGCGCTTGAGCAGCACCGCCATAAGTATAAAGAACTGGTAGATGCGTTAGACCAATGCCGCTTTGCTCTGCTGCGGTGAAAATCTGATCTGACAATTCAGCGCGTCGATCATAGGTCGTGCCGCCCACTTGATGATGAACATAGTGAAATTCACCGACCGCACCATAGCCTGCCTCTTGCATTTCCATAAATGTCTGCGCGGCGATGGCCCGAATATGATCCGGTGTCAGGTGCTCCAGAAATTGATACATCAAGGTGCGCCATGTCCAGAAACTGTCTTGGCCCGCTGCACGCTGTTCAGTCATTCCCGCCATGGCGCGTTGAAAACTGTGGGAATGCAAGTTCGCCAAAGCCGGCACAACAGTATCCGCCAGCGTATCGCCCGCTTTGGCGGTCGTATTCTCTTCTATCTGTCCAATACGGCCATCTCGAAGGATCAGACGGACATCAAAGGCCCAGCCCGTGGACAAAAGCGCGCGTTTGGCAAAAATCGTGGACATACGAATTCCAATTATGAGTAGACATATAATGTTTAAAGGCAGATATAATGCCAGAGCAAGAGAGGTTTTACTTAGGTTCCGGAAATTTCCCTGCAATATAGCCTGAGATCTGTGCCACCTGATCTTCGGTTACTCGCAATCCCATCTTGGACCGCCGCCACAAGAAATCCTGCGCCTCGTGTACAAATTCATGTGCGATGGCCCAATCCAATTCCCGTTGTGTGATACCAGAGCCAAAATCACGCCCCAGATCCGCCAGACAGGTGGCATCGGCAAAAATGCCCTGCGCCTCTGTGCCGTATTGGCGAATAAGGCGCCGTATGGTGAACACATCAAAAAAGGGCAGTGCCTGTTGTAATTCGACATGTAAGGCAGGCGTGCCACCAACCGCAAAACCCCCACCGGGCAGGGCCACACCCGCGGTCCACTTCTGCGTGCTTTTGGCAAACACGGCATCCACTTTGCGCAAGGCCGCTTCGGCCAACCTCCGAAAGGTGGTGATTTTGCCGCCAAAAACATTCAATACCGGCCCACCGCCAGTGGTGTTGATTTTCAGTACATACTCCCGCGTCGCCGCTGTCGCATTCGAGGCGCCATCATCATACAGCGGGCGCACCCCTGAGTAAGTCCAAACAACATCATCGCGCGCGATCGGGCATTTGAAATACTGACCCGCAAATGTGCGCAGATAATCGGCCTCGGTTTCCGAGCAGGTAGGAATTTCATCTGTGCCGGAATGTTCGGCGTCGGTGGTACCAATTAGGGTGAAATCTTCCTCATAAGGAATGGCAAAAATGATACGCCCGTCCGGCCCCTGAAAGAAATAACACTTATCGTGGTCATAAAGTTTGCGCGTGACGATGTGGCTGCCCCGCACAAGACGGATATTTTCAGGGGTTTGGATACCAAGGGTTTGTTCGATGATGTCCATGACCCACGGCCCAGCTGCATTCACCAACATACGCGCTTGAATAGTCTCTGCGCGCCCATCCGAATGGGTTACATCAACATGCCACAAACCAACACGATGGATGGCTTTGATCACACGCGTACGCGTCATGATCCGCGCGCCACGATCCTGAGCATCGCGGGCGTTCAGCAGAACAAGGCGGGCATCTTCGACCCAGCAATCAGAATATTCATAGGCCTTGCGCAGATGGTCTTGCAAAGGGGCGCCGGTTTGATCCTGCGTCAGATCAACCTTGGACGTGCCCGGTAAAATCTGACGCCCACCAAGGGTGTCATATAAAAACAACCCCAACCGGATCAGCCATACAGGCCGCCGCCCTTTCATCCATGGCATGACCATCGTCAACAGGCGCGACGTTGGGGTGGTGCTGTCAAACCGCATATCGGGTGAAAGTGGCAGCACAAACCGCATGGGCCAGCTGATATGCGGCATGGCCTTCAATAGAGTCTCGCGTTCGCGTAGCGCCTCTCGGACAAGGTGAAACTCAAAATACTCAAGATACCGCAACCCGCCATGGAACATCTTTGTAGAAGATGAAGAGGTAGCGGAGCCCAGGTCGTTCATTTCAGCCAACGCCACAGAGTACCCACGACCAGTTGCATCGCGCGCGATCCCACAGCCGTTTATGCCACCGCCAATGACAAAAAGATCAACCGTCATTGTCCACTCCTGTCACAATCACATTCGTATTGCTGGCCTTTGCAGCTGTGTAAAATTCTGGGGGTGGTCGCGCGTTCAACACGACATGATCCAACCCTTCAAGATCACAGATACGATAGGGGGCAGACACCGCAAATTTGGAGACATCCGCAACAAGAATTTTCTGACGCGCGTTGGATAGTATGGCGCGTGCCACGGCAACCTCGCGTGTGTCAAAATCCAAAACCGACCCATCAGGATCAAGTGACGATGTGCCGATAACCGCAAAATCCATCTTGTAATTCGCGATCGCGTCCACAGCATCCTGCCCAACTATCGCCCCATCCGAACGCCGCACCTCCCCGCCCGCAACGATCAACGAACGCAGACGTGCATCGCGCAAGATATGCACGATGTTGATGTTATTGGTCAAAACCGTCAAATCCTGATGCAGCTTTAACGCCAATGCCACCTGTTCGGTAGTCGTGCCAATGTTCAAAGCAACAGAAGCGCCATTCGGAATAAGCGTGGCTGCGACCAAAGCGATGTCTTGCTTGGCAGACATGTTGTTTTGGCGGCGATCCTCATAGGCGGACACCGATGTTGACAACATACGCTTGGCTCCGCCGTGTGTGCGCGCCACAAGACCACGTTCCACCAACTCGTTCAAATCACGCCGCACAGTTTGCGTGGTCACACCAAGCGTTTGCGCCAGCGTATCCACCTCGACATGGCCCGAAGATTTGAGGCAATCCAATATATGACGTTGACGTGGATTAAAGGTCATATCGACTCACCGTTGCATTCAAATGAACATATGATGTTTGAATATCAACATTGCAAGCCTAATATGACAGCCCATAATCCCGAGACCCCCATGGAATTTCAATGCCTCTCTAGGTATGCTGCCAACAGACATAAGACGCCAGCGCGGGGTGAAATATGAACAGACGGGGGATACTTCAGGCGGGCATTGGGGCCATGATCGGGATGGGTTGTTATAATCCAACAGCCGCTTCAATCGATGGCTATATCGTTCCCGCAGAGGAAAATCGTCATCAACGCACCTTTATGCAATGGCCGACAAGCCGCAAAGTCTATCGCAGCAAGCGGTTTCTGAAACATGTGCAGCGCACCATTGCAAACGTGGCCAATACGATCTCTGAGTTTGAACCGGTTGTTATGTTGGCCGGCTCGCAGGATCATGCGAACGCTCAGCGTCTTTTGGGGCGGGGCGTTGAGCTTTGGGATATTCCGACAGAGGATTTGTGGGCCCGTGACAGCGGCCCGATCTTTGGCCAAAATGCCAACGGCGATCTGGCCATTCGCCATATTCAATTCAACGGGTGGGGCAACAAGCAAATACACCATTACGACGGCAAAATTGCCCAACGCTTGGCTGAACGGTTGAACTTACCAGTACTGCCGACCTCCCTGAAAGGAGAGGCCGGCGGCATAGAACAAGACGGCCATGGCACATTGTTGGCCCATGAAAGTTCTTGGGTGATCCGGAATCGAAATCCCGGCATGTCACGTGCTGAGATTGAATTGGAACTGCTCCGGGCCTATGGCGCTCGGCGCATAATTTGGGCCGACGGTCTGAAAGGGCAGGACATAACGGATTATCATATTGACAGTCTTGCACGCTTTACCGGACCCAATCGCGTTTTGGTAAATTTGCCAGATCGGCCGGATTTGTCTGACCCATTTCACCAAACAGCCTTGGCGACGCATGATGTATTAAGGGCCGCGGGCCTGCAAATAGAGGTGATCCCAGAACCCATAAAACGGCGTGTAAATAGTCGGGATTTTGTCGCATCATATGTAAATTACTATGTCTGTAATGAGGCTGTCATAGCTGCACAGTTTGGGGACAAGCGCACAGATGACATTGCTGTGGATGCCCTGCGCCGCCATTATCCCGGACGCGAGATTGTGACACTGAATGCAGACGCTCTTGGGGAATTGGGCGGGGGCATTCATTGCGCAACGCATGAGATGCCCGCCTAACAGGAGGGCTTGGCAATTTGTGCGAAATATCTGACAACTTGCGCGGCACAACCAAGCGAATGGAAACAGCATGAGCACCCAGACCACCCATGATGCAGATGAAGACACACGGAACCGAGACATCAAAATCTATGTGAACGGTGACATCGTGCATCGGGATGAGGCGAAGGTATCAGTTTATGACAGCGGCTTCATGCTGGGTGATGGCATGTGGGAAGGCATGCGGCTGTACGATGGGAAATGGGCATTCTTTGATGAACACATGGACCGGTTTTTCAATTCCTGTAAGGCAGTCAGCCTTGATGTCGGCATGGACAAGGCCGGCATTCTTGACGCGCTGACACGCACCGCGGCGGCCAATGACATGCACACAAATGTGCATTGTCGTTTGATGTTGACGCGTGGGGTGAAGGTAAAACCGTTTCAACATCCTTCTCTCAGCCGTAGCGGCCCAACGCTTGTTATCATTATGGAACATTCGAAACCCGTGGATACCCTACAAGCCAAGGGTATTCGTCTGGCGACAGTACCCCAAGTGCGCGGCCTGCCAATGAGTCAGGATGCAAAATTTAACAGTCATTCTAAACTAAACTGCGTCATTGCTTGCCTTCAGGCCGAGCAAGCCGGTGCCGACGAGGGATTGATGCTTGATCCACATGGATTTGTGAACACGACCAACGCCTGTAATTTTTTCATCGTACGCCGGGGCGAAGTTTGGACCTCGAGCGGTGATTACTGCATGAATGGTGTCACTCGGCAAAAGGTGATCGACCTATGCCGCAACAATGGTATCCCGGTCTATGAAAAGAATTTCTCTCTCTATGAGACATATGGCGCAGATGAGGCATTTCTGACCGGTACGTTCGGCGCTCAAACGCCCGTTGCAGAGATTGACGGAAAACCAATTGGGACCGGTGATCGGCCTGTCATGACCAAAATCAGATCGCTCTACAAACAGCTGATTTTAGCAGAGGTTTCCGGGGCTTAGCTGTTATTAACATAATCTGCATTATGCGCGCTTTTTCTCCACATAGGAGACGAAAGTGGATAAGGAAGCGAAAACTGAGCGCATGAATGTCGCTCAAATGCGAGAGGCCCTTCTTATGAAGGTACTTGAGCAAAACAAGGATGTACCTAAGGAAGTCCTTGAAAACAAGCTGAAAAAGCTTGCCATGACAACAGACGTCAAGGCAAAAGCCTTTCTCGACGCCTACGAACTCATGGGGGGTGTGTAATGCAAACTCTCATGGCCAAGCAATTGCTTAAGGTTGCAATCCCGGTCGTTATCGGCTCGATAGCAACCTACCTCGCCACCGCACACCCGGCGGTATATCAAGCCCTCTGTACAGCGGTGCAATAATGGTGTTCGGGTTAATAGGCTCCGCGCTCTCGTTTATTGGCGGTAATAAAGCCAATAAACAGGCCGCGAAGGCCCATGCAACGGATACCTACAACAATACCCCCCCAAGGCATCCGGGCCAACGCAGAGGAGGCGGGTTTTAACCCCCTCGTCTTTGCAGGTCCGGGAACGGGTGCGGGGTACTCCCCCGTATTCGGCAATGCCCTAGGTGACGCTGCCGCTCTTGGTTTCGATATTTATAACCAAGAAAAACAGTTGGAACTCCAACGCGACGAACTCGCACAAGAGAATAAACGCCTTGAATTACTGGTCCAAAACACTACGTTAAGGCCAAAGGTTCCGGGTATTTATGGAGGCGCACGTGCTGGGAAATCCAATTCTACTGCTGATGATGCTCTTAATACCCGTAATAATCGTGGCTTTGATCCTGTATCTCATGATCAAGGGTTAGATTATAAAGGGCAAGACTTTGGGGTTATCAGGGCGCAAGGCTCAACCCGCACAAGTGTTGCAACAAATCCCGGTTATCCAGAGCATTTAAGCCAGTTTTACGGTGATGAAGTATCCGACTTGGAAGGTGCTTTAAATTACGCAAAAGACTGGTGGCATGGACAAGTGCGGGGTGAAGTATACTACCCCGGATTTGGTTGGGAATCTCAGATAACCCGACCCAAAGCACGTCCGCGTCGCAAGCGAAAACACCCGTTCACGCAATAAACCCGGTTCACGCACCGGGTTCTAATCCTGTGCTTGATCCATCCTAAAAATCAAAGAAACCAAACAGAAAGGGCAATATAATGTTGTCTAAATATCAACAGGCGCGCGATGTGCGCCGCGAACAACGCACACTTGCAGGCACCTTTCGGGGTGGCAAGTTGAATCCAATTATGGCCGTACCAGTCACAGGAAGCGAAAGCGGTGTCGTGACGCAATCAGTCACATATGAACTGGACCCCATTGCAGGCCGAATGATTACGCCAATTACTGCGGAAATTATCGCAGTATTTGTGCCGGCACCTGCAATCGATGCTCTCAAAAATCCCGAGGATGATTACCCCGGAAACTCAGAGGTGGTTCGTCAAAAACTACTGTCTGGCAATCCACTGTTTGCCCTCGAAGAAGAAACAGAAGTATCAAAACGCCTCGGTATTGTGCCGCGCTCAGTAAGCGGGACAAAATACGTCAATGAGGCCGGGCGACTAGCGCATAACTGCGCGGTAAACCATTTGCGTCAACGCAAATACGTTAAGGCTGAACTGCTCGACAGTACTGCCGATGTTCCAACGCCTGCAATCATATCTGAAGCGGTATTGGAACGCCTTAATGGCGTGCTTGATCCAGAAGATCGGGTAAATGGATCGGTTGACCTCAATCTGCCAAGCATGAACCTGCCTATATCTGGCATCGGTTTCACAACAGGATCAACCGACAATGGTGCTCGGACGGTCTACGACAGTGCTGGCACAGGAAGTCAGACTGAAAACTATCAGCATCATGAGCAAGACCCCGGGGGCGTTCGTATTCGAGCGGATGGCTCAAATGAACATCGTCCAGACGTATGAATAGCCCCTTGAATAGCCCCTAGTTTCCTAGACACCCTCTTGGTTCATGTTTCGCTGTCTGTTTTCGAAGTCGACGGGCGACAG
>CANLDA010000009.1 GCA_947489325.1 uncultured Paracoccaceae bacterium | reverse complement strand
AATCCACGCCGCTCACATCAACGCGCAAAACCCGCCAAAAGCGCCAATACCGCGGGAGCGGTTTCGTCCAAGTCCGCAAAGCGGACAGGGTAGGCGATATCCCACCTTGTCGGAAACTTTACTTCACCATCGCATCCAGAATGCGCGCCCAGCTGCGGGTGCCTTTGTGAAAACTTTCCAGATCGTATTTTTCGTTGGGGGAATGGATTTGGTCGTCGTCTTTGCCAAAACCGATCAGTATGGCGTCCACGCCCAGCAAATCCTTGAAATATCCGGCGATGGGGATGGAGCCGCCGCAGCCTGCAAAGGCCGCTGCGTCGGGCCATTCGTCTGACAGCGCTTTGCGGGCCTGTTCAAACGCGGGGTTGTCGGTGGACATCTGCGCGGCGGGAGAGCCTTTTTCGGTACGATAGTCCACGGTGAAACCATCGGGAAGGTTGTTTTCCAGATGTGTACGGAACGCGGTGCGAACTTTGTCGGGGTCTTGCTGACCCACAAGGCGGAAAGAGATTTTAGCAGAGGCCTCTGATGGCAGCACGGTTTTGAAACCGTCCCCAGTATAGCCACCCCAAATTCCGTTCACATCACATGTCGGACGTGACCAGATTTGTTCAAGCGGGGTGCGGTCGACCTCTCCTGCGGGGGCTTTCAGGCCGACATCCCCAAGGAATGTCGCGTGGTCAAAATTCAGATTTTGCCATTGGCTGCGCATCTCGTCTGACAATTCGGGTACATCGTCATAAAATCCGGGCAGGGTGATTGCGCCAGTGTCGTCATGCAACCCGGCCAGAATTTTGGTCAAAACCCGGATCGGGTTCATGGCAACGCCGCCATACATGCCGGAATGCAGATCGCGGTCTGGCCCGGTGATTGTGAAATCTTCGCCCAAGAGGCCGCGCAGTTGGGTGATGATGGCGGGGGTTTTGCTTTCAAACAAACCCGTATCACAAATCAGCGCAATATCGGCGGTCAGCTCGGCTGCGTTTTCTTGCATGAACGGGATCAAAGAAGGTGATCCTGATTCTTCTTCGCCCTCAAAGAAGAACGTGATCTTGCAGGGCAGGGTGCCATGTTCGGCCTTCCATGCGCGACACGCCTCGACAAAGGTCATCAACTGGCCCTTGTCATCGGACGATCCGCGCCCACGAATGACCGTGCCTTTGTCAGTTTCTTCTAAAGCAGGCTCAAACGGGGGTGATTCCCACAAATCCAACGGATCAACGGGCTGCACGTCGTAATGTCCGTAAAATAGTACGTGTGGTCCATCGCCATCCACATGCCCCACCACCATGGGATGACCCGGTGTTGGGCGTTTTTCTGCTGTAACACCAATGCTTTGCAGATCACGTACCAACCAATCCGCGGCATCCTGACAGGCCTCTTTATAGGCTGGGTCGGTCGAAATGGATTGAATGCGCAGCAATTCCAACAGGCGGTCTGTTGCGGCGGGCAGGTCTGAATCGATACGATTGAGGACGTTTTCGAGCGTCATAAGCGTTGAAATCCTGTGGTATTTTCATGTTGCGCGGAGCCTAGCATCGCGTTTGGTGCTGTCCAGTGATGTTGATGTGCATCAATTTTAAAGGAGCGTCAAAATGGTACATGGTCATGAATGGAAAACATAACTAGAAGTGCCGCGAAATGAGCGCTATATCCAATTCGGATAAAGGACTGTCCCTCTGATTTATCTCAGATCTGGGTGGACGCGAAGGAAACGCAAGCTGCATGATGCCAGCAACCGGAGGAACGCTACGTGGATTATTCCGCCAAGCTCGACGACGCCCTGAACAGCCTTCACGAAGAAGGCCGGTATCGTACCTTTATTGATATTGTTCGCGAAAAGGGGAATTTTCCTCACGCGACATGGCGCCGCCCCGATGGCAGCGAAACACCCATTACTGTATGGTGTGGCAACGATTATCTGGGAATGGGTCAACATCCGGTTGTGACCACTGCTATGCATGAGGCGATAGATGCCACCGGTGCGGGTTCTGGTGGAACACGCAATATTTCCGGCACGACAATTTACCACAAACAGCTGGAGGCTGAGCTGTCCGATCTACATGGTAAAGAGGCGTCCTTGTTGTTCACAAGCGCCTATATTGCCAATGATGCGACGCTTTCGACTCTGCCCAAACTGTTTCCTGGTCTGATCATTTATAGCGATGCATTGAACCATGCATCCATGATCGAAGGCGTGCGTCGCAATGGCGGGGCGAAACGCATCTTCCGTCACAACGACGTGGCGCATTTGCGTGAATTGCTTGAGGCGGATGACCCGGCCGCGCCGAAACTGATCGCCTTTGAATCGGTTTATTCAATGGATGGCGATTTTGGTCCCATCGCGGAAATCTGCGATTTGGCGGATGAATTTGGTGCGCTGACCTATATTGATGAGGTCCACGCTGTGGGCATGTATGGCCCGCGCGGTGGAGGTGTCACGGAACGCGACAACCTTGCGCATCGTATCGACATCATCAACGGCACCTTGGCCAAGGCCTATGGCGTTATGGGCGGCTATATCGCGGCGAGCGAGAAAATGTGTGACGCGATCCGCTCTTATGCGCCGGGTTTCATTTTCACCACGTCCTTGGCGCCTGCGGTTGCAGCAGGTGCGGCAGCATCGGTTGCGCATCTGAAAACCGATCAGGCCCTGCGTGATTTGCATCAGCAACAAGCCAAAATCCTGAAGCTGCGTCTAAAGGGTATGGGCCTGCCGATCGTTGATCATGGCAGTCACATTGTGCCTGTGATTGTGGGCGATCCTGTTCATACCAAAAAGCTGAGCGATATGTTGTTGGAAGCACACGGTATTTACGTCCAGCCGATCAACTATCCAACGGTGCCACGCGGCACTGAACGCCTGCGTTTCACCCCATCGCCTGTGCATGGCCCCAAAGAGATTGATGCGCTGGTGAATGCGATGGATGCGCTGTGGTCTCATTGTGCGCTGAATCGTGCCGAACTGGCGGGCTAAACGCTCACAAACGTGCAATTCTGCTTGTTCTGTGTTAACTTAGTCTCAACAAAGGGGCGCAATCCGAATCGTGGGGCATATCGGATAAGCACGGAATGGGGCAGAGGCTATGATCGGGCGCAAACAGCGCAAATCCGTTGAACCAGAGAGCGGTCCGAAAGGATTCGACGACTACGACTTGCGTCTTGGGGACATGATGCGCGGTGAACGCGCCACCATGGGCAAGTCACTTCTGGATGTTCAGCGAGAATTGAAAATTCGCGCATCTTATATCTCTGCCATCGAAAATTCTGACCCATCTGCCTTTGAAACGCCCGGTTTTATCGCAGGCTACGTGCGCTCTTATGCGCGGTATCTGGGGATGGACCCGGATGAGACCTATACGGTGTTTTGCCGTGAGAGCGGTTTTGTCACTGCCCACGGGATGAGCGACAAGGCCTCTACCATTCGCAAGGCTGACACAACAGTTGTGGCGGCTGGTGAACGCGACCCATTTATGCGCCCCAACACACCCTTTGTGCCAACGCAGGATTCCATCCTGTCACGGATTGAACCACGGGCGATCGGGTCAACTTTCGTGTTGTTGGCACTGATCGGTGGTCTTGGATACGGTGGTATGAGTGTCCTGAACGAGATACAGCGCGTACAGGTTTCCCCTGTGGAACAGGCGCCTTCCGTATTGGCCGAGCTTGATCCGCTGGATGCGTTGCGTGTTTCAGAGACCCGTGATGTTGACGATGATACCTCTTCCGAGGTCGCAGGGGTGTTTAACCCGCCTGCGGATACTTTGGATCGGCTATATCGCCCTCTTGCGCTGGATGTGCCTGTATTGGTTGCGCGTGATGGTCCGATTTCCACGTTAGACCCGAATTCGGTGGGGACATTTGTGCCTGAAATATCCACTCCTTATATTGTGGCAGAGGAACACCCAATTGAATCTGTGCCACAGGTTGTGGCTGATGCGGCGCCTACGGTTGAGCTGATGACAGTGCGGGCCGCTTGGGTGCGTGTCAGCGCGGCAGATGGGTCAGTGATCTTTGAAAAGATTATGGATGCAGGCGAAACCTATGTTCTGCCCCAGACGGACACTGCGCCAACCTTACGTGCCGGGATGTCTGGCTCGATCTATGCCACAGTCAACGGGAATATCTATGGCCCAATGGGTGAAGGCACAGGAACGGTACGGGGTGTCGCGCTGACGCCAGAAGATATTCAAAGTACCTATGCGGTTGCCGATATGGACATTGATCCTGAGCTTGCGCGCATTGTGGCAGAGCTGGCTGTTCAGAATATTGTGGTTGGCGATTGATCCTGTTGCGCCCTGTGTTTGACTTGACTGTCGAAGAATTCAGACCACCTGTGTTGCCCATACGCTCAAAGCTGCCTAGATAGGGCATACCCCAGTTTCAGGCAGGTGAGTCATGTCGATCAATCACATCCGTCCTTGGCGTAATATTGAGCGCCGGAAGTCCCGTCAAATCCGTGTTGGGAATGTTCTGGTCGGAGGGGATGCACCGATTGCTGTGCAAACCATGACCAACACCGATACCTCGGACGTGGCGGCGACGGTTGCGCAAGTGCAGGCTGCGGCAGAGGCAGGGGCAGATATTGTGCGGGTGTCCACCCCGGATGCCGCCTCAACGCAAGCCTTACGCGAGATTGTGCGCGAAAGCACGGTTCCTATCGTGGCCGATATTCACTTTCACTATAAACGCGCGATCGAGGCGGCAGAGGCCGGGGCGGCATGTCTGCGAATTAATCCTGGTAATATTGGCGATGAAAAGCGCGTGAAAGAGGTCATTCAGGCCGCTAAGGATCATGGGTGTTCCATTCGTATCGGGGTGAATGCAGGCTCTCTAGAGCGGCACCTTTTGGAAAAATATGGTGAACCTTGTCCAGATGCAATGGTCGAATCCGGCCTAGATCATATCCGTATCCTGCAAGATAATGATTTCCATGAATATAAAATCAGCGTGAAAGCAAGTGATGTCTTTATGACGGCGGCTGCCTATCAGCAGTTGGCCGAGGCCACGGATGCGCCGATCCATCTTGGTGTGACAGAGGCGGGCGGGTTTGTTTCGGGAACGATCAAATCGGCGATTGGCTTAGGGCAGCTTTTGTGGATGGGTATTGGCGATACTGTGCGGGTGTCGCTGTCGGCGGATCCCGTCGAAGAGGTGAAAGTTGGTTTTGAAATCTTGAAATCATTGGGATTGCGGCATCGGGGTGTCAATATCATCAGTTGCCCAAGCTGTGCGCGTCAGGGTTTTGATGTGATCAAAACGGTCGCGGCGTTGGAGACGCGGCTTGCACATATTCATACCCCCATGAGCCTGAGTATTATTGGCTGTGTTGTGAATGGTCCTGGAGAGGCGTTGATGACGGATGTTGGTTTTACTGGTGGTGGGGCTGGATCTGGGATGGTTTATCTCGCAGGTAAGCAAAGCCACAAACTGTCCAACGATGAGATGGTGGAGCATATCGTTGAACAGGTGGAGAGGAAGGCGGCCGCGATTGAGGCCGCTTCAGTTGACGCAGAATAAGATCACTCATCCCTCCCTTGCGGTCGCTCTTCGTTTAGCGAAGAAGGACCGTTAGGGACTGATGAGCGGCTGTTCTTATCCGCGAATTTGCCCGACCAGTTGGCGCATATTGTCCAGCGGCAGATACCCTCGCAGCATTTCATCATGCATCACAAAGGTTGGCGTGCCGGAAATCTGTAAACGTTGCGCCAACTCGCGTGTTTTGCGAATTTCTGCGGTCACGTCATCGCTGCCCATTTGTGCGATAATCGCATCACCATCTAAACCAAGTGACGATGCTAGGCGCGTCAGAGTGGTGTCGTTCAAATCTCCATTCAGCCGGATCAGCGCATCGTTGACTGCTACATAGGCTTCGTCGCCAGCAACTTGTTTGGTCGCAATGGCAAAGCGAGAAGACAGCAGTGACGCCTCGCCCAAGATTGGGAACTCTTTGACGATAAAGCGAATGTTGCCATCACTGGCCACCAACTCTTTGACCTCATCATGCGCGCGTCGGCAATATCCGCAACGATAATCCACGAACTCTACCAGAGTGATGTCCCCATCAGGGTTTCCCCCAACAAAGGAAAACCCATCGTTGAACAAATCATCTGCGTTGACCTGCACCAGGGTCTTGTCGTTTTGATCTTGCTGGGCTGCTTGTCGTGCTTCCAGCACATCAATGGCCTCGATGATCACTTCAGGATTATCCAGAAGATAGGCGCGAATTTCGGCACGGAACTGGTCGCGCTCTGCGGCATTCATACTATCGATATCAAATGCCTGTGCCACGGGGGCGGTCAGACCCAATATTCCAATGGCCGCAGCCCCGATCAGATGTCGCATGAAATCTCTCCTGTCATTTTCTCTTTGCGGCCTGTTTGGCGGCATATTCGATATCACTTGCTCTTTGCCAACCTTGAGAGCCGCGCGGCAATAAACCTTTGGCACGTTTGGCATGGATAGCGGCGTCTTTCAGGCGCCCCTGCAGAGCATAACGCTCTGCTGTCGACAAGGCGGCCTTGCCTGTCTGACCCAATTGCGCATAGGCCGACCCCAAGTCGCGCATCAAACGTGCATCGCGAAAATCACGCGCCCGCGCCTTTTCCAAGGCTTTCAAAGCCTGTTTAGGACGGCCCGCCGCCAACAATGCGCGCCCATATCCGCCCAAACACAAGGCATTGGAAGGGGCCAGATCGACCGACCGTTTATAAGCGGCCACAGCAGCGCCGAAGTTGCGACCCTCTAACAATATCTGCCCCTTGAGTTCATAGAGGAACGGATCATTTGGACGCATGGCGATGGCTTGATTGATCTTTGACACAGCGGCCTTTTGGTTTGACAGGCGGTGCAGCGCAATCGCCTCGCGCATCAAGCGAATATCTTTGGTCGGACTGTCCTTGGCTTTGCGCTGGGTCTGTTTTGGGGATCCTGTAAAGGCCTCTACTTTGCCACGCGCGCGCGCGAACCAATACTCGGCCTGTGGATCCGGCGTATATGTGCGTTTGTTTGCAGAGACAAAGGCCTGCATTGCGCGCATGCGGTCCCGGCTCAGTGGGTGGGAGCGTGAATAAGGATCTTGACGCGAAACATTCAGCAATTCCTGCCCACGAAACAACTCGTGTATTTGTACTGCGCCTTGCGGATTTGCGCCCGCTCGCACCATGTAACGCACGCCAGATTGATCGGCAGAGGCCTCTTCGGCGCGGGTGTGGGCTAAAAACAGACGCTGTGCCGTACCCTGAGTGCCAATTGCCACACCTGTCGCAAGCTGTGCATTGCCCGCGGCAGCCCCGGCAAGCACCGCAAGAGCCGTGCCAAGGTTGGCCGCGGTGCGGGCCGTGCCGATATTGGCCAGACGTCGTGCAATGTGCCCATTGGCGATATGGGCAGCTTCGTGGGCAATCACTGCCTGCAACATGGCCGCATTTTCGGTTTTTAGGATCAGACCATAATGAATGAAAATATGCTGGGGGTCCGTCACAAATGCATTCAGAGTTCGGTCATTCACCACCAGAATACGGACCGACCCGCCAAGACCTGCGGCGGCCAGTATCGGTTCGGCCAACTGACGTAAGGCATGTTCAATGTCAGGATCACGCAACAATGACACAGCCCGCGCTTGTGTAGCGTTCAGAATCAGGCAGGCGGCCAACATAAGACCACTCAACCATGTCAGAACGTGTGACACAGTGAGACTATAAAGGCTTGTTGACGGCGCGGTCATTTCGCGTTGAAAGGTCATGGCGACAATAGGAACGAAAATCATGCGGAACTCAAGACGCAGCGAAGTTGATCCCTTCATTGTGATGGATGTAATGGAGGCCGCGCGGCAGGCTGAAGAGGCAGGCCGCCACATTATTCACATGGAAGTGGGGCAACCCGGCACGCCTGCACCTGCGGGTGCGCGATCTGCATTAAAGACTGCGATGGAGCAGGACGCCTTGGGGTACACCGTGGCTTTGGGTACCCCTGAGTTGCGTGCACGGATCGCGAAACTCTATGGAGATTGGTATAATGTTGATCTGAACCCTGCGCGGGTTGTGGTGACTCCGGGATCATCCGGCGCGTTTCTTCTGGCGTTTACGTCGCTGTTTGACACCGGTGATCGTGTGGCAATTGGTGCTCCGGGGTATCCGAGTTATCGCCAAATCCTTAAAGCACTTGATTTGGTGCCTGTGGACTTACCGACTGCGGCAGAAAATCGCCTGCAACCCGTCGCGGCGGATTTTGCGGGGCTCGATATTGCGGGTCTGATGGTGGCCTCACCTGCGAATCCCACAGGTACAATGTTGGATCGCGCCGCCATGTCGTCTTTGATCGAGGCCTGTCAGGCAAGTGGTGCCTCTTTTATCAGCGATGAAATTTATCATGGCATCGAATATGAGGCCAAAGCAGTCAGTGCGCTGGAACTCACGGATGAGTGTTACGTGATCAACTCGTTTTCCAAATACTTCAGTATGACCGGATGGCGCGTGGGCTGGATGGTGGTTCCAGAGGACCATGTGCGCGTCTTAGAACGCCTGTCCCAAAACATGTTCATCTGCGCCAGTAATGCAAGCCAAGTTGCGGCGCTGGCTGCGATGGACTGCCCTGAAGAATTAGAGGCCAACATGGTTGTCTATCGGCGCAATCGTCACATGATGATTGAAGGCTTGCCCAAGGCGGGGTTTGATCGCTTTGCACCGCCGGATGGGGCTTTTTATGTTTATGCGGATGTGAGTCATCTGACCAATGACAGCCGAGCCTTTGCGCGCGAAATACTGGACGAGGCGGGGGTTGCGGTCACGCCGGGACTGGATTTCGATCCGGAACGCGGACATGGCACATTGCGATTTTCCTATGCGCGTGCCAGTGAAGACATTGCCGAAGGTCTGGTGCGTCTTGAACGTTTCATGAGGGCACGCGGTGCGATCTGAAGATTGATGCGTCCTCCAAAACCTGCGATGATCTCACTCAAATGAAAATAACAAGACTGGTTTGAACGGGATGAGCAGGATCCTGAAATGGGCGGGCGCGCTTTTGTGTGCCCTGATGCTTGGGCCTGGCACGGCGATTGCCCAAGACCTTGGCGGTCTTGCGCGTGTCAGCCCACAGGAAAGCCATGTTAAGGATGGATGGGGGGGCACTGTCACATTGAGCCTTGGCCTGAGCCAAGGCGTGCCTTGGCGGGTTTTTCAAGTGGATGAGCCGCGCCGTCTGGTGCTGGATTTTCGAGAAGTGGACTGGAGCGGATTACAGGCTGAGGTGTTTGATCAATCCGAAGGCATATCCGCTGTGCGATTTGGCAGTTTTCGCGATGGTTGGAGCCGCATGGTGATTGATCTGGCCAGCCCTTCGGTCATCGATACTGCGGAATTGCGGGTTGAGCCAACAGATGGATCGGCGATTTTGCAGGTGACATTGCAGGCCAGCAACGCAGAGGAATACGCCGCGCAGGCTGGCGCCCCGGAGGACCCGCGCTGGGATTTGCCAAAACCAGCGGTGACGCAACCAACTGGGCAGAGCAAATCAGAATGGGCCCCGATGGTCGTTTTGCTGGACCCGGGGCATGGTGGCATTGATCCGGGCGCAGAAGTGGACGATCTGCAGGAAAAGGATTTGATGCTGACCATCGCGCGGGAATTGCGCGACACCTTGCGCCGTGCAGGCGGCATAGACGTTGTAATGACTCGAGACGAGGATCGGTTTGTGTCCCTTGAAGAGCGGGTGGCCTTGGCCCATAGAGTTCAGGCCGATGTGTTTATTTCATTGCATGCGGACGCACTTCAGTCAGGGCATGCCACAGGAGCCACGGTTTACACCCTGTCCGAAGAGGCCAGCGACAAAGCCTCACGCCTGTTGGCAGAACGTCATGATCGGGGCGAGATATTGGCGGGGCTTGATCTGAGTGACACAGATGATGTGGTGGCCAATGTGTTGCTGGATCTTGCGCGCCTTGAAACCCGTCCACGGACGCAAAAGCTTGCCAGAGCGATGGTGTTGGGAATGCAGCAATCCACGGGTTTATTGAACAAAAAGCCGCTGCGCGAGGCAGGATTTTCGGTGCTTAAGGCCGCAGATATTCCGTCGATTCTGATTGAAGTGGGGTTTATGTCGTCGGATAGAGACCTGAGCAATCTGAAAGATCCGAATTGGCGCGCGACGGTGAATGCGGGGATTCGTGATGGGTTGCTTGCATGGCGGCAGGCCGATCAGGCGGCAAAAGGTCTTGTACGTCAGTAAAACCTGATCCAAAGGGGCGCGCAGATGCGCGCGCTTGATCTCTCGCACAGATTTCATGCGAAATCTTTGCTCGGGTGGGTGCTTGAGGCGCCGTAGGTGCAGGCAGCTTCCTGCGGGTTTTGTGGATATGACAGGATGTGTTTTGACCCCACGCGATGGGGCGGCTATAGACGGTAAGTGGTAAAAGGCGGGGGCATCCGTGCTGAGACTTATTCTTTCTTTCTTCGGATCGATCTTCACCATGGTGACGATGGGGCTGTTGGTGTTGTTTCTGTCCATTGGGGCGGTGCTGTTTATCTATGGGCGCGATCTGCCCAGCCATGAATCGTTGGCACAGTACAAGCCACCGACCATCAGCCGGATTTATTCCCGCGAGGGTCGCATCATTGATGAGTTCGCCAAAGAGCGCCGCCTGTTTGTGCCTGCCGAAGAAATCCCGGATATGGTCAAGCAGGCGTTTATTTCGGCCGAGGACAAGAATTTCTACAGCCACAATGGGTACGACGCCCGTGGTATTCTGGCAGCGATTTTTGAAGGCATACGATCCCGCGGACAAAATGTGCGCGGTGCATCGACGATCACGCAGCAGGTGATGAAGAATTTCCTGCTGTCAGGTGATCGGCGCATGGAACGCAAAGTTAAAGAAATCATCCTTGCGACACGTTTGGAAGAAACTCTGGATAAAGACAGCATTCTGGAGCTGTACCTGAACGAGATTTTCCTTGGGCAGAATTCCTATGGTGTGGCGGCGGCCGCGCAAACCTATTTCAATAAATCCCTGATCGAGCTTGAACCGCATGAGGCTGCAATTCTGGCATCTATGCCCAAAGCACCAGGTAAGTTTCATCCTGTTCGCGGCAAAGAGCGCCTGCTGGAGCGGCGCAATTTTGTGCTTAAGGAGATGATGGAAAACGGATACCTCGCGCCAGTGCTTTACGAGACCGAGGTGGTCAAGGATTTACGTTCAGTTCAGAACGGTGATTTCGAAAGCCATCGCGCCGAACTGCCCCCTCGGGATTATTTCACCGATGAAATTCGCCGTCAGTTAAGTGATGATTTCGGGGAAGACGAGTTCTTTTCTGGTGGGATGACTGTACGTGCGACGGTCGATCCTGAGATGCAGGAAATTGCTGCGCGTGCTTTGCGTCGTGCGTTGGAAAAATACGACCGTTCGCGTGGGGTTTGGCGTGGAACAGGCAAGGCGCTGTCGCCTGATGTGTTGGGCGAAGAGGCCGCTTGGCGCGCAGCCCTGGCTGAGGTCGAGGTGCCGCGCGATGTTATGCTTGATGGCCAATGGTATCCTGCTGTCGTGTTGGAGGTTGGGGCTAAATCTGCACGGATCGGCATTGAGGACGTGCCCAACGATGCCGCCGGACATTTCGTCTCTGCCAAGGACGTGACTTGGGCACGCAAACAGTTAGAGGATGGGTTGGGCCGCAAGGCACGAGTTGCCGGTGATCTGCTGGAACAGGGCGACGTAGTGTTGGTACGCGCGTTGACCAATGACGACACAGGTGAATTCGTACGTTGGACCCTTCGCCAAGTGCCAGAGGTGCAGGGCGGGTTCATGGCGATGGATGTGAACAACGGTCGTGTGATCGCCATGCAGGGGGGGTTTTCCTATCAGCATTCGGTGTTCAACCGCGCCACTCAGGCCAAGCGTCAGCCGGGCTCTAGCTTTAAACCCTTTGTCTATGCCTCGGCGCTGGACAGCGGATATACCCCTGCAACCATTGTGATTGATGCCCCGATTGAGATCGACACGCCTCAAGGACTGTGGCGTCCGCGTAATTCGTCCAATGAATTTTATGGCCCCACGCCGCTGCGAACAGGCATTGAACGTTCGCGAAACCTAATGACCATTCGTTTGGCGCAAGAGGTTGGTATGCAAACCGTTGCCGATTATGCCGAACGTTTTGGTGTTTATGACAATATGGGGCATTTCCTTGCCAACTCGTTGGGGTCAGAGGAAACCACGTTGTATAACATGGTGGCGGCCTATGCGATGTTCGCCAATGGGGGTGAACGCGTAGAGCCCACATTGGTGGACCGTGTGCAGGATCGATATGGCCGCACGATTTATCGTCACGATCAGCGCAGTTGTGACGAATGCACGCGCACGGATATTCCCACCACGCGCGGCCCGCGTATCGTGACCAACCGGGAACGAGTGATGGATGCGATCACGGCTTATCAACTGACGTCTATGATGCGCGGCGTTGTCGATCGCGGCACCGCAAGCTCCGCCATTAACCTGCCAGTGCCTGTAGCGGGTAAAACCGGCACCACCAACGAGGCCAAGGATGTCTGGTTTGTGGGCTTTACCAACACGATGGTGGCAGGATGTTACATCGGCCACGACCGTCCGCGCCCATTGGGGCGTGGCACCTATGGCGGCAACACGTGTGGGCCGGTATTCCAAGAGTTTATGAAAGAGGCGATTGAGAAATACGGCGCAGGCAAGTTTCGTGTGCCCTCCGGTGGCCATTTCATCAAAATTGACCGCTTTACCGGCGCGCGCCTGAATGATGGTGCCAGCGGTGAATATGTCGTGGCTGAATACTTCCGAGATGGAGAAGAGCCGATCTTTGGCATTGCATACGACGGTGGTTTTGCCATGGGGCAGGATTTGCTGTTGGTCGATGAGGTGGAAAGTTATGGCGCACGTCAGGTGACCACCTCTACTGGTGAAAAGGCTGTGGTCGGTCCCAAGGCAACCTTTGGTACAATTAGTTCTGGTGGTTTGTATTAAGAACCGAATCTAGATGCCGGTTTCGGCCTCTATTTTTGCTCCCAGCCTTAGGACCTCCTCTAAAAATAAGTCCAAATCCTGGCGTTGTGTGCGGTGATTGTTTATCGCAACGCGCAGGCAATGCTTTTGGGCCAATGTCGTGTCAGACGGCACGGCCATGCCTGTTTCCTGAAGGCGCAGCATGATTTCCGTGTTCAGCTCTTTCAGCTGTGTTTCGTCTGTGATGCCATTGGCATAGCGAAAACAAATGATATTCAAATCAACGGGTGCCACCAGCTCCAGACGTGGATCTGACGCGACTTGTTGCTCAAGATACTGGGCCTGTTGAATGTTCTGGGCAATCAGGCGCCCCATTTTCTCTACCCCATTTTCCTTGAGCGACATCCAGATTTTCAAGGCCTTAAAACCGCGGCTTAATTCAAACCCGAAATCCGCAAGGAATTTGCCCGCAATTAATCCGCGTTTTTGCATTTGCAGATAATCCCCGTGCATCTCGAATGTGTTGAAATGCCGCTGTGCATCGCGCACCAAAACGCAGCCTGCTTCAAACGGGGTGTGCAGCCATTTATGTGGGTCCATTGCGACAGAGTCGGCCAAATGTATGCCATCAACAAGATGTTGATATTCCGGTGCAAGGCGTAAAAACGCACCAATGCAGCCATCGACATGAAACCACATGTTTTCCCGTTTGCAAATGTCTGCAATGGCACGCAAATCATCCATGGCACCAGTGTTCGTGGTTCCGGCTGTGCCAATTACACAGGCAGGTTTGATGCCATTCGCACGATCCTGAGCAATGGCCTTTTCCAAGGCGGAAATATCCATGCGAAAATGATCATCGCATGAAATTTCAGTTAAAGATTTTGCCCCATGCCCCATGGTTTCCAATGCTTTTTGATGACAACTATGCACCTGGTTTGAGGCGTAAAACCGCAAAGGCTGTGGCATGCTCATGATGCCTTCGGCGCGCACATCAACACCGGCAAGGGCATTACGTGCAACATTCAGCGCCACCATGTTGGCCATGGAGCCACCGCTGGTTAGGGTGCCGCTGGCATCTTCGGGAAACCCCATCAATTCTTTGAACCAATCGACCACTTGAATGTCGATCATGGCTGGCGCGGTGTTGCCACCCCCAAGGTTGGATCCGTCCACTGCTGCCAGAAAATCCGCCAAGGCCCCGGTGAAATTTGAGGACCCCATATACCACCCCCAAAACCGGGGATGAATATTGCCCATGGAATAGGGAAACAGATTTTCGCGCAGCTCGGCGTACACAGTTTCCAATGACGTTGGATCGCTTGGTACTGATGATTTAAAAAACGCTCGAACAGTGTCTGGCATCTCTTGCCAGACTGGACGCTTGCGCACTTCGGAAATGTGGGTGATCGCGTCGTCAATCATCTGGTGTGCCAGTTGCCGCGGCAACGTCCAGTCGTTGGGATCAAGGCTCTCTTCGTGATTGCTCATGCGGGCGTCCCTTCCGGTTTATCTACCTACAGAGTGAAATCTGTGCTGCTACAAGTCAAATTTCACCCAATTCCACCAAGGCTTGGTGCCGAACATATGCCAACGAGGTGTATTTTGAACAGTTGCGTGCCATTGGTCCCAATGGACCGCTGTCGCGGCTTGCTCTACCTTGTTTGCTGGTTTATCACCCAAACCCAAGTGATCATTGCAAGGACATCCCATGCGCGCCGAAATTCAGAATATCGTGGCCGAAATCGAAAAGTCTCTGGACTTGTTGCGGCAGCGTTTGGATTGGGATACCGCCAGCTATCGGCTGGAGGAATTCAACGCACGTGTCGAAGATCCTGATCTTTGGAATGACCCGGACAACGCGCAAAAACTGATGCGTGAACGCCAAACGCTTGTGGATGCCATCGCGACCTGCAAATCCATTGAAACTGATCTAAGTGATAACATCGAATTGATCGAAATGGGTGAGATGGAAGACGACGAAGAGGTCGTAAATGAGGCCGAGGCCGCGTTAAAAACCCTGAAAGTCAAAGCCGCTGAAAAAGAGCTTGAAGCGCTTTTGGATGGCGAGGCCGACAGCAACGACACTTTTCTGGAAATCAATTCCGGGGCAGGGGGCACCGAAAGCTGTGACTGGGCCTCAATGCTGGCGCGAATGTATGTGCGTTGGGCCGAGAAAAAAGGCTATAAGGTTGAATTACAGTCAGAGAGCGCGGGCGAAGAGGCGGGCATCAAATCCGCAGCCTATAAGATTACTGGTCACAATGCATATGGTTGGCTAAAATCCGAGAGCGGCGTGCATCGTCTTGTGCGCATCTCGCCTTATGACAGCGCAGCCAAACGACATACGTCATTCAGCTCTGTTTGGGTGTACCCTGTGGTGGATGACAATATCGAGGTTGATGTGAACCCCGCCGACATCCGCGTTGATACGTATCGCTCTTCGGGGGCGGGTGGTCAGCACGTGAACACCACGGATTCGGCTGTACGGATCACCCACATGCCGACAGGCATTGTTGTGACCAGCTCGGAAAAATCCCAGCACCAGAACCGCGACATTGCCATGAAGGCTTTGAAATCGCGGCTCTACCAGCAGGAACTGGACCGCCGCAACGCTGCCATCAACGAGGCCCACGAGGCCAAGGGTGATGCAGGATGGGGCAACCAAATCCGCTCGTACGTGCTGCAACCCTATCAGATGGTCAAAGACCTGCGCACAAGCCATGAAACATCCGACACCAAAGGTGTGTTGGACGGTGATCTTGATGGGTTCATGGCTGCAACTCTGGCGATGGATGTCGCAGGCAAAAGCCGCTCTGAGGCCCAAGCCGAAGACTAATCCCTATTTGGGGCGCTGAAAGAACACGACGCTTTGCGCTCTTTGCTCCGTGCTGCACAGCGAAGAAGGACCATAAGGGACTGATGAGCGCGCGCAACGCTTGAAACAGCTCTTCACTTGCTGCACTCTTTTCAAATGAATTGCATTTTGGGAGGAATGTATGGAGCAAACACCACAAATGGGTGTGCCCAAACTTGGCAAAGTTGATTTTTCTGTATTGCACAAAGCCTTGCAATTGGGATGGCAAGATATGAAGGCGCGCCCCGGATACGGCTTTATTTTCGCCGGGTTTTATGTCGCCGCCGGATGGCTGATGGTATGGATCACAATGGTGACAGGACAAACATATTGGTTGGTGTTTGCGGCTATTGGGTTCCCTCTGATCGGACCATTTGCTGCTGTGGGCTTGTACGAAGTATCGCATCGTATTGAACAAGGCCTGCCAATGGATGGTCGATCCGTCTATGGGGTGATCTGTCGTCAAAGCCGTCGTCAGCTGCCGTCAATCTGCGCTGTGATCATCATCATTTTTCTGTTTTGGTTCTTTCTGGCGCATATGATTTTTGCTCTGTTTCTGGGCTTGTCGACGATGACCAATGTGTCCACCTCCTATGAAGTCTACACCACGGCGAATGGCATCATGATGTTGCTGGTTGGCACGGGCGTTGGGGCGGTGTTTGCCCTGATCCTATACATGTCCACGGTGATTTCTTTGCCGCTTTTGTTGGATCGAGAGGTGGATTTCGTCACCGCGATGATCACCTCATTTCAAACCGTTTTGGCCAATCCCATTCCTATGCTGGCGTGGGCAGCCTTTATCGCAGGCACGACGTTCCTGGCGCTTATTCCGGGTTTTCTAGGATTATTTCTGGTGCTGCCTTTGCTCGGGCATTCCACATGGCGGTTGTATTCATTGCTGCGACAGGCCTAGCCAAATCAAATGGAAAAGGGCCATAACGTGGCCCTATTCCTCGCGGTTCATGTCTTTCAGCCGCGCGTGCAATTGGGGCGCGGCAGGGTGGCCAAGCTCTAGCGCAAAAACATAGGCATGAGTCAGGTAAAACCCGACTGCTTCTATATCCTTGGCTTGCTCAGCGGCATCTTGGTAAAGGTCAATCAACGCCTTTTGATCATGCGCTGCATGTGCGTCCAAAAGGCGTTGATCCAAGTCACTCATTCAGCAGCCTTGCCAGCGGCGTCGTTGGCGGCACGGTGGGTCTCGATCCGACCTGCTACCCAGTCATGGAAGCAATGCGTCGGGCCGTCCATCGCAGGCGAAAAGCGCCCGCCATCAAAGCCCATCGCGTGGCGACCACGTTGCATGCCCTCGACCACAAAAACATCTTCTTCAAAGACTTCGCGCCACTGTTGTGTGTTCTTTTCGCGCAATTCAACGCTGGTTTCTGCTTGCGCATAATACAGATGCACATGCTCGATTGTGTGATCCATCGCAGTGGGTTCCAGCACAATGGCAAAGGAATGGTCACGCTGTGCACCAAGCAAGACATTGGGGTAGACCACGATATACTCCGCCCCTTCATCCCATTTGGAGGACAGGTCGGGATAATCAGGGAAGGTGTTGCCTGCGTCGTCCTTAAGCTGGCGATAAACCAAGGTGCCCTGACCGGAGTATTTACCCAATTCGGTGATGTTATAGTGATCTTCCAGACGAGAATAGCTGTTCAAACCGGGGTGAATCCACGGCAAGTGATAGCTCTCGCAATAGTTTTCGACCGCGAGCTTCCAGTTGGTTTTCACGGGCAGCTGAAATTTGCTGTCAGCGCCACCGTGATAATGCGGATGCTCATGTTCTTCCCAACGCTTCAAAAGATCTGCGTGTACCTCTTCAAAGGCAGGGGCATTGCCGGAAATATTGATAAATACGACATCACGCCAGATGTGACTGCGTACTTCAGCCAGTCCCAGATCATTGCGATCAATGGCGTCATGTGTGTTCTGGCCGGGGCCGCCAACATGAGGGGTGGTGACCAACTTGCCCTTGGTGGAATAGCACCAGGAGTGATAGGGGCAGCGGATTGCGCCTTCGATCTTGCGGGGTTCTTCGACCAAAATCATGCCGCGGTGACGACAGGTGTTATAAAACACCCGCACATCGCCATCCTTGTCGCGGATCAGCAACAAAGGCATGCCAAGAAAATTAATCGGAACCGCATCACCTGCCTCGGGAACATCAGCAGCAACCGCCAGCCCAGACCAGTTTGCGAACAAAACAGCCTTTTTCTCTTCTTCAAAGAAGGTGGGGTCGATGTAGTGACTGTTTGACAAACCTTGCGCTGTTTCAACAGGGCGGCGCACGGCGCTCAGGTCGGGCATGTTCTGATCCATCAAAGACTCCTAACTCAAGTGATGCTCTTTGATACATAATCCGAAACACAAAAAATGCCTGTCTGCGACTTTGTTTGAACAAGCGCGACATGTGCGGACATTAAACTGACATATGTGTCGAGGAGTATTTACTGCTAGGAAGGCGTGCGATCCAGCTGAAAAAATTTTTGATGATGGGGGGAGATGTCGCTTGGTGTGCAATATCCAGCCGCGCGCGCAGCCTTCAGAACCAAATGGGTATCTTGGCCAAGATGTTCATAGACAATCCGTGCTGCGCGCGATGTGCCTTCGGTCTCGCGCATGGCGCGCGTAGCATAACCCGCCCACAACGGATTTTGAAAAGACGCGACACGTGACAGATAATGAAAGGAGGTGGCCTTGGCATTTCGAAGAGAGGCCAAGGCGCAAACACCGTCGCTCTGAGAAAGCACAATCCCACGAAATTCGCGTGCGGCGGCCTTGGGTGTCAGGCCTTGCCGCTGCATAGCGGCCTTGGATTCATATCCGCGCATAAATGTGGCGCCGTCGATGCGAAACACATAGATCAGCCCCGTGGTCATCATCAGTGGCTCAGCGAAGCTGCGGCGTGTGAACTTGAAAAACCCGTCAGGCAACATCTCTTGAGACAGATTTCGCACGCCTGCGCCAATATGATTGGAAATAAAGGGGTGCTCTAGAATGCTGTGCGCTGGTGGAATGTTTTCCAGCGGCTCCAATAAGATGCGGGCGTCTATCTCGAAAAATGTACATATCCGGTTCAACACATCTGGGCGCGGAAAGCTCTCCCCCCCCAGATACCGATTAAACTGGGTGCGATTAATGCCAAGGTCACGGCATAATCTGGAAACTGATGAGTAAGATTTTGCAAGTTTGCGCAAATTCGCACCAAACATGCGGCGCAATTCATCAGAGGACACTCTTGTCCGAGGAGATATCTCGGGGTCTATCATGCGGTTTCTCGTTGTATTGGTTTTGCAGGCCGACACCACGGCAACACTAACAGAGAAAAAAAGCGCTAATTAGACACACTACCGTGCAGTCTTGCATCAAAGCGTTTTGCTGTCGACACCTAATGGGTCTTCTTGAAACAGACCTTTTGGCGACGTCAGAAAAAACTGTGATTGCTCAGGCCATTGGATGTGCGATGGGGTGTTAGGACACCGGTAACAAAGCCGTGACTGAGGGGCTTGAGAGTGGCGTGCGCGCTATTTGAGAGTGAAAGCACAGCACAACCGTGTTGCTTGTCACAAAGACAGGGGCAGAAAAAAAGGGCGCATAAAGCGCCCCTTTTGAATGATTATTCAGCGCCGCGCGACAGGGCGGCAACCCCGGTTCGGGCCACTTCGACCAATCCCAACGGGCGCATGAGCTCGGCAAAGGCGTCAATTTTCTCTGGCGCGCCGGTCAGTTCAAATACAAAGCTGTCCAGCGTCGTGTCCACCACACTGGCGCGAAAGATGTCGGCCAAACGCAGGGCTTCGAGGCGTTTGTCACCTTCACCAGCCACTTTAAACAGGCAAAGTTCACGTTCCACCGAAGGGCCTTCGACAGTCAGGTCATGGACTTCGTGCACAGGCACGATACGGCCCAACTGTGCCTTGATCTGTTCAATCACTTGCGGTGTGCCAGTGGTGACAATGGTGATGCGGCTGGTATGGCCTGTATGATCGACCTCGGCCACTGTCAGGCTTTCGATGTTGTATCCACGCCCGGCAAACAAACCGATCACACGCGCCAATACACCGGGTTCGTTGTCCACCAGAACGGCCAGCGTGTGACGTTCTTGAACATCCGAAAAATTCGGGCGCAGGTTATAGGCAGAGTGGCTCGTGGAGCCTTTTTTGATTTTTAGAGCAGCCATGATTTCTCTCCTTACACCAGAACCGCGCCGCCAGCTTCGATGGCGCCTTGTGTTGACGCCTCGCCCAGCAACATTTCATTGTGCGGCTTGCCCGATGGGATCATCGGGAAGCAGTTCTCGTGCTTTTCAACTAGGCAATCAAAGATCACCGGGCCGTCGTGGTTGATCATTTCCATGATCGCATCATCCAAATCCTTGGGATCGGAACAAAGAATACCTTTGGCACCAAAGGCCTCGGCGAGTTTCACGAAATCAGGCAGGGCTTCGGACCAGCTGTGGCTATACCGCTCACCGTGCAACAATTCCTGCCACTGACGCACCATACCAAGGCGTTCATTGTTCAGGATGAACTGTTTTACCGGCAGGCGGAATTGCACCGCGGTGCCCATTTCCTGCATATTCATCAACCAAGATGCTTCACCGGCGACATTCACAACAAGCGAGTCTGGATGCGCCATCTGCACGCCGATGGAGGCGGGGAATCCATACCCCATAGTGCCCAGACCGCCAGACGTCATAAAGCGGTTCGGGTCTTCAAAGTTAAGGTATTGCGCGGCCCACATCTGGTGCTGGCCAACCTCTGTGGTGATGTAGCGGTCCATGCCTTTGGTCAGTTCTTCTAAGCGTTGCAGCGCGTATTGGGGACGAATGGTTGGGCCGTCCTGTTTGAATGCTAGGCAATCTTTGGCGCGCCACTGTTCGATCTGTGTCCACCATTTTGCGAGACCTTCCTTGTTGGTCTTGCGTCCGCGGGCTTTCCAGACCTTCAGCATATCTTCAAGCACATGGGCCACGTCGCCAACAATTGGAATATCGGTTTTGATCACCTTGTTGATCGAACTTGGGTCAATATCGATGTGGGCCTTTTTGGATTTTGGGGAAAAGGCCGAAATCAAGCCGGTGATCCGGTCATCGAACCGCGCACCGATGTTGATCATCAAATCACAGCCATGCATGGCCATATTGGCCTCGTACAAGCCATGCATGCCCAACATGCCCAACCATTTGGTACCTGACGCTGGATAGGCCCCAAGACCCATCAAAGTAGAGGTGATTGGAAAGCCTGTAGCCTCGACCAATTCACGCAGCAATTGGCTTGCGGCGGGGCCAGAGTTGATCACGCCGCCGCCTGTGTAAAACACCGGACGTTTGGCGTTTTCCATCAGTTCAACAAGGGCTGTGATCTCGTCGATGTCCCCCTTCAGCTGTGGCTGATAGTTGGACGTATTGGCCGATTTTGGCGCTGTGTAGTCCGCACTCGCAAATTGTACGTCCTTGGGGATATCCACGAGAACCGGACCGGGACGGCCAGATTTGGCAACATGAAACGCCTGATGCAGGGTGCCTGACAGGGTTTTTGTGTCCTTCACCAACCAGTTGTGTTTGGTGCAAGGGCGGGTGATGCCCACGGTGTCGGCCTCTTGAAAGGCGTCAGAGCCGATCATGAAGGTTGGCACCTGACCTGACAGAACAATGATTGGAATGGAATCCAGCAAGGCGTCGGTCAGCCCTGTCACCGCATTGGTGGCACCGGGGCCGGATGTGACCAGCGCAACGCCCACCTTACCAGTTGAGCGCGCATAGCCTTCGGCCGCATGAACCGCGCCTTGTTCGTGACGAACAAGGATGTGACGGATGTCATTTTGCTGAAAAATTGCGTCATAAATCGGTAGGACGGCACCGCCGGGGTATCCGAACACTGTGTCCACACCCTGATCCTTCAGGGCTTGAACTACCATTTCCGCTCCGGTCATTTGACGTGTCATCTTACTCTCCGTTTGCAACGCCGCATTACTTACAAAAAAGCCCCCGAAACTCTCGGGGGCGCATGGGGTACCGTTATGGTGTCCGTTACCGGCCCATGCGCCAAAATCCTAGCACGACGATTAGATCGTTGTTCATAGTTCAGGTCCTCTTTGCGTCAGCGGGACATTAGGTGGACCAAAGGGGGGCGTCAACCGTAATTGAAAGAGAAAACTATCCTAAATGGGTATTTTTCTTTCCGAAAGTTGCGCGTGAGGGTGTTTTTTGAGAATTTTCGCGAAATTGATGCTGGTTTACGGCCAGTTTTCGCCTTGATCCGGCAGAATCCACAAGGAGATGCGGTTCTGTGATAGACTTGTCCGCATTCAAAAGAGCGATGGGAGCAAAAACATAGGAGGCTATTATGCCAAAAGTCAGAGAAATACGTATTCCAAACATGTGCGCGCGCATGCAACGTCTGCAAGGCGAAACCCTGAATGACAAAGATGATGATACGGGTGACGACGAAATTTACGGGATCGTCACAGTGGTTGAGCGCACTGTAAATGGTGATTTGGTGAAAACCCATGTCGGGGGCAGCGATTTGTATGTGACATACACAAAGGCTGATCGCGGCAAGTGGAAACATTTGCAGCCAACCGGAGAGTGGCTTCAGATTTATGTACCCTTCAATGCTCAACTTGAGGTCACTTGGTATCTGATGGAAGAGGATTCCATCATTGATGATGATCTTGGCGAGGCGCTGGATGACCTGCTGGAAGGGATTGCCGAAGAGGTTTCGGATTTACCGGGCATTGATCGCGCCAAGCGGCTGTATAAGTTGATCACCAAAGTTGTGGCCAAGGTCAGCGGTGATGACGTGCTCGGGGTGCACAAACAGTTCTTTGATCTGCCGCGAGAATTGCAGCCCTATCCATATACCAAACTGTTTCCGTGCAACAGCAACAACGCGGATTACACGGCCTTTGCGCAATGTCACATGTCCAAAGAATTTAAACGTTAACCCTAAGCAACGCGTATAAGACCCTAGAGGCGCAGCCACTGGCTGCGTTTCTTGATTGCCCCTTGCAAACGCCTTTAGTCATAGGATGCTCTCGCTTTGGAACGGTTAGCGGGACAAAACCGCCGTTCCCGGACAGTCCGTTAGAAACCCTACTATGCCTCAGCCCATTCGTATTTGCGCCAAGCAGCTATCCGATGTTCTTTTAACCATTTGATACATTGGTTCTGTATTACCTTTTCGATATTCCCTCGGTGGGCCTCCGGCCAGTAGTACTGAACATCCTCTGTGGCTAGGTCTACTGCGGCGTAGTGAAGGAGATAGAAGTCACCAATAACCGCAGCGTTGCCCTCTTCGGTATACATTTGTGATAGTCGAAACAGTGTGTCGGCGCTGTCAGTCTTACCTTGAATAAATCTTTGAACGTAAGCTGTTGCGATGATTGCAAGGGCTTCGTTTTTGTCGCGTATTTTGGGAAGTTGAAGCTCATAATGGATGCGATCCAGCAGCTCGTCGATTTCAAATTTGTTAAATGGCCCGACCTCGCCCAAGAGAATGAAAAGGCTGTCGGAGGCGAACCCGGACAATGTCATATTCTCTGCCCATGTAATTACTGTTTCATCAGGTCCGTAATCAAGAAATCGGCGTGCATAAACCTCGGAAGTTAGTCGTAGTTCAGCTTCTTTTTTCATGGCTATTCCTAACCCATTCTTTGCTTAGTCAACAGTAGGTTTCGGCTCATAGCTGACATCCGGACTTCAAGCTGTATATAGGCATTTCTTATAACTCAGGTGGCGTGTTCATTTCGATGCTACTCTTTCCGGGCCATTCTTCTGGCTTCTTTTTCTTCGGCCTTTGCCTCGTCCCACAGGGCGTCCATCTCGGCCAAATCCGACTGTTCAGGGCGTTTTCCGCGCGCGGCGAGTTTTTCCTCTATCTTGCCAAAGCGACGGGTGAATTTGGCGTTGGTGGCACGCAAGGCGGCCTCGGGCTCTACGTTCAAGTGGCGCGCCAGATTGGCCATGACAAACAGTAAATCGCCAAATTCTTCTTCGACCTCGGCTTGGGACAGGATATCACGCGCCTCGACCAACTCGTGGCTTTCTTCAACGATCTTATCCAACACATGGCTGGCATCAGGCCAGTCAAACCCCACGCGCGCGGCGCGCTTTTGCAATTTCACGGCACGCAGCAGGGCGGGCAGTCCCACAGCCACGCCGTCCAACGCGCCTTGTTGTTGCTTGGCCGCACGTTCGGCGGCCTTGATGGTTTCCCAGTCGCGGGTCTGTTGTTCCGCTGATTTATCGCGGTTTTCATCGCCAAACACATGAGGATGGCGTGCCACCATCTTGTCGGACATGGTGTCGGCGATCTCGTCAAAGGTGAACAACCCGGCCTCTTGCGCCATTTGGGCGTGAAACACTGACTGAAATAGCAAATCGCCCAGCTCGCCCTTTAATTCGTCCCAAGCCTTGCGCTCAATCGCATCGGCAACCTCATAGGCCTCTTCGATGGTATAAGGGGCGATGGTCGCAAAATCCTGTTCAATATCCCAAGGACACCCGGTTTCAGGGTCACGCAAACACCGCATGATTTCCAACAAGCGTGGCATCCCGCCTTTGGGATTATGAATCAGCTTGGTATCGGCCATTGCAGAGGGGTCCTTTCCAGTGTTGAGTGCATAAAGGCGCATGAGAACAGGGGAGTCCAGACCATGCCAGTGGTGAACCGCATTGCAGATTACGCAGATGAGATGAAAACATGGCGTCGACATCTGCATATGCACCCTGAATTGGATATGGAGTGTTATGAAACCGCGGCCTTTGTGGTGGCACGCCTAAAAGAATTCGGCGTCGATGAGATTCACGAGGGTATCGCAAAATCCGGGGTCGTGGCGATCATCAATGGACAAGGGCCGGGCGGCACAATTGGGCTGCGGGCTGATATGGATGCGCTGCCAATGCAGGAAACGACAGGGCTGGAACATGCATCAAAGGTGGATGGCGTTATGCACGCTTGCGGCCATGACGGGCACACGACGATGTTGTTGGGCGCTGCGAAATACCTTGCGGAAACGCGTAAGTTTTCGGGCCGTGTTGCCCTGATCTTTCAGCCGGCCGAGGAATCAAGCGGTGGTGCGCGTTTTATGGTCGAAGAAGGCATGATGGATCGGTTTGCCATTGACCAGGTTTACGCCCTACACAACACGCCAGCTGCTGAATTGGGCCATTTTTATACAACACCAGATGCCATTATGGCCGCTGTTGATACTTTTCATATCGACATCATTGGACAAGGTGGGCACGGGGCTTATCCACAGGACTGCATAGATCCGATTGTGGCTGCAGTGGGAATCGTCAACAGCCTACAAACCATCATCAGTCGCAACCATGACACCCGCCAAGAAGCTGTATGTGCAGTGACGCAAATCCATTCGGGTACGGCGGATAACATCACGCCTGATACGGCCTTTGTAGGGGGCACAATCCGGACCTTTGATAAGACTGTGCAGCAGATGATCCATGACCGCATTCGCGCAGTGGTGGCGGGGCAGGCTGCGAGCTATGGCGTGCAGGCTGATGTGTTGATAGAAATAGGGTACCCCGCAACTGTGAACACCCCCGACAAAGCAGCCTTTGCCGTAGATGTCGCGCGCGAAGTGGCGGGCGAGGACGCTGTCAACGGGAATACAGGTACGGAAATGGGTGCCGAGGATTTTTCCTATATGCTGGAACAGCGCCCAGGGGCCTATCTGTTTTTGGGCCATGGTGAAAGTGCCGGGCTGCACAACCCAAACTATGATTTCAATGACGAAGCGGCGCCCTTTGGAGCCTCGTTTTTTGCCCGTCTTGTTGAGCGCGCGCAGCCTTTATAACGTCATTGATATGTTGCTCAATTGCTCCGGTGGGTGGCAAGATCACCTGTAGGGGATTGATCCGTGCGCATCTATGTCTGAATGTTGATCAGGGACGCAATTTTGGCCATTTTATTACGGGTGCTTGTAGAGTGGCGTTCTGGCTTTTGATTGGTAATCTGTGCCTGTTTTGAGGCCTGAAATGACATTTAGGAAAGCAATTATGGTATATATTTGGGTGATCGTATTCATCCCCCTATTGTTGGTGGCATACGTGCGATTTGCCCCTTCTGATCCTGCGCGTTGGCATGTGGTGCCCTCAGTGGTCAGTAATGGCCGCCATAAATGCGGCGTAAAACGTCGTCTTACAGTGGATGAACGGAGTTTAAATCGCTTTGACACGATTGCTGTTAGCGAACCTCGAACAGAGCGACTTGCAGGATCTGTTCAAGAGGGAATGGTCACCTATGTCAGCCGATCGCGACTGATAGGATTTCCTGATTACACCACAGCGCATCAAGACGGTGATGATCTTGTGATTTGTGCGCGCCAGAGGTTCGGACGATCAGATTTTGGTGTCAATGCTGAACGTGTCGATCGATGGTTGGCGGCTTTGACGGGGACTTGATTGCAGGTCTGAAGAGAGACAAGAGGGCGCAACCTCTCGCCACATCGGGACATTCAGCGACATCTGACATTGCGCCATAAAGCTGCGCCCATCCACGAATAAACAGATGGAATCGCCTAATTCAACGCGCCCACCGGATGTGTCCGTGCAATAACATTCGATCGTTTTACCGTTCATATTGTAATCGGCAAAAGCGGTGGTCGCACATAGGGATAAAGCGAGAGTGAGCCATTTCATACCTTAGTGTAGCACATATTTGAGGTGATCAAAATGCGCGCTTCCGCGCACCTATTTATCCCGTGATGCACCCTGACAGCCCCTTTAAACCGGAGATGGCGAACGAGGCGCTTGACCCGCCCACGTCAATGAGGGAAGGAAGCATATGGTTCCGATAGAGCGTTTAGAACAGATTGCCCGGCGTTTTGAGTTTCTTGAAGCGCAGATGGCAGAGGGGACGGCTGGGGCAGATATTGCTGAGCTGGCCAAAGAATATTCCGATCTTAAGCCGTTGATTGAACAAATCGGGGCGTATCGGCAATTGCTGGCTGACTTGGAAGAGGCCGAATTGATGCTGGAAGACGCAGATATGCGTGAACTGGCAGAAGAAGAATTGCCCGTATTGAAGGCGCAGTTGCCCGAAGCAGAGAAGACGCTGCAACTGGCGCTTTTGCCTAAGGATAAAGCAGACGCGCGCCCGGCAATGATTGAAATTCGCCCCGGCACGGGTGGTGATGAAGCTGCGCTGTTTGCTGGTGATTTGCTGCGGATGTATCAGCGATATGCTGAAAGTCAGGGTTGGAAATTAGACATTATCGAATACCAAGAAACCGAGCTGGGCGGCATCAAAGAGGTGGTGGCCCATGTCAAAGGTGTGAATGTCTTTGCTCGGTTGAAATATGAATCTGGGGTGCACCGTGTGCAGCGTGTGCCCACAACGGAAAGTGGCGGGCGTATTCATACATCTGCGGCGACCGTGGCAGTGTTGCCAGAGGCCGAGGATGTGGACATTCACATTGAGGCCAATGATCTTCGCATTGATACCATGCGCAGCTCTGGTGCAGGGGGGCAGCATGTCAATACCACTGATTCTGCGGTGCGTATCACGCATATTCCATCGGGGATTGTTGTCACCTCGTCTGAAAAGTCCCAGCACCGCAACCGGGAGATTGCGATGCAGGTCCTTAAGACGCGGCTTTATGATATGGAGCGTCAGCGCGTGGATGAAGCACGGTCTGCTGATCGGCGTTCGCAGGTGGGGTCAGGCGATCGGTCTGAACGCATTCGCACTTATAATTTCCCGCAGGGGCGCATGACCGATCATCGCATCAACCTGACGCTCTATAAGCTGGATCAGGTGATGGCGGGGGATCTGGATGAGATCATCGACGCGCTAACTGCGGATGATCAGGCCGCGATGCTGGCGGAGATGGAAGGGTGAGCCAAACTGTTGGCGATTTGGTGCGTAAGGCGCGCATGCGTCTTGAGGCCGTTGGCATTGACGGGGCAAACAGAGATGCGCGTTTGATCGTGGCACATGGGCTGCACATCCCGATTGCGCGCCTGACGCTTGAAATGCACGAGGAAGTGGCAGATGCGGACATGGCGCGCCTTGAAGTATTGGTCACGCGTCGCGTGGCGCGCGAACCACTGTCACATATTCTGGAGGAACGGGCGTTTTACAATCATGTGTTTCGCGTGACGCCTGATGTGCTTGACCCGCGTCCGGAAACTGAGGCTCTGGTCAGTGCTGCCTTAGACGCCCCTTTTCAAAAGGTGTTGGACCTTGGGGTTGGATCAGGTGCGATTTTGCTGTCGTTGTTGGCCGCACGTGCAGAGGCGCAGGGAACTGGTGCGGATGTATCGGCCGCGGCGTTGAAGGTTGCGCAACAGAATGCAGAGCGTTTGGCCGTGACGGAACAATGCGAATTTCTGCAATCTGATTGGCTTGGGGCCATTCGTGGAGAGTTTGATCTGATTGTATCTAACCCGCCCTATATCGCATTGGACGAGATGTCGGCATTGGCCCCGGAACTGACACACGAACCTCGCATCGCCCTGACGGACGAAAGCGATGGGTTGAGCGCCTATCGTATCATCACACGGGATGCCTTGGCCCATTTGGTGCCCGGTGGGCGGCTGATGGTGGAAATTGGCTGGCGGCAGGGGGCAGAGGTGAAAACCTTGTTTGTGCAATCAGGATATGCCGCTGTCGAAATCCTGCCTGATCTTGATGGCCGGGACCGGGTTGTTGTGGGCGAAAAACCGCAGAATTTGGGCAAATAACTGCAAATCTGCGTGAAACTGAATAAATTTTCACCAATCCCCTTGTATCTATCGGTCAGGCCGAGTAACCAGAAAAGGTCTAGTCGGTGGATACCTTTGTGGTGGTCCCGGCGGACGCCAAGCCCAAAATGTTGTCATTCGCAGATATATGAGCGCAAGAGGCGCGAAACGAATGACACAGAATGTTGTTTGAAGGCTGGACAGCTATAATATGAGATCTTCCAAATCCCGTTCGCGGAACAAAAATAACCGCAATAATAACAATCGCCCCTCTGGCAATATTGTTAACCGAGTCTTTGACAGCTCTGGCCCAGAAGGCAAGGTGCGCGGTACGCCGCAACAGATCATCGACAAATACAATCAGTTGGCGCGTGATGCTCAACTGGCCGGCGATCGTGTTGCGACAGAGAACTTTCAACAGCACGCAGAACATTACATGCGCTTGCTAAGCGAAGCGCAGCGTGAACAAGAAGCGCGCCGTGAAGAGCAGGAACGCCAGAACCGCGAGCGTCAGGCAGAGCGGGATCGTGAACGCGCAGAGCGTCAGGAACGCGAAGCAAGTCGCCCTGCACCTGCTGCAGAACAACCTGCACCCGTAGCGCATGATCCATCCGAGGCCCCACAGCCTGATGTGATGAGCATGCCAGAGACGTCTGACAGCAGTCTGGTGGAAACACCAGAAACCCAGGCGCCGCCAAAGCCCAGAAAGCCACGTGCGCCGCGCAAACCACGTGTCAAGCCCGAGGCAGAAACCCCGGCGCAAGATGGTGGTGACGCCCCCGAAGCTGCGGAATAATCGGGATCGTCAGAGCAGGTCTTCGATCAGCTCTGACCAATCTCCATACGAGGCGCCCATGCGGCCCATTGCGTGTGCGCCCGTATAGAGCTTTTGAAATGCTGCGGCTCTGCGCTCGATTTCAGCATCAGAAGCTTCTGGCATCGCTTCCCGGACAACAGACGCTAAACCGACACGCAGGGATGCTGTGATACGGTCGCATTTTTCTGCGCAGTCTTGATCGAACGGTGCGCGTTCCACCATTACGTTGCAGACAAAACACCCCATTTTGAAAAATGAATCATCTGGGTGGCTTGTGGTTTTGCTGAACAGCGTCTTTAATCGGTCTTTGGGACTGCCATTGGCCGGATCCATCAACTGGGCAATCGATTTGCTCATGAGGGTGGTGTCATAATGATCAATGGCCCGCAAATACACCGAATGCTTGTCACCAAAAGCTTTGTAAAATGATCCGCGGGACAGTGACATGGCATCCAAAAGTTCGGGCAGATTTGTACCAGCGTACCCTTGTATCCAGAAAATTTTCATGGCCCCTTCAACGGCGTCTTCTTCGACAAATTGCCTTGGTCTGCTCATCGCAGTATCTCACCTTGATCATTACAAATACGTGCCGCCACCTGAAACAACAGGCGGCGGCGTGAGATCACTCTATCGAAGGATCAACTGCAAGACAAATTTGAGTTAACTGTCTGTTTCAGGCAGTTGTTGAGGATGGGAAATCCCCAAAGCTGGACGTGAGGAATGGAACCCAAACTTGTCCAATGATCCGTCTTGCAGGCCTGCATGAACGGTGGACCAATTGGCGTGCGATTGGGAAATCAGATTGTCCTGATCCTTGAGAAACCTTTCTTTGACGTCAGCTGACCACGTCACATACAGTTTGTCGTCCACGATGAACCAACCGTTCACGAAATCTGCTTCGGCAGCATATTCATGTGCCACGGCCCAAGAACACCAACCGTTGTTTTGTGGTGCGTATTTATCAGGGTTGGCTGCAAAGAGATCGCGATTTTCGGCACTGGAAAACAACCAAACGCGGTCTTTGTATTCATGGCGGATGGTGCGGTCGCCTTTGGCGGGGGCACCTTGGGTGAAATAGGCCACGGGATCAAATCCATCAATGGCAACGCCGCGGCTGGTGGAGTTTACGACATGATCCGTAAATGCGGCATTTTCTGCTTGGGCAAAATCTGCGCCAATTGCCAGTGTAAGGGCCACTGCTGCGCTAAGAAGGGTCGTTTTCATCGAAATCTCCATGTTGTGTACTGTTTGATCAATTGTTATTGACCAATTGGTACATAAGTGTGAGATTCGATCAATCACGCCAGTCATCACGAAACCGTGATGCCTTTAAGGTTTTGTAAAACGCTTTAAGAACAGCAGAATACCGCTCTATTTCAAACAACAGGATCAACAAGCTCTTCTTGTATCAGTCCAGTTTGACAGCTCTTGCCAAGGCACAAAACTGTTCCAGAGACACTTGTTCAGCACGTTCCGTGGGCTTGATACCTGCGGACAACAGGCGATCTTCGATGTCGGGCGCTATTCCCTTCAAAGAAGCACGCAACATTTTGCGGCGCTGATTAAAGCCAGCAGCAACCACACGTGACAAGGTCGCGGCATCCGCGTCAAAGCGTGGTTTTTCAAGCGCGCTCAGATGCACGACGGCGCTTTTGACCTTGGGGGCGGGGGTAAATGCCTCTGGCGGCAGCGACATGACAATCCGCGCATCCGCGCGCCACTGTGACAGAATAGCGAGGCGACCATAGGTTTTTGAACCGGGTTGCGCCACGATACGTTCCGCGACTTCGCGCTGAAACATCAACGTTAGGCTTTGCCAGAAAGGGGGCCATTCCTTGGGGGTCAGCCAGCGCACCAACAGTTCCGTGCCGACATTATAGGGCAGGTTTGCGGCTACGCGAATGGGGGGAGTCAGGTGCGATAGTGGGTCAATTTCCAGCGCATCGCCGTTGATAACCTCAAGCCGTCCGGGATAGGCTGCGGCTATGTCTGCCAACACTGGCATGCATCGCGTGTCTTTTTCAATCGCCAGAACGCGGCGCGCGCCTTCGGCCAACAGGCCACGTGTCAATCCACCGGGACCGGGGCCAATTTCCAGTACATCACATTCCGTAAGGTCGCCCGCTTGGCGTGCGATCTTTGCGGTCAGGTTCAAATCCAGCAAAAAGTTCTGTCCTAATGATTTGCGCGCAGACAGTCCGTGGTCGGCGATCACCTGACTTAGGGGGGGCAGGGTGTCGATTGCGCTCATTTCTGGGGTGCCTTTGTGCAGCGGTGCGCCATGTCATGCGCCATTTTCAGGGCTTCTATCAGGCTTGATGGCGTTGCGATACCTTGGCCCGCGATATCCAGAGCAGTGCCGTGATCTGGTGAGGTGCGGATAAACGGCAGACCCAATGTTACGTTGACACCGCGGTCAAAATCCAATGTTTTAATCGGGATCAGGGCCTGATCGTGATACATGCAGATCGCCACGTCATAGGAGGCGCGGGCGCGATCATGAAACATCGTATCGGCAGGAAGGGGGCCCCGAATGTCCATACCCTCTGCTTGTAAGCGTGCAATCACTGGAGCAATCAGTGCGGCGTCCTCATACCCCATGGCACCGCCTTCGCCTGCATGCGGGTTCAATCCAGCTACGGCAACACGAGGAGCATCAATGCCAAGCTGGCCCCGCAATCCAGCGGCCGTAATGCGAATAGTTTCTTCAAGACCTTCAGCCGTTAAGGCCTGAGGCACGTCAGCCAGTGGGATGTGAATGGTTGCAGGCACCACCCGCAGGGCAGCGCTGGCCAACATCATGACAACCTGATCAACCTGTCCCAGATAAGCCAAAAATTCAGTATGCCCAGGCCACGGAAAATCAGCCCCATCCTTAAGTGCCTTTTTGTGGATAGGGTTGGTGCATAGTGCGCTGGCTTCGCCGTCAAGCACAAGATCAACACCACGGGCAATCACATCGACCACGCTTTCGGCATTGTCAGGGTTCAGCGTGCCGGGCTGTGCCGGGGCATCAAATGGGTGCGGCAGCACGGGCAAGGCTCGCGGCATCACGTCTGGGGCTTCTGATGCGGACATGATGATTTCATGTGGGCAAGTGCCAGGCAGGTGGTCGGGATCGCCTATCAGAAAAAAGGGCAGGCTGTTTTTCAGCGCGCCCCATGCTTTTTCTGTTAGTTCAGGCCCAACACCTGCGGGATCCCCACAGGTCAATGCGACGGGTTTGACAGTCATTTTTCCACGATAATGGCATCGGCTTTCAGCTGTGCCAAATAGCTTTCGGCAAAGGCTTGCAGCCGTTGGCCCCGTAAAGCAGCGCTTACTTGATCGCGACTGACATCTTCGTTGGCTTCTGCGGTGCGGCTGCACAGCATGACCAGCAAAAGGGTCTGACCATTGTTACGGGTTACATTAGTGGAAAACTCATGGCGATCCAACTTGGCCAATTCCAACGCAATATCCTGAGGAATGTCGCCGGGTGCCATTGCTTCGCGTTGCAGGGTTGCTTCGGGCTTGCCCTTGGCGATACCATAAAGATCATCGCAGGTATCAACCAGATTCATCACCGATTTTGCCTGTGCCAGCCCCTCTGGAGTGCGCCCGCCGGGAATTTGATAGGTCGCGTAATCGATCGCGGCAAAGGTTTGTTTCGGGACATCGGATTCTTCAATCCCACGCAACTGGAACAGGGCAACAGCCTGGCCATTGGGCAATGGAATGGGATCAGTCACCTCACCGGGTTTCAGACCAAAGACCAAAGGTTGAATTGCAGGAGGTAAATTGCTGATGGGCATCCAGTTGATGCGGCCACCTTGATCACGTGTTGGGGCGGCTGAATATTCACGGGCTGCTTGGGCAAAACGCGTAACTGACGTAATTTGCGAGATATTATTCGCAACTTCCATCACCTGTTCTTCCGTTTGAGGCTGCATCGGAATGATGATTTCAGACATCAAGACCCGCAGACCACCAGAGTTTGCGGCCAAGGCTCGGTCAATTGCGGCTTCTGTGATTTGTACACGCCCGCCAAAACGTGTGCGAACGACATGGCGCCATGTAATTCCGGCCCGAACAAAATCCTTAACGGAAGTGGCATCAACCCCTTCGCTCGCAAGAGCTTCAAGAAATTCTTGACCCGTCATATTTGCGCGGCCTGCGAATTCATCAACCCCAGCGTCGATCCCTTCCTGCGTAAGCTGCAGGCCAAGGATTTCAGCGGCTTCCAGCTGCAAACGCTCATTTACAAGCTGCTCGCGGGCTGTTTTTTCAGATGAGTTAAGCGGCTGGATAAGCGACAGCAGCAATGTGCGTTGTTTAATTTCATAATAGCTGATGAAACGGTCATTGACCTGAATGGCGGGTGAAAACAATCCCTGCGCCACGGCAGGTGCGACCGACCCAAGGCCAACTAAGGTCGCGCATGCCAGAGCGCGAAACAGGGATCGGGGCAATTTAAACAGAGTCATCGTTTGGTTATCCTGCATTCTTGCATGAACGGGTATAGCTTTGATCGCTGGAATTTGTCGAGAACCCCAGCAAGGCAACTGTAAATCCGAAATCGGTCGATGGCGTCACCGTAGCCGAAGAGGTAAAGCGACGCGAGACAGAAAGATTAACTTTCACACATTCGTTTTGGTATTCAAGCCCAAGGCCAGCACGTGCCGTTTCACGCGCTGAAACATCATACCGCCACTTCATTGAGCCGCTCCAATGTTGGCTAAAGCGATAGCTTCCATCGACGGTATATTCAGACAGATCACTTGCACGATCTTCGTCCGCGTCGGGCCCCAACCAGACGTATGTGGCATCCACTGCCACATCCCGGGATTTCCAACGCGCTTGTGCTTCGGCTTTGTTAAGACCATCGTCTGCATCAAACAGCCCGCGTGCTGTCAAAGTTAGCCCACTGTTGGTTTTAACCTGTCCCGCCACAAGCAAATCGGAGATATCGCCTTGCAGACCAGAACTGCTTGAGAAATCGGGATTGGTGGTATCGCGGAAAATCTGACCAAAGGTCAGGTGCGTGCTCCACCCTGTGGGAGCGATCCGTGACCATGAAAAGCCCACAGCGCCAACTACGCCACGTTCGCGACGATCAACAGAAGGGAAACGGGACAAGGACAACAGATTGCCTTCGTCAAATTCCACTCGGGTGCTTTCATCATTGCCGATGTTCAGATTATCTCCACCGACCCAACCGATCTGTGCAATCGGCTCCAGTACTTGTGTTACGCCATTCCCGGATGTTTTGACATGCGGCCAGCGCAGGTCAACAGAAACCCCCGGCGTGATTTGGGATGTGGTGCTGTCGCTGGTCAAATCTTGACGTGTGCGAAAGCTATCAAAGGCCAGCTCCGTTGTGAGGCCTGCCCGCAACCCATAGGCCAAAGTCCAGTTGCGCCGCCATGAAATTTCGGCGCTCAATCGACCAACATCACGCCCATCGACGATGTTGTCGGCATCCGCACTGTCAAAATTAAGATCAGAGTCCCGATAATGACCATGGGCCGTCACGCTCCAACGCCCTTCGCCGCCAATAGAGGCAGGAAAGAAGCGACGCTCCGTGGTGGCCACAGCGATAAACGACGGCAACGTGGTGTTATCTTCTTCTGTGCGCAACGAATTATAATGCACCAAGGCCACGCGGGTATGTTCGTCACGTTTATTGCGTTCGATTGCGATGCTGCTTTCGAGACGGTCCGCATTTGTGAAATCATAGTCCACCAAATAGGCGTCGTCGCTGGTCGCCTTAAGATCAAAGCTTAGAACGTAGTCACGTTTCAAACGGAACTTCCCCTGCGCAAACAGGTAGCCGCGCAAATTATCATCAGTCAGAGAGTCATCCGAGATTGCGCCATTAAGTTCGATATTCCCATTTCGGAAGGCTTGCCTATATCGCCCTTCAAGCGTGCGGGTGTTGGTGGCCAGATATGGGGTGAGGGTCAGGTCTTTGTGATCGCCCAGTTTGATAAAGTAGGGGGCTTTTACACCTGTTCCCAAAAGGCTGTCAGTTTTCAATTCTGGGATCAGAAACCCGGTGGCACGGTCCAATGTTGGATCGGGCAGGCGCATACGCGGAAAATAGAAAACGGGAATGTCCAAAATACGCAACTGGGCGTGATCAAAATAGATCTGGCGTTCTTGTTGATCATGAACAACGCGGCGGGCGCGAATTTGCCAAAGTGGCGCACGCCCATCATCGCAAACCTTACATGAACTGACAGAAGTTTTGGCCAGAGTATTATACCGCCCATCCACCCGGCGCAGCTGTGTCGTGGCGAGTTGTAGACGTTTATCCAGAATAAGCCGGGCACCGCGTAACAAACCATTGTGAAACTGTTGATCCAGCTCTGCGGAACTGGTGAGAATGGTCACCTTGTCGCCTTGATCCATTCGAATGGGGCCGGTAATAACCAAATTGCCGTTTTTGTCGTCATAAACGATGGACGTGGCGCGAATACGCATGTCACCCATCAGGGCCTCGACATTGCCTTTCGCGGTCAGAACGCTGTTGCCATCCACAAATACGTCATCAGCCACCAACACGACATTTTGCGTCTTGGCGGGTGTCTGACCCCAAGACGTCGTGGGTAGCAGTGCCAAACAGGCAAATATGGCGAGACGAAATAACATCATTACCCATCCTCCATATGCAACAAAAGCCCCAGTGCCAACATGACACTTGCCACGGGAGGCGCCCAAGCGGCCAAACTTATGGGAATCTGTCCATTTTCACCCAGAATTTGCGCAAAATTCCGCACATAATACATCGTAAATCCCAAAAGAACCGATGCCAACACAGCCAAACCCGTGCGCCCGAATCTGATATGTCGCATGGTAAAGACCGCAGCAATCAACACCATCGACATCAAGAACACGGGCTTTGCGATTTCCATTTGCAGCCACACCCGATGGCGTAGTGAGGAAAACCCGGCCTGATCAAGCTGTTGGATAAAGTTGGGTAAATCCCAAATTGAAATTGTCGTAGGTGTGCCAAAACCATCGCGAATACGTTCACGGGTCAAGGTGGATCGCCACTCCAATTCGTCGTGAATTTGGGCGTTCTCTTCGGCGTTAACATCGACCTTAAGAGGCCAGGTTTTTGCATTCCGCAACAACCAACTGCGATCCAGCAACGTTGCGCTTTCCGCCTCGATACGGCGCTCTGGGTTGCCGCCGGGCGCATAAGATACGAAGGTCACGCCATATAATACCGAAGCATCCGAATTTGCCCGCGCTGCGTGGATTACGGTTTGCCCAAAGGCATCGCCCTGACGCAACCAAAGACCTTCGCGGCTGATTGACAAAGTGCTTTGACCACCAGATCGCAGAGTTTCTGAGATTTCCTCATATCGCTTGGACGTCACCGCCACGATCGGGTTCAGGGTCGTGACCGTCAGCATCCCAATCAAAAACGCGACAAGTAAGGGCGCCATCAAAGAGGCCATGGCAGAGCGCCCACTTGCACGCACCACGACAAGCTCACTGGAGCGCGCAAGACTGAGAAATAGGCTGATCGTGGACAAAATCATGATCAAAGGCAGAATTTGATACAGCCCCACGGGCGCAATGAGCAAAGTCAGGCGGAAAATCTGGAAAAAGGGCACATCATCAGCCCCAAATTCATGCAGCTGTTCCACCATATCCAGCAATAGCTGTAGCGCAAAAAAGACCACCAAAAGCCCCAGAAACATAACCAGAAACTTACGGGCAAAATAGAGATGCAAGGTCATGATGCGGCCTTTCTGCGCCATCTGATCGGATTGGCTGCAAGCCAGAGCAGCATCAACACAATGGCAGCCCCTGTAAGTGAGGGCAAATAAACCGCAGGCCATAGCGCAGGATCACTGCGTGCAAGATCGGTGCCCGCGTTTTTGACGGACTCCACAAAGACAAGCAAAACAAACGCGACGATGATCTGTTTCCAAACACCAAAGCGACTGTATCCCCCGACCAACAGGGTCGAAAATCCAATCAGCGCTGAAACCATAATCAGTAATGGTTGGTTAAATCGGTCATGCAGCTCTTCCAACACAAAGGGTAGACCGTCGCCTGTTATTTCAGCAACCGCTTCGGGTTCAAACATCAAGCGACGTGTGGAAATTTCACGCAGGTTTTCGCTGTGGCTGCCTGAGGAACTCATTAAAGCGGCGATGTCATAGGTGAAATCTTCGAAATGGGTGGTGAAAAGACTATCTTCCAACGTGTCATGATATTGGGAAAGCCCATCAACCATCACCAATTTCGGCCCCGTGTCCGTGCCGACAAGATATGCTTTGGATGCCGTATAGGTGATCACCTGATCAGGCTGGCGGCGATCTGACAGAAACACATCACGCAATTCGCCCTCGGGGGTGATTTTGCGGATGTAAAAGGTCATGCCGCGGGTCGGGTGCAAGAAGGTGCCTTCGGTCAAAAGCCCGGAAGTGGCGTTTTGGGAAATTTCATGCTCGCGTTCTCCCAATTGCGTCAGGCTAACAGGCACCAGAAAATGGGTCATGACGGCCATCATTGCCCCAGCCACCAACCCAAAATAGGCAACAGGCCGGGCCAACCGCCAAGGACTGAACCCGGTGGCTTGCATGACTGTCAGCTCACTTTCGCTGCTTAGACGGTTGGTAACGTAAACAGCGGCTGCAAACACCGACATCGGCAATACCCGACGGATCACATTGGGCAGACCCAATGCGGTGAATTCCAGAAACACAAATGCCGATTGCCCGTCCGCGATTAACTCGTCAAAAAGCCTAACAGCGCGGTTGACCCAATAGATTGAGACCAACACCAAGGCAAAGAACGAAAACAGGATCAGAAGTTGTGACAGAATGTACCTGTCGAATCTGCTCACTCTCACCCCCCACAGGTTTATTGATTTGATCACAACGTTAAAGGAATTTCCGGCTGGGGAAAACTGCTATCTGGTCAAGTCGTGGGGTGCAGGGTAGGAGTTAGACGAACATTCAGGGAGAGAGTTGCCATGAGCAAACCAGTGTCGATTTCATTTATGGCCACCGATCTGGACGCAATTGCCGTTGAAGAGGGGCGCGTTGCTGTATTTGTTGACAAGGAGGCCTCGTTGGATCAGGCCGCGCGCCGGATCAATCGCTTGTCCAAGGGCGCGTTGGAGCGACTTGTCAAAAGCGACGTATTTGCCAAAGCCAAACCCGGAGATGCGCATGTTCTTGCCTATCCGGCGGGTATGGCGGCCAAAGCGGTGGACGTGATCGCGTTGCCCAAGCGCGCAGATCAGGAAAGCGCGCGCAAAGCAGGGGCGGCCATCGCACGCGCACGAGGGGCATCTTCGATGCTGATCATGGCAGGGCCACATCGCAAGGCTGCAGATATTGCACTGGGTCTTGCGCTGCGTAACTATGATTTTGACGCGCATAAAACAGCAAACAAAGACGACAAAGGTGCGGTTCGCCTGATGGCGAATAAACCTGAAGATGTCGAAGCCGCAACAACCCCGCATCTGGCGGTGGCCGAAGGTGTGCATTTCACCCGTGATCTGGTGAATGAACCTGCCAACGTTCTGACAACCACAGAGTTTGCCAATCGCCTGGCGGACATGGAAACGCTGGGCTTGAAGGTTGAGATTCTGGAGGAAGACAAATTGGCCGAGCTGGGCATGGGGGCATTGCTGAGCGTGGGTTTGGGCAGCGACAGCCCCTCCAAGGTGGTGGTCATGCATTGGAATGGCGGGGCCAAGGATGCGTCTCCGCTTGCGCTGGTTGGTAAAGGCGTTGTGTTTGATACAGGGGGTATTTCCCTGAAGCCTGCGGGCGGCATGGAAGATATGACCATGGATATGGGCGGTGCGGGCGTGGTGTCTGGCGTCATGCGTGCGCTGGCACTGCGTAAGGCCAAGGCCAATGTGGTTGGTCTTGTGGGCTTGGTGGAAAACATGCCTTCGGGCCGTGCGACGCGACCGGGTGATGTTGTGACCGCAATGAAAGGCGACACGATCGAGGTGATCAACACAGATGCCGAGGGGCGGTTGGTGCTGTGCGATGTGATGCATTACGCCCAAGAGCGGTTCAAGCCCGTGGGCATGGTTGATCTGGCGACACTGACGGGTGCTATGGTGGTGGCGTTGGGTCATGACAATGGTGGTGCCTTCTCTAACGATGATGCGTTTTGCAATCAGTTCCTCAAGGCCGCCGCCGCAGAAAACGAAGGCGCTTGGCGCATGCCGTTGGGCAAGGGGTATGCAGATCAGCTGAAGTCACGCATTGCGGATGTTAAAAACGTCGGGGGGCGTCCGGCAGGGGCCTCAACAGCGGCAGAATTCCTGCATCGGTTCGTTGGCGAGGACATGCCATGGATCCATTTGGATATAGCAGGCGTAGCGCTGGTGAAATCAGGGACAGACATGGCGCCCAAAGGAGCAACCGGATGGGGTGTCATGGCGCTTAACCGTATGGTTGCCGACCATTACGAAGTGGACTGATCATTATGGGCGCGGCCTTTTTCTATCATCTGACACGCAACCCAATGGAAACCACGCTGGCGTTGTTGCTTGAAAAGGCACAGCAGGCGGGGTGGCGGATTGTGGTCCGAGGGCAGGAAGAGGCGCGCATGGCGTGGTTGGATGAGAAACTGTGGCAGGGAGCGGATGATGGATTTTTGGCCCACGGTTTGGCGGGCGGGCTATATGATGCCGATCAACCAATCCTGCTAAGTTGGGACAAGATCGTAAAAAATGATGCCAGCTGTATCATGGTGATTGATGGGGCAGATATCTCTGCCGAAGAGGTCACCGCGGCTGACCGCGTTTGTATCTTGTTTGATGGCTATGACGAAGAGGCCCTTGGCCGTGCCCGTAGTCAATGGAAAACGCTGACCGATGCGGGCTGCGCTGCGCAATATTGGTCAGAAGAAAGTGGGAGGTGGGAGAAAAAGGCCGAAAAACCCGCCACACCCGTGTGACTTGAAACGGGCAAGGGGGCGCTGCCCCCGCTGCTGCGCAGCTCCCCCGGGATATTTTTACCAAGAAGAAACCATGGGTGTATTCCTAGAGGCACATACCTTGGGATGAGTTGGTATAGTCAAGAAGGCTGCCCCTCTGTCAGCGTGTCAGAACCAGGCGATTGCGCGTGATGGTGATCTGCTGAAAAGAGCGTAGATAGCTCATGCCCAAGAGGGATGTGTCCAAATCTCCACCATTCACGCGGGCACGTACGTTATTGTCAGTGAAATGTCCAAAGTCGACTTGATCAAGTTTCACTGGCGCAGTGCGCACTTCGCCATTTGCGGTCAGGGCAATGCCAATATAGGCCAATGAGTCAGGGTTAAGGCCCACACGTGCTGCATCTTCTTGTGACAAGACCATATCGCTTGCACCTGTATCCACAACAAAGGGCACATCAACGCCGTTGATCTGCAAGGTGGCGTGATAATGACCATCCGGACCAAGCGGGATCTCGATACGCGTGCCATCTTCAAAAACCGCCTGTGTCGAAAGCGCTTGGTTTTGGATGTCATCCCACATGCCAACTGCGGCAATCACACCGATAAAAATCAACACCCATGCCAGGACCTGTTGCACGGTCTTGCCAAAACTTTCGCGATGATTGGTGATGAACCAAAACAACACAGCGACGGTCAGCACCACCAAATAGGTGAGATAGCCATAATCAGATGGGTTCACGTTGCTCTCCTTTGCCTTAATATAGGCAGCGTGATCTGCAATTCAGCCCGCAGCAAAGCCAAAATCGCGCAGACCTTCCAGAATGAACTGCACCGAGAGCGCAGCAAGCAGCATCCCCAGAAGGCGTGTCACCACATTGATACCGATCTTGCCAAGGGCGCGTTCCAGAAGGCCTGCGGCAAAGAAAAATGCCAAAACCACGCAAAGCACGATCAGTGCTACGCCCAGCACAAGGGCGGTCCCTTGGATACCACTCATCTGGCCGGATAACAAAATGACTGTGGCGATGGACCCGGGGCCTGCAATCAATGGAATAGCCATAGGAAAAACAGAGGGGTCTGGCAGGTCTTCGACGCGGTCCTCGCGCCGTTTGGTTCGGCGTTCAAACAGCATGTCCAATGCAGTCAGAAACAACAACGCGCCGCCCGCTATGCGAAAGGCGGGCATGGAGATGCCGATAAAGCCAAGCACAGCCTCGCCAAAAAAGGCAAACAGCGCCAGAATGCCAAAAGCGATGCCGCAGGAACGCAAGGCGATGGCTCGGCGCTGAGCATTGGTTGCACCGGGTGTTAGAGCCACGAATATAGGCGTCAGCCCAATGGGATCAATGATCACGAAAAGCGTGACAAAGGCCGTGATCAGTAAAGACGTGTCCATAAACACTCCATTGCATACGATAGAGGCACTATCGTCTTAGCTTTCTGCCTTTTCAAGCTTTTCAAGGGCCTTCATCCAAAGTGCTTCGGCACGCTCCAGCGCTTCCATCACCTCGCCGTATTTACGTTGCCAGACCTCCATTTCGGCGATCTTTTCGGCCTCATACAGCGATGGATCAGCCAGTTTCTTGGCCAGCTTGTCACGCATCTCTCCCAATTTGGCGACGCGTTCCTCACATTTGCGCACATCGGCGCGCAAGGCCAAGACAGCATCACGAGAGGGGCGTTTGGGCGCAGGTTTGGATTTGCCTTTGCTCGCAGGCTTATCCGACGCGAGCAAAAGCTTGCGGTAGGCCTGCAAATCCTCTTCGTAAGGTTTCACAGATCCGTCTTTGACCAACCACAGGCGATCAGCGACCAGCGACAGCAAATGCATGTCATGGCTGACCAAAATGACCGCGCCGGAATACGCGGTCAACGCCTCGACCAATGCCTCGCGGCTTTCGATGTCAAGGTGGTTGGTAGGTTCATCCAAAATCAGAAGATGTGGTGCATCGAGTGTAGCCAGCAACAGAGAAAGCCGGGCCTTTTGTCCACCAGACAGGCGCCCAACAACTGTATCGGCCTGTGCTGCGCCAAGACCAAATCCGGCCAGACGCGCACGCACCTTAGCCTGCCCTTCATGACCGCGCAGGCGCATTAAGTGCTGGATCGGGGTTTCATCAACATACAGCTCGTCCACCTGATGCTGTGCAAAGAAGCCGATGCGCAGTTTATTTGAGGTGACAAAAGAGCCATCTTTTTTCTCAAGCCTGCCCGAAAGCAGTTTTGCCAAGGTCGATTTGCCCTGACCGTTCTTACCCAAAAGCGCAATGCGATCATCCTGATCAATACGCAGATCAAGGTTTTTCAGAACAATCGTGTCTCCATAGCCAACTGACGTACCTTCGGTGGCAATGATGGGGGGGGACAGCTCTTCGGGCGTCGGGAACGAGAATACCACGCGTGCCGCATCTTCGGGTGCAGTGATCGGCGTCATTTTCTCCAGCATCTTTACGCGGCTTTGTGCTTGCTTAGCTTTGCTGGCCTTGGCTTTGAAGCGATTAACAAAGCTTTGCAAATGCTCACGGTGGGCTTGCTGTTTTTTTGCAGCTGCGGCCTGAACAGCACGCTGGGCGGCGCGTTGCTGGGCGAACTGATCATAGGTGCCCGTGTAATAGGTCAGCTTGCGCTCATCCAAATGCAAGATCGCGCCGACAGAGCGGTTCAGCAATTCGCGGTCGTGGCTGATGATCAATACGGTATGCGGGTACTTCACCAAATAATTTTCAAGCCAAAGCGCGCCTTCAAGGTCCAGATAGTTGGTCGGCTCGTCCAACAGCAGATAATCAGGTTGCGAAAACAGCACCGCCGCAAGGGCGACACGCATGCGCCAACCACCGGAAAACGCCGAGCAGGGCATCAGTTGGTCTTCGTGATCAAACCCAAGCCCCTTGAGGATAGAGGCGGCACGCGCCTCGGCACTCCAGGCGTTGATGTCATTCAGGCGGGTTTGGATATCGGAGATACGCCCCGGATCGGTGGCGGTTTCAGATTCGGCCATCAAGTCCATACGTTCGGTATCAGCGGCCAACACGGTGTTGATCAAAGAGACCTCATTTGAGGGCACCTCTTGGGCAACGCCACCAATGCGCGCGCGCTCGGGCAGGGTGATGGTCCCGCCCTCCAGCGACAGCTCTCCGCGGATAAGACGGAATAACGTGGTTTTACCCGCACCATTGCGCCCGATAAGGCCAACTTTGTGTCCGGTTGGAATGGTCGCTGTGGCGCCTTCAAACAAAGGGCGGCCTTCGACGTTATATGTGATGTCTGAAATCTTAAGCATGGCCCCATGTGACCTAAGCAGCGCGCGCCGTCAATCACCGCTTTTCAACAGTGCAGACCCGTGCTATCGGGGCGGCAATTCGAATTCGGGGCGGTTGGACCGCTCTTTCACTTCAGTAGGAGAAAATACCATGGCTCTGGAACGCACATTTTCGATCATCAAGCCTGATGCAACTCGTCGCAACCTGACAGGCGCGATTAATGCAAAATTTGAAGAAGCTGGCCTGCGCGTTGTTGCACAAAAGCGTATTCACCTGACACCAGCACAAGCGGGCGAGTTCTACAAAGTTCACGCAGAGCGTCCTTTCTATGGCGAACTGTGCGAATTCATGGCCTCCGCACCAATCGTTGCTCAGGTTCTGGAAGGCGAAGGCGCCATCGCGAAAAATCGCGAAGTTATGGGTGCAACTAACCCAGCAGACGCAGCGGCCGGCACCATCCGCGCAGAATTCGCCGAATCTGTTGGCGAGAACTCTGTTCACGGTTCTGACGCGCCAGAAACTGCAGCAGTTGAAATCGCGTATTTCTTCTCTGGTCTGGAATTGGTCGGCTAAGCCACCACTTTCGTGACGACGAATAGGGCCGCGCTGGGAAACCGGGGCGGTCTTTTTTTCATCTCGCACTGATATGTGCCTGCCACACAGGAATTTTCCCATGTCCCAACACACTGTCCTTGTGACCTCTGCCACTGGCCGGATTGGCCGTGAATTGGTTGCCCGCCTGTCCCAACACAATGACATCACTGTGCGTGCCTGTTATTTCAGCGCCGACAAGGTTGAAATGCTGAAATCTTTGGGTGCGGATGAAGTTGTGCATTTTGATCTGTCAGACCCCAATACATGGGAAGCTGCACTTGACGGTGTGACGGCGGTTTACTCTGCGTCTTTGGATCCGATGCTGCAAGGTCATCTGGAATTTTCCAAAGAACTGGGTCGCCGCAAGGATGTGATCCAACATGTGGTCCGCGTCAGTTGCATGGGGGCCGACACCAATACGGCGTCCTATGATGCCGACAGCCACGCCTCGCGCGCAGGCGCCGGCATTCCGTTGATGCTGCAACATTATTGGTGGGGTGAAAAATCGTTGATTGATGCGGGTCTGAATGTGACCGCCCTGCGCAACAACTTTTTCATGAACCACCTGTTGAAAACCGATTGCGACACGATTGCCAATGACGGGACATTTTCGAATCCATTGGGCGAAATGCGCAACTCCTTTGTGGCAACGCGCGACATTGCTGAGGCAGCGGCGGTTGTGTTGATCGAAGGACCAGAGCGTCATGGCAACAAATTTTATGACATCACAGGTCCTGCACCCCAATCTATGTCAGAAATCGCCGCCGATCTGGGGCGTGCAATGGATAAAGAGATCACTTATGAAGCGCAATCCATGGTGGATTTTGAAAACGACTTTGGCAGCACCCGCGCCGAATTTTTCGAATATCTCACCAATGGATTCTATACCCGTTGCAGCCCGGATTTCTATAATCTGACTGGCCACAAACCGACCTCTTATTTCGACTATCTCACCACCAAAGGTGCAAGCGGCGAAACTGGGCTGGAAGAATTGTGGCAGGGCAACCTGTGGAAAAAAGGCGAAGACGCGATGAAAGATGCCGTGAAGTAATCGCAACTTTTGCTTGAAAATCTAAGGTGGGCAGGATGCAATTCTTGCCCATTTTCATTTCTTTACTGGATGCGTTTTGGAATAACGCCAATCGCGTTCAGCGTGGCCTCAAACTGGCCAAGGTCTTTGTCGTAACTCGTTGCTTTTATGGCATCAAATCGAATGCGCAGGGTTTCTTTTTCTTTACCCTTGCAATCATTCCATGGCCGACCCTGAAGCGCCATGACAAGCACGTAATAGCCAATGAAATGCGGCCGTTCGCCAGATTGCAATATCTTGGCATAGGCCGTGTCAGCCCCCAATTCGCGCAGCTCTTCAGCGCTGTGAATGCCAGCCTTTGTGCAAGCCTGTTCGAACGCGGGGCCGAGATTGCGAATGGTGGATACCTTTGCCATGTAGCCAAAATAGCCATGCGCGATCTGCGGTCCAGTTAAATTGACGCCCAATCTGAAAAGATCACTTTCTTTTCCTGCGGCTTGGGTTTGCTTTGCTTAACAGGCGGCTGTTGCGGCGTCTGTTTGGGGTCGGGTGTGCCCATATATGACATTGGTCTGCTCCTTTTATTGTGCAGCCCAGCCGACATGCGCCGACGGGCGCTTTATCTGCTTAGATTGGCACAAGGATTTGCCGGTATCATGCCGTCTTGGCGAAAAGACTGTGACGGTTTGAGGGCAAGTTAAGGCTGTTCATTGGGCAAAGAACTTGCCACATAAAGAAACGATCGTGCTATTTAACGATGAGTTTTGTGATTTTTTTCTAGTTTATGGGGTGATCTTGGGGCGTATCTGTCATGGCACAGAATGTTGGGCGCACCAGTAACGATTGAGGGACGTAGTCAGGGACATGGTTCGGGATGAAACCCGGCAAGATATCAAGGGTGGGGCATGGAAACCTTGGAAATGGTGAGAGTGGGCGGAGCCTGCTTGGACAGTCTGTTGATAAATGGATGGCAGGTAGAGCAAAGCGCCAAGTTTGAGGCCGTCCCAGAGGTGCTGCGCAATCTGGGCAAACCTGCGATGACGCCAATCATGGAGCCATCACGCAATGATTTTACCCAAACCAATTCATTTTGGTTGTTCGCCCACGACGATGAGGGGCCTGCGGCCTGTATCAGTGCGCGTATGGATGACGTCGGAGAAGAAGGTCTTGGTGCGTTCCTCAGCCGGTCCATGTCACGGGGGTACCCACCTTTGGAAGGAGGAATGTTGCGGTTTGATGCGGATTATGTCGGCCAACAAATGCGCCGCAAGCTGGTGTATATAGGCGAGCTGTACGTGCGCAAATCTGCACGTGGCAATCGCGAAGCATTGGAAAACCTGCTGATGCTGACCCACAGCGTTGCGGCGCTTAAGTGGCAGGCGGATTGGCATTATGCCTTTATGCGTGCACGCGATGTGAAATTGGGAATGGACCGTACCTATTGGTTCACGCGTCGCTGGCCCGGTGTGATGGAATGGACCAATCCCCCAGAGGGACGCAGTGAAATGGAATGGCTGGTGGCAATTCCACGCGAAGACATGCCGCAAGTGGCGCGATATTATTTAAAAGGACCAAAAGGTTGAGCGAAATTTAAAATGAATTCGCGACCTGACATATCGTGCACTTTCAATAAGAGACGCTGATATTTCACCTGAACACGCCCTTTGTCGGCAACGCTTACATCAATGTCTTCTACCGTGTGCACGATTTCTCCACGGTCAGAACGACGATGACTGAGCACCATCTTTTCGTTAAAATCGGGGTCAAATCCTTCCAAAATCCGTCGCAGATTGTCTGTGCCATCAATACCAAAGGCGCGTGACGCGAGGCTCTCACGTCCCATGCGGTAAGGGGACACGATATGGGCATCCGATTCTGGCGGGTTAAACAGATCAACGCTTTCGCTGATCTGATCGAAATTTTGCAAAAGCCCGTTTTGGCTGTCCCACCATTCAATGATTTCATCCACACGTGGACGTTGATGGCGGGGGCGTTGAGCTATCCAACTATCTTGGGCGAGTTTGGAATAGATCTTTTCGGCGATCTGATCCACATCGTTGGGGTCCATGTTGGATGACGTCAGTGAAACAGAAGTGTTTATCCCAGCAAGATCATTGGGATTGGTGTTCAGAACCTTGCAAATATTGAGAATGGTTTCAAACCCAGGATCACTGCGATTGGCCAATAGGTTCGCGATATAGGATTGCCCCTGACCAATGGACAGCGACAGCTTGCGCCGGGACATGCCTGCTTCGGTCAGCTTGGCATCCAAACGGTCATGAAAATTGTCCATATCTGGGCATCCCTTATTTAGTATAATGTATACTTTATATTGACGAGGGTCAATCTGATTGGATAAGTGTCAGACAAGAATAAGGAGTGTTGAAATGTCTGATCTCAACCAGAGTCAGAGTTATCGCAATATGCCGAAATCTGTTGTTCAGGACATCGTTGTCTTGTCACAGGATGCAGGCATGGACCCGCTTTCTGTCGCTCAAATGCAGCGTTGGATTTGTGAGTGCGACGATCCTGATCTGGCTCAAAGCCTGCGCGTGGTGCTTCATGCGTTTGGTGGGATGGATATGTCGGGGAGCTTCGAAAATAAACGTCGGTCTGGTTGAAGCACAATCTGACCGTACTTTGATCTGGGCGGAACGCATCCCATCCGCCCAGTGACCCCGCGCAGCCTGATGGCCGCGCGGGTTTTTTATGCGCTTTCGCTAGGCCTGATGCGGAAAAACACCATATAGAGCGCGGGAACAATCAGCAACGTCAACAGGGTTGCAAAGCTGAGACCAAAGACAAGAACCACCGCCATGGATTTAAAAAACGCATCAGCAAACAGTGGGATGACCCCAAGTACAGTCGTCAATGATCCCATCATCACTGGGCGCACACGACTGGCAGCAGAATCGATGACTGCATCAAAACGCGGTTTGCCTTCGGCAATTTCCAAATCCATTTGATCCACCAAAACAATAGCATTCTTGATGAGCAGGCCTGACAAAGACAGCACTCCAAGAATGGCCATGAATTCAAGCGGTGTTTCCAGCAGCAACAGCCCAACAACAACCCCAATCATGGCCAATGGCACGGTCATGAAAATCAGGATGGGTTGGCGCAAGGCGTTAAACAGCAAGATCACCGTCAATACCATCGCTGCCAGCCCCAAGGGCAATGTGGATGCCAGATCAGAGTTGGCCTCTGAGCTATCGCCTTCTTCGCCCCCCCATTTCATGGTATAGCCGACGGGTAGGGGGATTGCCTCAATGTCAGAGCGTAATTCGTTCAAGAGCTCGCCCGTCAGGATATTCTGAGACGGGTCGGTCTGGGCATTGATTGTCCAAACCCGGTCCACACGGCGGAATTTGGCATCGCGCCACACCGTGCGATAGCTGTCTACCAGTTGTGCCAGCGGAATGGCACCACCCGTGGCAGAGCTTGGCACCTGAATGGTGTCAATTGCGTTGATACCTGTGCGTTCGGATGCGGGTGCGCGCTGCACAATAGGGATCAGGTTTTCACCTTCGCGAAACAGCCCGACATTGCGCCCGGAGAAATTCACATTCAGCGCATTGGCGATATCTTCACGTGTCACACCCAAACGTCTTGCACGGGCCTCGTTGATGACAGGTTCAATAATGGGCACTTGATGCCCCCAGTCATCCTTGACTGAAATGGCGTTTGGATTGGCCGCCATGATGGCCTTGGCTTGTGCCGCCAGTTCACGCAACACAACAGGGTCAGGACCGGAAAACTCGGCCTCGATTTTTGATCCGCCACCGGGACCAAGCTGAAAACGCCAAACCTTGGCCTGAGCCGAAGGATAGTTGGCATCAACATGTGCTTGAATTTCAGGGATCAGCGTGTCGATTTGGTTGTAATCGGCAACCTTCAGCAGGATTTGCCCATAAGAGGAAGACGAACTTTCAGGACTGTACACCAGCATATAACGCAGAGTGCCAGCCCCCACCAAACCATGAACATCCTGTACGCCCTCCAGTGCAGCAAGATCAGCTTCCAGCGCCTGCACCTGACGATCGGTTTCGGCAATATCCGTGCCATCGGGCAGGAAATAATCCACCACGATCTGCGGAGAGGTGGAGGCCGGAAAGAATCCGGGCTTCAGATATGCCATACCCATGATTGAGGCCGTTAAGGCGCCATAGGCGGTCAAGATCACCAGCCAGCGCAGGCGCATAAGCGCGCGCATGAAGCGCTTATAGGTACGCATGATCGCACCATCAGGTTTCGGTCCGGTGGCCTCGCCTTTGGGTTCACGAAACAAGAAATCGGCAAACAGTGGCACCGCTGTCAGGGCAAACACCCAGCTGAAAAACAGTGAAATCATCACCACCCAGAACAGATCGCCGGTGAATTCAGCTGTGGAGCCGGGCGCAAACCCGATAGGCGCAAAAGCAATGATGCCTACGACGGTTCCACCCAATAGCGGCCACTTGGTACGTGTCACGATGGATTTGGACATCTCCAACTTGGAGCGCCCTTCGCGCACCCCCACGAGAATGCCTTCGGTGACGACAATTGCATTGTCCACCAACATGCCCAACGCAATGATCAGTGCGCCCAGCGAAATGCGGTGCATTGGAATGTCGATCAGGTTCATCACCATGAGCGTCGCGGCAATGGTCAGAACCAACACGCCACCGATCACGACCGCCGAAGGGATGCCCATGAAAATGCCCAATGTCACAAGCACAATCACAAGGGCTGCCAAAACGTTCAGGGCAAAGTCTTTTACCGATTTTTCAACGATATCCCCTTGATGGTAATAGGTTGCGATCTCAAGCCCGATGGGGCGTTCGCTTTCTAGTCGGTTCAAAGAGGTGGTGATGTCTTGGCCGACCTTTACAATGTTCTGGCCTGACAGCGCGGCTACGCCAATGGCAAGGGCAGGGCGTCCATTATACCGCATAATCTGTGTGGGTGGGTCTGTGTATCCGCGCGTAATGGTGGCAAGATCGCGCAGGCGCAGAACGCGCCCCTGACTGCCCGCAGAGATCACCGTATCCTCAAGCGCCTTGATGGTTTCGGTGGTGGGGGGCAGTTGCACCGTCAGTCGGCGGTTGTCCAACACCACATCGCCAGCAGCCACGACAGAGCTGTGTTTTGACAGTTGGCTGATGATCTGGCTTACATCCAACCCAGTGGATGCGATCTGTTCCTGCGCAAATTCGATATATATCGCTTCTGATTGAGCGCCTTGGATGGCGACTTTGCCAACGCCGTCAACGGCCAGCAGCTCTTTACGCAGCGCCTTGGCGTAATCATGCATTTCGCGGGGACTAAATCCATCCGAGGTCAGTACGTAATACAGGCCATATACATCTGCAAAATCGTCATTCACATATGGCGTGCCAGCCCCTGTTGGCAATTGCAGGGCTGCATCATTGGCCTTGTTGCGCAACTTGGTATAGATTAGCTGTAAATCTTCTTTTTCGGGCGAATATTCAAATGCGATATCGACGGAAATGATGGATCGCCCGGCTTCTGATACAGATCGCACCTCTTCAACTTCGCTCATCTGCTGAAAAGCAGATTCCAGTGTTTCAGACACTTCGTTGGCGACCTCAAGCGGGGTTGCACCCGGATATTGCGTGATCACCTGCGCGGTACGAATGGTGAATTCCGGATCCTCAAAGCGCGGCATGTTCTGATAGGCGGACCAGCCACCAATCAGTGAAATCACGATCACGACGGCGCAGATCAGTCTATTCTTAATGGAAAATTCGGCGATATTCATCAGGATGCCCCTTATTCGCCAAGCCGACGGACGATCATTCCGTCATGCAGGTAGGATGCACCTGCACCGACAATCGTGTCTCCTACGGACAGCCCCTCAAGCACTGGCAAGGCAGATCCGATGGCGTCATCCAAAGTGACCTGTTGGCGACTTACGGCCATTGTGTCGACATTCACCAACCAAACAAAGGTTTGCCCTCCGTCAGACATAACCGCCGATACAGGGATGGTGATCTCTGTGTGGGGGGCGGCTCCGTTGGTTTGGACGAGACGCGCAAACATCTCACCTGTCATGCCGGGCAACACAACAAGACCTTCTGGCGGCTCAAATGTAAAGCGCGCCTCATAGGTTTGGCTGGCGGCATCGGCTTGTTGGGCGATAGATTTGAATGTGGTTGGGATTGACACAAGCGGGGCCACATCCAAGGTGATGTATGTATCCACAACGTCAACCTTGCTGGAATCTGCAATGGCGCGAGCGGGCACCTGCAACACAGCCTCAAACAGGGTGTTGCTTTGCAGGGTTACAATACTTTCCTGTGCCGACACAGTTTGGAACTGTTTGACATCCACCAGTGCAATCACACCATCAAAGGGGGCATAAAGGCTGGCGTCACTGAGGCGTTTTTCTGCCGCTTCCACTGCAAGAACGGCAAGATCGCGGGCAGACTTGCGTTGGTCGTACACCGATTGCGAGATTGTGTTTTGTTTGATCAGTGTTTCGGCGCGGGTAAATTCATTTTCCGCCACTTCAACCTGGGCACGCGCTTGGTTGAGATCATTTTCCAATGTTCGCGTATCCACACGGGCAATCAAATCCCCTTTTTGAACCACGGTGCCTTCGGTGACTGGAAATTCTTGTAAGACACCTCCTGCCTGCATGGTCAAAACGGCAGAGCGATCTGCCTCGACGATTGTGGGAAGGCTGACTTGAAGATTGGCCTCTTCTGCTTTGATATCAATAAGCTTTGCAGGGCGTACCTTGGCAGGTGCTTCCTGTGATTGTGCAGGCAGGCCCAATATGAAAGAGGCTGCAAGAATTGCCAGCGCATGAACGGGGCGAAGAGAAAGGGACATGTCAGTGCCTTTTTGAATGGGATGTTTGTACAGAGTATAGGCAAGTGCTGTTGTTTATCCAACGACAAGGTTTTCTTGACCTAGGGTCAGGTGGTGGAGCTGCGCCATGCCTGCCAATCCTCGGGAGTATCCAGATCGGTCAGGGCGTGGGAGGCAGGCAAAGTAACCATACGCAGATCGGTTTTGTTTTGCTGAATAATCGCGCGGGCCCCAGTGTCGCCGCGAAGCTGGCGCAAAGCGCCAAAAAAACGCGCGGGGAAGATAACGGGATGGCCTGCTTTGCCCTGTGTTGAGGCACCGCGCAAGATAGGGCCATCGGGGTCGAACGCTTGGATCATGGTGTCCAGATCGCAGCTGGTGAGTTCCGGCATGTCCGCAGGCACAATCATGACACCCGTGGCGTTTGGGGGCAGAGCGGCGACACCCGCACAGATTGAATGCCCCATGCCCATGGCAGCATCAGTCACCTCGATCAGGTCCGCAGACATACCCGACAGGGCTATGGCACGCGGATGATCCAAGCCTGAAAGAGTTACGTAAACCGGCAACTGCGTCTTCAATGCCCTTTGCACCATGGTTGTGACAAGGGGTTGGTTTTCTACTTTCTCCAATAGCTTATCTCCTCCTTGCATACGCGAAGAGGCCCCAGCGGCAAGGATCAAGATGTGAAGCATGGGCAACCTGTGATGCAGAGAAGGAGAGTTTCAAAATAGTCTGCGCAGGATATTGGCAAAAGACCAGTCTCAAACGTACACTTGGTTGGTGGCCTGTTCCCAAACACATTGCTGACTGGGGGCCAGCCCCCAGACCCCCGGGATATTTCTCCCAAGAAGAAAACAGAGGTTCATTATTGGCAGAAAGGCACTCAGGCTCAGTTTGATGGGGACAGTTGCCCTGTTGCTTAGGTTGTGTGCCAGACCACATCCGTAAGGTCAGCCAGACGGGCAAATCTGGTTACTTCTGCTTTCAGTTGCATGTCGCGCTTTTGGCTGGATTTGATCTGCGGTTCGGGCCAATAGTTATGGACATTTAGCACGCCCTTTGCGCGATCTGCCTTTGCTTCGATCCGACCAATGAAGCGACTGCCCTCTAACACGGGATACACGTAATATCCCCATTGGCGTTTTGCGGCGGGTACGAACATTTCGACGGTATAGTCAAATCCAAACAGGCGTTTCAGACGAATGCGGTCGCGAATGGCCGGATCAAACGGGTTTAATATCCGCACTCTGGGCGACGGGGGCGCAAGGGACTTTATGCGCGTTTCGATATCAGGGCAGGCGATGTGTTTTGCCCAACTGCCATCTGCCCCCTCTATTTCAACTGGGATATGGACGTCTGTGTTGCGCTTCGCCCATGCAGAGACATCTTTGACATCAGTTGCATCCCAGAATTTGCGTATTTCACCCAAAGAGCCAAATCCCATGCGCTCCAGCGCGGAATGGCACAGCCAATCAACTTGTTGCTGATCGTCGATGGTCTGTGTGTGCAGATCTTTGGGAAAGACCCGCCCTGCCAGATCATAAAATTTGGTAAAGCCTTCGCGGTGGCAAGTTGCCAGCGCGCCGGAATACCACAAATAATCCAGCACCTGTTTATGCGGCGGGCGGCGCCACATTTCCTTGGCACCCTTGATCTTGGTGTCAAAATCGCGCGTAGAAAGCGGCCCTTCGTCCGAGATGCGGCGCATGACGGCGTCGATCAATGTGCTGTCCAGCGAGTCGCCATACCAAGAAGAGCGTTCCACCTTTGCTTTCATGCGACGGAACTGGCGCTGCCACATGGGAAGGTATTCCATCGGGAGGACCGAGGCATCATGGGTGAAATGCTCAAACACCGTGCGATCCTTGGCCAAAAGATTGTCCAACATAGGTTCGCGGTATTTCTGATTTCTGCTCCATAAAATGTGGTGGTGGGCGCGCGACACAACCTGAATGGTATCCAGTTGAACAAACCCAAGGGACCTGATCAATGAGAGCGCATCCAAAGGCCCTGTTGGTGTGTGTGTCAGACCATGCGAGGACAGCCAAAGGCTTCGGGCATCACGATTTGCAATTTGTAAGACAGTCACGGAGAGACCCTTTGTGCGCGCATTCATTGGTGTGACGGTAGGGCGCATAGGTTTGAAAGACAAACCAAAGTGAAGAAATGTAGGGACGTAAGGACATGAGACAACAAAGCCCCGTAAAACGGGGCTTTGTTAGGTAAGGTAGGCAAGTGGGGAAGATCAGCCCCGCATGCGTGCGCCATCTGCATCAAACAGAACTTCGGTGATGAGCCGGGCCTTGCGCATGTGGCCAAGGATTTCGATTTCGACCTCCAGCCCATCGGTGGCGCAATCTGTAGGTACAAACCCTTGGGCGATGGATTTACCTGCATAGTGGCTATAGCCACCGGAAGTGCAGAAACCCACAACCTGACCATCCAGCCAGATCGGCTCGTATGCGTTGACGTCGGTATCTGTGGCGTCCACCTCAAAGGCGCAGAGCTTGCGCGCTGGGCCTGCATCACGCTCTGCTTCGGCTGCGGCACGGCCAATGAAGTCTGTGTTTTTCTTAAAGCTGATAAACCTATCCAACCCGGTTTCTGCCGCAGTGTAGTCAGGAGAAAATTCCGAGAGCCAACTGCCAAAGAATTTGTCCAGCCGCAGCGACATCATCGCACGCATGCCAAAGGGGCGCATGCCGTGGTTTTGGCCCTCGCTCCACAGTTCATCCCATAAGGCGCGCTGGCTCAGGAGATCGCAGTAAATCTCATAACCCAGATCGCCCGTATAGCTGACGCGCTGCACGATACAGTCAACCATGCCCACGGTCATGCGTCGCACATCCATGAATTTCATGTCGCTGATGTCAGTACGGGTGCAAGAGGCCAGAACCTCGCGCGCCTTGGGGCCTGCGATCTGAAAACCATTGCGCGTGTCAGAGATGTTTTCGATCTGCACTGTGTCGTCAAGGTTTTGCAGGAACCAACGCCAATGATAGGCTTGTGACCCATAAGAGGCGGTCAGTTGAAACTCAGTTTCTGACAGGCAGGAAATGGTGAAATCGCCAATCAGGCGCCCTTTGGGGGACAACATGGGGGTCAGTGACAAACGTCCAACCTTGGGTACACGTCCAGCCATCACGCGGTCCAGCCACGCCCGCGCACCAGCGCCTTTGACAAGGTATTTGCCAAAGTTGTGCACCTCGTTGATGCCCACCGCCTCGCGAACGGCTGTGACTTCGCGTGCGGTGGCGTCAAATGCGTTGGAGCGACGGAAAGACGGTGTCTCAAAGCGCGGCTCGTCCCCTTGGGCAAAGTAGTTGGCGACCTCAAGCCCAAATTGCTGACCCCAGACCGCGCCCATCTTGTCAAAGATGTCATACATTGGTGTGGTCTTAAACGGACGCGCGGCAGGCAGCTCCTCGTTGGGATAGGACACGCTAAAGCGTTTTTGATAGTTTTCAATCACTTTTGGTAGGGTATAGCCGGGTGTGATCCAGTCACCAAAGCGGGCTACATCCATCGCGATGGTGTCGCGCTCGCATTCGCCTTCGATCATCCATTGCGCCAGCATCAGACCCACGCCACCACCTTGGCTGAACCCGGCCATAACGCCACAGGCAGACCAGTAATTGCGCATCCCCGGCACGGGACCAACCAGTGGGTTGCCATCAGGGGCAAAGGTGAACGGCCCGTGAATCACGGATTTCACGCCTGCGCGTTCCAGATCGGGAAAGCGTTTATAGGCAAAGTCGATCGACTCTTCGATTTTGTCAAAATCATCGGGCAACAGTTCATGACCAAAATCCCATGACGTGCCATCTACGGCCCATGGGCGGCAGGTTTGTTCATAAAAACCGATGCACAGACCGCGCCCTTCTTGGCGCAGATAACTTTCGCCTGCGGGATCCATCACATGCGGATGTTCCTTGCCATCCGCAATTATGTCCAAGATCAAAGGCACGTCGTCGGTGACGATATATTGGTGCTCCATCGGGTGCAGCGGCAGATACACCCCTGCCATTGCGCCAACTTCCCGTGCCCAAAGACCGCCTGCATTGACAATGTGCTCGGCGTGAATGGTGCCTTTGTCTGTCACCACATCCCATGTGCCATCTGGGCGCTGGTTGGTTTCAATCACCTTGGTATGGGTCTGAATGGTCGCGCCGCCCATCCGCGCGGCCTTGGCATAGGCATGGGTGGTGCCGGATGGGTCAAGATGGCCGTCCAGCGGATCGTACAAACCGCCCAGAATGCCGTCGATGTTGGTCACAGGGGCGATCTTGGCGATCTCTTCGGGAGAGACGATTTCAGTTTCCAACCCCATGAACCGATGCTTGGCGCGTTCCGCCTTGAGCATGTCAAAGCGTTCTTGGTTATCTGCCAACGTCACCCCACCCACGTGGTGCAACCCGCAAGACATGCCAGTGATCTCTTCCAGTTCTTTATAGAGCTTGATCGTATAGCCCTGAAGCGCTGCCATATTGGTGTCGCCATTCAGAGTATGAAATCCGCCGGCAGCGTGCCAAGTCGACCCAGAGGTCAATTCAGAGCGTTCAATCAACATGACATCCGACCAGCCCAACTTGGTCAGGTGATACAGAACTGAACAGCCGACAACTCCGCCGCCAATGACGGCCACGCGTGTAGTGGTTTGCATAACTTCCTCCGGAATCTGTGGATATCTGCATTCTGGACAGTTATGCCTAGTAGTCCAGATATTTTCCGACACATCTTGTCGCTTATAGACTTTTTGCCGATCTCCTTTAAGTGATGGAACAGTGATGACGCGGTAAGCAGCACCCATGGTAGGGTGAGATATGAGATATACTCGAAGATGTGTTTTCCTTGGGGCGAGTGCCTCCTTGTGTTTTGGCTCTCGTGTGCTGGCCGCGCCAGAACGGTATCGTCTGGACGCCAATCGCTCGATTGTCGGCTTTACCTATCGGGTGAATGGCAACAAAGCGCGCGGTGTCATGCCAGTTCAAGATGCCATGGTAGAACTTGACTTGAACCATGTGCCCAATTCCACGGTGTCTGTCGATCTCTCCATCAAAAAAGCACGTGCTGGTGATGGGCTTGCCACCACAGCCATGAAATCAGCGGATGTGCTGAATGCGCGATCGTTTCCCGTGGCACGCTTCCAAAGTCATACTGTCAAAGGGTCAGCGCGCAATGCTTCTATTGAGGGTGATTTGACCTTGCGCGGCGTCACACGTCCGATTTCACTATCTGGGTATTTGGTGCGCGAGCCTGATGCGCCATTGGACAATTCAGAATTGTTTATCCGCGTTTCAGGCTCCATACGTCGGTCTGAATTTGGGGCGAAAGGGTTTTCCGGGTTTGTCGGGGATAAAATCGGCCTTGAGATCACGGTAAAGCTCATCCGAATTTAAGCCCTTCCATAGAGGCCATTTCCTTAGAAAGGTTTCATCACTTTTTTCTAAGATGGTGAAACAATGTAAAGATTCATATTTTGCATCAGGAATGGGCTGGAAGTTGCGCGCCATTTCTGACAAAAAGGTAAATGCTGGCTATGGTTGCGTTTCCGTTTGGGAAATTCGCCTTACAGCTTTGGTTTCCGTGGTGTTTTAGTTCAGGGTTTGATGTGAAGGTGCGAAAAGTCAGGGTTTCGCTGTTAAATGGGGCAGAGGTTCGGTTTTCATCAGTTGAGTTGCGGCTGTTGCTTGCTGATTGGCGGCTGTGGGTCATTGTTTTGGCTGCATATTCTCTTTCCGCAACCAGCAGTCCATTGGTTTTTTCAGATATTCAGGGATACGCAACACGCGCTCTGTTTTGGGTGTTGTCGGCTTCTCTTTATGTGATTGTGCTTGAACGCTATGTCGTCGCAGTTATGCGAGCCTGGTCCAAAGTAACATCACGTCCGTTGCCATTGATCTTGATTTCAGCCCCGTTGGTATTGCTGGTTACCCATCTCTCTGTCTGGTTCGTTATGAACTATGTGCATGATATTGCGACGGTCAACACATGGGAAAACCTGCTAATGCATCTGCACAATGTCCTTCTTGTGCATGGGTTTGAGACCATTGCATTGGTGTGGATATTGCCTGACATTCGTCGCAAAAGAGAGACCCGTCGTACATCAATACATGGGCAAGTACGGGCAAGGTTGCCAGAGCCACCAGCCCGTCAGATTCTGCTGGCTGGGCGCCACTTTCCATTGACCGATCTAAAGCGCGTCAGCGCGGCAGAGCATCACTTGAATTTGCACTACAGTGATCGCACTGAAGTGGTGCGTGAACGTATGCGCACGTTTCTTAAGCAAATGTCAGCAAACGACGGCATTCAAACCCACCGCTCGCATTGGATAAGCAACGCAGAGTTCGACGTTTTTGACGGGGCAGGGGTGACCACCTGTTCTGGTCTCGTATTGCCAGTTGCTCGGGGGCGGGTTGAAGAAGTGCGCGCGTGGGTTGCGACGCACAAACCTACAACGGACGTATCTTTAACTGAGTGATGCGGTTGCTGTCGCGTCCCGTGACTTCAAAGCGAAACCCGTGAAATGAAAACACCTGACCAACGGTTGGAATCATCTGGGCCTCGTGAATAACTAGGCCCGCAACAGTGTTTGCCTCGTCATCCGGCAGGTTCCAATCACTGGCGCGGTTCAAGTCGCGAATGGTCATCGCGCCATCCACCAGAAATTGACCATCTTCAGAACGTGCAATCGGATGATCCGCATCTGGGTCAAATTCATCCGTAATTTCGCCCACGATCTCTTCTAGAATATCCTCAAGCGTGATCAGGCCGCGCAGGCTGCCGTATTCATCAACCACCAGCGCAAAATGGCTGCGGCGACGCAGGAATTCGCGCATCTGATCATCTAGTGACGTGGTTTCAGGTACGAAATATGGCTTTTGCGCCACGCCAGACAGTTTGAACTGTGCCATGTCTGCGGCCGTGGCCCCGGTGCCGACAAATTGCTTGTGCATTGCGCGCAGCAGGTCCTTAGCATGGACCACTCCAATGATGTTTTCAGGCTCCCCCTTGAACACTGGCAAGCGGGTATAGCTGCTTTCAAGGCATTGGCTTAGGATGGCCGAAGGATCCGCATCGGCATTGATCATCTCAATACCCGAACGGTGCAGCATGATTTCCTCGACTGTGCGTTCGGCAAGGTCCAGAGCGCCCAGAATACGGTCGCGGTCTTCTTTTTCAACGATGCCTTCCGAGTGGCCCAGTTGCAGCGCCCCGGCGATTTCTTCGCGCACGGCCAAAATCTGGCTATCGGGGTCGATTCTCACGCCAAAGATGCGCAACACGCCCCGCACCAACAGGCGCACCGCAGCAACAATTGGCGAAAACACCAATACAATCACATGAATTGGGCCTGCCACGCGGGCTGCTGCCGCCTCTGGCATGGTAATGGCATAGGTCTTGGGCAGTACTTCGGCAAAGACCAATACCAGCAAGGTCATGACCAATGTAGCCAGCGCCACGCCACTTTCGCCAAACAAGCGTGTGAACATTGCTGTCGCAAGCGAAGCTGCTAGAATGTTCACCAAATTATTCCCGAGTAAAACAGAGCCAATAAGACGCTCATTATCCTCGGTAATTTGCAACGCGCGCGACGCTCCTTTGTTGCCCTTGTCTGCCTGTGTGCGCAATTTTCCGCGCGACGCAGCCGTCAGGGCGGTTTCACTGCCGGAAAAGAAGGCCGACAGGATCAACAGCGCGACAATAGCGCCACTGGTCACCCAAAAGGCTGTATCCAATGTCGCGGTTGTGACTTCCATGAGGGGTGTGCTCCTAATATCTATTTGGGTTATGGGGTGCCAAGGCGCTGTAATCAAGGGATCAATCAGAATGAAAATTCAGGATCTGGGCGTGTTGGACACAACTTTGCTATTGTTTGGCGGGCCATATTCCAATCTTCAGGCGCTTGAGGCCTTGATCCAAGAGGCGCGAAACCGCCGTATTTCACCAACACATATGATTTGTACAGGAGATGTCGTAGCCTATTGCGCAGATGCGGCTGAAACCTGCGCAGCCATTCGCGCGCATGAGTGTCCTGTGGTGGCAGGTAACTGCGAAAAACAATTGGCAGAAAACGCCATGGATTGCGGATGCGGCTTTGAAACGGGCACCGCTTGCGATCTTTTGTCTGCCGGATGGTACGCGTTTGCAGATAAAGAAATGACAGTCGATGCCCGCACATGGATGCGTACATGCCCTGATGTGATCACCTTTACACAGTCTGGCCGCCGTCACGCAGTTATTCATGGTGGCATTACCGACATAAGCCGGTTTTTGTGGCCCACCTCACTGACGTGCGAATTCCAAGAAGAGATCGCCGCGTTGCGTGATCTGATCGGCCCAATCGATATGATCATCTCAGGGCACTCAGGCCTCGCCTTTACACGTATGATTGACGATGTGACTTGGATCAACGCTGGCGTCATCGGCATGCCCCCAAATGATGGTACACCCGAAACGCGCTTTGTCACGCTTGAAAACGGTCGGGCCCAGATTCACAAACTCCGCTATGACCACCTCACCGCGCAGGCCCGTATGGTCACAGCCGGTTTAATCCAAGGCTACCACACCGCCCTGAGCAGCGGTATCTGGCCTTCACAAGATGTTCTGCCGGAAAACCTGCGCAGTCTCTGATTTCTTCTTGGTAAAAATATCCTGGGGTGAATGCGGCTTTGCCGCAGAGGGGCAAGGCCCCTCATCCAACATATCAAGCGGGGCAAGGTCCCTTAATTTACTTTTTGGCCAGCGGATGGTGTTCCAGCACCAATTCTTTCAATCGTTCATCCAAGACATGGGTGTAAATTTCAGTCGTTGCGACATCGGCATGGCCCAACAAGGTTTGGATAGAACGCAAATCCGCGCCATTGGCCAGCAGATGCGTGGCAAAAGCATGGCGCAGCGTGTGGGGGGTGACCTTGGCAGGGGAGACACCGGCTTGAACAGCCAATTCCTTGATCAACAGATAAAATCGATGCCGGGTCAGGTGTCCCAGTTTTCCACGTGATGCAAACAGGAAACGCGACGGGGCTTTGCCCTCTTTACGGGCCTTTTCGGCCAACTCTTCCTGGGCTGATAACCATATTGCGAGTGCGGTGCGTGCATCCGGGGACAGCGGCACCATGCGCTCCTTGTCGCCTTTGCCACGGATCAGCAACATGCGCGGATCCCCTTTGGCGGCGGCCAACGGCAAGGACACAAGTTCTGTCACACGCATTCCTGTTGCATAAAGAAGTTCCATCAAGCAGGTGTTGCGTGCCCGATCAAAGGTATTGCGCCCAGAACTGCGTGCGGCGTCCAGCAGGCGGTCGACCTCTTCCACGCTCAATGTTTTTGGCAGGCGTTTTTCACGACCCGGTCCCTTGATCTGAATCGCCGGGTTATCGGCGCGCCAGCCTTCTTCAAACGCAAAGCGATAAATCTGTTTGATCGCTGACAAGCGCCGTGCGCGGGTCGATTTGGCCAATCCGATAGCGTCGCAATGGATGAGATACTCTTCGATGTCTTCACGGGTCAGCCCGTCAAAGTCTAGATGACGGGGACCCATCCACGCCACCACATCCTTTAGATCATTGGCATAGGCAATCTGGGTGTTACTTGCAGCCCCTGCCTCGGCGCTTTGAACCTCTAGGAAAGTGGAAATCCAACGATATGCATCTTGTTGATCAGCCATCAGATTATCCACGGGCCTTTATGATCATGATTTGAAGGGCCGCACGACGGGCCGTTTCTTCAAGCCCAAGGGCACGCAATGCGGCGAGCGCGTCAGTTAAGGCCTGCAAATCACCCTCGGCCCCTTGGGACAGCAACAGCATCGCACGCAGGATCACCTCTCCCAGCTGACCTAACGCAAGGTGCGTGGACAAGGATTGCGGCACACCTGCGCCATGAAACGCATCTGCAATGGCGCGCGCGGTGGCGTCTGTGGGGGTGCGGGGCGGATCACCTATGGCAAGGCCAGCCAGAAAATCCTGTGGCCCCAATTGCGCCGCCAATTCATAGTCAGGCGAAAGCAGCGCAATTTTCCGGGCAATGCTTGCAGCATCCCCTTCAGGTTTCAGATGCAGCAGTGCAGGGCCATAAATATTGGCAAAAGTCACCTCAAGCCGGGCTTCCTGCATGGCGCGCCACGCAGGCGGCAAGGTTGCGGAAATCTGGTGCAGATCATTGGCCTGCATGGCCTTATCCAATGCCTGGATGGCGCTGACACGGCTCCAGATCATGCCAGAGGCTGCGGGTTTGCGTTCGGTATAAATACCCAGTAGATGATTGCCGGGCAGGGCACCTGTGCGTGCCAGCTTTTCACCCGCTTCCAATTGTGCCTTCCATCCAGCCGAGCTGCGCAAATCCGCATGGGCATAAGGGCGTGGTAAGGATGCCGTTGGCAATGGTTCGCCAATTGCTTCGTGCAAGCGAAAGCTGAGAGGGGTGGTGTCTGTCTGAGCAAACAACAGCGGCTCATGCTCAAACAGGTTAGGGTCCAGATACCGCAGCAACAGCGCGTCTTCTTGTTCGCTGATCAGATCGAGCGTTTTGGCCGTGTTCAACATCAGGGCCGCACCGTTCCAATCGCCCGCCCGCGCGGTACAGAAAATGCGCGCGGCATAGCTGCGTGTCAGGCTCGGGCGTGTTGCCAATACGTCGCAAGCGCGTGCCTCTTCGCCAATCAGCAGTGTCACATTAAACCAGCGTTCAAACAAATCTGGCGAGGTGACGCCTGCGCGTTCAATTAGCGCGTTTGCTTGTTCCAACGCGCCCAGCTCCACCAATTTGTCAATTCGCGCCAACAACAGGTCATCACGGGTATGATTGTCAATCGGGGTGTCCACCTCGGCCAACAACAACGTATACAAAAGCGCCTGTAATGCGGGCAATTCTGATGTGTCTTGTGCCTCAATCAACTGGCTTAGCACATCGGCACTGCTGGCACGCCACAGTGTTGTCGGCAGGCCTGTGACAGAGCTGGGCAACAATCCAACGCCTCCACGGCCGGTTTTGCCTAATGCGGTCACCGCAACATCGGGCACCAGATTCGATTCGCTTATCGGGGCTTCCCCCGATGGCAGCGCCATTTCAAGAGTCACAGTTGGTGTTTGTGTTTGTGTCAGCCAGTCAATCGCGCTCAGCGGTTCGTTGGCCAACACAACAGTCGGCCACAGAAGAAAGGAGCATGATATGAATGGGTTAATTCGCATTCAGGATCACTTGCTCGCGGACTTCGCGAGCAGGTGCCGAGAAATCAGCGCCAAATAATGGTCCGACATATGCATATCCTACAAGGCCAATAGCCCCCAGAACGATGAGTGTTAATAAGGCCCTGAACAATCTGCCCATTGTTATCCCCAGAAATTTTGCCTGCTTGTTTTGTTCAACTTATAACTGGCATTTTCCGCAAGATCACGTCATTCAGTGCCCAAGGGTTTATTTTGGGCAGCACTTGGCCGATATGGAATGAACAGCGGGTATAACGTCAGGGGCGGCATGGGACTGAAACTCAAAAAAACAGTGGTTCTGGTCGGGATGATGGGGGCCGGCAAAACAGCTGTGGGTCGCGCCTTGGCTGCGCAATTGGGGGTGGCGTTTCTGGATTCAGACGCTGAAATCGAAGCGGCTGCCAATCTGTCGATCGCCGAAATTTTCGCCCGCGACGGAGAGACGTTTTTCCGCAACAAAGAAACGCAAGTGATTGAGCGGCTCTTGAAAGAAGAGGTGGGCATCTTGTCCACTGGCGGCGGGGCATTTTTGTCAGAGCGAAATCGCCGGATCATTGAAGAGTACGGCGTGGCAGTGTTGCTGGATGCGGATCTTGATCTTTTGTGGCAACGGGTACGCCACAAGGATACGCGCCCTTTGCTGCGCACGCGTGATCCACGCAAAACCCTGACTGAGATTTATGAAAGCCGGGTGCCGATTTATTCCTTGGCTGATCTGAGCGTAAAAGCTGACCCGGCGTATTCTATTGAGGAAATGGCAGACAAGGTGGCGCAAATTCTGTTGCAGCGCCCTGATGTTCTGGAGGACGTGAAATGACGGAATTGGTGCATGTCGGCCTGGAAGGGCGCGAATATGACATTCACATTGGCCCCGGTTTACTGGCGCGTGCGGGGGATTTGATTTCCACCCTGACAAACCGTCGCCGCATGATGATCGTGACCGAAGAAAACGTGGCCGCATTGCATTTGAAAGCCTTGCAAGATGGGCTTGCGGCAGCGGGTATTCAATCAGAGGCTTTGATCCTGCCTGCGGGCGAAGCGACCAAAAGCTGGCCGCATTTTACGCGTGCAGTTGAATGGCTGTTGGAACAAAAGGTGGAACGCAAAGATCTGGTGATTGCTTTTGGGGGTGGTGTGATCGGTGATCTTACCGGTTTTGCTGCGGCGGTGTTGCGTCGGGGCGTTGGGTTTGTGCAAATTCCCACATCTTTGTTGGCGCAGGTCGACAGTTCCGTGGGGGGCAAGACGGGCATCAATGCACCGCAAGGCAAGAACCTGATTGGGGCCTTTCATCAACCGTCGATGGTTCTGGCAGATACAGATGTTCTGGGGACGCTGACGTCGCGCGATTTTTTGGCAGGATACGGCGAGGTCGTGAAATACGGGTTGCTGGGGGATGAGGCGTTTTTTGATTGGTTAGAACAAAACGCCCCGGCGATGGCGGCAGGTGATCAGACGTTGCGCGTTGAGGCGGTGAAACGGTCGTGTCAGATGAAGGCCGATATTGTCGAGCGTGATGAGACCGAACAAGGGGATCGCGCACTTTTGAATCTTGGGCACACCTTTTGTCACGCGCTTGAGGCCGCTACAGGATATTCTGATCGTCTGTTGCACGGTGAAGGCGTCGCCATTGGCTGTGCCTTGGCGTTTGAGCTGTCTTCGCGTCTGGGATTGTGTTCACAAGAGGCCCCAAGCCGCGTGCGGGCGCATCTTAAAGCGATGGGCACGAAGGTCGATCTGTCTGATATCGAGGGCAATCTGCCATCTGCCGAAGCATTGGTTGATCTGATGGGGCAAGACAAAAAGGTCGTGGATGGGCAATTGCGATTCATTATGGCGCGCGGAATTGGTCAGGCATATGTCACCGGGGATGTTCCGCGTGACGCTGTTGTGGCCCTTTTGCAGGATGCACTGGCACAGCGCTGAACCCATCGCTTTGAAAGGGTCATCGAGACCCAGTCAAAGCGCTTCGGATCGCGATGCGCCCGAAGGCACATCATCGAGATCACAGCAAAAAGCCCGGACGTTGGTCCGGGCTTTGATATGTTTGTGGATCAGATCAGAATGGTTGTGTTGACCATGTGTCGTGTAAACTGTGGCAGTGATGTTGGTTTTATTTGAAAATTTTCCCAATCTTTCTCCTAAACCCGCGCCAGTTCGCGCTTCAATCGCCTGATCTCGGCAGCTTGATCCAACACCTCGGCTCTTACATGCGGTGGCTTCGAAAACTGTGCCTTCCAAGTGTACAGCGACTTGGTGCTAATCCCCAACCGCTCAGCCACTTCGATGACCGCATATCCACGCTCAACAACCTGCGCCACAGCGTCCCGCTTAAACTCATCCGTAAATCGTATTCCCTTGTTCATATCCGTCTCTCCTTGGTTCCAAAATCACCAAGCAAAGCGTCTACAAATCTAGGGGCACCTCAGAATACATATATTGTCGAATTGTTCGTGATCTTGAATTGCGTATTCAATCCGGTTTCTGAATTCGCACAATGCCCATCTTTCGACTTTGCGAATGGATCTGAGAGCGTTCAGTTGGGTGTTAAGCCTTCGGTTCGCTCCGCTAATCATGGTCATATTGTAGACCATGGGCGCAATAAGTGGAGTACCACAATCATCCACAAGGATTGGCAGAGAGGTTCCAGATCCAAGTTTTATAATGCGTATTGGTAGCTCTGAAGTTTCCAGTTCCAGATGATCGAAAATATATCGAAACTGTACGCAAAGACAAAGGGCTGGCAAGTGCCAGCCCTTTGTCTTTGCGATACAAAACGTTCAAAGTTTACTAAACCAATTTGGTTAATACTAGAACGGGATTTCATCGTCCAGATCGCGTGAAGGGCTGCCACCGCCAAAGTTGCCGCCACCGCCACCGCCGCCAGAGCCACTGTCGTATCCGCCGCCGCCTTGCTGGCCACCACCACCATAGCCGCTATCTTGGCCACCACCGTATCCGCCGCCGCCTTCGCCGCCACCGCTGCGACCGTCCAGCATGGTCAGCGTGCTGCCAAAGCCTTGAAGAACGATTTCGGTGGAATAACGATCATTGCCAGATTGATCCTGCCATTTGCGGGTTTGCAACTGGCCTTCGACGTAAACTTTGGACCCTTTGCGCAGATATTGTTCACACACCCGCACCAAGCCTTCGCTGAACACAGCAACCGAATGCCATTCGGTGCGTTCGCGACGTTCGCCTGTGCTACGATCTTTCCAGTTTTCGGATGTTGCTATGCGCAGGTTGCACACTTTGCCACCGTTTTGGAATGTGCGCACTTCTGGATCACGACCCAGGTTTCCAATGATCATAACTTTGTTCAGCGATCCGGCCATCGTGTTCCCCTCAGATTCTGTTTTTCGATTTGCGCCAACTTACACCATTCTAGCAGGGGGAAGGGAAGGTAAAATTCCATTACAGGAAGGCAATTTTTCGCGCAGCCCCCTTTTTGAGGACAGATAACTGGAAATCATTCCCACAATGGTTATATTCCGCCCAAGGATTTTGGGGTTGGTGGTGTATGAAGCTTTATTTTGGATATGCCTTTGCTGCATTGCTTGTATTGTCTTCGCCTATTTCGGCGGGCGATTTGTTTTCCCAATCCTCAAATAATCTTAAAACTGGCTCTAAGGTTCTTAAGAGTCGTGAGAAGCAAAAGAACAATTTTTCAGTCAGTATTGCGCCTGTAAAGGTGATTACCCCAACAAAATGGGGTGATGGATCTTATGACGGGAAATACAACGGGCCATATTTGCAGGTCGCACGCGATACTGCACTGCGCCATGGGGTGCCTGTCGATTTGTTTCTGAAACTCGTGCAACAAGAAAGCGGTTGGAACGCTAAGGCGAAATCCCACAAAGGCGCGCTTGGACTGGCGCAACTGATGCCGGGAACCGCGTCGGTCTTGGGGGTAAATCCGCACGACCCCCATGAAAACCTTGAGGGGGGCGCACGGTATTTGGCGCAACAATACCGTAACTTTGGATCCTGGCGTTTGGCGCTTGCCGCCTATAACGCAGGTCCGCAAGCCGTGCGCAAATATGGTGGTGTGCCACCTTATAAAGAAACCCAGAACTATGTGAAAATTATCTGGGGCAGCTGAAGACCCTCTCTTATTAAAGAGAAAATTGTCTATATTCACAGATGCTTATCAATTCCCCATTATGGTGGAGGCAGGCGGATGTTATCCGCTTGAAACACAGGGGTTTGGTAACGAGTGATGGGCGCCCGACAGCGGCGCCCAGTTTTCAACCTTTATCGACCCTCTGGTCCATCATAGGCGCGTTCTACTTTGGCCACGCGCAATGTGTAATATTCATACCAGCGGCTTTTACCCAGTTTCTGCGCCAGCATGTGCTCTGCCACTTGCTTCCATGCTTTTAACGCGGCCTCATCGCGCCAATAGCTGATTGTGATGCCAAGCCCGGCCTCATCCCGAGTGCTTTCAATGCCAATGTATCCATCCTGTTGCTGGGCCAATTCCACCATTCGATCGGCCATCGCACCATATCCATAATCGCCATCAAGACGTTGGGCGGTAAAGATCACCGCATAATAGGGGGGATCGGGAAGAGGGGCAAAGCGACTCATCTGTCATATCCTTTTTGCATATGGTCGGATCATGCCTGTAATCCCTGCAAAAAGAAACGGCGCCGCAAGGGACGCCGTTTTGTTTTTGCTAAGATGTAGGTCTTATTCCGCTGCAACCTTGATCACAGGGGTCATTTCTTCCAGCACCTCATCGGCAAGGTGACATTTCACCTGATGCCCTTCTGCCAAATGACGCACGGGCGGGACTTCTTTCTCGCACAACCCGCCTTCCACTTTCATCTTCCAACGACAGCGCGTCTGAAATGGGCAACCGGGGGGCGGGCTCATGGCCGAAGGAATATCACCTTCCAGAACGATATGTTCCTTTTCAATACTCGTATCGGCGATCGGAACTGCGGAAAGCAGAGCCTCGGTATAAGGATGATACGGTGGCGCAAAGACTTGATCTGTCGATCCCATTTCCACCACATGACCCAGATACATCACCATGACGCGATCGCTCAGATAACGCACAATCGACAAATCGTGGCTGATGAACAAAAGCGTGGTTTTGTGTTCACGCTGAATTTCCATCAACAGATCGGTTACAGCCGCCTGCACAGACACATCAAGCGCCGAGACAGGTTCATCCGCAACAACAATGCGTGCATCCCCAGCAAAGGCCCGGGCAATGCCCACACGTTGTTTCTGACCACCTGACAACTGACGCGGCATACGTTCTGCAAAGGCTCGCGGCAGTTTTACAAGGTCCAACAGCTCCAGCATCCGCTGGCGTCGCTCGCCCTCATTGTTACCTACCCCAAAGATTTCCAAGGCGCGAACGATCTGGCGACCTACGGACATTGACGGATTCAGCGTATCAAACGGGTTTTGGAACACCATCTGAATATCCGCAACCGTTTGCGTGTCTCGTTGCTCAATCGGGATATGTTCGATGTTTTTGCCGTCGAGCAAAATCTGCCCGTCTGTGGCCGTTTCCAACCCCATCAGAACCTTGGCAAAGGTGGATTTACCGCAACCTGATTCTCCGACGATCGCAAGAGTTTCAGATTCATGCGCTTCAAAACTCAGCGTTTCATTGGCTTTGACAACTTTCGTTTCACCGCCCCCCCCAAACAACGCACTGGCTGCAACCTCATAATATTTCTTGAGGTTATCCATCTTCAGAACGACCCTGCCGATCTCGCCTTTTTCTTTGGTCTCAGCCAAGGCAAGAGGGGCATTCCAATCGATTTCTTCCGACCTGAGACAACGCGTCTGATGACGCTGATTGCCCTCAACATCCACCATTAGGATTTGACCCTGATCACAGCGCCCTTCCTCAAAGTAATCACACCGAGGGCCAAAGTTGCACCCGTTTGGACGTTCATGGGGCAGGGGGAAGTTGCCAGGAATGGCCACCAGTGGGCGACTGTTTTTATCCGCACCGGGCAATGGAATCGAACGGAACAATGCTTGCGTATAAGGGTGCTGCATCTTGTCAAAGACATCTTCAATAGAGCCACGCTCCACCGCTTCGCCCGAATACATCACACACAGCCGGTCGCAGGTTTCCAACACCAGTCCAAGGTTGTGCGAGATAAACAGCATCGACGTGCCGTATTTCTTGCCCAAATCTTTGACCAACTCCACCACAGCGGCCTCAACCGTCACATCAAGCGCAGTGGTCGGCTCGTCCAAGATCAACAACGACGGCTTGGACATCAACGCCATCGCAATCACGATCCGCTGCTGCTGACCGCCTGACAATTGGTGCGGAAAGCTCTTTAGCATTCGCTCGGGGTCAGGCAACTTCACGTCTGTTACCACCTCAAGCGCACGCGCATATGCCTCAGATTCAGACACACCTTCGTGGATCATCGGCACTTCCATCAACTGCTTGCCGATCTTCATCGCCGGGTTCAGACTTGCCATAGGTTCTTGATAAATCATCGCAATTTCATTGCCGCGGATATCGCGCAGCTCTTCATCGCTCATGTCGTCCATATCACGGCCCTTGAACTTGATAGAGCCGCCCACGATGGCCCCGTTCTTGCCAAGGTCCTTCATCACGCCCAGCGCCACGGTGGATTTACCGCAACCGGATTCACCTACAAGGCCCACGGCCTCGCCCGGTTGCACCGCCACCGAGAAATCCATCACGGCGGGAATTTCGCGCAACCGCGTAAAGAAAGAGATGGACAGCTTGTCGATCTCAAGGATCGGGCCGTCATAATCTGTGATCTTACTCATCTTCGTCTCCCTGTTGGAGCATCTGACCAATCGATGGCTATGCACCTTTGATCTTCTTCTTGATTCAAATATCCCGGGGGCGCGGGGGCTGGCCCCCGCACCTTCCGTCTCATCAGTCGCGCAGGCTTTCTTCACGCAAACCATCCGCCAGCAGGTTCAAGCCAAGAACAAGGCTCAGCAATGCCATCGCTGGTGGCAGGGCAGGGTGCACATAAAGCTGCATCAGCTTACGGCCATCGTTGATGGTGGTGCCCCAGTCCGGGCTTTCCGGTGCAAGGCCAAGACCAAAGAACCCCAATGTCCCCAACAGAATGGTTGTGTACCCAATCCGCAGACAGAAATCGACGATCAGTGGGCCACGTGCGTTGGGCAGGATTTCCCACAACATGATGTACCAAGGACCCTCACCACGGGTTTGTGCCGCCGCGACGTAGTCACGGGTCTGAATGTCCAGCGCAAGGCCGCGAACAATCCGAAACACAGTGATAGAGTTCACGAATGCTACCGACACAGCAACAACCAAGATGCCCGGATCAATGTCAAACAGATCAAGGAAGGTTGGCAAACCCGGGATGGAATATGTCGGAGTGCTGACAAAGTATCCGCCGGAGGAAACAAAGCTGAGATACATCCAAACCGATGCTCCGACGACAGCCAGCATAAGTGGAGTTCTTACCTTGGGGCGTGTGTGAAACCGCGAATTAAGTACCACGACGATGAACATAATTGGGAAAAGACCCAACACCATGGCCATATAGTTCGGAATACCGATCTGCACGATCTCTGGTGTTACCAGCAAATAGAACAGCAAGATCACGGGGAAAGCCAGAACAAGGTTTGCAAGGAACGACAGAACTGTGTCCAGACGGCCGCCGAAATACCCAGCAGGTAGACCCAGCGTAATACCGATCATAAAGGCAAAGAGCGTCGCGAGAGGCGCGATTGCAATAACGATCCAGCTGCCTTCGACCACACGGCTAAAGACATCACGCGCAAGGTTGTCACCACCCAACAAATAATAACAGCTCAGACCACATTCTGCAGGATCAGCGCCGCGTACAGGGGTGCCGGGCGCCTTATTCTTCATGCCCGACAACTGACCCAGTGGATCATGTGTCGCGATCATATCAAACACACCTGTAAAGACAGCGGTGTACACCCAGAACATCACCAGCGCAAAACCAATCATGCCAACGGTGCTGTCAAACAGCTTGCCGTAAAGGCCCAGCTTACGCTTATAGACGATGGACACGAGGAACGTGAACACAAGGGCAACCCATACAGGTGCCAGCTGTGCAGACAATGCCCCAATAATGCCAGATGATCCGGGCACAATGATGCCCGACAAAAGATACAGAATGATCAATGCCAAAAGGGCGAAAAGGCTGTATTTTACGCCTTTGCCGATCAGGGCATTGGGGCCGGTGTCATAGGTGATCGTGCCATCTGCGTTGATCTTGTGGTCAACGGCAGCAAAGGCAAACGACCCTACAATTTGAAGTACAACCATCGCAAGGAAGAGAAATGCGATGATGGTGAATACAGGATCGACAGCAGTGCCGAGAGAACCTGTCCAGGTCAATGGTTCCATAGCCAATCCTCCTTATGATATGCGAATGCGTGGGTTGAGATAGACATAGCCGATATCCGATATCAGCTGCGTCAGCAGAACAACGACAACAGATACAACTGAAATACCCAGCAGCACGTCGATGTCATTGTTACCTGCCGCATTCACAAGCTGCCAACCAAAGCCTTTGTAGTTAAACAAGGTCTCAACGATGACGACCCCATTCAACAGCCATGGCACCTGCAACATGATCACTGTAAACGGCGCGATCAGCGCATTACGCAATGCGTGTTTCATGATGATATTGCGAAAACTCACACCCTTTAGGCGCGCGGTGCGGATGTACTGCGCGGTCATTACCTCGGCCATAGAGGCGCGGGTCATACGGGCGATATACCCCATGCCATAAAGCGCGATTGTGATCACGGGCAGGGTAAAGTTTTGCAAATCAGGGCTTTCCATCGCTTTAGCTGCGGTTCCTTTGAACAAGGTCTTGCCGTCAATCCAGCCCCAGTCCGCCAAAATTGGGCTAATACCGTATCGAGAGGACGCAAGAAACGCGATAAAGATAACGCCGGATACATATTCCGGTGTTGCCGTTGACAAGATCGAGACCGTCGAAAGACTCCGGTCGGTACGTGACCCCTCTCGCATCCCAGCCAAAACCCCGATGACCAACGCCGAAGGCACCATGACGATCATAACCCACATCATCAGATAACCCGTGTTGCCAAGTCGAGTGGCCAGCACGGCGGACACTTCATCCTTGGACACTGTGGACCAGCCCCAGTTGCCTTGCAGAATGCCGCAAAAGCTGGGTACTGCGTCCGCCTCCATTCCAGGGCGCACACATTTGCCCAATGGCGTACCGTCTTCGGTATAGGTGACAGGAGCAGGCATTGCGCCCAGCCATTGTGCGTATTTCGCTGGTGTTGATTGCAAATACCCACGTGAATCCAGAAACGAGGCCACGGCCTCATCTGACATACGAAAGTTACCTTGGGTTTTTGCGAGTTTTTCTAGGTTTGGATACAGGTTCGTCAGAAAGAAGACGATATATGTGAGGCACAAAGAGGTGAGTATCATCACTCCCAGCCGTTTAAGGATAAACAGTCCCATAAATTCCCCTGTTGGTCTGTTTGTTTATATCACTGCCAATTTGATGCAGGCGTGACCTTTATTGATCTGCACACAAGGGTGACCTTGCCGCAAATTAAACTTTAGAAGCGCTAGAAGCCAACAGCCGGGCGATTCCGGCATATTTGATGCACCGAATTGTCGAAAAACAATCGTAGGGTTGTTGGCATTTGGCTCTCCCTGTTTTTTGGGTGCAGACATAATTTTTCGTCAACGCCGACGTCTTGGAAATTATGTTGCGACCTCTCTGTGTCCTATTCGGCACCAGAAATGTCGGGTCGTCAATGTTTCAGTTCGTCATATGAGGGCAAAAAAACGACATTCTGCTTGAAAGAAAGCGACACTCGCGGATTTGTGAGTGCATTGGTGGGCAGAGCCATGTCGTATTCAATTCCTCTCATATTTGGATTCGCATGAGGCATTCATAGGGCAATCAAAGCGCAATCCCACTTGGTTGTGCTTTATAGGATTGTCGCAGCTCGCGCGGGGTTTTTTGTGTATGTTGCTGGACAAAGCGCGTGAAATAGGCCGCGCTGTTAAACCCCAAAGTTTGGGCAATCTCTTTGAAGGGGTGGGGCGTCATGCAAATTTCCTCGCGGGCACGGCAAAGAATGCACTGTGTCAAGAAATCCGCAGCCGTCATTCCGGTGGCCTGTTTGCAGACCCTGGCCAGATGGGTTGCTGTGATATCCAGATGTTCAGCGAAATCGCCTGCGTTCCATCCATTTCCCAGATGCTGCCCGATTGCGTCGCAGAATCGCCGCATCAGGCGTTCGGAGGCCGTTGTGCGCCCAGGTTTGGGTCGGATTAACATCTGACGTTGCAACCAGATCGACACCAGCGCAGCCTGTGCCACAAGGGCCTGCGCCATCATGGGCTGTTGTCCTTCGATTTCACGCCGCATGATGTCCAAAAGTCCTGTCAACTCCGCTTGGTGGCGAATGTCCTGCACGCGAAAAAGCAGTGGTTGTTCTGGCCAATGATCGTGTTCCATATGCGGCAGAATTAATGCTTGCCCCAATATCTGGCGCCCCAAATCCAACGACAAAAGTGTCTGCGCAGGTGCGAATACAATATTGTGTGCACCAAAGCCGCGATGCACCCCGTGTAACAAAGCGCGCCCTTGACCGCGCGTGACCCAGATCAACACATGAGATTGACGCAAATTGATGCTGTTGGGATGGAATTCAACTGATTGAATCAGTTGTGACAAGGTGGTCAACGTTATTTCAGAAGGAGTCTGCATTTCAGTCCATAATGATCTATAATGAAAACATTACGCACTAACTGGATGGGAAATGTACAGAAAATTATTTATAAAGTGCAATAATTATGGAAGCGTCATCGGCTCCCACTGTTTCATTTTAGACCGAAACCATGTGCGTTGACGTTTGGCAAATTGACGTGTTGCAATGGTTGCCTGTTCGCGCGCGCCTTCAAGGGACAGTTCTCCTTTAAGGTATGAAATCAACTCGGGCGCACCAATGGCTTTGGATGACAAAAGCGTGGGATTCCAATCCTCCAAATTATCCTGTGCTTCTTCAAGTGCGCCGGTTTCCAGCATTAAGTCAAACCGCTGTGCAATGCGTGTGTTTAACCAGTCTTTGTCCACATCAAACACAAAAGCCCGAGTGCCATGCAGCGGCATTATTGGCGCGGGCGTGTCATCTTGCCAACTGGCAAGGCCGCGTCCCGTGGCGTGCTGCACCTCCCATGCACGTTGCACACGCATGGGGTTCTGCTGGTCAATTCGGGATGCGGTATCACTGTCCAGCTCTGCCAGAAGCGCAGCATGCCCTTCGCAGGCAACCCGCGCATCCGCCTCTGTTCTTACATTTGGAGGTGTGGGTGGGATTTCTGCCAGCCCCATCGTGAGTGCCTGAAAGTAAAGCCCTGTGCCACCGACGATGATGGGGCGCTTTCCTGTTAGCAAAGGGTGCAAATCACGCAACCAATGTCCAACAGAGTAATCCGCATCCCCCGGCACATGCCCATAAAGCGCATGAGAGGCGCGGGCATCGTCCTCAGCAGAGGGGCGTGCGGTCAAAACGCGCCAATTGTTGTAAACCTGAATGGCATCAGCATTAATCACCAGACCTCCCTGCGACTCGGCAATGTCCAGCGCAAGGGCGCTTTTACCGCTGGCAGTCGGGCCAGCGATCAAAACCGGTTGCTCGGAAGAGAGAGTTTTCAAAATTTGCGCGTTTTTTGACATTTTGAGCCACGATTTATCTGTGCAGGTCCGTCAAACGCAGATCGCGCATTGAACCCGGCGGGTTTTTCCGACATTTTGCGCGCAATCTAATTCCACGTGCAGACGGAGTGCAACATGACCGACGCCGCCCCTGAGACCGAAACCACCTTTAAACGCGTAATGTTAAAGATTTCGGGGGAGGCATTGATGGGAGATCAGGGTTTTGGCCTGCATCCCCCCACAGTACAGAGAATCGCCGAAGAGGTGAAATCGGTTCACGATTTGGGTGTTGAAATCTGTATGGTCATTGGTGGTGGCAACATTTTCCGCGGCCTGCAAGGCAGCGCACAGGGGATGGAGCGCACCACAGCCGACTACATGGGGATGCTGGCAACCGTTATGAACGCGCTGGCGATGCAATCGGCTTTGGAAGAGCTGGGTGTCTTTACTCGCGTGATCAGCGCTATCCCGATGGATCAGGTGTGTGAGCCATACATCCGCCGCCGTGCAGTGCGCCACCTTGAAAAGAAACGGGTTTGTATCTTTGCCGCAGGTACCGGAAACCCGTATTTCACCACCGATACTGCCGCAACGTTGCGCGCCAACGAAATGACTTGCGAAGCCATCTTTAAGGGTACCAAGGTTGATGGGGTGTATGACAAAGATCCAGTCAAATTTGACGACGCGGTGCGCTATGACACTGTTAGTTATGACGACGTGTTGGCCAAGCGTTTGGGTGTGATGGATGCCAGCGCGATTGCCCTTGCGCGGGACAACAATCTGCCGATCATCGTGTTCTCTTTGGATGAACCGGGCGGCTTTCGGGGTATTTTGGCGGGCAGGGGCACCTATACAAAGGTGCAATGAACCCGTTAGAGTGACAGGTAAAACCGGGGCAGATGCCCCCAAAAGCAGAGCATAAGCCATGTCTGATGATTTTGAACTTGATACCGACGATCTGATGCGCCGCATGGATGGCGCACTTGCCAATTTGCGTACAGAGTTTGCCTCTTTGCGCACAGGCCGCGCCTCCGGGTCCATGCTGGAACCTGTGATGGTGGACGCATATGGATCAATGACACCGATCAACCAAGTGGGTACTGTCAACGTGCCAGAGCCCCGCATGGTCACCATTAACGTGTGGGACAAGTCCTTGGTTGGTAAGGTGGAAAAAGCCATTCGCGAAAGCGGTCTTGGTATTAATCCACAGTTGAATGGCACGATTATTATGCTGCCGATCCCAGAGCTGAACGAAGAGCGTCGTCGCGAATTGACCAAAGTTGCGGGCGGATATTCCGAAAACGCGCGGGTGTCTATTCGTAACTTGCGTCGTGACGGGATGGATCAGATCAAAAAAGCCAAGAATGATGGCATGTCCGAGGACGACCAGAAAATCTGGGAAAGCGAAGTGCAGGAAATGACCGATTCCTACATTAAGCAAGTCGACGAGATGCTGGAGATAAAACAAGCCGAGATCATGCAGGTCTGACCTGAACTGAAAGGGCTGACATGGCCTCTGAGAGCGAAATCACCAACGGCCCCAAGCATGTTGCCATTATTATGGATGGCAATGGGCGTTGGGCGCAGGCGCGGGGGCGTCCGCGATTGTTTGGTCACCATGCCGGGGCAAAGCGCGTCAAACAAAACGTGCGGGCCTGCAAAGGTTTGGGTGTCAAGTACTTGACGATCTTTGCCTTCTCGACAGAAAACTGGAAGCGGACTCAATCTGAAGTGTCCGGTTTGATGAGCCTGTTTCGTCAATACATCCGTCGAGAGGCGCGCGGGTTGCGTGATGAGGGGGTACGCGTCCGGTTTATTGGTGACCGGGTAAAGCTGGACGACAAGTTGATTGCGCTGATGGATGAGCTGGAACTGATGACGGCCCAGAACGACGAGGTGCATCTGACCATTGCTTTGAATTATGGTGGACGTGACGAGGTCGCACGCGCGACCAAACGGTTGGCTCAAGATGTTGCAGCAGGTCTTCTAAAACCTCAAGATGTGGATGAAGAAACGCTTCCAAAGTATTTGGATACTTATGTTTTACCAGATCCTGATCTTGTAATTCGCACATCTGGTGAGGCCCGTATTTCTAACTTTTTGCTGTGGCAGTCGGCTTATGCCGAATACGAATTTGTTGACACGCTCTGGCCAGACTTCTCGCCAGAGGAGTTCGGCAAGATCGTCAAATCCTATGGACGCAGAGATCGCCGCTTTGGGGCTGTTCTCGCATGAGTTTTGCCGAAAAATGGGGTGATTTACCTGCGCGGATTGGATCTGCTGTGATCATGATCGGACTTGGGGCGATCTGTATCTGGCAAGGCGGGATGTTGTTTTTAGGCATCGTGGTGTTGGGATGCGCCGCGTGTTTTTGGGAGCTGGCTGGAATGCTAGGTCCCGACCTCAAAAAGGGTCCGAAGCTGTTGATCGCGGGGTTATCAGGGCTTGGTTTGGGGGCTTTGGGCCTGATGGTCATATCGGGGTTTGCAGCCCCGATCTTAATGATCTCATTCGTTACGATCCCTGTTTTTGTTGGTGCATATTATGTGAACCGTGATCGGGCGATCTTTGTCAGTTATGGCCTGGCCATTATGTTGGCGTGTTTTACCCTGTATGTACTGCGTGATTTTCGCGGAATGCAGTGGGTGATCTGGCTGGTTTTGGTTGTGGTGGTCACTGATGTTGCGGGATACTTTGTGGGACGCGTTGTCGGTGGGCCAAAGTTCTGGCCGCGTGTCAGCCCCAAGAAAACATGGTCTGGCACCATTGGGGGCTGGGTAGGCGCCGCGGGTGTTGGCTTGATGATGGGGGGCACGGACATACGGCTCGCAGTGGTTAGCGTGCTGGTCGCCTTTGCCTCGCAGATGGGGGACATCGCTGAAAGCGCAATCAAACGTCGGTGCGGCGTCAAAGACAGTTCTAATCTTATTCCAGGTCATGGCGGCGTATTGGATCGGTTTGACGGTATGTTGGCTGCGGTGCTTATGGTGTTGCTGATTGGGGCCTCTGTTGGATTGCCGGGGGGCGGATGAAACGGGTTTCCATTTTTGGCGCCACGGGTTCAATCGGCCAAAGCACGATTGATCTGATTGCGCGTAATCCTGACAGTTATGATGTTGTTGCCTTGACCGGAGGGCACAATATTGCGCGCCTTGCGGCGGATGCGCGTGCGCTGAATGCGCAGGTGGCGGTGACAGCCCATGAAACCTTGTTGGAGGATCTGCGCACTGCACTTGATGGCAGCGGGGTCGCGGTTGCAGCAGGACAGGCCGCGATTGTCGAGGCCGCGAGCCGTCCTGTTGATTGGGTAATGTCGGCGATTGTTGGCTCTGCCGGGCTTGCACCGGGGTTACGGGCGATGGAACAAGGCGCGACCTTGGCGTTGGCCAATAAGGAATCGCTGGTCACAGCCGGATCCTTGGTGTTGCAGACCGCACAGACCCATGGTGCACGTATTTTACCCGTGGATAGCGAGCATTCCGCCATTTTTCAGGCGCTTGTGGGCGAGGATATGGCCGCAGTAGAGCGCATTATCATCACTGCAAGCGGTGGGGCCTTTCGCGACTGGCCGCTGGATAAGATGCGCGCAGCGACGCCGGAGCAGGCAGCGACGCATCCGAATTGGGATATGGGACAGCGGATCACGATTGATTCGGCATCAATGTTTAATAAATCCCTAGAAATCATTGAAACCAAAGAGTTCTTTGGCTGTGACCCTGCGCAAATCGAGGTGTTGGTACATCCAGAATCCATGGTGCATGCGCTTGTGGGATTTAACGATGGGGCCCTGATGGCCCATGTTGGCGCCCCCGACATGCGCCACGCCATTGGGTATGCTTTGCACTGGCCGGACCGGCGCGATTTACCTGTGGCACGGCTTGATTTGGCGCAAATCGGGCAACTGACTTTTCAAAACCCAAATCCAGAGCGTTACCCAGCCCTGCGCCTTGCGCGTGAGGTGATGGAAACGGGCGGCCTAAGTGGTGCAATCTTTAATGCGGCCAAAGAAAAGGCGCTTGATGGGTTCATCGAGGGGCGTATTGGTTTTCTGCAAATGGCTGATGTGGTAGAGCAGGTTCTGGACGATCTTTGCGCAGACAACGGCCTTATAAATGCCGAAATGACTCTTGATACCGTGACGCAAACAGACCATCTGGCCCGTATACGGGCCGATGAGGTCATGTGCGCGAAACAGACATAGGATACGATGTGGACTTCTTTGGCTTTCTTCCTAACCTTGGCAGCGGTGCGTTGACCATCGTTGCCTTTATCGTTGCTTTGTCGATCATCGTGGCGATCCACGAATATGGCCACTACATCATTGGCCGCTGGTCGGGGATCAAGGCTGATGTGTTCAGTCTTGGGTTTGGGCCTGTCTTGTGGTCTGGCGTGGATAAACACGGCACAAAGTGGCAAGTCGCGGCGTTGCCGTTTGGCGGATATGTCAAATTTCGTGGCGATGCGAATGCAGCCAGTGGCAAAGACGACGAGGCCATGACTGGCCTGAGCGAAGAAGAACGCCGTCAAACCATGCATGGAGCCCCTTTATGGGCGCGTACAGCGACGGTTGCGGCGGGCCCCTTGTTCAATTTTGCCCTGTCGATCATCGTGTTTGCAGCGATTTTCCTGTCCAATGGTCAGGCCACTGGTGAATTCCGCGTGGGCGAGCTGCGTGATTTGCCACCTCCGGCCTATACGTTGCAACCCGGCGATCTTGTGCTCAGCATTGATGGCAAGACTGCGCCCGGTTTGGAGGACGAAGGATTTCGCGATTTTGTCGATGGGCTACCTTTGCAACCTTTGTTGGATTACGGGGTAGAACGGGATGGCACCAAACTTCTGGTTACAGGGCCACAGCTTTTCCCGCCAGTTATCAAGTCGCTTGCGCCGCAAAGTGCCGCCTATGAAACGGGTCTTAAGCCCGACGATGCCATTCAGAAAATTGACGGTGCGCCGATCTTTACCTTTAACGAGTTGAAGCAAGCCGTTGAAGAGGGGCAGGGGCGTCCGCTGATGCTGACAATCTGGCGTGATGGTCAGGAGATGGACTTTGAACTTACACCCCGTCGCACGGATGAGCCGCAGCCCGAAGGTGGGTTCAAGACAAGCTGGCGCATTGGGATTATCGGTGGCGTGGCGTTTGAGCCAGCAAAAGAGGCGCTTGGATTTGGCGATGCGGTCACAGGGGCTGTGGCGCAGACCGGACGCATCATCAACGGATCACTGTCTGGCCTGTATCACATGGTCACTGGCGCCATCAGCAGCTGCAACCTGTCTGGCCCTGTGGGCATCGCACAAACCACAGGTGCGATGGCAAGTCAGGGTTTGGATGATTTCATCTGGTTCATCGCCGTATTGTCGACGGCCATCGGTATGCTGAACCTGTTTCCAATCCCAATGCTGGATGGCGGGCATTTGGTGTTTTATGCCTATGAGGCCGTCACAGGTAAGCCACCAAGCGACAGCGCTTTGCGAGTTCTGATGACGATGGGGCTTTGGATGGTGCTTAGTCTGATGGTGTTTGGCCTGCTGAACGATCTTGTCCTGTGTTAATATTGGACGCTAAGGTCTGAATTTTCATGGGGCTTTCCTGATCCAGCCAAGGAATTGCCCCATTCTTGCCAGATTTCCGGTCTAAACAAGCGAAAAGCCGCTTAACAAGACCGGAGACAGACCTATGCAAACATTGAACCAAGGATACCGCGCATTTGGGTTGCTGTTGGCAATCAATTGGGACCGTCTTTTGTTCCCAACGTCTATTTTCCTGTCTCTGATGACTGCCGCCTATCTGGCCAACATCTTGTTGGTCTAAGAAGCAGAGACAGCATATGCTGTGAAATACCCCCCAAATCGTCTTTTATGACCTGAACGCGTAACTCTCTGACAGTTGCGCGTTTTCCCGTTTTGACAAGCGCGCTTTATCCAGTTAGTCACTTTGCCACTGGGATGTCTTACGGGATTTGGGGTCATGAGCATTGACACACGGGCACGCGCCCAGAAGATCAAAGAACGGCTAAAACCGACTTATCTTCTTACATTTATTATTTTCTCTTTGTTTTCAGTGGTGTTGTCTGGTGTTCCAGATCGCGCTGAGGCTCAGAGCTTTCGGTTTTCTTCGATTGTGGTGGAAGGAAATCAGCGAATTGCAGACAGTACCATCGTTACTTATGCAGGAATCGCACCGGGTGAAACGATCGGCGCAGGTGATTTGAACGCTGCATATCAGCGAATCCTTGCTAGCGGATTGTTCGAAACCGCTGAATTGACCCCTCGCGGGGGACGTTTGGTCATCGAAGTCGTGGAATATCCGACCATCAACCTCGTGAACTTTGAAGGTAACAAGCGTCTAAAAGATGATGCATTGGTGCAAATCGTTGAATCGCAATCTCGGCGTGTTTTGAAACCCGGTGTGGCCGAACGTGATGCCCAACGCATTGCAGAAGCTTATGAGCAGCAGGGTCGGCTCGCAGCGCGTGTGACCCCAAAAATCATCCGTCGCAGCGACAACCGCGCAGATTTGGTCTTTGAAATTTTCGAAGGTGGTGTCGTTGAGATTGAGCGCATCGGCTTTGTAGGCAACCGTCAATACTCTGACCGCCGCCTGCGCCGTGTACTTGAAACAAAACAAGCCGGCCTTCTGCGCGCCTTTATTAAGAAAGACGCCTTTGTCGAAGACCGCATCGAGTTCGACAAGCAAGTCTTGTCTGATTTCTATCAATCACGTGGATATGTCGATTTTCGCATTACCAACGTAGATGCTGAATTGTTCCGTGAACGCGATGGTTACGCTGTGACATTCAACGTTGAAGAGGGACAACAGTTCCGTTTTGGCAAGATCACAACCATAAGTGAAATCAACGGCGCAGACGAAGCGGAATTTCAAGACGCACTGAAAATTCGTGCAGGTGTTATTTACACGCCTACTTTGGTTGAGAACTCCATCTCCCGTATGGAAAAACTCGCTCTGCGTAAGGGGTTGGATTTTGTGCGTGTTGACCCACGCATTACCCGAAACGAGCGTGATTTGACACTTGATGTGGAATTTGCCCTTGTGAAGGGTGAGCGTATTTTTGTGGAGCGCATCGATATCGAAGGCAACACAACAACGCTTGATCGTGTCATTCGACAGCAGTTCCGCGCCATCGAAGGCGACCCGTTCAACCCACGTGAAATCCGCGAGGCCGCTGAACGCATTCGCGCGCTTGGTTACTTTGCTGATGCGCAAGTGAATGCACGGGAAGGCACCAACCCTGATCAGGTTGTGGTTGAAGTGGATGTCGAAGAGCAATCCACAGGGTCACTGACCTTTGGTGGTACGTTCTCGACAGATTCCGGTGTTGGTCTGGTTGTTCAGTTTAGCGAACGTAACTTCTTGGGGCGTGGGCAAACCTTGAACCTGTCTCTATCTTCGGCGTCCGACATCACTGATTACGGCGTCAACTTTGTCGAACCCCATCTTCTTGGACGCGATGTCGCTTTGGGGCTGAATTTTGCCCTTCGTGAAAATACGTTTTCTGAACTTCGGTTTGATTCTACCGTGGGTTCTTTCACACCAAGCCTTGCATTCCCTCTGGGTGAAGCCAGTAGATTGCAGTTGTCTTACTCTGTGAAAAATACGGACTATGAATTGGAAAGCAATGGTTCGGCAGTCGCTGGATCTTTAACTGATCTAGAAATTGCGCGTGGCGATATTTGGTCCAGTTCGGTTGCTTATCAGTACACCTATGACAGCAGAAAAACGGGACTTAACCCCAATTCTGGATATGTTCTGACCTTTGGGCAAGAGTTTGGCGGCGTTGGTGGAGACTACACCTTTGTTAAAACCACAGGTCGTGTGTCTGCGCAAACCACAGTTTTGAACGAAGAAGTTACGTTGCGAGCAACGTTTGAAGGTGGTGCTTTGCATTCGCCTGACAACGATTCTCGCTTTACGGATCGTTTTTCTGTGACCAGCAGCACGTTCCGCGGGTTTGATGTCTATGGTATTGGTCCACGTGAGCGCGCTGCTGACGGATCATTTGATGATCCATTGGGCGGTAATTTCTTTGCTGTGGCGCGGTTTGAGGCAGAGTTCCCGCTTGGTTTGCCAGAAGAATATGGCATCACCGGTGGCGTGTTTTATGACATTGGTTCTGTCTGGGGATTGGATAACTCGTCAGCTAACGTGCTGTATGAAGATTTCAGTCTGCGTCAGACCATTGGGCTTTCTTTGTTCTGGACAACGCCTGTTGGGCCATTGCGCTTTAACTTTTCAAAGGCAATTCAGAAAGAAGAATTCGACGAAGAACAGCAGTTCAACCTGACCATTCGGACAGACTTCTGAGTTGATGATGCGGGGCAAGGTGTTTCGGTGTTTGATGGTGGTGTCGCTGATGTGGTTCGGCGGCATTGCCCAAGCACAAGAAACCAACTTGCCCCGCAGTTCCATCCTGTTGCTTGATACGGACCGCCTCTTTAACGCCTCTCGATACGGGCAGGGGGTTGCTGACAGGATCGAAGCTGAACAAGCTGTGTTGCGAACGGAAAATCGTCGTATCGAAGCAGAGCTTATCGAGGAAGAAAAGAAACTAACGGAAAAGCGTCCTACGATGGCCATGGCAGATTTCCGCGCCGTGGCCGAAGCTTTTGATCGTCGTGTTCAAGAAATTCGCCAGATACAGGACGCCAAAGCCGAGCGCCTGCTGCGAATGCGCGAAGAAGAGCAGGCAGCCTTTGCTAAATTGGTGCAGCCTGTTTTGATTTCGATTATGCAAGAGACTGAGGCAACTGTGCTCTTGAATTCCAGAACCGTGGTTTTCAGTATCGATAGTGTGGACATTACGGATTTGGCCATCGAGCGGCTGAATGCTTTGGTTGGGGACGGAAGTGATACCCAGCAAGAAGAACAGGACCAACAGTGAAAAGGGTAAAACCCGTTTCGTGGTCCATCTATCACGTTTGCTGATATTGACAGACGCCAACGTAAATTTTGTTCCAAGCTTGCCCTGAACCGTCTCAGTTGTTAGTGATTTTCTAATGCTTGTTACCACTTGTGTGGGGCAAATCTTATGACATCCGCGCGGCCACTTCGTACACACCTTTTGGCCCTGGAACAGAGAACAACAAAAAAGGGGCAGCCCATGAGCGATACATTGCTTTCCGCCGACATTCATCTCATTCAACGGATCATTCCACATCGGTATCCGTTCCTGTTGGTCGACAAGGTTGTGGATATTGATGGGTATGCCTCGGCGCGGGGCATCAAAAATGTCACCATGAACGAGCCGCATTTTCAGGGTCATTTTCCCGGTAAACCCATTATGCCCGGCGTTACCATTGTCGAGGCGATGGCGCAGACGGCTGCTGTGATGGTGGGCACTGCACTGGATATGGCAGACAAAAACATGCTGGTCTATTTCATGAGCATCGACAAATGCAAATTCCGCCGCATGGTCGTTCCCGGCGATGCGTTGGAAATGAACCTGACCACGGTACGCGGTAAGCCCGGTGGTAAGGTCTGGAAATTCAGCGGCGTGGCCACTGTAGAAGGTGAAATGGCGGCCGAGGCCGAATTTACCGCAATGATGGACCTGCCCAAGGAGTAAGCCCCATGGCGATTTCGCAAGAGGCGCAAATCCATCCTAGCGCGGTTGTAGAGAATGGTGCCCAGATCGGGGCTGGCTGTATTATCGGTCCGTTTTGTGTCGTCGGATCTGATGTTGTGCTGCACGAACGTGTAGAGTTGAAATCCCACGTGGTTCTGACCGGCAATACGGAAATCGGAGACGAGACCGTCATCTTTTCCTTTGCTGTGATCGGTGAAATTCCTCAGGATTTGAAATTCAATGGCGAAAACTCACGCCTTGTGATCGGTAAACGCAACCGTATTCGCGAACACGTCACCATGAATGGTGGCACCGAAGGCGGCGGTGGCGTGACCAAAATCGGGGATGACGGTCTCTTTATGGCGGGCTGCCATGTGGCACATGACGTGCATATTGGCAATCATGTGATTGTGGTGAATTCTGCCGCAATTGCAGGTCATTGTATGATTGCAGACAACGTCATTATTGGTGGCCTTTGTGGCATCCATCAATTCGTGCGTATCGGCAAGGGCGCGATCATTGGAGCCGTGTCCATGGTGACCAACGATGTGATCCCTTATGGCTTGGTACAGGGGCCGCGTGGTGCGTTGGATGGTTTGAACTTGGTGGGGTTGAAACGCCGAGGGGTGGCGCGTGCTGATATCACCGCCTTGCGTGCTGCGTTCCAGATGTTGGCACAGGGCGAGGGCGCCTTTATGGATCGCACCCGCCGTCTGGGTGAGGAAAACGAGAGCGACTATGTTCAGGAAATCGTTGATTTCGTACTGGGCAACAGTGATCGTTCTTTCCTGACACCGGGGTGATGGCATGCTGGCCTTAATCGCTGGACGCGGTCGATTACCCGCAGCGGTGGCCAGTGCGGCCACATCATCTGTATTGGTCTGCGCCGTTGAAGGGTTTACCCCTGATGGGCTGACACCAGACCTTACGTTTCGCCTTGAAACACTTGGCACGTTTCTGCTCCATCTGGGCGAACGTGGCGTCACTGATGTGTGCTTTTGTGGCAGCATTGATCGCCCGCAGATTGATCCCAGCAAGCTGGACGCAGAAACCGCCCCTTTGGTGCCGATCCTAAGCAAGGCTTTGCAGCTTGGTGATGATGGCGCGTTGAAGGTGGTGATTTCGCTGTTTGAACAAACGGGATTCACTTTGCGTGGTGCACATGAAATCGCACCCAGCCTTTTGCCCGCAATAGGCGTGCCAACCAAAACACAGCCTCATGATGGCCACCGCGGTGATATCCCTGTGGCCATGAATGTATTGGCAGATCAGGGGCAGAACGATCTGGGTCAGGCCTGTGTCGTGCATCGTGGCAAAGTTATTGTCCGCGAGGATGATCGCGGAACCGATGCGATGCTGGGGGATATTGCACAACCGTTTGAACGCGCGGCACCAATGGATCCGCTTGAATGGGCTTTTGATGAGGCAGGGCACATAGTATCACGTGCGATCGACTGGATGCAAAGCGATACCGTTGACGCCCACAAGGCCCCCGGCGCTGGAGCAATCTTGTTCAAGGGGCCCAAACCGGGGCAAGACATGCGCGCGGATATGCCCACCATTGGTCCTGCCACTGCCATGCGCGCGGCCGAGGCTGGTATGGATGGCATCGTCATTCAATCAGGCGGTGTGATCGTGCTGGATCAACCACAGGTGTTGGAAATCCTCAACGCTATGAACATGTTCCTCTGGGTGCGTGAGGCGACATCATGAAAATCTTTGTTGTGGCCGGAGAGTTGAGCGGTGACAAACTTGGCGGGGCCTTGATGGCCGGGCTGAATGCGTTGAAGCCGGGTATCGCGTATCGCGGTGTGGGCGGCCCCTTGATGGCTGAACAAGGGTTAAGCAGCCAATTTCCCATGCACGAACTGTCGGTCATGGGGTTGGCAGAAATCCTGCCCAAATATCGCCACCTTAAACGGCGGATTTCTGAAACTGCACAGGCGGTGCTGGACTTTCAACCTGACGTCCTTATCACCATCGACAGCCCGGACTTTTGCCTGCGCGTGGCCAAGATCGTCAAGGCGCACAGCACAATTCGCACTGTTCACTACGTGGCCCCTTCTGTCTGGGCATGGCGGGCAGGGCGTGCGGCCAAGATGGCCAAGGTGATTGATCAAGTGCTTGCCCTGTTGCCGTTTGAGCCTCCCTATATGGAAGCCCACGGCATGCGCTGTGATTTTGTCGGACACCCCGTGGTGGCCGAAGATGTGGCGTCAGACGAAGAGGCACAAGAGTTTCGCACCCGTCATGAAATTGGCGAGGCTCCGATGTTGTTGGCTTTGCCCGGTTCTCGTCGATCAGAGGTAACACGCCTTGCACCCATAATTGGCGCAACAATAGAGCGCGTATTGGCACAACGCCCTGACATCAAAGTGGTCTTGCCTGCGGCTGGCCCCGTGGTCGATCTTGTGCGCGACGCAACTGCCGACTGGTCGCAACAGCCCATTATTCTTGATCCAACGGGCCTTTCACAAGCTGCAGCGAGTGCAGAAAAACGCGCAGCCTTTCGTGCGGCTGATGTAGCGCTTGCGGCCTCGGGCACTGTGTCGCTTGAACTTGCTGCTGCGATGACGCCGATGGTGATTGCCTATGACATGAACTGGCTTAGCCGCAAATTGATCAGCCATATGTTGAAAATCGACACGGTGACGCTGGTGAATCTTGTATCCGAAACCCGCGCGGTTCCAGAATACATCGGCGAAAACTGCCAACCTGATCAAATTGCCAAGGCTGTGTTGGAAACCTTGGATAACCCAAATGCCCAAAACGCCGCAATGAGCTGCACAATGGATCGCCTTGGTCGCCACGATGAAGACCCCGGCCTGCGCGCTGCCCGTGCGGTTCTCGTTGGCCTACGATGAACACCCCTTTGGGTAAATTCACCTTTGTATGGCTTCTTCTTGGTGAAAATATCCCGGGGTTTGGGGCAGCGCCCCAATCCGACCTACGCACCATGCACGGCCTAAGGAAAAATCAGCCGCGCCAGATCCAGCCACCGCCAAAAATACGACTGCTTTCATTGTCGTAAAACACACAGGCTTGCCCCGGTGACACACCTTCTTCAGGTGTCAGCAATTCCACCTCAGCAGTCGTAGGTCCGGTTGGTCGCACAATGGCCTCACGTGGAGGACGCGTGGAGCGCACTTTGACAGAAAGATGCCATTCTGTGCGGCTCTCAAACGCCTCGTTGCCCAACCAGTTGATTTCACGCACAGGGATGACCCGCGTGGCCAGCATGGATTTAGGCCCGACAACCACTTGTTTGGTGTCTACATCCAGCTTCACCACATACAACGGATCGCTTAACCCACCGATGCCCAGACCGCGACGTTGGCCAATGGTATAGTGGATGACCCCATCATGGGTGCCCCGTACATTGCCTTCGTGGTCCACAATCTCACCGGGTTCGACCGCGCCGGGGCGCAGTTTTTCAATGACACTGGCATAATCACCGTTGGGCACGAAACAAATGTCTTGGCTGTCAGGCTTATCCGCCACTGCCAGCCCGTATTCTGCCGCCAACGCGCGCGTTGCATCCTTGTTGGGCAGATGCCCCAGTGGAAAGCGTAAATAATCCAACTGTTCAGGCGTGGTGGAAAACAAGAAATAGCTCTGATCGCGCCGCGCATCCGCTGCGCTGTGCAACTCGGCTCCGTTGTCGCCCACCTTGCGTTGGATATAATGCCCTGTGGCCATGCAATCGGCGTCCAAATCTTTGGCCGTTCCCAATAAGTCCTTGAATTTCACACGCTCATTGCAGCGAATGCAGGGGACAGGTGTCGCCCCAGCCAGATAGCTGTCGGCAAATTCATCAATCACAGCATCCTGAAAGATGTTCTCGTAATCCAGAACATAATGCGGAAAGCCCTTTTCCTCGGCCACGCGGCGCGCATCATGGATGTCGATGCCTGCACAGCACGCGCCTTTTTTCGCCAAAGCCGCCCCGTGGTCGTATAATTGCAGGGTCACTCCAACCACGTCATAGCCTTCATCCGCCAGCATGGCAGCCACGACGGAACTGTCGACCCCGCCAGACATGGCAACAACAACCCGCGTGTCAGCGGGCGGCTTGGCAAAGCCAAGCGAATTTACGGGATGTTCTGTATCAAGGGCCATTTGGCGCTCCATCGGCGGGTTTTTGCACAAGTTGTCAGGAATATATGAAAATCCTAACTACTCTCAAGGGTTGGTTTCACGCATCGTTAAGGCTGTTGGCGCAGCATTGCATCAGGAAAAGAGGATTTTTCGTGATGTATCTGAAAAAAGTTGATGGTCCTCGTGCTGTAACGCTTGCTGATGGCACCGTTATGACGCACGCGGATTTGCCCCCGGCCCAGACTCGACGCTGGGTGGCGTCACGTAAGGCCGCGGTCGTGCGGGCTGTGGTCTACGGGTTGATGACCCAGGATGAGGCGCTTAAGCGCTATGCGCTCTCAAAAGAAGAGTTTCAGGAATGGGTGAAAGCCATTTCAGACCATGGAGAGGAGGCGTTGAAAGCAACAGCTATACAAAAATATAGACACCTTTAGGTTGAATTGTTAATAATTTCATCAACGGTAACCCGTAGTTAACCTTTTTTGTTCACGGTTAATTCTTAGAAAAGACCTCTTACGGAGACTGAATAATGCGTGTGCTTTTGGTGGAAGACGATCCTGCAACGTCAAAGAGCATTGAAATGATGCTGACTCATGCGAATCTTAACGTCTATGCGACCGATCTTGGTGAAGAAGGGATCGATCTGGCCAAACTATATGATTACGATTTGATCCTTTTGGACATTGGTTTGCCTGATATGAATGGTCATGAGGTGCTGCGCCAATTGCGACTGGCCCGGATTGATACACCCATCCTGATCTTGTCTGGCGATGATGATACGGAAAGCAAGATTAAGGGATTCGGATTTGGGGCCGACGATTATTTAACCAAACCCTTCCATCGGGAGGAGTTGGTTGCGCGTATTCACGCCATCATCCGCCGATCCAAAGGGCATTCCCAGTCCATCATCAAAACTGGCCGAATCGGCGTCAACCTAGATGCCAAAACGGTCGAGGCAGGTGGCAAGACGGTACATCTGACCGGCAAAGAGTATCAGATGCTGGAACTGCTGTCGCTGCGCAAGGGCACGACACTGACCAAGGAAATGTTCCTCAACCACCTTTATGGTGGCATGGATGAACCTGAATTGAAAATCATCGACGTGTTTATCTGCAAACTGCGCAAAAAACTGTCAGAGGCCACAGATGGTGAGAATTATATCGAAACAGTTTGGGGGCGTGGATATGTATTGCGCGATCCAGAACCTGCGTCGGTTGGGGACGAAGAAAAGATGGCCCTGCGCGCCTGAGCACTTTTGCAAACCTCATGATGGCAGTGCTGGGATACCTGCGCTGCCATAGTCTTGTCTGGACCTCGCTGTGTGCCCGGAATATCTAGGGCAGAGCGCAGCAGGAGGGATCGCCTTGACCGAGACAAAAGAAATCAAGGATCTGGCACCGGATGAGGCCCGTGCAGAACTGGCGCGATTGGCACAGATTCTGTCAGAAGCCAACGATGCCTATCACCGTCAGGATGCGCCGGATATGTCCGATGCAGACTATGATGCGCTCAAACGTCGTAACCTTGATATTGAAACGGCCTTTCCTGATCTTAAACGCGCAGATAGCGCCACCGAACAGGTGGGCGCGTCCCCGTCCGATGGATTTGGCAAGATCACCCATGCGGTTGCAATGCTGTCTTTGGGCAATGCCTTCACGGATGAGGATGTGCAGGAATTTGTTGACCGCATTCGCAAATATTTGGGACTGCCTGCCGAGGCAGAGATTGCCTTTACAGCAGAGCCAAAAATCGACGGTCTCAGCCTGTCGTTGCGATATGAAAAGGGCAAATTGATCCATGCCGCAACGCGGGGGGATGGGGCAACCGGTGAAAATGTTACTGCAAATGCGCTGACCATTGCGGATATCCCCAAGAATTTGCAGGGTGCCCCAGACGTTCTTGAAGTGCGTGGCGAAGTCTATATGAGCCATGCCGATTTTGACGCCCTCAATGAAAAACAAAACACTGCTGGGCAAAAACCTTTTGCGAATCCCCGGAATGCTGCGGCCGGGTCGTTACGCCAATTGGATGCACGTATCACGGCCTCACGTCCGCTTCGTTTTTTTGCCTATGCTTGGGGAGAGCTAAGCGCGCCATTGGCTAAAACGCAGATGGCGTCTATTCAACGACTTGGCGATCTGGGATTTGTTGTTAACCCCTTAACCAAATTGTGCGCTGATGCAGACCAGATGGTGCAGCAGTACCGATTAATCGAAACCCAGCGTGCGACCTTGGGCTACGATATTGATGGTGTGGTTTACAAGGTGGATTGCCTGGATTTTCAGACGCGCCTTGGGTTTCGCTCGACGACACCACGCTGGGCCACAGCGCATAAATTCCCGGCGGAGCTTGCTTGGACACGTCTGGAAGAGATCGACATTCAGGTCGGCCGCACCGGTGCATTGTCACCTGTCGCCCGCCTGACACCTGTGACGGTGGGCGGCGTGGTGGTGTCGAATGCGACATTGCACAACGAAGATTATATCGCAGGGCGTGACAACAAAGGTGGCGAAATTCGTGGCGGCAAAGACATCCGCGAAGGCGATTGGGTCCAAGTTTACCGCGCAGGAGATGTGATCCCAAAAGTGGCGGATGTCGATCTGTCCAAACGCCCTAATGACGCGCAGCCCTTTGTGTTTCCCACGCAGTGTCCTGAATGCCAATCTGATGCGCCCAGAGAAGAAGGCGACGCCGTGCGTCGATGCAGTGGTGGTATGATTTGCCCCGCGCAAGCTGTTGAAAAGTTAAAACATTTCGTATCACGTAAGGCCTTTGATATTGACGGCTTGGGCGCCAAGCAGATTGAGATGTTTTATGGTGATCAGGACCTGCCAATCCGCCAGCCAGTGGATATTTTCACCCTGCAAACCCGTGACGCAGAAAATTTGGGTAAATTGAAAAACCGCAAAGGATGGGGTGATCAAAGCGCGCAGAACCTGTTTGATGCGATTGATGAAAAACGTACCATCGGTTTTGGAAGGTTGCTGTTTTCGTTGGGCATCCGTCATGTGGGCGAAGCGGCTTCAAACCTGATTGCGGCGCATTATGGCAATTGGGTTGATTTCGAAAAAGCGGTCACAGCCGCAGCTCCCTTTGACGGTGCAGAATGGGAAAACCTGTTGGGCATTGATGGGGTGGGCGAGGTTATGGCGCGTTCTTTGGTGCTGGCCTTTGCTCAAGAAGCAGAACGCGCAGGCATTGACGCCCTGTGCGTGCACCTGACCATTCAGGACGCAGAGCGCCCTAAAACCGATGGCAGTCCTGTTGCCGGTAAGACCGTTGTTTTCACTGGATCACTTGAAAAAATGACCCGCGCCGAAGCGAAAAACCGTGCGGAAACGCTTGGGGCCAAAGTGTCGGGGTCTGTATCTGCCAAGACGGATTTGGTGATTGCGGGGCCGGGCGCCGGATCAAAAGCCAAGAAAGCACAAGAATTGGGTGTGGAAATCATTGACGAAGACACCTGGCTTGAGTTGATTAAAGGGTTATGAGCAACCGCCCCGAAATTCTGTTTCCCTTATTTTCCGACGTGACCAAATTGGATGGAGTCGGTCCCAAAACGGCACAGAATTTTGAGACTATTGCCATAGGGAAACCGCGTGATCTGTTGTTTTCGCTGCCATATTCCGGCGTGGATAGGCGACAGCGTGACACAGTTAAGGATGTGGTTCTGCCTGAAACCGTGACGGTTGAGGTCACAGTTGGTCAACATCGACCTTCGCATACCAAAGGCGGTGCCTATCGCATCACGGTTCAAGATGCCGAGACGAGCTTTCAGGTTGTGTTTTTTCACGCACGTGGCGATTATCTGTCGCGTCTGCTGCCAACAGGGCAACGACGTCTCGTTTCTGGAAAGTTGGAACTGTTTGACGGCATCGCCCAAATGGTCCATCCCGATCACGTACTGTCACCACAAGAGGCTGGTGAAATCCCAGCCTTTGAGCCTGTGTATCACCTGACCTCGGGTGTTACGTTGAAGACCATTACACGGGCGGCTAAGTCGGCCATTAAATTGGCCCCAGACCTGCCGGAATGGATTGATCCAGAACAGAAAAATCGCGCGAAGTGGCCGGATTGGCAGGATGCAGTGGCGTCGGCACACGCCCCCACGGGCGTGGCGGATTTATCCCCGACGGCCCGGGCGCGGGAACGACTGGCATATGACGAATTTTTTGCCCACCAACTGACGTTGGCCCTGGCACGCGAAAAACTGCAACGCGCCAAGGGGATTATCAGCGAAGCAACTGGAAACTTGCAAACACGGGTGCGTGCGGGGCTGCCTTATTCCCCAACGGATGCACAAGAACGCGCGGTTTCTGACATCATTCGAGACATGGCCAAACCAGAACGCATGAACCGTTTGCTTCAGGGGGATGTGGGTGCCGGCAAAACCCTTGTGGCATTCATGGCATTGCTGGTCGCGGTAGAGGCCAAGGGGCAAGGCGTGATGATGGCGCCAACAGAAATCCTTGCGCGTCAACACTTTGAGAGCATTCGCCCGCTTGGGGAAACTGCGGGCGTGGTGGTGGAAATTTTGACGGGCCGCGACAAGGGACGGGAGCGGGCGGCCAAACTTGCCGCGCTTGCGCGTGGGGATATCCATATCCTTGTTGGAACTCATGCGGTGTTTCAGACGGACGTTCAGTTTGCTGATTTACGACTGGCCGTGGTGGATGAACAGCACCGGTTTGGTGTACGTCAACGTCTTGAATTGGGACGCAAGGGCGAAGGTGCGGACGTTCTTGTGATGACAGCCACACCCATTCCACGCTCATTGGCGTTGGCACAATATGGTGACATGGATGTGTCTGTGCTGGATGAAAAACCACCCGGGCGTCAACCAATCAAAACAGCATTGGTATCGACTGAACGGATGGATGAGGTTGTCGCGCATCTGACGCGCGCGATTCAGGATGGACGGCAGGCCTATTGGGTGTGTCCCTTGGTGGAAGAGAGCGAGCGGGTCGATCTGACGGCGGCCGAAGAGCGGTTCAAACATCTGCGCGCACGATTGGGCGAGGGCCACGTTGGCCTTGTGCACGGTCAGATGCCGCCTGCCGAAAAAGACGCCGCAATGGCGCGATTTCAAAGCGGAGAAACCAAGGTTTTGGTGGCCACGACGGTGATCGAGGTTGGGGTAGATGTGCCCAACGCGTCGATTATGGTGATTGAACGCGCGGAAATTTTTGGGCTGGCACAACTGCACCAGTTGCGTGGCCGGGTAGGGCGGGGAACACAAGCGTCGACCTGCTTGCTGATGTATCAGGCCCCGCTCAGCGAAAACGGACAAAAACGCCTGACCGTTCTGCGCGACACCGAAGATGGGTTTCAAATTGCCCAAACCGATCTGGAAATGCGTGGCGCTGGGGATTTGATTGGCACAGCCCAATCCGGCGTTCCACGGTTTCGCATCGCGAATCTGGAAGGGCAGGCCGCATTGATGGCAATTGCCCAAAGTGATGCGCGAAATCTGTTGTCAAAGGATCCAAACCTGACATCTGCACGTGGACAGGCCGCGCGTGTTCTTTTGTGGTTGATGGAACAAGATCAGGCGATCCGTTTGATTTCAGTAGGTTAACTGTTTTTGTTCCACTATGTTCACAAATGTTCTTATAAAGTTCTTTACAGAACATGAATAATATGAGAACAAATAGGCAACAAACATGATTACCCACAGGAGCCAGCCCCATGATGGACCAAATCAAAACTGTTATTCGTAATTCTCATGCAACCTTGTTGCAGGATGCCGTGGGTGCTGCCGCTTTGGTTGCGATGATGCTGGTTGCCCTGCATTTTCCCGGGTTTTCTTGATTTCTGCCCGATGTTTCACATGCGGTGACACACGCATTCTGTCCCCACTTGATGCGAAATGACTTAACTGCCTGTCCCAAGTCTTCTCTGGGTTTGCCTCACTCCCCCAGATCACCGTACCAAAAACATCATACTTGCCGCCGCGACCTTATCGCGGCGGCTTTTTTATGACGACGACTATGCGCTGCTGTTTTGCTTGGCTTGTTGAATGGCATCTAGCGTTGCTTCTAACGCTAACAAAATAGAGGCATGGCGATTCTTATACTCTCGTGCTGGACGCAAAACTTCGAGGTTGGAAAAAGGTGCGGTAGGCGTAGGGCCATCGTTTTTCAACATATCCTTTAACGCATCGCGAGCGGATAAAATTTGATCCTCAGTGCATCCCACAACATGCGCGCCCACCACAGAAGCCGCCGCTTGCCCAAGTGCGCAGGCCTTTACGTCTTGTCCGAAATCCGTTATTTTTCCGTCGCTTAACGTCACATCCACCGTTACCGTCGATCCACACAAGGGGGAGCGTTTCTTGGATGTGGCATCAGGGTCAGGCAAGCGTTCACCATGTGGAATACTGGCAGCAAGCGCCAGAATTCGGCCAGAGTAGAGCTTGATCAGATCGGTTTCGCCAGACATCTCTGTTTCCTTTTGCACTTCATTCCTAGATAGAGGCGATGCGCGCAGATGCAAAGGGACTCGTGACATGATTTTTGATCCACATTCGCTGAAGTACAACGAGGCAGGCCTGATTCCGGCCATCGCTCAGGATGCGGATAATGGTGAGGTCTTGATGATGGCATGGATGAATGTTCAAGCTGTTGAAAAAACACTGGAAACTGGCCGCGTTACCTATTGGTCGCGATCCCGGCAAGCGTTCTGGATCAAAGGCGAAAGCAGTGGGCACGTGCAAGAACTGTTGGATTTTCGGTTCGATTGTGATCGCGATTGCCTACTGGTGCTGGTGCGTCAAACTGGCCCAGCTTGCCACACAAACCGGCGCAGCTGCTTTTACACTGCGGTTCGGGGTGGCGAAATGTTGGAGCTGATGAAGCCTGAAGCCTAGGCTGATAACCCAACCATTTTACGGATGTCCACCGGCGTAGCTCCTTCGTCGCGATACTTGCGGATTGCGCGGGCGTCATCGCGTTTGGCAAGACGTTTACCAACATCATCACGGATTAATGCGTGATGGTGAAATGTAGGTGAGGAAAGGCTTAAAAGGTATTGTAAAATAACATGAATTTTAGTTGCTTCCCAAAGGTCTTCACCACGAATTACACGTGTGATACCTTGTGCTGCGTCATCAACCACCACGGATAGATGATAGGATCCAGTCATCCCACGGCGTTGCAAGATAATGTCGCCGACGCTCTGGATAAGATGCTGTGGGTTGATCATATGAGCGCCCATGTGGCTAGGCCCAGTTTCCTCAAAAGACAGCTTAGGCAAGAAGGCCATCGCTTTGGTCATGTTCAGCCGAATGACGTCATTGGCCCCTTGATCCGAAAGGGCACGGGTGCGGCAACTGCCCGGATAGATGCGTCCATCGGGACCAAACTGCGGCACACCTTCCTGTGGAGCCCCTGCGGCGAGTTCTATGTCGGAACGACGACAGGAACAGGGATAGGTTAGCCCCATTTCTGACAAGTGTTTCAAAGCAGCAGTATATGCATCAGCGCGGTCTGACTGGCGCATGACGGGCGTAGACCAATCCAGGCCAAGCCATGTCAGATCTTCGTAAATTTGCGTCTCCCAATGAGGGCGACAGCGGCCTTGGTCGATGTCTTCGATACGCAGCAGGAATTCACCATCTGACAGACGTGCCATATCATAGGCCAATAGCGCCGAATAGGCGTGACCAAGATGTAATGGGCCTGTTGGGGATGGTGCAAACCGAGTTTTAAATGTCACGCTTTCTCAACTACATAGACGATGGACTTAAGGTTGTGGCCGGGGAGATGTGCCCCATGTTCACGAAACAACAGTCGTGCCGATCCAAAGTCCAGATATTCGTTTAGACGCGCCTCGTAAATACGATCTTTGACGGCGACATCATTTAGGGAAAAGACGAACTTCCCGCCAGATGCCAGCGCGTTCATAACCTGATCTATCAAGTCAGGTGGGGCGTGACCCGGTCCCAAAAGACCGACAGCACTGATTGCTGCATAGGCCCCGGTCTCAACTGGAAACGTGCCAATGTCGATGTGGTGGATGTTGGCGTAAATCTGTTTCTCACGCGCTTTCGCGAGCATTTCAGCCGAAATATCCATGCCATCGATATTGCTAAAGCCTGCGGTCCGCAAAGCAAGACCAGACAACCCCGTGCCACATCCAACATCCAGAACTTTCAAAGACGTATCAGGCAGAAATTTCGCCAAAGCAACGGCGCAGCGTCCGGGTGTGGCATACCCATTTTCTGCAATTTCGGCTTCGTATGTGGCGGCCCAGGCATCATAGCTGGATTTGACATCGGTCGGGCCGCCGTCCTCATACATACCGTGTAGGAATTTTTCACGCATGATATCAATAAAGCGCGAGTTTTACCTTAGGTCCAGTTTTGATTAACAATCGAGGAGAGGGGTGTTGCCCCTCTGCCTTGGAAGCCATTCATTCAAAGGTGTTTTTCAAATATAAAACAAAAGTTTAGGTCGTAGCCTCAAGCCATGTAGCCCATTCATCTTTGGCGCGGTCTGTGTAAGCTTTGTACCGATCTTTGCGCCCTTTGCGCCCGCCTTTGAGGCCCTCAAGGGGTTGGAAAAGGCCGAAATTCACATTCATTGGTTGAAATGTCTTGGCTTCGGCTCCGCCGGTGATGTGATGCACAAGTGCGCCCATGGCGGTGTTCAGGGGGGCCGTGGGTAAAGGCGTGCCCAACAGTTCTGCGGCCGCAAGGCGACCGGCAAGCAGGCCCATCGCAGCGCTTTCGACATAGCCTTCAACGCCTGTAACCTGACCCGCAAAACGGATATGTGGCTTGGATCGCAGGCGCATTTGATCATCCAGCAGGGTGGGCGAGTTGATGAAGGTGTTGCGGTGAATACCGCCAAGTCGCGCAAAAGACGCGTTTTCAAGGCCGGGAATCATTTTGAACACTTCGGTCTGTGCGCTGTATTTCATTTTGGTCTGAAACCCGACGATATTGAACAATGTGCCCAAGGCGTTGTCGCGGCGCAATTGCACCACGGCATAGGGTTTGTCATCGGGGCGGTTTGCGTTGGTCAGTCCCACAGGTTTCATTGGCCCAAAGCGCAAGGTTTCGCGACCGCGTTCAGCCATCACCTCAATCGGTAGGCAACCATCGAAATATTTAGCGGTTTCACCTTCGTGGAATTCAGTTTTGTCAGCCGCCAAAAGCGCGTCGATAAAACCCTCATATTGGTCTTTGGTCATTGGGCAGTTGAGATATGCCTTTTGTTCTTCTTCGGTGTCGCCCTTGTCATAGCGGGACTGCATCCATGCCACATCCATGTCGATGCTGTCGGCATAGACAATCGGGGCGATGGCATCAAAGAAAGCAAGGCGCTCGGCACCTGTTTCGGCCTGAATAGCAGCGCCAAGATCGGCAGAGGTCAGAGGGCCAGTTGCGATGATCCAATGACCTTCGGTTGGAAGGTCGGTGATTTCGCCGTAGTCCACAGAGATATTGGGATGTGCCATCAAGGTGGCGGTGACGCTTTCAGCAAAGGGGTCACGATCCACGGCAAGGGCACCACCGGCAGGGAGGCGGTGTTTGTCAGCAGTTTGCATGATCAAGCCATTGGCGGCCCGCATTTCCCAATGCAACAGGCCGACGGCGTTTTGTTCGCTGTCATCTGAGCGGAACGAATTGGAACACACCATTTCGCCAAGATTGCCTGTGCGATGGGCAAAGGTCTCCACCTTGGGGCGCATTTCGTGGATCACCACATGAACGCCCATATTGGCCGCCTGCCAGGCTGCCTCTGATCCGGCCATTCCGCCGCCGATGATGTGCAATGTTTGTGTCATGGCGTGCAGATAAGGCATCGCGCAGTGCAAGGAAAGGGGCAGTTGAGGGGAGATTTTAGTGGCCAGACAAGGTGAAGGCCCGGGAGTTTCCTGAATTGAAACTCTACCGGGCCTTTAACACTCTGATGCTGCGACCCGGTGGATCGGAGAGAGGCCGATCCTGGAGGGAGGTCAGTGCAGCACCAACCATGTCGTTTAATCGCATTTGCGATGTATTGGTTATGACATGTGAGGCGTGGCGCGCCTAGCGCAAAAGTGGCAATCCTGTGGTTCGCCCTTGGAAACAATGGCCCCAATTGGGGCATAAATGAGAACAATCAGGGCAAGATGCTGAAAAGGTGTGATTTTTTGTGGGCACTCGAAGCATAGAATCGGGAGGTTGCGTCAGAAGCCCGCAAAAGCCATAGGCGGATTTCTGCGCGCTATTGCTGCAAAGCGGCACGGACTGGCCGTTGGTCAGGCGAGGGCTCTAATTTGATACAACTTTTAGGTGAGGTCGTGTGCAGGATTTATTGGTCCCACTCAGGTTGACGCTTTTCGAGGAAAGCACTGATTCCTTCTTCGGTGTCGCGATAGAGCATATTTTGCACCATCACATCGCCTGCATAGTCATAGGCCTGATCGGTGGGCAGTTGGATTTGTGTATAAAATGCCTGTTTGCCAATCTTCACCGCCGCCGAGAGTTTTTCCGCAACGCGACTGGCAAGCTCGGCTGTGGCCGTGGCCAATTCATCCTCTGGAACAACGTGGTTGATTAGGCCAAGAGTTTCGGCCTCGGATGCTGGGATGAATTTTCCTGTTGTCAGCATTTCAAATGCTTTCTTACGTGCGATGTTGCGGGTTAGGGCCACCATGGGGGTTGAACAAAACAGGCCAATGTTCACGCCGTTCACTCCAAACCGGGTGCCTTCGGCCGCAACGGCCATATCGCAGGTCGCGACAAGCTGACAGCCAGCGGCCGTTGCAATGCCGTGTACTTGGGCTATGACGGGTTGGGGCAGGGCCTGTACGGTCTGCATCATGGTGGCGCAGCGATCAAACAAGTCTTTGAAATACGCCTGACCGCCATCTTCGGCCTGCCGTCCTGCTGTCATCTGTTTCAGGTCATGGCCTGCGCAAAACGCTTTGCCTTCGCCAGATAGAACAATCGCGCGGATGCTTTGATCTTGTGCCAAGGCGTCAAATTCATTTTGCAAGGCTGCCAGCATTTCATCTGACAGCGCATTCAGGCGCGATGGTGCGTTCATTTTCAGATATGCGACTGCGCTTGCGTCGTGACGTTCCAGAATTGCCATCTTGCCCTCCGATGTGTTTGCCGCAACTCTAGCGATGACAAACCCATGAGGAAAGCATGCAAGCCAAAATGAACGTGACGGAAATGTCGGAATTTCTGGCTGAGGTGTTTCCGCAAATGCGTGATGATTTCACGCTGGAACATCTGGATGGTGAAACGGTGCAGATGCGTATGAATGTGCAGAATCGGCACTTGCGGCCGGGCGGCACGGTGTCTGGTCCGTCTATGTTTGCGCTGGCGGATGTTGCGGCCTATGTCGCCACCATGGCCCCCATCGGGCGCGAGGCGTTGGCTGTGACCACTAATTGCTCTATTGATTTCATGCGCAAACCGGCGGCGGGCGTCGATCTGATCGCCAATGCACGATTGCTGAAGTTGGGTAAGGCGCTGGCGGTGATTGACGTGCTGATCTTTTCCGATGGATCACAAAATCCTGTCGCACGCGCGAGTCTGACTTATTCTATCCCGCCCGCCAAATGAAATGGCGCCGCTGGGGGGCTGTGGCCCTGATATTATGGATCGCTACGCGTTTCATAGCCTTTGAAGAAAAAGGTATGGTTGATCCTGAAGGGCGCACGATTTGGGTGGTGGATCATGGATATCACGCAGGGCTTTTGCTGACGCGTGAAGATGTGGCGCAATATGGTGGGCAGATGTCGCAGCACTGGCTTGCGGTGTTTCCGCAGGCACACTGGTTTGAATTTGGTTGGGGGGACGCTGGGTTTTACGCCAATACACCCAGCTTTGCCGATGTGACCTTAGCGATTGCCGCACATGCTTTGTTGGTGCCCAGCGAAAGCGTTTTGCACGTGGCGACAGGCCAAGGCCACGCGACACAGGCGTTTGTCCATTCAGACCGATTTGAAATACGATTGAGCAACGCAGGTATGCGTCGCTTGATGGCCTCTATTGAGGAAGGAGCAGCTGATCCTCTGTTGCTGGGGGCAGGGCTGTATGGGGTGAGCGGCTTTTTCAAAGGAACTGAGCGGTATCATCTATTTCAAACCTGCAATAGCTGGGTTGGACAGCGGTTGCGGGCCGCAGGTGTGGCGGCAGCCCCTGGGCCCGCGATGTTCAGCTTTGGTCTGATGGCTGATTTACGGATGCGATACCGCTTTTAACGCTGAAATCTCCTTCAGATCAGAAAGCACAAAGAAAAGGACACCTTATGCCACCCGACGCGCGCTGCGGCGTTCACGACGACGGGTGGGTTCTTTGGCCAACACCGACATATCCAACGCCTCTTTATCCACGGTAATTTGCGTTGGCAGCTCTCCGTATTTGCCATAGGCTTTGGCCGCGCGAAACATTGCCAACGCGTTTTCAGGTAACACTCCTGGATGAAGCGAGTTGGACGAGCACAGGATATGCCCGCCGCCATGGCTGCCCTCGGCGATGGTCTGTTTAACGGCTGCGTCCACCATGTCAGGCGTGCCAAAGACCAGAAGATCCAGGCAATCCACATTGCCAAACATCGCGCATTGCCCTGAAAACCACGCTTTAACTTCGGCTAAATTCATGCATTGCGGCTGTACTGGATGAAAACCATCAAAACCGATATCCATCATTTCATCCATCAAGGCCCACATATTGCCATCCGAATGCTTCATCACCTTCATACCTTTGGAATGGACGTAATCGACGATCTCTTTCTTATAGGGTTTGATGAATTGGCGGAAATGATCCATCGACATCAACATGTAATCATTGCCCGTTAGATCCCCATCAAGGATCACGCCATCCGCACCAATATCATGGGCAATGTCGATACAGGCCTTGTTGAAATCGGTGGTCAGGCGACCGACCGCGTGGGCCATGTCCGGATCTGCCCCCATATCGACAAAGCTTTTGTCCATGCCGCCGCGGGCCAGCCATCCCTCTTGAAAGGGGCCATTGATGGATTGCAGATGGAACTTTTCGCGACCAAAGCGATTGACCATGTATTCGAGCATACGAAAATCATTGCGCTGCAGCAGGTCAGCCATAGAGAAGTTCTGAACATCTTCTAGCGTCTTTAATCCACTGGCCATAATCGCCGGAATGCCGTGATCGGACAACATGAACCCGCGCCCATATTTATCCCAACCCCAATCCTTGGTTTCTGGCAAAAGATTGGTGGAATAGGCTGACCAAGTGGCGTCCAGACTCAATTCGTCGATCAGATCACAATAGATGCGCAGCACCTCTTCGGTTTCTTCACCGTGACGGGTGGCTTCGCCTTCGGTTGGACGTCCAGACACATCCCAGCCCAACAAATCCGCCATACCCCAGACGACCTTTTCATCGATCCAATCAAAGACAGGCACCCGATCAGGGATGCCACGGTTTAAAGCACACAGAAATCTTTCACGACCGTTCATACGAACCTCCATCAGTTAAATCCGATGTTAGGTGAGAGATGTTATATAAAACACTGGTCAAATTTCGATCCACTGCATAGATTTTATCTATGCAGCAACGATTCCGCCTAACGCAATCCATGCTATCTGCATTGCCCGTGTTTGAGGCCGCCGCGCGCCATCAAAGCTTTACGCGCGCCAGTCAGGAATTGAATATTTCGCAACCCACGGTCAGCCATCACATTCGCCGGATCGAAGATGCTTTGGAATGTGAGGTATTCAGCCGCGACCATAACCGCCTGCGCCTAACAGCAGCAGGTGAACAACTGGCCACAGCGGTGGCGTTGGGCTTTGGTCATGTTGAACAAGAGGCACGCGCCATTCAAGCCAACCTGCGCCCAGAAGGTTTGACACTGGCGTGCAGTTTTGGGTTTGCCAATGGCTGGTTAATGCCGCGGTTCTCGGGGTTGCGTCAGGCCATTGGGGAATATCCTGTGCATGTTGCCGCCACCGATTGGCTTAGCGGGTTTGATCGCGACACTGCCGATCTGATTGTGGTGTGGACCGGGGATCAAACATCAGAACACGAACGCGTGCCGCTGTTTCCCGAAGTGGTGACACCGGTGTGCAGTCCCGAGTTTTTGGCCCGTCATCCAACTTTATTGGACCCGCGCCACGCGGAAACGCTCCTGACATTGCCGCTTATGCATTATGACGAGCGAGACTCACAGTTTATGAATTGGCAAAGCTGGTTTGCCCGTTGGAATATCGCTTATGAATTGCCGCGCGACCGGTATGTGTTTTCCAACTATGACTTCATGATACAGGCCGTGGCCGAAGGCGAAGGTGTCGGGCTGGGTTGGGTACACTTGATCGAAGACCTTTTACAAAGCGGCAAGCTTGTGCGGATCGGTCAGCCCATTCAGGGCGAAAAAACCGCCTATTCCCTTGAAATACGCCGGGGGAGAGTGGCCGATGATGTTCTGGATCAAGTGGGAGATTGGTTTCGCCAAGAAGTAGGCTAACCATGTCGTTGCCTCAAATATCCGCAGGCGATGTGGCTTATGGGGTGGCAGGCCCCAGTCGCGTGCCGCGCCACATAATATAAAGCCCTGACACCACAATCAGCCCACACCCAACCATCATAGGCAGGTCAATGGTTTCGTGAAACAAGATCACGCCGCAAGCCAATCCAAACAACAGGCGAGTATATCGAAATGGAGTGACAGTTGAAACTTCGCCCGTGCGCATGGCATTCATCAGGCTGCCATAGGCCACCACGCCACAGATTACGGCGCCCAGCACATAAGGGGCCTCGTCAAATGTGATCATCCCAAAGGGGCGGTCCTCATAAAGGGTAAAGAGGCCACCTGCGACGATCACCGAAAGAAATCCATATAGACCAAGGATAGAGGTGCTTAATGATGCAGGAGCCGCGCGGCTGGCAAGGTCGCGCCCGGCAAAGCCAAGCATGCCAAGAACTGCCAACACGGAATAGATTGTGAAACTGTCAGACGTGGGGCGCAGGATGATCAGCACCCCGATAAGGCCCACGCAAATCGCAGCCCATCTGCGCCAGCCCACGATCTCGCCAAAAAATATCGCGGCCCCGGCAACAACAACGATGGGGGTGGCCTGAAGAATTGCAGTGGCCGACGAAAGCGGGGCCAGCGCAATGGCCAGAACGTAAAATAGTCGTCCGAGAATCTCAAAAACAACGCGGATGCGCATCGGGCGATATAAAACTTGAGGGCTGTACAGCCGTTCATCGCGTGCACGTGCCAAAATGGCAAACATCAGCGCCCCGCCCGCGCCAAACAGGATCAGAATCTGTGCAATTGGCAAGGCTGCGGCAAGGGCCTTTATCAACACGTCTTCAAGCGCAAAACAGGCCATCGCAAGGACCATCCAAAGGCTGCCCGTGATGTTGGCTTGCCGATGGGTCTGCGCGCGTGAAGGGGGTGACATATCAGACATGAATTGGCGATACGCTTGTGGGCAGGGCGGTGCAACAAAAAAGGCCGGGGCGTGCCCCGGCCAGTCTATCTGGTGTCCGACGGGGATCAGACATGCCAGAATTTCTTGAGAACCTCCGCGCGGGCGTCCTCGGGGGAGATGCCAATATCCTGAAGGCGCGCCGCATCCAGCCGTGCGAGGGCTCGTCTGGTGCGCACGCGCCGATCCCATACCGTGACCAGCAGCGCAAAAGACAACGCCCACTGGGCAACAACCGGAAGAGGGTGGTTGAGAGCCAGATGGGAAAGTTGATCAGTGTGCTGTGCGGTCAGGTGTGTCATGGGACCAATTCCTATTAATTGTATTGATACAATGCGTAGCTTTGTTACAATGAATGAGTACAATACCAAATGATTCTCGTACAGGAAAACATTGTGACTGATACAATATGGCCGCCAAGTTTCACTGATACCCGCGATCCGAAGTATATTGTATTGATACAATCCTTGCGAACAGCCGTGCGATCTGGGCAGTTGGAGCCCGGATACAAGATGCCGCCAGTGCGAGAACTGGCGTGGCAGTTGGGGATAACGCCCGGTACGGTTGCGCGGGCCTATAAGATGGCGGTGGATGAGGGGCTGTTGGAGTCTACTGTTGGACGCGGCACGTTTGTGGCGCAGGAACGACTGGAATCGCCCATCCCTCCTGAATCGTTGATGACAGTATATCAACCCGACGATATTAACCTGCGTGGTGTGCGCGTGCCGGATGTGGGCCAAAGCGCCACCATTCAGCGCATTCTGGCCAAACAGGCTGCGGAACCGGGGCACAATTATACGGATTGCCCGACGCCTCTCAGTGATTATGCCGCACGCCAAGCTGTGGTGAACTGGATCGGACCGGACAGGGTTGGGCGGTTGAAAGTCGATGACATTGTCTTGGCGCTGGGTGCGCAAAATGGGGTGATGATCGCGTTGCAATCGGTGCTGCATGGCGCCAACCCTGTGGTCGTGACAGAAGAGCTGACTTATCCCGGTGTGCGTCATGCAGGACGCTTGTTACGCACGCAGGTCATCGGTGTTGAAATGGACCAAGACGGGATGCGCCCGGATCGGCTTGAGGACACCTTGCGCCGACATGGGGGGCAGGTGTTGCTGACCTCAGCAGAGGTCCACAGCCCCAGCACGCGTCGCACCACGTTGCGCCGCCGTCAGGAAATTTGCGAGATCGCCCGGCGGTATCAGTTGCAGATCATCGAGGATGATTGCCATTGTGTGACCCGCCCGGATGAACCAGCTTACCGCGAATTATGCCCAGAGCGGGCGTGGTATGTGTCGTCGCTCACAAAATCCGTTTCCGCAGCCATCCGCTTTGGGTTTGTCGCTTGTCCCCGAGAGCAGGCGGCGACGGCGCGACAGGTGGCGCAATCGACATTTTACGGCCTGCCACAACCGATGTTGAATCTATGCACCGAGCTTTTGAACACGGGCGAGGCCGAACGCATTCGCAAACAGGTGCAGGCCGTTATCCTGCGGCGCGTACAAGTGGCGGTGAACGTGCTGGGCCGTTGGGAAATCGAATGGCGACCCAATGTGCCCTTTATTTGGTTGCATTTGCCGCAAGGCTGGCGTGGTTCGACGTTTATGCGCGCCTGTGATGCACTGGGTATTCGGATTAAACCCGCAGATGAATTTGCGCTGGCTGATGGGCATGCCCCCAATGCCGTGCGCCTAGGGATAAATGCCCATATTCCGCAGCATGTATTCGAGGCAGAATTGCAAAAGATGTCCGATTTACTGACTCAGCCTCCTGTTGGGGTGGATATTTAGTGGGGTAATATAATACCTATTTTGTAAGATATTGATTTTGCTTGCTTAAAACGAAAATGTTGCGCTTGACTGTGCATCATACCCGTTTATAACCCGCCCATCGCATTTCGATACGTCGGGTTGCGGCGTATCTGTCAACCAAACTTTGGGTAGACCATCATGAAAACCTTCTCTGCTACACCGGCAGACATCGAGAAAAAATGGATCATCATCGACGCCGAAGGCGTCGTGCTGGGCCGTTTGGCGTCGATTGTTGCCATGCGCCTGCGCGGCAAGCACAAGCCATCTTTCACCCCCCACATGGACATGGGTGATAATGTCATCATCGTAAATGCTGACAAAATCCAGATGACTGGCAAAAAACGCAGCGACAAAAAATACTATTGGCACACAGGCCACCCGGGCGGCATCAAACACCGTACCGCTGGTGAAATCCTGGAAGGCGCGCATCCAGAGCGCGTTGTGACCGCAGCCGTCAAGCGCATGCTGCCAGGCAACCGCCTGAGCCGTCATGTCATGACCAACCTGCGCGTTTATGCCGGTTCCGAGCACCCACACGAGGCGCAAGCGCCAGAAGTGCTGGATGTGAAATCCATGAACTCCAAGAACACGCGGAGCTAATCAATGGCTGATCAAATCAATTCTCTCGAAGAGCTGAGCGCCGTTGCTGGTGACGAAGCTGTTGTAGTCGAAGCGGCCCCACGTGAGCCTGTACGCGACGAACTGGGTCGTGCATATGCGACTGGTAAGCGTAAAGACGCAGTTGCACGCGTTTGGATCAAGCCGGGTTCCGGCAAGGTTCAAGTCAACGGCAAAACAATGAACGAATACTTTGCACGTCCGGTTCTGCAAATGATCCTGGCGCAGCCTTTCTCGGTTGCGGGTGTTGAAGGTGAATTCGACGTTTACGCCACCGTTAAAGGCGGCGGTTTGTCTGGTCAGGCCGGTGCGGTAAAGCACGGTATCTCCAAGGCACTGCAACTGTATGAACCCTCCTTGCGCGGCGCGCTGAAAGCGGCAGGCTTCCTGACCCGTGACAGCCGCGTTGTTGAGCGTAAGAAATACGGTAAAGCCAAAGCGCGTAAGAGCTTCCAGTTCTCCAAGCGTTAATCGGTTCGTTCTACGAATTTGGAAAGGCCGTCCTGTTTGGGCGGCCTTTTTCATTTGCAATTGTGCATTGAAACCCAGCTGTACCGATTATTGCCAGAGGCGGATGTTGTGCGTCTAAGGCACAGTGTTTCCAAAGTGCCCGCAGCAAGGCCATACGACCTTGTTTTGACAAAAACACGAGCTCCTTGGGGTAACTCGGCCTGAGCATACAATCGAAAGCCTGATGTTTCTGACGAGCTTTCATAGATATGAATAACCTTGCCGATCACAAATCCAGAGAAATGACGTTGTTCTATGGAAAACGATGTGAAGAACCAAATCGAAAACGCAAGAAAGCCAATTCCAAGAGGCAACATGCCCCAGTAGTCCAGAATGAGATAATGTAATTGGCGAGCGGTTGTTTGCGGAAAAAGTTTTTCTAATAATGCGAGCATATCAAGGATATAGGCGCATAAGATTTTTTGAAAAGGGCTGGTAACCGAAACTTGGGCAATATTGCCTGAAAGGCGGATGCCGCTTTTGCCTGCCTTTGCACTTGAGTCACAAATTGATTGGGACGATAGTGTTTTATAGTTGGGCAGATGTGGACGCACTGCTGCAAATCTAATGGAACACACGCATATTTTGCGTGAAAGGCAGATCATGCTGCAAAAGCGTCCACTATGGAGACAGACACCTCCTGCGATTTTCCCTGTGTGCCTTGGCTTTCTTGGCTTGGGATTAGGTTGGCGCAATGCGGCGTTTGTTTTGCCTGTTCCGCAAGAAATTGGGGATTTGTTGTTAGGGCTGGGCATGGCCTATTTCCTGTATTTTCTGGCATTCTACGTTCGTAAGGTTTTGGCGCGCCCGTCTGTGGTGTTGGATGACATGCAAAGTCCCGCTGCGCGTGCGGGGGTTTCGGCAGCAGCAATGACGATGATGTTGTTGGCGGCGGCACTTTTGCCTTTGGGTGTGTCAGTGCCACAGGTTTGGTGGTGCGGCGTGATTCTACAGATATTCGCCAGCGCTATCGGATGTTTTGCCATCTGGAAAGAGGATCCGCAAAAGCGCGCGTTCAGCCCCTATCAATATCTGACATTTGTGGGTCCTGTTGTCGGCCCCATCGCAGGCATTCCACTGGGATACATCTGGCAAAGCATCGCACTGACATTTGCTGCATTGGTGGCATATGTGATCATCACGGCAGGGTGGTTCCAGAGCTTGATAAAACGACTTCCGGAGACATCGCAACTCCCGACCTTGGTGATATATCTGTCCCCAAACTGTTTGTTTGCGGTCAGTTTTGGGTTGTTGAATTATGACGTGCCGTTTTATCTGTTTTATTTTATTTCCAATGCCATAGCGCCCATTCTTATTGTGTTTACCCTTTGCAAAATTCGCCCTCCATGGAGCCCTGCCTGGGCATCATTCACCTTTCCAATAGGGGCATTTTTGCAGTTGCAGGTCTTGGCTGTATCCAAAGGCGTGGGGCTGATGGCCGAGATTGGTGTCTATGTCACCATGATTTTGGGAACACCGGTGGTATTGGGCATTGCTTATCGATCTGTGTTGGCTTGGGTCACCGGAGAGTTGGCCGAAAAGTCGACGGCAGCGCAGGTTTAAGTTTATGCCCCTAGGGCTGTTTGCTGCGTCGTGCCGCTATGCGCTCGCGTCGGGTTTTCTTCATAATAGCGAAGCGGCGGAAAAGGATGTTATCCGCGCGGTTTACCTGCAAAAGCATGTGGCACGCCAATGGACGCAAAACGGGGTCTGCTTCGGCACTTTTCCAAAGTTGCCCCAGTAGATTGCGGTCAAGATCGCCTTTCAACAAGGAATACGGGTGCATATCAAACGGCAACGGGCCATCTGATGCGCCGTTCAGATGAAAGGGAACATCCGGGGCATGGCGTGAATACAGGCGCTCTGATTCATACAATTTGATGGTAGAGAAAAACACACTCAACTGAGCGCCACACATGCGCTGTGCCTCGGTTTCTCCAAAGGTTTCAAAGGTTTGTATTGCCGAAATTTTCCAGCGCGCATCCAAATGTTCCAACAAAAACACAGCATGATTGCGCCAGAGGTTTAGAAAAAGATCGCGTGCTATTATTGGTGGATGTTTTCGGCGAGAGGCCGCAACGACCATTCCATGAAGGGCAAGCGCCATAGGTTGGCCTTGAAAGATGGCCATAAGTTCGTTGAGTTTTTCAGTTGCCGTTATAGGCGATGTTTTTTGAAATTTGGCATTTGGCAGGATTTGATTAAGCAGCGGGGTGATACCATTCTGTGTCATCTCGGCCAAAAGAGAATCCATGCCTTCATAAGGTGAGAATTTTTTGCTGTTACGATCCGGCGCGAGTCGGGCAAAACCTCCGGTATAGGTGTACTCTGCATCACTCATCGTGTTTGATCAGCCCCAAGCCGCGCAGGTATACACCGATGCCACTTTCAAGCAGGTCTTCGGGCGCAAAGGGGCTTTGGGTGCCAGGGGAGTTCCGCGCAAATAGCTCGACAACCCCATGACTAAGCGCCCAGACATGGGCTGAAAACATACTGGCGGGGGGGCGTTTTTCTGGGGGAATGTGTTGGGATAATTCGTGGGCAGCATGTTCCATGACGCCGCGTGCCCGCGCCGCCACTGTGGCCAGTTCGGGGGTGCGATTGACCGAAATGCCGCTTTCAAACATCGCGATGTAATGGCCCGGGTATTTGCGCGCAAAGGCTAGATAAGCGCGCCCCGTGGCCTCAAATGAGGCAAGTGCTGAGGGCTGGCCCTTGTCATAGGCAAATTGCATGAGGTTCGCGAATATTTCATATCCCTGACGTGCTGCCTCGGCAATCAGATCTTCGCGTCCTTCAAAATGGCGATAGACAGCCGCAGGTGTGACGCCTGCCTGTTTGGCAGCCTCTGATAAGGTGAACCCGGTGGGGCCCTTGGCTTCGATCAGCATCAAGGCGGCCTCAACCAGTGCTTGACGTAAATTGCCATGGTGATAGCCGCGTTTAGGCATTCCAAACCTCCGGGTCACCACAAACGCTGGTATCTATGGCCCCAATGGCGGAGATGTCCTTACCTTCATAATCGATGCCGTGCAGAATCGTGCGGATCGCATTTAGGCGGGCGCGACGCTTGTCATCAGATCGCACAATGGTCCAAGGGGCCGCATTGGAATGGGATTTGGTCAGGGTTTCACCGATCGCGGTGGTGTAGTCATCCCATTTTTTCAGGCCCTCAACGTCGATCCAGCTCAGCTTCCATTGTTTCAACGGATCGCTTTCGCGTTTCATAAATCGACGCAATTGCTCGGCGCGTCCGACGTTTAGCCAGAATTTGAACAGGTGGATGCCCTCATCCACAAGCATCTGCTCAAACTCGGGCACTTGCCGAAAGAAGCGGTTGCGCTGTGTGTCATTGCAAAAGCCAAACACCTTTTCGACCACGCCGCGATTGTACCAACTGCGATCAAAACATACGATTTCACCACCCGACGGTAGGTGATCAATATAGCGTTGGAAATACCATTGGGTTTGTTCGTCTTCGGTTGGTTTAGATAGGGCAACAACCCGTGCGCCGCGCGGATTAAGGTTTTCGCGCAAGCGTTTGATTGTGCCGCCTTTTCCGGCAGCATCACGCCCTTCGAATACAATTGCCACCCGCGCGCCGCTCGATTTTACCCAAGCTTGCATCTTAACCAGCTCGATCTGCAATTTCGCGATATCTGCTTCGTAGGATTTACGGTTCAAGCGTTCGGTGTGTGGAAAGGATGTATCCAGAATATCACCCTTGTCCGCACGCCGAATGGCATTGCGAATAGACGCAGGGGCATCGTTTTCAAAGAAGGCGCTGATGGCACCATCAAAAGGAAGCTGCATGTGACCTCTTTTGCGTTTCTTTTTAATATGGCCTCTCTGACGTCATCGCGCCAGAGGGGTAACGCAAAAGATATGTGTGAGATCAGCGGCCGCTTAGCGCCCGATCTCAGCCATGTCATATGGGGTGTTTTGATATATTTCGTTGATCCAGTTGCCATAAAGCAGATGCGCATGGCTGCGCCAGCGGTTCTGCGGCAGCTGACTTGGATCATCATTCGGATAGTAATTCATCGGCACGTTGATAGGGGTGCCTGCCGCGACATCGCGATCATATTCGCCCTTAAGCGTATCACTGTCATATTCAAAGTGATTGAAGATATAGAGCGCACGGTGATCGGTGTCTTGCACAAGACAGGGGCCAACTTCGTCACTGCCCAAAAGGGTGATGAGGCTAGGGCAGGCGTCAATCTCGGCCAGACGCATTTCTGTCCAGCGGCTGACTGGGATCACGCAATCGTCTGAAAAACCACGTAAAAACGGGGATGCAGGGGCCAAGTTATCATGACGAAAACAGCCAAATGCCTTGTTGTCCAGAAGATGCTTTTTCACACCATGAAAATGGTTGATCATCGCCATGCCACCCCAGCAGACGCCAAAGGTGGATTGCACATTGGTTTGGGTCCACTCAAACACCTCGCGCAGTTCCTGCCAATACGTGACCTCGTCAAAAGGCAAGTGCTCGATGGGGGCGCCCGTGATGATCAGCCCGTCAAATTTCTGATCCTTGACCTCCTGAAAGGTGCGGTAAAAACTCTCCATGTGATCAGCGGCGGTGTTGCGGGACTGATGGTCGCTCATCCGAATGAGGGTCAATTCGATCTGCAACGGCGTGGCGCCGATCAGACGGGCGAACTGATTTTCCGTCTCGATCTTTTTGGGCATCAGGTTCAACAACGCAATGCGAATGGGGCGAATGTCTTGACGGGATGCCTGATCCTCAGACATGACCATCACGCCTTCGCGCGAAAGCACGTCAAAGGCAGGTAGGTCGGCAGGGATCTTAATAGGCATTGGAAACTCATCCTTTATATTGGAAGTGCCTATGTAGGGCGAAGATCAATGACGCTCAAGTGCTGTAGCGATCAGATCGTCGAAATCTGACGCGGATGTGACTTGGGCAACCTCTTCGGCGGTGACGGTTACGCCCCAATTGGACATGGCTTCATACAGCGGCTGGCGATGGGCCAGTGCCTGCGCATAGGTCCAGCGCACAAAGGCGTTGGGGTCGACCTGCTCTTCGCTCAGCGCGTTGTCTGTCAAATATTGCTGCCATTTCGCGATCAGAAAGGCAGGGTCGTAATACATCGGCTTTGGCGCTTTATCAAAACGGCGCGCAAGCTCGGCTGCATGCGCCTCAGAGCCTTTGATCCACACCATCAGAGTGTTTTCTGACAGGGATTTCAGGATGGGATCATCCGGGTTGTTTGGGTCCACAACTTCGCAAATTGATCCACCGGAATCACAGATAAAATGGTCATACCCATAGAGAGCCTGCGCGCGTTCCACAAAATAGGCCGTATCCAGAAGAGCGGATTGTTCGGCCACGCGGTGCTGTTCCTGCCGACGCATATATTCCGCAAAGGGCACGCCGCCTTTGGCCGGATCACCGGGTTTGCCCAGATATGTGGACAGTGGCGCAAGGTTGTTAAAGGTGATGTTGGAGCCGATATAAATCGAATCTGTCATCAGCAATTCGCGCAGAAACGGCACTTTCATCGCCTCGGCCTTGGCGTTGTCGGCGATATGTTCGCCCATGTAGCGTGTGCCAATGCGGTAATCGACGGAGTAATGAAACCAATCCCCTTGATCGCGCAGCATGTTGGACAGGTGGGTCTTGCCCAGCCCTGACATGGCAAACAAAAGGACTTTCTTGCGCGGAGCGGCGCGCCAATCTGCTGCGGATGAATAGATCATGGTGTTTTCCCTTGGTGTTGGAATTTTCCTAACGGGGTAGGGGCATGTGGTCAAATCCTGATTGATGTCAGGGCATAAGAAGGCTGGCGATGATCTGCCCCGCGGAGGGGCCAGATCATCGCGGCCCGACAGGCGGGCGGTTACGGGCGGGGGGAAGTCAGGCGTGCCGAAAAAGGCGCCCATCAATGATGATCAGACCCAGCGCCAATAGCGCAAAGCCAAGCCAGACATCCGAGGACAAGGTTTCGCCCAAAACAAGTGCCCCCAGCGTGATGGCAACAGGGGGGATGATCAGGGTCACTAGCATGAGGTTGCCAGAGCCAGCCACGGCCAGCACACGATAATAAAGGAGATAAGCCCCAGCCGTGCCCAGTAGCGCGTAATAGCCAATCGCGCCCCATGTCGGCAGACTGAGCATCAATGTAGGAGGACCCTCGACGATATAGGCCAAGGGCAGAACAATGAGGCTTGCGCCCGTTAACATGCCAGCAGCGGCCACTGGAGGGGCGAGGGAGGACAGAAATTTACGCGCCCAGACACCTGCAAAGGCGTAGCTGAGCGTACCTGCGATTACAGCCAGCTGCGCAAGACTTTGTACGGAGAGTTTGGTGAGATTGTCGATCCCGATCACAACCACAACACCAGTAAACCCAACGCAAACCCCCAGAGATTTACGCAAAGTCAGGCGTTCGTCTGCAAGAAAGAGGGCTGCGATCAACACTCCCCAAATGGCAGTTGCTGCGTTTAATATCGAGGTCAGCCCAGTCTCAATATGCAACTGTCCCCATGCCATCAGGCTAAAGGGGATCACATTGTTCAACAGCCCCATTCCCAAAAAGGCCGCCCAGATGCGTATATCTTTGGGCGCGGATAAGCGACGGAACACCACATAAAGCCACAGAGCCAGAGCGGCCCAAAGCGTGCGGTGCGCGACCGTAGTAATTGGCGCAACTTCGTTTAATGCGATGCGGATCGACAGAAACGATGCCCCCCACAGAAGACCTAGGAGCAAAAGGTCTGCCCAAGCGCGGGGAGTGAGTGTTTTTTGTGTGTTCATGGTTTTAGCAGTGGCAGGCAAATGTGATTTACGCGACCCGTTTTTTGCGCAAAGAAAAACGCCCCGCACAAGATATGCGAGGCGTTTGGATACAGCTCAATCGGTTTAGAAAGAATATCCGACCTTGATACCAAAGCCCATCACGTCATTGTCGCTAAAGTCCGACCCAATGGTGGATGTGGTGGCACTGCCGATTTCGGCATAGGTGACACCGCCAGTAATTTTCCAATTGTCTTGCGTATAAGTCAGGGCAAGTGTGAGGCTGTTATAGCCATCGGTGCCTGACAGGTTGCCAACAATGTCACCTTGGTCGCGTTCGTGGCCCAAAATAAGTGCGCCGGACCAATTGTCGTTGAACTTATGCCCAACACCCAACGTATAAGTGTACACATCGCTGGTGCCACTTGCGATAGGATTGAACGGTGCAAAATCAGGAGGGGAGACATCAAATGCCGTCCATTCGCGCCAGCGAACCGACCCAAAGACCAATGTGCTTGGCGAAACGCCTGTTTGGAAATCCAAAGTCACCGCCTGAGGGATCACAACGTCAAAGGAGGCCCCCAAATTGTCATCAAAGCTGTGTTCAATTTCGGATTCGTACGTCAAAGCGACGCGCAGCGCGATGTCTGGGATTTCATAGGCAAGACCCGCGACATACCCCACGGCTGTATCCGACCCAACGTCCAGATCATAGGTTGGTAGAACGGCGAGGGCACGGATGCGCACTTCGCCTTCCAATTCTTGCAGGGTGATGCCGCCATAGACGCTGAACCGATCAGTGAAATTATAGCGCAACAAACCAGTAAGCGCGCGCGAGTCGATTGTCGCACTGGATCCGGCAAAGAAATATCCGGTGCCTTCTGCGTATTCGACATCTGCGCCGACAGGATTTTTCAAGTTGAAAGCCAGCGAAAGCTTGTCATTTAGCTGATGTTTGTACCCCAGCGAATAATTGACAAAACTATCTGTGATCGTTCCGGATTCTGTTCCTGCAGGGAAGGGGCCAAACGGTACGGTTGTGACGCCGCTGACTGAGGGATCCACGGATCCGATTGCAAATTCGAGGTAATTCCCTTCGTTGAACAGGATCGACGCAGGGTTTCCTGTGCGTTCGATACCGCCGGCGATCGCTGTTGTGCCAAGTGCACTCGTCGTTAGAGCAATGCCGGTAAGTTTTAAGATGTTTTGTTTCATGTGCTCCCCATCTTTCGCTATTGCGTCTACACGTTTTTAGAGATGTATCAGCGTATTGTGGACCTTTAGGTTGTGGTTGTCTTCTAGAAATCGACTATTCGCAGCGAGAGGGAATACACAAAGATTGACGAGGCGTTAGTTGACGTAAGATTAACCTTAATGTGTGTTCGAAAAGACACTACTTTGCGGGAACCGGATGTGATCCTCGCGTCTCTTTCCAGATGTTCCAATAGTTTGCGGCAAAGATCAGCAAGGCCCCAACCAAGACCCAAGGGTCCAAGGCCTCTCCATAAAGCAGGACGCCGATGATGGCGATAAGGGGAAGGCGTGCGAAATCTACAGGTACGACAACCGTGGCAGGTGCAATGGCAAGGGCATTGGTCATGCAGAAATGTGCCATAAGACCAGCACAGCCAATGATGAAAAGCCAAGGTATGTGTTGGATATCTGGAAGAGCGATAACACCGTCAAAACCTGCACAGATCAGGCCAAAGAGTGCTTGCATAAAGGTCAGGTGAAACAAGATACACGTGATCGACGCAGTTTGCGTGAGGCGTTTGGTCATTATGATGGTCACCCCGAAACACACAGCAGACCCGGCTGCTGAGATCAAGCCAAGGCTAAGCGGGGCAGCGTCTGGCCGGGCAATGATCAAAATACCCAAAAACGCCAATACTGCTGACAAAATACGGCTTGCCGTCAGTCGCTCGCTCAGAAATATGACGGAAAATAACAGGACCCAGATCGGGGTGGTGAACTCTAGGGCAAAGAGCTGTGCCAAGGGGATCAGGGGCAAGGCGAAGAACCACAGGTTCTGGCCTGCAAAATGCGCCATGTTGCGCACTACATGCAGCCCTAGGCGCTGTGTTGTCACTTGCGCCCATGTTCCCGACATCGTGACAACGCCAGAGACGATAAATAAACCAAACAGGCTGCGATACAGCATGATTTCAAATGTATCGAACTCTGCTGATACAACGCGCCCGGCAATCGCCATAATGGAAAAAGCAAAGACTGCGCCAATCATCCAAAGCGCGCCCTTGAGCGGTGCGCTCATGGTAATGTCCTGCAGCAACCAGTTAATAAGATCGGCGTTTCCCCACGCTGTGTTAGAATATGGGCACGCAGGGACATATCCCCACATTGTGCGGCATCCAGAACGACAATCGCGGTGTCAAAATCTGCAATCAAAGTGAAGGCCTGTGGCCAGTCATGCCCTTCAGCGCTTGAGTGTTGAGGGATGTCAAAATGTCTGGCTGGGGTGGTCAGCGGAAGGCGAAACTGGGCAGTGTCAGGCGCAAGATCCAATTGCCAGTCGGGGGCTGTGCCTTCACAGACATAAGTTTGATCTGCCCTCAGCTGATTGGCGAGAGTGATCGTTACCATAAGAGCAAATCCCAAAACGTTTTGCGGGCGCATAAGATACCTTTGTTTGTGTGGTTCCAGTCTTGCGAGTTTATTTTGGATTGAACAAGGAAATTCAGTATGCAAATTCAAAGAGAAAAGTGGAGGCGAGATAATTCCTACATTTGTTTCTCAAAAATTTCGACATCGTCGAAGATGTCGCAAGGCGAACCTTGCGTGCCGTTCGGCTCTGGGGACTGTTGATACCATTGCTCAGGAGAATGCGCGCCGTTTCTTTCGCAAATTTGCACCAACATGTTCAAAACATGCGTTGATCCGGTTGGGGGCTGCGCATGATGGTGGATACTTGCTGCCTGACGATTTGGAAGGCATTCGCGCGTGTTTTTCGCCCGGAGTCAGCGACGAAATCAGTTTTGATAAGGATTTGGCGCGTCTTGGAATGCAGGTGTTTCTATGTGACGGCTCATTAGAGCAACCGCCAAAAACGCTGCCAAATATGGATTTTATGCCATGTCATGTTGGTGCAATCACAGATGCCGACCAAATGTCGCTGCATGATTGGGTCGACTCGCGCGCGCCGCAAGGTGATCTGTTGTTGCAGATGGATATAGAAGGCGCCGAATACGAGGTCCTGGATGCGCTTCCTGATGCTACGCTGGGGAGGTTTCGCATCCTAGTGATTGAATTTCATCAGATGGAAGACGTTTTTGATGCGCCTTGGCTGACGCGCGCAGATCGGGTGATGGACAAAATACTACGACAGTTCCGTCCAGTGCATCTGCACGAGAACAATTACGATGTGCCGCTGACTGTTGGGAGGTTGAAGTTTCCAACGGTGTTCGAGGTAACGTTCCTGCGTCGGGACCGTGCGTTTTCTCCGGATTGCAAAATAAAAATTCCGCATCCCTTGGATCAACTCAACGCGCCACATCTGCCAAAATGGCGCATGCCAGAGTTTTGGAATGCTTAAACAAATACGCCGCCCCAATTGGGGCGGCGCGTGATCTGATTATTCCCACTCAATCGTGCCCGGAGGCTTGGATGTGATGTCATAGGTGCACCGGTTGATGCCTTTGACCTCGTTGATGATGCGGGTGGCGGTCTCGCCAAGAAATTCATGACTGAACGGATAGTAATCCGCCGTCATGCCATCCACCGATGTCACAGCCCGCAAGGCGCAGGCAAAATCATAGGTGCGCCCATCGCCCATCACGCCGACAGTGCGCACCGGCAGAATCGCAACAAAGGCCTGCCAGATGTCGTCATACAGACCATGTTTGCGGATTTGGTCGATATAGACGGCGTCAGCTTCGCGCAGAATGTCCAGTTTTTCACGGGTGATTTCACCAGGGCACCGGATCGCCAGACCCGGACCGGGGAAGGGGTGACGCCCAATGAACGATTGTGGCAGACCCAATTCGCGTCCCAACGCGCGGACCTCGTCTTTGAACAGCTCGCGCAGGGGTTCCACCAGTTTCAGGCCCATCTTTTCAGGCAGACCGCCGACATTGTGGTGGGATTTGATGGTGACGGATGGACCGCCCGAGAAAGACACAGATTCAATCACATCTGGATAAAGTGTGCCTTGGGCCAAAAACTCAGCACCCTCAATGGTGTTGGCGTGTTTTTGGAACACATCGATGAACAGCTTGCCGATGATCTTGCGTTTGGTTTCCGGGTCGGATTGACCGTCCAACTCGCCCAAGAACAATTCTTGTTCGTCCGCGTGGATCAGTTTGATGTTGTAGTTGTCGCGGAACATGGCGACGACTTCTTGCGCTTCGTTCTTGCGCAAAAGACCATGATCAACAAACACACAGGTCAACTGATCACCGATCGCTTGGTGGATCAGGATTGCCGCGACTGACGAATCGACTCCACCAGACAGGCCACAAATCACCTGTTTGTCGCCAACCTGTTCGCGAATTGCTTCAATTGCCTGTTCGCGGTACGCACCCATGGTCCAATCACCGGTGAACCCAGCCAATTTGACGAAATTCTCGTACAGCTTGGCACCGTTGGGTGTGTGATGTACCTCTGGGTGGAATTGAACTGCATAGAAATTGCGCGACACATCTGCCGTAATGGCATAAGGCGCGTTGGGCGAGGTGCCGTAAACCTCAAAACCCGGAGCGATTTCACTGACGTGGTCGCCGTGGCTCATCCAAACTTGTTCGCGATCACTGTCATCGGCGAACCACCCATCCAGCAAAGACAACGACGCCACGGTGGGCGTTACATAAGCGCGGCCAAATTCAGCAGTGCCGTGGCCGCTTTCGACCTTGCCGCCCAATTGCTGCATCATGGTCTGTTGACCATAGCATATGCCAAGGATTGGCACCCCATAGTCAAAGATTTCCTGCGGTGCACGCGGAGAGCCTTCGCGTGTTACACTGTCAGGACCCCCAGAGAAGATTACGGCCTTGGGGGCCATCGCGCGCACCATTTCCATGGTGACGTTCTGATAGGGGTGGATTTCGCAATAGACATTCAGTTCACGCAGGCGACGCGCAATAAGCTGCGTAACCTGGCTGCCAAAGTCGATGATAAGAAGGCGGTCATGGGATGTGTCTGTCATGATCGCCGCTTAAGCGAAACAGGGCTGTTTCGCAAGTGGGATTGACGTAAAAGGGGGCTGTCTGCCCCCTCTTGGCCTTGATTGCATCAAAGCCAATTCACCCCCGAGGATATTTTCGCCAAGAAGAAGCGGATTTTGGACAGAATGAGGGGCAAATGTCGCTTTTCAACTTGAATGGCCGTAATCTTTGCGCGGTTTGGGTGCGACGGGCGATATTTGTGGTTCAAACGTAACGCCTTTTGGTGAGGAACAGTCATGACAGAAGCAGCACCGCGTCGTCGCGCGCGTGGGGGCGGGGGCGCAGCCCGTCGCGCCGAACGCAGCAGCGTTTCTTTTGAAACCGCGAAATTTATTCAGCGCAACATTCCCAACATGGAAGTGTTGAACGAAGAAGCGTTGGAGATCATCGAATATAACGCCGAGACCATTCTGGAAGAGGTTGGCGTGAATTTTGTGGACAACCCGGCCGCGCTTGAGCGGTGGCGCAATGCGGGTGCGGATATCAACGGCGAGCGTGTGCGCATTCCCCGTGGGTTGGCGCGCAAGCTGTGTTCCACAGCACCTAGCGAGTTTACACAACATGCGCGCAATCCTGAGAAATCAGTGGTTGTTGGCGGCAAGAATCTGGTTTTGGCACCGGTGTATGGCCCTCCGTTTGTACGCGACGCACAGGGTGGACGTCGTTATGCGACCATGGGTGATTTCAACAAATTCGTGAAACTGGCCTATATGTCCAAGTGGTTGCATCATTCAGGCGGCACGGTTTGTGAACCAACCGACATTCCGGTGAACAAGCGTCACTTGGACATGTTGATGGCGCATATGACGTTGTCGGACAAACCCTTTATGGGGTCTGTGACAGAGCCAAGCCGCGCGCAGGATTCGGTCGATATGTGCGGCATCTTGTTTGGCGAAGAATTTGTTCAAAACAACACTGTCATGACGTCGCTGACCAACATCAACTCTCCGATGACGTTTGATGACGTGATGATGGGTTCGTTGGAAGTTTATGCGCAAAACAATCAAGCCTGCATCATTTCACCCTTTATCGTGGGCGGCGCGATGGCACCTGTGTCTGTGACGGGGACGTTGACGCAGGTTCTGGCCGAAGTTTTGGCCGGTGTGGCGTATCACCAGCTGGTGCGCGCGGGTGCCCCGGCGATCTTTGGTGCGTTTGTGTCCTCAATCGACATGAACTCTGGCGCGCCAACATTTGGGACACCAGAAGCGTCGCTTGTTACCTATGGTGCTGGCCAATTGGCGCGCCGTTTGGGTCTGCCATTCCGGTCTGCCGGGTCTTTCTGTGGATCAAAACTGCCAGATGCGCAGGCGGCGTATGAAACAGCGAACTCTTTGAACATGGGTCTGTTGTCGGGTGTGAACTTTATGCTGCACGCCTGTGGCTGGCTGGAAGGCGGTCTTGTGGCGGATTTTGAAAAGTTTGTCATGGATGCCGATCAACTGGGTACATTGCATTCATTGGCCAAAGGTGTGGCCTATGATGAAGGTGCCCAAGCGATGGATGCGATCCGCGAGGTTGGCCCTGGTGGGCATTATCTTGGATGCGAGCATACGCAAGAAAATTTCAAGACAGCGTTCTGGAAATCTGACCTGCTGGATTACAAACCGTTCGAGACTTGGGAAGAAGAAGGCGCGCGCGATACACGTCAATTGGCGACAAGCCGCGTGGATACCTTGTTGGCGCAGTATCAACAGCCTGAGATGGATCCGGGTATCAAAGAAGGCCTTGAGGCCTATGTTGCGAAGAAGAAAGAATCCATGCCAGACTCTTTCATGTAAGACAGGTCTGAAACGACTAAGACAGGGGCGTGCCTACTGGCGCGCCCTTTTTTTGTGATCTTACATGTGTGAAGTGCGCAAAAGGCGTGCCTCGCCCATCATTGCGATCAGCACATCCACGTGTTTGATCAATGAATACCCAGCGTCTTCGCGATGGCGCTGGTCATTCAATACACCTTCGATTTCCATCAGTTTCATCAGAGCAGGGCCGCTGCGGGGCAGTGCGCCATAACCCAGATGACGTTTCAGATGGCTGTCACGACAGTATTCCTGCGCCCCTTCACGAGCAGCACGAATAAGCAGGCGCGGGCGGCGTAGGTCGTTCAGAATGCTGAGTATATCTTTCATCGCTCGGTCCTTTTGAGAATTTCTAAATTGACCATGACACAACCAAAGCGGGTGTTGCGTGAGGCATCAAATTGGCGCGCGCAGGCTTTCACTTCTGTTTAATATTTGGAAACAATGTAAGGAAAGTAGGCATGATTATTAACAAACGGGTAACGAATCGCGCATAAGTTGTGGAAAATTTTAGGGAAAAACTTGGGGATAACAAGGTCACCCCTTCTAACCTAATGAGGTGAAAGATGCGCAGACGACAGTTGAGTATGAATGGTCAAACAGTACCAGAATGGGTGCCAAATGGGGCAAAAAGATACCTTGAGCACACAGAAAAAGGCCTTTCAATACGAGAACTTGCGCGAAAATCCCAATGTCATGCCTCGACGGTTTTGCGACAAGTGCGCAAATTTGAAACCTTACGGGATGATCCGTTGGTTGATGAAGCGCTGACCACCTTGGGACAGGTGCATTTTGGCGCAAGCCCGGCGTTAATGTATAAGGAGTGTGTTGCGATGGATGGAAACAATCAAGAAACCACTGCGCCAAGCGAAGCGACCCTCGCACGAGAGGGAAGGCGAGTCCTGCGTAGGTTGTGTGAGTCAGGTGCAGTTCTGGCCTTTGCCAAGGAAATGGAAAAGGCGGTTGTGGTACGTGAAGCGGAAGATGGATCCTCGTTACGTACTGCTGTGGTGGACCGCGCAGTGGCCCAAGCGATGGCATTGAAGGATTGGATTTCCTGCAAAGAACCGGGGCGTATTTCACGGTACACGATCACAAGCGCGGGCCGCGCGGCGCTGAATCGGCTGATGGCCGAGGCCGAGAATTGCGCGCAAGGGTTTGCGGATGCACAATCTCCCTTTGCCGCGCAACATCAAATTCCCGGCGAAAAACTGGTGCAAGATGAAGAGGGTGCCGCGCCGCGTCGTGTACGGTTTAACGCAGCGGAATCACCCCTGACTGCCTTGGCGCGTCGCAAGGATAAATTCGGAAAGCCCTTTCTGTCGGATGATCTGGTGGCTGCAGGCGAGCGCTTGCGCGAAGATTTTGAGCTGGCTCAGATGGGGCCGCGGGTTGGGCAAAACTGGGATCGTTTTCTGACCGGGGGGGAACGGGGCAGTTTTGCACCTGATGCGCATGTGGGGTCAGGCCCGGATGCCGCGCGGGCACGGGTTGCTACTGCGTTGGAAGATTTGGGAGAGGGGCTTTCGGATGTGGCGCTGCGGTGTTGCTGTTACCTGGAGGGGCTGGAGCAGACCGAGAAGCGTCTGGGATGGTCGGCGCGCTCTGCCAAGATTGTGCTGCGCATTGCCTTAACACGTCTGCGGCAACATTATCGGGATGGGCCAGGGGCAGATGGGGCCTATATCGGATAGTTTTGGGTTGTGATTTTGTAGCAATTCCATAAATTCCCCTTATGACAATCACCTTGCGACAGTTGACCTATTTCAAGGCCTTGGCCGCGCACCGCAATTTTGGCCGCGCGGCAGGGGCATGTCATGTCAGCCAACCCGCGCTTTCCGTGCAAATCAAAGACTTAGAAACCAGTTTAAAAGGCCCACTGGTTGAACGTCACGCGCGCGATGTGGTGTTAACGCCCTTTGGGAGGCAAACGCTAGAATATGCAAATCGCATCCTGCAAGATGTAGAAACCTTAGAGCAAAGTGCGCGTTGGCGGTCAGGTTTGGTGGGCCAACTCGCACTTGGTATGATCCCGACGATCGCACCCTATCTGTTGCCCAATGCGCTGGAACGGTTGCGATCGCGCGACATCTCTTTGGATGTGCATGTCATGGAGGGTAAGACGGATCGCCTTATTGGGATGTTGCAGGCGGGTACGTTGGATGCCGCCGTGATGGCCTTGCCTTCAGGACACGAGGGGTTGACAGAAATACCGTTGTTTGAGGATCGGTTTTTGCTTGCAGGCACGCCAGAACGTGTTCAAGTTCTTGAAAACGCGGCAGAAACATTACGTCCGACGGTATTGCAGTCACATCAATTGATGTTGCTTGAGGATGGGCATTGCCTGACAGATCAAGCGCTAGAGGTCTGCGGGCGGGGCCGTGGGCACAGTCAGATTAATATGGGGGCCTCTTCGCTTGCGACCCTGTCGCGGCTGGTGGCGGCGGGGTTTGGGTTCACTTTGATGCCTGAACTGGCGATTTTCGTGGAGCAGGCCAGCACGCCGGGTATCACCCTTTGTCGGTTTTCATCTCCTGAACCTTCGCGCCAAATTGGTCTGGTGCGACGTGCGGGCAGTGGTGATGATGGGTGGTTTGTCGAGCTTGCGGAATTGCTCAGGGGGGTGGGTAATGATCTTGTTGCGGCCACACGCTCTTCTTAAGAGTGTTAAGGGCCTTATTCCGCGCTTTCCCGCCTTGCATCACTGCGACAGAGCACATAGGTTCCCTGCAAATTTCGCGGGGATAATCCCGCCCGAACAAGGACAGACCAAATGGAAGCCATCGGCCAGTTTCTCCCGCTTATCCTGATCTTCGCGATCATGTATTTCCTGCTTATCCGCCCACAACAGAAAAAGATGAAACAGCATCAAGCTATGGTTGCTGGTCTGCGCCGTGGGGACCAAGTGGTCACACAGGGCGGTCTGATCGGCAAGGTTGTGAAAGTCAAAGAAGACAATGAGGTCGAGGTTGAACTGTCCGAAGGCGTGAAAGTGCGTGTTGTACAATCCACCATCGCGGATGTGCGGTCCAAAACCGAGCCAGCGACCTGATAAATCTAATTAAGTAAGGCAGGCAATTATGCTGCAAATCGACCTCTGGAAGAGGGTACTGATCTGGGGGCTGTGTGCCCTTGGATTGTTCCTTGCGCTACCCAATGCGTTTTATACGCGGGTCGAGACGCATAATGACGCCGTAACCCTGATCGAAGAGGGCCAAACGGGCGCGCATCTGGATGCTCAAGAGGCCATGTGGCCTTCCTATCTGCCGCGCGCCTTGGTCAATCTTGGTCTTGATCTGCGCGGCGGTGCGCATTTGCTGGCTGAAGTGCAGGTCGCCGATGTCTATGAGGCCCGCATGAAAGGCATGTGGCCCGAGGTGCGCAATCTTCTGCGTGAACAGCGCGCCACCATCGGCACCATTCGCCGCCAGCCATCGGCGGTTGACGAGTTGCGAGTGAAAATCTCAAAGCCCGAGGCCATTCAAGAGGCTGCACAAATCATACGTGGCATGGCGCAACCTGTTGTGTCACTGACGGGTGCCGGATCAAATGATATCGAGGTTTCGGTTGACGGCGACGTGATCGTTATCAATTTGTCAGAGGCAGAAAAGCTGGCCACGGATGAACGCACAGTGCGCCAATCTCTGGAAATCATTCGCCGCCGGATTGACGAGGTCGGCACGCGCGAACCCACCATTCAACGTCAGGGGTCAGATCGTATTCTTATTCAGGTGCCGGGCGTTGGCTCAGCAAGTGAGCTGAAGGATATCATCGGCACCACCGCGCAACTGACCTTTAATCCGGTCGTTGGGCGCGCCTCCAGCGCGGAAGCCAGTGCTGGTATTGGCAATGAAATTTTGCCGTCGCTGGACGAAGAAGGCGTGTTTTACACCGTCGAAAGCGCGGCCGTTGTGACCGGTGAAGAACTGGTTGACGCACAACCCAGCTTTGATCAGAACGGCCGCCCAGCAGTCAGTTTCCGATTCAACCCATCGGGCGCGCGTAAATTTGGCGACTATACCGCAGAAAATATCGGCTCACCTTTTGCCATCGTTCTGGATAACGAGGTCATCAGTGCACCCGTCATTCAATCACATATTCCCGGTGGATCAGGCATCATTACAGGTCGGTTCTCTGTCGAAGAAAGCACCAATCTTGCGGTGCTTTTGCGGGCAGGGGCTTTGCCAGCCAAGCTGACGTTTGTCGAAGAACGCACCATCGGCCCAGAGTTGGGGCAAGACAGCATTGATGCGGGTAAGATTGCCTGCATTGTCGCCTTTGGCGCCGTGCTTGTGTTCATGTTCCTCAGCTATGGCACCTTTGGCCTGTTCGCCAATATCGCCCTGATCATCAACGTCGGCCTTATCTTTGGCTTGCTCAGTTTGATCGGTGCCACGCTGACACTGCCAGGTATTGCAGGTATCGTTCTGACCATTGGTATGGCGGTGGATGCCAATGTTCTGGTGTTTGAACGTATCCGCGAAGAGCTGAAATCGGGCAAAGGTCCGGCGCGCGCTATCTCGCTTGGCTATGAAAAAGCCCTCAGCGCGATTGTGGACGCCAATATCACCACCTTCCTGACGGCAGTGATTTTGTTTGCTATGGGCTCTGGCCCTGTGCGTGGTTTTGCCATTACCCTTGGCCTTGGCATTCTGACGTCCGTCTTCACAGCCATCTATGTTACCCGCCTGATGATCGTCATCTGGTTTGATAAACGTCGCCCCAAAAAGATCGAGGTATAAAACATGCGCCTAAGACTTGTTCCTCAGGAAACGAATTGGGATTTCTTCGGAAAATCTGCGATTTCAATGGGCCTATCTTCGATATTGATCGTCGCCACGGTGATCAGTTTTGCCTTGATGGGTTTGAATTTTGGCATCGACTTTAAGGGCGGCACCACCCTGCGCACCGAAAGTGCGCAAGACGTGGATGTGGCGGCCTATCGTGATGCGCTGACACCATTGAACCTAGGCGATGTCTCTATTTCCGAGGTGTTTGACCCCAGCTTTGAAGACACTCAGCACGTCACCATGATCCGTATTCAGGCCCAAGAGGGTCAAGAGGCGGCAACCTCTGATCTGGTCAACAGTGTGCAGGATGCCCTGCGAACGGTGGCCCCAGACGTCAGCTTTGGCGCGGTGGAATCCGTTGGCCCCAAGGTGTCGGGTGAGTTGATCCAAACAGCGGTCATCGCGGTTGTTTTAGCGATTGCAGCGGTTCTGATCTATATCTGGTTGCGGTTTGAATGGCAGTTTGCAGTGGGTGCAGTTGCAGCCCTTGTGCACGATGTGGCACTGACCATCGGTGTGTTCTCGGTTCTGCAAATCCAGTTTGGCCTGCCGATCATTGCGGCACTTTTGACCATCGTGGGGTATTCGTTGAACGATACCGTGGTGGTGTTTGATCGGGTGCGGGAAAACCTGCGCAAGTACAAACAAAAGGACCTTAAAGAGGTGCTGAACCTGTCCATCAACGAAACGCTCAGCCGTACTGTGATGACCTCTGTCACCACGTTGCTTGCATTGATTTCACTGTTTGTGCTGGGCGGCGACGTGATCCGGGGTTTTGTCTTTGCGATGATCTGGGGTGTGATTGTGGGCACCTATTCTTCGGTCTTTATTGCCTCTACCGTGTTGCTGAAACTGGGCGTAAAACGCGACTGGTCCAAGCAGGATGCCAACAAAGGCAATCAATTCGCTAATATTGATGCCTGAGGCACTCTCTGCCGTTTTTGCCATTGAGGGCGTGGTTTGGCTATTGGCCATCGCCCTTGTGGCAGGGACAGTGCGCGGTTTTGCAGGTTTTGGCGGTGGCATGATCTATATGCCTGTCGCTGCGCAAATTCTGCCGCCCGTCGCAGCCATTGCGACTTTGATGTTGATGGAGTTGATTGGACAGCTTCCAATGATCCCACGCGCGATTGCTCATGTGCATGTGCGCGATTTGCGCCGATTGATGATCAGCACTTTGATGACATTACCCATTGGTATGGCTTTGCTGTTCGCCATCGCGCCAGAGGTGTTTCGGTATGCCTTGTCCATTATTTCCCTTGGGATGCTGGTGATCCTGCTTAGCGGTTTGCGGTATCGCGGCGAAGTGCGTCCACCAATGGTGTATGGCGTCGGGGCTATGTGCGGCATTACGGGTGGGTCTGTTGGTATTCCGGGCCCACCTATCATCTTGTTTTATATGTCACGCCCCTTACCCCCGCAGGTGATCCGCGCAAATACCGCGCTCTATATGGTGTTCTTTGATCTTCTGATGATCGCAGGATTTGCTGTGCTAGCGAAATTTGACAGTACCATCCTGTTGTTGGGTCTATGTTTGAATATTCCTAACTTTCTGGGCAACATGTTGGGCACATGGTTGTTTAATCCGGCCTATACGCGCATTTACCGCACAATCGCCTATGTTATCATCGCAGCCGCCGCGATCTCTGGCCTGCCTTTTTTGAACGCAAGTGGACATTGAAATGGAACTCAGCGAAATCCAATTTGAAGAAGCCCTGCCCATCGAAGGGTACGGCCCCGGCTTCTTTCGCATCGGCGGGCAGGTGATCAATGGTGCAATGCTGGCCCACATAAAGGGCGCGCAGCCTTGGGCCGGGTACGCTGATTTGGATGCGATCCTTGCATTCAAAGACGACATCGATGTTGTTTTGTTGGGCACGGGTTCGGAAATCGCTCATGCGCCTGTCGCTCTGCGCGAGGCGCTGGAGGGGGCAGGCATGGGGGTTGAAGTTATGCAAAGCGCTTCAGCCTGCCGCACCTATAACATCCTGCTCAGCGAAGGACGCCGCGTTCTCGCAGCCGTGCTTCCGGTATAGGGTTGTCTTGGGGGAAATACCTTGGGGGGGCTGGTTCCCATCCTGACATGGATCAAATCCCTCATGACACGTGTTGGTTATAGCTTTCGAAACCTCAATTTCTCTTTTGGCACGCGATAGGATCGGGTACACCAATCTCATGATGCTTACGGTCACAGATTTGTCGGTAACACGCGGCGGCCTGCGGGTGCTTGAGGGGCTGTCGTTTCAAACCCAGGCGGGCGAAGCATTGGTATTACGTGGCCCCAATGGTATCGGGAAAACCACGCTGTTGCGCACGCTGGCAGGGTTGCAGCCTGCGCTAAGTGGTACAATTGACGCACCAGAGGACAGCATCGCCTATGCTGCGCATTCTGATGGATTGAAGTCCACATTGACGGTTGCCGAAAATCTAGAGTTTTGGGCCGACATTTTTGGCACCTCCGACATTGATCACGCGCTTGCCGCCTTTGATCTGACGGATTTGCGAGAACGTGTGGCGGGGTCCTTGTCAGCGGGGCAAAAACGTCGCCTTGGATTATCTCGTCTTTTGGTGACTGGGCGCAAAATCTGGATTTTGGATGAGCCCACCGTGTCGCTGGACACCGCTTCGGTTGCGCAATTTGCCGACATTATCCGCATCCATTTGGCGCAGGGCGGCATGGCCTTGATTGCTACGCATATCGACCTTGGCCTTGAAGGGCGCGCGCTGGAGTTGACCCCATTCAAGGCAGTGTGGAATGAAACGGATGAAGGCATCGACGAGGCTTTCTTATGATCGCGTTGCTGAGACGTGATTTTCGTCTGGCCATGCGGGCAGGGGGTGGCTTTGGTCTTGGGCTGGCGTTTTTCCTGATCGTTGTGGTGTTGGTGCCCTTTGGCGTGGGCCATGACACCGCGCTGCTTGCCAAGATTGCACCGGGGATTTTGTGGCTTGGCGCGTTACTGTCGTGCCTGTTGTCGCTGGACCGGATTTTAGCCTTGGACTGGGAGGATGGATCGCTTGATCTTTTGGCGGTGTCGCCCATCCCGATGGAGGCCGTGGTGACGATCAAGGCGCTGGCGCATTGGGCGACCACGGGTTTGCCTCTCACGCTTGTGGCGCCTGTGTTCGGTGTGCTTTTAGGTTTGCCAGAAGCCGGATTTTACTGGCTGGTGATTTCGCTTTTGCTGGGCACCCCGGCGCTCAGCGTCATTGGTACTTTTGGCGCGGCATTGACGGTGGGGATCAAACGTGGCGGCTTGCTCTTGTCGTTGCTGGTGTTGCCCTTATATGTGCCGACAATGATCTTTGGCGCAGAGCTGGCCCGACGCGGGGCAGAGGGGCTGGCCACAACCACGCCTTTGCTGATGTTGGCCGGGATCACATTGGGAACGATTGCCTTGTTGCCGTTTGCCTCGGCGATGGTGGTGCGGATCAACCTGCGCTAAGAGCGCATGAAAAGAGGACTGACATGGCGTCGATCTGGGAATATGCAAATCCGGTAAAATTCAGTCGCACCGTGCAGGTCGTTCTGCCGTGGGTGTCGGTAGGAGCCGCCGTCGCGCTGGCCGTGGGTTTGATTTGGGGGTTTTTCTTTACGCCGGATGATTATCGTCAGGGATCAACTGTTAAGATCATTTATCTGCATGTGCCTGCAGCCCTGATGGCAATTAATGCGTGGTTCATGATGTTGGTAACGTCGCTGATTTGGCTGATCCGCCGTCATCATGTGTCGGCCCTTGCGGCCAAGGCAGCCGCCCCCATTGGCGCGGTGATGACGCTGATTGCACTGATCACAGGTGCGATTTGGGGACAACCCATGTGGGGGACATGGTGGGAGTGGGACCCACGTCTGACCGTGTTTCTGATCCTGTTCTTGTTTTACCTAGGTTATATTGCCCTGTGGGAAGCGATTGATAATCCCGACACTGCCGCCGATCTGACGTCAGTTTTATGTCTGGTGGGATCGGTCTTTGCTGTGCTCAGCCGCTATGCCGTGAATTTCTGGAACCAAGGCCTGCATCAAGGCGCATCCTTGTCGCTGGACAAAGAGGAAAACGTGGCGGATGTGTTTTATTTTCCGCTCTTGGTTTGTATTGCCGGGTTTGTCTTGCTGTTTGTGGCGTTAGTGTTGCTGCGCACCCGCACCGAAATTCGTCGTCGCCGCCTGAAGGCGCTGATCGCTCGTGAAAGGATGGCATGATGCCCGAACTTGGGAAATATGCGGATACGGTTTTGTCAGCTTATGGGGTGTCGCTCCTGTTGTTGGTCGTTCTTGTGTTGGCCAGCATGCGCGCCTCTCGCAAGGCATTGAAAGAGCTTGAAAAAGTGGAAAGTCGCAAAAATGGCTAAGTTGTCCCCATTGATGCTCTTGCCGCCCGTGGCGTTTTTGGCACTGGCGGGGGTATTTGCCGTTGGCATGAGCCGTGAAAACCCAGATGAGCTGCCAACCGAATTGGCCGGAGAGGTCGCACCCGCTGTGGCGGTTACGCCATTGGGCAGCTTGCCACAATTTGACGATGCGACATTGCGTGATGGCAAGATGAAGCTGGTAAATTTCTGGGCCAGTTGGTGCGCGCCTTGTCGGGCAGAGCATCCCACGTTGATGCAGTTACAGGCCGAAGGGTTGGATGTCTACGGCGTGAATTACAAGGATCAGCCCGCCAATGCGTTGAAGTTCCTGGATGAATTGGGTGATCCGTTTACTGGGGCCGGGGCGGACAGTACGGGCCGTATGGCGCTGAGTTGGGGCGTTTACGGAGTGCCGGAAACCTATCTGGTGAATGGCGAAGGGCAGATTATTCTGCGTGTCGCTGGGCCATTGACCCAACGCCAACTGGCCAATCGCCTGCGTCCTGCGTTGGACGCAGGCAAATAGGTTAATCCACGCAATAAGTGCAAAAATCTGGCTCGACATCCAGCATGGCGTGAAGCTTTTCAAAATCACCCCGTTCTGCGCGCCATGTCAGGTAGTCCTCTTGCGTTTGGGGCGATTCCCAAAGTTCAAACATGACCATTTCGTTGCGCTCTTTGTTCAGGCACATATGGGCGGTCAGACAGCCGGGATAGGCACGGGTTCCGGGTAAAAGCGCGCGGGTTTCCTCGGCCAGTTTTTCAAAAAGTTCTGGTATGGGTCGAATGGTAACGACAACAGCTTCTTTCACGTCTAGCTCCCTCATGGGTTGTGAAAGGATGTGCAACTGCACCTTACCAAATAGTTAACGTCCTTGCGGTGCAGACATCAAAAAATTGTCAAATCAAGATCAAGCCCTGTGCCCAGCCAAATTGCGTGATCGCGGTGGTTGGCAAGATGGTCACCTGTGTCGGGATGACAAAAGATGATCAGCCCGTCGCGGTTCAGGGCAAGCCATGGCAAAAGCTCTGTAAATTGCGCAGGGCTTGCCCCCAACTGACAAGACCAGCGTGGGTGCGGGCCGACATTGCGTTCGTGAAACCGCCCAAGGCTGACACCAAACATGTCTGCTGCGGCGGTGCACAGGCTCTTGGCTTGATCCAAAGTGTCCGCGTCAAAGTAGACGTGGGCGTGATAGCTGGTGATATCTGATGTGTGTAACATGTCCGCAGTGTCATGCAGAGCGACGCTTTGGGCAAGTTGTGATTATGAACAGCAGATGTGCGAAAATGACGTTTTGCGATAAGATCCTATAACACCCGAAACAAAACAGGCGCCACTTGGGCGCCTGTTTCATGGATATGCTTTGAATATCAGGACTTTGCGAGATTACGCAGCACGTAATGCAGCACGCCACCATGTTCGATGTATTCGATCTCGGGTGCTGTATCGATGCGGCACTTCAAGGTGATCTCTTTTTCAGACCCATCTGCAAATGTGATGGTGCAGGGCACCTCTTGTAGGGGTTTGATCGTGTCCAGCCCAGAGATTGACACGGTTTCATCCCCGGTCAAACCAAGGGTTTTACGTGTGTCACCAGCGGTGAACTCGAACGGAATGACGCCCATGCCTACAAGGTTAGAACGGTGAATACGCTCAAAGCTTTCGGCAATCACAGCCTTTACACCCAGCAATGCAGTGCCCTTGGCCGCCCAGTCACGGGACGAACCGGCGCCATATTGTTCACCACCAAAGACCACCAGCGGTGTGCCTGCCTCTTGATACGCCATTGACGCATCATAGATCGAGGTTTGCGCGCCATCAGGGCCTTTGGTGTACCCGCCTTCGACGCCATCCAACATTTCGTTTTTCACACGGATGTTGGCAAAAGTGCCGCGCATCATGATCTCGTGGTTGCCGCGACGGCTGCCATAAGAGTTGAATTCGCGTACAGGTACCTGACGATCAATCAGATACTGACCCGCAGGGGTGGATTGTGCGAACGATCCAGCTGGAGAGATGTGATCTGTGGTGATCATATCGCCTAGAACTGCAAGAACTTTGGCGTCTTCGATGTTTGAAATCGTGCCCGGTTCAGTGCCCATTCCTTGGAAGTAAGGTGGGTTCTGAATATAAGTCGATGTCGCAGGCCAGTCATAGGTTTCGGCGTCAGTTGTTTCGACCGATTGCCATTTCTCGTCGCCTTTAAACACGTCTGCATATTTAGACAGGAACGCCTCACGTGTGACGGTTTCCTGAACCAGATCGGCCACTTCTTGTGTCGTAGGCCAGATGTCTTTTAGGTAAACGTCATTGCCGTCCTTGTCCTGTGCAATCGGATCTGTTGCCAGATTGATGTCCATGGTGCCTGCCAGCGCATAGGCCACAACAAGCGGAGGCGACGCCAGATAGTTGGCGCGAACATCAGGGGAAATACGGCCCTCAAAGTTGCGGTTTCCAGACAGAACGGATGTTGCCACCAAATCGCCTTCGGCAATCGCTTCGGACAGTTCCTTTTGGATCGGGCCAGAGTTGCCGATACAGGTGGTGCAGCCATAACCAACAAGGTTAAAGCCGATCGCATCCAGATCTTTTTGCAGGTCCGCGGCCTCAAGATAGGCGCTTACAACTTGTGATCCGGGGGCGAGAGATGTTTTCACCCATGGTTTGCGATCCAGACCCAATGCAGCCGCCTTACGCGCCACAAGGCCCGCGCCGATCATCACATAGGGGTTGGATGTGTTGGTGCAGGATGTGATTGAGGCAATCACGACCTTGCCACTTTCCAAAGTGTAGTCTTCGCCAGCGACAGCAACTTCTTTGCCCATAGGGCGTTTGAAGGTTTGTTCCATCTCATTGGCAAATGCGGATTTGGCGTTGGTCAGTGCAACATAATCCTGCGGGCGTTTTGGCCCGGAAATTGCAGGAACAATTGTGCCCATATCCAGCGACATTGTGTCGGTATAGATCGGGGCATAATCCGCGTCGCGCCAGAAGCCGTTTTCTTTGGCATAGGCTTCGACCAATGCAATGCGGTCCTCATCCCGGCCGGTGTTGCGCAGATACCGGATGGTTTCGCCATCAATCGGGAAGAAGCCACATGTGGCGCCATATTCAGGGGCCATGTTGGCGATTGTTGCACGGTCCGCCAGTGGCAGACGGTCCAGACCGTCACCATAGAATTCAACGAATTTGCCAACCACGCCCTTTTCACGCAGCATTTCAACGACTTTCAGCACAAGGTCGGTGCCTGTGGTGCCTTCCATCATCGCACCGGTCAGCTCAAAGCCGACGACTTCGGGGATCAGCATGGAAATTGGCTGACCCAACATTGCAGCCTCGGCCTCAATGCCGCCAACACCCCAGCCCAGAACGGCCGCGCCGTTGACCATGGTGGTGTGGCTGTCAGTTCCGACGAGCGTATCAGGATAGGCCACTTCGTTGCCGTCTTGATCCACATCCGTCCAAACGGTTTGCGCCAGATATTCAAGGTTTACCTGGTGACAAATACCAGTGCCGGGGGGCACAACGCGGAAGTTATTGAACGCGCCCTGACCCCATTTCAAGAACTGGTAACGTTCCATGTTGCGTTCATATTCGCGATCCACGTTCATTTGAAAGGCGCGCGGGTTGCCGAATTCGTCGATCATGACAGAGTGGTCAATGACCAGATCAACAGGGTTCAGAGGGTTAATCTTTTGGGCGTTGCCACCCAGTGCCTTAATGCCATCGCGCATCGCAGCAAGGTCAACCACGGCCGGAACGCCTGTGAAATCCTGCATCAAAACGCGGGCAGGGCGATAGGCGATCTCGCGGGGGTTCTTACCACCGTTTGCACCCCATTCACCAAAGGCCTTGATGTCATCTACGGAAACGGAAAAACCACCGTCTTCAAAACGCAGCATGTTTTCCAAAACCACCTTCAGTGCGGCGGGGAGGTTGGAGAAATCCCCAAGGCCTGCTTTTTGAGCGGCGGGAATTGAATAAAAGGAAATGGATTTGCCATTTACGCTTAGGGTTTTGCGTGTCTTGGCATTGTCTTGTCCGACTGTGATGGGCATTTTGGCCTCCCTCTTTACGGAAAATGGGTCTCGCTGAGGATGCTTGTGACCCAACATTGCCTTGGGATCAAGAGGGGATTGACTGTTTTGTATACGATTGTATGCCGATTTCTAATAAATATGACAAACTGTGATCGGATGTGTAGGTTTGAACACGTTTGCGTGCAATGAAAGCAATCTCGCAAAACCTTGATTGGTGTCTGCGCCGCAGTCTGTTTAAGTGTATTACCAGTAAGTTTGGGGAAGATAAATGCGCTCAGTTATTCGTCCACTGGCCATGGTGCTTGGGATTTTTGCAAGTCAGGTTGCGGCATCGGACAATCCGGTTGTGGTGGAACTTTATACATCACAAGGATGTTCTTCGTGTCCACCTGCGGATGCCTATCTAAAGGATGTATTGGCGTCGCGTGAGGATGTGATCGCCTTGGCTTTGCACGTGGATTATTGGGATTACATCGGCTGGAAAGATGAATTCGCCAATCCTGATTATACCAAACGCCAGCAGGGATATGCCCGTGCCGCCGGGACGCGTACCATATATACGCCGCAGATGATTATTGGCGGACAGGATCATGTGATCGGTGCCAAACCTGGTAAAGTTAGTGGGCTGATCGACAAACACAAATCTCAAGAAACCCCTGTGTCGATTGCCACGTCAATGAAAAATGGCACTCTGACCATCAATTTGAACTGTGAAATTGCGATGGATGAGCATCTGACGGTACAGCTTGTGCGTTATACGCCTGAAGAGGTGGTCGATATTCAGCGCGGAGAAAACGCTGGACGAGAGATTGCTTATGCAAATATCGTGACTGATTGGAACACCGTGGCCGAATGGGACACAAGCAAGCCGCTTAAAATGATGATGCCCGTGCAAGGTGACGACAGAACCGTTGTAATTGTACAACGCATGAAAAATGGCCCCATCATTGCGGCGTCTCGCGTGCAGTAACCTGATTTGACAAAGCTGCAGAAGGCAGCTTTGTCTTAGTCTTCTTCTTCCTCTGGTTCGACAAATTGGATGTCGCCATCTGCCTGCAAGCGTCGGATGGTGGCAACCACCTCGGTCATAGAGGCTTCGCCATCTTTTCTAGAGACCTTACCCGCATCTTCCACCGCTTCACGCAACTGATCCGCAAGGCGCCCGGACATATTTGACAATATGAATTCTGCGGCATCGGCAATATCGCCCTCGGTGGCCACGGCCAGTGCCTGCACCATCATGGTTTGTTCCACATCGCGCACGATTTTGGGCACGTCGCGTGGATCAATCCGTTCTGGAATATTGGCAAAGGTAAAGATCGCTTTGCGCACACGATTGGCAAACTCTTGATCTTCTTCTTCCAGGCCAATCAGCACATCATCACGGGTGGATGCAGGCGAGAAATTCAAAATTGCGCCAACACGATCTACCGGTGCCTCATCAAAGGCGCGGATGGGTTGATCGTCCAATTGGGTGGCAAGCGACAGGCCAATGCGGTCCACAGCTTCTGGTGTGACAGCATCGGTCAAGGAGACAGCATATGTGATGCGTCTTGCGCGATCTCCCGGTAGTTTTCCCAATAACTCCGCGGCCTTGGCCACATCCAGCTTGGCCAATAAGACGGCGGCCACTTCGGTGCATTCGTTTTCGACCATTGGCAACAGTTGCTCGACTGACAGCGCCTTAATGCGTTGCCATGGATCGCCCACCTGCCGCACCCCTGCTTCTTTGCGCAGGCGCGCGGCTGTGATTGGACTTATCCGCCCTTCCATCGCGCTGAGCGCGCCAGCCATGCCATTGGGAAAGGCCAAACCGATGCCTTCCAACTCTTGCGCAAATTCCATCACAACATCGCTGAGGGTGTCGCGATTGACATAACGCATATGGCCCATTTGTTGGGCCAAATCTGCCTGCATCTCATCGGGCAGTTCGGAAATCGGAACATCAGCACCTTCGTTCAGCAAAAAGCGCACGATGATCGCCGCCTTTTGTTTACGACTTAGGGCCCCGGATGGAACGCCCGCAACAGCGCGTGGGGCAGGGGGCGAAAGTTGCGCCAATGGTTTCAAGGTGTTCATCCTGATTTCGAAAATCTGAATGCAGATAATCAGCCAAGGGTGAACAATCCCTCAATTTTTCACAGCGCGATAGAAAGGATTTTCAGGAAATTGATAGAACGCGACCCGGCATTTGACGCAGGTCGCGTTGTGGGATCAATAATTAAAGGTGCGGCCCGTTTTCAAAGCGGCCTCAAGCGACTGTTCAGCCCATGTTCCGACACCACCACGCGCCCGAATTTCATCCAACTGTATCTGCGCAAGCTCCGTGTCTCCAGCCAATACATGCGCTTGCCCCATATAAGAGCGTGCCAGAATATTGTCGGGGTTCTGATGCAATGCCTTTTCATAAAACGCCATGCCCAGATCTATATTTCCCAATTTTCGATGGGTAAAACCCCAATAGGTCAGAACCAGATCCTGTTCTTGATCTGACACAGCTGCAAGCACGGTTTGGGCGTCTTGCGGACGGCCTGCATAGGCCAATTCACGCACAGCGCCGATCAAACCTTCATCGGTGTACCCAGATTCTTCGGGTTTCACGCATTTCTGCGCCTCATTGTCCCAAACCTTACCGAACCAGCATTTCTTACTGGTGTTGGTGGGTTTTGGGGGCGTAGTGCTGCTGCCGCCACCCCCGGCAGCAAAGGCAGGTGCCGCAACCAGCGTCATGGACAAGAGGCCAATAGACAGGCGACTAAACGATAAGGAACGGGGGGATGTCATAAACGTATCTCCGTGAATTGCAGGCTAAACTAAGCATTGTAAGGAGTGTTGTGCAAATTCGTTGGTTTTGCACTTAAGAATAAAGTGACCGAATAAATGCGGGTGATGTGGTGTTGACTAATGATGGGCGCGTTCAATTTATCCTTTTATCCGCTGGGCTGTGCCACACAGCTTGCAGATGAAGCATCCCATATGGTTCCGGGTACGCAGGACATGACCTGCTGGTCGCTGTGATTTTGACAAGCGCTTGCAAAGCCAGAAATTATGATACCAGCCAAAGCTGTCAGGATGAATGTTTTACGCATGATATGTCTCCTGTTCATGGGCAGGGTATCACAAAAGTGACGAGATACCAAAAAGCCGGAAACGCATGAACGTTCCCGGCTTTGAAGTTTGCAAAAATAATGACGAAAGATCAGTCGCCAAACACCCGGCGGAAAATCGTGTCGACGTGTTTGGTGTGGTAGTCCATGTCGAACTTTTGATTAACGCCGTCTTCGCCAAGGGCAGCAACCACATCGGCATCTGCCAGCAGCAATTCACGGAAATCAAGACGCTCTTCCCAGACTTTCAGCGCGTTGCGTTGCACCATGGAATAGGCGTCTTCGCGGCTTACGCCAGCCTGTGTCAGGGCCAACAACACGCGTTGTGACATCACAAGACCGGGGAACTTGTTCATGTTGTCCAGCATGTTGTCAGGGAAGATCAACATCTTTTCAACAACACCGGCCAGACGGTGCAGAGCAAAATCAAGCGTGATGGTCGCGTCAGGGCCAATCGCGCGCTCAACAGAGCTGTGTGAAATGTCGCGCTCGTGCCACAGGGCCACGTTTTCCATTGCCGGAACAACCGCCATACGCACCAGACGGGCCAGACCTGTCAGGTTTTCGGTCAGAACCGGGTTCTTTTTGTGCGGCATCGCAGAAGAGCCTTTTTGGCCCATTGAGAAGAATTCTGCGCCCTCCAGAACTTCGGTGCGCTGCATGTGGCGGATTTCCACGGCAATGTTTTCGATCGAGCTTGCAATCACACCCAGTGTTGCAAAGAACATGGCGTGACGGTCGCGCGGGATAACCTGTGTGGAAATCGGCTCTGGACGCAGGCCAAGCTTTTCGCAGACGTGCTCTTCTACGGCGGGGTCGATATTGGCAAATGTGCCGACCGCACCAGAGATGGCCCCGGTGGCAATTTCCCAACGCGCCTTTTCCAGACGGTTCTTGTTGCGATCCATCTCGGCGTAAAAACGCGCGAATGTGAGGCCCATGGTGGTGGGTTCGGCGTGGATGCCATGGCTGCGGCCAACGCGCACGGTGTTCTTATGTTCATGTGCGCGGGTTTTCAGCGCGGCCAATGTGCGATCCATGCCAGCCAGCAGCAGATCGGCAGCACGGACCAGCTGCACGTTCAGGCAGGTGTCCAGCACGTCAGACGAGGTCATGCCTTGATGCACAAAGCGCGCCTCGTCGCTGCCGACATGTTCTGCCAAATGGGTCAGAAAGGCGATGACATCATGCTTGGTAACGGCCTCGATTTCGTCAATGCGTGCCACATCAAATTCTACGTCTTTTGCTTTCCAGACGGCATCGGCGTTTTCACGCGGGATCACACCAAGATCGGCCATTGCATCACAGGCGTGGGCTTCGATTTCGTACCAGATGCGGAATTTGGTTTCTGGTGACCAGATGGCCACCATGTCTGGGCGGGAATAGCGAGGGATCATGTCACGACCTTGTGTATGTGATAGGGCTTTGGGCGCGGTTTAGACTGTGCAGAGCGCAACGACAAGCAAGGAGCGTATGGGATATGCGTGTTTTAAGGGGATTACGGGCGCTAACGGCGACTTTTGTGGTGTTCAGTGCCGCTGGGGCTTGGTCAGAGGAGGCATGGACACCCCTTGAAGGTGCCGCGATCACGGTGCTTTTGATAGATAAAACCGTCACCTATCCCACTGCGACACAACATTTTTACGCCTCTGGCAGAACATCCTATACCCATGGTCGGGAAAGCTGGGGCTATTGGGAGGTGCGCGCCGACCAATATTGCAGCCAATGGCCCCCCGCAGACGGCTGGGCCTGCTATGACGTTTTGACGCGCCCCCACGAGGTGCGGTTTGTGGGCGAGTCTGGGGATGCGACGGACGGGCAGTTGAAGGCCGGCAACTAAAACCTCTGTCGTGTGGTCCTGCGACGCCCGGCGGTGCAGGGCACCTTTGATCCGGACGTATGACAGGTATGAACTGTCGCCCGCCTTACACCAAAACCGTTTCGACCGTACTTGCACGTTCCAGCGTGCGGTGCACGGGGCATTTATCGGCGATCTCCAGCAGGCGTTGGCGTTGCTCGTCGCTGAGTGGGCCTTCCAGATGGATTTTACGACGGAACCCGTCGATTTTCTCGCCACTGCCGGTTTCGGCATCCTGTGCGTGTACCTTGTTGTGGCACACATCGACATAGACGTGGGTCAGCGGCCAGCCTTTGCGACGGGCATACATGCGGATGGTCATAGAGGTACAGGCCCCAAGGCCAGAAGACAGAAACCCATAAGGCGACATGCCCTTGTTGGTACCACCATAGGCCAATGGCTCATCCGCAAGGGCGTGATGGAACGGACCTGCATTGATATCTTGCAAGAACCCGTTTGAATCGGCCTCTGATACGCGCACGATACCTTCGGGTGCGCCAATTGGCGGCGCGGGGGGGCGCAGATCAAGATAGCGTGCAGACCATGCGGTGATCACCTCGGCGGCGTATTCAGCATCATCCTGATTGGTGATCAGATGATCAGCATTGTCCAATGTGACAAAGCTTTTGGGGTGTTTGGCGGCGGCAAATATACTGGCGGCGTTTTCGATACCCACCGTTGTATCTTGTGGCGCATGCATCACCAAAAGCGCGCGTTTGAGGTTCGCAATGGCTGGGGCCAGGTTGTTGGCCGCAACATCTTCGACAAATTCGCGTTTAATACGGAAAGGTCGCCCACCAAGGGATACGTCTGCCTCACCCTCTGCGGCGATGGTTTCCAACGCACCTGCAAAATTGTGGGTCACGTGTTCGGGATCATAAGGTGCGCCAAGGGTGACAACAGCACGGACCGAGGCGATATCACCAGCCGCGCGCAAGACCGCAGCACCACCCAGTGAATGGCCAATCAGCATGGCTGGGGCCATATTGCGTGACGCCAAATACTCCGATGCGATACGCAGGTCGGCCACATTGGACGAAAACGTTGTATTGGCAAACTCTCCGGCGGAATGGCCCAGCCCGGTGAAATCAAACCGCATGACCGCAATGCCCATCGCGGCCAGACGCCCAGCAATGCGACGCGCAGCGGGAATGTCTTTGGTGCAGGTAAAACAATGCGCAAAAAGCGCGGTGGCCAGTACAGGGCCATCCGGCAAATCCAGTCGGGCTGCCAAAGTGTCGCCGTCATGGCCGGCAAAAGTAATACGTTCAGTGGGCATCTGAGAATCCTCAATCGTCGTGGCGTCTAATCTGGGAGAAAGAAACCCATTGGCCAAGACCATGAGACACCGGGTCACGGGATGGTGACCAAATGCGATGCTTTTTGGGGGAATGTTACCGTATGGTTACCGAAGGCGCGTGCAACCAGCGATGAACGTATTTGATTGCTTGATCACAGGCCGCACGCAGAGGATGTCCTTGAGCGAGATAACAGGCAATTGCCGTGGAAAGCGTGCAACCTGTGCCGCGTTTTCCCTTGGGCAGACGTGGATGGGAAAAGGCAATACACCCTGCGTCATCAAACAGATGATCAGTGCAAACTTCGCCACTTCCGTGGCCACCTTTGATTAAAACAGCCGCAAACCCATACCTTTGCCGCAGAATTCCTGCCTGTCGGGCGATATCTGTTGCGATTATTGCCTTGGGCGTTTGCGTAAGTTGCGCGGCTTCCTCCAAATTTGGGGTCAACAGGTCAATCTGCGCAAAAATCGGTGCCAAACCCTCTTTGGCCATCAATGCCCCACCAGAGCTGGATTTTAAAACCGGATCACACACTGTGGGCTGGCCATATCGGGACAAGACTTGCGCCACTGCTGCGCAGGTCTGTGCATTTCCCAACAGTCCTATTTTTACGGCATCAGGTGGGGTATCTGACAGGCCGGAGACCATCTGACTGGCAATGGTTTCTGTGGGCACAATATGGATGTCGTGAAGTCTGGCATTGGTTTGTGTCGTCACGGCCGTGACGACCGGCTTAACGCCCAAACCCAGGCTTTGCGCGGTGGCCGTGTCGCGTGTCAGGCCCGCACCGCCGCTGCTGTCGGTGCCTGCAACGACCATGATCTGCGCCATTATGCAGCCCCTGCTGCAAACAGGGCAATGTCGTAATGCCCGTTGGCCTGCATGTGACGCGCCGCACGCCACGCGCGCAAGCCACTGGTGCAACACAGCACAACACGTCTGTCTGATGGTGAAATTTGCGGAAGGTCGCTGATAGACAAGCGCCGGGCATCCGGGTTTGCAGGGCGCGGGGCCTCATCAGCATTGCGCAGCTCGATGATAAGATCAGTGGTCTGCAAATCATGCACGGCAAGAAACGGAAAGATCTGCGCAGGCTCCGTTGCTGAGGAAAAATCGATACGGCTGAGGCGCAGGCTGGCCAAATCCATGCTGAGCAAAGTGCCAAGTGGTGATGGGATGTGATCCAGCAAAAGTTGCAATGCAATATGGGCTTGTAATGAGCCGATCATCCCAACAAGCGGCCCCAAAACGCCAGCGCTTGTGCAGGTGGCGGCCTGTTCGGGAAGATCAGGAAAAACTGCTCTCAAAGATGGCGCGCGGTCGCAAAAAGCCCCGACATAGCCGGACTGCCCAAGGGCGCTGGCTGAAACCAGTGGTGTGTGTTGGCTTAGGCAAGTGTCAGACAGAATATAGGACACTGCAAAGCTGTCGGCGGCATCAATCACTATATCTGCGCGGCTGACCATGTCTGCTGCGTTTGCTGGGGTGAGGCGGGTCATCAAGGGGATGACTTCGACCTCGGGGTTGGTGTTCATCAGTCGGTGTGCGGCCGCAGCGACCTTTGGGCGACCCAGATCCTGCATGGTATAAAGCGGCTGTCGGTGTAGGTTGCTTTCTTCGACGTGATCGGGGTCAATCACTGTCAGCGTGCCAACACCAGCCCCTGCCAGATATTGCAGGACAGGACAGCCCAGACCACCAGCCCCCACCACCAGAACATGGGCTTTGCTCAGGCGTGCCTGTCCGTTTGGTCCAACTTCGGGCAAGGCGATCTGACGGGCGTATCGGCTTATGTCGCGCATATGCTTAACCATTCGCGTGTGCGTGCTTCGGGGTCTTGGGCTTGTTGGATGTCGGTGACCACGGCCACGCTGTCAGCCCCGGCAGCCAATACATCAGGCACGCGGTCCGGTGTCATGCCTCCAATGGCGACAAGCGGTGTTTTACCCGCGCGTTTCTTCCAATCGCGTACACGATCCAGCCCCTGCGACCCCCATTTCATCTTTTTCAGCAAAGTCGGGTAAACAGGCCCCAGTGCCACATAGGCAGGATCATGGGACAAGGCGCGCTCCAACTCGGTCTCGTCGTGGGTGGACAGGCCAAACCGCACCCCGGCTCGACGCAGGGCGGTAAAATCGGCGCTGTCCATATCTTCTTGGCCCAGATGAACAAAGTTGCAGCGCATGTCCAAGGCTATTTTCCAGTAATCATTGACCACCAGCTGTGCTGCGTGCACCGCACAGAAGTCCCGTGCGCGTGCGATTTGGCGGCGCACCTCGTGTTCCGGTTCATCCTTGATACGCAGTTGCACCAGTTTCACCCCGTGGGGCACCAATAATTCAAGACGGCTGACAGAGCCGACAATCAGATAAAACTTTTCCATCAAGCAAGCTCCGCCAATCCAAGAAGAGGGGTAGAGGGCACGGCCATGTCGCGCGGCTCTATTGGGTCGGCAAGGTATCCTGCGCGACCGGCGTCGATAGCCAGTGTCATGGCGCGTGCCATTTCAGCCGGATCGCCCGCCTTGGCCACGGCTGTGTTCAGCAATACGGCATCCATGCCCAGCTCCATCGCCTTTGCAGCATCAGAGGGGCGGCCAATGCCTGCATCCACAATCAGCGGCACATCCGGGAAATGCGCGCGCATGCTGCGCAACGCGTCGGGATTGCGCAATCCCTGGCCTGAACCAATCGGCGCACCCCATGGCATCAACACCTCGCAGCCTGCATCCAGCAGGCGTTCGCCCACCACCAGATCATCGGTGGTATATGGAAAGACCTGAAACCCGTCGTCGCACAGAATGCGCGCCGCTTCGACCAGGCCAAAGACATCAGGTTGCAGGGTGTCGGAGTGGCCGATCACCTCCAGCTTGATCCAATCGGTGCCAAGCACCTCTCGCGCCATATGGGCGGTGGTGACGGCCTCTTGGACAGAATGGCATCCGGCAGTGTTGGGCAGGATATATGTGCCGGTTTCGCGCAAAGTGTCCCAGAACCCGGCACCCGTACCATCTGCGGTTTCTCGGCGTAGCGATACTGTGATGATCTGCGTGTCACAGGCGCGGATTGCATCGGCCAGTATGGCCGGCGAAGGGTATTGCGCGGTGCCAAGCAAAAGGCGCGATGTGACATCTATACCGTAAAGCCGCATCTATTAGCCTCCCTGCATTGGGGCGAGAATTTCTAGGCGGTCCCCTTCGGTTAATGAGGTTGTGTCGCGAGTTTCCTTGGACACAAAACTGCCGTTCAATGCCGTGGCAATGGCCGCGCTGGTAAAGCCCAGTTCAGGCAAAGCTGCACCAAGGGTGGAGGCCGTGACCTCATGCAATTGTGCGTTCACGATGATCTTCATGGGATGTCTCCGAAAGAAAATGGTCTGCGACCTGTTGGGCCATGGCGGGGGCCAGCAGGAACCCGTGTCGATAAAGGCCATTCAAATAGGTGGTGCCGTTCTGATGGGTGACGCGGGGCAGGTTGTCAGCAAATGCAGGCCGCAGGCCCGCACCGGTTTCAATCACACTGGCCTCGGCAAAGCCGGGATGGATGGTAAAGGCAGCACTCAGCATTTCGCTCAGCGAGCGCACACTGGGCGCGCGGGTCGACGAACTTTCGATCATGGTGCCGCCGATCATGTAAATCCCGTTCCCCCGCGGCACGAGATACAGCGGCATGCGTGGATGTAGCAGACGGATGGTGCGGCTGATGGCAACCTCTGGACAGTCCAGAATGGCCATTTCACCGCGAACCGGGCGCAGACCGGGCAAGGGGGCCGCGCTGCCCGTACAATCCAGATCAACCTGTGCCGGGGCGGGGGTGCCAAAATGGATTGTGCCGCCCAGGGTCTGTACTTTGCCTGTGAGATCAGCAAGGGCCTGACGAGGATCAAGGTGGCCTTCGCGTTCAAAAAACAGACCCTGGGAAAACCTGTCGCCTAGCTCTGGTTCCAACTCTGCAATATCAGCTTGCGCAACCTGTCGATACTTGTTTGTGCGGCGGGAAAACCGCGTCAGTTCGGCGCGATCTCGCGTTGGGGCCACCACCAAGGTGCCACGCCGCGTAACCGGGGTGATCTGATCCCACCAGTCAAGCGCCTGCGCACCAAGGGTGATGACCTGCTCTTCAGCGCTTTCGCGTTCGCACCAAGGGGCCAGCATGCCGCCCGCAAAGCGGGCGACACTGTTGGAGCCGGGGGCATGCCCCAGATCATACAGGGTGACGTCTGCGCCCCGCATCAGCAATTCATATGCTGATGCGAGACCTGCAAGGCCAGCCCCGGCGATGGTGATCATGCGTCTGCGCTTTCGTCGCTGTCCAAAGGCAAATAGAGATCACCGCCTTGGCGGAACTTTTCGGCCATGGCCTCCATGCCTTCTTTCTGGGCTTCGGCGCGGATGTCGTGACTGATCCGCATCGAACAGAACTTTGGCCCGCACATGGAACAAAAATGCGCCACCTTATGCGCCTGTTTGGGCAGGGTCTGATCGTGGAAGTCACGCGCGGTGTCGGGATCCAGCGACAGGTTGAACTGATCCTCCCAGCGGAATTCAAACCGTGCGCGCGACAGAGCGTCATCGCGGCGCTGGGCACCGGGCAGCCCTTTGGCCAGATCGGCGGCATGGGCGGCGATCTTATAGGTGATCACGCCGGTTTTCACGTCATCCCTGTCTGGCAGGCCAAGGTGTTCCTTGGGCGTCACGTAGCACAGCATCGCACAGCCGAACCAACCGATCATCGCCGCCCCGATACCAGAGGTGATGTGATCATACCCCGGCGCGATGTCTGTGGTGAGAGGGCCAAGCGTATAAAACGGGGCCTCATGGCAGCATTCCAGCTGTTTATCCATATTCTCCTTGATCTTATGCATGGCGACGTGGCCCGGCCCTTCGATCATTACCTGACAATCCTTGGCCCAAGCGATTTTGGTCAACTCACCCAATGTTTCCAGCTCGGCAAACTGTGCTTCGTCGTTGGCATCAGCAAGTGATCCGGGACGCAGCCCATCCCCCAATGAAAAAGACACGTCATATTGGCGGCAGATGTCGCAGATTTCGTCGAAGTGCTCATACAGGAAACTCTCGCGGTGATGATGCAGGCACCATTTTGCCATGATCGATCCACCACGCGACACGATCCCGGTCACGCGGTTCACGGTCATGGGCACCATGTGCAGGCGCACGCCCGCGTGGATGGTGAAATAATCCACACCCTGTTCGGCCTGTTCAATCAGCGTGTCGCGAAACACCTCCCATGTCAGGTCTTCGGCGATGCCGTTCACCTTTTCCAGCGCTTGATACATCGGCACGGTACCGATGGGCACGGGAGAATTGCGCACGATCCATTCGCGGGTGTTGTGGATGTTGCGACCTGTGGACAGATCCATCACCGTGTCAGCGCCCCAGCGGATTGACCACACCAGCTTGTCGACCTCTTCTTCCATGCTGGAAGTGACGGCTGACGTGCCCATGTTGGCGTTGATTTTCACCAGGAAATTACGCCCGATGACCATAGGTTCAGATTCAGGATGGTTGATGTTGGCTGGGATAATGGCGCGCCCGGCGGCGACCTCGTCGCGCACAAATTCGGGGGTGACGTAATCAGGAATATTAGCGCCCCAATCGTGGCCATCCCGATGACAAGGGGACAGCTCACGCAGTTGATTTTCGCGAATGGCGATGAATTCCATTTCCGGTGTCACAATACCTGCACGCGCATAAGCAAGCTGGGTCACTGCTTGCCCATCCTTGCCACGCAAAGGGCGGGGTTTGATGGGAAATTCTGGGGTCAGGCGGTCGCCCTGAACAAATCCATTGTCTGCGGATGTGATCTCGCGGCCATCGTATTCTTCGACATCAGCGCGCGCCTCAATCCATTTGCGGCGCAGTTGTGGCAAGCCCTGTCGAATATCGGTCAGCACATCCGGATCAGTATATGGGCCGGAACTGTCATAGACGGGCAGGGGGGCCTCTCCGGCAGTGGGGTGGACGGAAATTTCGCGCATTGGTACACGCACATCAGGGTGCAGTTCACCACTCACGTAAATCTTGCGTGATGCAGGCAATCCACCTGTGGTGATCTTGGGATTGGGGATATTCATTTTGGTGCTCCTCAAGCGTTGACTTAAAAAGACACCAGATGATGTTTGGCTGGGGAAACAGGGGTGTACAGGCCCCTTGTCAGTCGGCACACCCGTATCCGGGCGATGTGCGTCCTTAGCTTCCTACGCCAGTGTCAACTGGGTCAGGTTCTAAGGGTCGCGTCACCGGGGTTTCCCCCCGTCAGCCTCTCAGTCCCCGTGGCGGGACTCCCCTGCGTGCCCCTTGCCTAACCCGGGCGCAGGCGTGCCGTCAAGCGACGGTTTGTTCAATCATCAGACCAGTTGAGAGGTGCGCATAGGCCATGGGGAGGGTGTGGAAATGGGAGGTGAACACGTGACTGGACGCGGCTGTGAAAAAGAGGCTCTTCATGATCTTCCCTCACTTTCTTTCCCCAATGTGATAAAAATGGAGTGATCTCTAAACTCTTGCGAAAAAGGTTAATTTCTCGCAAAATGTAGGAGATCAAGCCATTGGTATGCTTAGTGCATTCTGGTGGACTTACATGTTTCAGCCATCGGTTCGGCGCCAGAAATGCTTTTTTGGAAGGCACAAGACAGCACGCGCAGCAGATATATTACCGATTACAGTCTCCGGATAGGAAGATGTTAGACCGCATGTCTCAAAACAATGATCATCTGCAATCTCTTGTACATCCGGTTCAGGTGGCATTTGTCACTGATATGGGTATGTTGCGGCCAACCTTGATTGCCGCTTGCGCCACCGTTCAAAATTGCAGCCGGCCCGTCACTGTACATTTCATGGGCTATCGTTTGACGGATAAGGCGCTCAATTCAATAAGGACAACGTTTGACGCGTTGCCGAATGCACATCTTGTAGAACATGAATTAACCGCTGACATGTTGCAAGGAGTAGGAGGCGCGTCCAAAAGGCATCTCACGATACCTGCTCTTGGGCGCCTACTTTTGCCGCAGTTGGTTGACGGACGCCTTCTGTATCTTGATGGCGATATCATGGTGACCGGGGATGTTGCGCCGCTTTTTGAATTGGACATGAACGGCAAGCCAGTTGCCGCCGTGCGTGACATCAAAATTCTTCGGATGCAGCTTAAAGCGGAGACTAATCCAAAAGCAGAACAACATCTGCAGCATTATCTGAACATAATGGCTCCGGAAAATGTCTATAATTACTTTAATTCTGGTGTTCTACTTCTTGATAATAATGCGATTCGAGAAGACGAGCAGTTGTTCGAACGCTTTAGCGATTTAGAGGCTTCCTATGCGTTTTCTGAGTTCTCAATGGATCAAGATTATCTGAATAATCTATTGAAGGGGCGCGTTCATTTCCTTGAACCCGGTTGGAATTGCATCTGGGGGCGGGCAGGTTTGTATCGTAAGGTTTGGCAGACCATTGGCAAGCAAGACGGACCCAATCGGAGATTTGTTCCAAAAATTGTACATTATACCGGCCCAAATAAACCTTGGAAATCGCCGCGTTTTTCATCCCTCAGCAAAGATCTAAAGGCGTTTCTGCTCTATCGCCTTCACCAGCGCCGGTACGTAAAGTTTCTGACTGACCCATAGGTATATGTTTTGAACACCTAAGATAGTTTAAGGGGCTGGCCTTTCCATGCCCTCAAAAGAAAACCCCGGCAGGACCGGGGCTTTGATTACGCTGCGATGTGGATCAGCTTTCACCCATAAGTGCGGGATCGAACGGATATTTTGTCAGGTTTTCGTATCCGTCTTCGGTGATCAACACCTGATCTTCTAGTTTGATCGAAAAATCACCGCCTTCGGGGCTGACCAGCGCCTCTACGCACAGGACCATGCCGGGCTCCAACTCGTAATCAAATGCACCTTCGACCATTTGATCAGGATAGGCCACAAGCGGCCATTCATCGCATAGACCCACGCCATGCATCATACAGCCGTATTTCTGTTTCTGATATTGCTCATCCAATGGATGACAGCCGCGCGACAGGTCTTGAATATTCACACCGGGGCGTAGCATTTCCATATTGTGCATAATGTGTTCATGGCCGTGCTGCATGGCATACACCATTTCCGCGGGCGGCTTCTCATCGCCAATCCACCAGCTGCGGGAGATATCGACACAGATGCCATAACTGCCCACCAGATCGGTGTCAAAGCTAACGATTTCATTGTTCTGAATGATACGCGGGCCGCATTCCTGAAACCACGGATTGGTGCGCACGCCTGAGGTCAACAGCCGTGTTTCGATCCATTCGCCACCGCGTTTGATGTTTTCGGCGTGCAGTACAGCCCAGACATCATCCTCGGAAACCCCACCCTGTGGGATCATCTCGCGGGCGAATTTTTCCATTTCTCCCACGGCAATTTCGCAAGCTTCAGACGCGCAGCGCATGGCAAGGATTTCGTCAGCTCCTTTGACGGCGCGGCATTTTTCGGTCAACTCTTCGCCGGGAACAATTTCCAACCCTTGTGCCTCAAGCGCGCGCAGGCCGTGCAGCATGACCTTGTCCACGGCCAGTCGTTTGTTGGTGCCAGAATGCTCTTCCAGCAAGATGCGCACCTCGTTGGAAAACACATCCGCGGCCACATCCACCTTATCGCCGCGATCAAAGTAAAACAGATCAGCACCCGCGCGTTGTTCGCGTACCAAGGGGTTGAATTCGCTGAGGAATGGCGACTGTTTGTAATCCCAAAGCACCATATACCCATCCGCACAAAGCAGCAGTGCACGGAACGGATTATGCGTGTTCCAAAGCTGCATATTGGTGCTGTCGGTGGCATAGCGAATGTTGAGAGGATCAAACACCAGCAACCCGGCATATCCGCGATCATTGATGAATTTTGTCAGACGCTTCCAGCGATAATCGCGCATGTTTTGCAGGTTGGGCAATTGCAGCCCTGCCGCCTCCCATTCCCGAAATGCCAATTGTGTCGGCCCAATCTCTACGCGATCATTGTCATTTGGGGTGTTGTCGCCCAACAGATTTCCTTTGGTGGGATCGATCTTGCGGGTGTCACGATAATGGGAGTTCATGCTGGGCGCTCCTGGCTGTTATTTCTACCAGCCTGTGTTGGACACACCTGTCAAGTCCAGTCAGAAAGCGACATTCGCCTTCGTTTTTGAAGTGGCGCGCAAAATTTGCATTCGTAGGTGGGGCATTGAATGCGGGTTTTCCAAAATTTAGCCGGACTTGGTCGTCATTTTGATCTGGTCGAAAATGGCATTACAGATGTCATCCATTTCCAACGCAAAAAAGTTTTTTGCCGCGCGGTGATTAGGATGAAACGGGTCTTTGACTTTTCCGTTCTTGTTCAACTTGAAATACTTGGTATTCCCTTGGTTGGCTGCGATGGTTTCGGGGGTCAGACCAGGCACAAAGCTACAGCTGTTGTGCGTTTCCTCAAGAGCTTGCTGCAAATTCAACTGAGCCTTGAGTCGTAGATCAACGTTTTTCTTGGCATAAGTCGGCGCAGTTGTCATGACAATACAAGGTGTGTTCGGTGGCAGTTGGTGCATCATCGCCTGTATGTCACGCACGGCCAAATTTTTATCAGATGCCCAACGTTTTGCAGAGTTCCCCAGAAAAGAGAGTAAAAGCAACTTGGGTTCATAATATCCGGTGCGAAACATCGCTTCAAAGGGGGATTTGTTCGGGCTGCAAAATTGGTATTCCTTGCCTTGACCAATCTGTACAAACTTATCGTCGCTCATGTTGACGAACCCATAAGAGCCAGCGTTGACCTTCCATTTAGGGTCGACCTTGCAAACCGCATTCTTGGCTTTGCCAGATCGGGCGGTCCATGAATGAATGGATGTTGATCTGACACCAATGACTGACACCGTCATTTTACCCAATCGCTTCAACAGCTTTGATTGTGATCGGTTCGGTGTGCAGTGCTGTTTGATGTTTGTGAAAAAATTCAAAAAGGCAGGGCCGGACCCAAAAGTGATCTGACTGTCACCCAAAATGAGAATGTCTGGCGAAGTGAAGTCTTTTGTCTGCGCTTGTGCAGATGTTCCCAGTGGTGCCATGGTCAGCCACGCTGAACAAAAACACGCGTTGAAAAAGGCAAAAGCCCACTTGAGATCTGGCAACAGGGACCTCGTGTTGGGTTTAACATATGTTGACATGTTCTGATCTACAGGCAGGTGTTTCATTTCAAAGCTGTAAAGATTGCAGAGCACAACTGTGGCTCGTTCAGTTTCAGAAAGATGTCAACCGCAGCCTTGCTGGGATGCAGTGGATCCTTAATTCGGCCATCCTTGTGCTTGGCGAAAAACTTGGGCTTTCCTTCAATCGCTTGACGGGTTTGGGGGCTGAAGCCTTCGACAAATTGGCAATGAGTGCCACTGTTTTCAAAGGCAGCCTTGATATTGGCCTGGGCTTTCTGGCGCAAATCATTTGTGCGTTTGGAATACACAGGCACCGTGGTGAGGAAAACGCACGGCACATCACGCGGGATTTGGGCGGCGGTGCGATCTGCAACAGTTTGCGCGATTTCTGGACTTTCAGCCCATGATTGCGCGGCGTTCCCCAGAAATGTGAGAACAATCAATTTCGGATCATAATACCCTTTGGAAAACAACGCCTTAAACGCGGATGTTTTGGGTTTGCAGAACTGATAACTTCTGCCTTTGCCAATTTGAACAAAGACGCGTTTGGGGTTGCTTGCAATGCCATAAGCCCCGGCATTGACGCCGTATTTTTTATCAACATTGCAGATACTGCCCTTTGCGGCGCCGCTTTGGGCGGTCCACGACCCCAAAGAGGTGGAGCGCACACCAATAGCCGCGGTTTTGCGATCCCCCAGCTTTTTAAGATGTCTGCGCTGTCTTTTATTCGGCATGCAGCGCTGTGGCAGATCTTCAAAGAACTTCAAATACTTTTCACCAGCGCCAAAGGAAAGTTGACTGTCACCCAATACTAAAATGTCAGGTTTTTCTTGTGCCGCGCTTGAATTTGGCGTCATGGACAATCCTGTTGCCAAGCAAAGTGTGATAAACGTGTTTACCCAGAATTGCATTCGGACCGCCGTATTTTTGGTATGTCCTGCACAACAAAGATCACTCTTGGAATAAAGTCCAGCCATGGGACCGCATGTTTCATCCTCATTAGAGTTTTTGCACATCAATGTGATATAAGAACATTTAGTGCTGATACTGCAATAAGGGAGCGCGTTATGGACTTTGAAAGCACGGCACACCCGCAGATGGAGCAAGATGTATTTCTGACCTATGTTGGTATGGAAACGGATCTGATTTTTTCAAAAGGACATGACTTGCCCGGGTTTGCCTCCTATCCACTTTTAGAAACCGATGCCGGGCGCAATACGTTGCGGGGTTATTATCAGAATTTTATCGACATGGGGCGACAAGCGGGGCTTGGTGTGATTTTGGAAAGCGCAACATGGGTGGCCAATCGTGATCGCGGTGCGGCGATCGGATATTCTCCTGATGCGTTGCGGCAGTTGAACCAGGATGCAATCGTTTTGATGGCGGACGTGGCACAGGCCAACCCAGATGTGGTGAAGGTATTAAGCGCCAATGTCGGCCCACGCGCGGATGCCTATGCCCCGCATGAACTCATGAGTGTGGACGAGGCAACAGCATATCATTTGGAACAACTTACAGCCTTGTCTGCGACGTCAGCAGATGTAATCAGCGGGTATACACTTGCCTATCCAGAAGAAGCTATTGGAATAACACGGGCGGCAAAGTCGTTGGGTTTACCGGTTGTTGTTTCGTTTACCGTGGAAACGGATGGTCACTTACCCACAGGGTTGCCTTTGGGTGATGCGATCACTCAAGTAGATGCGCAGACTGATGCCTATCCGCTTTATTATATGATCAACTGCGCCCATCCTGATCATTTCTCACAGACCCTACAGGGGCAAAGTTGGGAACATCGGCTGCGTGGTATCGTCGCCAATGCATCGCGATGCAGTCATGCCGAACTGGACGAGGCCGAAGAACTGGATGATGGCAACCCTCAAGAGTTGGGGAGACAATTGGCTGGCCTGCATGGGCGTTTTCCTATGATAACCGTGCTGGGCGGATGTTGTGGGACAGACATGCGGCATTTATCTGCAATTGCGACTGCTTTGAAAGAACAGAGATAAATATGAATAATACACTGACAGGACGATGCCTGTGTGGGCAGGTCAACTTCAGCATTGAAAACCGATTTGAGGACTTGTTTCACTGTTATTGTGACCGATGCCGTCGAATGACCGGGAGCGCACATGCGTCCAACCTGTTTGTCGAAAACGGCAAGGTTGACTGGGTATCAGGGCGGCATCTTGTACGTGAATACACTTTGCCAGATACCCGGTTTTGCAATGCGTTTTGTGGCACCTGTGGATCAGCGCTGCCTTATATCTGTACAGATGGAAAAACGGTTCTGGTGCCTGCGGGGGCTTTGGACCAAGAACCGCGATATGATCGCGAAACACGCATTTACCTGTCCGAAAAAACCGGTTGGTGTCCGGATCACCAAGATATTGCAGGGTTTTCTGAGGATGTTGAATAGCGGTTGAGGCGCAAAAATCTTCTAGAAGATTTTTCCGAAGCAAAATTTTAGCTAAAACTTGTTTCACACAAGTTTCTTAGAACACCCCCATGGCCAAACCAGCGCCAAGCGCTTGTCCAAGTTCACGGCAAAGCGAAAGGTCTTCGTCTTGCAAGGTTTTGGGGGCCAGAATAGCCTCGGGTGTTTGGGCATGGGTGCAGATGATGATCGGGTCTTGCACTTCCTTAAGCCGCCATCCAGTGGCGATGCGCGCAAGTTGGCGCACAGCATTCTGGCCATCTGACCCAGCACAGATCATTTGCGCATAGGGGCGTCCTTCGATCTGCCCTAAGACAGGGTAATAGCAGCGATCAAAGAACTCTTTCATGGTGCCAGACAGGGACGCAAGGTTTTCAGGCGCGCAAAATATGTACCCATCCGCGTGCAAAACGTCCTGTGCCGATGCTTGATCTGCCGTAATGAGGGTCGCACTAATCTCCCCTTTTGCCCCGTCATAGGCCGCTTGCGCCATCTGCTGACCGCCACCAGTGCGGGAATGGTAAATGATCAGTAGCTCAGCCATCTTCAACTTTCGTCAGTGCAAATCTGGATCAGGATAGAAAATGATGGAACATAAGAAAAGGGCGCCCTGAAGAGCGCCCTTTCTTTACGTCGTATGACTTGGATCAGCAGCTGTAGTACATGCCGAATTCAACCGGGTGAGGGGTTGTTTCATACAGGATGACTTCTTCCATTTTCAGGTCAATATAACCTTGGATCTGATCCTTGGTAAATACGTCACCTGCAGTCAGGAAATCGTGGTCTGCTGCCAGAGCGTCGAGCGCTTCGCGTAGGCTGCCGCAAACGGTTGGGATGTCAGCGAGCTCTTCCGCAGGCAGATCATAAAGGTTTTTGTCCATGGCTTCGCCGGGATCAATCTTGTTTTTGATGCCGTCAAGGCCAGCCATCAGAAGGGCTGCAAAGCACAGGTACGGGTTGGCTGCCGGATCAGGGAAACGGGCCTCAACGCGCTTGGCTTTGGGGCTTTCTGTCCATGGAATACGTACACAACCAGAACGGTTACGTGCAGAATAGGCGCGCAGAACGGGAGCTTCAAAGCCAGGGACCAGACGCTTATAGCTGTTGGTGGCCGGGTTGGTGAAGGCGTTCAGGGTTTTGGCGTGCTTCAGGATACCGCCAATGAAATAAAGCGCCTCTTGGGACAGGTCCGCGTATTTGTCGCCTGCAAAGAGCGGCTTGCCGTCTTTCCAGATGGACATGTTCACGTGCATACCGGTGCCGTTGTCGCCATAGATCGGTTTCGGCATGAAAGTTGCCGATTTGCCGTAAGACTGTGCCACGTTGTGGATGATGTATTTGTATTTCTGCAGCTCATCCGCCTGTTTGGTCAATGTGCCGAAAATCAGGCCCAGCTCGTGCTGACAAGACGCCACTTCGTGGTGGTGTTTGTCCACTTTCATGCCCAGACGTTTCATCGTCGACAGCATTTCCGAACGGATGTCTTGTGCATCATCGGTGGGGTTTACTGGGAAATAGCCACCCTTGAGGCCCGGACGGTGGCCCGAGTTGCCCATTTCATATTCAGTGTCGGTGTTCCAGGACGCGTCTTGTGCATCAACTTCGTAGGATACTTTGTTGATTGTGTTGGAAAAACGTACGTCATCAAACAGGAAGAATTCTGCCTCTGGGCCCATGTATGCCACATCACCGATACCGGATGATTGCAGGTAGCTTTCGGCCTTTTGCGCTGTGCCACGTGGATCACGGCTATAGGCTTCGCCGGTGTCTGGCTCCACGATTGAACAGTGAATGCAGATGGTTTTTTCCGCATAGAAAGGATCAACATAAGCAGAGGTCGTGTCCGCCATCAGTTTCATGTCGGAGTTTTCGATCGACTTCCAGCCCGCGATGGAGGAGCCGTCAAACATAAAGCCTTCTTCGAGGAAGTCTTCGTCAACAAGATCGACATCCACGGTGACGTGCTGCAATCTGCCGCGCACGTCGGTGAAACGGATGTCGACATAGGCCGCATCTTCGTCTTTGATCATCTGGAGAACTGCATCTACGCTCATTCTCTTGGTCCTTCTGATTGGAGTGTTCGGTTGGTATTCAGATTAAAGGGCGTCTTATAGCGCGTCCGAGCCGGTTTCACCGGTACGGATGCGAATGGCCTGTTCAACGGGGCTGACAAAAATCTTGCCGTCACCGATCTTGTCGGTCTTGGCTGCGTCAACGATGGCTTCGATGGCTTGGTCGACCTGATCATCGTCTAGGACGACCTCGATCTTTACCTTGGGTAGAAAATCGACAACATATTCCGCACCGCGATAAAGTTCGGTGTGACCCTTTTGACGGCCAAAGCCTTTGACTTCGATCACAGAAAGCCCCTGAACGCCGACGTCTTGAAGGGCCTCTTTGACCTCATCGAGCTTGAAGGGTTTGATGATCGCTTCGATCTTTTTCATGGGGGCCTCCTTTACAGGTCTCTTAGACGTGCTGATCCCACTTTCATGTGGCGTAAACAATTGTCTATGGTGAAAAGGCGCGGGCAAGGGCATGTGTTTTGATGTGTTTGCCTAATTTTTAGGCATGTGGGCAAATAAATGTGCTGAATTGAATCGCAATTGCCAAAGTAGAGGGCAGATTATGAGTGAACTCCTAACCGCGGCGCAGATGCGCGCCATAGAACAGGCCGCGATTGAGTCGGGTGAAGTCACTGGTCTTGAGCTAATGGAACGCGCCGGGCGTGGGGTTGTCGAAGCGATTTTTGAAGAATGGCCAGACTTGACGAAAGCGCCCCACAAAGCCGTTGTTCTGTGCGGGCCGGGCAATAACGGAGGCGATGGCTTTGTTGTGGCCCGGCTGTTGAAAGAGTGGGGCTGGGAGGTGGAGGTGTTTCTGTATGGAGATGCCGAAAAATTGCCACCAGATGCGAAGGCGAATTATGAACTCTGGTGTAAGTCGGGGGAGGTTGGCTGCTTTCAAGAATACAGCGCGCGGAAAGCGTGGGCATGTGATTTAGTCGTTGATGCGCTGTTCGGAACAGGGCTGCAGAGAAGCATTGAAGACCTTGGGGAATTGTTCTGGAACCTTGAAGACATGGTTGATTGCTTTGCAATTGAATTCGGGCATAAAATTGGCCGCCCAGCGATCGTGTCGGTCGATATTCCTAGCGGGATTTGTGCAGACAGCGGTCGTGTTTTCCCTCATGCGAGTGATCACTGGCGATTTGCAGCTGCTGCCCATCTCACAGTGTCGTTCCACAAAGCCAAAGTAGGTCACTATCTTGATGAGGGAGGCGTTAATAGCGGTAAGGTTGTTGTCAAGGATATTGGTCTCAAAGAGGGTGCGGCGTGGCGAAAAGAAAATGCAAAAGAATTGGTGAAATCGCAAAGATTTTTTCATCCTTCCTGGTATACGAAAGATGCCCACGACAACAAATTTTCCCATGGTCACGCTCTGATCCTCACCGGCGGCGCAGGCAAAACCGGGGCTGCCCGCCTCGCGGCGCGCTCCGGATCGGGGCGGGGTTGGTGACGCTTGGTGTGCCTCAGGAAGCAGAGGCAGAGGTGGCCTGTCAGATAACCGCGTTGATGATGACGCCTGTGGATGGAACTGACGACCTTTCTGACGCGTTACAGGATGACCGTATCAATGCGCTGTGCATTGGTCCCGGATTTGGGTTAAGCGATGAACGCGCGGAGCTTTTGGCGGAGGGAGTGAAGAGCGGCCGCGCGATGGTGTTGGATGCGGATGCGCTGACGCTCATCGGTTGTGATACGACCCTCTTCGCTGCGTTGCATGCAAACTGCGTTCTCACGCCCCATGGCGGGGAGTTTTCACGGCTCTTTCCGGATATTGCCGAGAGGCTGAATGCCCCAGCGATGACTGGGCCTGCCTATTCCAAGGTCGACGCCACTCGGGAGGCGGCCAAACGGGCAGGGTGTGTTGTATTGTTCAAAGGTCCTGTCACAGTGATCGCGGCCCCGGACGGGCGATGCAGTATCAATTCTGCAGAGTATGAGCGCGCCGCGCCGTGGCTGGCGACAGCCGGGTCAGGAGATGTGCTGGCTGGGTTCATCACGGGGCTGTTGGCGCGCGGATTTGATCCGATGAATGCCGCGGAAACCGCTGCGTGGTTGCATGTTGAGTGCGCCCTGAATTTCGGTCCTGGCTTGATTGCCGAAGACATTCCAGAACAGCTCCCGTCAGTGTTCAAATCAGTGTTCAAAAAAATGGGGCTGTAGGATGCATTTTCCTCTCGCATCCTCAAAGAAGCTTTGCTAGACAGCGCGCACCGTGCGGGTGTGGCGAAATTGGTAGACGCACTAGATTTAGGTTCTAGCGCCGCGAGGCGTGGGGGTTCAAGTCCCTCCACCCGCACCACGGTATCCCATTGAAATCAATAAAGCCCTTGCATTATGGGCGCTTTGCCCATTCTAAAGTTACAACTTTGGTTACTATTGGGGTCTGGATATGACCAGCAAAGTCAAAAACATGGTAGATCGAAACGAAAGGTATCATGCAGGGATGGTTGTTCCGAAGGACTTGCGCAGAATCGTCGGCAAAACCGAATTGCGCACGCCATTGGATGGCGACTATTGACAAGCTGCTAAGCACCTACCCGGCGCAGTGTCCTTCTGAGAGGCCGCAGGCGATTTTCTGGCAGGTGGCAACCCCTTGGGGCCTGTATCCAAACAGCCGCTTTAGAGCCTCGCCGGTCCTCATATTTCCTGACCTGATCAGGCCGTCACCAACTTTCGGGCATAGCTCAAGGTGGTCAGGCGCGTACTCAGTCA
>CANLDA010000008.1 GCA_947489325.1 uncultured Paracoccaceae bacterium | reverse complement strand
GATCATGCGCTTGATGGCTCTCTGGTAGCCCCAGAAGCGTGGCGGCATGGCGATCATCAATATCAAGCCAGCTTGCGACCGGATTGCTATCAAAGCCCGGCGCCACGCCAAGAGGCAGTTTTTCATTGCGGCCGGTGCGTTCATTAAACCAGTTGATTTCTTCCAGCTCAAAATCTTCGGTCACGCGTTTGCCTTCGCGCTCAAGCATCCGTTCGCTCATCTGACGCACAGAACAGGCGCAGAACCATCCATTCGGCGGCAGGATGCGCAGCCATGCCGGGTGATCCACTGGCAGAATAATCGAATGATATGGCTCATGCTCATCGCGTTTGGATGGGCGCTGTATCTGGCGATATTCCAGATATGGGAAGACATTCTTGGTGCGCTGGATGCGGGCCCAGCGACCAGCCGCGTAGGATGTGCGCATATTGGTGTCAAAGATCGTGCGCAGCCGGTGTGGCGTGCCAAGGCGCACCTCCTTCAGCTCGCCTGTCAGTGGGTCTGTCTCGATCTGTTTGCCCCACCAGCCAAGCTGCACCAACCGCGGTTTCAAATCCGCGCGGAATTGATCCAGCGTGCGGCCTTCAGCAAGGGCGCGATCAACTTCCCCGCGGATCGTTTCCAGAACGTCGTCTTGCATGGCCTTAGCCACCACAAAGTTGCGCGCATGTTCTTCGCGCCACGTGTCACGCCAATCAAACCGCGCAAGTGCCGGTGCAAGCCCTTTACTGCGAAAAAACGAAATCGCCTCAGTTGGCGCAAGTGGGGGCAAAGCGTCTGCCATGATCTATCCGATGTCAAATCCGGTTTCGCCAGCAAGGCGCGCCATATTCATCGCTTGCGCCATGAACTCTGTAAGTTCGTCAGGTGGTAAGGTCAGTTGCGCGTCATCCATCAAATCCCGCACATCTTCCAAAGTGTCAGCCGTTGAAATGGCTTCCAGCAGCTCTTCAAACATCGGGCTCACGATTTGCGCCAGGCGCGTATCTTCAGAGAGGGTTTGCGAGTATGCGGCCAGGCATCTTTGTGGGCAGTGATGTCACCGCGCGATGCGGTGATTTTGCTGGCCGGATCATTAGACTGATCAGGTCTTGCCTGAAATGAGAAATCAAGAGTCTTTTCACCTTCTTCTGGCTCACGCCACCGAATATTTCGCGCACCTGATTGACGGGAATCGCAAGGCCTTTGGGGCCAAATGTGTTTGCCGCCTTGATCATCATGGCCGGGTCAAATTGATCAGGTGCCACGATCTCAACTTTGGGCACAGGTGTGTCGCGCCATCCGTCGAATGCACTGCTCACAAGAGAAGGCCTAATATTTACGGAAATCAGTTACATGTTGCAAAACGCTTAGCGATTACTCTTATCCGCCTATTCATTTGATAATGTTTAATTATTTCAAACATGCAACTACAGTTGCAGTTTCGGCAATCACCATCCCCGCGAAAATCCGCCACAAAGTCCTATAATACAGGCGTTTCAGCCTGCTTTACAGAAATGACAAGGGTATTATTAATTAACACAATCACCCTCAAAGCCCCCTATTTTTTCAGACCCCTTCCCACTTCCTCCGCCTTCTTTTGGCCTCTTTCGTTTACTGCAAGACGCTGTGCCACCTAACCAAGACGCCCCATCTGGGACGCCTACAAAATTTTCAGAAAATTTTGCCGCTGAGGGATTTTCCAGGAAACCCTTTGCTGCTTACAGCAAGCCGCGTTCTTCCAGAACTTTTCGCGCCACGCGGAAACATTCCAATGATTGAGGCACGCCACAGTAGATACCAACTACATGGATAATGGCACGAATTTCTTCCTTGCTAACGCCATTGGTGATAGCGCCATTACAGTGAATTTCCCATTCGTGCATCTTGCCTAATGCGCCGAGCATGGACAGGTTCATCATGGATCGTGTCTTGGCATCAATCGCCTCATCCCCCCATCCAAAACCCCAACACCATTCGGTCATGGCTTCTTGGAAGGGACGTGTAAAATCATCCGCCGCCGCAAGGTTCTTTTCAACATATTCCGCGCCAAGCGTTGCCTTACGTTGCTCTAGTCCGATTTCGAATTTATCGCCCATTACGTGTCTCCCTTGGGTAAATCTTCAAAGAACCGCCCCTCGCGTACGCGTCGGGCTGTTCCGACTTGTTCATCTGTGTTTTGATCATCCAACGCTGCGAGACGCAATCCCTCATGACGAAAGGTCGCTTGTCCCGCTTCTGCCATACCACGCAGACGCGAGGCTAACGCGTGCTTCTTGTTCACTTGGTGGGGTTGATAACCGTCAAATTCGCGAGGCGTAATAAAATCTCCACATGTCAGATCCCCAGCCGCCAGCGCGCTTTGATACAGTTCCTCTCCTGCGGCCGTGCGAGTTATTACGCCATTAAACCCTGCATCCTCGCCCTCGGGCACCGCCCCCGGCCAGATGTCGGCAGCAGCGACATCCGCCGCCTCACCCAGCGGATCGGCACAAAGTTTACACCGCGTCTGAATGCGCCATCCAGCCTCATCCGCCCACATCTCGGCATAGGTTTTCTGAAAGGCTCGTCCATCTTTGGTTTCAATGCGCGTAGGCCCCGGATTGCCGTATCCGCGGTAGCGAAACAGGCTCAGCTCGTCCTCTTCCAGATCATATTCGCGCAACACTGCGTGCGATTTACCCAAATCAGAGGCCCCGCCGCACACCATGACCAGCACCGCAACTAACAAACGGTTCAACCGCGCATCAATGCGCGCGCGTTCTCGCACTGCATTGGCGTCACAGGGTTTGGCGATGACAGCGAAAGGCGCGTCCCGCGCAATCGCCACTTCAAGCCCTGCCAATGTATCTGACGGCCCATAACGCGATCCGGCACGACGAATGACTTGCTCCTCAGTATCGCTCATGCACCATTTGCTGCGCATTGGTGCATCTGGATCGGCAGCACAATGCAGAACAAAAGCCGCCTTACCTGATCGCAGCAAATGTACGCCCAGCGCGGTTAACACACCGCCCGTGGCCGCGCGAAACCGAATGTCTGCATCACCGGCCCAAGCCTCTTGCATCGTGTGATAGCTGCCCCAGATGTCATCCAGATGTGTGGCTTGTTCATCATTGGGGCGCACAACTGCACCGGGACAGGCGCGCAGGATTTCGCTATCTGAGCCTTCGCCGATTTTCGCGGGTCGCAAGCGCCCCTGATCAGTAAAGGCCATGCGCCATCGATCAGGCGCAAGTGCCTCACACAGCCCGCAGCCGATACACAGGCCAGCGTTCACCACCTCTTGTACCGACTGCGGATGCTGCATGGCTTACCCCTTTAATTTGATAGCGATGTTCTTGGTTTGAACATAGTTCCAAAGCGCCTCGCGCCCTTTTTCACGACCGTACCCCGACGCGCCATAGCCGCCAAAGGGCGTTTCAACGCCCCCCGCATACCATTCGTTGACAAACACCTGCCCCGCCCGGAGTTGGCGCGCAGCTTGCGTGGCGCGGTCCAGATCGCGGGTAAAAACCCCACCGACAAGACCATAGGGCGTGCCATTGGCGATCTGGATCGCCTCAGCGTCATCGCGGAATTTTAGCACTGACAGAACGGGGCCAAACACTTCTTCGTTGGCGATGGTCATGTCAGGCGTCACATTGGTCAAAACCGTGGGTTCAAGGAATGCACCGGGGATGTTCATCTTGCGTCCACCGGCCACTGCAACGGCCCCCGCTGCAATGGCCTCGCTGATCATGCCTGCAGCACGGTCACGCTGCCCTTCAGACACCATAGGACCCATATTCGCACCAAATTCACGACGTTCTATGCCCGGCCCTACGCTCAGAGATTTGGCAATATTTGTGACACGTTCGACCAACTCGTCATGGCGGCTTTCGTGGACAATTACCCGCGACATGGCAGAACACACCTGCCCTGCGTTGAAGTAAATTCCCCAACGCACATCGTTTTCAAAGGCCGCCAGATCCGCATCGTCATGCACGATAGCCCCGGATTTCCCGCCAAGTTCCAACACGCAGGGCACCACATTTTTGGCCGCCGCCGTGGAAATTGCGATACCGGTTTGCACCGACCCGGTGAAAACAATCTGACGCACATCAGGATGTGAAGACAGTGCGGCACCCGCCTCGTGCCCCAGACCACACAAGATATTGACAGCACCAGCAGGCAGACCCACGGCCTCTGCCGCGGTGGCGAGCCATGCATTGGTTAGTGGGGTCATCTCCGGCGTCTTGATCACAACAGTGTTGCCTGTGGTCAGGGCCGCCGACAAGGACCGTGCAGTCATTTCAAACGGGTAATTCCATGGGATGATATGGGCTGTCACGCCAAAAGGCTCATAGGTGGTGAAATCAAAATACCCCGCCCCCAAAGGAATGGATCGCCCCTCCACAGTCGAGGCCTGATTGCCGTAATATTCAAAATAAAGTGCTGCGCCCTTTACCTCGATCTCAGCTTCCCAAAGCGGTTTGCCCTGCTCCAGCGTCAATGTACGGGCGATCTCGTCCATATTCTCGAGAATATAGTGCCCCATCGCCTGCACCAGACGGCCCCGTTCAATCGGGCGCATGTCGGCCAACGCCCCGGACATATGCACGCGCTTTGCGGCCGCAACTGCGCGGTCCACATCTGCTGCATCCGCCAGCGCATGTTCGCACAGTTTTTCGCCAGTGCCAGGGTTGGCGATGTCAATTCGGCCTGCGCCGCCATCGACCCATGCGCCATCGATATAATTCTGCCAGAATGGCTTTACGTCTGTCATCTCTATTGTCCTGAAGTCGCGGGGTCGTGCCCCATGGTTCCTGTCGTCGCGCTGCGATAGAGTTCATCTACGCATGCAAAACACATGTGTCGAGAAAATATGCATATATGAACACACTATAATTCCTCGGTCTCTATCGTGGCCCCCGCATAGCGCGGCACGCTATCATTCAATTCAACCCATGCAAGGCGCTCTGAATAGAACAGATGCGCCTGTGGCTGAAACACATTAGGATCATCTAGCGTCGCCGCCATGACAAAACACTCCTCCGGCCATTGCTGGCTGCGATAAAACATCGGACTGTAACATTTGGCGCAATATCCACGTTCCACCCCGGCAGAGCTGTGATTGATGCACATATCGCCCTGCATATTCAGGATTGCGCGATCAAAACCGATAAACGGCATCATCGGCCCGGAAACGGCGCGGCGGCAGTCCTCGCAATGGCAAATACCGGACCATGTGGGCGCTGCTTGGGCCTGCCAGCGCACCTCCCCGCACATGCAATGGCCTGTCAAATCAGTCATCCACCGCCTCGCGCATCCATTGTTGTAGTTTTTCAATAGAATGCTCGCTCATCACGCCGCATTTCGGGTCAAGCACCAGCGGACCGGGCTTATACCCTTTGGATTTCAGCCCCCTATGCACGGATTCAACAAGGTGAATATCTTCTTCTACAGTGGTTTCACGGTCCTGCACTGCAAGCCCTCGAATGACATCGCTTTCTACGCCGCCCTCTGTGTACCAACCACGCCAAACGGTGCAATTATCCACATCATGCGCGCGCCAGTGATAAGTGTTGAGAACATTGCCCGGATAACACTGAAAACTGAACATCGGCCATAGGAACCAGCTTTGATAATCGCCTGCATGTTTCACCGACAGATCAATCGGATATGTCATCGCCTCAAGGCTTTGGCATTCCGTGACATGGCGCAGCACATATCCGCCGCCCGCATCCGGCTGAATGTCATAGGTTTCCGGCTTTACCACTCCTTCGGCAAATGTCGGGTGATTGGTCGGGCAGTGATAGCATTCTGAATAATTTTCAATCGAGACCTTCCAGTTGCATTTTTCCGGGCACTCCACCCATTCCAACGGCGCAAGTGCGTCGATGTGGGGCACATATTCGCGCAGCTCTTCGCGCACTCCGGGAAACCAGTCATCCATAGGGGCCGCGTCATCATCCAGATTCACAAAGATAAAGCCGTTGAAATCCTCGGTGCGCACTTCTGTCAGGCAGATCTTTTCGCGATCAAAGCCCGGCACGCTCTTGATGTTTGGCCCGGCACGCAACCCGCCCGTCAATTCATAGGTCCACTGATGATAGGGGCAAACCACGACACGGGTGTTGCCTGATCCGCTGACCATCTCATGCGCACGATGCTGGCACACATTATAAAACGTACGCACCACCTCGTCACGCCCGCGGATCGCAAACAGGCTTTGGCCTGCGATCTCAAACGCGAAATAGTCCCCCACGTTGGGAATTGCATTGACATGAGCTGCAAACTGCCAGGTGCGCGCCAGCAGGCCATTCATTTCATTTTCAAAATTTGCGGGGTCGGTATAATACCGGGCGTCCAGCGAATGTATCAAAGGTGCATTCATGATGGATCCTCCTGATAGATGCCAAGCTCATGCCGGCGCTTGTGGAATGTTGCCACCCGATCAACGATTTCATCACTGGCCACTGCAATCACAAAGGACAACAGCGTTTCCAGCACAGCGATGACAGACACCGACGAAGGAAAGAACTGGGGCGTATCCACAGCGACAACAAAGCCGTGCTCTGAGCCCATGATGATTGGAGAGGCCGGTGAATCAGAAATCCCGATCACCCGCACCCCCTGTTCGCGCGCTATTCTGACGGCTTCGACCACCTCTGACCGATAGGGCTTGCTGGTGATCGCTATCAGCACATCCCGTTCATCCGCCCACGCCAAATCGTCAACCGGAACCGAACCGGGACGCGGAATGGCGTGAAAAGCCTTCATGCCAGTGCTGGCAAGGTATGTGAAATTGCGGGCGTTGGAATGATTGACCCCAACCCCCAAGGTAAACACGTTCCGTGAGGCCCAGATGATTTCCGCCGCCGCGCGCAATTCCTTTTCGCTGATGCCCGCAAATGTGTCTTCCAGATTGCCGATCGCGGCACCAACCATATCGGCATAAAGCCCGCCTAAATCGCCAGACCGGGTGATATCCTGCAACCACCGCGCCCGATCCGGGAACGATACATTGCCGCGCCGGATCGCATCGCGAAACGGTTCGCGAAAATCATCATAGCCTTCAAACCCCACCTGCCGCGCCATACGCACCACGGTATTGGGCTTCACCTTTGCCGCCTCTGCAATCTCGCGCACGGTGGACACCCCCACATCACGCGGGTTTTCCAGCACATAGCGCGCCGCCTTTTGCGTTTCCGGCGTCAGGGCATCCCACTCGTCGGTCAGGCGGTCCAGAACGGTTTTTGATACATTTGTGTCATTCATGATTGACGAAGGTACATATGTACGCTTAGCCTGTCCACCAGTTTTGCGACTCTGGAATGGGAAAAAACGAATGTCCTCCAAAGAACTGCCCAGCCACGCCCGCGTTGTCATTGTCGGCGGCGGCGTCATGGGCTGCGGCCTTGCCTATCACCTTGCCCACGAAGGATGGGGTGACGACACGGTTTTGTTTGAAAAGGCCGAACTTACTAGCGGTTCCACCTGGCATGCAGCCGGGCAGATCACCCATTCCACCAGCTCTTACGGGTTGGGCAAGATGGTGGATTACAACATCGGCCTTTATTCCAAAACACTGGAAGAAGAGACCGGACAGGCCGTCACATGGCATGGCTGCGGATCTTTCCGCCTTGCCTATACACCGGACGAGATGGACTGGCTGCGCCACACCCTGTCCGTCGGTCGCGCACTGGGGTTCAACATCGAACTGGTGGACCCTGCGCTCATCGCCACCAAACATCCGTTTTACAACCTCGATGGCGTGCTTGGCGCGCTTTATACACCCGATGACGGCCACGTTGACCCATCAAACGTCACCATGGCCATGGCCACTGGCGCACGTCAAAAAGGTGTGCGTATTTTCCGCCGCTGCCGCGCCATCAACATCACACAGGCCGACACCGGTGAATGGGTGGTCGAAACCGAAAAAGGCACCATCACCTGCGAACATGTGGTCAATGCTGGCGGCACCTATGCCCGCCAAATGGGCGAATGGTCCGGCCTGCAACTGCCCATGACCTCGATGACCCACCACTACTTCGTCACCGAAGAAGTGCCAGAATTTCAAAACCTTGACACAGAACTGCCCGTCATCCGCGATGACAAACAGGTCTCTGGCTATATCCGCATGGAACAGAAAAAAGGCCTCATCGGCATATATGAGAAAGAGAATTCCAATTCCGTGTGGCACGATGAATGCCCATGGGATTATGAAAATTGGCTGTTTGAGGCCGATTATGACCGCGTCATGCCGTGGCTGGAAAATTCATTGGAGCGCATGCCGATCTTTGCCGACCTTGGCATCACCCGCGAGGTCCACGGCGCAATCAGCCACCCACCCGATGGCAACCCCATGGTCGGTCCCGCTGGTGGCGTGCGCAATTATTGGTGCTGCTGCGGCACACAGATCGGCATCGGCTGGGGGCCAGGCCTGACCCGTGAGTTGGCAAAATGGATGGTTCATGGCGCCGCCAACATCAATATGCGCGAATTTGATCCACGCCGCTTTGGCGACTATGCGATCAAGGACTGGCAGATCGAAAAAGCGCACGAAGATTACAAATTGCGCCACGAAATCCCGTTTCCACACTTCAATCGCCTTGCCGGTCGCCCCATAAAACCCTCGCCCATGTATGAGCGCCTGAAAGAAAAAGGCGCGGTCTATGAAGAGGTCTTTGGCCACGAACGCCCGCGTTGGTTTGCTCGCGATGGCGTGGAACAGCGCGATTACTACAGCTTTAAGCGAAATGAGGTGTTTGACATGGTCGCCCATGAATGCCGCGCCGTGCGCGAGGCCGTGGGCATCATGGACATCTCCGCATTTACCAAGATCAAAGTCTCCGGCCCCGATGCGGAAACCTTCCTTGATGGGTTGGTCGCCAACCGCCTGCCGCAAAAGATCGGTGGCATTGCGCTCACCCATATGCTCAACCGCCGTGGCCGGATCGAGCTTGAAACCACCGTCGTCAAATTGGTGGATGATGCGTATTATCTGGTCTGCGCCGCTTTCTTTGAAAACCGCCTGCTGGATCATCTGCACCAACACCAAACAGACGAAACACTCACCGTGACTAAACTGTCGGACGACTGGGCCGCACTCACACTCAACGGTCCGCGTGCCCGTGACGTTCTAAGCCAGTGCACCGATGCTGACCTCAGCAATGCAGGTTTTCGCTGGCTTACGGCGCAACAAATCAAGGTTGCAGGCCACGACCTCTGGGCCTTTCGCATGTCCTATGCGGGCGAACTTGGCTGGGAATTTCACATCCCCCGCGAAAACGCCCTTGCCATCTATGACGCACTCTGGACCGCCGGAGAAGCCCACGGCATCACCGATTACGGCAGCTTTGCCATGAACGCGTTGCGCATGGAAAAAGGCTTCAAAGGCGCGGGCGAGTTGACCAACGAAGTCACCTTGTCAGAGGCAGACGTTATGCGCTTTGCCCGACTGGACAAGGACTATCTTGGCGCGGATGCCACCCGCACCAGTGCCAAACAAGCCGAGGCAGGGGGCATGCCATGGGTCTGCGCCTATCTGGAAATTGATCCAGACGGCGTCGAGGATGGCCACGGCGGCGAAGCCATTCGCCTGAATGGTCAGGTCGTCGGCTCCACCGCCTCTGTCGCCTATGGCCACAGCGTCGGCAAAATCCTTGCTTTCGCCTATATCAAACCCCACGCCAACGTGCCCGGCACCGACCTTGAGGTGCTGATCGCAGGAGAGCCCCGCGCCGCGCGCATTCTGGGCGAACCTGCCTATGATCCGTCCTCAACCTTGCCGCGCACAGATGCGTAAACGCAGCACCATATCGGCTTCTTCTTGGGTAAAATATCCCGGGGGGCGCCGCAGGCGGGGGGCAGCGCCCCCTTCCTCCCTTTCAAACAGGAGGACAGGATGACCATACCGGACACCATGCACGCAGTCTTGCTGACCGGCCATGGCGGGTTGGATAAACTTGTTTACGGCACTGCTCCCACTCCGATCCCTGATAAGGATGAGGTACTGATTAAGGTGGGTGCCTGTGGTCTGAACAACACCGACATCAACACCCGCACAGCCTGGTATTCCAAATCGGTTGACGCCCATCTGGGCAGCGGTGCCTCTGCCGGATTTGACGAAGCCGACGCTGAGGATGCCAGCTGGGGCAGCGGCTCACTGAATTTTCCGGTCATTCAGGGCGCCGATGTGGTGGGTCATGTCGTGGCGGTTGGCGCGGGCGTTGATCACGCCCGGATTGGCGAACGGGTGATCATTGACCCATGGCTTTTGTCACATGGCGACTGGTTAAACCCTGAAACCTCGCAATATTTTGGTTCTGAATGCAACGGCGGCTTTGCCCAATACACTAAGGTGCGCGCGGCCAACGCCTTGCCCATCAACAGCCCCCTGAGCGACGCCGAACTGGCGACATTTCCTTGCGCCTACACCACTGCTGAAAACCTTGTGCAGCGCACGGCGCCCAGACCCGGTGAGACTGTGGTCATTACTGGGGCCTCTGGCGGCGTTGGCTCTGCTGCAATTCAGCTCTGCCGTCTGCGCGGATGCCGGGTGATTGCCGTGGCCAGCATGGCCAAAGCCGATCTGCTGCGTGATCTCGGGGCCGAGACCGTGATTGATCGCGCCACCGACGATCTAGAGACCGCCATTCGCGCTGCCGCAGGCGGCCCTATCGACATCGCCCTTGATGTGGTTGGCGCGCCGATGTTCACGGCGCTGATCAATGCCTTGCGTCAGGGCGGACGCTATTCCACATCCGGCTGCATTGCCGGTCAGATGACACAGTTTGACCTGCGCCAACTGGTTTACAAAGACCTGCAACTGACCGGCGCCACCATCTGCCCCCCCGGCACCATGCAGCGGGTGGTTCAGATGATCGAAGCCGGCACATTGCGCCCTTTGCTCGCACACACCTTCCCGCTGGCCGATCTTGCCAAGGCACAAGAGGCATTTATCGCCAAAACCTACGTCGGCAACATTGTGGTGACCCCATGAAAGAAACACTTTTCAACGCTCTGCTAAACGAGGCGCAAAAGGTGCATGCACACCCTGACATCAGCGCCTTTTGCCCCTTTCCAACCGATCTGATCTATCAGGACCTACCCAGCCACCACATCAATGCCGCCCGCCTGATGGAGGCTGACAGCGATTTGTCCACAACGCCCGACCTTGCCGCCTTTCGCGATGCATGGGTTGCCGCCTCTCCCGTGGCCCCATGGCGTGAAACCTATAAGAACACGGCCATTGGCGATGATTTCCTCACCCGCTTTGGCTGTTATGAGCTCATTGGCGCAGGCGGTCCTTTCAATTCAGATCAAATGCGCAGCTTTGTGGTCTATATGCCCGCAGGCCTTTGGTACACTTGGCACCATCACCCCGCCGAAGAACTCTATCACGTGATCGCAGGAGAGGCCGAATTCCTGCTGGAGGGAGAGACCCCACGCACGCTGCGCCCCGGTGACAGCGCCTTTCATCCAACAAACCGCCCCCACGCGATGCGCACCCATGATAAACCCGTCATGGCCTATGTTCTGTGGCGTGGTGATTTGCAAACGGCCCCAGTGCTGAGCGACCCCAAAGGAACAACATGACACGCTCTCTGTTTGATACCACTCTGGCTGCCGCTGCGACATGCGCGCAAAACGTTCCTGCCTTGCGCGATTTCATACCATGGCCCAAGGACATGCCCTTCGCGAACCGCACCCCCCGCGCCATCCCCGCATTAGGTGAGATGCGTCAACATCCCGGCGCGGCCACCGCTCTCACCCAACCTTTGCAAGACGCCCTTCTGGCGATGGCTGATCACGTTCAATGGAACCTGACTTATACCGAAGAAGAGGTTGGCGCGGATTTTCTGCGCCGCTTTGGCTGGTTCGAACTGGCAGGCCCCCGCGACGGGTATTTCCAAACCGACATCACCCGCATGACCGTCGGCTATTGGGGTCCAAACCTGTATTACCCATGGCATTTGCACGCCCCCGAAGAGCTCTATTTTGTGGTATCGGGCGAGGCCACGTTTGAGGTCGAAGGTCATGAACCCAAGCTGCTCAGGGCTGGCGACACCATGTTTCACGCCAGCAACCAACCCCATGCCCTGACCACACATAACAGTGGTATTCTCACCTTTGTTCTCTGGCGGGGCGCTGGCCTTGCCGATCCTCCCAGAATGGACGGATAACCCATGAAAATCACCCGTATCCGCATCTACAAAACCGATCTGCCCTATGTTGGTGGCACCTATACCTGGGGAGCTGGCAACCCGATCACCACCGCCAAAGCCTCTGTTGTGGTGATAGACACGGATGCAGGCCTGCAAGGATGCGGCGAATTCACACCATGTGGTGAAAACTACATGGTCGCCCATTCCGAAGGTGTCGAGGCCTTTGCCCGGCTCGCCGCGCCTCATCTGCTGGACCAAGACCCGCGCCAGGTTGCCCGCATGGAGCAGCTGATGGACAATATCGTGCAGGGCCACGGCTATGCCAAAGCCCCGTTTGATGCGGCATTCTGGGATATTTTGGGACAGGCCAGCAGCCAACCAGTCTGGATGCTGATGGGCGGCAAGCTGTGTGACGGTACGCCCATGTATCGGGTCGCTCCGCAAAAATCTGTCCCTGAAACCATTACCGAACTGGATCAGCACCGCGCCGCTGGCTATCGACAATTTCAAATCAAGGTTGGGGCAGATTACGTTCTGGACATTGAGCGCATCCGCGAGGCCGTGTCGCTTTTGAAACCCGGCGAAAAAGCCATGGCCGACGCCAATCAGGGTTGGCGCGTCGACAATGCCATCCGTGTGGCACGCGCCACCAATGATCTGGATTTCATCCTCGAACAGCCTTGTAAGACCTATGAGGAATGCCAACAAGTACGCCGTATTGCCCAGCAACCGATGAAATTGGATGAATGCGTCACCGACATCCACATGGCCCGTCGCATCGTCAATGATCGCGGGGCCGAAATTTGCTGCCTCAAGATTTCCAATCTCGGAGGGCTGTCCAAGGCCCGGCGTGTCCGCGATTTCCTGATCGACAACCGCATCGCCGTGGTGTCCGAAGACACATGGGGCGGCCAGATCACCACCGCCGCAGTTGCCCATTTTGCCGCCTCCACTCCGGCAGAGTATCTGCAAAACACCACCGACCTCATGAACTACAACACTCGCAACACCGGCATTGGCGGTCCTACGACCAGTGACGGAAAACTGTATGCCACAGACACGCCAGGCCTTGGCGTTATCCCAGATTTCGATAGCCTCGGCGCACCCGTCGCAACTTATGAGGCCCAATAATGTGTAATTGCTCCGCCACTCAGATGATTGATGACAGCCGCGTGCGTGTCTCGCGTTTTGATTTCGCCCCGGGCGAGGCCACCGGCTGGCACATCCATGAATACGACTATGTCATCACCGCCATCACCGACTGCCACATGCGCATCGAGCTGCCCGGCGGCGAAATCACAACCGTCACCGTGCCCGCCGGTACCGCATATCGCCGCAATCAAGGGGTGGAACACAATGTCACCAACGCAGGCCCCACTCCCATGTCATTCGTCGAGGTTGAATTGAAGTGATCTTTTAATTGTCCCCAAACACTCAAACTTGCGCCGCCACAGGATAGCCCCATGAAAATCACGCGCCTCACCGTCTATCAGATCGACCTGCCGTTGAACGAGCCGTACTATCTCTCTGGCGGGCGTCTGAAATTTGAAAAACTCGACAGCACCTTTGTGCGCATCGACACCGACGAAGGTCTCAGCGGCTGGGGCGAGGGCTGCCCATGGGGCCACACCTATCTGCCCGCTCACGGCCCCGGTATCCGGGCGGGCATCGAAACCCTTGCCCCCGCCCTCATCGGGCAAGACCCCCGCAGCCTTGATCACATCAACCGCGTGATGGATGTGCAACTGCCGGGGCATCCTTATGTGAAATCCCCTATCGACATGGCCTGCTGGGATATCCTTGGCAAATCCACCGGCCTGCCGCTCTGGCAACTGCTGGGCGGCAATGCGGCCACCCCCGTCGCCGTCAACTCTTCCATCTCTACCGGCACGCCAGATGAAATGCTCACCCTCATCCAAAAGGCGGCGGCCAAAGGCTATACCGTGCATTCTGCCAAAGTCGGCGGCACTGACATAGACATGGATATCGCCCGCATCGAGGCGATCTCCTCAAATCTTCCGGCAGGTCACAAAGTCACCTTTGACGTCAACCGCGCGTGGCAACCCGCCACCGCCATTCAGGTGCTTAATTCCGTCACCGCGCGTGACTGGGTGGAACAGCCCTGCGAAACCCTCGACCAATGCGCCCATGTCGCCAGTCGCGTTTCCAATCCGATCATGCTGGATGAATGCATGCACAGCTTTCAAGATCACTTAGAGGCATGGCAACGCCGCGCCTGCGAAGGCGTCAAGGTCAAACCCAACCGCGTTGGCGGCCTCACCCGCGCACGCCAAATTCGCGATTTTGGCGTCTCTGTCGGCTGGCAAATGCATATCGAAGACTTGGGCGGCTCAGCCCTAGCCGACACGGCTGCCATCCACCTTGCGGCCTCAACTCCTGAGGCCAACCGCCTCGCCAGCTGGCTCTGCCACTATCACCTCAGTGTTGACCCGGTACCGGGACAGGGCGCACGCAACCAAAACGGCTTTGCCACCCCGCCCAGCGCGCCCGGCCTTGGCGTCACCCCTAACCCCACCCTTTTGGGCGATCCTGTCGCCACCTATGCATGATGCTTCTTCTTGGCCAAAATATCCTCGGGGGTGAATGGGCCTCTGGCCCAGAGGGGGCAGACAGCCCCCTTCCCCGCGCGACGTGCGCATGCGCGGCGCAATACCTCATGAACGCTACATTATGAAAATTAATCGCATCACCCTTTGGCATGTCCCACTTACCAGCCATGAAACCTATTACATGGCTGATGGCAAAACCTGCGACACAACCACTTCGGTTGTTGTGCGCCTTGACACCGACAGCGGCCTGCAAGGTTGGGGAGAGGTCTGCCCCATTCCCCACTACCTGCCCGCCTATGCCGATGGCGTTGTGCCTGCCATCACGGAAATGGCCCCTGTCTTGCTCGGAGCCGACCCCATCGGCCCCGAGGCCGTGATGGGGCGTCTCAACAAACACCTGCAAGGCCATCCCTATGCCAAATCCGCCATAGACACAGCCCTTTGGGATCTGACCGCACAGGCCGCAAACCTGCCGCTCTATGCCCTGCTGGGCGGGCGTCAGCAAAAAGACATGGCGCTGTATCATTCCATCACCTGCATTGCGCCTGATGACATGGCCGCAATGGCACGCGAGGCTTACGGACAGGGCATGCGGCAATTTCAGGTGAAACTGGGGGCTGATAACAACTGGCAGACCGATGCCGAACGCCTGATCAAAGTACGCGAGGCCGTGGGCGCAGGCCCTCTTGTCTATGGCGACTGGAACTGTGGGGCAGATGCGCTGAATGCCACCCGTGTGGGCCGCGCAGTGGCGCATCTGGACATAATGCTGGAACAACCCTGCGCCACCTTATCGGAGTGCGCCCATGTGCGTGCGGCCACCGGTCTGCCCATGAAACTGGATGAAAGCGCCTTTGACATCGCTTCAATCATTGCGGGCCATCAGGCCGGATGCATGGACGCCGCAGCCCTCAAACTGTCCAAAATTGGTGGGCTGTCTGCCATGCGTCAATGTCGTGATCTGTGCCTGAGCCTTGGCACGCAGATGTGTATCGAGGACACTTGGGGCAGCGATATCACCACCGCCGCCCTCTTGCATCTCGCTGCCGCCACCCCGGAACGTGGCCTTATGAACACCTGCGACCTAAGTCATTATGTCGGTCCATGCCTTGCCCCGGAGGGCCCCACACGTAGCAATGGCCGTATCGCCCCTCCCAAAGGGATTGGTTTGGGCGTGCGGCCAGATGTCGACGCTCTTGGTCAATCAATCGTTATCTTGGATTAATATTTTTGACTCTTTGGTCAAATTAAATCACACAGAACAAAACATCGCTCGCAAGGACCGCAAGAATGGAAAAAATCAACACTCAGGCCGATTGGATCGACCGCGCCCGCGCCGTGCTGCCTGCTGGCGGATTTGGCAACTTTGACCCCTCAATTGTGATCCGCGAAGGCAAAGGCAGTCGGGTCTGGGATGAAGACGGCACTGAATATGTCGACTATCTGATTGGCTCTGGCCCGATGATGCTAGGCCATGGCCACCCAGAGGTGCTTGAGGCCATCATGGAACAGCTGCCCAAAGGCATGACCTTTTTCGCCAACAATGCCGCAGGCATCGCGCTGGCCGAAGAGATTTGCGACGCGGTGCCCTGCGCCGAACAGCTGCGCTATGTCTCTTCGGGCGGCGAAGCTGACATGTATTCCATGCGCTTGGCACGCGCCTTTACCGGACGCGACAAGATCCTGAAGTTCGAAGGCGGGTATCACGGAATGAGTGCCGAAGCGCAGATGTCCCTGGCCCCCAGCCGTCTGGTGAACTTTCCTCAGCCCGTGATGGACAGCGGTGGCATCCCGCAGTCGGTTGCCGATGAGATGTTGATCGCACCCTATAACGATATCGAATTCGTGCGTGGCCTGATTGCCGAATACGAAGGTCAGATCGCCGCCATCATCGTGGAACCCCTGCAACGCATTGTCCCCCCTGCCCCCGGCTTTCTAGCCGCCTTGCGTGAAGAGGCCACCAAGGCCGGTATCGTGCTGATCTTTGACGAGGTCGTGACCGGCTTTCGCTTTGCCTATGGCGGCGCGCAGGAATATTACGGTGTCACCCCCGATCTTTGCGCCTTGGGCAAAGTGATCGGCGGCGGCTTTCCATTGGCGGCCATTGCCGGACGTAAGGACATCATGGACCATTTCGACAAATCCATTGTTGGGGCTGACAAATGGCTGATGCAACTGGGCACCCTGTCGGGTAATCCGGTGGCCGCACAGGCCGGGCGCAAAACCATGGAAATCCTGCGTCGAGACGGCGCCTATGATACCTTGCGCGCCAATGGCCAGCGCATTTGGGACATGTTTGACAACCATCTAAGCGCGGCAGGCATTCCCCACCGTATCGTCGGAGACCAGACGTTGTTTGACGTGGTTTTTACCGATCAGGACGTGATGAACTATCGCGGCACATTTGCCGCCGATACTGACAAAAATGCATCCTTCAACAGGGTGTTACGCGCAGAAGGCATCTTCAAATCTGCCGGCAAGACCTATCCGTCTTTGGCCCTGACCGAAGAAGATTTCGACATCACCGAAGCCGCAATCAAAACCGCAGTGGCTGCAATTTCCTGACATGCACACACCGTTCCCTGCGCCATGACATGCGCGGGGAAAACACCTTTTTTGAAGACAACACGGAAAGGCACCTAAGACTGGCGGAATGTCCAACGCCCCCCAGAGACATCCCAAAAAGGTGACACAAAAACCGACATGACAAAGCTGGTTTGGCTGACTGTATAAGCCATTTCAGGCTAAATGTCTTAGGCCCTCAGCGCCACATATTCATCGCGCATTGCACGCGGGTCATCGAAATAGAGCACTTTCGTCAATAGGTTTCGCAGTTCTTGGGGATCAACAACAAAATCTTCATGTCGAGAGAGAGCGCGATTAAAATCCGAACGGATGGATTGTAAGAGATAATGATCATGACCCAATAAATGACTGAACTTGAAAAAATTTCGGTCTTGCCGTGAAGGCATTGGGTAACTTGCCTCAACAATAACAGAGCCTTGCTTCATGGCTATCACATTTGCCAAACCCGCGCCATGAGGAGCGAACACCGCCTCCGCTTGCGCAAACCGCCGAACCTGTTCAGCCACCGACATGCCTTCAGTGTAGACTGTTTGAAAACCAAACTGCTCCAACACCTGAATGACATTTTTTTCATTCATTATTTTTCTGCGCGAATTCTCACGAGAAATATATAGTCTTTCTTTACCCTGCATATCGGTGTCTTCAGCACCGAATGCCTTGCGCAGAAATGCGCCGGATTGTTGCACTAGCTCACTGCCATTTCCCCGTTCAAGATCAATTAGCGATCTCAAATTTGCCGCATAGTGCAGCTTTTCAACAAAAAGATTTTGACCGTCCGCGAGATTAATAAATTGCAAGTTTTTTAGGGTGCTTGCGTATTCTCCGACAAAACCCCGCGATATTGGGGTTTCGCCCAACACAATCGGGATCGGAAAGTTGCAATTGTTCAATGCAAACAAAATGGGAAATGTTTCGCGCACAAAATGCGCATAGTTTTTTGCATTCGGGGCCGAAACCAATGCCGCCTCAGGCGCAAATATGGTTTCGGCACGTGAAAACCGATGTGATATCCGGTGTCTGAGAGTGCTAAAAGATGTCTGCCCTTTGGCTTTGATAAACTGCCCGTTTACAAGGCGGAGTGGCTTCCCGGATTTAGGGAAAACGATGTGATCAGAAGAGACACAACAGTTAAAAGCAAAATTAAACTTTACCGGTAGACCAAGCATACCAAAAAAACCTTTAACGTGTTTATGAACACATCTCATCATAAGGACAAACAGTCAATACTTTTGGGGGTAACCTTTCCATGATCTTGACGTGAGAATCGGATCTGTTGACGGTTCGGATCCTATTTGTGTCGAATTTTATTTTATGATTCATGCTGACCATTGAGTGACCAACTAAGAAGTGACCTTGCCTCTATAAAGTCCACTACTTGCGCATCACTGCCATAAAGCAATCCACTGCATCAGCCACTTTAATTTCAATTCTGTCCCCCTCGCGAATGTTGGCTCGAACGCTTTTTTTGTGACTTGGGCTAAAGTGTTGATAAGATGGTCAAAGTCATCTGACATTCAACATCACCCCGACCTCGGTATGCTTTACTTCAACAACATCCCTAGAAAATACAGAAACCCATGGCCCCCGTTTGCGCCTTACGTTAATCTGAGCAAAACAGATGAGCAGGTCGTTTCAGGTGAAACACACAGACATTCACCTTCCAAGGCAACTTCCCATAGCACTGGAACGTGCGCACAAACGTGATGTACGCAGCCAATTTGCCGCTCTGCCGTTTCGCAAGAAAGGCGGGAAGGTGCAGGTATTGCTGATCACCAGCCGGGGATCAGGGCGTTGGATCTTACCCAAAGGTTGGCCCATGCTTGGCAAAACCCCGGCCGAGGGCGCCGCGCAGGAAGCTTGGGAAGAGGCCGGTGTCATTGGCAAATTATATGACCAATGTCTGGGGCTCTATTCCTATCAAAAGACTGATGCGCGCAAACGGAAATTACCCTGTCTTGTCATGGTCTATCCCATCAAGGTGCGTAAACTGGCGATGAAATACCCAGAGGCCGGTCAACGGCGGCGCAAATGGTTCTCGCTCAAAAAGGCCGCATCCCTTGTTGCTGAACCGGAACTCGCCCAGATGATCCGCACGTTTGATCCGCACTCTTTGCATTGAACGCATGCTATTTTCTTGATCTGAAGCCGCCGCGCGCCTATCTATGACTGACCTAAGAAACGGCCCAAGTAGATGATTCAGTACACGTTGAAATGTTCCCAAGAGCACCGGTTTGATAGCTGGTTTCAGTCCGCTGATGCCTATGACAAACTGAAATCCGCAGGCATGGTGGTCTGTTCTATTTGCGGGGACGATTCCATTGAAAAGGCCATGATGGCCCCGCGCGTGCGCCCGTCACGCGCAGCCGCTGCACCGCACGCTGAGCCAAGCGTTGAAAAACCACCCGTGCCATCCCTTTCCGCCCCTGCGACGCCTGCTGAACAGGCCTTGTCAGAGCTTAAGAAAAAGATCGAAGCAAATTCTGATTATGTAGGTAAGGATTTTGTGTCTGAGGCCCGCGCCATTCACGAAGGTGAGGCCCCCAGCCGCGCAATTTATGGCGAGGCCAAGCTTGAAGAGGCCAAGGCTTTGATCGAAGAAGGTGTGCCTGTGGCCCCCTTGCCGTTCACACCCGGACGCAAATCAAACTGATGCGGGTTCTGATCACAGGGGCCAATCGCGGCATTGGTCAGGGTTTGGCCCAGTCCTATGCAGCGCGCGGCGAGACTGTTGTCGGCACAAGCCGGGATGGGACCACCGGAACGCAATTGGATGTGACGCGCCCCGAAGATCATGCCACACTTGCCAGCGCTCTTAACGAAGTCCCGATCGATCTGCTGGTGTGTAACGCTGGAGTCTATGTCGACAAGGGTCAAGATCTGGCCACAGGATATCCCGCGCAGATGTGGGCCGACAGTTTTGCCGCCAATGTCACCGGGGTGTTCCTGACCGTTCAGGCCCTGCTGCCGAATTTGCGCCTGTCGGAATCAGCCAAGATCGCAATCATTTCCTCGCAGATGGCCAGCCACACGCGCGCGCCGGGCGGCAGTTATATTTATCGCGCCTCCAAGGCGGCGGTTTTGAATTTGGGGCGCAATCTGGCCACCGATCTGGCGGCAGAAAATATTGCCGTCGGGATTTACCATCCGGGTTGGGTGCAGACTGACATGGGCGGCACCAGCGCCGACATCACATTGGATCAATGTATTCAGGGGCTTGTGGCGCGCTTTGATGCGCTTTCCATGCAAACCACCGGATGTTTTGAAACATGGGATGGGCGACAGCACGCCTATTGACCGCCCGCCCACAGCCATGCGCGTGTTCCAGCCAAAATACGGCACACTCAGCCCACTGCCCCTTGAACAGGCAGCACATTCCTGCGACTCTGCACCTGAGCAGAAAACGGAGTTCCCGATGCGACGTCTTTTCGTCCAGATTTTCACCTGTGCGCTGACCCTTTTGGTTTATGCAGGACAGGCCGCCGCCTTTGAAACCTCTGCCCGCGCGGCCTATGTGCTGGATCAGACAACAGGCACGGTATTGTTGGCCAAAAATGCCGACACGCCCTTGCCGCCAGCCTCTATGTCCAAGCTGATGACGCTCTATATGGCATTTGAGGCCGTGCGCGATGGCCGCTTGTCAATGGAAGAGCGCCTGCCCGTGTCCCAGCACGCCATGAGCTATGGCGGGTCCACCATGTTTTTAGACACCACAGACCGGGTGAAGGTCGCCGATTTGCTGCGCGGTATTATCGTGTTGTCAGGCAACGACGCCTGCGCCGTGCTGGCCGAGGCCCTGTCCACCGATGGCACAGAGGCCGGGTTTGCCCGTGACATGACCCGACGTGCACAGCAATTGGGCATGACCAATTCAGCCTTTGTCAATTCCAACGGCTGGCCCGCCGCCGGGCACCGCATGTCCATGCGTGATTTGGGGTTGCTGGCCAATCGCCTGATCACTGATTTCCCCGAATTTTATCCGATGTTTGCAGAAACTGAATTCGCCTTTGACGGACGCGCGCCCAAGAACACCCAAAACCGCAACCCTTTGCTTAAGCTGGGTATCGGCGCGGATGGCCTGAAAACCGGCCACACCTCCGAGGCAGGCTATGGTCTTGTTGGCTCTGCGCGTCAGGGCAATCGCCGGGTCATTTTTGTGATTTCCGGTCTGGACAGCGCGCGCGCACGTGCAGAAGTGTCAGAGGCGATCGTTAATTGGTCCTTCCGTCAGTTCTCAGAAATTCGTCTGTTGCGTCAGGGCCAACGCATTGCCGAGGCGGATGTCTGGGAGGGTGCCCTGCCCAAGGTCGGGCTTGTCCCTGCCGAAGACGTCGAGGTCCTATTGCCTGCAATTGGCAGCAAAGATGTCAAGGCCGAGGTGGTCTATCACGGCCCTATACAAGCGCCTATTGCCGAAGGTCAAAAACTGGGAGAATTGGTGATTTCCCCAGAAGAGTTGCCAGAAATCCGCGTTCCTTTGGTTGCGGAACAGGCCATTGCAGCGGGTGGATTTTCAGCGCGCTTGAAAATCGCCACCCTGTCCTTGATGAAACAATTTGGCCTTCAGGTTGAGGGCGCAAGTTGAGCACCCCTGCCCGTTTCATCACCTTTGAAGGCATCGACGGTTCTGGCAAATCCACGCAGGCCCGCCTGCTGGCAGATGCTTTGCGCGCACAGGGACACGACGTTGTTCTAACGCGCGAGCCCGGCGGCTCTGCGGGGGCCGAAGAAATCCGGTCTCTGGTGCTGGAAGGTGACCCTGATCGTTGGTCCGCAGAGACCGAAATTTTGCTGTTTACCGCCGCCCGGCGCGACCATCTGGAACGCACGATCCTGCCTTCATTGGCGCAGGGTAAAATCGTGATTTGTGACCGTTTTGCCGACAGCACCCGAATGTATCAGGGGCTGTCGCGGGGTGATTTGCGGGCTGTGGTTGATCAACTGCATTCCCTGATGATCGGACGCGAACCCGATCTGACCGTGCTGATTGATATGGACCCAGATCTGGGCCATGCCCGCGCTAAATCGCGCCAAACCTCCGAGGAACGGTTTGAAGATTTCGGCGCAGCGCTTCAGGCGCAGATGCGTCAGGGATTTTTGGCGCTGGCTCAGGAATTCAGCGACCGTTTTCGCGTGATTGACGGCACGCGCGACATCGACACCGTGGCCAAAACCGTCCTGACCACTGTTTTGGCGGATCTTGCATGAGCGATGATCGCCCCGAACCGGATCGCATCGAGGGCGCACCGCACCCGCGCGAAACAAACCACCTGTTTGGTCAGGACGCGGCACAGGCTGCTTTTCTAGAGGCCTTTAACACCGGACGGCTGCATCATGGCTGGTTGGTGACAGGCCCGCGCGGTGTGGGTAAGGCAACTCTTGCGTGGATGATTGCGCGATTTCTGATCGCCACCCCATCGACACAAGAGGACGGATTGTTTGGCGCCCCTCCTCCGCCAACCTCCTTGCAGATTGATCCTGACCACCCGGTCTCGCGCCGTATTCTTGCCAATTCAGAACCTGCGTTGTTTTCACTACGCCGTCCCTACGACGAGAAGACCAAGAAACTGAAATCCCAGATTACCGTAGATGAAGTGCGCAAGCTCAAAAACTTTTTTGCCCTGTCATCGGCTGATGGCGGGCACCGTGTTGTGATTGTTGACAGCGCGGATGAGATGAACGTGAACGCGGCCAACGCCATATTGAAACTACTGGAAGAGCCACCCGCGAAAACCACACTGTTGTTGATTTCGCACCAACCCAGCCGCCTTTTGCCCACCATCCGCTCGCGCTGTCGCGAATTGCGACTTGCGCCCTTGTCGCCACACGACATGACCCAGGCATTGGATCAGGCTGGCGCCGAAGTAAACGCAGGCCCGGCTTTGGCGGAACTGTCCGTAGGATCTGTTGGCGAGGCCTTGCGCCTCACGCAATTGGGTGGGTTAGAAACCTACTCCAAGCTGCTAATGCTGTTTGACAGTCTGCCGCGAACCAATCGCCAACAGGCACTGGCCTTGGCAGAGGCCGCCGCCGCACGCGGCAAAGACAGCGAGTTTGAACTGTTGCTGACGTTGATGGACATGATCCTTGCCCGCATCGCGCGCACCGGTGCCACAGGCCGGCCTCCCGCCGTCGAGGTCATCGCAGGCGAGGCCGCGCTGCTGCAACGTCTGGCGCCCTCGCCGCATCACGCCCGCAGATGGGCCGAGGTCGCGCAGGAAATATCTGCCAGAACCCGCCATGGTCGTGCCGTGAACCTTGACCCGGCCGCACTTGTGCTTGATACGGTTTTTAAATTGCAAGAGACCGCGACGGCCTGACCCATGACCCAAATTCCACAGATCACCGACAGCCACTGCCATCTTGATTTCCCCGATTTTGAGGGCCAGTTGGACCAAATTATCGCCAATGCCGCCGAGGCAGGGGTCACACGGATGGTCACGATCTGCACGGAACTGTCCAAGGAGACGCAAGTACGCGCTATCGCCGAGACCCATGCCCCGATCTATTACGCGACTGGCACCCATCCGATGAATGCGGCATCGGCCCCAATGGCCACCGTGGATGAATTACTGACGCTGGCCAAACATCCAAAATTTGTCGGCATTGGCGAAACCGGGCTGGATTATCATTACACCGCCGACAGCGCTGAAGTGCAAAAGCAATCCTTGCGCATTCACATCACTGCGGCACGCGAAACCGGCCTGCCCCTGATCATCCATGCCCGCGCAGCCGATGATGACATGGCCCGCATTCTAACCGAAGAGCACCGCAACGGCGCCTACAGCTGTGTGATGCATTGCTTTTCTTCTTCGCCGGAATTGGCAAAGGCCGCGCTTGATCTGGGCTTCTATTTGTCGATGTCTGGCATCGCAACTTTCCCCAAATCTCAAGAAGTGCGCGATATCTTTGCTGCCGCGCCGGTGGATCGCGTGCTAGTGGAAACCGACGCGCCTTATCTTGCGCCCCCTCCCTACCGTGGCAGACGGAACGAGCCTGCCTATACCGCCCACACAGCACGCAAAGGCGCCGAGGTGTTTGGCATGGAATACGCCGATTTCGCTGCACAGACGCAGGCCAATTTTGATCGCCTGTTCACCAAAGTCGCCACCCATCAGGCAGCCGCCGCATGAGCGCGCAGCTAACCTTCACCATTTTGGGCTGTGGCAGCTCTGGTGGGGTCCCGCGCCTTGGCGGGCATTGGGGTGATTGTGATCCCAACAATCCCAAAAACCGCCGTACCCGCTGTTCGCTGTTAATTGAACGCGAAACCGACGCAGGCAAAACCACGATTTTGATCGATACCTCGCCCGATATGCGCCAGCAATTGCTGCGCGAAGATGTCGGACGACTGGATGCCGTAGTCTATACGCACCCGCACGCCGACCATGTGCATGGCATTGATGATCTGCGGATGATCGTTTTCAACATGAAAACCCGGGTGCCGGTCTGGGCAGATGGCTCGACACAGGATTCTTTGCTGTCCAGCTTTTCTTATGCTTTTGTGCAGCCCCAAGGATCGTCCTATCCGCCCATATTGGATTTATTCACCATTGATGGCGACATCACGATTGATGGGGCCGGTGGCGCGATTACCCTGACGCCAATCAAAGTGGAACACGGTAGCATTCATGCCCTTGGCTTTCGCGTAAATGACGTCGTCTATATGCCTGATGTCTCTGACATTCCTCAATCTGGGTGGGATCAACTGACCAATATGAAATGTTGGATTTTGGATTCCCTGCGCCGCACACCGCATCCCACACACGCCCATTTTGAGCGCGCGTTGGAATGGATCGCGCGAGCACAGCCAGAAACCGCCGTGCTGACCAATATGCATATTGATCTTGATTATGAAGCAGTCGCAGCGGAAACTGACGATCATATCTCACCCGCCTTTGACGGCAAACGCCTGACGTTCGAGGTCTGATCGCCAGTACCGCCACATCGGGGGCCAGATGCAAAATCTGATCGACGTCATTCTACCTGTCTTCTTGGTCGTCGGCTTTGGCTATGCAGCGGTATGGCGTGGATATTTCACAAATGATTTTGTTGATGGGTTGATGAAGTTCACCCAGAACTTTGCCATCCCTTGCCTGTTGTTTCGCGCCATTTCTACGTTGGATTTGTCGATTGGGTTTGATGTGCGGCTGTTACTGTCGTTTTACACAGGTGCGGCAAGCGGTTTTGCCATAGGCATGTTGGGCGCGCGCCACCTGTTCAAGCGCAGTTGGGAAGAAAGTGTCGCTATCGGGTTTTGCTGCCTTTTTTCCAACTCTGTGTTGATGGGGTTACCAATCACAGAACGCGCCTATGGCGTGGATGCCTTGACCGGAAACTTTGCCATTGTCGCCCTGCATTCCCCATTTTGTTATGCCCTTGGCATTACCGTGATGGAAATCACCCGCGCACGCGGCAAATCCGGGCCGCAACTCATACACACCGTGCTGCGGGCAATGTTTCGCAATGCGCTGATCATCGGTATCGCGCTTGGGTTCATTGTGAATCTGACCGGGCTGCCGGTCCCTGCCCCTTTGGCCGAAGCTGCCGATCTTATGTCCCGCGCCGCCCTGCCTGCAGCCCTGTTTGGCATGGGTGGGGTGCTTTATCGGTACAAACCCGAAGGCGACCTCAAGATTATTGCCTGCGTCTGTGCGGTATCACTGATTGTGCATCCCATCATCGTTTGGACCATGGGCAGCGCATTGACCCTGCCCACGGCCGGGTTCCGCTCTGCCGTTTTAACTGCCGCTATGGCACCGGGTATCAACACTTATATCTTTGCCAATATGTATGGTCACGCCCGCCGTGTCGCCGCCTCTGGTGTATTGATCGGCACAACGGCATCCATTCTGACAATCTGGGTGTGGCTGGGCCTCTTGCCCTAAGAAACACAAAGCCCCCCGAAATCGAGGGGCTTTGGCCGTTAAGTCATCTGCTTTATTCGTCTTCGTAGGCGTCCATCGGCGGACAAGTGCAAACGAGATTTCTATCACCATAGGCATTGTCGATACGATTGACCGGCGGCCAATATTTATCGACACGGAAGGCACCGGGCGGATAACAGGCCTGTTCACGGCTATAGGGACGATCCCATTCACCAACCAGATCTTCAACCGTATGCGGCGCACGACGCAGAGGGTTGTTTTCCGCGTCAATCTTGCCGTCCTCGATATCCTGAGCCTCGGCACGGATAGAATTCATTGCATCAATGAAGCGATCCAACTCTGCCTTAGGTTCAGATTCTGTCGGCTCCACCATCAGCGTGCCCGCCACGGGCCAGCTCATGGTGGGAGCGTGGAACCCGCTATCCATCAAGCGTTTGGCGATATCGTCGACACTGACGCCCGCGCTATCTGCCAAAGGACGTGTATCAAGGATACACTCATGCGCCACCCGCCCCGTTTCCGAGGTATAGAGGATATCATATCCCTCTTGCAGACGCGCCGCGAGATAGTTGGCGTTCAGGATCGCAACCTTGGTGGCTTGGGTCAAACCCGCGCCGCCCATCAACAAGCAGTAGGCCCAACTGACCGGAAGGATCGAAGGCGATCCAAACGGTGCCGCCGAAACAGGCCCAACCGCTGTGCCATATTCCGGATGGCCTGGCAGGTGTTCGGTCAGGTGTGCCTTAACCCCAATCGGCCCCATGCCGGGACCACCTCCGCCATGCGGAATGCAGAATGTTTTGTGCAGGTTCAGGTGGCTGACATCGCCTCCGATCTTGCCCGGTTGGGCAAGGCCCACCATGGCGTTCATGTTGGCCCCGTCAATATAGACCTGACCACCATGATCATGGGTGATCTGACACACCTCTTGGACAGTTTCCTCAAACACGCCGTGGGTCGACGGATAAGTGATCATACAAGCCGCAAGGTTTTCCGAATGCTTTTCCGCCTTTTCACGGAAATCGGCGATATCGATGTTGCCTTTGTCGTCCGACTTGACCGGCACAACCTTATAGCCAACCATCTGCGCGCTGGCCGGATTGGTGCCATGCGCCGAAGTTGGAATAAGACAGATGTTGCGATGCGCCTCATCACGCGATGCGTGGTAACTGCGGATCGTCAACAGCCCCGCATATTCCCCTTGCGCACCCGAGTTGGGCTGTTGAGAAATCGCATCATACCCCGTGATCTGACACAGCTTGTCGTTCAGATCGTCGATCATCTGATGATAGCCTTGCGCCTGATCCTCAGGGCAGAAGGGATGCAGATTGCCAAACTCTGGCCATGTCACCGGGATCATTTCGATCGTCGCGTTGAGCTTCATCGTGCACGACCCCAGCGGGATCATCGCGCGATCCAGCGCCAAATCACGATCCGACAAACGACGGATATAGCGGGTGATCTCGGCCTCAGCCCGATTCAGATGGAAAATCGGATGAGTCAGATATTCACTTTCGCGCAGCGCGTGTTCGGGCAAGCGATAATGGCGATTGGCCCGGCTGTCGTCTTTCTTGTCGATGCCAAAGGCACCCCAGACGGCCTCGATGGTTTCGGGGCGGGTTTGCTCATCCAGACTGATGCCGACTTGGGTATCGCCCACTTTGCGCAGGTTGATGCCACGCATAACAGCAGCTTCCATGACGGTTTGTTGCAGGGGGCCCACATCGACCGTGATCGTATCAAAGAAGACCTCGGGAGACACTTTGAACCCGTGTTCCTCAAGCCCATCCGCAAGGCGACTGGTTTTGCGGTGCACCGATTGCGCAATCGCCTTGATCCCGTCTGGTCCGTGATACACCGCATACATCGACGCAATCACTGCCAACAGCGCCTGCGCTGTACAGACGTTGGAATTGGCTTTTTCACGGCGAATGTGCTGTTCGCGGGTTTGCAATGCAAGGCGATAGGCCTTGTTGCCACGGCTGTCGATGCTGACACCAATGATACGCCCCGGCATACCGCGCTTCAAAGAATCGCGGGTCGCCATATAGGCCGCGTGCGGCCCGCCATATCCCATCGGCACGCCGAAACGCTGGGTTGATCCTATCGCGATATCTGCGCCCATTTCACCCGGAGATTTCAGCAAAGCCAGCGATAGAATATCCGCCGCGATAACGCCCAGCGCCTTGTTTTCATGCAGCGCAGTCATGGCGTCAGTGAAATCACGCACATGACCATAGGTGCCTGGGTATTGAAAAATTGCACCAAAGACTGCCGTAGCATCCAATGTATCGGGCGCGCCCACAATCACCTCAATTCCCAAAGGCTCTGCCCGGGTTTGAATGACGGCAATGGTTTGCGGGTGGCAGTATTGATCCACAAAAAACGCATTGGATTTGGATTTTGCCGACCGTTTCGCCATCGTCATGGCCTCGGCCGCAGCGGTGGCTTCATCCAACAGAGATGCGTTGGCAATGTCCATGCCTGTCAGATCGCTGACCATGGTCTGGAAGTTCAGCAGCGCCTCTAGACGGCCTTGGGAAATTTCCGGCTGATAGGGCGTATAGGCCGTATACCACGCCGGGTTTTCCAGAATATTACGCAGGATTGGTGCGGGCGTCGTAGTCCCGTGATACCCCTGTCCGATCAACGAGGTCAGAACCATGTTCTTGCTCGCGATTTCTTTCATATGAAACAGTGCATCGCGCTCTGTCATCGCCGGACCCCAGTCTAACGCCTCTTTCTGGCGGATCGCGGGGGGCACGGTTGCATCAATCAATTGATCCAACGTGGTAAAGCCGATTGCCTTGAGCATATCTGCCATTTCGCGCGGGGTCGGGCCGATGTGACGGCGATTGGCGAAATCATACGCCTCATAATCGGTCAGTTTAAAAGCCATGTGTCTTGTTCCTTGCCAATTTGGGTGGGCCTGCCCCCCTCAGAACAGGCCCGTGGGTCACGAGGAGATCTTATCCAATGAAGGATTTGTATCCATCCAGATCCATCAGATCTTCAAGCTGGGACATATCCGACAGTTTGATTTTATAGATCCAAGCATCCGCCTCGGGACTTTCGTTCAGCGCACCGGGGTTATCAGCCAATGCTTCATTTGCGGTGATCACTTCGCCATCCACAGGCGCATAGATTTCCGACGCGGCCTTAACGGATTCGATCACCCCGATGTCATCGCCTTTTTCAAAATCATCACCGGCCTCTTTTTGTTCAACAAAGACGATCTCGCCCAGTTGATCGGCGGCGTGCTGCGTGATTCCAATGGTGGCTGTATCGCCCTCTACCAATACCCATTCGTGCTCTTCTGAATAATAAATCGACATGTCTGTGGCTCCCAGAGTTAACGTTTATAATTTTGCTGCACAAACGGCAGCGTTACGATTTCGGCAGGCTGTGCCTTGCCGCGAATGATCAGATTGACTTTTTCACCCGGTGTCGCATGGTTTGTAGACACATAACCCATGGCCACAGGCCCCCCGACCGTTGGCCCAAATCCACCCGAAGTGATTGCCCCGATGGTGTGGCCATTTGCGCATTGCACCTCGACCCCCTGACGCGCTGGTGCGCGACCTTCCGGTTTGATTCCGACCAGTTTTTTGGCAGCACCCTCGGAAATTTCTTTCTGAATACGTGCAGCGCCAGGAAATCCGCCCTCTTCGCGACGGCGTTTCTGAATGGCCCAGGTCAGGCTGGCCTCTATCGGACTGGTGGTCTGATCAATGTCATTGCCATACAAACACAAGCCCGCCTCAAGGCGCAAACTGTCGCGTGCGCCAAGACCTGCCGGTTCGCAATCTTCATGCGCAAGGAATGCGCGGGCGATTTCTTCGGCACGATCCTCTGGGATCGAAATTTCATACCCATCTTCGCCAGTATATCCCAGACGCGACACCCGGCAGGTGGCACCCATGATGTCGGCCATGATGGTTTCCATAAATGTCATATCGCGCGCCGCAGGACACAAGGCACCAACCACGTCTTCGGCAGATGGTCCCTGCACCGCGATCAATGCGCGATCAAAAATTTCCGTGATGTCCACACCAGCCAGATTGGCCTGCATATGTGGAATATCTTGGTGACGCAGAGCTGCATTAACAACCACGAACCAATAGCTGCCTGCGTTTGACACGATCAGGTCATCCATGATGCCACCCGCATCATTGGTAAAAAAGCCGTAACGCGCCTTGCCTTCTTTCAATGTGGCAAAGGCTTGCGGACACAGTGTTTCCAACTGTGTGCCCACATCGTCCCCCTTCAGGATCACCTGTCCCATATGCGACACATCAAACAACGCGGCCTTTTCGCGGCAATGTTTGTGTTCGCCCATGATACCCATGGGATATTGCACCGGCATCTCCCAGCCGGCAAAGTCCACCATCTTACCGCCAAGTTCGACGTGCAGATCATAAAGTGGCGTACGTTTTGGCGTGTCAGTCATCTGTTAAGTTCCCAAATTCGAACAAGGTGAACAAGAGCCCGGATATCGGGCTCTTGTCAAAGTCAGGCCTTAGCCTTCCTTCTTTTGGTTCCAAGCGGCATGATCCAAATCAAGGTCTGGGAATTGTGTCGGGTCAAAGACCGGACGATCCACACCAGATTTCAACTGCTTGTCAAAGTCGCTGAGAACACGAAGCAAAGTCGGAAACAGCATCATCAGCGCCAACAAGTTGACGATTGCAAGAACACCCATCATCGGATCAGAGAAGAAGAACACCGATGTCGCACCGGGTGCAGCTGCGCCCGCAAACACGATCGCCATCAAAGCCAACTTAAAGACAAAGATCGCTGATGGGTTTTTCGTCAGAACCGTAATCGCGTTTTCACCCAAGTAGTAGTTATAGATGATAGAGCTGAATGCGAACAACAGAACGATGATTGTCAGGAAATAGCTGGTCCATGAACCAAGACTATCTGCCAAAGAGTTCTGCGTTAGAACCACACCGTCAATATCTGCACCCGGCTGATACACATCGCTGACAAGGATCATCAACGCGGTACATGTACAGATCATGATTGTATCAACAAACACCGAGAAAGACTGCGTGATGCCTTGGCTGATTGGGTGACGCACATCTGCTGTCGCCGCAACGTTCGGAGCAGAGCCTAGGCCCGCTTCGTTCGAGAACAGACCACGACGCAGACCTTGCGCAATCGCCGCACCCATGCCACCGCCGACAGCCTCTTCAAAGCCAAAAGCGTTTGAGAAGATCGATACAAATGCCGCTGGAATGTCGCCGATATTCAGCACGATCACCACAAGCGCCATCGCGATATAGCTGAGCGCCATAATCGGAACGATCACATCAGAGGCTTTCGCAATACGTTGCATCCCACCAAACACGATATAACCCGTGCCAAGCGTCAAAACAGCACCCGTGATATAACGGTTCAGACCAAAGGAGTTTTCAGCAGCACCGGCAACTGTGTTGCCTTGGAACGCTGGAAAGCCAATACCAAAGGCAGCAATCAGACAAATCGCATACAACACTGCCAACCAGCGATAGTTTTCGCCCAGACCGTGCAGGATCATCCGCGCAGGACCACCCCGGAATGATCCGTCATCCTGCCGACGTTTGTAAACCTGCGCCAGTGTACATTCCACAAGGCTTGTGGCCATGCCGATAATCGCAATCGCCCACATCCAGAACACGGCACCCGGCCCGCCCAAAGTGATCGCAACCGCAACCCCGGCAATGTTACCGCCACCCACACGACCGCCGATAGACACAAACAGCGCCTCGCGTGCCGAAATGGTATTGGGGTCCGCAGACTGATTATCTCCGGACAATACCCGGAACATCCGTTTGAAATACCGAAATTGCACAAAGCCGGTGGCTATTGTTAAAAATCCACCGAAAATCACGAGGAAGGGTATAAGTGCCCACCCCCATGTGAGGTCACCAATGACCCCAAAAACTGATTCCAAAAATCCCATTATCACTCTCCCAAAGTTTGGTTACTTATCGATTTAATCATGTGATGAGTTCGCATTAGCTGCTCCCACTCAGCCTTTCGTTTCCGTCCCGATTTCTTGGTATCCAACTCTCCCATGGCTTCCCTCCTGTTGCGTTTCGGTTAACCGTTCAGAGCAAGCGCGCGGTGGCGCGCGTGCTTAAGAGTAGCAAAATCTTCGTCTGCGTGAAATGATGAGCGTGTGAGCGGCGTGGCCGACACCCCTAGAAACCCCTTGGATCGGGCGACATTCTCCAGCTGCGCGAACTCTTCTGGCGTCCAAAACCGATCAATCGCATGGTGTTTTGGTGTGGGTTGCAAATATTGCCCCACGGTCAGAAAATCGACATTGGCGGCCCGCAGATCATCCATCACCTGACGCACCTCTGCGAGGGTTTCACCCAGTCCGACCATCAGGCCAGATTTTGTGAAAATCTCTGGGTTGGCGCGTTTGGCGTCATCCAACAGGCGCAAAGATGTGTAATATCGCGCGCCGGGGCGCACGGTCGGATAGAGATGCGGCACGGTTTCCAGATTGTGATTGAAGACATCAGGTGCCGCATCAAACACCTCCTGCTCTGCGCCGCCTTTGCCGAGAAAGTCAGGGGTCAGCACTTCGATCGTAGTGTCTGGTGTCTGATGGCGCACCGCGCGAATGGTTTGGGCGATGTGATCGGCCCCACCATCGTCCAGATCATCGCGATCCACCGAAGTAATCACCACATGGCGCAATCCCAGTTTTTTCACCGCTGCTGCCACGCGTCCCGGCTCAAACACATCAAGCGCATCGGGTCGCCCCGTGGACACATTGCAGAACGAACATCCGCGTGTGCAGACCTCGCCCATGATCATCATGGTGGCGTGACGTTTGGACCAACATTCGCCAATATTCGGGCACGCGGCCTCTTCGCAGACAGTCGTCAAATCATGATCGCGCATCAGACGACGCGTTTCATAATACTGGGCACTCTCGATCTTTTTGCGTCGAATCCATTTAGGCTTGCGTGGGATCACACTGTCGGCCTTCTTGGCCTTTTCTGGGTGACGTGGGCGCAGATCAACTACCATCTTAAATCCCTTTACGCGTGAATGGCGCGGCCAAGCGCATCAAGACAGGCCTCTTTGACTGCCTCGCCCAACGCTGGATGCGCGTGACAAGTGGCCGCGACGTCTTGAACGGTGGCGCCTTTGGTCATCGCAAGAACGAGTTCTGCGATCAAATCACCGCCATGCGCGCCGCAGATATGTGCGCCTAAGATGTGGTCGTCAGCTGCAACAAGAACCTTAACCGCCCCGTCTGTATGCCCGCTGGCACGTGCCCGTGAATTGGCCATAAAGGAAAATTTTCCGACAGTGTATTGCACACCGGCCTCTTTGAGAGCCTCTTCGGTTTGCCCAACCGAGGCAACCTCGGGGTCTGTATAGACCACGCCGGGCACCGTGTTGTAATCCACATGCGCCGACACTCCGGCAAGCATTTCAACACAGGCTACACCGTCTTCTTCTGCCTTATGAGCCAACATCGGGCCAGGAACACAATCGCCAATCGCATAAATACCCGGAACGGATGTCTGGAACGCGCCGTCCACCTGAATGACACCGCGCTCATTTGTGACGACACCAACCTCTTGTAACCCAAGGCCACGTGTCACCGGTCGTCGCCCTACCGCGATCAACACCTTGTCGGCCTCAAGTGTTTCCTCGCGGTCCTTACCAACACGATCCAATGTCAGGGTCAGTCCGGCATCGGTTGTTTCAACCTTGCGCAAGGCGCGGCCCAGTTGGAATTTCATCCCTTGTTTGGACAAAGAGCGTTGCGCCAGTTTGGCGATTTCGCCGTCAATGCCCGGCAAAATGCGATCCAAATACTCCACTACTGTGACTTTGGCGCCAAGGCGTGACCAAACTTGACCAAGCTCAAGTCCAATCACGCCAGCGCCAATCACCACCAAATGATCTGGAACCTCTTCCAAGGCCAGCGCACCGGTGCTGCTCAGCACTGCCACTTCGTCTATCTCCACGCCGAACAGGGGGGCGGGTTCAGATCCGGTGGCAATGAGTATATTTTTGGCTGTGACGGTCTGCGCGTCCACCTGCACCTGCCCGGGCGCCATAATGCGCGCCCAGCCTTCGATCAGATCAACGCCGTTTTTCTTGAACAAAAAGGCGATCCCTTTGGTTAGGTCGCCCACAATTTTATCTTTGCGCCCCATCATCGTAGCCACATCGAGAGCCGCACCGGTCTGTTCTATGCCATGTACGGCCAACTTCTCCAGTTCGGCAAATTTGGCCGATGACGTCAGCAACGCCTTGGATGGAATGCAGCCCACATTCAAACACGTGCCCCCCAAGGCTCCGCGCCCCTCAATACAAACCACTTTTAGACCCAACTGCGCCGCACGAATGGCCGCTACATATCCACCAGGCCCGCCACCGATGATGGCAAGATCATATTCCGTCAAAGGGACCCCTCCCCAAAATATTCCAAAATAGGAATTGTTTCGCCTATTAGCTACACAATTCCCTTATAGGAAACTTTTCCCTTTAAATCAATACCGAGTCTAATAGGAAACTTTGACGACCTCGTGAGACAATGCTAAGCATTGTGAACATAAGGAGAATTGCGCCATGGAACCCATACTGACCGAAGACGCCTCCCCGGTTATTGACCCACAAGAGGCCCCGGATGGCTCTGTTCTGGGCAAAATGATTCGAGATGCACGCAAGGAACGCGGCCTAACACTGGAAGACGCCGCCAAAGCCGCAGGTATTGGGCGCTCTACCCTGTCAAAGATCGAAAACAACCAAACAAAACCCAGTTTTGAAATCATCCGCCGCCTGATGCAGACGCTGGATTTGCAAACCCCACAATTGTTTGTGCAATCAGCCCAAAGTGATATTTCAGGGCGACGCGATTATACCCGCCACGATCAAGGGGAACGTCAGGAAACCACTACGTATCAGCATGAACTCTTGTGCACCGAACTATCGAGCAAGCGCATGCTGCCATATATTAGCACCATCGTGGCACGCGACGTCAGCGAATTTGACAGTTGGGTGCGCCATAGAGGCGAAGAATTCATGTATGTGATCAGTGGCGAATTAACACTCTATACAGAACACTATCGCCCCCTGCCCATGAAAGCAGGCGACAGTGTTTATTACGACAGCGGCATGGGCCATGGCTGCGTTTCCACAGGCACCGAGGACGCCAAGGTTCTGTGGGTCTCATTGGAACTGTAACAGTTACCCGCGCGGTGCCGTTGTTCCACGCAACACACAATCAAGCGCACAGGGCACCCTGAAAAACTCTGGCGTATCAGAGGTGATGAATTCGCAGAACTTCTCACCCGCCATCCGTCCGATCCTCCCCGCAGGAATGCGGATCGTGGACAGACCCGGCTCAATATCGGCCGAGCCTTTGAAATCTCCGATCCCCATGATCGACAGATCGCCGGGCACATCCAATCCGCATTTGTGGGCCCCATAAAGCGCGCCCTGCGCAATCACGTCATTGCCGCATAATAGGGCTGTGGGACGCGAGGTTTCTGACAACAGATCTACAGCGACAGATTTGGCCTGTGCGATGCTGTATGGCGTTTCGGATTGCCAATTTTCTGCAACCTCAACGCCCCATTCTGCCAACATCTCCTGTGCGCCCTGAAGGCGATGACGCGCCCGATCATTTCCCATTGTGTTTGGAAAGAGTAAGCCAATGTCGCGATGCCCCTGCTCCAACAGATGTAAGACGGCCATACGCCCAGCAGCAAAATTATCCGACCCAACGCAAGGAACAGGGGTGTCTTCGGTATAATTCCAGATCGCCACGGTGGGTGTGCCCTGCTGCTCTATCAGGCGAAAGGTGGCATCGGAATGTTCCAAGCCAATTAGCGCAAGCCCATCCACGCGGTGTTCCAGAAACTTGCGGATCATTGCGTATTCTCGGTCAAGATCATACCCATGCGAGGCAATCAACAGACTGAATCCAGCTTCGGCAATGCTGTCGGAAAAGGCCTGTATCACCTCGGCAAAGATCGCATGGTTGATCGTGGGCACCACCAATCCAATGGTGGCAGAACGTTTGCCATGCATCGTCTGGGCCGCGCGGTTGCGGATATATCCCAATTTCTGAACGGCTCTTTCAATTTTACGCCGAGTCGCCGGGTTCACCAAATCAGGGTGATTAAACGTACGCGACACCGTTGACGCAGACACTTTTGCAGCCTTCGCAACAGCCACAATATCCACTTTAACTGTATGATTTAAAGACACAAAGCATACCTCATTCAGTAATTTTATGAAAACATTTGCAATACTATTTTCATGCCCTAACCTAAATTGTCAACACGCCCCTGTGGCACATCATTGGGTTGGGAGGCCCTGCATGGAATTCATCTATTACTTTGGCGATGTTTTTGCCCCGATGTCTTTTTTGCTCTTGCTGATTGGCACAATCGGTGGGCTGATCCTTGGGGCGACGCCTGGCCTGTCCCCCACTATGGCGGTGGCTTTGCTGATCCCGTTCACCTTTCAACTAGAGGCCACACAGGGTCTGATCCTTCTTGGTGCGGCCTATACCTCTACAGTGGCTGGTGGTGCCGTCAGTGCCATTTTGCTAAAGATCCCCGGTGCCCCGGCCAATATTGCAACCACGTTGGACGGCCACACCATGGCCCAGCGCGGCGAAGGCGCAAAAGCGTTGCAACTATCGTTCCTATCTTCGGCAGTGGGTGGTATTTTTGGGGTTTTCCTGTTGATTTTTCTCACCCCCGTTCTGGCCCAATGGGCGCTGGCATTTGGCCCCTCACATCTGTTTTGGCTGGCTATTCTGGGCGTTACTGTCATCGGCTCGCTTGATAGCGCATCGGTGGTCAAGGGCTTGTTGTCAGGCTGTATCGGGATGTGGCTGGCGACCATCGGGTTTGACGACATCATGGGCGCGCAGCGGTTTATCTTTCACCCCTCTCTAGGGGGCGGCATCAATATCATCGCCGCATTGATCGGCCTGTTTGCCATCCCACAGGTATTGACCATGTTTGCCAAGGGTCGCCATAACAAAGGCGCCGAAGTCATTAAGGTGCAAAAGCACTCTATCGGGGCCGCCATTCGCGAATTGGTTTCTCGCCCCCTTGCCCTAGGCATCGGCACGATCACAGGCTCCATCATTGGGTTGATCCCCGGTGTAGGCGGACAGATCGCCGGGCTTGTTGCCTATGACCAGACCAAGAAATTCAGCTCTGAAAAAGAGAAATTCGGCAAAGGTCACCCCGAAGGCGTGATCGCCGCCGAAAGCGCCAACAACGCTATGGTTGGCCCGTCGCTTGTGCCGCTCCTGACCTTGTCGATCCCCGGCAGCCCCACGGCTGCCGTGTTGTTGGGTGGTCTATTGATCCATGGCATTTTTCCGGGTTCTGATCTGTTTGACAATCATCCGGATGTGGCTTGGACCTTTATCAATTCCATGCTGATCGGGCAGGTTCTGATGTGTCTCTTTGGTCTTTATGTTGCGGGTCTGGCCGCGCGTGTGGCGCAGGTCCCCCAATCGGTTATGGCCGCCATCGTTCTGGCCCTGTCGGTCTTTGGGGCCTATTCTGTCCAAAGTTCCATGGGCGATGTTTATGTCATGGCCTGCCTTGGATTGATGATGTACTTCCTTGAACGCTTTGGCTTTTCAGCGGCCCCACTGGTGCTAGGCCTGATCCTTGGCCCCATTGCCGAATCCAACTTTATCCAAGGATCGATGATTGCAAATGCAACCGACGGCCGCTCCGCCTATTTCTTTGGCGGGGCGCTGAACATGGCACTGATCGCTGTGGTGTTAGCCTCCATTGCCTATTCGGTTTGGATGGAGCTGCGCAGCCGTCGGCACACCACAAAAGAGGAGGCACAGGCATGAACCGCAGCACGCAACATATCTTCGGCGCAGGCGTGGTCTTTTTGGTTGGCCTTTGGATCACTTGGGTCAGCTATACCCAACAACCTGCTGAGGCATTCTTGTTCCCGCGCCTGATCTCTTCGGTCTTTGTGGTGCTGGCGGCATGGACCTTTGCCAAGGCATTGATGGGACGTTCTAAGGTGGGGGACGGACTGAACCGCCATCAGATCATCGGCCTTGTGCCCGGCGTTTTGGTGATGGCGATCTATGTCTTTTGGGCTGCCAAAACATTCGGGTTTTACACCGCAACCACTGTCACAGTCTTTATTCTGATTTCTCTTTACGACCCTGCCCCACACACAAATCCACGTGTCTGGGCAAAACGCGCCCTGATCACGGCCTGCTTTATGGCGGTGATGTATGGGCTCTTTGCGCTGCTGCTCAAGGTGTATACGCCGCGCGAAATTCTATTCTGAACCGGGATCAACCCGGACATATCTACCAACGGAGGAAACGCACATGAAACAACTTATTGCAGGCGCCGCACTGGCGCTGATGTCCCTGACAGGCACCGCCATGGCCGAGGATTATCCCGACCGTCCCGTGATGATGATGGTGTCATATGGTGCTGGTGGGGCCACAGATTTCCAAGCCCGCATCGTGACCATGACAGCCGGAAATGAAGACGCGCTTGGCATGCCCATCGCGATCATCAACAAACCCGGCGCGGGTGGGCGCGTCGGCTGGAACTGGTTTGCCACTCAGGCCGACAATGATGGCTATACGCTGGCGGCCTATAACGTGCCCCATTTCATTGCTCAATCAATCAAGGGTGGCGTAAGCTATTCCACCGACAGCTTTGAACCCATCGCCAATTGGGGCGCAGACCCTGCGGTCTTTGTTGTGGCCAAGGATAGCCCATTCAACTCAATGGCTGATGTGGTTGCCTATGCGACCGAAAACCCCGGCAAGCTGACATTTTCAGGTGCAGGTCTGTTTGTGGGGCACCACATCGCAGCACTGCAAATCGAAAAAGCATCTGGGGTAAAAATGGCCTACATCCCTACCAAAGGCGGAGGTGCTGCAGCCATGAAAGCGGTGATTGCTGGCGAAGTTCTGGGTGGGGTGAACAACCTATCTGATGCCTTCCGCGCACGCGAGGCTGGCAATGTCAAAATTCTTGGTGTGGCTGATCTGGAACGTTCTGCCTTTTTGCCGGATGTGCCAACGATGATGGAACAAGGGTTGGACGTGGACAATTCCAGCGTCAATTTCCGCGGTGTCATGGTGCCCAAAGGCACCCCACAAGAGGTCATCGACCGTCTTGCCGCCACGGTGCCTGAAATGTTTGCCAACGGGCGTGTTGCCAAAAAGATGAAGGCAGGCGGCTCTCCCATGCACATCATGACCCGCGAAGAGGTCAAAGAGATGTGGGCCCAACGACAGGCCACTCTGGAAGAGCTTCTTCAAGGCCTGTAAGCGCCCTCACCTATACGGTTTGGGGGCACATGTCCCCAAACCACATAACTATCAGGAAAATAACATGAACGCTCAGGATGATCTTACAGGTGTCGACACCGTCATGGCACGTGCCCAAAAGGCTCAGAAAGTCTTTGAAACGGGGGCAGATCAGGCCCGTTATGACCGTGCTGCTTTGGCCGTTGGTTGGGCCATCATGGAACCTGCACGCAACCGCACCCTTGCCGAATTGGCCGTCAGCACGACAGGCCTTGGCAATGTGGATGACAAAATCACCAAGAACCACCGCAAAACGCTGGGCCTGTTGCGCGACATCGCCACGGCCAAGACCTGCGGCGTGATCAGCGATGACCCTGAAACGGGATTAACCGAAATTGCCCGTCCGGTTGGCGTTGTGGGGGCTGTTGTGCCCTCAACCAACCCTGCTGCGACGCCCGCCAATAATATCATCAATGCGCTCAAGGGCGGTAACGCCATTGTTGTAGCCCCGTCACCCAAGGGCGTAGCCTCTTGCGAATTGTTGCTTACATATATTCATGCCGAATTTGACAAATTGGGGATTGATCGCGATCTGGTACAGATGATCGCCGCCCCCGGATCAAAAGCAAAAACCCAACGCCTGATGGAACTGTCAGACCGCGTCATTTGCACCGGCAGTCAAAATAACGTGCACCGCGCACAGACCTGCGGCACACCTGCCGTCGCCGTGGGCGCGGGCAATGTCATCGTGATCGTTGACGAAACAGCCAATCTGGCAGATGCAGCGGCAAAAATCACTGCCTCCAAATGCTTTGATAATGCGACGTCCTGTTCTTCGGAAAACTCGGTTGTGGTGGTAGATGCGGTTTATGACGCCTTTGTAGACGCGATGGCCGCCGAAGGCGGTGCATTGGTACCAGCGTCTGCCGCCAATGGTATCATTGCAAAGCTTTGGCCTGATGGGCATCTCAATCGCTCCGTCATTGCACAAGACGCCGACAAGATGCTGGCAGCACTGGACATGGCGGACCAAGTGCCTGCCAATACCAAATTCCTTGCCGTGGAAACCGATGGCATCGGCCCTGATCACCCTCTTTCAGGTGAAAAACTCAGCCGTATCCTCGCGCTCTACCGCGCATCAGATTACCCGGACGCCAAGGCGATTGCCGCACGCGTTCTAGATCATCAAGGAGCTGGACATTCTCTGGGCATTCACACCGCGGACGATAGCCGCGCAATGGAATTGGGCCAGACCATGCCCACCTGCCGTGTAATTGTTAATCAGGCACATACCTTTGCTACTGGGGGCAGTTTCACCAACGGCATGCCATTTTCCCTGTCGATGGGGTGTGGAAGCTGGGGCAGTAATTCGATTGATACAAACCTGCATTGGCGTCACTTCGTTCAAACAACGAAGGTTGTACGCGCAATCCCTGCTCGAGAACCCGCGCTTGACCAGATATTCGAGGGATATTGGGCGGAGGCAGGCCAATGATCTTTGACGTCTCATCACCTCCCAAAGGCACCATTCGAGATTGGCTTGATGCTCGCGCTGATGAAGGTGGTCTTGGATTTGTCTTTCCCGAAGACGACGACAGTCTTGAGTGGGGCGAACTGCGCAACACAGCGCGTGAAATAGCTGCCATGTTGACCTCGCGCGCGATTGCTCCGGGTGAGAGCATTGCGGTTATGATGGCCAATGGCCGCGCTGCGATTGAATGCCTATTTGGCATTCTTTATGGTGGCTTTCGGGCAACGATGATCAACCTTGTGGCGGGCGATGATGCGATTGCCTATGCGCTGAATCACAGCGATGCGCGCTTTGCTTTTGTGGGTGACGCACAAATGGACATCTATGCGCGCACAACCAAACCCTGGCTGATTGAAGCGTTGGATACTGCCCGCACCCATTCAGTATCCAACATTACATTGCATGACATCGCACCCAGCAGCCATGCGCTCTTAATGTACACATCCGGCACGACCGGTCGCCCCAAAGGCGTGGTGCACACCCACACGAGCTTACTTGCTGGGGGCTGGACCACTGCCGTTGCACACGAGTTGACACCACAAGATCGCGGTTTTTGCGTTTTACCGATTTATCACATCAATGGGCTATGTGTAACGGTCATGGGCACATTGGTCTCAGGCGGAGCACTTGCCATGGTGCCTAAGTTTTCCGCCAGTCGGTTCTGGCAGCAAATGGGCATCTCAGAAGCCACGTGGTTTTCAGTTGTGCCCACTATCATTTCACACCTTTTGCACGCAGAGGCCGACCCTGATCCCACGCAAAAGAAGACCTTGCGATTTGGAAGATCCGCATCCTCTGCCCTTGCACCAGAAATTCAACGCGCATTCGAAGATCGCTTTGATGTGCCAATTATCGAAACTATGGGCTTAACCGAAACGGCTGCGCAGATATTATCCAATCCCCTTCCCCCGGGTACGCGTAAAATCGGCTCTCCGGGCGTGGGGTATGGAAATGAGGTGGCTATCTTTGACACCACCTTTAATGAGGTACCTCGCGGGCAAGAGGGTGAGTTGGTTATTCGCGGCCCCAATGTGATGCTCAAGTATTTGAAAAATGATAAGGCCACCACAGACAGCTTTACCTCGGACGGATGGTTGCGCACTGGCGATTTGGGTCGAATGGATGCAGATGGCTATGTGTTCATCACCGGTCGACTAAAGGAATTGATTATCAAGGGCGGCGAAAACATCGCACCACGCGAAATCGATGAGGCGCTTTATTCACATCCGGATGTGATCGAGGCCGCCGCCTTTGGCCAACCTTGTGACAGCTATGGCGAACGCGTGCAGGCCGCCGTGAAGGTACGTGGAGGATCTGCTGTCACTGCCTCCGATTTGCTCGAAATTTGCAAAACTCGTTTAGGGGCCTTCAAATCTCCAGATCAGGTGTTTTTCATGGATGATTTACCAAAGGGCCCATCCGGGAAAATTCAACGTATAAAAATCCAGAAAGAGATCGAAAAGCTGGGGCAAGAATAAAGGCGCCATCGGTTCGCAAGGAGATGCTGCCCTATGCCATAGGCGCGTAATTTCCGGGCAATGCTCGGGTCAACTTGACGCATCCCGTCAGGTTTTTACGCGATCCCGGAAAAATACATCAGCTTATTCAAACACTTAAAACCCATCCTATCCTATCAATGCGCCCAGCGCATTACCAATTCGGTATTGGCATTGGAAACCCTGCCCCCCCTTCGCTAGCGTGGCTCATCAACGTTTCGGGAGGAACTCATGAAATTTTTTGGATATACCATTGCTGCTTGCGCCCTTGCCATTGGCGGCGCAGCGCATGCGGAAACAACGGTCAAGGTCGCCTATGATGCCGACCCTGTGTCGCTTGATCCGCATGAACAGCTGTCTGGTGGCACATTGCAACTGTCGCACATGGTCTTTGACCCGCTGGTGCGTTGGACGCAGGATCTTCAGTTTGAACCACGGCTCGCAGAAAGCTGGGAACAAGTTGATGCGCTGACCACGCGTTTCCATCTGCGCGATGGCGTGAAATTCCACAGCGGCAACGAAATGACTGCGCACGATGTGGACTGGACTTTTGATCGCCTGAAAGAAAGCCCCGATTTCAAAGGCATCTTTGCGCTGTTTACAGATGTTAAGGTCATCGACGATGACACTTTTGATCTGATCACATCAGAGCCATACCCGCTGGTGCTGCACACGGCGACTTATATCTTCCCCATGGACAGCGCGTTTTACACGGGCACCACGGCAGAAGGCAAAGACAAGGCAGAGCTTGTGAAACACGGCGACAGCTTTGCGTCTCGCAATGTGTCGGGCACAGGCCCCTATGTCATCAGCGAACGTGAACAGGGCGTAAAAGTGGTGTTTGACCGCTTTGGCGGTTATTGGGACAGCGCCTCTAAGGGCAATGTGGACAAGATCATCCTGACCCCCATCAAAGAAGACCCAACCCGCGTGGCGGCCTTGCTGTCAGGTGATGTTGATTTCATCGCACCAGTTCCACCAACCGATCTGAAGCGTGTGGGTGAAAATGATGGCACCAATCTGATCACAATGCCCGGCACCCGGATCATCACATTCCAGATGAACCAAAACCGTGTAGAGGCGTTTAAGGATGCCCGCGTACGTATGGCGATTGATTATGCCGTCAACAACGCTGGTATCGTGGAACGCATCATGCGTGGCTTTGGCACCGTTGGCGCACAAGCAAGTCCTGCCGGATACCTTGGCTATGACGAAAGCCTGACACCACGTTATGACGTGGAAAAAGCCAAGGCCCTGATGGCCGAAGCGGGCTATGCAGATGGCTTTGAAATCACCATGATGGCGCCCAACAACCGCTATGTGAATGATGACAAAATCGCACAGGCCGTGGCGTCCATGCTGAGCAAGATCAACATCAAGGTTGATCTGCAAACCATGCCAAAAGCACAATACTGGCCCAAGTTCGACGAACGCGCGGCTGATATGATGATGATCGGCTGGCATTCTGACACCGAGGACAGCGCGAACTTCCACCAGTTCCTGAGCGCTTGCCCTGATGATGCCACCGGCAACGGTCAGTATAACTCTGGTGGATATTGCAACGCAGAGGCCGACGCTCTGATGAATGCATCCAACTCTGAAACTGATCCAGAGAAACGCGCAAACATGCTGCGCCAACTTGAAGGTATCTTGTACAACGAAGCCGCGTTCATCCCGCTTCATTGGCAGAACCTTGCTTGGGGCGCACGTTCAGGTGTTCATGCAGAAGACATCGTTAATGCGCTAAACTTCCCCTATTTCGGCGACCTTGTCGTCGATTAAGGGAACCTTGCCGGGGCGAGAGCGAGGGGCTCGCCCCGGCATTTTAAACCACCCGTACCTTTTTCATGGGCATGAATTCATAGAGATATCAGCGCCGTGTCGCGCTATGAAGATTAAGTGCCCATCAATAAGTGACCTGATGACAGGACAATCCCATGCTCGCCTACCTTGTAAAACGACTGTTTCAGGCCATCGCGGTGATGTTTGTCATCTCTGTCATCGGCTTTGCCATTCAGGACAACCTGGGCGATCCCCTGCGCGAGTTGGTGGGACAGTCCGTTTCCGAAGAAGTGCGTCAGCAACTGCGCGACGAATTGGGTCTGAACGACAGTTTCGCCAAGCAATACCTGCGCTTTTTGGGCAACGCCTTGCAGGGAGATCTGGGCACATCTTATTTCTTCAAAGAACCCGCGCTGGACGTGATCCTGAAAAAGCTGCCCGCGACGCTTGAGCTTGTTCTGGGGGCGACGATCATCATCGTCGGGTTGTCGGTGCCATTGGGCGTTTACACCGCGATCAAGCCCAATTCGATCATCAGCCGCATCATCATGGGGCTGTCCATTATCGGCATCTCGATCCCTGTGTTCCTGACCGCGATCCTGATGATTTTCGTCTTTTCGGTAGAGCTTGGCTGGCTGCCGTCCTTTGGGCGCGGCGATGTGGTGCATGTCTGGGGCTATTGGGACACCAATTTTGCCACGCTGGATGGCTGGGAACATATCTTGCTGCCCTCAATAGCACTGGCATCCATCATGCTGCCACTGTTTGTGCGTCTGATCCGCGCGGAAATGATGGAAGTGCTGGAAAGCGAATACGTTAAATATGCTAAGGCAAAGGGCATTCATCCGGGACGGATTTATTTCGTGCACGCGCTGAAAAACACGCTCTTGCCAGTGATCACCGTGGGCGGTGTGCAGATCGGCACCATGGTGGCCTATACGATCCTCACGGAAACAGTGTTTCAATGGCCGGGCATGGGGTTCATGTTCCTTGAGGCCATTAACCGTGTGGATACCCCGCTTGTCGTGGCCTATCTGATTGTGGTCGGGTTCATCTTTGTGGTGACAAACACCATTGTGGATCTGATCTATGGCCTTGTGAACCCAACCGTGAACCTCGCGAGGATGGGCGCATGAGCGATATGACAACCAGCACAGAGCCCACCCTGATGCGTCGCATCTGGGACAGCAACATGGCCTATAGCTTTCGGCGCAATCCCGTGGCGGTGGTGTCGCTGTTGATCTTTGCGGTGATTGCCCTGTCAGCCATACTCGCCCCTTTGATCGCGCCGTTTGATCCTTATGATCCGGCACAAATCGACATCATGAATTCCGAATATCCGCCAGTTTGGGTAGATGGGTCAGAGTCACAATTTATGCTGGGCACCGATGATCAGGGTCGCGATCTTTGGTCTACGATCCTTTATGGGACACGCCTGTCGTTGTTGATCGGGCTGTGTGCTGTAACATTACAGGCCTTTCTAGGCATCTCTATCGGGTTGATTGCGGGTTATGTTGGCGGGCGACTGGACAGTTTGCTGATGCGTCTGGCCGATATTCAACTGTCCTTTTCAACATTGATGGTGGCAATCATTTTCCTTGCGATTACGCAGGCCATGTTTGGATCAGACACATTCAACCGCTTTGCCGTCTATTTCCTGATTGCCGTCATCGGCATCGCCGAATGGCCGCAATATGCACGCACAGTACGGGCCACAGTTCTGGCCGAAAAGAAAAAGGAATATGTCGACAGTGCCCGCGTTTTAGGTTTTGGACCGATGCGCATCATGGTGCGTCATATCCTGCCCAATTCCCTGTCACCGATTTTCGTGATTTCCACGGTGCAGGTCGCCAATGCGATTATTTCCGAGGCGTCGCTTTCGTTTCTGGGCCTTGGCATGCCGCCAAGCCAGCCATCACTTGGCTCCCTTATCTCATCGGGCTTTGACTACATCTTTTCCGGCAGTTGGTGGATCACCGCCATTCCCGGCATTGTGCTTGTGGTGTTGGTTCTGGTCATCAACCTGTTGGGGGACTGGATGCGCGATGTTCTGAACCCCAAGCTGTACAAGGGATAAGCGCAATGTCTCTGCTTTCTGTTTCTGATCTGACTGTCAAATTCGCAATGCGCGATCAGACTGTCACCGCGCTGCATGACATTTCCTTTGATCTGGCCAAGGGTGAACGACTGGGTATCGTGGGAGAATCCGGTGCGGGCAAGTCGATCACTGGCTTTTCCCTGATGAACCTGCTGAGCAAGCCCGGCTATATCGACAGCGGCAAAATCCTGTTTGAAGGACAGGATATCGCGGGCATGAATGATGCTCAGATGCGTGGCATTCGCGGCAACAAAATGGCGATGATCTTTCAGGATCCGATGGTCACACTGAACCCGGTTCTGACCATCGGTCAGCAAATGGTGGAAACCCTGCAAGCGCACCGCAAACTGTCCCGGGACGAGGCGGAACAAATCGCCATCGTCAAGCTGCGCGAGGTCTATATACCCTCGCCCGAAGAGCGCCTGAACCAATATCCGCATGAGCTATCCGGCGGGATGCGTCAGCGGATCATCATTGCCATGGCCCTGCTGCTAAACCCGCAACTGATCATCGCGGATGAGCCCACAACAGCGCTGGATGTGACCATTCAGGCCGACATTATGGAGCTGTTGCTGGAGCTGTGCCAATCCAACAAAGTGGGGCTGATCCTGATCACCCATGACCTTGGCGTGGTCAGCCAGATGACCGAGCGTACGCTGGTGATGTATGCTGGTCGCATCGTCGAGGCCGGACGCACGCGTGAGATCATCAATGATCCGCAACATCCCTATACCCAAGGGCTGATCAACGCCCTGCCCCAGCAAACCCTGCCCGGTCATCGCCTGAAACAAATCCCCGGAAATATGCCCTCACTTACCTCCATTCCAGTTGGCTGCCCGTTCAGCCCTCGTTGCTCCTATGCAGTGGATCATTGTCGCACCACCCGACCAGAGCCGATCAGCTATGGCACAGTGCGCGTCGCCTGCCATGAGGTAAACCGCCTGCACAATGACACCCCCGATCAGGAGAAACAGGCATGAGCGAGGCAAAGACAAATCCGCCCCTGCTGGAGTTGCGCGGCCTGGAAAAACGGTTTGAGCTGGACAAGGGATTTCTGGAAACCTTGCGCTTCAAAGGCGGCCGCATAACGCGTGAACGCCGACAGGTTCACGCGGTAAATTCTGTCTCTATGACCGCTGAGAAGGGTGAAGTTCTGTGTGTGGTCGGTGAATCCGGCTGCGGCAAATCTACAGTTGCGCGACTGGTGGCCGGATTGCTGACACCCAGCGCTGGCGAAATTCATTATGACGGCGAACGCATCGACAACCGCACACGCAAGGCCATGATGCCCTTGCGCAGCAAGATGCAGATGATTTTCCAGAATCCTTATGCGTCGCTTAACCCGCGCATGACAATCTGGCAGTCGCTGGTGGAACCTGTGCGCCATCACAACCCACAAATGTCCAAAGGCGAAGTTCGCGACAGGGTCAGTGATGTCATGCGCTCTGTCGGGGTCGATCCAAGTTGGTCCAAACGATACCCGCATGAATTTTCCGGCGGTCAACGTCAGCGGATCGCGATTGCCCGCGCACTGACGGTGGACCCCGAGTTCATCATCGCGGATGAGCCAATTTCCGCACTGGATGTCTCCATACAGGCGCAGGTTCTGAACCTGATGCTTGAAGCGCGCGAAGAGCGTGGCCTGACTTATCTGTTCATCACCCACGATCTCAGCGTGGTTCAGCATTTTGGCACCCGCGTTGCGGTGCTGTACCTTGGCGCAATATGCGAGTTGGCGGACACACAGACGCTGTTTTCCAACCCCAAGCACCCCTATACTCGTGCCCTGCTGTCGGCGGTGCCCCAGCTAAAGGATGACCGCCCCAATCATATCCGCCTGAAAGGGGAAATCCCTACTCCGATCAACCTACCCAAAGGCTGCCCATTTCATAGCCGTTGCGCATATGCACGCGACCAGTGCAGAATGGAACAGCCCAAAGCGGTACATCAACCCGACGGAAGTCTTGTGGCTTGCCACGCCGTCGAGGAAGATTGGCCGCGCGACTAATCGGGTTGGGAACGGATCAACACACGTGGATATAAACTGGCTCAAAGACTTTGAAGCATTGGTGGCGCAGAAGAATTTCTCGCGCGCAGCCGAAGAGCGCAATGTGAGTCAGCCTGCCTTTTCGCGCCGCATCCGGTCGCTAGAGGAAGACGTGGGTGCCCAGTTGATCAACCGCCAGACTCTGCCCTTGTCATTAACCCCTGCCGGTGAGGTGTTTTTGAGCCAAGCGCGCATCATGCTGCGCACCTATCAGGAAACCTTGGATCGCTGTCAGGCGATGGAGGCCGCCAGCGAAAACACCCTGCGTTTTGCCACCTCGCAGTCGCTGTATATGACGCATTACAAATCGCTGATTGCGCCACTGGTCGAGGAACGCGGGCTTGATATTGATCTGAATTCCACCTCATGGTCGGCAGATCAATTCGTCAGCGCCCTGCAACAACGATACTGCGATGTGATTCTGACCTATTGGCACCCATCGATGGATTTCCTGTCACCTTTGGATGCCGCCCATTGCGAGTTTATCACGCTGGCCAAGGATGATTTCTTGCCAGTGTCTTGCGCGAATTCAACTGGGGAGGCCCGGTTTTCCCTAATGCGCGAGAACAAGAAGCCCGTGCCATTGCTATCCTATGGCAGCGTGTCGGCGTTGCGCTCTGTTCAGGATCATATTTTACGTCAGCAATTGCCCAGTCCACGCACACTTGAAGTCAATCAAAACGCGCTGGCCATTGGGATCAAGGCCATGATCACCGAAGGGTTCGGAATGGGGTGGCTGCCGCGTCGCCTGTGTGGGGGCGAAATTGATAACGGCAGTTTCGTACTCGCCGGGGATGCACGGTATCAAACACAGCTAGAGGTGCGACTGTATCGCGACGCGCAGAACGACAAACCAACACTGCAAAAAATTTGGAACAAGCTGCACGCACAATGATCCGCGCCGCGCAGGGCGTGGGGCGGGTGTCTTAGGCCTGTGCTATGTCTGTGTCTGTCTTGAAAAGAGCCGTGAAAAAGGGCGGCGCCGCCAAGTCTGTGGCAAACCATAGCTGTCAGCCAATGATCCACCTGAAGGTATCGCGCGATGTGGGGATCGTAAGGTTATCCGGTTAAGCCGTCGTGACTTGACCGTACGTTCCTTTCGCACCTCTGCCTCGCCAAAGCCCGCATCACACTGACAGTGCTGCCTGAACAGCCTTTTTCCATGCATCGTATCTGTCTTCGCGAAAGGGTTGTTGCATCATCGGTTCAAACCGCTGATCGCGCGCCCATGTTTGGGCAAACCCCTCCATACCCGGATAAATCCCGGCGCGCATTCCTGCAAGCCATGCAGCCCCAACCGCCGTGCTTTCAAGAACCTTGGGGCGATCCACAGGCGCGCCGGTGATGTCGGCCAGAAACTGCATGGTCCAGTCAGATGCTGTCATGCCGCCATCCACGCGCAAGACCTGCTCGCCAATGCGGCCCATATCAGCCTGCATCGCCTCCAAGAGATCACGGGTTTGAAAGCCCACGCTTTCAAGGGCAGCACGGGCCAATTCATTGGGGCCTGAATTGCGCGTCAGACCAAAGATTGCCCCGCGACAGTCAGGAGACCAATAAGGCGCGCCAAGCCCTGTGAAGGCGGGCACCATGATCACATCCTGACCCCGATCTGCCTCTTCAGCCATAGCCTGTGTCTGGTGTGCATCTGTGATCAGGCCGACGCCGTCACGCAGCCATTGCACCACCGCGCCAGCAATGAAAATGGCGCCTTCCAGCGCATATGTGGGCTTGCCATCTAATTGATAGGCCACAGTGGTCAGCAACCGGTTTTGCGAGGTCACGGGCACATCCCCCGTGTTCAGCAACGCAAAACAGCCTGTGCCATAGGTGGATTTCATCATGCCGGGTTGAAAACATGCTTGCCCGATGGTCGCAGCCTGCTGATCGCCTGCCACCCCCAGAATGGGAATGGTCGCCCCCAACAGCGCAGGGTCTGTATGGCCAAACTCTGCGGCGCAATCTTTGACTTTGGGAAGAATCGCCATGGGGATGTCCAGCAACGCGCATAAATCACTGCTCCAGTCGCCATCATGAATATCATAAAGCATGGTGCGCGAGGCATTGGTGGCATCGGTGACATGTGCCGCGCCCCCCGTAAGGTTCCAGATGATCCAGCTGTCCACCGTGCCAAAGGCCAACTGACCCAATCGCGCACGCACATGCGCGCCTTCGACGTGATCCAATATCCATTTGATCTTGGTGCCGGAAAAATACGGATCCAGCAAAAGACCCGTGCGTTGGGTCACAAATGCCTCATGGCCTTCGGATTTGAGAATGCCGCAGATGTCGGCGGTGCGGCGATCCTGCCAGACAATCGCGTTGTGGATCGGCGCGCCGGTCAGTCGGTCCCAGACCAGCGTGGTTTCACGTTGGTTTGTGATGCCAATACCGGCAATGTCGCTGGCCTGAATACCCGCCTTGGCAATCGCGGCACGGCAGGTGGACAAAGTCGTCTGCCATAGGTCCACGGGGTCATGTTCCACCCACCCAGAAGCAGGGAAATGCTGGGCGAACTCCTCTTGTGCAACGGCTGTGATCTGCATATCGCGATCAAAGATCATGGCCCGGCTGGACGTAGTGCCTTGGTCAATGGCCAGAATGTAGGTCATGACAGTATCCTGTATTGCGTGATGGGGGATCAATTGGCAGAGGTTATTCCGCCCATTCCCATGGTCGGGTAAAGGCGCCCAGAACCGCGGTTACGTCTTCGTCGCTGACGTTGCCCTGATTGGTCAACTGCGCCACAAGGCCACGTTTCTTGCTGTCCAGAACCGATGTGACCTGTGCAGCCACCCCCCCTTTTTCCAACGCCTGATTATAAATCCGCATAATGGCAGATTTGCGCAAGTCAGGTTTAAACACCTTACCAACGGCGGTTTTTGGCAGTTCTGGCAAAATCTCGATATGTTTAGGATGAGCGGCCCGTTCATGCACTTGCACCTTACAATGGGCCACTAGTTCCTCGGGCGTAACGGATGCCCCGTCAATCAATTCCACAAAGGCACAAGGCACCTCTCCGGAATGGGCATCAGGCTGTCCAATCGCTCCGGCCATTGCCACCGCTGGATGCGCCTGCAGCGCCTCTTCAATCTCGGCCGGGTCAATGTTATGGCCACCGCGAATGATCAAATCCTTGGCACGACCTGTGATCCACAGATAGCCCTGTTCGTCAATCCGCCCCAGATCCCCGGTGCGCAGGAATTTGTCGTGGAAATACAGATCCTTGTTTTTTTCCACCTCGGTATAGGTGTTGCCTGCATAGACCCCCGGGTTGGACACGCAAATTTCACCAACTTCATCGGTGGGGCATTCCACCAAACCGTCAGGTGTGGATTTGATGATGCGCACATCGGTGTGGGGAAACGGCACCCCGACAGAGCCCACCTTTTTCTCACCCGAAGGTGGATTGCAGGACACAAGGCACGTTGCCTCGGTCAACCCGTACCCTTCAACGATGGCCACACCGCACGTGCTCTCAAATCGTTTGAACAATTCCATCGGCATGGGGGCTGACCCCGAAAACGCCTGCTTCACGGTGGAGATATCCGCATCCACCGGGCGTTGCATCAGGGCAGAGACCGCCGTGGGCACAGTGATGATAAAGCTGGTTTTCCATCGTTCCACGAGCTTCCAGAAGTTATCAAATACACCCTCGCCGCGATACCCTGCTGGCGTGGGAAAGACCACATGTGCGCCCGATGCAATAGCCGCCATCATGATCACATGCACAGCAAAAACATGAAACAACGGCAGCGGGCACATGATGCTGTCGGTTTCATCAAACAACAGCCGATCCCCGATCCAACCATTATAAATCATCCCGGAATAGCGATGCTGTGCCACTTTGGGCATGCCCGTGGTTCCGCCCGTGTGAAAATAAGCCGCCACACGGTCCCCATCAGAATCCGCGAAATCCAGTGTGGTGTTATGCTTTTTCATCTCAACACTGAAATTCAGCACATCGGCGTGGTGATTGCCCGGGTTCTTTGGGCGCAAGAAAGGCACGAGCCAGCTTTTGGGAGGGCTGAGGTAATGGCACAGGTCAATTTCCAGAACGGTGCGCACGTGCGGCGCGTGGCGCACGGCCTCGGCCACCTTTTGCGGCACATCTGTTTTTGGAAACGCCTTAAGCGTCACCACAACCTTGGCGTCTGTTTCGCGCAGGATGGCGGCGATCTGTTCTGGTTCCAGCAAAGGGTTGATCGGGTTCACAATCCCCGCAACTGCGCCGCCCAACAAAGTAACAAGCGTTTCATTGGCGTTGGGCAGCACATAGGCAACCGTGTCGGTTTCCCCGACCCCCAGCGCGCGAAACAGGTTGGCGGCCTGCGTGACCTCAGCGTGCAATTCAGCCCATGTCAGGGTTTCGGCCTTGTCGGTTGGACCCGACGTTATCTGGTAACTGGACGCCGGGCGATTGGCAAAACGATCCTTGGCGCGGGTCAGAAATTCATACAACGTCTTGGCGACGTCACGCTCTTCCCACGGCATTTCGGCTTCGATTTCATTGCGATCTTCTATGGATGCGAAACTCATGGCGCATTTCCCCTATTGCCTGCCCGCTCTTTTGGCTGGGCTTTTGTACAAGATGGGCTGAAACATTCGTTCCCGCAAGCATTGCAATCCCATCAACGCAAAGTCACCTTAGCGAACAACGCAGCGTCAAAGCATCACATTTCTGGCAGATCGGCGGTTATGCTGGTTATGCGGCGTCGACACCGTCAGTAAATTGCAACCGTGCAAGACGCGCATAGAGACCGCCCTGAGCCACCAATTCATCGTGCTTGCCTTGCGCCACGATACGGCCCTGATCCATGACAATGATGCGGTCTGCCTTTTTCACGGTTGCCAGACGGTGCGCCACAATAATGGTCGTGCGGGTCTTGGCCAGATCATCCACCGCCTGCTGCACCAAACGCTCACTTTCTGCATCAAGCGCACTTGTGGCCTCGTCCAGCAAGAGAACTGGCGCGTCGCGCAGGATCGCACGGGCAATGGCGATGCGTTGTTTTTGCCCGCCAGACAGCATCACGCCTCGCTCACCCACGAAACTGTCGTACCCTTCGGGCAAAGCTGCGATGAAATCATGCGCAGCGGCGGCGGCGGCGGCGGCCTCCACCTCGGCATCTGTGGCATTTGGTCGACCAAAACGGATGTTTTCACGTGCTGTATCGGCAAAGATCACTGGGTCTTGGGGCACCAAAGCCATGGCACCACGAAACACGTCGCGCCGCATCGCTGACAGGTCAACTCCATCCAACGTTATACGTCCCTGTTGGGGATCGTAAAACCGCAGGATCATCTGAATAATGGTGGTTTTACCAGCCCCCGATGGCCCAACCAAGGCCACGGTTTCCCCCGGCGCAATTGTCAGGTCGACATCTGCAAGTGCTGATGTGTCTGGGCGCGAGGGGTATTTGAAATTCACCGCCTCAAAAATAAGCCCGCCCGCCACGGTTTCCGGCAAGGGTAAGGGATTGGCAGGCTCTACAACCGGATCTTCGCTTTCCAGCAATTCCACAAGACGTTCAGTCGCTCCAGCTGCGCGCTGCAATTCTCCCCAGATTTCTGACAGCGCACCAACCGCCCCAGCCACCAGCACCGCATAGATGACAAATTGCACCAATGCGCCTTGGCTCATGTCGCCGGCACGCACATCACGCGCACCCATCCATAGAACCCCCACAACACCTGTGAAGATCAGGAAGATCACAATCACAGTCATCACGGCGCGGGTGTTGATACGTTTCATCGCCGAGACCAGCGACAGGTTGGTCACATCGGCAAAGCTTTGACGGGATGGGGTTTCATGGGTAAAAGCCTGTACGGTCTGCACTGACAACAGGGCCTCGGAGGCATTGCCGGAACTGGCCGCAATCCAATCTTGGTTTTCACGTGACAGGCCCCGCAAGCGGCGTCCCAGCACCAAAATTGGCACAATCACCATGGGCACGATCAACAGCACCAGCCCGGTTAGTTTAGCCGATGTAAACAACATCAGGACCATGCCACCAAAAAAGATCAGCACATTGCGCAGGGCCACGGAGACGGACGAGCCAATCACCGACAGAATCAACGTGGTGTCGGTTGTGATCCGGCTTAGAACTTCGCCAGTCATGGTTTTTTCATAAAACGCCGGGCTCATGCTGATCACGCGATCAAACACCGCCTTGCGAATGTCCGCGACGACTTTTTCGCCCAGCTTTGTGACCAGCATGTACCGCAAGCCCGTCCCGATCGCGAGCAATGCCGCAAACCCCAAGGCGGCGGCAAAATACAGGTCAAGAATGGCAGAATCGGCTTCAAAATTGTCGATCACGCGACGTACCGCCAAAGGCAGCATCAACGAAACAGAAGCCGTCAGCGTCAACGCCAACGCCGCCAGAACAAGCAGCATCTTATAAGGGGCCAGAAACGGGCTCAGACCGCGCAACGCGCCAACCTTTTTGGATTTTTCACGCTCTTGTTCGGCACTCTGAGGCACAGGCTTACGGGCCATGTCGCGTCCTTTTCGTCGATTTTCATCCCGTTACTGACCCTATGCGCCGCTAGGGTCAAGAGCCATAGATCAAACCCATGAAAACAAGGGAAAACAGCATGTACTCCGACATTCCAAGAGCAGATGAATAACTGCGGATATGAAAGGGGGAGTGTTGGAGCGGGCGACGGGAATCGAACCCGTATCATCAGCTTGGAAGGCTGAGGTCTTACCATTACACAACGCCCGCGTAACTGAGTGGTCTGATATTTCAAAGCTTTTTGAAGGTCAAGCCTAGGCAGGCAAACAAACGAGATAATCGGCGGAAAATCTTTACACGTTTCATCATCGAAAAGGCGACCAGATGCCCGCGCGGGCATCTGGTCCTTTGTTTTAGGCCACGTTGACCGCGGCTTTGTTTGGTGCAATGTCTTTTTGAAGACTGTCTTGTTGGATAGACCCGTCCAACCCAACATACAGCACATCACCTGTTTCCAGATTGCCAAGCCCCTTACAACCGACCAACATCGTCACGTCCTTTTCGCGCGCGACAATCGCCATATGGCTGAGGAATCCGCCCACTTCGCTGAGGACCGCGCCTGCGCGTTGCACAACAGGCAGCCACGCCGGGTTGACCATGCGACATACAAGAATGTCGCCATCCTGGAACCATTCAAACTGTCCCGCATCGGTGGACATGCTGTCCTCGACCCGGAACACCCGGCCTTTGGCCTCGCGGCTGCCAGCCACGCAGGTGCCTCCCATATCGTCGGAATCGCCGGTATTTGTAACTGGGGCAGTACCGGACAGGATTTCGCAATCCGACAAAGTTAAAGACACTGCATCCGGGGCGAATTTTCGGATGGCCTTGTCGTTGTCTTGCCGTTCTTGTGCGATGGTACGCAACGCATCCACGTTGGCTTGATCCAAGCCCTGCAGCTCATCCAGTTCCAATTGAAACACCAGATCATCCAAACCAGAGATTGCGCCCAGTGCCACAAGCGCACGTCGGATCAAGGCCACGATGCGTAGGGCCTCGTGTTTGGCCTGCTCCTTCATGTCCTGATAAGCAATGGCAATGCCAACCGGATCGTTCTGCAGCTCTGCAAAGACTGGCAGGCCACAGATGTCGCTAGGTTCTGATGCTTCTAGCAAAGGCCAGAGAAGATCGGGCGCTTCGCCATAGCTTGGCGCGCTGAGTTCATAATCAAAGATCGACCGATGCCCCATCACACGCAAGGCCTCATCACGCTGTTCATCCGCCGGGAATGCCGCACATTGCGCAATTAGGCTTGAAGGGGCATGAGGCATATTGGCGTGCATCATCCGGGCCTGCGCCTCTGGATCGTTTTGCATGATGCCTTCGGCCTCTTTCTGGGCGAACCCGGCCAAAATGTTGATCTTTTCCGCCTCGACATAGACGTCTTTGACCAACATATCCTGCAAGGTCTGGATGCTTTCCAGAACGCGCCACGTGGGCAACGCTGCGAAATCCACCGCTTGCCACAGGGCCAAATCATGGTTCAGCGTTGGAATAACCTCTTCGCGGAACCGGGTCAGGGTTGGCAGCATCTGCTTGCGCAACTGCTTGGCCTTTGAGGCACTCAGTTGCAAGGCCATCGCATCCTTGAGACGACGATCCACATAGGTGCGGCCAAACAGGCGCACGAGATGACCATAGGGGCCTTCGGGCAGACCATAAGGCACGCCCAACTGACGACAAGCCAGATCAACGCTGCCACCCGGCGCCCACAAACGCCCCATCAGAGAGAACGACAGCGGCGTGGGTTGGGGAAGAACCTCGGACATTTCATCCTGCTCCAGAACAACCTCATCCGCAGGCATATCAGCAAAACGCTCCAACACCTTCCCCCATTGCGTCGCGCGCAGCACCTGTGGCCCTGATCCTTTGTGCAAGGTGGTGATGTCGCGACTTTGCACGATATAAAACTGCCCCTTGGCATAGGCCCATTCGATATCTTGCGGCGCGCCAAAGATGTCCTCGATCTGCTGACCCATGGCCAAAAGCGGCGCAATGTCCAGACCCGCATCCGGGTTGTCAGGATGGGCGGTATGGGTATATCGGCCAAAGCGCAGGCTGTGTGGTGTGACACGACCAGACACAAGATCTTCGCCACAGCCATTGACCACCTCTGCCATGATCAGACCCGGTGCCTGAGGGTCCTGAGTGAACAGAACCCCGGCATATTCGGCATCAATCATCACCTGCACAAGGATATTGCCCATATCCCCCTGCCCCTCTGCCGCCTCATAGCTGGCCGCGCGTTCAGAGGTGAAAGAAGCCACGACAGCATCCAACGCATCGCGCATGCCGTTTTCGTGTACGTCAAGCATACTGTCAAAGACACCGGCAAAGCTCTGATCTGCGCCATCTTCATTGCTGGCAGAGCTGCGCACCGCACAAGGGCGACAGCCAATCATCTGCCAAATATCCTTGGCAAGGCGGGTTTTCTGTGCCCCCCCCATCAGGCGATAGGCAGCAATCCCATCAGAGCGCAGCACCACACCATCGGGCACAGGGAGACCCGCGTTGCGCAGCACTGACAGTCGATAGGATTTGTTGCCACTGTTGGTCAGATGATTGGTTTCACGTAAGGCATAGACCCCTTGCACGCGTTTACGCTCTGACAGGCGATTGAACAGACGGTGCGCGCCTTTGGAAATCCCCCCGAACATGCCCACGACATAGGCGCGTTGCACCAACAAAAGCGCCAAACTGATACATAGGTATACATTACCCGCGGCACTAAGGCCGACAACCATCGTCAACAAGGCAGGCACGCCTAAACCGCACCAAATCAACGCCTGTTTACGCGTCTTTGCCACAGCCCAACACAGGTAAACCCCTGCCAAGGAGGCAAAAATCACAGGCAACAGATAGGTCGGATCGGGCAAGCCAAGATCAGCCACCCACAAGAAGGACGCCGCAATCTGCGTGCTGGCCTCTTGTGTGGCACTCAGGCCCAGCATCATCACCGGTAAAAACAGCAATGCCGCCATATTGCGCATCGGTGTCATGCCATACCGGGCATAAAACGCCTGCATGGCACGGGCTTTGCGGGTGGGATCGTCTTTCAGGCGCTGTTTGATTTCGGCCAATTCATCCGCATGTTGGGCAGACAGAATCTGATCACGTTCTGATTTCAACGCTATCGGCAGAACCAGCACGCGCGACAGCAGCGACAAGCCCAAAAGCCCCACCAAAATACCCGCCTTGCCATCAATCCACACCAGCGCGGCTGCCAAAAGTGAGATCGCCTGATCCCACAGCCCGGTTTGTTGGTCGGCCAGCCATTCCTGCACGTGCGGCTTGGGCGCAGGGGCCACAAAATATTCCCATGGCGTCGTGTAACGTCCCTGAAAATCAATACCGGCTTGCGTCAATTCCAACCCCAGAACCTGCGCCATGAAACAACTGCGTCGATCATAGCAGGCCGCAATCGTTGGCTTGTCTTGCAAGGCGGCGATGCGCTCTTTCAACTCCGCGGTGGGCAGGGCGCGGATCGGGATATTGATCGCGCCGGGCAGATGCCCGCTGTCAAAATCGCCGGGATAGCGCGTGTCCACGATTTGCAAATCTTCAGTGGTGAACAACTCTTTAAAATCATTGGTGCCAAGCAAGGTTGAAGAATTCGGATAATCTGGCAAAGCTCGCAAATCCGACAGGGTTTTCACATCCACATCACTGAAATTCCGCCCCTCGACGATCCATTTTTCAATGCCTCCTGCGATAAAGCGACAGTCAATTCCGCGCTTGGCCAGCTCTGCACAGGTTTCGGAGCTACGGTTGCCGTTGTGACAGAACAAAACCACCTGTTTGCCCTGCGTTGCCACATTGGATTGCAGAAAATCAGGGAAGCGCACATGTGTTGCCCCCGGCAATGTTCCCATCGCATTTTCGCCAGTTTCGCGGATGTCAAAAAACAGGGTATCCCCTTGGGCAAGCCGTTCTGCTGCCTCGTCGGTGGTGATTGCCAGTGGGCTGTTGGTTTGCTTGGAAAAGCTGGTCTCTTTCAGGGTGTCGTCTTTGATCTTAGAGCCATCAAATTGCGCCGGGCGCACCAATGTGGCCTCTAGATGCGCACGTTCAGCCAATTTTGTCGTACTGTATTGCCAATAATTCAATCCGGCCAGAACAACCGCTGCCGCCACAAGCCCAAGAATCAGGCGCACAGGATAGCGTCCGTTTTTGTGTTTTTGGCCAGGCTTAAACCCCAGACGACGGGCAATCATTGCCCCTGCTCCTGAAATCAAGGCCACCCAAACGGCGAAAACCTGCGCAAGAGACGAGACCGAACCAATCACCAATTCAGGTGATGGAATCGCATGGGCATTGCTGGGCGCAAAGCCAAAAACAGTGATCATTAACAGACCGAAAAACACGAAACCATACCGTGAAAACAAAGAGATGCCTGAGGTCATTTTATTCATCCATAGGGAGATTTAAGGGGCGCATCTCTCAACATTAACGTTAAGTATTGGTTAATTTGATTAGAATTTGAACAATTGGTTAATACTTTAGGATAGTCCGCTGACCTTTTGTGACAAATTGTCTGCAATAGTATGGGGCACAGTTAACCATTTATTTCGAAGCAGAGCGCAACACTTCTAAGGGTCGATGTCCTCAATGGACGAATTCCGACGCCACGATCACGTTGATCACAAATAAGGAGTGTGACTATGAAACGATCCTTCAAAGGTGTTGTTACGCGTTTGGCCGTTCGGCCCAATGCACCTGTGGGATCGGTGGTATCACGTTTTTTTCTTGGTATTTTTGTTGCGTTCCTGATGCTTCCGTCCCTGACCTTTGCCGATGTCACTCTGACATTTGGCACCTATGCCGCGGATAAACCCACCGCGACAGTTCGAAAGTACAAGCCGTTTTTGAATTTTCTCGCCGAACGTATGTCTAATCAGCTGAATGAGCCTGTGATCATTCGAATGAAGATCGCCAAGGAGTATCAGGAAGGTATCGACCAACTTGCGTCAGGCGAGGTCGACTTTGCCCGATTTGGTCCGGCATCATATATCGCAGTCAAAGACAGCAATCCCGATATTCAGATCATTACCATGGAATCGCGCAAAGGTATGAAACGATTCAAAGGTGTGATCGCCGTGCATGCCGATAGCGATTTTCAATCACTTTCTGAGCTGGAGGGACAGAGCTTTGCCTTTGGCGATGAGTTGTCGACCATCGGCCGGTATCTGGCCCAGGCTGAACTGTTAGAAGCCGGAGTTTCCGCAGAGGATCTCTCCAATTTCGATTATCTGGGACGCCATGATCTGGTGGGCGAAGCCGTGGGCAGTGGCAAATATGCAGCAGGGGCGTTGAAGGAGAGCACCTTCAAAAAGCTTGTTAAGAAAGGTGTGCCGATACGTGCCCTTAAGAAATTTGACAATGTGACCAAGCCCTGGCTGGCCCACCCAAATGTTTCCCCGCGCGTCCTTTCCGCCATGCGCGAGGTTATGTTGTCCTCTGAGAACTTTGAAATCGTTCAGAAAATTTCAAAGAACGGCTTTTTAGAGGGGGCCGATGAAGATTATGACTTCATCAGAGACGCCATGCAGAAAAGTGTTCAATTCTAAAGCTCAGAGAAAGCATGAACATGGCCCAAAAACGGACCGGGATTAGCCTGCAAATCATCATCTCCATGATTGTGGCCGCCACGTTGGTGGCCCTTCTTGTCGGAGAATATGAGCGCAGAACAGAAGCAAAACGCCTGAACACACAATTGATGGAGCAAGCCAGCCTTACGGTTTCTTTGCTCAGCGGATTGATGCTTGAAGCCATTATCGTCGAGGATACGCCCGTTCTTGAAAGCGCCATGCAAGAGGCGATTGATCGCAATTCAAAACTGCTTTCTATTCAGCTTCACGGGTATGGTGATCGCCTGCTTGCGCAAGCACGCTCGTCTATCTTGCGCGATGCCGATGAGGTAGAGGTTTTTGAGCGCGACATCACATTTGATGGCGAACAATTTGGAAAAATGGTGGTCGAATGGTCCACACGCGAAGGTCGCATTTTGATCAGCGACAACGTACGCCAAGCCCGTATCACCACACTTGCAGCCGTCGCCTCTTTGTCGATGCTTTTGCTGCTGTTGTTCAATATCCTTGCCATGCGGCCGCTGCATCGCATCCACGAACGCATGTCCAACGCAATTTTGGGCCTGCGCACCAACGCCTATCCTCTGCCGTGGTATATTTCACGTGAGCTTGGGGCACTGGATTTTTCGGTTGGTGTGCTGGAAGACACATTTTCCATGCGGGACGAGCGAGAGACCGCGCTGGAAGAGGCCAAAAAGAACGCAGACATCGCAAATCAATCCAAATCCGAATTTCTGGCCAACATGAGCCATGAAATTCGCACCCCAATGAACGGCGTCATTGGGATGGCCGAGCTTTTGCTGGAAACCAACTTGAACGATGATCAGAAAACCTATGCCGAAACGATTTCCAAATCCGGCGCGGCCTTGTTAACAATCATCAACGACATTCTGAACTTTTCCAAGATCGAGGCGGGAAAGCTTGAAATTGAGCCCGCCCCGTTCAACATGCAAACAGCATTTGAAGATATCGTGACCTTGCTGTCGCCAAAGGCTGCGGAGAAAGGTGTAGAAATCACGCTTCGCTATGATCCGTCGTTGCCCATAGGGTTTGTTGGCGACGTGGGGCGCATCCGTCAGATTATCACCAATATCGCAGGAAACGCGGTAAAATTTACACTGGATGGTTTTGTCTACATGGATGTCAGCGGTGAAACCATTGGGGACACCACACAAGTGACCATCAAGGTCACGGACACGGGCATCGGCATTCCCGAGGATCAGATCGACAAGATTTTCAGCGAGTTTGAACAGGTCGATTCCGCCGCCACCCGCAAATTCGAAGGCACAGGTCTGGGACTTGCGATTTCGTCGCGGCTGATTAAGCTGATGGGCGGACAGATTAAAGTTGTATCAGAGGCCGACAAAGGGTCGGTATTTACGATCACTCTCCCCCTTAAATCCACGCCACTTCCCGAAGAACCTGCTCCACACTTGCCCGAAGATTTACACGGCTTACATGTCCTGGTCGTGGATGATCTTGAACTCAATCGACACATCCTGAGCGAACGATTGAGCACTTGGGGAATTGATGTGACCTTGGCCTGTTCGGGTGCAGAAGCACTTGCCGCACTGAAAGAGCAGGACGCAAAAGGAGAGACATTCGATCTGGTCATTCAGGATTATCAAATGCCCGAAATGGACGGGCGCGATCTGGCAAAACGCATACGCCAGCAACCTCAGCACGCAAATCTTCCTTTGGTGATCCTCTCCTCTGTTGAACAGTCTTTGGATCTGGAAACACGCAAGGCCATCGGCCAATGTGAACTTTTGCTCAAACCGGTACGTTCTGCTTTATTGAAACGCAGCATCGGGCGGTCTTTGCAACTTGGCACATTACGCATCATTGATGATGCCCCTAAATCAATCCCAGAAAAAGAGACAGGCATTCCGCCGGTGACGGTCCTTGTCGCAGAAGACAATAAAACCAATCAGTTGGTTGTGAAGACGATGTTGAAAAACACTCCCATCACGATGTCATTTGTCGAAAATGGTCAAGAAGCGTTGGACAGCTATAAAGCCTTGCCCCCTGACGTTATTCTTATGGATATGTCGATGCCAGTCATGGATGGGATCACAGCGACCCAATCCATTCGGAGCGTGGAGGAGGCTTCAAACTCTCGGCATTGCCCGATTATTGCGCTGACGGCCAACGCGCTTCCTGCGGATCGTGAAAGATGTCTGAGTGCCGGAATGGATGATTTCTTGAGCAAGCCAATAAACAAGTCTTCGCTGCTTGATATTCTTGCGCGCTGGAGCGGGGGAAATTCGGTCAGTTCCGAATGATCTGGGTGCGCCGCTCAGTCGTTTTTCTATTTTTAAGCAGCGGTTACCCGCGCGTGGCTGATCGCTTGCTTCGCCCCCAAAGCGGTCAGAAAAACGACTGTGGATCAATATCCACGGCAAGACGTAAATCACCCTTCAGACGGAATTGCCCGACCCATTTTTTCAAGGCAGCTTGTAATGGCACACCTTTGTCAGCACGGACCAGCAAACGCACACGATGGCGCCCCCGAACGCGGGCGATGGGGGCAGGTGCGGGGCCAAAGACCTGCGCGCCAATTTGGCGCAGTGGCATGTCGTTTTTCGCCAAGGCATTGCCCAGATCAAACACCTGCTGCAAATCGGGTGAACTGAGGATAATTCCGGCCATGCGACCAAAAGGCGGAACACGGGCCTGTTCACGTTCGGCCGCCTCGGCGCGCCAAAATCCTTCTTCGTCCCCAGCCAAAATAGCGCGGATCACCGGGTGTTCGGGTTGAAAGCTTTGCAAAAGAGCCAACCCCTTTCGTTCCGCGCGACCAGCGCGACCAGCCACTTGGCGCATCAATTGAAATGTGCGTTCAGCGGCGCGCAGATCTGATCCTTGCAAACCAAGATCGGCGTCAATGACCCCAACCAGCGTCAGAAGCGGGAAATTATGTCCCTTAGCCACCAGTTGCGTGCCGATAATAACATCTGCCCCACCATCCGCGATCGCACGCACCCCTTCCTTGAGCGCACGGGCAGATCCGAACAGATCGGACGACAGCACCGCAAGGCGCGCATCAGGAAACAGGGTTTGCGCCTCTTCTGCCAGACGCTCTACACCGGGGCCGACGGGGGCCATCTTTCCCGCGACCTCGCAAGACGGGCAAACATCCGGCATGGCTTTGCTTTCGCCACACTGATGGCAAATCAGGCGTTTCTGAAAGCGGTGCTCGACCATGCGCGCATCGCAGTGATCACAGCCGACCTGATGACCACAGGCCCGACACAGGGTGATTGGCGCGTATCCACGACGGTTGATGAACAAGAGCGATTGTTCCCCTTTGGCCAGTCGCACGCGCACGGCGGCCTGAAGGCTTGGAGAAATCCAGCTGCTGGTAGGCAAATCCTCGGTGCGCATGTCGATGGCACGCATATCCGGCAGCACCGCCGCGCCATATCGCGTGGTTAGTTCCAGCTTGTCGTACTTGCCTGCCTCGGCGTTGGTCCAACTTTCAAGACTGGGCGTAGCCGAGGCCAACACCACGCGCGCATCACACAGGCTTGCCCGTAAAACGGCCATGTCACGAGCATTATACAGAACGCCTTCTTCTTGTTTATAGGATGTGTCGTGTTCTTCATCCACGACGATCAGGCCAAGATTCTGATAGGGTAAAAACAATGCCGAGCGCGCACCAATAACCAATTGTGCGCCGCCCTGTCCGACCATTTTCCAGATACGGCGGCGTTCGGTCATGGTGACACCAGAATGCCATTCGGCTGGCTTGCATCCAAACCGCGCCTCGACCCGGGTCAGAAATTCTGCGGTCAGGGCAATTTCGGGCAAAAGAACCAAGGCCTGTCGCCCCATGCGCAGGCATTCAGCAACGGCCTCTAGATAGACCTCTGTTTTACCAGAACCGGTGACACCGCGCAGCAATGTGGTGCCATAGCGCCCGGTTTGAATCGCCGCGCGCAAGGCCTGCACACCTTTGGCCTGATCTTCATTCAATTCGCGCGTGCTGTACTCTGGGTCCAATCGGCGAAACGGCACATCGCGGGGCGTGTCTTGTTCCAGCACAACACCTTGTTTGACCAAACCTTTGACCACGGATGAAGTGACGCCCGCCTCTTCACTGAGTTCCTTAAGCGTGAAAGACAATCCAGCGAAGTTTTCCAACACCTCCATCACACGGCGGCGCGCATCGGTTTGACGATCCGGCGTGCCATCACCCAGACGATAAACCTTTTGCATGGATGGCGGATCAGACAGGCCCGGCGCACGGGTGGCAAGACGCAACATCGCGGTCATTGGCGTCAGTGTGTAATCCGCCGCCTTTCGTAAAAACGCGCGCATTTCGCTGCGCATGGGCGCAACATCCAGCACGCGCAGGACTGAACGCACCTTGTTGATGTCCCAATCACCGCGCCCCGGCCCCCAGACCACGCCCAACACTTTACGTGGGCCCAACGGCACCTCGACAAAGGCACCCAGAAAACATCCTCCTTCGGGTGCCTTGTAATCCAGCACACGGTCCAGCGGCTGCGCTGTCAGCACACCCACCAAGGCACCTTCGTCAAAGAATTCTGTTTCGCTCAAGGTCACCTCGGTAAATAGCAGTACGTCAAAAGGGGTTTCGGCATGTCACTCTATGAGGTAAACGAGCGTCAAACCAAGGCCAACCCATCAAAGGACTCTGCCCCATGAAATTTTTTGTAGATACCGCCGAGATCGACGCCATTGCCGAGTTGAACGATCTGGGCATGGTGGATGGTGTGACAACCAACCCGTCGCTGATTAAAAAATCCGGTCGTGACATCATCGAAGTCACCAAAGAAATCTGTGATCTGGTTGATGGCCCGGTGTCCGCCGAAGTGACTGCCACAGACGCAGACACCATGATTGCCGAAGGTCGCAAACTGGTTGAAATCGCGGAAAACATCGCTGTGAAAGTTCCCTTGACCTGGGATGGCCTGAAGGCCTGCAAAACCTTGTCAGACGATGGCCACATGGTCAATGTGACGCTGTGCTTCTCTGCCAATCAGGCACTTTTGGCAGCCAAGGCAGGCGCGACATTCATCTCTCCGTTTATCGGGCGTCTGGATGATATCAACCTGGATGGGATGGAATTGATCGCGGATATTCGCACGATCTATGACAACTATGGGTTTGATACCGAAATTCTTGCAGCGTCGATCCGCAGCGTCAATCACGTGCTGGACAGCGCACGCCTTGGGGCAGATGTGATGACTGCGCCCCCCGGTGTGATCAAAGCGATGGTGAACCACCCGCTGACTGACAAAGGTCTTGCGACCTTCCTTGCGGACATCGCTGCGGCTGACATTAAGATTCTGTAAAACAAAAGAAAAAGGCGGACACCGGGGATGCAATCCGGCCCGCCTTTTTCCTAACCCTCTTTGGGTTCGCACCCTCCCCTTAGACTGCGTATGGAATGCATAGCAGGCCTGTGGCTGTCCACCTATCCCCTGCAAAGGATAGAAACCCGCCCTTTAGGTCAGGACGCTATACTTTTGGGTATTTTTCATTTCCAACCGCATCTTTGAAAAAACTTAAGGAATTCCCGCGCAGGCTCTGTTAAAGTCGCGTCAAACCCGCAAGAGGCCACCATGAGCAGCACCATGAGCAACACTGCCAAAATCGAAGATACCCTGCGCGAAAAGATCATCTCGCAACCGGATATGATTCTGGATGATCAGGATGTGATGCGCGCATTGATCGCGGCCAATGAAAAATCCATGGGCGGCAATATCGTTGATTTGCGCGGTATTGCGATGGAACGGCTTGAGGCGCGCCTTGATCGGCTGGAAGACACTCATCGCAGTGTGATCGCCGCCGCATATGAAAACCTGGCTGGGACCAATCAGGTGCACCGTGCGATTCTGCGCATGTTGGACCCGGTGGAGTTCGAATCTTTTTTGCGCGATCTAGGGGGCGAAGTCGCCGATATTCTACGTGTGGACGAGGTGCGTCTGGTGCTGGAATCAGTACAGAACGAAGACGATCCTGCCATCCAACGCCTTGGCGATGTCCTGTCCGTGGCCGAACCTGGGTTTATCGAGGATTACATGACCGGCGGGCGCAATGTGCCACTGCGTCAGGTCACGTTGCGTCAGTTGCAATCAGGCGCCGACCAAGTTTATGGCGAGGCCGCCGATTGGATCAGATCCGAGGCCTGCCTGAAACTTGATTTCGGCGAAGGCCGCCTGCCCGGGCTGTTGGTGATGGGGGCAGAAGACCCGCATCATTTCACCCCGCAACAAGGCACTGATCTTCTGGCATTTTTCGCAGGGGTGTTTGAACGCGCAATGCGCCGTTGGTTGTCGTGATTTCACCAGCCGCAAGAGATGCTCTTGCCGGCTGGCTGGCCGCAAAAAAGGCGCTGAATGGGGCGTCGGACAACACGTTGCTGGCCTATCAGGGCGATGTGACCGAATTTCTAACATTCATCACCACCCACAAGGGCGAAACCCAAGGCTTGGCACCATTGGCCCGGATCACCATTTCCGACATGCGCTCGTGGATGGCCCGCATGCGGGGGGATGGTGTGGGCGCGCGATCGCTGGCGCGCAAACTATCTGCTGTGAAAACATTTTATCGCTGGTTGGCCGAGCGCGAAGGGTTTGAACCCACCGCGGTTCTATCCACCCGCGCACCAAAGTTTCAGAAGAAACTGCCACGTCCCTTGGCAGAAGATGCCGCCATGGCGGTGATCGACGCGGTCGAGATACAATCGCAAAAGCCATGGATCGGGGCGCGGGACACTGCCGTAATGACGCTGCTTTATGGCTGTGGTCTGCGGATCTCCGAGGCACTTGGACTGACAGGGGCAGATGCGCCCTTGCCTGATGTATTGCGTATTTTTGGCAAGGGGAACAAAGAGCGCATCATGCCTGTGCTGGATGCAGCACGCGATGCCGTAGATGCCTATGTGCGCCTGTGTCCTTATCCAATCGAGTCCGAGAGTGCCCTGTTTAAGGGGGCACGTGGTGGGGCGCTGGCGCCACGTCAAATTCAAGCCGTCATGCAGCAGGTGCGTATGCAGCTTGGCTTGCCAGCCACGGCCACCCCCCATGCCATGCGCCACAGCTTTGCCACCCATCTATTGGGCGCAGGTGGCGATTTACGTGCCATTCAGGAATTGCTGGGGCATGCATCTTTGTCCACGACCCAAGCCTATACTGCCGTGGATACCGCACGTTTGATGGAAGTCTATAATAAGACCCATCCCAAGGCATAACGAACCTTGCCGGGGACGCTGCACATGCACCGTTCATTGGAGAAGCCAGCCCCCAAACACACCTTTCATTGGGGGCCAACCCCCAAACCCCCGGGATATTTCCACCAAGAAGAAACCAAACGCGCAAAGAAAAACCGGGCGCGGAGGACGCGCCCGGTCATGTCAAACTGCTGATATATGATCAGTTGTTGGCGTGCATTTGGCGTTTGCGATCGCGGGTGCGTTTGGTCGCGTCTTCGCTGCCATCATGAAAGGTGCCAAACCACCTGTCCCACGGCATTTCGGCATTGCCATAGTTGCATTCGTAATAGCGGTGATGCAGCTGATGGAAAAACGCACCAATCAGCAGGGCCTGACGGTCACGTGCCCAGATCGCCTCGTATCCGGAATGCGAAGAGGCCGCGCCCAACATCAGCCAATAGCCAAGAAAGAGCATGTGCACCGGATGGCTGGGCAGCACCAGCACGATCAGGATCGCGCTGAGATAGCCGAACGCCTCAATCGGATGCATAGACATGCCGGACCATGGGCCAGTGTTCACGTTACGATGGTGCACGGCATGGACGTATTTATAAACGGCGGGTTGATGCAGCGCGATGTGTACAACATAGAAATGAAAGCTCTGCCAGATCGCGAGGATCGGGAACAGCGCAATGAACCAGATCGGATGCGCGGCAAAGCTGAGCGTGCCAATCGCTTCGCTGGCATACATCCAGCGCAGAAAACATTCCAAAGCGGACAGGAATGTTGCGCCAAACACCATGGAATAATAAACATTATCCCACGTCTGATAGCCAAATTTATAGAGCGCATTCTTGCGTTTCGTATAGGGGCGCGGGTCGTATTTCAGCAATTTTCCTTGCCCGTCGACCCCATAGAACCACAAATGCAGCCCGCCTGCGACGATCAGCAACAACGCCCAATTGCGGATAAACACCCCTGCGATCCAGTCAAAGGCGAACGTGGCCTGTTCAGCCCCAACAGGTTGCAACCAGAAGGCCACGATAAAGGCCAGCGCCAGAAAGATTGAACGGTCCGAGAATTGCAGCCAGTTTTGCAACACCCATTTGCCCAACACGCCAAATTTGGGCGGCCAAAGCCAATAAGGTGCGTATTTCACTGGTAATTCCGGGTGCCAATGCCATTCGCGGCTCATTGGGGCGGGGTCTTGTGGTTTGTCTTTTGCTTCGGTGGTGTTTGTATCGGCGGTTGTCATGCCGTCCTCCTGTTTTGATATGATCTGTTGCAGTCAGATCACGACAGGGGGTGGCTCGTATGGGTATTTTCGGCTGGGTTTTGGGGCAGCACCGCACATAGATCTTAACCTTCTAATGCATTCAGATAAAGATCGTGAAAATAGCGCATGGCGTGTTCGGAAATGCCATGTTCGTCTGGGTCGGTGATGTACCAGCCTTGTTGATACCCGCGCTGTTTCATGCCGCGCTGCACGTTTTCGCACAGGGCGCGATCTTCTTGACTGACCACATTCACCGACCAGTCAGAGCGCAGTTTATGACGGCGCATCATGTCCGGATCGGTCGGCTCTGCCGTGGTCAGGGACAGGGTGCGGCGTTCGGTCAGGTCGGGCGTCACCGGGTCAAACCGTGAAATATAAAAACCGCGCGTCCCGGGGAACTGGCCAAACACTGTATTGGGGAATAGAAACCAGAAATTGCCAACGGTGACGTCATGGTCAAGATCCAGTGGGAAGGCTTTGCTTTCTGATTTGAACGCAGTTGGCGCGACCTGATAGGTATAGTTTTCAAACAGTTCAAACTTGCTGTTTGCGATGTCCATCATGTCGTTGAAGCTGTCATGGGCCGGACCGCAATGATGGCATTCCAAGTAGTTGTCGATCAGGATTTTCCAGTTGGCCCCACACTCATAGGTATGGCCCAGCGCGGCGCCTTCTTCCAGCACGAGGTCTGGAAGCTCGGGGCAAGTTGCAAGAATTTGCGCCTCTAGTCCCGGGGCGAAATCGGCCAATGCGGTGGCATCCGGATTGAGGTTCACAAACAGAAATCCAGCCAGTTGATCGACACGCACCGCTGACAGGCAAATTTCGGACCGATCAGGGGCTGCGGTATTCGCGCCCTTTTTCAGGCCACGCAGGTTGCCCTCAAGCCCAAAGGTCCATGCATGATAAGGGCAGGTGATGACGCGTTTGTTGCCCTCACCTTCGACCAATTGGTGGCCGCGGTGGGGGCAGACATTATAAAACGCGCGAATTTCATCATCCTGGCCCCGCACGATCAGAATGTTCTGATCAAAGATCGAGGTGGTGACAAAATCCCCTGCAGCCACCAACTGTGAGATGTGCCCAGCAAACTGCCAACTGTCAAAAAACAGCTTTTCACGTTCTGCTGCCAATACATCATCGCTGATATAATATTTGGCCTCAGGCGTGCGTTGGCGATCTGAATTGACTTGCAACATGGCGGGCATCCTCAGTTATTCGTGAAATGGGCGGCGTTTGTCCAATGCTTCACGTAGTTTATCATGCTCTCCGGGCTTCATGGCTATGCTGGTTGCGGCATCGGGGTATGTCGCATTCTGAACAGCGTCACGAAATGCGGTCAGGCCTTTCATGCGCTCAGCTTCGAGTTTTGCACGTGCGCTGGCCATATCTGCGAACACCTTGGCATGGCGCGGCGGGTTTGGATTGTCTCCACAGGCATCTTCCTGAAACAGGAAAATCACATCTGCCGCCCCACCAGAACCAATGGAATGAGTCACAAGGCCCGTGCGTGGGCTGAGCTCGGCAATGGCTTCATCCGCCACACATTCCAATTCGACCGCATAGGCGCCAGCATCTTCCAGACGTCGCAGATCTTCAGCCAGTTTCATCGCTTCGTCAGCGGTGCGTCCATACGCACGCAAGCCACCAATTTTTGTGGACATGCGTGGTATAAGGCCAAGATGGCCTTGAACACTCAGCCCTTCGTCGGCCAGTTTTTCAACCGCCTTAAGGCTACGGATCGTATAGACAGCATCTGCTCCGCCAGCTGCTGCATTGATCGCAGCCCGAAGCATGTCATCATGGGTAATGTGATCCGTTGCCGGCAAGGCCGTGGTAATAAAGGTGTGGGGCGCGCCTGCCCTTACCTCGGCAAGTTCATAATCCGAGATCGACAGGTGGTCGATCCCGGCGGCTTCGGCGGCGGCAGCTTCGATCCGGGTGAATGCGGTGGTTTGAACAAACTTGCGTTTGCCCTTGCCTGCGATGAAATCTGCAACCGTGTGATTGCGTGTCGCAGGATACCCACCATAGGTATAAATTCGCCTCATAGCTGCCGCTCCTGTTCTTACTCTGCTGCTTTAAGCTATGAGCCCTGCGGGATCACCTCGTAACCGGCCTCTTCTGGTTCATCATCCGTCATTTCTGGCGGGAAGCCCGGCGCGCGGATGTCCAAGCCTGTGGCTTCTTCCAGGCGTTTTATGATGTTTGGAGACAGCTCACGTTCACCAAAACGCGCGATGCCATCATTGAATATATCCACCAACATGGGCGCAATTTCCAGTTCCACATTATTGCGTTTGGCTACCTCGTGGAACAAGCCTGCATCTTTTTTCACCAGATCCATGGTGAAGGAAATATCGCGACTGCCGTTCAGAATAACCTGGCTTTCGGTTTCATGCACAAATGATGTACCCGAGGAAATTTTCATCGCTTCATAGGTGGTGTTCAAATCCATGCCCGCTGCCTTAGCCGTAACCAATGCTTCACAGCAGGTCACAAGATTTGCCGTGGCCAGGTAGTTTGTCACGACCTTCAGAATGGATGCAGACCCCAATTCACCAGTATGCAGAATGCGGCGGCCCATCGTAGTCAGGAAAGGCAAGATGCGCTCAAAAGTGGCGCGGTCACAGCCCGCAAAGATCGAAATGTTGCCAGTGTCGGCACGGTGACAGCCACCGGATACCGGGCAATCGACGGCTGCACCGCCTGCCTCCATGACCATCGCACCAAGGCGTTTCACTTCTTCTTCATCGGTGGTGGACATTTCCATCCAGATTTTGCCTGCTTTCACTTCGGGCAGCATCAATTGCATTACCGCATCTGATGCGGCGGGCGATGGCAGACATGTGATGACGGCGTCACAATCACGCATCATTTGCGCCGGACCTTCGGCGGCTTTTGCGCCACGTGATACGAAATCCGCAACAAAGTCTTCGTTCAAATCGTGAACAGTCAAATCAACGCCATTGCGTAGCAAAGAGCCGCTGAGTTTTCCGCCAACATTGCCGAGGCCAATAAAACCGACTTTCATGTGTCTTCTCTCCTGTAATCTTTCGACTTTTTCGAAAGAGTTTCCCTATAGTTAAAAATTCGGTGCGCTTGAGCGTGAAATCTTGCTGCTTTGCAAAGCAACCTTCTTTCAGCATCTGAGACTCGCGTGTTGGCGAAGTGTGGGCTATTGCATACAGAAATAAAAACGAGATATTATGGGGATAATACCCAAAAATATTTATGGCTTAATTCTATGTCCCAACGTCTTCCAAATCTGGTCTGGCTGCGCACTTTCGAAGCGGCCGCACGGCATTTGAATTTCACCTCTGCGGCGCAAGAATTAGGGCTGACGCAGGCCGCAGTAAGCCTGCATATCCGATCTTTGGAACAACGCCTTGGGGCAGAATTGTTTGTACGAGAACCACGCAATCTGACGCTGACGGAAATGGGCAAGGCCTATCTGCCCGCTGTGTCCAACGCGATTGAAGACCTCACACTGACCACCGCTGGTCTGTTTGGCCCTTCTCAACAAAAGGCCGTGCGGGTGCGCGCACCCGTCTCAACTGCCATTCTGTGGCTCGCACCTAAGCTGATTGATTTCACGCATCACCATCCTGAAATCGACGTCCGCATGGTGTCTTCTATCTGGGCAGACCGGATGTCGTCGACCGATGCGGATGTAGATTTACAGCTGGGTTTGCCAGATCGTTTTCCCGGCGCCACAGAGTTTCTGAGTCAAGAAAGCATTGTGCCAATTTGCCATCAGGACCACGCGGCACATTATGCCAAGGCGGCTGATTTGCTGCACGCGCCCTTGATCCATATTCTTGGCTTTGAGGATCACTGGACCCGATATTTCAAAGCACATGGGCTGGACGAACAAAAGGCACGGTACGTCTATTCCGTGGACACAACCGCCGCCGCGATTGAGATGGTCTCGTCCGGCCTTGGCCTGGCACCGGTATTGACACGTTTCGCATTGCAAGCCCGCGAAAGCGCACGCCCCATTCACATCGTTGATCACCCCGTGCCTTTGGAACAGGCGCATTTTCTAGCGATTAACAACACCAAAGGCAAAGCAAGGCCCGAAATCACAGAGTTCTGCCAGTGGCTGCGCAAGGCGTTTGCACAGGATCAAACGAATTTACCCCATGACTTTAAGACGCCCAAACCATAGAGTTCCATAGACATTCCACATCAGGGAAAATGACATTGGACCTTAAAGATTTCATTGTATCGGCGATTACCCAGATTTCAGAAGGCGTTCTCGAAGCGGACGACATCATTAAACAACATGGCGGGTTGGTGAACCCTGGCACTCATACCAAGGAGGACAATGAATTCATTGCCCCCCGCACCACACTGGATTTTGACATTGCCGTCAGCGCATCAAGTTCAAAAGGTGCCGAAGGTAAGATCTCTGTTCTTTCTGCTTCAATTGGAGGTGAAAAAACTTCAGCCTCCGAAACCGCCTCACGCCTGACATTTTCATTAGATGTTGTCCTACCAGCGGATGAAAACCAAAAAAAACGCGTTGGGAAAATCCGCAAGCCAGTTTAAACGCCTTATAGTGCAATCACTAAGGCCCATCTGTTGAACCTAAGATACATCCTGATGTCTGCAGTGCGGGCTTTTTACCGTTTATGGCAATCCTCCTGATGTCTGCTTTTCCTTCTCGACAATGAACATCGAACACACTGTTGCGGAGAGGTTTACTTTAAATTATACACTGTATAATATCGAGGTATGGAGAAAGATATGACCACCGGACACATAATGATGGCGATGACACTTGATGGTTTTGTTGCTCGAAAGAACCATACACTCGATTGGCTCGAAAAACAGGATACTGCTGGAGAGGATCATGGGTTCACCGAATTCATGGAGAGCATCGACGTGATTGTCATGGGCTCCGGTTCCTACAAAACTGTGCTTGGTTTCGGCGAGTGGCCCTACACAAAACCCGTTGTTGTTTTGAGCCGCAGTCTTACTCAGGCGGATATTCCCGACGATCTTCAGGATAAGGTCGAAATCATGTCCAATGAACCGATTGATCTTATGAAAGCACTTGGCGAACATGGAATCAAACGCGTTTATGTGGATGGCGGAGCCATTATCCAGTCATTCCTGCGCGAAGGTTTGATTAGAGACATGAAAGTCGCCATCGTTCCTATTTTGATCGGTGACGGAATTCGGCTTTTTGGAGAGTTAGCCAAAGACGTTGATTTGGCACTTGAAAGCGTCAGCGATTTCAAGTCTGGTCTAATACAGATGCAATACCGCATCCAATGACTAAAAAGCAGGCCAAACCAGCCGGACGACCCACTCGTGAGAACCAAAAACTTTCAAAACAGTTGATCTTGAAAACCGCCTTGCCACTGTTGACGGAAGGTGGTGTTGAGGCTGTATCTTTCCGAAAGTTGGCGGAGGCATTGGGTGCGACGCCTATGGCCGTCAAATATCATGTCGGCAACAAGCAAGAGTTGCTTAAGAGCCTCGTGGAAATGGCATTTGGCGGTATTGCTGACGGGAGTGTAGGAGACACTCCTCAGGCTAGGCTACGCAATGCACTCGAACTTTACTGCGATAGAGCGTTGCAACACGCCAACCTTGTCGGCTGCATCCTAGGTGACACTTCGCTGATGAGCCGAGACATCATACAACTGACCGATAGTTTACGGCTGGACACAAGCCGCTTGAACAATGGTGACCAAAACGATGTGCTGCTCAATCTACTTGTCGACTACACACATGGCTTTGTGTTTGCAGCCGCGTCAGCATCACCCGATAATTGTCCCACATCTGAGGGCTACCTGCGCAGCTTGGATTGGGTTCTATCTATCGCAACTTCCGACTAGCGGACATTCGTGGTTTTCTGGGTCGCGGTACTTTGGGCTCATTCCCGACATCACGCCAGCTATTGGTTCAAAGGTCAAAATCATTTGGTGCTCTACGTTATTGGGCCTCATGTTATCGCAGGGTGTAGCCGCGTTCATAGGTGGATTTGATCTGCGCCATGGCTTGTTCTTTGGATAAGTCGCGAGGGTATCTGGAGGGATATACCGCTGCCAAATCATAGAGCGGCGCACCATTGACCATCCAATGCGCAAGGAACTGACCTGCGCCGCCCCCGGTGCCAATGCCCACAGTGAACCCGCTCGCCAACCACAACCCATCCTGCCCCTCAACCGGACCCAACAGAGGTAAACCATCAGGCGTATAGCAAATCGGACCGTTGTTTACGGCTTTGATGCCCGCGCTGCCAAAGGCGGGGATGCGCTCAATGACCCGTTCAAGCTCGGGCATCAGACGATCCAGCTCCGGAGGCAGCAATTCTTCTTTGAAATCCTTGGGAATCCCGTCGGTGCCCCAGAATTTAGGCCCCTGTTCATAGACGCCGCACAAAAATCCATCGCGTTCCTGACGAATATTTGCTGGTGCGCCCGGGTCGCGTACCGTCGGGAGTTCAGTTGAAAGCGAAGCAAGTTCACTGACAGGCCCAGTAATGATCTCATGATGTTGCAACGCATATAATGGCAGCGTTAATCCCAGCTGCTCGGCCAGTTCACGCGTCCAAAAACTTGCGGCCAGAACGATATGTTTTGCATGTATCGTCTCTATCCCAGTCTCTGTTTCCGCCGTAAGCTGCCAGCCCTTCGCAGTCTTTTCAATCGCAACAACAGCTGTCTTGGTTTTGATCTCTGCCCCCAGTCGGCGGGCTGCTTTGGCAAGCGCATGCGTGGCGCCTGATGCATCCACATGCCCATCCGTAGGTGTGTACGCCGCGCCATAAAGACCGTCAGTGGACAAAAGCGGATGGATCTCTGCTGTCTCTTCTGGCGTGATGACATGATAGGGAATACCAAGATCGCGATACAGTGGGCTAAGCGCTTGATAGGCAGCAAGCTCTGCCTCGCTTGTCGCCAAACGCAGGCTGCCAGTCTGATGAAAGCCTACAGATTGCCCTGTCGAGGCTTCGGCGGCCAAATAGGTTTCAATAGAACTGGTGAACAGCCGTGTCATTTCGGCATAGGGTCCAAAATAGGTTGTATTTCCGGCCGCGTGCCATGTGGACCCTGACGTAAGCTGTCGACGTTCGAGCAACACCGCATCCGTCCAGCCAAGTTGCGCCAGACCATAAAGAACCGAACAGCCAACAATTCCACCGCCGATGACGGCCACTTGTGTTTCTTGGGTCATGAGGGGGTCTCCCTTGGCAGAAGTATGTTGTAGCTGTCCCGGATAAGTTTATCCGTTTGCGCACCTATTTTTGGTGCACCTCTTTTTGACAGAAGGGTTTCGGCTTGCAGGCTTGCGCGGTCCCAGATGTCCAAACTGCCCGCCTCTTGCCAATCATCGGGCGGCGTGCGGTCGGCAAGTATTGGGTAGGTAAATTCCGTTTCCATAAGACGCAGGGTTTGGTCGGCCCCCAAATAATGCCCAGCGCCAAGCACGGCTTCTTGGATGACATCGATCGACAAGCTTTCGGGTGTGACCTCGATCCCCCGCGCAACACGCCTGAGGGAAGACAGCATCTCGTCGTCGATGATCAACGCCTCAATGCTGCATCCCAGCAAACTGGCCAACATCCCGGCACTTTCATAGACAAACCCACCGCCTGACAGGGCGGCCAATGTCATCGTCAGGGCCTTTTCATACCCTGCCTGATTGTCGGGGAGTTTGCTGTCGGACATGCCTGCCCCCATGCCACCGGGGATTCCATAAAAGGCCGACATCTGACCAGAGGCCGCGCCAAGCAAAGCGGCCTCCCCTCCTCCACCAGAGAATGCGCCGGTGCGCAGATCGGATGTGAACGCCCAATTCCCCATGACTGTTGGATGACCCGGTGCCAACATGTTGATCACGCACAGAGACGCAAGACCCTCGGCGCAGGTTTGCACCAAGGTGCCCGCCAAGGCCGCAGGTGCCGTCGCGCCCGCTTGCGGACCCGTCTGCGCATGGATCGGCATCCCAATATCAATTGCCGCGCATGCCACATCAAGGCTGTCTTCGGCAAAGTTCAGGGGCGAAACAATGGTCGTGGCGTGAACCGTGCAAAACGGGCGTTTTCGAAAATCTCCACCAGCCAACACATCAAGCATCGGCAGGCATTGACGCACATGATCACCTGCACTGAAACTGGTGGCGATATGTTTGTCTGTTCCCGCTGCGCAAGCGTAGATCGTGTTCACATCCAGTTCAAAGTTATCCGCCACATCCGTCGCAACAACGGGACGGGCAAACCATTGAATGTTCTTCAGATCATCCGCAACGCAAGCAAGGTCATGTAGATCGGCCAATGTGCTGGGGCGATAGGTTCGCGTCAGGCGATCCAACATTGTAACCGCAGCACCCCCTGTTGCGAAGTTGACCAACCCATTACGCGCCTCAAAATCCAGCGCAGGATCGCGGCCATGCACAGTGAACGATTTTGCCGCCTTTTGCAGACATGTCTCTACGACTGCGGGCGGAAATCGCAGCCGTCCCGTCTCATCCTGCCAACACCCATGCGCCAATGCTGCCTGTAGAACACGCGGTGTGGCCTTGGCTACTCCGACGGTTTCTAAAATCTGCAGAGCAGCCTGATGAATTTCACCCACGTTTACCTCTGACAGGGGCGCATAAGGCTGTGCGATCCGGGTATCACAAAGCATCCTTGTGTCATCGCGACGTTCAGCGCGGGCGGACAAGCGATTGCGGCGCCCTCCCGCACGGTGGGAGGAAGCTTTATGCATTAGTGTCTCGTATTATGGGATATAATTTGCGTATCATGAGATATGTGAGATATAATCCTTATCTGTGTCAATCCCAAATAGGCCCACTCACATGCCACCCAGTTCGATCTTGAATAAATCAATGGCGCTGCTTGATCTTGTTGCGGCCTCACAAACGCCTCTCACCTTAGGAGATGTGGCACTCAAAAGCGGTCTGCCCAAAAGCTCTGCGCACCGCTTGTTGGTGTTGCTTCGCGAAGCGCAGGCGTTGAGTTTTGACCCTGAGCACCAAACCTATGTCCCAGGCTCGCGTCTGATGCGGTGGGGTGTTCAGACCCTGCAAAACGACACTCTTGCAACCATCGCCGCGCCTCACATGCGAATGCTGTGCCAAGACACGGGCATGCGTGTTGCATTGTCCATGATGGATGGGAATTCTGTATTGTACTTACATACGACTGAAACCGGGTTACCGTTCCGACTGGCCCCTCGGATCGGACAGCATTCCCCCCTGCACGCCAGCGCGGCAGGCAAGTTGTTTCTGGCAAGCCTAGCTGAAAAGGACCTGCGCACGCGTCTTGAAACCTATGATCTGGAGCAATGTACGGAATTCACGATTACCGACCGACAAGGCTTGCTAAATGAGATTTCAAAGGTACAGCGAAATGGCTTTGCCGTCAGTGCCAGAGAGGAGTTTCGCCAAACATCAGGATTGGCCGTGCCGATCCTTAGCAAAGGCAAGACATCCGTGGCGGCCCTAAGTATTTGGAACGTTGGCGATGCGGATCTGCTCGTCGAGCTGACGTCACACATAGAAAGGCTTCAACAATCTGCGGCTGATATTCAGAAAGGTTATGGTCACACGGCATGATCTTCTAGCACCAATTCCGCCCCACGATAGGCAAGCATCATGGTTGGGGCGTTGGTGTTGCCCGAAGTTATGTTGGGAAAAGAAGACGCATCAATCACCCGCAGCCCGGCCACCCCATGCACACGCAAACGTTCATCCAGAACAGAATTTTGCGCGTTTCCCCCCATCCGGCAGGTGCAGGTTGGGTGGAACACGGTTCCGGCCCGGGTGCGAAAATTTTCCAACAGGGCAGTATCATTCATGGGCACAATGTCAGTATCACGCCGGGCCTGCGTGATCCGTTGGATGGTCGGGGTCTGGATCAGTTCCTGCAACACGCGCCCAGCGCGGATGGCTGTGTCGCGATCCTCTTGCGTAGACAAGGAATTGGGCTGGATCAGCGGCGCATCGGTGGGCCTGGCAGAGCGCAAGGAAATGCTGCCGCGACTGGTTGGCCGACTGGGTTGCACACACAACAAAAACCCGTCATCGCGATCCACCTGCGGCGTACCGGTCGCGGGCGTCGAATAAGACGCCGGGTTGCAATATATCTGCACATCCGGGGGCTTGGCCCCTTGGGTGCGTGCAAAACCGCTGCATTGGTTGACTGGCACGGACAATGGACCACGTCGGGTCAGGATGTATCTAATCCCCGCGATCAACTGGCCAACCCGATTGCCCAATGTGCGGTTCAGCGTGGGCTGATTGGCCCAAAAGAAATGCGACACCGCCAAGTGATCCTGTAAACCCTGCCCGACCTCAGGCAAGTCAAGATGCACCTGAACTCCATGGTGTTGCAGGTGCGCGGCAGGGCCGACGCCCGATAACATCAATAACTGCGGAGAATTTATGGCCCCTGCACTTAGGATCACCTCGCGCGCGGCTGTCGCAATCGACTGGAGCTGTCCTTTGAGGTATTGCACCCCCACGGCACGGCCATCTTGGATCAGGACTCTTTCGACCAAGGCGTTGCGGATCACTGTCAGGTTCTTGCGCCGCAGTGCCGGGCGTAAAAACGCATCCGCCGAAGACCAACGTCGCCCCTTACGCACAGTGCTGCGCACATATCCAAGCCCCTCGGGATCGGGACCATTCATATCTGACAGACTGGCCCAGCCCATATCTTGCGCCGCGCGCAGAAAATGACGTGAAAACGGATGCATCTGGTCGGATAAATCGCTGACCCAAACCGGGCCTGTCCCGCGTTGTTCACGCCTGCCATTGGCGGCCCGCTCATCATGACGTTCCATTGCGTCATATGTCGCCTTAACCGTATCCCAATCCCAGCCGTGGGCGCCAGCAGCTTGCCAATCGTCAAAATCATGCGGCAATCCTCGCACATAGGCCATGGCATTGATCGAGCTGGACCCACCAATCACCCGCCCCCGCGGCCAATAGGCCACACGTCCGTTCAACCCGGCATCGGCCTGCGTTGAAAACCGCCAATTCACCCGCGGATCAGAAAAGGTGAACCCATACCCCATCGGCATCTTGATCATAAACCTGCGGTCGGTGCCGCCGGCCTCGATCAGCAGAACCTGAAAGCGGCCATTGGCTGTCAGCTTATCCGCCAGAACGCATCCCGCGGACCCCGCGCCAATAATGATAAAATCGTAAGTGGATGGATGCATGGCCCGGCAATCTCTGTCGCTGTCTTGCGTCATCATTGCCGTGTCGTTAGGGGTAGTACAACCAATTCATTTAACGCCAAAGACCTCATTTTCATTGAAGGTGTGCCATGCCCAATCTACCTCATGTGACCTGGCTCAGAGCTTTTGAAGCCGCAGCACGTCACAATAGCTTTTCTTCGGCAGCGGATGAATTGGGTCTGACACCCGCTGCCATCAGCCAACAAATTCGCCTGCTGGAAAAACATCTGAATGCGCAGTTGTTCATCCGGCTGGCGCGGGGGGTGCAACTGACGGATGTAGGGCAAGCCTATGCCCAGCCGATCCGCAAATCCTTTGGCGATATGGCACAAGCGACAGAGGGACTTTTTGCAGGGCAACAAAAGCGCATCTTACGGGTGCGTGCGTCAATTTCCTGCGCGGCATTGGTTCTGGCTCCACGCCTGTCAGAGTTTCAGCGCGCCCATCCTGATATTGCCGTACATCTGTCCACCTCAGTCTGGGCAGATCGCTTTGACGAAGAAACACTCGATGTGGACATCCGGTATGGACAGGGAGATTGGGCAGAACGCCAGATTTTCCATCTGGGCCATGAATTTGCAGTGCCCGTGTGTCACCCCGACTATGCCCGTGCACTTGGCCCTAATCTAAGCATTCAACGCCTTGCGGCCGCAGATGTAATTCAAATCGTGGGTTCAGAAACCGATTGGTCGCGCCTGTCAGACCTGCATGATCTGAACCTTACACCACGTATGGATTGGCTGCGGGCTGATTCTTCGTTGATCGCCTTACAAACCACCATGACCGGTCACGGTGTCACCATGGTATTGGAAAGCTTTGCGCGGCAATATCTGGATCAGGGACAGTTGATTGCGCCCCTGCCCTATAAGCTCCCCAAACAACGCTCGCATTATGTGGTGGTGAACGATCACACCACCCAGATTGACGCCGCCCATACATTCTGCAATTGGCTCAGCGCGCTGTACCAAGATCTGGACATTAGCCCATAAAACGATTGCGCCCTGCACGCCACCCAGCTTGCCCAGCCGCATCTTTACTGGGTATTATTGCGACCGAAAAAGCGCTTTCATGACTTTGCTGACATCCACCCAACCATGTGCCAAAACCCGAGCTTCGTTATTCAAAACAAACCATGTGGGTGCGTTTTCTACCTGCGTATTGTTGATGATCTTATCTTCTTGATCGTACCAGATATGCAATCTGAGTCCCAAGGCTTGCAACGCATGCTCTTCTTCTATGCGCTGTTGTGCGGACTCGTTTGAAGGTGAGAGAGACCAACTGGTAATGACGTGCACCTGTAACGACCGATATTCGCGATAGCGACTCATCGCGAGAAGACCCCCGAGGTTATCCAGAAATCGACCGTTTAACGGTACCCGCCCATGAGGCAAATCAACAGTGGCGTATCTGGCGGCGCAGATCAAAGAAACATTTCAAGGCGTGGCAGACATGCGGTCTTTTTTGATCTCTCCCCTCCTTGCGAATCGAACACTCTCTGCACCCCGAGAACAAAGCAGCCTATGCATTCACCCCGAACTCCTGACACGTTGTTGAATATCCACTGGCGCCAAACTTTGTCTCACGTAATATAGGGCGCACAAACAATAATAAAAACCTATCGCTATAATCAAAAAATACAACTTAACCCAATTGAAATGTTTTGCTAGCCTTCTTCCACGAAGTTAAGGAAGACCCAATGCACATCTCCCCGAATCGTGCCGCCGACGCCCCCGGTTTTATCCCAAACCGGGTTGGCCCTACTCTGCGCGACAAAAGGTCTGCCTTGACTTCGTAATTTCCTGATAGACTGATCCTGATGATATTTGTCTCATCAGGGTTTTAGCCTACGCAAACATAACACTCGCAGCCAAAAATCGGAGAACAACATGGACGGAAATGACGCAACAAACACAGGTGGATGCCCGGTGATGCACGGGGTTGCCAAGAACACCACCTCGGGTGTGCGTTCCAACCGCGACTGGTGGCCCAATCAGTTGAACCTGAAAATCCTGCATCAGCACGCACCAGCCTCTGATCCTATGGACACGGATTTCAATTATGCCGAAGAGTTCAAAAGTCTGGACCTGAGCGCGCTGAAAGAAGACCTTTATGCGCTAATGACAGATTCGCAGGACTGGTGGCCAGCTGACTATGGGCATTACGGCGGCCTGTTCATTCGTATGGCGTGGCACAGCGCGGGCACCTATCGCACGGCCGATGGCCGCGGCGGCGGATCAACTGGCAACCAACGCTTTGCGCCGCTGAACTCATGGCCAGACAACGGCAACCTTGATAAGGCGCGTCGCCTGCTGTGGCCGATCAAACAGAAATACGGCAATCAGATTTCATGGGCTGACCTGATGATCCTTGCAGGCAACTGCGCGATTGAATCCATGGGCGGCAAAACTTTTGGCTTTGCTGGCGGGCGTGCCGATATCTGGGCCCCCGAAGAAGACATTTACTGGGGCATTGAAGACACTTGGTTAGGGGACAAACGTTATTCTGGAGATCGGGATCTTGAAAACCCACTTGCGGCTGTGCAGATGGGTCTGATCTATGTGAACCCCGAAGGGCCGAATGGGGATCCTGACATTTTGGCATCTGGCCGTGACATCCGCGACACCTTTGCCCGCATGGGAATGAATGACGAGGACACCGTGGCATTGGTTGCAGGGGGTCACACATTCGGTAAGGCGCATGGTGCAGGTGACCCTAACCTTGTTGGCCCTGAACCAGAAGCCGCCCCAATTGCGGCGATGGGCTTTGGCTGGATCAACGCCCTTGGCACAGGCCACGGTGATGATACCACCACCAGCGGGATTGAGGGCGCATGGACCGCCAATCCGACACAATGGGACAACGGCTTTTTCGACCTGTTGTTTGGCTATGACTGGAACCTGACAAAATCCCCATCCGGTGCGTGGATTTGGGAACCTGTCAACGTCAAAGAAGAAGACATGGCCCCACAGGCCCATGATCCATCCAAAAAGGTCAAAACCATGATGACCACGGCCGATATGGCGATGCGCATGGACCCGATCTATGGCCCGATCTCCAAGCGGTATCACGAAAACCCCGAGGAATTCGCCGATGCCTTTGCCCGCGCATGGTTCAAGCTGACCCACCGCGATATGGGACCACGGTCCCTGTATCTGGGCGCCGAAGTACCAGCAGAAGAGCTGATCTGGCAGGACAATGTACCTGCGGTGGATTACGATCTGGTGGACGCTGCGGATATCGCAAACCTTAAAGCCAAGGTTCTGGCCTCTGGCCTGTCGATCGGCGAATTGGTATCAACCGCTTGGGCCTCTGCCTCCACCTTCCGCGGGTCTGACAACCGAGGCGGCACCAATGGCGCACGTATCCGGCTGGAGCCACAGCGCAACTGGGAAGCCAACCAGCCAGAACAACTCGCCAAAGTGTTGGGTGTGCTTGAAGGCATTCAAAGCGATTTCAACGCGGCCCAATCGGGCGGCAAGAAAGTCTCGATTGCCGATCTGATCGTACTGGCGGGCAGCGCTGCTGTGGAACAGGCCGCCAAGAACGCAGGCCATGACGTCACTGTTGATTTCGCAGCCGGTCGTACCGATGCCACGCAGGAACAAACCGACGTGGACAACATCGCGGTGCTGGAACCCATCGCTGATGGTTTCCGTAACTATCAAAAGAAACAGTACAGTATTTCCGCTGAGGAATTGCTGGTGGATCGGGCGCAGTTGATGACACTGTCCGCCCCTGAAATGACTGTTCTGGTGGGCGGTATGCGCGCCCTTGGCACCAACCACGGCAGCACAACCCACGGCACCTTTGGCGCCAGTGGCGATGCGCTGACCCCGGTGTTCTTTGAAAACTTGCTGGACATGGGCACCCAATGGGCTGCAGTCGAGGATGGCACTTATGAAGGACGTGATCGCGCCAACGGTGAGCTGAAGTGGACCGCAACGCGCGTCGATCTGGCGTTTGGCTCCAACTCGCAATTGCGTGCTCTGGCCGAAGTTTACGCCCAAGCTGATAATGCTGGAAAGTTCGCCACCGATTTCGCCGCTGCATGGACCAAAGTGATGAACGCAGACCGGTTTGATCTGGGCTAAACCTGACAACCAATCCTCCCAGACGCGGCCCCTTCTCGGGCCGCGTTTTTTGTACACCCTTGGCCGCATCGGTGAAGCTGATCCGAGCTTGAAACAAGACGTACGCCTAGTCGAATTGCTCAGGCGTTGGAATAATCGCTAGCGGAAGCCACCTCAGATTTGAGAAAGACACGCCCTTGATTTCTCACCAAATAGAAACTGCACCCGTGGTTCTGTCGGTGCCCGTGGAGAGCTGACTGGTAAAGGCCAACGGAAATACATGATACCGTGTCGGGATGGTGAGACATAGGCGGGCAGTTTCATGAACTGTGTGCTCCACATTGTGTCGCACTTACATGCCCAACTTCTAAGTCATCGTTTTAGAAGGTTATGGCGGACAGAGCGGGTTCAAGTTCGAACCCCAATTTGTCTGCGTTGTTTCAAGAAATGGAGCAATGGGAAGCGGTTCTCAAGTCTGAACCTGAGGTTATACCCGCGTTTCCAGTGCGGCTCAGTTGGCAAAAGGGGATGGCCTCGCCAGTCAGGAAACCCGCTGCCGTGAATACGCGAAGTATCGCGGTTATGACGTGATTGAGGTCTTCAAGGACAATATGTCCGGTGGGGCGGCTGATCGTCCCGCGATGATGGCGCTCATGCAGTTCGTGAAACGGCGCAAGGAACAGACGGTTGTTATCATTGACGACATCAACCGCTTCTCGCGTGATGTCGTTGTGCATTGGAAACTGCGTGATCTCTTGGAAGAGGCAGGCGGAAAGCTCGAAAGCCCGACGATGGAGTTCGGCGAAGGCTCCGACTCCATCCTCATTGAAAATATGCTGGCGTCAGTGTCTCAGCACCAGCGCCAGAAGAACGGTGAGCAAACCACCCATCGCATGCGTGCGCGCCTAATGAACGGGTACTGGGTGTTCTCAGCCCCCCTCGGCATGAAATATGAAAAGACCCCGGGCCACGGCAAGCTGCTGGTGCGGGACGAGCCTATTGCGTCTTATATACAGGAAGGGCTGGAAGGCTTTGCCTCGGGTCGTTTTGAAACTCAGGGCGAGGTGAAACGCTTTTTTGAAAGCTGCCCTGAATTCCCGAAAGACTTTGCCGACGGCACAATCCGCTTTGAGCGCGTGGCCCGCATTCTGCGGCGTGTTCACTACGCTGGCTATGTCGACAAGCCCGAATGGAATGTCTCGCTGCGCAAAGGCCACCATGATGGCTTGGTGTCGATGGAAACATGGCAGGCGGTACAGGACCGCATCGACGGCGACAAACGCGCGCCTGTGCGTAAGGACATCAATGCGGACTTCCCACTGCGTGGCTTTGTCTGCTGCAATGATTGCGGCAATCCGCTGACGGCAAATTGGTCAAAGAGTAAGACTGGAAAGAAACATCCATACTATCTCTGCTTCACGAAGGGCTGTGACAGCCACCGAAAATCGATCCGCCGTGATGAACTGGAGGGCGCGTTTGGCGAGTACCTGAAGGTTTTAGAGCCCTCAGAGACGCTGATTGCCCTCACAAAGGCCATGTTTAAGAACGCGTGGGATCAACGCACTGCGCAAGCGCAGGCAGGGCTGACGGCGCTGAAACGCGATGTAACCAAGATCGAAAGGCAAATTGAAGGGCTGCTGGACCGAATTATTGAGGCCAGCCTGCCGTCTGTGATCACCGCTTACGAAAAACGGCTGGCGAAACTGGAGCGCGAAAAGTTGGTTTCCCAAGAAAAACTGTCGAAAAGGGCCGAACCCGCGCACAGCTTCGATCACTTGTTCGAACTCGCCTGCCAATTCCTCGCAAACCCTTGGAAACTATGGGATTCGGGCCAACTGACCTTGCAAAGAACAGTGCTAAAACTGGCATTTGCAGAACGCATAGCATACTGCCGCAAAACAGGACTTCGAACCCCACAAACCACCTTGCCGTTCAAGGTGTTAGCAGGTGTTCAGGGCCAAAAAGGTGGAATGGCGGAGACGAAGGGATTCGAACCCTCGATACCGTTCCCGGTATACTCCCTTAGCAGGGGAGCGCCTTCGACCACTCGGCCACGTCTCCGCTGATCGGTATATCCGCGCAAGCAACGGATATACAAGGCCAATTTCGCTAAGTCCGCATTTTTTTTCAAGGCGGCGTAACCCCCTTGAAATCACACAGAATAGCGCTGATTGGCACCAGTTTTGGGCAAGATTTGGTCAACATTTCCAAGCCCTGCTTCGCTGGAGATCGGCCAGGAGAACACTGAATCACCTGCACAATCCCGCGCAGAACAAAATCTCTTCAAACTATTTCTGTCCTGAACTGAACGAACCCAACTCCTCTTTGAACAGAGGAACGGGCATGAACAACAGCACATCACGACGAGACCCAACCCGCGGAAACCGACCGGCGACCGGTGCAGCCTGTATCGTTAAAGGTGCCAGCGATGGCTTGGCATTGCGACGCCAAGGGTTTCGAGCTGCCCCGAGCCCTTTTGGCAAAACGATACAGTGTTCAGGTAGCAATTCAGAAATTGCTGGCAGGAGATCTTTGTTTTCGATAAGTGTGTTGAAGCGCTTAATACCTCGACGAAATGAATCTCTTTTATTGGCATTCACATCCCGGTGGGTTTCATCGATCCAGTAATCGTCGAGTTGTGATGGTGTCCGATCTGCCTGGGATGCCAATTGGGCTAACACCGCAATTGAGAGGTCGGAATTAAACCCAAGGAGTCGACCAGTGCCTTGGTTCTCGCTGACCGCCTCTCGAATTGCTGTCCAGCTATTGGATAGCGTCGCTTTGGGCACGTTGATTTGGCTCCGGACCAGAGCTGATCGTACAAGCTTGCGCCAATCAACAAATTCTGGCTTTGTCTTAAAGCCTGAAGGAATAAAGGTTACCCGACCGCGCCCCCATTTCGCATCATATGCGGCGAGGTCGACGGGAATGCTTGTGAGTGCATCAGTTGCGTAGGCTTTGGTGGATTTCCGGAGCGCCGCTCGGATGTTTTTCTCATAACTGGGTTTGAAGCCAAGTTCTCCGAGGAGACTTTCAACATCTGCGAAATTTTTTACTTGTTTCATGGTGATAGCTTTCTTCAGTTCTAAAAGGGGAAGAGGCTCACGAACCTGACCTCTTCAGCGTTTTGGAAAGGAAAAGCGGAATTGCCGGTATTCGGATAGCTTTTCCGGAGAGCGGTCGGTTTGCGGCAAGGAACGGGTGAGAGTGGAAAACTTAGCCATAGGGAGCGACCCGAATATTGGGCGCGTAGCGTGCAATTGCTTCCGCCATCATCGTCGTCTTGGCTCGACCCGCATTGGCGTCGGTCACTGTGGAATTGACGATACGGTTGAGGTTCTTGTTTTCGATTTTGTCGAAGTCGATCAGTATCAAATGGCCGACACCTTTGCGGGCCAACAGCTCAGCAACCAGGGACCCAGTGCCGGAAACACCAATCACGCATGCGGTCTGGCGTGCAAAGGAGTCTGTCATCTGCGACCCAAAGGGCATGACATGGTCTGCACTTAGCGTAGCGAGGTTCGTGATGTTCTGCCCGACGCGCCAGACTTGGCTGATCTTCTGAAGCTCACCAGTTTCGTCATAGATGCGGACTTTCATCGCACCATCTGGAGTCATGATTGCGGACCCATGATGGGGATCTACGGCTTCGATGGCTGCGAACAACCCCGGCATGGTTGCGCGATCGCTTGCATCATCGACTTTCGAGAATTTCAACCCACCGCCAGGATGGCTGTGCATCAACACGATGGCGTCGCCATACTGTTCGGCCTTGTCGATAGCGTCTTCGATACTTGAACCTGGCCAACTAACGAAATTCCGCTTGCGGGTATGCTTGGCGGCTTATGGGTAAGTTTCCCGAAGACGGAAAGGCGTTTCGGGCGCCAAACGGCTCGGCTTACATAATTCGGGAGAATGGAGGCGGGCAGATGGCCGCCGCGTTCACAACGGTCCGTAAAGCTGCTGGCCTTGGTCCGGACGTGACACCCTATGTTCTGCGCCATACTTGGGCAACCTGGGTCTATGCTCAAACCAAGGATGAGCTGCTTCTCCGAACCTTGGGCGGGTGGTCCAGGAAGGACATGGTGTTCCATTATGCGAAGCTTGCGTCACCGGATTTGCTCGAAAGACTGCTCAGGTTTGGCTGGGACTTTGGGCAAAATTTGGACAACTTGCCATATTAGGTGAAATAACATGCTGAAATTTCGTTATAAACCCGACTTCGATGCTCCCTTAGCAGGGGAGCGCCTTCGACCACTCGGCCACGTCTCCGCTGACCCGTCTATCAATAGAGCCAACATGAGAACAAGAGCAAAAATGCAATTTGGAGAGAAAATCTGGAAATCTGGAAACCTCGACCTATTCCTTTCGCCAGAAAAGAAAAAGGGAGGCCATGCCCCCCTTCATTTTGCAGTATATTGATTGTCGATCAGGTGTTGAACAAGAAATGCAACACGTCGCCGTCCTTGACGATATAAGCCTTGCCTTCAGCACGCATTTTACCAGCTTCTTTGGCGGGTTGTTCACCGCCCAGCGTGATGTAATCGTCATAGGCGATGGTTTCCGCGCGGATGAAACCCTTTTCGAAATCGCCGTGGATGACACCTGCGGCTTGCGGCGCGCCGGTGCCTTGTTTGATGGTCCAAGCGCGGGCTTCTTTGGGGCCGACCGTGAAATAGGTTTCAAGGTGTAGCAGTTCATATCCAGCGCGGATCAGGCGATCCAGGCCCGGCTCTTCTAGACCCATTTCAGACAGGAACATTTCGGCCTCATCAACCTCTAGCTGGCTGATCTCTTCTTCGATCTGGGCTGAAATAATCACATGGCTGTTGCCTTGTTCAGCGGCCATCGCCGCGACTTTGGCGGAATGTTCATTCCCTTCGGCAGATTCACTTTCGCCCACGTTACAGACATAGAGCACCGGTTTGGTTGTCAGAAGTTGCAGCATTTTCCATGCTTTGACATCTTCAGCGTCCACCTCGACCACGCGAGCAGGCTGTCCGTTTTCAAGCACTGCCTGCGCGGCGGCCAGCAGGCGGTCATGCTGTTGGGCTTCTTTGTCGTTGCCCTTAAGCTTACGCGCCAGATTGGCGCGGCGCTTTTCGATACTTTCCAGATCGGCCAACATCAATTCGGTTTCAATCGTATCGGCATCGGCCACGGGATCAACACGACCTTCAACATGGGTTACGTCGCCGTCTTCAAAACAGCGCAGCACGTGTGCGATGGCGTCAACTTCACGGATGTTGGCAAGAAATTGGTTGCCCAGCCCTTCGCCTTTGGAGGCACCTTTCACAAGGCCCGCGATATCCACGAAGGTCATGCGTGTCGGGATGATCTGGCGTGATCCGGCAATGGCCGCCAGCTTTTCCAGACGCGCATCCGGTACCGCCACATCCCCCACATTGGGTTCAATGGTACAGAACGGGAAATTGGCCGCCTGTGCTGCGGCGGTTTTTGTCAATGCGTTGAACAAGGTGGATTTGCCAACATTGGGCAGCCCCACGATTCCCATCTTAAAGCCCATCTGTGGCCTCCTTATACGTTCACGGCCTCTTAGTGTGATGCGCCTGTCATGGCAAGCATATCGCACTGAAACAGAGCTGAATGCGCAATCGGGATTGATTTCCCCTGCCCTTTTGCGGCACATCAGGTCAAAGATTTGAAAAAGGCATGCCGCATGACACGTATCGACGCCAAATTCGCAGAGCTGAAAGCCGCCAACAAAAAGGCCTTTGTGTCTTATGTAATGGCTGGGGATCCGGATTTTGACACATCTCTTGAGATCGTCAAAGGATTGCCCGCCGCAGGTGTGGATATTATCGAGCTGGGATTGCCCTTCACCGATCCCATGGCTGATGGCCCGACCATTCAATTGGCCGGACAACGCGCGCTAGAAGTGGGAATGACGCTGGAAAAGACGCTGGCACTGGCGACTGAATTCCGCAAGACCGATGACACCACCCCAATTGTATTGATGGGCTATTACAACCCGATCTATTCGCGGGGCGTGGCGCGTTTCCTTGAAGACGCCAAGGCCGCAGGCATTGACGGGTTGATCGTGGTGGACCTGCCCCCAGAAGAAGATGACGAATTGTGCATTCCCGCCCAAGCTGCGGGCCTGAACTTTATCCGCCTAGCAACGCCCACGACCGATGACCGCCGCCTGCCCAAAGTTCTGACCAACACGTCCGGCTTTGTATATTATGTGTCGATCACTGGCATCACAGGCGCCGCCGAGGCAAGTGCGGGAGACGTCGCCCCAGAGGTTGCGCGCATCAAAGCCGCAACAGACCTGCCCGTAATCGTGGGCTTTGGTGTCAACACGCCTGAAAAATCCCAAGCGATTGCAAGCGTGGCGGACGGGGCTGTGGTTGGGTCAGCCATTGTCAGTAAAATCGCCAACGGTGACTCTGTCGCCGATGTGTTGGCTTTTGTGAAAACCTTGTCAGACGGTGCACATCGCGCCTGATCAGAGTTACCCAAAGAATGATTGAAACCGCGCCCGGATCATCGGCGCGGTTTTTTCGTTTTTGGGCCTGGACAACCTGCCGCACTTGCAAAACGCATCATTTTTGGTAAAGAAGATTTACCAATATAGCAAATTGCGAGACATTATGCCCGTCATTACCTGCATCGACGATTTAAAACACATCTATCGGCGACGTACGCCGCGCATGTTTTATGACTATGCAGAATCTGGCAGCTGGACGGAAAAGACCTTTCGCGAAAACAGCTCTGATTTTGAGGACATCTATCTTCGCCAGCGCGTGGCGGTAGATATGTCCGGGCGCAGCACCGCAAGCCAGATGATTGGCGAAGATGTGTCCATGCCGGTCGCGCTGGCCCCTGTTGGCCTGACAGGAATGCAATGTGCCGATGGAGAGATAAAAGCGGCGCGCGCCGCCGAAGAATTTGGCGTGCCTTTTACCCTGTCTACCATGTCGATCTGCTCAATCGAAGACGTGGCCGAGCACACCAACAAACCGTTTTGGTTTCAGGTGTATACCCTCAAGGATGAAGATTTCATGCGCCGCCTGTTTGATCGCGCACGTGCAGCAAATTGTTCAGCAGTGGTGATCACAGTGGACCTCCAAATCATGGGGCAACGGCATAAGGATTTGAAAAACGGCCTGTCTGCCCCACCAAAACTGACACCAAAATCCATCGCCAATATGATGACCAAGGCGCGATGGGGGCTGGGCATGCTGGGCACCAAGCGGCGGTTTTTTGGCAATATCGTTGGGCATGCCTCGGGTGTGACGGATGCGTCTTCCCTGTCGTCGTGGACGGCAGAGGCATTTGACCCCGCTTTGAATTGGGAACAGATCGCCAAGTTCCGTAAGATGTGGGGCGGCAAGATGATCATTAAGGGCATTCTGGATGCCGAAGACGCCAAGGCAGCGTTGAACGTGGGGGCCGATGCCATCATCGTGTCCAACCACGGCGGGCGCCAATTGGATGGCGCGCTCAGCGCAATTCGCGCCCTGCCCGCCATTCTGGACGCTGTTGGTGACAAGACAGAGGTCCATCTGGACAGCGGCATTCGCTCTGGTCAGGACGTTCTGAAGGCGCTGGCGATGGGGGCCAAGGGCACTTATATCGGGCGCGCTTTTGTCTATGGTCTGGGTGCGATGGGTCAGGCCGGTGTCACCAAGGCACTGGAGATCATCCATAAAGAACTCGATGTATCCATGGCATTGTGTGGGCGGCGAAAAGTGGATGAATTGGACCGTGATGTTCTATTGATCCCAGAAGATTTCGAAGGGCGTTGGCAAAAATAGGCAACGCTCTTTGACTTCACACCCCAGCCGCGCGATAGTCTGTCAAAAGACAGGTTGAGCAGCCGTGCAGATATATTTCAAAGAAAACCTTGCCATGCTGGCGATCCCGAAAACCGGATCAACCGCCTATGAAATGGCGTTGCGCGGTCGTGCGGACATTATTTTCGCCAAACGGCGCAAACATATGGGGTTGCAAAAATTTCATGTTCACGTCGCGCCGTTTCTGGCAACCGCCTATGATTTGAAACCTGATCTCCTTGCGGTGATGCGTGACCCATTGGAACAATTGCGCAGTTGGTATCGCTATCGCTGTCGTCCGACATTGGATGGCACACGGCGATCGACAAAACACGTGAGCTTTGATGAATTTGTCCGTGCCGTCGTGGAAGGGGAGAAGCCGCCTTGGTCTCAGGTTGGATGTCAGATCAACCTTCTGACCCTCAAGGATGGCTCAATGCCATTGCATCATCTGTTTGCCTATGAGGTACAGCCAAAGCTGCTGCGATTTCTGGAGACCCGGTTTGACACGGAAATTGCCCCGAAACAAAAAAACGTCTCTCCTCAAATTCCGGCGGAAATTGAACCGGACACCCTGCGCGCATTGCACATTGCGCGTGCTCAGGAGTTTGACTTATATGCCCGCCTGAGGGATGCAGATGGGCATTTGCAGCAGGAAATCACCTGAATTCCTGACTCTGCGGTGAATCTGCCCTGCACCCTCTTGCAAAATTCCGGATTGTGGTCTATCGGCGCAGCTTCACGCGGGAATACAGCCTTGGAGGATTCCCGCCCTAAACATATTGGAGAATTCAAATGGCTGGACAGATCCCAGATCTTCATGCCGAAGTCCGCGCGGGGACAGGCAAGGGCGCCGCTCGCCAAGCACGTCGCGATGGCTTTGTACCTGGTGTTGTATACGGTGGTGACGCTGATCCACAAGCGATCAACATCCCGTTCAACGTTCTGCTGAAAAAGCTGAAAGCGGGCCGCTTCTTGTCGACTCTTTTCAACCTGAAAGTTGAAGGCCAAGAAGACGTACGCGTTATCTGCCGTAACGTGCAACGCGATGTTGTCAAAGACCTGCCAACACACCTGGACCTGCTGCGCCTGCGTCGCACAAGCCAGATCAGCCTCTTCATTCACGTTGAATTCATCAACGAAGAAGAATGTGAAGGCCTGAAAAAAGGCGGCGTTCTGACTGTTGTACGTCCTGACGTTGAACTGCGCGTAACTGCAGGTGACATTCCAGAAAAGATCACTGTTGATCTGGCTGGCCTGGACATTGGCGACACCATCACAATTTCTTCGGTTGACCTGCCTTCCGGCGCGAAAGCAACAATTGACCGTGACTTTGTGATTGCAAACATCTCTGCACCATCCAGCTTGAAATCTTCGGACAACGAAGATGATGACGCCGGTGAAGAAGTTGCAGAAGAAGCTGAAGCAACTGAAGAAGAATAAGAGTTCCACACTATACAGTGTGATGCGACGCGGCCCTTGGGCCGCGTTTTGCGTTTATTAAGAGCGTTTTTTCCTGATACGGCGAAACCCCAAAACCCGACCTTGCGAAGTGGCCGGATCATAGGTCAGCCCGGACTTAGACATGCAATCCACGATTTGCCTGATCATCGCATCCGGGTATTTGTTGGGATGTAACTCCAGCACTACAAAACGCACAAAGCGGGGCCATTTTTGGGAAAACAAATGCTGCTCTCCGCCTTCAATGTCCATCATGACAAATTCAGGGCGATGCAGATCAAGAAGGTCGCGTAAACGTAACACGGGCACATCTACAGCGTCTGGATGGCTTTCATCCTTGCCCAACATGGCGCCGCCCCAAAAGGCCTTGCCTGCATGAAACGGCATGGTCTCCGTGGCAATATCGCCATCTGTGACCACACCATGCAAAAGCCGCACCTGAGAAAATCCGTTCAAATCCAGATTGCCACGCGCCACAGGCACCATATTCGGGTTGGCCTCAATGCTGACGACATGTTCTGCGCCAGCGCAGGTGGCACAAACGGATGATACAAACCCCAGCCCCGCCCCGATTTCCAGTACCCGCATACCCGGCTTTACCCGCGCGCGCACGGCCTGTGCCTCGGCCGTTTCATAACACCCTTCGTTGATACGCGCGTCAATACCACGCCCAATCAGATCATCAGGAAGCCTAAGCCGAATTTCATCCAATACAAATTCTGACACGATGCCCTCGTTGCTTTTACTCAACGGTAGGGGTTTTTCCGCAAGAGGTGAACCATCAATTGAAACGCGCCGCGTCGCAGCATAGACTGCGCCCAAACAACAAGGAAACGCCCTTATGCACATGTTTGTTGGCCTTGGGAATCCCGGCCCAAAATATACAGGCAATCGCCACAATATCGGCTTTATGGCACTGGAGCGCATCGCCGAGGATCACGGCTTTGCCCCTTGGAAGGGCAAATTTCAGGGCAGCGTGACCGAAGGGCGGCTGGGCACTGCAAAGGTTCTGTTGCTAAAGCCCGAGACATTCATGAATTTGTCAGGGCAATCCGTGGGCGAGGCGATGCGATTTTACAAGCTGACCCCAGCGAACATTACCGTATTTCATGACGAGCTAGACCTTGCACCGGGCAAGGCACGGGTAAAGCAAGGCGGAGGTCATGCGGGCCACAATGGCTTGCGCTCCATCCATCAACATATCGGGCCAGATTATGAACGCGTGCGTTTGGGCATTGGGCATCCCGGTCACAAAGATGCGGTGGCTGGATATGTATTGCGCGATTTTGCCAAGGCCGAACAGAATTGGCTTGATGATCTGCTGCGCGGCATTTCAGATGGTGCAGCCAAACTAGCCGAGGGTGATGCTGGCAAATTCATGAATGCCGTAGCCTTGCGTGTGGCTCCGCCGCGATCCTCCACCAGCAAACCTGCCAAGCAAGACAACACGCCCAAGGCAGAAACACCCGTAGATGAAGACACGCGCAACCCGATGCAAAAGCTGATGGATAAATTCAAGTGAGCCTGCTGCAAGACAGTTTTATAGAACAGGCCGGGTATTGCGAAAACCTTGGCAGCCCATTCATGGGGCGATTACTGCGCCTGATGGCCGCGCATTGGCCTAAAGGATGCATCGCTGACCAGATCGCATCAGACTGGGATGGCGACATCGGCCCGATGGCAGCATCTCTACCATTGCGTATTTGCGGAGGTCTGCACGCTCTTGTTTTGAAAGAAAAAGACGCCGCCTTGGGCAAGGTCTATCCCCCAGCCGATGTACCAGACACGGTGCTTTGGCCTGCGGTTGAACGGGCTTTGATCGGGCATGGTGCCTTTTGGCGCGACTGGTTGCAAAACGCGCCACAAACCAACGAAGTACGCCGCGCGGCGGTGTTAATTGCAGTTGCACGCTTGCTGACTGATCGGTTTAATTTACCGATACGCCTGTCAGAATTAGGCGCCAGTGGTGGACTGAACCTGATGTTTGACCGCTTTGCGTTAGACTTGGATGGCCAACACTTTGGCCCCTCGTCCGATGTGCAACTGTCGCCGGATTGGCAAGGGCCGCTGCCCTGCCCCACAGATCCTGTGATTGCTGAACGTCGTGGGGTTGATCTCAATCCACTTGATGCACAACATCCCGAAGATGCGCTGCGCCTTGTGGCTTATCTGTGGCCGGATCAAATGGATCGGCTGACACGCACACGCGCAGCCATTGAACTTCAGGACGCCCCTGTGGACAAAAGCGATGCGATTGAATGGCTACAAACCCGTCTGCCGCATGTCCCCGGCCAATTGCATCTGATCTATCACACCATTGCATGGCAATATTTTCCGCCTGACGCACAAAGACGCGGCCAAGCCATGATCGAAGCAGCAGGCGCCCACGCGACCCAAGACACCCCCCTTGCCTGGGTACAGATGGAGGCCGACGACAACGACAACGGCGCGGGTTTGCGTCTGCGCCTATGGCCCGGAAATCACGATTTGGCGCTAGGACGAGTTGATTTCCATGGCCGTTGGGTCAAATGGACAGGGCCGAAAGGGCTCTGACTTCCCTAGGGTAAAGGTTGCGTCAGACAACAATTACAGTGATCAATACATTGGGGTTAAAGAGGACAGCATGCGACATTTCTTACGTTGGAGCGGGCGTCTTTTTCTGGTGGTGCTGATCACGGTGATCATGCTTGGCATCTGGAAAAGAGAGCAAGTGACCCGCCTTCTGGCGGTGAACTCTCTTTTCACCGAAGAAAGGATCGTATCCAACTTTTCCAACATGAACGCCGCCTTTTTGACAAAAGAAGTGTTGCGGGGCGATGGGCCGATTTCAGACCTGCCATACGGTAAGGACATGAACCTGCCTGCGGGTACGCTGAATTGGATCGCGGCGCACAATGTAACATCGCTGTTGGTGATGAAAGACGGCTTGGTGCGCCACGAAAGTTATTATCTGGGCACCACAGACCAAGACCGGCGCATCAGCTGGTCTGTTGCCAAAAGCTTTCTTTCCGCACTTTTAGGAGTGGTGATCGCCGACGGTCACATCCAAAGCCTTGATGATCCTGTTACAAAATACGTGCCGTCGCTTGTTGGCTCAGCTTATGATGGGGCATCCCTGCGCAACGTTTTGCAGATGACAAGCGGCGTGGATTTTGACGAAGATTATCACGACTTTAATAGTGATATCAATAAGATGGGTCGCGTTCTTGCTTTGGGCGGCAGCATGGATGAGTTTACCGAAGAGCTGTATAAACGATACAGTCCTCCCGGAAACGCATGGCATTATGTTTCCATCGACACCCATGTAATTTCCATGGTCATCCGAGGGGCCACTGGTCAAAACCTTGGCACGCTTATGGCCGAAAATATCGTCGCCCCATTGGGTTTTGAAAGCGCACCATATTACCTGACAGATGGGCAAGGGGTTGCCTTTGCATTAGGCGGCTTGAACTTGACCACCCGCGACTATGCACGTTTTGGCCAGATGGTTGTGCAGGGCGGTCGCTATGGCAATGAACAGGTGGTGCCCACGTCTTGGGTGCACGAAAGCACAACGCCAAGCGCGCCAACACAGCCCGGGCGCCTACAATATGGATATCAATGGTGGATGCCGGCCGATGCCCTTGAGGGAGAATTTTTTGGCCACGGCATATATGGTCAGTATATCTATATTGATCGTGCCAAAGGGGTTGTGATTATTCGCACCGCCGCCGACCGCTCCTTTAGCAAGGATGGCGTCACACAAAGCAACATCGCAATGTTTCGCAAAATCGCAGCAGCGTTGTGAGATCACCAATACTGGCTGTTTGATACGGAGAACATGAGACATGAAAATGGTCGCTTCGGTAAATGTCTTTGGAGACCCACTTTCTTTGTGGTCGCGTAATCCGATGACCGGATTTTTTCGCGATGGGTTCTGCAATACCTGCCATGAAGATCAGGGAAATCACACGGTTGCCGCTGTGATGAATACCGAGTTTTTGGCCTATTCCGCCTATGTCGGCAATGACCTAAGCAAGCCACGTCCAGAGTTTGGGTTTGATGGTTTAAAGCCGGGGGATCATTGGTGCCTGTGCGCCAGTCGGTTTTTGCAGGCTCATGACGAAGGATGTGCGCCGATGGTTAATCTTTATGCCACGCATAAGCGCGCATTAGAGATTGTTCCGCTATCGGTGTTACAGCTTTACGCCGTGAGTTGAGAGACTTTGCCCCTCTCGAGTTTTTACCCCAGAGATAATACCAAAATCAGTGAATGCGCGCGCCCTGACGGATCAGCTCAGCTTGGACTTGGGTCAGGTCAATGTCTTCGAGTTCACGGTTTGATTTGATGGACAGGGCAGCGGACACCCCTGCCCCTTGGCCAATGACGGCGCAACAGGCCATATTGCGAGTGGCGGCGTGGGCGACCTTTGTGCCGCCTGTGGCGCGACCGGAAACCAAAAGATTTTTCACCGTCTTGGGCAATAGGTTGCGATACGGCACCTCAAAGTAACGCCCGGTGGTGGGCAGAATAAGAATTCCATAGCCGTCGATGAATTCCGGAAAAATACCAATGGAATCTTCAAACCGGCCCTGCTCGCGCACGTCATGATCCTGCATAATATATTGCGTATCAACCTTGCGGCTGTCGCGGATGCCAAGACTCATGCCAAAATTACGCAAGCGAATATTTTCGCACCCCGGCGTGAATTTGCGTAAAGCTTCGATCGCCAACATCGCCTGACGGCGGCCTTCGATTTCATTGTAGGTAAGATCATCCGGATTGGTGCCATCGCAATTGGCCAGATGAATGAGGTTCATATAGGTAAGCTCGCCCGTATCATGCGCCGCCCCCCATGTGCCTGCAATGGTATTCAGATGCGCCGGAATCATGCCTGCCTTAATCGCCTGCGCAAAAGGTTTATGCAGGAACGGCGAGAACATCTCATCCTCTTTACCCGAGGTTTCGATGTTCCATTCGCCGCCGCCACCCCAATCGGCATAGGTTTGCGGATCAGCCTTGATACCTTCCATAAAGCGCGCTTTATCAAGTCCAGCGACGTGGAACATGACAGAGGCGGCCATCAAATCCTCTCTTGGGGCTGTTTGGGTTGCGGCACCTGCACGGTGGGCGATGTCAGCGTCGCCGGTGGCGTCAATCACACGCTTGGCCAAGATCGCCTCTCGTCCAGCTTTGGATTCGGTGATGATCCCGGTAATGGTATCCCCGTCCATAATAGGGGCGACGAACTGGCGATGCAGCATGGGGTGAATGCCTGCCTCTTCAACCATTTTATCAGCCACAAGTTTGAAACCTTCGGAATCAATTTCATAGCTAAGGGATTGGGATTCTGGCACAGCCGCGCCTGCGGATTTGGCGGCCTCTTCAAATTCGCGGGGGATGCCATTCGATTCCACGGTTTGTTCATGGCGATACCAATGCATGCCCTCAACCCCAACCACGGTAATATTGCCACCAAAACAGCCAAAGCGTTCCACCAACGTGACGCGCACCCCAGCGCGTGCCGCAGCAAGGGCGGCAGACAGGCCACCGGGACCTGACCCAACGACCAAGATGTCAGTTTCGTGGATCACATCAATTTCGCGGGCGGGTTCAACAATTTTCATCATGACCAAAGATTGAGCCGCAGTTTTTCGCGGCGTCAATCTTTAAATTGTCAGACAATTAGATTTTGCCCTATTCTTCCGCATGGTCATCCAGCAAGTCGTCCAAAAACAGGCTGAGAAGTTGTGCGCGCCCACTGACTCCCGCCTTGCGATAAATCGCATTTGACTGGGCTTTGACAGTGCCTTCCGATGTGTCGCGTAGCCCGGCGATTTCCTGAAGGCTCATGCCCTTTAACGAGAACATCGCAACATCACGCTCTGCTGGCGTCAGGCCCCATTTGGTGAACTGTTCTTCCATGTGATCGCGAAAGGTTTGCCGCACCAGCCGCAGACTCTCTTCGGCTTGTTCCTGTCGGCGTTTGGTGTGGCGAAAAGCCCGCCAGCCCAACAACACACCCAACACCAGTCCAATCGCTGCGCCGATTTCTAACAGTTCACGGGTTTGCCAACTGATCGGCGCGCGACGCGTACCTAACATGGTCAAGACAATGTCAGACACAAAGAAAGCCGCGCACAGCCCTTGAATCAAAACAATGATTTTCAGCAAAAGGTCACGCTTCACAATGAACGCTCCTGCCTTGATCAGAAAGGACGGGCTTATTCATCGGCCCCTCCTTCTGGTGCGGGGGCTGTATTCGGCTCCTCCAACAACTCTATGTGCAGGTTTGACCCACTGATTTGAAAGTCACGCAGGATTTCCCCGGTGGTCGGGTTTAGGATGATTTCGCGCAGGCGTCCGGGACTGGTGGCAACGATCCTGTTGCGTCCCAACCATGTGCGGGTGACGATCACCTCTTGATAGCCGCGCTCTTGCAATTGGCGCACAACACTTTCCGTCAGCGGATCGGCAAAGGCCTGCATGGCCATGCACCAAATCAGGCCAGTCAATAAAATGAGGCGTCGCAGCACAACAAGGTCCTTAACAAATGGTTGGTTGGCATCCTTTGGGACAATCGGATGCCAACCAACATGGAGATCAGGCGAAACTAATCAAGACAGAAATCAGTATATGGTGCCATCACCCTTATCAACGTTGCTTTGGGGATTGCCCCAAAACTCGTCGACCTCAGTGTCAAATCGAACGCGCAGGTGGACCTGCGTCGCCTTTTTGACGGGCCCCTGTTGGACCTGCGAAAGCTGGATCACTTCGATCTTGGCGCTTTGCAACGTATCAGAACGCAAAGGATCATGCTTTTCTGCCATATCCTGTTGCAATCCAACGCTGGCATAGCCTGCAATGATTGCCGCAGTGGTCAGTAATATCCGGTGCATCATGATGTCTCCTGCGCCTTAAGGAAGTGAGTGCTTCTGCTCCTTCCTTGACATGGGGCGCGGGGATCGGTCTATTCCGCTTTGGTTTATTTCGGGGGCTATAACCTGATGGTTTAGGGTCATAAACCTTGGTTTATGCCAATAAATAAGGGCCCGCACTCGGCGAGCCCCTTCAAAATTGATGGTAGGCCGACTTAGTCAGCGTCAGTCATGTCAAAGCCCAGGTGCTTAGCAACGGCAAAGATATCTTTGTCACCACGACCACACATGTTCATGACAATGATATGGTCCTTGGGCAGCTCTGGCGCAATTTTCATCACATGTGCCAATGCATGGCTGGGTTCCAGCGCAGGGATAATCCCCTCTTGTGCACAACTGAATTGGAACGCTTCCAGCGCCTCTTTGTCGGTGATCGACACATATTGCGCGCGACCAATGTCGTGCAGCCATGCGTGTTCCGGGCCAATGCCGGGATAGTCCAAACCCGCAGAGATCGAGAACCCTTCAAGAATTTGCCCATCGTCATCCTGCAATAGATAGGTACGGTTGCCATGTAGAACGCCAGGGCGCCCGCCCGTCAAAGATGCGCAATGTTCCATTTTCATGTTCACGCCTTTGCCGCCGGCCTCGACACCAACGATGTTGACCGATTTATCGTCAAGGAACGGAAAGAACAGGCCCATCGCGTTTGACCCACCGCCGATGGCAGCAATCACAGTGTCAGGCAAACGGCCTTCGCCTTCTTGCTCTGCCAGCTGCCAGCGCACCTCTTTGCCGATGATGGACTGGAAATCACGCACCATGGCAGGGTACGGATGTGGCCCCGCGACAGTGCCAATACAATAAAACGTATCGCGCACATTGGTCACCCAGTCGCGCAGCGCATCGTTCATCGCATCCTTCAGCGTGCCACGACCAGAGGTCACAGGCACCACTTCCGCCCCCAACAGACGCATACGGAATACGTTCGGTGCCTGACGCTCAACATCATGCGCACCCATATAGACCACGCATTTCAGACCAAACTTGGCACAAACGGTTGCGGTGGCAACACCGTGCTGGCCTGCGCCAGTTTCAGCGATGATGCGGGTTTTGCCCATACGGCGCGCCAAAATGATCTGGCCCAACACGTTGTTGATCTTATGCGCACCGGTGTGATTCAGCTCGTCACGCTTCAGGTAAATCTTGGCACCGCCAAGCGTTTCGGTCATGCGCGGCGCAAAATAGAGCGGACTAGGACGGCCAACATAGTGCTTCCACAGATCATCCATTTCTGCCCAAAAGCTGTCATCGGTCTTGGCTTTCTCGTATTCTGCTTCCAGATCAAGAATAAGCGGCATCAGGGTTTCACTGACAAAACGCCCGCCGAAATCACCAAACCGGCCTTTTTCGTCCGGACCGGTCATGAAGCTGTTGAAAAGATCGTTGGCCATGGATGCCTCTCTCGCATAAAGTGTTGCATCGTAATTAGGACGCTTGCGCAGGATTTGCCATGAGAAATTCACGGCACACCCTGTAAAAACACGTGTCTACAGCTGTGGAACAGGTTTTTCCTGTGCCGCGGTGACAAAACGATGGATCATGTCTGCATCCTTGATGCCGGGCGCGCTTTCCACGCCCGATGAAACGTCCACCTGCTTGGCTCCGGTCATCTGCACGGCAAGTGCAACATTTTCAGGTGTCAGCCCCCCGGCCAACATCCATGGGCAAGGCCAGAATTTACGCTTTACCAGTTTCCAATCGAACGCCAGCCCGTTCCCCCCGGGCAAGGCCGCGCCTTTGGGCGCTTTGGCATCCACCAACAATTGGTCGGCAACGCGGCCATAGGTTTCGATCTGCACGAGGTCTTCTTTGTCAGCGATGCCTATTGCCTTCATCACCGGCAGACCATACCGCGCGCGCACCTCAGCCACCCGTTCGGGGCTTTCTTTGCCATGAAGCTGCAGCATGTCCAAGGGAACGATTTCAGTCAGCTGGTCCAAAAACGCATTGTCAGCGTTTACCGTCAGGGCAACCTTGGCCACCCCCACAGGCACATCCAACGCCAAAACACGTGCCACATCCAAAGACACGTTGCGCGGTGACTTTTCAAAGAACACAAAACCCGCATAATGCGCGCCAGCATTGGCAACAGCAGTCACGTCTTCGGGTCGTGACAAACCACAAATTTTAACCCGCGTGTCCATATCTGACCTCACAACGTAAACCGCCCCGGAATATATCCGAGGCGCGAAATTCCATATCGGAGGGTTTAGCTGGCTTCGTCCAAAAGCGCCAGAACCTCGTCCTTGCCTTCGGACCGTTTGCCTTTGACCCGGCGCAAGTCACGTTTGGTGCGCTGCAACTCACGTTCTGTACGGGCTTTTTCGGCGCGGTATTTATGTTCACGCAGCCATTCCCAGAAAAATCCGATCAGCAACCCGGCAACAATACCAGCAAAGATCACCAAAAACAGCGGCAAGGTGATGGATTGGTTCAATCCAATCAGATTTGCCAGTGCCTCAGGCAAAAGTTTCAATGTGACCAGTCCGCGATTGGCCAAGGCAATGGAAATCAGAACGATCCCCAAAGCGGCCAAAAACGCATAGCGAATATAGCGCATGTCTTACTTTCCGTTCAGTCGATCCCGTAGGAGCTTGCCGGTCTTAAAAAAGGGCACGTGTTTTTCTTCCACCGGAACGGAATCACCTGTTCGGGGGTTACGGCCCATGCGTGCATCACGCTTTTTCACCGAAAATGCGCCAAAGCCTCGCAGCTCGACTCGGTCCCCTCGGGACATGGCATCAGTAATTTCTTCGAAGATCGTATTTACGATACGTTCTACGTCTCTTTGATAAAGATGCGGATTTTCGTCGGCGATCTTTTGAATCAGTTCCGATCGGATCATCGGTTATGTCTCCCCGGGTGTGCATTTTTATAGTGCATTCCAAGGGACTATAGAAAGAAACCACAAAAACGGAAACGGAATGAGCGCCGAAAATCGCGAAAAAGCCTGTTTCCCGGTCGAAAACCCCCAATATCGGCAGGATACTGCCGTTAGAATTGGCGCAACTCGGGAGTTCAAGCATCTGCCGCAGTGCGGCGAAACCATTGATTCGCAAATAGAAACGGCCCCGCCCAAAAGGGCGAGGCCGCGAATGTGTCAAACTGTCAGGTGACGGATTATTCGTCAGTCTTCAGTGCTGCGCCAAGGATATCACCCAGCGACGCGCCGGAGTCAGAGGAGCCATACTGTGCAACGGCTTCTTTTTCTTCCGCGATTTCACGTGCCTTGATCGACAGACCCAGACGACGGGTTTTGCTGTCTACATTGGTCACACGAACGTCGATTTTGTTGCCGACCGAGAAACGCTCTGGGCGCTGCTCTGCACGGTCACGTGACAGGTCGGAGCGACGGATAAAGGATTTCATGCCTTCATATTCGACTTCAACGCCACCTTCTTCGATTGCAGTCACTTCAACAGTGATGATCGAACCGCGCTTTACGCCGCCAACTGCTTCTGCGAATTTGTCGCCGCCCAAGGCTTTGACAGACAGGCTGATGCGTTCTTTTTCGACGTCAACTTCGGAGACAACGGCCGAAACCATGTCGCCTTTGCGATAGTTCTGAATCGCTTCTTCGCCGCGCTCGTCCCATGACAGGTCGGAGAGGTGAACCATGCCGTCGATTTCGCCTTCCAAGCCAATGAACAGACCAAATTCGGTGATGTTCTTAACTTCGCCTTCGACTTCGGTGCCTTCAGGGAATTGCTCTGCGAACACTTCCCATGGATTGCGCATGGTCTGCTTGAGACCAAGGGAAACGCGACGCTTGGCGCCGTCGATTTCCAGAACCATGACTTCGACTTCTTGGCTGGTGGAAACGATTTTGCCTGGGTGTACGTTTTTCTTGGTCCAAGACATTTCGGACACGTGAACCAGACCTTCAACACCTGGCTCCAGCTCCACAAATGCACCATAATCGGTGATGTTGGTGACGCGACCAGTGTGTGTGCTTTCCAGTGGGTACTTGCCAGCGACCAGATCCCATGGATCTTCTTGCAGCTGTTTCATGCCCAAGGAGATACGATGAGTTTCTTTGTTGATCTTGATAACCTGAACTTTGACGGTTTCGCCAATTGTCAAGATTTCAGATGGGTGGTTCACACGGCGCCATGCCATGTCAGTGACGTGCAACAGGCCGTCAACACCGCCCAGATCAACGAACGCACCGTACTCAGTGATGTTCTTGACCACACCGTCAACTGCTTGGCCTTCGGACAAGTTGCCGATGACTTCTGCGCGCTGTTCGGCACGTGATTCTTCAAGGATGGCACGACGGGACACAACGATGTTGCCACGGCGACGGTCCATTTTCAGGATTTGGAAAGGCTGCTTCAGACCCATCAGAGGACCTGCGTCGCGTACCGGACGTACGTCAACTTGCGAACCAGGAAGGAACGCAACTGCGCCACCCAGATCGACAGTGAAACCACCTTTGACGCGGCCAAAGATTGCGCCTTCGACGCGCTCTTCGTCTGCGTATGCTTTTTCCAGACGATCCCATGCTTCTTCACGGCGCGCCATCTCACGAGAGATAACCGCTTCGCCGCGGGCGTTTTCAGCCGAGCGCAGGAAGACTTCTACTTCATCGCCAACAGCGATTTCAGGAGCTTCACCAGGATTTGCGAATTCTTTAAGATCAACGCGGCCTTCCATCTTGTAGCCTACGTCGATGATGGCTTGGCCCGCTTCAATTGCGATAACCTTACCTTTGACAACAGATCCCTCTTCGGGTGTGTCCATTTCGAAGCTTTCGTTAAGGAGGGCTTCGAATTCCTCCATCGTTGTGTCAGCCATGTGGCATTAGTCCTTTACATCACGATTTATCTGGCCGTGCGGTTGTCTCCGCCGGTCTTGGGGTTGGTCAGACGAAATGCAAAACAAAGAGGGCCGGCTTATCCCGACCCTGCTCGATTCTTTGCCTTGCGGCACTTTCGCCTTATCGACATCGCGCATTTAGAGGAGAATCCCCAAGAATACAAGGGGCACACATCGTTTAAGGGCGCGCGCTAAATCTCTTCGCCCTTTTTCAACAACTCGTCAATCAGGGCACGTTGCAATCCGTTGCTATCCCCGCCGCCAAACTGCATAGCACCGCCCGTATAAAGGCCGCCGTAGGTACGCGCAACGTTCACGGTTTGCGCAATGCCTGAAATCAGTTGACCCTTTTGCAGTGGTGACAACGGATGGATAAATGTCGCCCAAAGCCGCCCATTGGCCACTGCATAGCGCGCATCCAGCGCACTGTCGAAATTGGCTTGCATCATGCGCAGTAGGTCCTCGTTGCTCAACCCTTCTGCCGCGCGGATAGGCACCATCGCCCGCATACGATCCGCCTCAACGTCTGCAATCACCAACACGGGAATATCCTGAATGGTCAATTCATAGGCAGGCCCTGCGACGCGCGCCTCCGGGTCCAGCACCTTGATGATCTCGCCCAACCGTTCAAACGTCATGAGTGGTTCAGTCTCTACCTCTTGGGCCAACACAGGCGTGACAATAAACATCAAAGCGGCGACAAGTCGAAACATAGCAAATCCTCCAGTATCCTCACAGGTTAGGTGAATTCAGTACGGCTCGCCACTCACTCTGTCGTGACATTTTATTTATCTTATTATTTGCAGAAAAGACAAACATCTGTACGATCTGTTGTTTTTTTGGAACTATCTGAACTTCATTGTCCACACCATATGCCCCATCTTCAATCCGTACCCGATGCACGGGACACATTGAAACTTGATCAAACACGATAGGACACAACATGAAACGTATCATCGCAATCGCCGCCCTTGCCGCCCTGCCCATGCTGGCACAACCTGCCTTGGCCGCGGACGAAGTGAACGTCACAACAGGCATCTCTGCGGGTGGCGCACCATTGGCTGTACATGGTGTTGACCCTGTGGCGCTGCTTAGCGGCAAACAAGTCGTTGCCGGATCTTCTGATTTCAACATCATCCACGAAGGTGCATCTTACTATTTCGCCAGCCAAGCAAACCTTGATGCCTTTACTGCGGAACCAGCGAAATTCGCACCACAGCACGGCGGCTTCTGCTCGTTCGGCGTGTCTGTGGGTAAAAAATTCAACGGCGACCCAAGCCAGTTCTTGGTTCAGGACGGCCGCCTTTTCCTCTTCCTGAATTCTGCAACACGCGATGCCTTCTTGAAAGATACCGCAGGCAATGCCGTCAAGGCAGACACCTTCTGGGGTGACATCAAACACACCGCAGCAGCAGACCTGTAATTTCCTTCAGGTCAAAACTGGCGGGTCAGAGGATTTCCCTCTGGCCCACCTTTGTCGTTCAGCTCAAGCGCCGTAAATCTGGTCAATAATGGCAATCGCTTGCGCCACGGCCACGTCAATGGACACATCCGAGGTATCCAGCAAGACCGCATCTTCGGCAGGTTTAAGTGGCGCCTCGGCGCGTTCCATATCGCGCGCATCACGTTCTTTGACATCTGCCAGCACTTGGTCACGGCTGACATCCATACCTTTATCAGACAGCTCAAGAAACCGCCGCTCCGCCCGTACCTCGGCGCTGGCTGTGACAAAGATCTTCACATTCGCAGCCGGGCAAATCACCGTTCCAATGTCGCGCCCGTCCAACACGGCCCCACCTGATCTGCGCGCAAAAGCACGTTGAAAATCAATCAGCGCAGCCCGCACTTCGGCAATCACCGCCACGCGAGATGCCGCCTGCGCAACTTCGGGCGTGCGCAAATTGTCCGCCGCAAGATCATCCGCACTCAACGCCTGTGCGGCATCAAAAGGGTCCGTCCCGTCCAATGTGCGCGCACCCACGGCGCGGTACAAAAGCCCGGTATCCAGATGTCCAAACCCGTAATGGCGTGCCACAGCCTTGGAAATCGTGCCCTTGCCTGCCGCTGCCGGCCCATCAATCGCAACCGTAAAGCCCGTCATCACAGCGCCCTCAAACGTCTGTGCGCGCAACATCTGCGCCCAACTCTGCCATCAAGGGTTCAAATATCGGAAAGGACGTCGCAATCGGGCCGCCATCATCCACGCTTACCGGGGTTTGCGCTGCCATGCCCAAAATCATAAAGCTCATCGCAATACGGTGATCCAAATGGCTTGCGCAGGTTGCACCGCCCGGCACATTGCCATGGCCAAGACCATGCACAACCCACCAATCATCACCCTCATCCACCGTCACACCGTTGGCCCGCAACCCGGTCGCCATCGCATCAATGCGATCGCTTTCTTTCACGCGCAGCTCCTTGACGCCCTTCATCACGGTGTCGCCTTGGGCAAAGGCTGCAACAACGGACAGAACCGGATATTCATCAATCATGCTTGCCGCGCGAGCCGGATCGACCTCAATCCCCTTCAGATCAGGCGAGAACCGCGCGCGCAAATCGGCCACGGGTTCTCCGCCCTCTTCACGTTCATTTTCATAGGTCAGATCGGCCCCCATCTCGCGTAGCGTGGTAAACAGACCTGCACGCGTCGGGTTCAAACCGATATTGGGCACCAAAACATCGGATCCCGGCGTGACAATTGCGGCACACACCGGAAAGGCGGCAGACGAAGGATCTCGCGGTACCACAATGGTTTGTGGTTGCAACTCGGGCTGACCGGTCAGGGTGATCACCCGACCTTCGTCGGTTTTCTCCACCGATACCTCAGCGCCAAACCCCACAAGCATTCGTTCCGTATGATCACGCGTAGCCTCTTTTTCGATCACCACAGTCTGGCCCGGTACATTCAACCCTGCCAGTAACACCGCCGATTTCACCTGTGCAGACGGCATCGGCACCACATATCGCACCGGAACCGGAGCCGCGGCCCCCACAATTGTCATCGGCAAGCGCCCACCAGAGCGTCCCACGGCCTGCGCCCCAAACAGAGCAATCGGGTCTGTCACACGCGCCATCGGACGCTTGTTCAAACTGGCGTCCCCGGTAAAGGTCACACTGATGTCACACGTGGCCATTGCCCCCATGATCAGACGCACACCGGTGCCCGAATTTCCGCAATCAATCACATTGTCAGGTTCAGCAAACCCTCCAACACCCACACCATGCACAGACCATTCACCACCGCCATGCTCGATCACTTCGGCACCAAAGGCACGCATCGCCTTAGCTGTGTCCAACACATCTTCGCCTTCCAGCAACCCCGAAATCCGCGTTTCACCCACAGCCATTGCCCCAAGGATCAGGGAACGATGCGAAATCGATTTGTCGCCCGGCACATGGGCCTCACCCGTCAGCGGGCCACAGGGCTGTGATGTCATTGGAATGGGGGAGCCGTGAGATGACATGGCGCATATCCTTTGTTACCTTGGATACCGCTGTTAGCCCAACATAAGCCGCACGTCCATGCCACCTTTCTATCAGAACAAACCACAAGCAAAAAAACCATCTCTCCGGCTTCTTCTTGGCAGAAATATCCCGGGGTGAATTGGCCCAAGGGCCAAGAGGGGTTGACCCCTCCCTACCCGCTCAAACCTTGCGGAACGTCAGATAGTGCGGTGTACGCCCTTCCCGCAAGGCTTTTTGCTCATATCTCGTAGAAATCCAGTCATCCCAAGGCGCACGCCAATCGCCGGGACGTTCCGCCAGCCATTCAAATCCATGGCCGGGCACTTGCTCGATTGTCTGACGCACGTAATCCGGAATATCCGTCGCCACCCGGAAAATCGCACCGGGCTTTAATACCCGCGCCAATGGCTCAAGATGCTCTGGCGTTACAAACCGGCGACGATGATGACGTTTTTTCGGCCATGGGTCAGGATAGAGCAGAAAGGCGCGCGAAATCGACGCGTCTGGCAGCACATCAAACATATCACGCGCATCGCCGGGATGAACGCGAATATTGTCAGCCTTGGCATCGCGGATTTTGCCCAACAACATGGCAACGCCATTGATATATGGCTCACAGCCAATAAAGCCGACATCGGGATTTGACATGGCCTGATGCACCATATGCTCCCCTCCGCCAAAGCCAACCTCAAGCCACACATCCCGGCTGCCAAACAACGCCTCAAGATCAATGTTGTGACGCTCTGGATTGTCTTCCCAACTGACCGCACCCGGCGACAGCTCGGCCAAATCCTGATCCAGCCACGCCTCTTGCGATTTGCGCAGGCCTTTGCCTTTGAAGCGGCCATAAAAGTTGCGCCATGGGGCGCCCGAGGGATGCTTATCTTCAGTCATGGCGCGCTCCTACCGCCTTCCATCTGGTGTTTCAACAAAAATGGCACCTGACCGTGCGGCCAGATGCCAATTGCTCGCAGCGCAAGCGCAGAGCCAGACCAGCGTGCCCGCATGGGCACTCCTTTGGATCAAACTGCGCGCTTCAGCGCCTCAACCAAATCGGTGCGCTCCCAGCTAAATCCGCCGTCCGCATCGGGTTGGCGGCCAAAATGTCCATAGGCTGCCGTGCGCTGATAGACTGGCTTGTTCATCCCCAATTGCTCGCGAATACCGCGGGGCGTGAGATCCATGATCTGATCAACCGCTTTTTCAATTGCCTGATCTGCGACCTGACCAGTGCCATGCGTGTCCACATAGATCGACAAAGGTTTACTTACCCCAATCGCATAGCTGAGTTGAAGTGTGCACCGTTCCGCCATGCCTGCCGCGACGACATTTTTCGCCAAATAGCGCGCCGCATAAGCCGCCGAGCGATCCACCTTGGTTGGGTCTTTGCCAGAAAAAGCACCGCCACCATGAGGGGCTGCACCGCCATATGTATCGACAATAATTTTGCGCCCGGTCAAACCAGCATCGCCATCCGGGCCACCGATCACGAATTTCCCAGTTGGGTTCACGTGCCATTCCGTCGCGTCCGTCAACCAGCCTTCTGGCAGACTTTCTTCAATATAAGGCGCGACAATGGCGCGAATATCATCACTGCTCAGGCTTTCGTCCAAATGCTGAGTGGACAAAACCAGAGAGCTGACACCCACAGGTTTGCCGCCCTCATAAATCACCGAAAGCTGCGATTTCGCATCTGGGCCTAGTGCCGGTTCCGCACCGGATTTGCGCACTTCGGCCAACCGCCGCAAGATTGCATGCGCGTATTGAATGGGGGCTGGCATCAAATCTGGGGTTTCGTTGGTTGCATATCCAAACATGATCCCCTGATCACCCGCGCCTTCGTCTTTATTGCCAGAGGCATCAACCCCCTGTGCAATATGGGCGGATTGTTCGTGCAACAGGTTGGTCACTTCGACCGTTTCATGATGAAACTTGTCCTGCTCATATCCAATGTCTTTGATGCAGGCGCGCGCGATCTCATCAATGCGCCCCATATAATCCTTGAGCGTGTCTTGATCAGACAGTCCGACCTCTCCGCCAATGACCACGCGGTTGGTGGTGGCAAAGGTTTCACAGGCTACTCGTGCCTCGGGCTCTTGCGCCAAAAATGCGTCCAAGACCGCATCTGAAATTCGGTCGCATACTTTGTCGGGATGCCCCTCCGAGACGGACTCGGATGTGAACGTATAATTCTGTCTGGCCATGAAGTGCTCCATTTAGTTTCATCCACCACGTCAGGAAGCCGTTGTGATAGACAGGTTTTACAAGGGATTATGCCCCGTTGCAGTTCGGGTCAATCGCTTTTCTTGACGCACGCAGTAGTAGCAAAACGTTAACCAACAGCAAAAGCCCCCCAATGGGCCAATCTTTGGTCTTGGAATAAAGCGTAGGTGTGCCCGGTTCGGGCAAAGGCACATCTAAAAACCCGGACGTGCCCAGCGCCAATTCAGCCCGTACCCGTCCGTTGATATCAATCAGGGCTGACACCCCCGTATTTGCTGCACGCACCAGTGGCAGGCCTTGTTCGATGGCCCGCATACGGGCTTGTTGCATATGTTGATAAGGTCCTGAAAACTCGCCGAACCATGCATCGTTCGTGATCTGCATCAGGAAATCCGGGCGCATTGGAGCGGTATGAATGTCTTGGGCAAACACCACTTCGTAACAGATCAAGGGCAGTGCACGCCCTACCCCTTTGATGTCCATCAGGGTGCGATCTTGGCCTGCAGCAAATCCCTGACCTTCAGTGGCTGCCAGTCCCCGGATACCCAGACGCGACAGAACATCCCCAAAGGGCACATATTCCCCAAAAGGCACCAAATGCACCTTATCATAAATCTGTGAAACCGTGCCCTTGGCATCACTCAGCACCGCCGAATTATACAATCTTGGCCCGTCAAAGCGGATCATGCCCAGAACCGTGGGTACACCATCGGCCTTATCCGCGATCTGCCTCAAGAGATCAGAGTTTGGCACAAATACCTCTGGCACCGCTGTTTCCGGCCATATGATCAGATCTGGGCGGCGCGTGGCGGTGGCCGCGGTGGCGTCCAAAGCGCGCTCCAGAAAAATGTCGCGAAAGACTGGATCCCACTTTTGATGCTGAGGCGCGTTTGGCTGAACCAGACGCAAAACCGGACGGCTGGCATTCACGTCCTGTTCTGGCAACGCAAAAAACGAACCCGCCGCGAAAACCACGAGGCCCGCTGCTGCCTTGAGGGTGTGACCGCATTGCAGCATGGCCGCAAGGCTGCCAGCGAACAACAGGAACACAAGGTTCAATCCGTGTGCACCGCCAAAACGCGCCAGAAACGCAAAAGACGTATCCACCAGCCCATAAGCAGGCGACGCCCACGGGAACCCGGTAAACATATATGCGCGCAGAAGTTCGGCAAAGGAGAGGGTAAACGCCAAGGCCCAAAACATAGAACCGCTTCGCCGCGCCATCCAGAATGCCCCCCCCCAGAAAAGAGCAAGCCCCCCAGCCATGGACAGCAAGGCAAATGGTGCCATCCACGCATGACGCGCAGCATCCACCATAAAGGGTTCAACGATCCAATTCAGCGAGATCAGGAAATACCCTGTGCCCACGGCCATCCCACAGCGAAATGCCTGTTTGGATGTGTCGCACAGGGCAAACAGCACAAAGACCGCAAGAAAACCCAGTAGCGAAAGGATCGGCTGGCTGACCGGGGCCTGTCCCAAAGCAGCGACAGCCCCTGCGCAAAGCCAGATAAGCCAGCGTTTGCGCAGGCCCGTTAAAAGATCAACCATGATGTCCCTGAGGCACGCGAACGCGCAGACGCTTGATGCGCCGCGGGTCGGCGTCGATCACCTCAAACTCCACACCCTCGGGGTGAGGCACAACCTCGCCACGCGCAGGCACACGCCCGGTCAACATAAAGACCAACCCGCCCAGCGTGTCGATTTCCTCGCCGTCGATATCTTCGTGTTCGGTCAGCGTCAGACCGATCTCTGCCTCAAACTCCTCTAGCGGGGTTTTGGCCAGCGCAAGATAGCAGCCGGATTTTTCCCGCACCCAAGTTTGATCTTCGTCGATGTCATGTTCGTCCTCGATCTCACCGATGACCTGTTCAATCAGATCTTCGATGGTCACAAGCCCATCCACCCCGCCGTATTCATCAATCACCAAGGCCATGTGACGGCGCTCGGTCTGCATTTTTGTCAGCAAAATACCAATCGGCATGGAGGGTGGCACAAACAACAAAGGACGCAGCATCTCGCGCAACTTTATATCACTGCCATTGCCATCGAACCCATAGCGCAAGGCAAAATCCTTGAGATGAGCAAACCCGATGGGCGTGTCCAACGTACCCTCATACACAGGCAAACGTGTCAGCCCGCTTTCGCGAAACACATCAACCAATTCCTGTTTGGTGATCGTCGCAGAGATTGCAACAATATCCGCTTTGGGAATGGCCACGTCTTCGACGCGCATCCTGCGCAGGTTCATCATGCCCGGTGTCTGGGATTGCCGACCTGCTCCATCCGAAACGTGCGCGGGCTCAGCCAATTCATCCTGACCTTCAGTCGTGCTGAAAGCATCCATAATTTTGCGGAAAAAATTTCCGCTCTGCTCTGTCTGGCCTTCTGGCTGCGCGCTCAGCGCCGCGTTAGAAGATCCCTCAATACTATCGTCCATCTGTCCTTTCCAAGAGGGTTATACCCCGTCGATATCTCTATATGGGTCACTCAGACCCATTTTGCCAAGTATCTGGACTTCAAGTCCTTCCATCAACGTGGCATCCTTGTCACGAATGTGATCATATCCCAAAAGATGTAACACACCGTGAACGACCAAATGGGTCACATGATCAGCTATTGGTTTGTTTACTGTAACCGCTTCGCGTGCGCAGGTATCATATGAAATCGCAATGTCGCCCAGTTCTTCAGGCATTTCAGGAAAGCTGATTTCGGGAGCATCGGGTGTGCCGCCATCTTCGGATGCACCACGTTCCTCGCTTGGCCAGCTTAATACATTCGTTGGTGTGGGTTTGTCGCGAAACTCGGTATTCAACTCGGCGATGCGATTATCATCACAGGCCAGAACCGCAATTTCAAAACCTTCTGCATTCAGGTCAAGATGCCCCAGCGTCTGATGCGCGGCCTCTTCGGCCAGCGCTTCAAACGCCAGTTCTTGCCAGCGCGCATCTTCGATGATCACATCCGTCAGCATATTTTGGTCCACAGCGGTTGTAAGGGCCGAAGGGTCAGCCCTTTTGTGCATCCGCGTCATAGGCCTTGATGATCGCCGCCACAAGCGGATGTCGCACGACATCATTGGCAGTGAAGTAATTAAAGCTGATGCTATCCACCGTTTTAAGCAACCGCTCTGCATCGGCCAGCCCTGACGGCATCCCACGAGGCAAATCCACTTGCGAGCGGTCGCCAGTGATGACCATGCGGCTGCCTTCGCCAAGGCGTGTCAAAAACATCTTCATCTGCATGGTGGTGGCGTTTTGGGCCTCATCCAGAACGACAAAGGCATTGGACAACGTGCGCCCCCGCATAAAGGCAAGCGGGGCGATTTCGATACGCTTGTCTTCCATCAGCTTGGCCAGTTGTTTGCCCGGCAGGAAATCATTCAGCGCGTCATACAGCGGCTGCATGTAAGGATCGACCTTATCTTTCATGTCACCCGGCAGATAGCCAAGTTTTTCGCCCGCCTCAACGGCAGGGCGTGACAGAATGATTTTATCGACATGGCCGCCGATGAACATCGACACGCCAACAGCCACCGCCAGATATGTTTTGCCGGTGCCCGCAGGGCCAATGCCAAAGGCCAATTCGTTGTTAAACAGATTTTGTACAAAGGCCTGCTGTGCCTCGGTGCGCGGCTCGACCAGTTTTTTGCGGGTCTTGATTTCAACTTTGCCGCCCTTGAACAGCTCCATCTGATCACCAGAATGCGTGCCGGTGCCTTCCTCAGAACCGCCCATGCGAATCTCTCGGTCAATGTCGGCATGAACGACAGACTTTCCAGTTTCCAGTCGCTCATAAAGCGATTGCAGAACTTCCTGAGCTTCTTTTACAGCAGCATCTTCACCATGAATGACCAACTGGTTGCCCCGGCGCAGGATCTGCACCGATAGCTTTTGTTCAATGTCTGCAAGGTTGCGGTCATATTCGCCGCAAAGATCAATTAGTAATCTGTTGTCCGGAAATTCAACCAAAGTTTCGGCTGCAGTTTCGGTGGGGGGCGGTGGGGTCAATGCGCCAGTGGCCAAAAAAATCTCCGTCAAAGAGTTGATGTATTGAAATGGTGCCAAGTTGACGCAGAGAGTGCAAGCACCGAACGGTAAAATATCTTCACAGTTCGAAAAATTTCGCATTTGACACGAAAAAAGCCGCCCATCCGAAGATGCGCGGCCTTGTTTGAAAACCGAAGTCTTAGATCGGGTCAGGGAAGTTTGACCCTTTCTTGAACGGCCCAGTCGCCACCCCAGGAGGTGCCACGCCGGAACAGACCGGCTTGCCGTATTTATCCAGACGCTGAGACAGGTATCCTTCGGCCCCGTCATCAATAATCCAGTGATCACAGCCGTTGGGATCAACCCAGATGCCCGCCTTGAGTTTGCTGAGGTGTTCGCGGTCAAAAATCTGACGGTCCACCGATTTGTCGGCCGAATTACACGCGGCCAGACTTGCGGCGACGCCAATGAGGAGAATACTCCGAACAAGTTTCATAATCTCGCTCCCTTAGCGTAAACAGATGATTTCAACACGACGATTTTCCGCCATTCCGGCGCGTGTCGCATTGCTGGCACGTGGGATACGCTCACCGTATCCACGTACATCCGCAATTCTTGCACCCGTAGACGCGGCAACCCGAGCAACCGCATTGGCGCGGTTGAACGAAAGACGCATGTTGTATTCATCAGAGGCGCGGCTGTCTGTATGCCCTGCAATGATGAACGCCGAAGCGGATGACTGTTGAAAGAATTGCTGCAGGCGAGACCGCCCGCTGGCATTGATCGCATATTTATCAGTTGCAAAAAACTGATCAGAATTCATTACGCCGCAGACATCGCCGCGACGACAAACAGGGATACCCTGACGATTGACATGAGGCGTCATATACCCTTCAAGCCCGTCATCCATAACCCAATGCTCACACCCATCCGGATCGACCCAGATGGTTGGAATATAGGATTCACCCCGTACGGTATTTTGATTTTGCGCGGCCGCAGGCTGCGCGATAGAGATTAAAGTCAGTGCACCAATGGCAATGCAGCCAAACACCGACCGAACCCCAGAAAAATTCACTTTTGCCACAGCTATATCCTCTGATTTCCCCCAAAGCATTCACTCCCTGCAAAAAACCTCTGGCAGGGATAAATGTAATGACATCACTCTAACAAATTTGTTGCTTATGTGAAGAAAATTTCACTACATCTGGTAGGAACAGCGCGTGTTTTTTCCGCAATTTGTGGTTTTTGGACGTCTATTGATACGCATTTGATTTACAAAAAACACGCAATCTATGCATTGTCCCTGATACGCAAACAGATCAAATTCGCACACCTGCCAAGGAATTCGTCAAACTTTCGACGATTCTGGTGCGAACGATGTCGCCCACAGCACCCGGATTACCCCCAACATGCACCGCATGCAAATATTCCGATTTGCCCACCATTTGCCCCTCTAAACGACCCGTTTTTTCCAACAGAACGCTAACCTCACGGCCAACCATACTGTTTTGAATGTCGCGTTGCTGTTGCGTGATCAGCGCCTGAAGACGTTGCAGGCGGTCGCTCGCTTCGGCATCATCAACCAAGGGACGCTCGGCCGCGGGGGTGCCGGGGCGGGTGGAGTATTTAAAGCTGTACGCCTGCCCGTATTTGACCTCTTTGATCAGGTCCAACGTGGCCTGAAAATCCTCTTCAGTTTCTTCGGGGAAGCCCACAATGAAATCACCTGAGAGCAAGATATCAGGACGCGCGGCACGGATGCGTTCGATGACACGCAGATAACTTTCTGCGGTGTGGCTGCGGTTCATGCGTTTCAGAATTTTGTCGCTGCCTGACTGCACAGGAAGATGCAGGTACGGCATCAGTTTCTTGCATTCGCCATGAGCCGCAATCAGATCATCCTGCATGTCGTTGGGGTGACTTGTGGTAAAACGGATGCGCTCCAACCCTTCAACCTTGTCCAACTCCCACACCAAATCGGCAAGGCTCCGACTGCGTCCATCACGCCCTTCACCATGATAAGCGTTGACGTTTTGGCCCAACAGGGTGATTTCGCGCACGCCACGATCAACCAGATCACGCGCTTCGCTCAGAACACGGTCCACAGGGCGGCTGACCTCGGCACCGCGAGTATAGGGCACCACGCAGAAGGCACAGAATTTGTCGCAGCCTTCCTGCACAGTCAGAAACGCCGCCGGGGCGCGCTTGCCCTTGGGGCGGGATTTCAAGAGTTCGAATTTGTCTTCTTCGGGGAAATCCGTGTCCAGTGCACGTGCGCCGGTGCGGATTTTTTCCTCCATCTCGGGTAGGCGGTGATAGGCTTGCGGCCCCACAACCAGATCGACCATTGGCTGACGACGCACAATTTCTTCGCCCTCGGCCTGCGCCACACACCCAGCAACACCGATTTTCAAGTCAGGCTTGGCCTCTTTCAATCCTTTGAAGCGACCCAGTTCAGAATACACCTTTTCCGCCGCCTTTTCACGAATGTGACAGGTGTTCAACAGGATCATATCCGCGTCTTCGATAGCAGTGGTTGTCTCATAGCCAGCGCCCCCCATGGCTTCAGCCATGCGTTCGCTGTCATAAACATTCATCTGGCACCCATAGGTCTTGATAAAGAGCTTTTTGGTTTCGGACATGACCCTATCCTCATACGCGTTTAAGGCGCTTCCCTACATCAAAACAGCACCGGCTTGCAATGCACCTCAAATTAACCGATTTTGGCAATAACGGGTGCAGGGTAGATTATGAAATTCACATCACTGAAACATATGCTGAAAGACGGCAAAGCATTGTTCGCCAAAGGGCCCATCGCCCTAATCTTTGCCGAGGATGACATAGAGCTTGATACCACGCTGCGTCATCATCAGCAGTTGGGTTTCAAAGAGGTTTTTCTGTTTGCGCCTGATGTTTATGCACTGCCTCAGGATTTGAGCGAAACCATTCACCGTGTCACCATGGATATGCCCACCGGGGCTGACATGATGGACGCGGTCAATAAAATCTCCAAGGCGGCGCCCAAGGTCTGGTTCTATTATTGTTTCAATGCCGAATACTTATTCTTTCCATTCTGCGAGTCGCGCACCATCGGCGAAATGCTTGCATTTCACACCGAAGAACGCCGCGATGCCATGCTGACTTATGTGATTGACCTATACTCAGGTGACTTGGGCGACACCCCCAATGCAGTGTCTCTGGACAACGCACAGTTGGATAAATCGGGCTATTACGCATTGGCGCGCAATGATGCAGAAAATCACAATCACCCCAAAGAGCGCCAATTGGATTTTTTTGGCGGCCTACGTTGGCGGTACGAGGAACATGTTCCTGCAGAGCGGCGCAAGATAGATCGCATTTCCATTTTCCGCGCACGAGAAGACGTGACCTTACGCCCGGATTTCACCTTTTCAGATGAAGAGTACAACACCTACAGTTGCCCATGGCACAACAACCTAACTGCCGCTGTCTGTTCCTTTCGCACCGCCAAAGCGCTGAAACGCAATCCGGGGTCAACTTTTGATATCCATGATTTCAGTTGGTACAATTCCGTGCCGTTTGATTGGCATTCCCGGCAATTGTTGGACCTAGGGCTGATGGAACCCGGGCAGTGGTTCTGACACAGAACTCAATCGACAAACTGTGCATCGCCAAAACGTCTCGTTTTGATGCTCCTGTTTTCGTTAAAAACCCACCAATACGGCCCCATCACGCGCGCCCGCTTCAACGGTCTCATGTGCCTTTGCAGCATCCTCAGCTGAAAAAACAGCTTCGATAGGTATCGTTAGCGCCCCCGCATTCAATGCGGCATGCAGCCGTTCAATCGCGGCCATGCGTTTGGGCATCGGCAAGATATAGATCAGTACAATGTCCAAAGTGATGGCCTTGAACAACAAAGGGCCGAATGGAATGGTTGGTGCCATATCCTTGGCAGAGCCATACACCGCAACATACCCATTTGGCGCCATCACTTCGGCCAGTAAATCGATGTTCACTCCCAGCTCAACCTCAACTGCATGGTCGATCAGCACGCCATCGGTCACCGCAAGAATATCTTCGGCCAGCGTATCAGAGTGATAATCAAACACGTGATCTGCCCCGGCTTGAATGATCCGATCAAAATCAGTGGGCGATCCCGTGGCCAGCACCCGTGCGCCGCCCCATTTGGCCAGTTGCACGGCAAGATAACCCACGGTCCCTGCCCCGCCACTTATCAACACAGTTTTGCCAGCGACATCGCCATTGGCAAACACGCAATGCGTCGCCGTGAGACCCGGAATGCCAAGCACGGCCCCGGTTTGAAGCGACACGCCTTCGGGTAAGGCCACAGCCTGATCAGATGGCAACGCGATATATTCAGCGCATGTGCCAAAGCCGCGTTGCCATTGGCCATTCCAGATCCAAACCGTTTCGCCCATGCGTGACGTATCAACACCTGCGCCCACGGCTTCAATTGTGCCAGAGCCGTCGCTGTGGGGGATAATTATTGGAAAGGCAGGTTTGGTCACGCCGGGACGCGCGCCAGCGCGGGCTTTGACGTCAGATGGATTCACACCCGAAAAAGACATGCGCACCAAGACTTCGCCTGGGCCAGCAACAGGTGTGTCCACCTCCTGAACTGTCAAAACATCACGCGCCGCGCCAAAGGCACTGTAAGCCACTACTTTCATGAAACTCCCCTTTCGGGGTCAACTTGCCCTGCAAAGGGGATCAGTGACAAGTCACTTCCGCATCACTTACGACGCAGGCGAATTACCACATCGACCTTTGCAATTTCCGCACCCTCAGGGGCATCAGGCAAACAGGCGATCTGCAATTGATCTGCAGGCGCATCCGTCAGCCGACGCTCATCCTCCCAAAAGAAATGCGGGTGATCATGCGTGTTGGTGTCAAAATAGCTTTTGGCACCGTCCACGGTGATTTCCTGCATCAACCCGGCATCACAAAACGCACGCAAAGTGTTATAAATCGTTGCAAGTGAAACACTTTCGCCGTCATCACGCGCCGCAGCGAACAGGCTTTCGGCAGTGACGTGACGGTCCTGACCATCGCCCACCAACAAGGATGCCAACGCAACACGTTGACGTGTTGGGCGCAATCCAGCACCTGCCAGCCATTGAGTTCCAATTGTCATTGCTTGCGTCATTATGCGGGCCAATCCTTATTCACTGGCAATATAAGACATATTTAGGTGTAGTTTCAATTGAAATTCAATCGCAACACTCCGAACAATCGGTTTCACCATACCCTTGCAGGACCCTATTTGAGGGTGCTAGAGGGAACATAAGAACAACCATAGACACGAAGGGGGCGTGCCTACATGGCCGACTATCCTACAAGTTTCGACAAAGAAGGTCTTTTGCAATGCGCACGCGGAGAGCTTTTTGGCCCCGGAAACGCGCAGCTTCCTGCCCCGCCAATGCTGATGATGGATCGCATCACAGATATTTCCGGCGATGGTGGCTTGCATGGCAAGGGCCATGTTATTGCAGAATTTGATATCACTCCTGATCTTTGGTTCTTTGATTGTCATTTCCCTGGCAATCCGATCATGCCCGGCTGTTTGGGGCTGGACGGCCTGTGGCAGTTGACCGGTTTCAACCTTGGCTGGCGTGGCTGGCTGGGTCGCGGATATGCCTTGGGTGTTGGCGAGGTTAAGCTCACCGGCATGGTACGCCCTGACCGCAAAATGCTGACCTATAAGATCGACTTTACCAAAGCCATCCAAACCCGCCGCCTGACAATGGGTGTGGCAGATGGGATTGTCGAAGCAGACGGCGAAGTCATCTATCAGGTCAAAGACATGAAAGTCGCGCTCAGCGAAAGCTGATCTCTGGGACCATCACCAAAAGGTGTCAGCCCATTGCAATATATGTTGCCGCCCATCCAGAGATGGGCGGCAGCAGGCATATCCGCATGCCGCGCATGTCAGTTCAAAACCAATTTTCCAGATATTATGAGCAGAACGAGCGGCCGCCTGCTGCACACACGCGGCTTCTGTGCCGTGACACAGGTTTTCAGATATCTTGTTTTGGTTGGTTTATTCGACCCTCTGGCGCGGTGAACATCAATACTCCGGATTTTCTATCCAGGGCTGATAAACATGCTGAACACTCGATCTTTGCAAAACTTTATCAGCGATACGTTTGGCATTAGGAAACTCGGAAATGGCCGGGTGCCCTTTTGCCGAACGCAACCACGTGGTCAGCATGAAAAGATAGATGTCGGCCGCGCTGAACCGATTTCCAAGCACCCATTCCTTGTCGGCAATTTGATCTTCAATGATTGCCCAAGTTTCCCTCAGCCGACGATTGCCCCGCCTCTGCGCGCTTGGTTCATCGGAAGGCGTGTCAACAAAGCGATCCGGATAATAAGTAAGTTGAAATGCATTTTGAACCGAATTGGAAAAATAGACCAAAGTCTGCAAAAATTCCGCGCGTGATGGATCATCAACGGACGGTGCCAATCCTACTTGGGGATGTCGGTCGCACAAAAACATCGTAATCGCGGCGCATTCATACATCGCCCCATCTTCCCACAGCAAAACCGGAACCCAGCCGTTGGGATTGACCGCCAACTGCTCTGACGGGCGTGGCGTTCCCTTGTCCACCGTCGTCTGAATAAGCTCGTAAGGAATGCCGATTTCTTCCAGCAAGACACGAACACCCATCGAAGCGCTTTTCAATGCATAGAACAGTTTATACATCTCTGTGATCTCCTCATGCGTTCAGGTAGTCGCGTGTGGTTGCAGGCTGTGCGACACTCCCAGTAAACATTCATGCCGTCAATTATCTCGCACAGACACGTAGCGGTTAACACGGTTTTCTATGGATTATTCTTGTGAGAGCGGTCGCGCATTGCCTCGCAGCAGACCTATCCGCAAAACGCCCTATCCTAAACGTGACGCTCCCAGACCCAACAGAATAACTTGTAAATCCCAACTCGTCTTGCACCTTGGCTCTGCAATGCCTAGTAAGAAAGTAGCAAACAAGGGAGTGCACTTATGCGTCGAGTGGTCGTCACCGGTCTGGGAATCGTTTCCTCAATCGGCAACAACGCTGAAGAAGTCACCGCAAGCCTGCGCGCAGGCAAATCCGGTATCGAAGCCAGCCCAGAGATGGCCGAGCACGGATTTCGCAGCCAAATTGCTGGGACGTTGAAAATTGATCCGGCAGAGCATATCGACAAACGCACCTTGCGTTTTATGGGTGCCGGCGCGGCCTATGCCCATATCGCCATGTCGCAAGCCATTGCCGATGCAGGTTTGAGCGACGAGCACGTTGTGAACGAGCGCACGGGTCTTGTCGCAGGATCAGGTGGGCCGTCCACCAGCGCTATGTTGGCCGCACATCAAACCGTGCTGAAATCCGGTGCAACCAAACGCATTGGCCCCTTTGCTGTGCCAAAATGCATGTCCTCCACGATCTCGGCCAACCTTGCGACGGCGTTTAAGATCAAAGGCATCAACTATTCGATCACCTCGGCTTGTTCGACCTCTTTGCACTGTATCGGCAACGCGGCTGAACAGATCATGATGGGCAAACAGGACGTGATGTTTGCGGGTGGCGGCGAGGAACTGGACTGGACCTTGTCCTGCCTGTTTGACGCAATGGGTGCTATGTCTTCCAAGAAAAATGATGATCCGACGAAGGCATCACGCGCATTTGACGCAGATCGCGACGGGTTCGTGATTTCTGGCGGTGGCGGCATCGTGGTTCTGGAAGATCTGGAACACGCACAGGCACGCGGTGCCAAGATTTATGCCGAAGTGACTGGTTTTGCGGCCACATCTGATGGTCACGATATGGTGGCCCCGTCTGGCGAAGGCGGCGAACGCGCGATGCGTCTGGCCCTGCAATCTCTACCCGAAGGGCGCAGCGTCAGCTATATCAACGCCCATGGTACATCGACCCCTGTTGGGGATGTGGGCGAGGTCGAGGCCGTGCGCCGTGTCTTTGGTGAAGGCAGCACACCACCAATCAGTTCAACCAAATCCATGACCGGCCACGCCCAAGGCGCGGCAGGTGCACTTGAGGCGATCTTCTGTCTTTTGATGCTGGACAATGATTTCGTCACCCCTTCAATCAATGTCGACACGCTCGACCCTGCGATCAATGAAGGCGAAGTTGCCACGGCCTATGTTGAAGGCGCGGGGCTGGACAGCGTCATGACCAACAGCTTTGGCTTTGGCGGCACCAACGGATCCATGATCCTGTCAAAGTTCAAGGGGTAAGGCACATGTCAGATCTTCTTAAGGGCAAACGCGGCCTTATCATGGGCGTCGCCAATGACCGTTCTATTGCTTGGGGTATTGCCAAGGCGATGCACGAGGCAGGGGCCGAGCTGGCCTTCACCTATCAGGGCGATGCCTTTGGTAAACGTCTTGCGCCACTGGCGGAAAGTCTCGGCAGTGATTTCACCGTGGATGTGGATGTCACCGATGATGCCTCGCTGGATGCCGCTTTTGCTCAGCTCAAGGACCGTTGGGGCAGCATTGATTTCGTTGTGCACGCGGTTGCCTTTTCCGACAAGAACGAGTTGACCGGGCGCTTCCTGAACACCAGCCGCGCGAATTTTAAAAACTCGATGGACATCTCGGCCTATTCCTTGATCGAGGTTGCGCGCCGCGCCTATCCGATGATGAAGGACAATGGCGGCACGATCCTGACCATGACGTATCAGGGGTCCAACCGTGTGACCCCATATTACAACGTGATGGGTGTGGCGAAGGCCGCGCTTGAGGCGGCAACACGCTATCTTGCCAATGATCTTGGCCCCGATGGTATTCGTGTGAACGCAATTTCCCCCGGCCCCATGAAAACCCTTGCTGGTGCTGCCATTGGTGGTGCGCGCAAGACATTCAAACACACGGAACAAAACGCTCCTATGCGATCAAATGCGACGCTAGAGGCCGTGGGCGGTACAGCCGTCTATCTGGCATCCGAGGCGGGCAGCTATACCACAGGCGAGATCATTCGCGTGGATGGTGGTTACCACGTTCTAGGGATGGCACAACCGGAAAACCTGTAACCGCTTCGAAGCAGCTCAAACCTCGCGTCAAAAGCTGACAAAGAAAAAGGCCCGCAGTTTTCGCTGCGGGCCTTTTCTTTAAAACCATATGGGTTGCCTTAGTCGTAAAGCGCCCGGGCCTGAGCAAAAGACAAAAGCTTGCGGCTGTTTTCGTCCCACAGGTGCAACTTGGCACATTGCAGGCTTTCGCGAATGGTCAAGCGGTTGGCCTGTTCCAGATCCGTGTGATCACGCAGCACCTCTGGCAGGCGATAAAACGGGATGCGGCTGTAAAGGTGGTGCACGTGGTGAATACCGATATTCGCACTGAACCATTGCAATACTTTGGGCATGACATAATGCGAGCTACCTTGAAGCGCGGCATCATGCAATTGCCACTCCTCTTCGGCATTCCAATGGGTTTCTTCAAACTGGTGCTGTACATAAAACAGCCACATGCCTGCGGTTGCGGCCAACACTGTGGTAGGCAAAAAAATCAGCAAAAGCGGCATCAAGCCACCAAAATACCAGATCACGCCCAGCGCCAGAACAATGGACAGGTTCGTGCCCATCGCGCTGACCCAATATCTAACATGATTGGTCAGCCCAAGCGGCAGGCGATTTTGCAACAAAAACAAATAGCTGGGCGCGAATCCAAACAAGGTGACCGGGTTGCGATAGATGCGATACATGACCTTGCCAAACCGTGACAGCGCGCCATATTCGGCCACCGTCAGCGTCTGAATGTCCCCAATTCCACGACGCCCCAGATTTCCTGCAGCACTGTGATGGATGGAATGTGTGCGGCGCCACACATCATAAGGCGTCACTGTCAGCACACCCAACACACGCCCTACCCAATCGCCAACCGCGCGTTTTTCGAAAAACGCGCCATGCCCGCAATCATGTTGAATGGTGAACAGGCGCAGCAAAAACGCAGCATTCAGAACCGAAATCCCAAGGGTCAACCAAGGGCTAACAGAAAGGCAAACCCACGCAAGCGCCCAAAGCGCCACGAAAGGCACCACAGTGACCCCGATCTCAAACACGCTTCGCCCCAAGTTGGGTTCACGGTACTGCGCCAGGGTTTTGACCCAATCACGGGCAGACGAGGTTTGGGGCTTCATAAAGGTAGGGTCTGGCAACTGGTTCATGGATCTGCTTTTCTTTTGTTGGTAGTCCAATAAACTACCTGCCTTATTTTGTCAGCGCTTTATCACCCTGCGGGTTTCAAATTCGCTCACGTGTGCGACAGTCAGATATTTAACTGCCCCGACAGTCGTCCATTATCGCCTTGTATTGACGTCAATAGACCACCCTCGCGGTGTCGATTAAGCGATTTCAACCAGTTCCAGAGCAAAAGTCAGGTCTTTGCCTGCCAATGCGTGATTTGCGTCCAAAGTCACAACGTCTTCGGTCACTTTGGCAACAGTTACAGGGATAACCTGACCTTCTGGTGATTGCATTTGCAGACCCAAACCAACTTCAAGAGGGATCTCCGCGGGAATCTGTTCGCGTGGGACTTCTTGAATCATTGCAGGGTTGATCGCCCCATAGGCGTCAACACAAGCGATATTGACTGTTTTCTTTTCGCCGACAACCATACCAGACACGCCATCATCAAACCCAGCGATGACCATTCCTGATCCCAGTTCGAATTCAAGAGGTTCTCGTCCTTCCGAGCTGTCAAAAACAGTGCCATCGGTTAGGGTTCCGGTATAGTGAATACGGACCTTGTCGCCCGATTTTGCAGCAGTCATAGAATGTCCGTTCTTTAGGATGATTTAGGCGAATACATATTTCCACCTACTTGAAAGGCCGCACCCTAAGGGCTCAGATGAAAAATGGCAAACAGTTGCGCCGCGTCGCGAATTGACAAAGTGACGCGCATCGTCAGTCTGTCCTCAAGGGAGAAAGCACCATGACAATCACCACTTGTATATTCGACGCCTACGGTACCTTATTTGATGTGGCTGCTGCTGCGCGTGAGGTCGCAGACGAACCCGGGCGTGAGGAATTCGCACAGCATTGGCCCAAGGTTGCGGAACATTGGCGGCTGAAGCAGTTGCAATATACATGGCTGCGGGCCGTAACAGGTGCCCATGCGGATTTCTGGGACGTAACCCAAGACGGTTTAGATTGGGCGCTAGAGGCCGTGGGCCTGAGCAACAATGCCGAATTGCGTGAACGTCTATTACAGCTCTATTGGGAGTTATCCGCGTTTCCCGAGGTCCCTAAGATGCTGCATGATTTGAAACAGATGGGCATGAACACAGCCATTCTGTCCAACGGGTCACTCGGTATGCTCAGCGGGGCTGTCGATAGCGCTGGTGTGGGGGATGTGTTGGATGATGTATTAAGCGTGGAAAGCGTGGGCATCTTCAAACCTGCCAGCGTGGTCTATGATCTGGTCGGACAACGCTTTGGCTGTGCCAATGATGAGGTGCTGTTTGTGTCTTCTAACGGATGGGATGCCGCCGCCGCGTCGGGTTATGGGTTCACCACCGCATGGGTTAATCGCGCGGGTGATCCAATGGATCGTCTGCCATGGAAGCCCCGGCACGTGTTGTCAGACCTGACCACCATTCCTGATCTTGCGGCACGCTAATGGCGAATTTTGAAACCTCTGACAGGCTGACGCTGTATTTTGAAATCGAAGGCAGCGGCCTGCCCATTCTGTGCTTATCTGGTCTAACCCGCAATACTGGGGATTTCAGCTACATCAGTGGAAAACTGTCCAACGTTTGCCTGATCAAGATGGATTATCGCGGGCGTGGGCGATCGGATTGGGCACAGGACTATATGACCTATAATGTGGTGCGCGAAAGTCAGGACGCGCTGGAATTGCTGGATCATTTGGGCATTGCGCGGGCCGCAATCTTGGGAACTTCTCGCGGAGGGCTGAATGCATTGACGATGGCCACAATGGCGCGTGATCGTCTGCTGGGTGTGGCCTTTAACGACATTGGCCCCGAGATCGATCCCAAGGGGCTTGAGGCGATCATGGACTATCTGGGCCGCAATCCTGTCTGGAAAACCTATGCCGAGGCCACCGCCGCACGTCCCCGCGTGATGGCAGGTTTTGCCAATGTGCCACCCGCGCGCTGGCGCGAAGAAGTCGAGAAATTCTATCATCAAGTGCCCGGCGGTCTGATGATCAATTATGACCCGCGCCTGCGCGATGCTGTGCTGGCGGGATCGGCTCAGCCCATTCCCGATCTGTGGCCTTATTATGAGGCCCTGAAAGGTCTGCCCATTACAGCCATTCGCGGCGCAAACTCTGATCTGCTCAGCGCGCAGACCCATTCCAAGATGGGCGTGGTCATTCCCGATGCCATCCTTGCAACCGTTCCGGATCGCGGGCACATTCCGTTTCTGGATGAACCCGAGGCCCTGAGTGCCTTGCAAACATGGATCGATAGACTGACATGAACATCGACATGATCCGCGCCGCCGCCCAGCGCCTTAAGGGCCATGTGCGGCACACGCCCCTCATTTCATCGCCATTTTTGGACGAAATCGCCGGTCGACGTGTCTTTGTGAAACCTGAATGCCTGCAACACACGGGATCATTCAAGTTTCGCGGCGGGTGGTCTGCGGTATCTGCCTTGGACGAAACTGCACGAATGCGTGGGGTGATTGCCTTTTCTTCCGGCAACCATGCCCAAGGTGTTGCCATGGCAGCAGCAGCACATGGCGCACCTGCGGTTATCATCATGCCAGAAGATGCGCCAAAGCTGAAAATCGACAACACCCGCGCATTGGGGGCCGAAGTTGTGCTCTATGATCGTGCGGGCGGTGAAAGCCGGGAAGACATAGGCAAAACCCTGTCTGACGCGCGTGGCCTGACATTGATCAAACCGTATGACGAGCCACAGGTGATCGCAGGGCAAGGCACCACAGGTCTTGAGATTGCAGCGCAGGCCGCAGAGTTGGGAATTTCAAACGCCGATGTTCTGATCTGTTGCGGTGGTGGTGGTTTGACCTCTGGTATCGCCCTTGCCCTAGAAGCTGAGGCCCCTACCCTGCGAGCGCGCCCCTGCGAGCCTGCGGGTTTTGACGACACCACCCGATCGCTTGCCAGCGGCACACGTCAAAGCAACGCCACCCCATCCGGCAGCATCTGCGATGCGATTGTCACCCCCACCCCCGGCGCGTTAACCTTTCCGATCATCCAGCGTCTTTGCGGCCCCGGCCTTGTGGTCAGCGACGATGAGGCATTGTATGCGGTCGCGCAGGCGTTTTTACGGCTTAAGATCGTGGTGGAACCCGGCGGCGCAGTTGCCCTTGCTGCCGCATTGCTGCGCAAAGATCACATCGAAGGTGACAGCGTGATTGCCGTCTGCACCGGTGGAAATGTCGATCCTGACATGTTTCAGACCGCCCTTGCCAAACTTTCCTGACAGGATAGCCCATGACCCGTTTCACGATTGCATCTTTTAATGTCAAAAACCTGATTGGACCGGATCAGGAATATTACGAATACCAAAGCTACACCCCCGAAGAATACGCATGGAAAGCCGATTGGATGGCAGACCAGATTTTGTCGATGGATGCAGACATTATCGGGTTTCAGGAAATCTTTGATAAATCCGCATTGGAAGAGATCATAAGAGAATGCGACGCGCGCGGCGCAACCCTGAATGACGCGGTCGTGCCGGGACCAGAAAAACGCTATCACCGCAAAGCGATTTTTCGCAAACTCGGCTTTACGCCCTATGCCGACGCCGCACTGGCCTTTGCCCCCAATTCTAATGATAAAGGCAAACCCGGACATCGCCGCCCCGGCGTGGCGATCCTGTCGCGCTTTGGCTTTGAAGGTGCGCCAGAAATCATTCAGGATCTGGAAACCCCCATCAAGGTGCCACTTAAAGATTTGGGCAGCGACGAGGCCGGGCATTTCACCCTCAGCCGCCTATCCCGTCCTATTCTAAAGGCGCGCGTTCCGGTCGATGGTATTACGATCACGGTGTTCAACTGCCACCTGAAATCCAAATTGGGTGAATTTATCACCCCAAAAGGTGCCGATGGCCCGGCAGAGGCGGACCTGACCAAATACGACCCCGTCGGCCGCGCCATGGGGGCAATGCGCGCAGCACTTCGTCGTATGGCCGAAGCTTGGGTTTTACGCCGCGAGATCGTGGAGGAGCTGAATCAAGGCCGTCCCGTCATCGTAATGGGTGATTTCAATGATGGCGAACACGCGGTCAGTTCTGAAATCATCTCGGGTGAGGTGCCGTTCAAAAACTATGCATGGATGCTGCGCCATGATGCCGAACACCGTGGTGATCGTTATTCAGACGAGGAAAACACCAAAATCCGCGCGGCAATTGAAAAGGTCCAACTGGTGTCGGCGGAAAAGCTGTTCGTGCGCAAATCCCTGCGTGACATGGTGTACACCACGGCCTTTGGCGGCGTGTATGAAAGCATTGACCAAATTTACCTGTCGCGCCATTTCCATCCCGACAATCCCAACCGTATTGGCGAGATGGAATATTTCAGCGTGCTGAACGACCATTTGACAGATGGCAGCCACGCTGAGGCCCCCTATAACAAACTGGCAAGCGACCATGGGCAGATCATAGCTCATATGCGGCTTGGCCCAGAAGAGACCGACAAGACATGAGCCGGGTTGATCTGGGGGATATCGCCCTAAACATGCGAGAAGACGGCAACGCATCGGGCGTACCTGTCGTGTTTGCCCATGCTTTGGGCAGCGATCTGTCGATATGGGATCAGTTGATCCCGCTTTTGCCGCAATCTCTGCGTCTGATCCGGTTTGATATGCGTGGGCATGGCGCCTCTGATTGTCCAGCGGCGCCCTATTCCATGGGGATGCTGGTGCGTGATGCAGAACGTCTGCTGGATCATCTGAACATCCGCGATTGTGTATTTGTTGGTCTGTCCATCGGTGGCATGATTGCACAAGGGTTGGCTGTGAAACGTCTGGATCAGGTGCGCGCGCTGGTTCTGTCCAACACTGCCGCCAAGATCGGACAACCCGACATGTGGCGGAACCGTATGGCAACCGTTCAAACCCACGGCATCGAGGCATTGGCCGATGTCACAATGGAACGTTGGTTCCCCCGCACCTTTCGCACCAGTGGTCAGGCAGATCCATGGCGCGATTTGATGTGCGCCCAAAATCCCGAAGGATACGCAGGATGCTGCGCCGCCATTGCTGGCACGGATTTTTACACCCCCACGAGTGGCCTGCGCTTACCCGTCCTTGGTATTGCTGGATCAGAAGACGGCAGCACCCCTGCCGATCTGGTCCGTGAAACCGTCGATCTGATCCCCGGCTCTCAGTTCAAACTTATCCGCCGAGCGGGGCATTTGCCTTGCGTGGAAAAACCTCAGGATTATGCGGAGGCCCTGACTGGTTTTCTGAAATCTATTGGCCACACCTGAAGCGATTTGTCGCCTCTTGCAAAATCCTTTATGCGCTATGTGAACACACCTCATTGAAAAGACCCCCCAAATGGCCGCATCTGTTTTCGAAAGCCCCATGTTCGCCAAACTGTTTCCAACCGGAGACGCCGGGCGGCTTTTTACAGATGCCGCAGATGTGCGCGCCATGATGCTGGTCGAAGGGACATTGGCGAAGGTGCAGGGTGAATTGGGCGTAATCCCCCAAGACAGCGCCTTTTTCATTCAACGCGCAGCAATGGAATGTCAGATTGATCCAGCAGGGCTTGCGCCAGAAATCGGGCAAAATGGTGTGTCTGTCCCTTCCTTGGTTGCGGCCTTTCGCAAAGCAATGGAGGCGCCTGAACATGCCCAATATATCCACTGGGGTGCCACGTCACAGGACATCATCGACACAGCCTTGATGCTGCGCTTGCGCCAGTTGCTGGCGATTTGTGACAAGGATCTACAAACCATTCTGACAACACTGGCTGCATTGGCCAATATGCATGCAGAAACACCCATGGCCGCACGCACTTGGGGGCAGCATGCGACGCTTACAAGTTTTGGCGCACAGGTTGCCGAATGGGGAAATCCGCTCCTCTCTCTACACGAGGAATTACCTGAGTTGCGCAACTCTTGCCTTATGGTGTCCCTGTCTGGCGCTGCTGGCACTTCTTCGGCACTACCAGATCCCGTCAAAACTCGTACGGCATTGGCGAAAGCGTTGAACTTGCAAGACCCCGGACGCAGCTGGCACACCGACCGGACCCCAATTTTGCGCATTGGCGATTGGTTGAACCGATTGACACAAGCGTTGGCAAAAATTGGCGACGATTTGATTGCCGCCGCCCAAAGCGGCATTGAGGAAATCACCCTGTCACAATCAGGCAGCTCGTCCACCATGCCACAAAAGCAAAATCCAGTTGGTCCGTCGGCGCTTGTTGCTCTTGCTCATCAGAGCGCAGGATTATCTGCAATCCTGTCCAATGCCTCGGTGCACAAACATCAACGCGATGGGGCGGCGCTGTTCAGCGAATGGATGTCCCTGCCACAAATCTGCCTGTCTGCCGCCGCGGCTCTGAGTATTGTAAAATCCATCGCACCACAGATTGCGCCTGACGCAGACCGCATGAAAAGCACCATTCCCGACCTGATCTATTCAGAGGCTTTGAGCTTTGCCTTGGTCGCTCATATGCGACGCCCAGAGGCTCAAGAGGCCGTCAAAACCTTGGCGGCAGAGAGCCGCGCCAGCGGCGTCACTTTGGCCTCTCTTGCGCAGGCACGCTGGCCTCAGCTTGATCTTAGCAAGGCATTTGATCTTGCAATCCAAATGGGCCAAGCGCCTGCATTGGCGCGTGATTTTGCCAACCGGGCCAATGCTCTCATATCTCAGGAAGCCCCTGAATGAGCACTCGCCTGCCCACATTGTTCATTCTTGCCACGGTGGTGATTGATGCAATGGGCATTGGTTTAATCCTGCCTGTGATGCCCGATCTTATTCAGAACATCAGCGGGGCAAACCTGTCAAACGCCGCCATTTGGGGGGGAATTCTTGCCGCCAGCTTTGCCGCGATGCAATTCCTCTTTGCCCCTTTGTTGGGCAGTCTGTCAGATCGTTTCGGACGCCGCCCGATTCTGTTGGTGTCGCTCTTTGTCATGTCCGCCGATTATTTGGTCATGGCAGTAGCCAGCTCAATTTGGGTATTACTGGCAGGACGAATTGTGGGCGGGATCACTGCGGCAACACACGCCACAGCATCGGCTTATATGGCAGATATTTCGGCGCCACAGGACAAGGCGCGCAATTTCGGCCTAATCGGTGCCGGGTTTGGTGTGGGGTTCGTGCTGGGCCCTGTTCTTGGCGGGCTGCTTGCAGAGTTTGGCGCACGCGCCCCATTTTTCGCAGCCAGTGTCCTGATTTTCGCCAATGGCCTCTTTGGATATTGGGTGCTGGAAGAAACCGTCACAGACCGCATTCGCCGCCCCTTCGACTGGCGGCGTGCCAACCCGCTGGGCGCATTTGCAGCAATATCACGTCTTCCGGGGCTGCGGGGCTTGTTGCTTGTATTCTTCTTCTATCAGGTGGCCACATCGGTATACCCTTCGACATGGGCCTATTTCACAACGGAACGCTTTGACTGGTCCCCCGGTTTCATCGGTGTGTCCCTGGCGATCTATGGCGTGTTCTTTGCCTTGGTTCAGGGGGTGGTCGTCGGGCCAGCGGTCTCTTATCTGGGGCATCGCAAAACCGTCTCGGTTGGATTGGTCATTGAATTAGGGGCGTTACTCTTTTTGGGTGTGGTCACCAGTGGCCTTATGGTTCTGGCTTTGATCCCGGTAACGGCACTGGGTGCGATTGGGTTGCCCGCCCTTCAAGGGATATTGTCGCGTCGTGTCCCAGATGACGCCCAAGGAGAACTGCAAGGTGTCTTGACCAGCGTGATGTCGATTGCCACGATCCTTGCCCCCCTTATCATGACGCAGACATTTGCGCGGTTTTCCCGACCGGACGCGCCCATATATCTGCCCGGCGCGCCGTTTTTGCTGGCCGCGATGTTGATGCTGGTGTCTGCGCTGATTTTCATTTTCACCAAACGCCCGCCCCGCTAGGTTTTGCCCCATCTGCGGTGTGACGGCACGTTACGTTGCTATCCCCTTGCCCGACTGCAAACCCAGCCGCACAATCACAGCAGCTTGGACTATTGGCAAAGGACACAGACATGCAGATCATCAAAGCCGCTGTATGCCATGAATTCGGGGCCCCTTTGGTGATCGAAGATGTGCAACTTCGCTCCCCTGAAATGGGAGAGGTTGAGGTCACCATAGAGGCCGTGGCGATTTGCCATTCCGACATTTCCTTTGCCGAAGGCGCATGGGGAGGATCATTGCCAGCCGTTTATGGCCACGAGGCCGCCGGCCGTATCAGCGCGATTGGCACAGGGGTTGGCGGTATCGCAATTGGCGACAAGGTGGTTGTGACCCTGATCCGTGCCTGTGGCAGTTGTTCCTCTTGTGCGGGGGGCAAACCGACAATTTGCGAAATCCCCTATGATGGCGACCAAGGACCTTTGAAAACCGGCTCTGGCGGCAAATTACATCAGGCCATGGCCTGTGGTGCCTTTGCCCAAAAGGCCGTGGTGGACCAAAGCCAAATCGTGAAAATTCCGCATAGCATGGCATCCGACACCGCCAGCCTGTTGTCCTGTGGCGTGATCACCGGCGTTGGGGCTGTGGTGAATGCAGCCCGACTGCGTGCTGGACAGGATGTCGTCGTGATCGGAGCCGGTGGTGTGGGTCTAAACGCCATACAAGGCGCGCGCATTGCCGGGGCTCGGCGCATCGTGGCGATTGATATGTCCGAAGAGAAACTAGACGCCGCCCGCGCTTTTGGCGCCACCGATGGCATTCTGGCCACAACAGATAAACCTTGGCGAGAGATGCGCAAACGCATTGGGCGGGGCGCCGATGCAGTTATTGTCACCGTTGGGGCCATTCCTGCCTATGACAGCGCACCACGATACCTTGCAGGAGGTGGACGTGTCATCATGGTTGGCATGCCGCATGTTGGCGCGTATTCGTCCTATGAACCCGTGGTCTTTGCCGCGCTTGGGCAAGGCATGATCGGATCAAAGATGGGGGATGTGGTCATTCAGCGCGACATTCCCTGGATGATTGATCTTTATCAACAAGGCCGACTGAAGCTGGACGAGCTGATTTCCGGGCGCTGGCAATTTAATCTGATCAACGAGGCTATTGCAGATACCAAAACTGGCACAGCCCGGCGCAACGTCATTTTGATGGATTTCTAGCGCCTTTTGGAAAAGCACCTCAAACACGACGCTTTCAGACGTTTTCCGACTTGCTCGCATCTACATTGCCCGTCAACCTGACAAAAAACAGGGAAATCATCATGCGCCTTACCGATTTGGATGTCATCATCACCGCCCCACCCGCACCGGGTTGGGGGGGACGGTATTGGATACTTGTCAAAGTTACAACGGATACAGGCCTTGTCGGATGGGGGGAATGTTACGCATCCACCATCGGTCCCGATGCTATGACCCACGTCATCAAAGATGTATTTGAGCGCCACATGCAGGGGCGCAATCCCGAAGACATCGAATATATGTTCCGCCGTGTCTATTCGTCGGGCTTTACCCAGCGCCCTGATTTGACGGTCATGGGTGCATGGTCCGGCCTTGAAATCGCCTGCTGGGATATTCTGGGCAAGGATCGAGACCGCCCTGTCTATGCGCTGATTGGGGGGCGCATGAATGATCGCGTGCGCGCCTATACTTACCTTTACCCGCTGGATCACCATGACCTGCATGAATTCTGGACCAGTCCGGACATGGCAGGCGAAGTGGCGGCGCATCTCGTCGCAAAGGGCTATACCGCAGTCAAATTCGACCCGGCTGGCCCCTACACCATGCGCGGCGGTCATATGCCCGCAATGAGTGACATTTCCCAGTCCGTGGCCTTTTGCAAAGCCATCCGAGAGGCCGTTGGCGACAAGGCCGATCTGCTGTTTGGTACCCATGGACAATTCAGCACAGCCGGTGCCATTCGGTTGGGGCAGGCATTAGAGCCTTACAGCCCCTTGTGGTTTGAAGAACCCATTCCACCTGACAATCACGCCGAAATGGCCAAGGTCGCCCAACAAGTGCGAATCCCCGTGGCCACCGGCGAGCGCCTGACAACCAAGGCCGAGTTTGCAGAAGTGTTGCGCCAAGGTGCTGCCACGATCCTGCAACCTGCATTGGGGCGTGCGGGTGGCATATGGGAAATGAAAAAGGTCGCCGCTATTGCTGAGGTCTATAACGCACAGATGGCACCGCATCTTTATGCCGGACCTATTGAATGGGCCGCCAACTTGCACCTTGCCACAGCTATTCCGAATTACCTGTTGGCGGAATCGATCGAAACACCGTTCCATGATGCCCTGATCAAAGGATCTATTCGTGTGGACAACGGATACGTCAGCCTGTCAGAGGCCCCCGGCCTTGGCATTGAGATAGACGAAGAGCTTGCGCGCGCGCATCCTTTCACTGGCGATGATCTGCATCTGAACATGCGCGACGCGCCTTGCGAGTATCAAAATGGCAACCGTTTTGAAGGAGGATCACCGGCCACATCCCGGTGATCTCGCACTTTGAACGAGAGTGTGTTAACGAAAGGACAAAGACAGCAGGAACCAAGCGCGTGAGTACAAAAATCCTCCCTCCGCCAGATGAGATGGCACAGAATGCCCGCAATGCTGCGGCTTATCTGAAAACTTTGGCTCATGAGGGCCGATTGATGATCCTTTGCCATCTTGGGGATGGAGAAAAATCTGTGGGCACGCTCGAACAATTGCTGGACATGCGTCAGGCAGCCGTCAGTCAAATGTTGGCCCGCCTGCGCGATGAAGGCCTTGTGCAGACCCGGCGTGAAGGCAAGACCGTTTTTTATTCGCTGGCAGACAACAACACCGCCGAGGTGATCGGCCTGCTGTATCGCCTATTCTGCGCCCCTCAAGAAGAATGAGCAAAACGGCCCTGACCGCTTTACCACCACAATTTAGTCATGTCAGTTAGGGCGAATCGCGTCACTCCCTTTGCGGTGCCCTTGTTCTTTGACTCTGGCAAAGGCACGATCAAGAACCCTTCTGAAGAGTGTTTCTAGGCCGCCGGACAAAGTTGCATGATGGCGTAGACGGGGTTGGCGCACACAGCCCCAGAATGTGCATTCTCAGTTTTTGTCCACTGTTTCTCTTGCCCGCTGACCCTTTTTGGGTCACCAATACTTGCATGAATGGCGTGAAATTTTCTTTGGCAGGCGCACAGTTAACCGCTTTGGGGTCTGGCGCGCTTTGGTGGGCTGAAAAGCGACTGTTGTGCGTATCTGACCTGCATCTGGGCAAGGCAAGCCGCTTGGCGCGCAACAATGCCCCCCCACTGCCCCCTCATGAAACACGCGACACCCTGATCCGTTTAGAAAATGATCTGAACCATACAAGCGCCGCCACGGTGATTTGTCTTGGCGACAGTTTTGATGACAAAGAAGCCGCACAGAACCTTCCCGAAGATGAACGTCTTTGGATCACACGTCTTCAGGCCGGGCGGCGTTGGGTTTGGATCGAAGGCAGCCATGATCCCGGCCCGGTGCAACTTGGCGGCAGTCATCTGGCAGAATTGCCCTTACCCCCTCTGACATTCCGCCACATCGCTCAGCCGGGCAAAAGCGGCGAGATTTCGGGGCATTTTCATCCCAAGGTTAAAGTTCAAACCCGATTGCGCACGATTTCACGCCCCGCGTTTCTGTTTGACAGCGACAGGGTCATTCTGCCTGCCTTTGGCACATATACTGGCGGGCTGCACAGCAACGACACAGCGTTTGCATCTATCATGCGTCACGACGCGATGGCGATCATCACCGGACAGACCCCGCGTATTGTACCGATGCCGCGTTAACGTGGTATGGAGGAAGAGAAAATGTCTGTTTCGCCTACAATTCTCACGAAATTGCAAAACAGCTTCGATGCCCAATCCATGATGCGCACGTTTGGCGCAGAGCTTTCAGAGGTGTCAGAGGGAAGATGCGTTATTTGCGCGCCAATTTTGCCGGGCTGCAAACAACAGCATGATTTCGGACATGCGGCCCTTGCCTTTGGGATCGGGGATTCTGCGGCAGGTTATGCGGCGCTCTCCATGATGCCCCAAGAAGCCGAGGTTCTGACAACAGAGATGAAGATCAACCTATTGGCCCCCGCCCAAGGAGATCACTTGATGGCCGAAGGGCACGTGATCAAACCGGGGCGCCGACTTGTCATCGTGCAGGCCGACGTCTTTGCTCTTTTGGGGGGAACCAAGACTCATATTGCCACGATGTTGGGCAGTATGATGCCCGTCCTACCAAAATAAAAAGGGGGCCAAGACCCCCTTTCATCGTCGCATATATTTAGTGCTTAAGCTGTCAGGCCTTCTGGCTCTGCCAAGCCATTGGCGCGGCAGCAGGCTGTGACTGTGTTTGCCAGCAGGCACGCGATGGTCATTGGGCCAACGCCACCAGGAACCGGGGTGATCGCACCCGCACGTTCCGCGCAGCTTGCATAGTCAACGTCGCCAACCAGCTTCATCTTGCCTTCGCCTTTTTCGGGGGCAGGAATACGGTTGATGCCCACGTCAATCACGGTTGCACCTTCTTTGATCCAGTCGCCAGGCACCATTTCAGGGCGGCCCACGGCAGCAACCACGATATCGGCGCGGCGCACGACATCAGGCAGATCTTTGGTGCGGCTGTGCGCGATGGTCACGGTGCAGCTATCGCCCAGCAACAGCTGCGCCATTGGCTTGCCCACAATATTGGAGCGACCGATGACAACAGCGTCCATCCCAGACAATGACCCGTGATAATCACGCAGCATCATCAGACAGCCCAGCGGCGTACAAGGCACCATGGATTTCTGACCTGTGCCCAACAGACCCACGTTAGAAATATGAAAGCCGTCCACGTCTTTTTCCGGCGCAATGGAATTGATCACAAGGTCCTCGTCCAGATGCTTTGGCAGCGGCAACTGAACCAGAATACCGTGCACAGCTGGATCATTGTTCAGCTTGGCAATCAACGCCAGCAAATCTGCTTCGGATGTGTCGATATCCAGCTTGTGCTCGTATGAATTCATGCCCACTTCGACGGTCTGCTTGCCCTTAGAGCGCACATAAACCTGTGAGGCAGGGTCTTCACCAACCAAAACCACGGCCAAACCGGGGATGATATCGTTTTCTTCTTTCAAACGGGCCACGTGACCGGCCACTTTTTCGCGCACAGTAGCTGCGAATGCTTTGCCGTCGATGATGTTTGCTGCCATAGCTCTTGCTTCCTTTTTCCAAACAAAGGGCCAGCAGCCCTTTCATCACTCTTGGTCGATAACCTGCGCTTCCCGCGCGATCGACCAATCAATCAATTTACGCCACAAGGTTTCGACCAACTGTGGATCCAACCCTTGCACTTCGGCCTCTTGGCGAACTTTGCCAACGACCTCTTCCACCCGATCCGGAATGCGTGCTGGCCAACCGTTGATTTGCTTCAACTCGATGGCGCGGTCGATATAGCCGGCGCGTTCCACCAGAAGCGCAACAAGACGCCGATCAAGGGCGTCTATTTCATCCCGCAGGGCGGGCATGTCGTGGCATTCATGTGGTGGTGTCATTGTGGTCATCTTTATCTCCTGCGGCCCCAGAAGGTCCTAGGGCCGCAGAAAGCGCATTTTACGACTTAGAACAAGCCTTCAATCTGGCCTGCGTCATTAAGACGGATCGTTTCTGATGCTGGTTTGCGTGGCAAACCGGGCATTGTCATGATCTCACCACAGACAACCACGATGAAACCGGCCCCTGCAGACAGGCGAACTTCACGTACTGGAACCGAATGGCCAGTAGGTGCGCCGCGCAGGTTTGGATCGGTCGAGAAAGAATACTGAGTTTTCGCCATGCAGACCGGCAGATTTCCGTATCCTGCTGCTTCCCATTCTTTCAATTGGTTGCGGATCTTTTGATCAGCCAAAACTTCGTCCGCGCGATAGATACGCTTGGCAACGGTTTCGATTTTTTCAAAGAGAGACATCTCGTCAGGATAGATAGGCGCAAAGTTTGCCTGACCTGCGTCAACGATTTCCACAACTTTCTTGGCCAGATTTTCGGACCCTTCAGAGCCCAATTCCCAGTGACGTGACAGAACTGCCTCGGACCCGTGAGTTTCGACATAGGCTTTCACTGCGTCAACTTCGGCATCGGTGTCGGTGACAAAGTGGTTGATCGCTACGACAACTGGCACACCAAAGGATTTCACGTTCTCGATGTGACGGCCAAGGTTGGAACAGCCGTTTTTGACTGCTTCAACGTTTTCCGCACCCAGATCGGCCTTGGCAACGCCACCGTTCATTTTCATTGCGCGCACAGTGGCAACAACAACAACCGCAGAAGGTGCAATACCCGCTTTACGGCATTTGATGTTCATGAACTTTTCAGCACCAAGGTCGGCACCAAAGCCCGCCTCGGTCACAACGTAATCTGCGATCTTCATCGCAGTTTTTGTCGCAATGACAGAGTTACAGCCATGCGCGATGTTTGCGAATGGGCCACCGTGAACGAACGCTGGGTTGTTTTCCAGAGTTTGCACGAGGTTTGGCTGCATCGCGTCCTTAAGCAGAACAGTCATCGCGCCTTCGGCTTTGATGTCGCGGCAATAAACAGCAGTCTTGTCACGACGGTATGCAACAATGATGTCGCCCAGACGCTTTTCAAGGTCTTTCAAGTTGTTCGCCAGACACAGGATCGCCATAACCTCAGAGGCCACAGTGATGTCAAAACCGGTTTCACGTGGGAAGCCGTTGGACACGCCACCCAAAGAGGCTGTGATCTGACGCAGGGCGCGGTCGTTCATGTCGACCACACGCCGCCATGCAACACGGCGCACGTCGATTTCACAGTCATTGCCCCAATAGATGTGGTTGTCGATCATGGCCGACAGCAATGCATGTGCAGATGTGATTGCGTGGAAGTCACCTGTAAAGTGCAGGTTCATTTCTTCCATTGGAACAACTTGTGCGTAACCACCACCTGCGGCGCCGCCCTTCATGCCAAAGTTTGGACCCAGCGACGCTTCGCGGATACAGATCATGGCCTTTTTGCCGATGCGATTCAGGCCGTCACCCAGACCAACGGTCGTGGTGGTTTTGCCTTCGCCCGCTGGCGTTGGGTTGATCGCAGTAACGAGGATCAGTTTGCCGTCGTCGTTGCCTTGAACAGAATTGATGAACTCTTGGCTCACTTTGGCTTTGTCGTGGCCATAAGGCAGAAGGTGTTCATATGCGATGCCGATTTTCTCACCAACGTCTTTAATTGGCAGTTTATTGGCTTCACGTGCGATTTCGATGTCAGATTTATAGCCCATAGGATTCCCTGTACCAGCAGCCGAAAGGATTTGTCTGCTATAGGGTTTACCCTCAGATTCTCGGAATTAAGGTCGCATTTCCGACATTTCCTCCATCCGTTGCGGCGGGCTGTCGCAGCTAAGTTTCGTTTCGGAAACGATATTGCGTACTTTTGCATACCAACGAATGATTATGAGGCGCGCGCCTCTGCCAACTGCGACCACGCCCGCTGATCCGGAATGTGCAGGCGCATCTTGTCGCCAACACGCAACATGCCTTCGCGTTCCACCCATCCGGTGACGCCACGGCGATTTTCAGCTGCGGGTTTGAACAGTTTGCCCATTCCGGGCCGATCCTGATTGATGACTCGCCCCGGAAAAACACAGGGGCGGTTTTCCATATCAACCACCAGTGTCGCGCCGCTTGTCGATTGCAGGCGGCTTGCAGGTGGCACATAAGTGAAATCTGGAATGCCCCGTAATACGATCGACGCGCCGATCCATTCTGGGTCAAAATCTTCTACGCCCATTTCGGTGGCAATGACATCCAATTCTTCGGCACTAAGAATCGAGAATTGGCGCGTATTGGCGATGGTTGTGCCTTCGGGATACTGCGATGCCACTCGCACACAAGACGCCCGCGTTTCACCGCCGTGGCAGTCGTCGGGCATGCCGCCAAATCCTGCCATAACCTCATTCAACGCTTCGGCACGCAGATTTTCAACACTATTCACAACACGACCAAGCCAGACAATTTCGGCTTCATATTGGGTAGGTTTCAGGGCTGGCATCGACATCTCCAATTTCACTGTGCGCAATAATCCTATCACGCCCGTTCCACGTATCCAGCGGTAATTCCATCCCGCTGATCCATCAACAAAAAAGCCCCCGAAACCACTATGGTTCGGGGGCTTTTCTAACTGGATATACGTCAGGCAGAAGGTTCTGGTTCCATCCCGCCATCATCAGGTTTGCTGCGTGGCTTGGTTTTTGGGATGGCAGTCACGCTTGGGGCATTACCTGCATCCACATCGCCATCATCGTCATCTTCAGCGTGCGGCGCTTCACCGCGAACAACCCGGGCGATTTCTTCACCTGTCAGGGTTTCATATTCCAACAATCCCAATGCAAGACGTTCGAATTCTTCTTCTTGGTCCTTGAGAATTTTGACAGCCTTCGCATATCCTTCGTCGATCATGCGTTTGACTTCTTCTTCGATCAACTCTTTGGTATGCGCGGACACCGAAAAGCCCCCGGCCCCATTGCCCATGTATCCTTCGTGGGCTTGTTGATAATCGATGTTGCCAACTTTGTCAGACATCCCCCAACGCATCACCATGGCGCGCGCCAATCCTGAAGCTTGTTGAATATCACCAGCAGGGCCATTGGAAACATTGTCTTCGCCCCACTTCATGATTTCCGCAGCTTTACCCGCCATGGTCATGGCCAGTTTTTGCTCACACTCATCACGGTGCCAATTCAGGCGATCAATTTCCGGCAAGGATACCACCATGCCCAAGGCACCACCGCGGGGAATAATTGTTGCCTTATAAACTGGGTCACACTTGGGCAGAGCCAATCCAACAATGGCGTGCCCTGCTTCGTGATATGCGGTGTGTTCTTTTTGTTCTTTGGTCAGAACCATCGAACGTCTTTCGGCCCCCATCATCACTTTGTCTTTGGCGGCTTCAAAGTCCTCCATGGTGACAAAGCGGCGGCCCACACGTGCGGCCATCAGCGCAGCTTCGTTCACAAGGTTCGCCAAGTCAGCCCCCGAAAAGCCCGGAGAGCCACGCGCAATAATGCGCAGATCAACATCAGGTCCAAGCGGTGTTTTGCGCGCATGTACGCCCAAAATTTTCTCACGGCCTTTGATGTCAGGATTGCCAACAGTCACGTTACGGTCAAACCGACCTGGACGCAGCAGCGCAGGGTCCAGAACATCCTTACGGTTGGTCGCCGCCAGAATAATCACGCCTTCGTTGGCCTCAAACCCATCCATCTCAACCAGCAACTGGTTAAGGGTCTGTTCACGTTCATCGTTGCCCCCGCCATAGCCAGCGCCACGATGGCGACCCACAGCGTCAATCTCGTCGATAAATACAATACAAGGCGCGTTCTTTTTGGCCTGCTCGAACATGTCGCGCACACGGGATGCACCCACGCCCACAAACATTTCCACAAAGTCAGACCCAGAAATGGTGAAGAACGGAACGCCCGCTTCGCCCGCAATTGCGCGCGCCAGCAGAGTTTTACCGGTTCCCGGAGGGCCAACAAGCAGCGCACCTTTGGGGATTTTACCGCCAAGGCGGCTGAACTTCTGAGGATTGCGCAGGAATTCGACGATTTCTTCCAACTCTTCCTTGGCTTCATCAATGCCCGCGACATCGTCAAATGTCACACGTCCCTGTTTTTCGGTTAGCATCTTGGCCTTGGATTTGCCAAAGCCCATCGCGCCACCTTTGCCGCCACCTTGCATGCGGTTCATGAAATAAATCCACACACCAATCAACAAAAGGAAGGGCAGAAGGCTGAGGAGGAAGGACTGAAAACCAGACTGTTCCTGTGATTCCGCACGAATCGGTACGTTCTGCGCGATCAAAAGATCGGTAACTTTCGCATCCGAAGGCTTAATCGTGATGTAATCTTTGCCGTCCGAACTTTTGTACAGAACAGACTCCCCATCCAGCGTCACACTTGTGACAGTGCCGTTTTCAACCTCGGAAACGAACTGTGAATAAGGAATTTCACGGCTTTGCAGCGCACTGCTGTTGCCGCCAAACAGTTGAAATAAAGCGAGGATCAGTACAAAAAGCACAACCCAAAAAGCGATATTACGTGCGTTGCCCAAGGCAAATCTCCCAAAAAACCGGTTGGCGCTCTCTAACACAGGCGCTCTGAGTGATAAATAGAGATCAAAGCCCAAGGTTCAATGCGATAATACGCATGTTCACAGGGTTTTGGTGAAATCTCTGCGTGTTTGGGTCAAATCAAAAGCGCATTTACCATCAATTGTGCCCAACGGCGGCACCACAAGGGTGTTATTCTGCCAAATTGCAGGGCACGACACTAACGCATCACGCGACTTTCCGGTGTCGCGCCAGTTTTGCCATTGTCGCATCCCCTCTTCGCCACAGGCAGCAATTTGCCAGTCAGGTTGAGATTTTGCGCAAAACCGCCAACGACCATCCCAAATCTCGGTTGGATCACAGCGCAGATCCGCCACCACCGCCAGCTCGCGTGTGATCAACAAGTCGTCCTTGCAGCGTACCAAAAGACAACCATGCAGCACCGAGCGTTTCTGTGTTTGCGCCGCCTCTGACAGCGCGGAATATCGGGGACGATACGGATTGCCAGACACCCAACACAACGCATCTGCCAAAATCCTTGTCGCCAATTCAGTTGGCGCCGCGCGCAGCGCATCGTATTTGAAATAAAGACTGCCATGGTCTTGGCGCACAATATCTTGTACCAATCCACGCGCGGCCCAGCGCAAACCATCGCGCGCGCGCGCCATATGTTCGGCGCTGCGGGTCAATCGCGGCACACTTAATCCCATCGGCTCTAACTCTGCCAACAATTTACGCACACGCACCCGGTCATAACTGTCATCTTCGTTGGTAGGATCATCCGCCCATGCAATGCCCCGATCCGTCAAAAAGTTGCGTAAATCATCGCGGCGCAAACCCAACATCGGTCGCAGCCAGCTAATATCGTCAATATGGGAAACTTCGGCCATCCCCGCCAAGCCATCAACGCCCGACCCGCGCGTTAGACGCATCAAAACTGTTTCTGCCTGATCATCCGCAGTATGTCCCAGCGCGATATGGGAAATATTGTGTGTTGCGGCCCAATCGATCATCACCTGCCGCCGTCCACGCCTTGCGGCGTCCTGTAGGTTACCTTTTCCATCCCACTGCCAGTTCAGGCGGGTATGTCGCACGTTCAATTTGGTACAAAGCGCGCCGGCCAAATCCAATTCCACCTCTGCCTCGGGGCGAAATCCGTGATTGACGCTTACTGCATTAAGAGACGTCCCGCTGTCTTGCGCCCAGCCGTGCAGCGCGCACAGCAAAGCCATGGAATCCCCGCCACCAGATACGGCGACCGCAATTTGTTTAGGAGACGTATCTGCAAAAACACCCGCCATAAATTGGCGGATGGCTTCAATCACTGTCATTGGCACGTCAGTAGGGACATTTCATTCTGTGCTTCGATCGCAAAAGGTGAATTGGGATGGCGTACGCCAACCTCGTTCAATGTCACGCAAGCCTCATTGATTTGTCCAAGTGATCCAAGTGCCGCGCCCAAACGATACAATGCTTCATCCGCAACCGGACCTTGGGGCGTACCGGAATAGGATTCTAGATAGGCCCGCGCGGCATCGGTCAACTGCTGCTGCTCTTCCAAAGCCTGCCCTCGGCGCAAATGTGCCTCTGCTTCAAGGGGGCTGCCGGGATATGTTTCGATGAAGGTGGTAAAGATCGCCTCTGCGGTGGCATATTCACCCGCGCTGAGGGCATCCCGTCCTGTTTTGAAATCTTGTGTTTCACCCACTGCCAGTTCCCCACCAGTGCTGACCTCTGTTGGTTGCGTTGTTGGCACCGTTGGTGTCACGGCAGGTTTGACCCCACCGAGATAGACGTCAAAGTCTTCCTTTGCGATGTCACAGTCTGTCTCCAGTTCGCACAGACGGAACGTCAAATCGCCCAGTTTATTTGACCCATCACTGACCACCTGTTCGATCCGGTACTCCAATTGTTCCGTTTTCGCAGTCAAACGCTGTAGTTCAGCCTCAAGCGTGTTTAGGCGCTCGATCGTCGTGCCACCAAGGTCGGTGCCCGATTGCCCGCCCGTGGTCGAGAGTTCCCGCTTGAGGCGTTGCACATCCACATGGACAAGCGCCAGTTGTTGGCGAATGTCGGCCAATGTTTCATTCTGCTGCGCCAAACCTGCACCCGGCAGAGCAAGCCCCAACATCAGTGCCGCTGTTGCAAAAACTCTCATAGTTGTCCCCTTAGCCCGTCACGCCGCCAGAAATCACCGTGACCGAGCGGCGGTTCTGAGAATAGCACGCCTCTTGGGAACAGATTTCAATCGGGCGTTCCTTACCATAGCTGACAGTACGCAAGCGTGTTCCAGCCACACCTTTGGACACCAGATATTCCCGCGCGGCACTGGCACGACGTGCGCCCAGCGCTAGGTTATATTCACGTGTGCCTTGCTCGTCTGCGTGACCTTCGATCACAGCGGCATAGTCGGAATTGGCAATCAACCAACGTGCCTGTCCATCCAGAACCGTTTGGCCTTCAAATGTCAGAGTGGATTGATCCACTTCAAACAAAACCCGATCACCGACCACTTCGTTGAAATACGCAGCTGTAGTTGGATCACTGGCCGAGCCAAGCCCGTTATCAATTTGACCACCGCTGTTTGCACCACCGCCTACACGGCTCGGGTCAGTACAGGCTGCCAATCCGACACACGCCGTTAACAGCATCGCTTTTGCAGGGAGTTTTGTCCAAATGCTCATGATCTTGCCTCGCTTGCCAGTTTTTTGCTTGGGCCCAGAGTATCACAGCCCGATTTCCATTTAAATGTGTCTTACTTTTGCAGCGGTGACCAGCTTGGGTCAGATCCGCCGCCTTGTTGTTTGACGCGTTTCAAGTTTCGTCCAGACACGTCCACCGTATACAACGATGCAGAACCACTGGCACCTTGCGTTTCGCGGGTGAACATAATCACGCGACCGTTGGGTGCCCAAGTTGGTCCCTCGTCCAGAAAAGACGCAGTCAAAAGGCGCTCTTCGCTGCCATCCGTGCGCATCACACCGATGTGGAAACGGCCCTTGTTTTGCTTCGTAAAGGCCATCAGGTCACCGCGCGGTGACCAAACGGGCGTTCCGTAACGCCCCTGCCCAAAGCTAATGCGCCGTGCCTCACCACCGTTTGCGCTCATAATATAAAGTTGTTGTGATCCAGAGCGGTCACTTTCAAACACAATCTGACTGCCATCCGGACTAAAGCTGGGAGCTGTTTCAATAGACGGCGCACTGGTCAACCGGGATGTCCGACCTGACGCCAGATCCATCATGTGAATATCTGTGTTACCGCCTTGTGTAATAGAAAACACGACGCGTTGCCCATCTGGGCTAAAGCGAGGGGCAAAGCTCATCGTTCCGGGCTGATCTTCTAAAACACGGCGTCGCGCGCTGCCCACTTCCAACACAAACACCCTCGGGAATCCTGTTTCATAAGACGTATACAGCACACGCTGGCCATCCGGGCTAAAACGGGGAGCCAGAACAATAGTACTGCTGTCAGTCAAAAATTTCTGGTTCGCTCCATCATAATCCATGATCGCAAGGCGCTTCTTGCGGTCGTTCTTGGGGCCGGTTTCGCTTACGAAAACCACACGACTGTCAAAATATCCGCCTTCGCCAGTAATCCGCCCATAAACAGCATCCGCCACTTTGTGGGCAATACGACGCCAGCCATCGGCTGTTCCGGTAAAGCGCAAGCCGCTGCCCAACTCTTGTCCGGCAAACACGTCATACAAACGGAATTTCACCTCAAGTTTGCCACCTGCGCCCACACTCACCGCTCCACTGATCAAAGCCTGTGCGTTGATCGCTTTCCAATCTGCAAACTGAACGGGCGAAGAAAAGCTGGTGATGGTGCTGATATGCGCGTCCTGCGAAATCTCGCGAAACAAGCCTGTGCCGCTTAGGTCGTCGGCCACCACACGCGCTATGTCTTGTGCATATTGCGACGCCAAGGCGTTTTCCGGCACAAAGTTGGGCACAGCATAAGGCAAAGGTTCAATCACGCCATCCGTGATTTCAATTCGAAGCGGCCCGGATTGCGCCACGGCCACGTGACACAAGGCCATAAGCCCCAAAAGAAAGGTCGCAAGGAATTTCATCATCTGATCCTCATACTGTCCGGATTAAACGTCATTTCAATTTCACGCCAGTGTTCATATTTTTCGATCGGCAAAGGATAGCCACCCTTTTGACATCGCAATACGGCACGTCGTGCTGTTTCATAAGCCGTGCGTACAGCGCTTTCGCTGCCACCATCCGCGGCGATCATGCGCAGGCTGCTGCCAATCACTGTGCCATCACGGTTCATCGACATGGCAATGGTCACGGTCACATTTGCCGCCTGACTGCCCACATCCACGTTCCAGCAACTTTGCACTGAAACGCGCAGCCCTTCTTTTTCCGCCCCTGACAATGGCGGACCTGTGGGGGTTGTAGATGTTTCTGACACTTCTTCGGCCCCGGCAGCGGCCAACGCTGCGGCAATGCTATCGTCAGGATTGGCAGGCTCTGGCTCAGGTGTCGGTTCTGGCTCGCGCCGTTTGGGGCGAACTTTGGGGCGAACGGATTTCGCTGGGGCCGCAGTCGCAACCTCGGTGGCCTCGGTCACGATCTCGGTCGTGGCTGCCTCGGGTGCGGTTTCTTCTTGTTCGGGCGCGGGTGTGTCAGCGCTCTCGCTTGGCTCGGTTGCCTCTTGCGGGGCTTCGTCGATCGTCACATCCGGTTCGGGTTGCGCCACCGGTGTCGGCGCCACACGCGGCGCATCCTGTGGAGCCGCGCTTTCACCAACGTCGGGCAACAGCGCTGTCAAATCCGTCACGGGCTGTACAAGCGATGGGGCTTCTTCCTCAATCGGTTGGGGGTCTGGCAATGCAGTTTCGCTGACATCAGGCGTGGCATCCGGCTCTGCCGTTTCGGCCACATCAGGTTCCTGCGTCGCCGGGCGATCATCCACTGCGGTCTCTATCGCTGGGGCTGTTTCATTCACGTCTGGGGCTGTGGGCACAGTCACATCTGTTACCGCCCCGGGGGTCACGTCCTCGGTTTGCAGGTTCTCAAACTGTTCTGCCGTGATCACCGACACATTGGACACCTCAAATTCAGGCGGAGTCGAGCGGAACACACCTCCAAAGATCACCCAGCCAATCAATGCCGCGTGCCCTGTGCCCGAGATATAATGCCCGAGTGTCATCGGCGCCTCAGCCGCCTTGTCCATCAAGCGTTGGGCCGCCAATGTCAGTCACAAGACCAATGTCTGAAAACCCACCTGCATTCAGCGCGCCCATGACCTGTACAACCAATTCATACGGAATACGCCCATCTGCGCGCAGATACACCCGATCCGATCCACGTTCGGTCGCAATGGCGCGCAGCTTGGGAACAAGCTGATCCGGCACGGTCGGTGTGGTTTGAATTGAAATCGTACCATCAGCTTCGATGGTGACGGTCAGGGGCTCTTCTTGTTCACCCGGCAATGGATTGGCCGCCGTTTCTGGCAATTCAACCGGCACACCCACTGTTAACAAAGGTGCCGCCACCATAAAAATGATCAGCAACACCAGCATCACGTCTACAAACGGCGTAACGTTGATCTCGGCCATCGGTTGTGCGCGTGATCTGCGTCGCCTGCGCGATCCACCACCTTGTTTTTTGACGACACCTGCACCCATGGCTCAGCTATCCACCTGACGGCTGAGAATGGTGCCAAATTCGTCGGCAAATGCCTCATACCCAGCAATCAGGCGATCACTGTCCGCGCTGAGTTTGTTATAGAAGATGACCGCAGGGATCGCCGCCAACAGACCAAGCCCGGTGGCAAGCAATGCTTCGGCAATGCCGGGCGCCACAACCGCGAGGTTGGTATTTTGCTGTTCGGCAATTTCGATAAAGGCATTCATGATCCCCATGACGGTGCCAAACAAACCCACAAACGGCGCGGTGGAGCCAATGGTCGCCAAGATGGGCAAACCCTTTTGCAATTCTTCCGCCTCTTTGGCGATGGCCACATCCATGGATCGGTCAATTCGGCTTGAGGTATTGGCAATCATGCCGCCATCCTGCCGATGACTGCGCCGCCATTCCATCATCCCTGCTGCAAAAATGCGTTCTGCACGGCCTGACGGCTCTGGTCCCATCTCTTCAAATAAAACGTCTAAAGGTTCGCCGGACCAAAAAGCACGGTCAAATTGCTTCGCCTCGGCCCGGGCTGCGCGAAAGGCGATTAATTTTTGAATGATCACCGACCAGCCCCAAAAAGAGGCAACAATCAGCATGATCATCACAAGTTTAACGGTAAGTGTTGCGCGCGCGAACAGCGCCCACATCGAGAAATCGATTGCTGTTTCCATCTGCCTGCTCGTTTTTACGGCCTTTTATCAGGCCCTTTTGACGTAAAACTAACTGAGTTCCACGGGGAAAGCCATCAATTTGGCGTCATCTGCGGAGTTTCGCAGCAATTAGTGCAACATTAAGCGAATATTCGCCGGAAGCCGCGCCGCTTGCCCTGTTTCATTAATGCACACGATGGTCACCATGGCCTGAAACAACACCTCTTCATCACGCTTGACGATTTGTTCCATCACCAAACGCGCACCAGTGACCCCAATCGCACGGGTTTCCACGACCAATTCATCATCAAATTTGGCCGATCCAAGATAATCCGCCTCAACCCGACGTACGGCGAAAACGACGCCTTCGTCCTCTTTCATACGGGTCTGATCAATGCCCTTTTCACGCACCCAATCGCTGCGCGCGCGTTCAATAAATTTCAGATAATTGGCGTAATATACGATGCCCGCCATATCCGTGTCTTCGTAATACACGCGAACGGGAAAAGAATGGAACATGAGATACCCTGATTTAACACTGCCTAAACAAAGATAATCAGGCGACCTGTCAAAGTGCAAGCATGGCCTTATCCCTGTAAGCGCGCAAACATGCGCAGGGCGTGACTGCTGTCATTTGCGGACACAGGCATCATCCGATCATATGCAGCGGCAATAACCCCTGCAATTTCGGGCCGCAGAATAGTAGCTCCCGTCTCGGGCATGACAGCCAGCGGGGAAATTTCTGTAAACGCCTGATCCCCCCACATCAAAATCACCTGCACCGCCTGTGTTAACGCCAATGTTTCCGCAGGCAGATCTGCAAGCGGGCTATTCATCCGCATAAACACAAACGCGGCCTGAATGGCATTATCATCATCAAACCGGAATGCCCGGTATTGGCTGGCATCTGTTGCCTTCAAACGCTGTACCAGTGGGGCCAAATCCGGGATCAAGCGGCCCAGATCAGGCACGTCCAACAGCTCATCCCATTCCCGAAAGAAGAACATCATAAGGTTAGAACCAAGCTCTGGGTCCGTTTCCGCCATGCTGTGCCCGGCCAAGGTCACAACGGCCTCAATCGCGCCCTTAACCGTTTGCAAGGTTTCATCCTGAACACCGAACACAATCGGCGCAATCGGCCGCCCCCACCGTGCAAAAGCATAGCTGCCATCGCGGCGCGTAAACATATTTTCGATATGTTCTGGGGTGAGTGATAAGCTCATTTTGGTCTCCATAAACAAACTGCGTGCGCTCAATGCCTGTAAGTTGGCCAAAAAACAAGACACGGAAAGCCGACGAACCTTCAAGCCGGCACCTATCTTAATTGACTACGCCCAAAGGTTTGATTTGAGTTAAAGTTGGCCGGTGCTGCGTTATGCATAAACGTCAGTTATCGCCTGTGTCCCAGCCCTGTACAACTTGACATCAACTCTTAGCTCGTAGCCAACTGATCTCAACGACTTGAAGGAGGCGGGTTTTGAAGAACGAAATTCTTGAGGTTTCACAGATTGAAAAGCCCATTCTATCTGCGCCGATGGGTGGTGCAGCCGGGCCAGACCTTGTGGCTGCGGTGTGCAATGCAGGCGGCTACGGCGTTATTCCATTATGGGGAAAGCCAGTGGACCAAGTTGTTTCTGGCATAGAGGATGTGAAGGCGCTGACTGATCGAAACTTTGCGGTAAATCTGAATCTCTCTTTTCCTTACGAAGACCAGCTTCACGCCTGCATAGAAAAAGGCGTTCACGCAGTTTCCCTATTTTGGGGAATGGAACCATCGGCCATAACGATCACTAAGAATGGTGGTCTTGTTGTATTGGCAAGCGTGGGAAGCGTTGAGGAAGCGCGCATCGCTGAAGAAGCAGGCGCCGATGTTATCGTTGCTCAGGGTTGGGAAGCTGGAGGTCATGTCTGGGGAGAGGTTTCCACTATGGCGCTGATCCCAGCTGTATCCGACGCAGTGAACGTTCCAGTCGTCGCGGCTGGTGGCATTGCCGATGGTCGGGGTATGGCGGCCGCCTTAATGCTGGGAGCGTCTGGCGTCTGGCGTCTGGATAGGCACGCGTTTCTTGGCCAGCAAGGAAGCAACAATTCATGAAGAGTATCGCAATCGGATCATAGCTGCTTCTGAGACACAAACCGAATGGTACTATGATCTTTATGATGTGGATTGGCCAAATGCGCCGCACAGAGCATTGAAGAATTCTACTGCGAAACATTGGAGAGAAACAGGCGAGTCTGCGCCCGGCACCCGACCAAACGAACAGGAAATCGTTGGGTATCGACCTAACGGGGATGCTGTTTTGAGATACCAAAGTTATACCCCACTACCTGATACAACAGGCAATGTTGAAGCGATGTCTCTTTGGTCTGGGCAGGGCGTATCGCTTGTCCGAAATATTATGCCTGCCGCCGACATTGTCGAAGAGGTGTATCGCGAAGCGAAAAAGTTAATGCAAAATGGACCCGCAGCTTTGTAGGAGGGTGGTTCCAATTATGCCGACATAAATAGAAGTTGATATTTGAAACTTGAGAGTGAGCCTTTGATCAACAGCCTTGAACGGCGGCTTTGTCCAGCTAAGTCAACAATCACGGCAATCTCTTCCCCAACTTTCAGCATCCCGGATACTCAAAGCGTCAATTTATTCAAACAGATCATCTTGCGGTTTTTGCGGATTGGGGGCCATCAATCCCAGATGCGTCCAAGCCTTGCGTGCCAGCATACGCCCTCGTGGTGTGCGTTGAATCAAGCCTTGCTGCAACAAAAACGGCTCGATCACCTCTTCGATGGCGTCTCGGCTCTCACTAAGAGCTGCGCTTATGGTTTCTACACCCACCGGCCCACCGGCATAATTTTCCGCAATGAATACCAGATATCGACGATCCGCCCCATCCAGCCCAAGATTGTCCACACCCAAACGCGTCAACGCACTGTCAGCCAGCTCTCGAGTCAGGCGGCCATCGCCCTCAACTAGCGCAAAATCGACAACTCGACGCAGCAGACGCCCGGCAATTCGGGGGGTTCCACGCGAACGGCGCGCAATCTCGCGTGCGCCGCCACCCGTGTCCGGCACACCCAATTTGCGAGCATTGCGGGTCACAATCTCGTTCAGTTCATCCTCTGTGTAAAACTGCAACCGTGTCGGAATACCAAAACGATCCCGCAAGGGAGTCGTCAACAACCCCAACCGTGTGGTCGCCCCAACAAGGGTAAAGGGTTGCAATTCAATCCGCACTGTACGCGCAGCCGGACCCTCACCAATCACAAGATCCAGCTCAAAATCCTCCAAAGCGGGATAAAGAACCTCTTCCACAGCCGGGTTCAGGCGATGGATTTCATCGATAAACAACACATCTCGTTCTTCAAGGTTTGTCAGGATCGCGGCCAGATCACCAGCTTTGGCAAGCACCGGCCCAGATGTCATGCGAAAATTGACGCCCAACTCGCGTGCCATGATCTGCGCCAATGTGGTTTTGCCAAGGCCGGGTGGACCATGAAACAATGTATGATCCATGGCTTCGCCACGGCGACGGGCACTTTCGATGAATACACGCAAATTGGCACGAGCTTCGGCCTGGCCAATAAACTCTCCCAACCCCTGCGGGCGTAACGCGCGGCCAGTGTCCTCTGCCGCGTCTTCGGGGCGGGGATCGGGACGCAATGTTGGGTCTGGTTCGTTCATCCCTTACCCTTTCGGAGCCAAAAGTTTCAGCGCCGCCCGGATCAGCCCTGGTGTTTCCAGATCAGGAGTAGTGCCAGAGGCTTCGGCGATTGCCGACGCCGCCTCTCCAGGGCCATACCCAAGGTTGGAAAGGGCCGACAAGGCCTCGGCTTGTGCTGCGGCAGGGGCAACACCTGCAGCGCGCACCTTGGCTTGCGTCGCCGGCAAGTCTGCCGGTTCAATCACTTCATCGGTTTGCGCCGGCGCCTCGCCTGCGGCTTGCTGCAAGGTTCCGCCCAGCGCCATCACACCCGGCGCTTTATCTTTCAGCTCAATCACAACACGCTGCGCGGTTTTCGGGCCAACCCCTTTGGCAGCCTTAATCGCTGTGACATCGCCAAGCGTAATCGCCCGCCCAACACCATCAGCACCCAATGTGCTTAGAATGGCCAAGGACCCTTTGGCTCCAATGCCCTGCACACTGGTCAAAAGACGATGCCATTCTTTTTCCAATAATGTGGGAAAGCCAAACAACTGCAAATTGTCTTCGCGTACCAACAATTCGGTAAACAACGCCACCGCCTCGCCGTTGCCGGGTAAACTTGCTAGCGTGCGGTCGGAGCAATAGACGACATACCCCACGCCGCGCACATCAATCAGCACGTGATCGGTGCTGCGGTACTCAATTCGTCCGGTGATTTTGCCTATCATGCCTGTGCCTTTCGCAATGCCGCCTCCAACCCACCAGCGGCCTTGGCATAATGCGCATGACAAATCGCAATGGCCAGAGCATCCGCCGCATCCGCGCCATTGATTTTCACACCGGGCAGTTGCAGTTTGACCATATGTTCCACTTGATGCTTTTCAGCATGCCCCACCCCCACCACCGTTTTCTTAACGCGGTTGGGGGCATACTCACCAATGGTCAAGCCAGCCTGCGCAGGCACCAACATGGCAATGCCGCGGGCCTGACCCAGCTTCAAAGTGCCCGCCCCATCCTTGTTCACAAAAGTCTGTTCAATAGCGGCATGATCTGGCTGAAAGCTATGCAGCACATCGGTCAGTTGCTCATGCAACGACAGCAACCTACGCGCAAGATCATCGCCAACCGAATGACAAATCCCATTGGCGACATGACTTATTCGACTACCGGCCACGTCGATGATTCCCCACCCCATGTTCCGCAAGCCGGGATCAATCCCTAATACACGCATGTTTCGTCCCTGCTCTGTCGTTTTTTTTCGACCTCAATGCATCAATAGCACGAAACGTGAACAAAGACCAAGCGATAAGCAGAATTCTCTGATTGCGACCAAGTGCCGTCGAAAAATAAACTTTGGGCTTGAAACCGACTTATTGCCAGACTAAAAGCGACACACACAAGCTGCAAAGTTTCTTATATGAAACAATCTGTTATAGGCATTTTGACCTATGCAAAAAACGCATGCCACCCATGCGTTTTTTATGACTTGTTTTGTCCTTTTTTCGGGTCTACCTGACGATTTACGAAAACGTCGACCATGACTCTAACATAAAGGAAAGACTGATATGGCCGCTTTTAACTCCACCCGCGCGCAGTATGTATCTGCAGGCTTCGCTGGCCGTATTGGCCAATTCCTCGCAAATCTCTTCCATGCGCTGTCCGAATGGAATGACAACCGCGTTTCCCGCAATACATTGAGCAAACTGTCTGATCGCGAACTGACCGACATCGGCTTTTCCCGCTCTGATCTGGACACACTGCGCTAATCGCGTTCAGAACACTGAACCCGTTTTCGGATCGTAAGATCAAAAAAACCGCAATCGCCCAGCGATTGCGGTTTTCTTATGTGCGCATATAAATGCGCCTAACGCAGATTACCTAACCCAATCCCCCCGGCAGATCAAATGCCCCGCGCGACACCTACAACACCAAAGTCACCGTTAAAAATACTCGCCACGGACCCGGAAATCGGATCTGGCTGTAACGCCCAAAGGGCAACATCACGCCCGACCCCATCATTCGTGATAATGGGCAATTCTTTGTAAAAATGCGGTCCACGCGCGGCCACGACCACGCCTTTGGTTGCAAAAAAAACCGCCGCTAACAATGCCACGGCATGCCATGGGAATTCGAACCGCGGGCGGCGTCCGCGCAAAACAATATATCCGTCACGATCAATGCGTGCGGATACTTTTCTAGGAGACATAGAGGCTCGAGCAGATTCAATCCGCTTCAGGCGCGCGTCAAAATGATCTGGTGATAACGACATAGCAGCAGCATAACTTTGTTTGGCCCCCACCAAACATGTCTAAATTCGCGGAAAATTGTGGCGAAATTGTGGCAAATCCAGAAAATTCTTCGAAATCTTGCCACAATCTGTCTGAATCGGCCTGAAAAAGCCCTGTTTCACAACGAGTTGATGAGGTTCCAGACAATTTGCTCGAAATCTCCGGAAAAACTCATCTCAATTTTGCCGTATTATTAAAGCTGATTCACCGCCTGGTCAGCGTCAATGTGGTCCACTCACCGATTTCTTCGCGCGTATGCACGTCAAACCCGGACGTATCATAGGCAGCCACCACATCATCAGCCTGCTCATTCAGGATGCCCGACAGGATCGCATGACCACCTGCGCCAATGTTTTGCCCCATTTCAGGGGCCAACATGACCAAAGGCGCTTTCAGAATATTCGCAAAGATCAGATCAAAAGGTGCCATGGCTTGCAAGGCCTCATGGTCAAAGCCAGCCGCCTCCACACAGTTCACACGCCCCACCAGATCATTGGCTGCCACATTGGCCTTGGCCACATCCACTGCAACCTCGTCAATGTCGCTGGCAAGAACGGTGTCAGGCCAAATACGTGCTGCCGCCATCGCAAGAACAGCAGTGCCACAACCCAAGTCGGCGACTTTTTGACCAACAAAGCCTTCGCCAACCAAACGATCCAGCCCTTTCAGGCACCCCAGTGTCGTGCCGTGGTGCCCGGTCCCAAAGGCCATCGCGGCCTCAATCAACAAGGGTTCACAATCGGCGGGCACTTTGTCAGCGTCATGGCTGCCATAAACAAAGAACCGTCCGGCCACGACAGGAGATAATTCACGTTTAACCTTGGCGACCCAATCTACATCCGGCAATTCTGACACGGCAAACGGCTTTGCCCCAAAGGCCACCGCCAATACGGCGAGTGCTGCCTCATCCGGGGTTTCTGTGAAATATCCACCAATTTCCCACAAGCCAGAACCGTCTTCCATCTCAAACACACCCACCCCCGTGGGTTCCGGGATCAAACGTTCCATTGCTCCGCCAAGTTTTTCGGCGTTTTCCCTGCCTGTCAAAGTTGTCAGCGCGGTAAAGGTGGGCATGGCGTTATCCTTGGATAATATGGGTTACCTGCCCCTAGGCGCGAGGCGCATCCGCGTCAACCCCATTGGGCCGCGCAGCACCAAAACCACGCACATAGGTCCAACCCCAGATGCCGGCGAAAACCCCCACGGCAGCCCCAATAATTGTTTGCGCGTAAATCACACCAGAGGCCGCGAACATCCCTGTCAGCCACCATGCTGCAATTGGTGTCAATAAGCTATCCCTGCCCCATGTGATCAGAGTGGCACGACCTGGGCGATCCAAACTGTTGAAGGCAGCACTGGCGACAAACATTGCACTGGCGATGACAAATCCACCCGCTCCGACAAATCCAAAGGCGCGATAGACGTCCTGACCTTCGTGATGCAGCCCAAACCCTTGGATCACCACAGAGACAGTTGCAGCCAGCACCAACCAAGTCGCCAGCGAATAGATAATGCAAAACACCAAAGCATCGCGATAGGTCGAGCGCAGACGCTCCCATTGTTTCGCACCAAAGTTCTGTCCAAATATGCCGCCAATGGCCCCTGCCAATGAAAACATTCCCCCAAAGGCCACAACAGTCACGCGGTTAACCACGGCCCAAGCAGCCACAGCGTGATCTCCAAATGCTGCAATCGCCCCCGTCAGCAGATAATTCCCCGCAGGCGTCGCCATCTGGGTCAACATCGCAGGCAATGCAATAACAAAGAATGGCCTGGCACAGCGTTTGATCGCCCAAATTTCAGGCCGCGCCAAAAGATCGTGCACGCCGATCGTATACCGCAATGCCATGACTGCCAGAATACCCCGAAACAGCACAAGCACGACCGCCGCCCCATCTAATCCCCAGCCCATCCAAACGATGGCAAACGGATCAAGCACCATGGACACCGCCCCACCCGACATGGTGACAAACATCGCCCTGCGCCCATCACCTTCGGCACGCAGTACAGCGTTACCCACAAGCCCAACGGCCATAAGCGTAAGTGATGGCAGGCTTATGACAAGGTAGCGCGCTGCCAGCCGCTGGGTTTCCCCCTCGGCACCAACCAGTTCCAGCAATGGATACCGAAAGCTGATCAGCAAGGCCGCAACGATGGCCTGAAACCCAATGGTCAAAAGCATCGTTGACGTAGCATCCTGACGCGCATGGGCATAATCACCCTCGCCAATGCGGCGCGACACAAGGGCTGTGGCTGCGATCATCAGCCCCACCCCGGTTGAAACCGAGAAAAACTGTATTGCAAAGGCAAATCCCATGGCCGCCACAAGGCGCGGATCACCAAGTTGCGAAATCCAGAACAGATTTGCCAAATCAACCAGAAATACAAAGGTCAGCCCGAACGCCCCAGTCATGGTCATGCGCACCACATGCCCCATGGTCGATCCCGTCAGGAAACGCCCACGCCGCTGCACGACTATTCCGCCGGTGCGGACATCGGGCGGCTGAGCCGTGTTTCATTGCCTTTGGCAGGGTGTCGCGGGATCAACAACGCCAACGCAAATGAACCGCACGCAATCCCAGCGGCAAAAATGAACACGGCGCCGGGCGAAATCAACCACAACAGCCCCAACAACACAGGTAACACCACCGCTGCAATATGGTTGATCGTAAAGGCAACCGCAGCAGTTGGCGCAATATCCTGAGGATCGGCAATTTTCTGAAAATAGGTTTTGAGCGCAAGAGCCATAGCGAACAAGATATGATCCACCACATATAACCCCATCGCCAGCATAACACCCCAACCAAAGAAATAGATACCGCCATAGGCCAGAAACACCACAATCAGCCCGGCGTATTCAAACAACAAGGCGCGGCGTTCACCAAAACGCGCAACAAGCCCACCAATCAATGGTGCAAAGATCATATTGGCAATCAGATTGATCATATAGAGCGCGGTCAGCTCATGCACCTCAAAGCCGAATTTCTCGACCATCATAAATCCGGCAAAAACCATGAAAATTTGACGACGCGCACCCGCAAGGAATTGCAGCAGGTAATAAAGCCAATAGCGTTTGCGCAGGATCATCTTTTTGAGCTGCGGTGTGGGACTTTCGAATTGAGGATAAGCGAACAGACAAAACAGTGCCACCGCTGCTGTAAATCCGCCAGACACCAAAAAGACGATATTATAGGTCAACCCAAGGCTTTCCCACGTCATCACGATCAAGACGTAAACCACCAATGTCGACGCAGAGGCCGCCGCCGTGATCCAGCCCAGAACTTTGGGGGCGCGCTCTTTATCAATCCACTGCAATTGCAGCGACTGATTGACCGTTTCATAATAATGAAAACCGATCGAACTGAGCAACGTGATGGTCAAAATGCCGCCCAGCGTGGGAAACCACGCAGTAACGGCTGTGGCCAATGCCAAGAGAAGCAGCGACACAGTCGCCAACACCTGTTCGCGCATCACTATAATCACAAGAATTACGCCAACCGCCAAAAAACCCGGAATTTCGCGTATTGTATGAAGTAACCCAATGTCTGCCCCGTCAAAATTTGCCACCTCAATGACAAAATTATTGAGCAAGGCAAACCATGTGGAAAACGCCACGGGCAAGGCCGCTGCCATCAAAAAAAGCAATGTCACGGGACGACGCCAAAATGGCAGGTTACGCGACTCATCAAGAGTGATTTTGTTGAACATCTCTCCCAGATATGCCTTTGTTCGGAACTTGGCGAGACAATTTTTTTCGCCCGTATTTTCAACACATCACCCCGGGCAGCCGCCAGATGTTCACACGATCACATCAAATCAGGTTTGCCTCTTAAGTTGCGCAACCTCTGCATTTTTTGGCGATCCCTACAGAATTAACCACGACAGTACCTGTGACAAGATTGATATCGCACGCATTCATTCAACCCATTTTGATGCTGGAACAATTTATAGAATTCTAATGATCTAATTACGCCGAATTTTTCTCTGACTTCACCACAGCCCTTGAGCCAGAGATGCCTTTCGGGTTCGCCTGACTAAAGAATGCAACCAATTTATTAAGATGGCTGGCCTGTTCGTTGAGAGATGCCACGACGGTTTCACTCTCTGATACGAGCCTTGCGTTTTTTTCCGTTTCACGATCAAGATCAGACATCGTGCTCGCGACGCGTTTTATGTGGTGTGACTGCTCAGCACCCGCATTCGCGATTTCAAAAATGGCGTCTTTGACTCTTTGGATTTCATCACGGACCTTTCCAAAGGTTGTTTCTGTCAATTCCACCTGCTCCACGCCCATAACAACATCCACATTACTCGCATCGATTAATTTTCGAATATTTTCAGAGGCATCATGTGTTTGAATAGCAAGCTCTCGAAACTCTTCCGCAACGGTTTTAAATCCCCGCCCAGCGGAACCAGCACGGGCTGCTTCAATTGAGGCATTGATGGACAATATGTTTAGTCGAAACGCAATATCCTCTACAAACTGACTTATGCTTTCGATTTCGCAGGCATTGCCCGCAACCTTTTGAATCGTGGCAATCGCATCAAATGCCACTGACTGGCCATGAGATGCAGCATTGGTGGTTTCTATGGAAAGTTGTTTACAGATTTCTGTTCTGTCTTCGTTTTGGTCCAGAATTTTCAAAAGATCATCCATCGCTTCGCTGGTGCTTTCCAGTCCCTTGGCCTGAGCAACTGTTCGCTGAGACAACCCGCTTGTGCCACCTTGAAGCTGTTGCAGCATGGGGGTCATATGCGCCGTTGCAATTTTGATTTCAGATACAAGTTCTTCCAGTTTATTTCCCGTGGTATTCACATCTCTTTTCAGATTCTCAAACTCCCCGGAAAAGCTGCTGTTCACTCTTTCGGACAGATCCCCATTGGCAAAGCTGCGCATGACCTTAGATGTTTCTGAAATTATCTGTTCAGCAGCAGCGACCATTGTGTTCAACGCGCGAGAAATCTCATTCAATTTATCATTTGACCTCTCGCTGCAAAGACGCATTGAAAGGTCGCCCTGTCCCGCGGCTTCTACGACCGATGCCAAATCCAACTGAAACCGCTTGAGGTCCGCGTTGTCCGACCTCAAGCGGCTAACAACGGTTTCCAATTGGGCAATTTCATTTTTGGTCTCAAACTCTTGTGCTGTATGGCCGAGTTCGGCAGTAATTTCGCCAATCACACGACCAATACTTTGTTTCGTGCGAAAGGCATAAATCACCACGAATGACAGAAGCAGCAGCACAATAATGAGCCCGATGGTGTACTGCCGCGAAATGGCTGCACTGGTCATTTGGATCCGCCGATCCACTCCTTCTCGTATCACCACAGAAAGTTGCCCTGACCTCTCTGCAACATTCTTTTGTCGGATCGAGAGAACCTCTCGGGTAGGAATGGCGTTGGCCTGAATGGCCCCGAGGAAAATCAAGCTGTCGTTCTTCCACGCCTGAATATTTCCCTGCAATGCGTCCAGTATGTCGCGCGCCTCGGTGTTGTCGATCGTTTCCGAAAGATGCGTCAAACTGTTTTCGACAATATCAGTCTGCTTTACAAATTCGCCAATCGTTTCATCGGATGAAAACAACTGGGTCATTTCTGCGGTTTTTTCCAACACCTCTTGTGCGGATAGAACTGCATTATTCAAAGAATTTGTCGCATCAAATGCAACTAAGGCCAAATTGACCTGTTCATCTTTGCGTTTTGTGGACTGATCATTCACAAAACTTAACACCACCACCGAGAACAAGGTCGCGCACGCGGGCATTATGATACGGCCATTAATTGACATACCAAACCTCAATTCGCAGGTAACATTGGCGACGGGACGTTGGTGCGCTCTTCGGTTAAACTTTCCAAAAAGTCGATCAGATCATCTACATCCTGCGCACTCAACTCTAGTGGGTCCGGATCTGGCACATTCGCAGAACTCGAGATACCGTGCACTTGATAGTGCGAAATGACACTGCGCAAATCCGGCAGTTGCCCGTCGTGCATATACGGTGCACGTAAAGCAATGTTGCGCAAGCTTGGGGTTTTAAACATAAATTCAAAATCTGGATCATACATATCTGCAAGCGCGCGCCCCATGTCATCGGTAATCAACCCGATATTATGAAACTGCCCATCTGTGAAATTCCACCCGGTGTGGCATTCCACGCACCGTCCTGTACCAATAAAGATGTCAAATCCACGCTTTGCGCTTTCTGAAATTGCGTTTGCGTCTCCATCTATCCAGCGATCAAACGCAGACCATCCTGAAACAATTGTGCGCTCATACGTTGCGATTGCTTTTAGGATGTTTTCTTCGGTCAAACCGTCTTGCGGAAACAACCTATCAAACCACTCGCCATACTGCGAAACTTGGGAGAGTCTTTTGACAACCTCTGGCAATGGGGCCCCCATTTCCAGTGGCGCTTCTATCGGCCCTTTGGCTTGCTCTTCTAAAGAAGAGGCCCGCCCATCCCAAAAGAAATGCTCACTCCAGGCAAGGTTAAGTATTGTCGGAGCATGGCGTTCCAGCGGAATATTGGCAGCCCCAACAGCCAGCGCGACAGGGGTTTCCCATCCAAAAGAAGGGTTGTGGCAGCTCGCACAGCTCATGTTTTGATCTGCGGAAAGGCGTGGATCAAAAAACAGCATCTTGCCCAAAGTTGCCACCTGAGGCGAATAAGGCGCATCCTCAGGAAACGGTATATATAGGGGACGGGAGAATTCCGAATTCGCCCTTTCTTCAGCCAAGGCAAGACCTCCAGCCCAAAGAAGCACCAACGCCAGAAAACCACAGGTCACTCGTCGCATTACACACCTCACGATCTATTTCGTGATAAAATGAGAAAGTTAAGACGATGTGTATTCCACAGAAAATTGAACCCTTTGAGAAAAAGAGCCGGGACGGAAATCAATGAAATCCAGTGGCGCAAACACGTGAAACACTGCGACCTGCGCACGATAAAATAGGTTGTGACGCCCTGCATTGATCACATGCGCAATGAATCAACATCAGAATCCAAATCATTGCGCGAAATATCAGAGCCTAAGCCCTCCAGATTTCGCGTACATTCGCCTTTCGCCCCCCCGCAACTGGCCGTTTTTGCGCGAAATCATCACGGTTGCGGCATTTTTTATTGATCTGCGTCAAAGACGGACATTGCCGCGCCGCCTCTAGCACTCTAAAACAGGCGGGAATCCGGGGCAGAAGACAACTTTTGCCCTCCGCATAAATTCAACAGGAGGCAACGCATGGCAGACGCAGCCATCCACGGCCACGAACATGAAGACAACCGGGGGTTCTTTACCCGTTGGTTCATGTCTACGAACCACAAAGACATCGGTATTCTTTACCTCGTCGTTTCCGCACTCGTCGGTTTTGTCGCAGTCGCATTGACTGTTGGCATGCGCCTAGAGCTGATGGAACCGGGTGTTCAATATATGTGCCTTGAAGGCCAGCGCTTCTTTGGCGGTGGTGAAGGCGAATGTACGCCAAACGGCCACCTTTGGAACGTTTTCATCACCTACCACGGTGTTTTGATGATGTTCTTTGTTGTTATTCCGGCGCTCTTTGGCGGATTTGGCAACTATTTCATGCCGTTGCAGATCGGCGCGCCCGATATGGCGTTCCCACGTATGAACAACCTGTCATTCTGGCTGTATGTTGCTGGGTCTTCACTGGGTGTTGCATCCATGTTGACACCGGGCGGCAATGGTCAGCTTGGATCGGGCGTTGGTTGGGTTCTGTACCCACCGCTGTCCACTTCCGAGGCAGGCATGTCCATGGATCTTGCGATCTTTGCCGTGCACGTTTCAGGTGCTTCTTCGATCTTGGGTGCGATTAACATCATCACCACTTTCCTGAACATGCGCACACCGGGCATGACCTTGTTCAAAGTGCCGCTGTTTGCGTGGTCGATCTTTGTGACCGCTTGGCTGATTCTTCTGGCGCTGCCTGTTCTGGCGGGTGCAATCACCATGTTGCTGACAGATCGTAACTTTGGCACGACATTCTTTGACCCTGCTGGCGGTGGTGATCCGATCTTGTATCAGCATATCCTGTGGTTCTTTGGTCACCCCGAAGTGTACATTGTTATCCTTCCCGGCTTTGGCATCATCAGCCATGTCATCGCGACCTTCTCTCGTAAACCAGTGTTTGGCTATCTGCCAATGGTTTGGGCGATCATCGCGATTGGCGCATTGGGCTTTGTTGTGTGGGCGCACCACATGTACACAGTCGGTATGTCGCTGACACAGCAGTCGTATTTCATGATGGCCACGATGGTTATCGCGGTTCCCACCGGCGTTAAAATCTTCTCTTGGATTGCAACGATGTGGGGCGGCTCGATCGAGTTCAAGGCACCGATGCTGTTTGCATTTGGCTTCTTGTTCCTGTTCACCGCAGGTGGTGTAACCGGTATCGTTCTGTCACAAGCAGGTCTGGACCGTGCCTATCACGACACATATTACGTGGTTGCACACTTCCACTATGTGATGTCGCTGGGTGCTGTGTTTGCGATCTTCGCAGGTATCTATTTCTATTTCGGTAAAATGACAGGCCGTCACTATTCCGAGTTGGGTGCGCAAATCCACTTCTGGCTGTTCTTTATCGGCGCGAACTTGACCTTCTTCCCACAGCACTTCTTGGGTCGTCAGGGCATGCCACGTCGTTACATCGACTATCCAGAAGCCTTTGCATACTGGAACAAAATCAGCTCTTACGGCGCGTTCCTGTCGTTTGCATCCTTTATCTTGTTCTTCGGCATCATGATCTATTCGATGCTGCGCGGCGCAAAAGTGACCGAGAACAATTATTGGAACGAATACGCAGATACGCTGGAGTGGACACTTCCTTGCCCACCCCCAGAGCACACCTTTGAAATCCTGCCAAAGCAGGAAGATTGGGACAAAGGCCACGCTCACTAAGGGTAACGCCTGATCGAACCAAGCGGGGCCTCGGATGTGATCCGGGGCCCCGTTGCATTTTGAGCCTTGAGCCCCTAGCTGCGCACTATGCCTTATCACTGGATCACTTCAGACAAAGCCCCCAGCGTCTTGGTTTTGGCGCCATATCGGTCCTTACCCATACGCGGATTTGCCTGGGTCATTCTGATGACCTTTGCCTTGATCACCCTGCCCCTGTATCCATTGCTGGGCACGTCATTGGTGTGGGGTATGCTGCCATTCCTGATGCTGGTAGTGGCAGCGCTGTGGTTCGCTCTGCGCCGTTCGTATAATGATGCAAAGATACAAGAGGAATTGCGCCGAGATGGCGACGAGATCACTCTGACACACACGTCAGCCCGTGGTGACGTGCAATCATGGTCCTGCAATATCTATTGGGTGCGCGTTGAAATGCACAAGGCTGGTGGCCCAGTGCCCCATTATGTGACCCTTACTGGCAATGGCCGTACCGTAGAGATCGGCAGCTTTCTTTCCGAAGAAGAACGCAAAGATTTGTTTGCAGACCTTACCGATTTTTTAAAACGCCCCTGACGCCCGTATTCTTTTGCTTTGTTCAACACCCCATCTATAGTTGCCCTACACAATAAATGGGGAAGACAATGACGTTATCACTACAAGTGCTTTATCCGGTGTCAGAGGGATCCACCTTTGACTTTGACTATTATACCAACACACATTTCGGGATTGTTGGTGAGCACATGGGACCACATGTCGCCGACATGGTCATAACCAAAGGGCTGGCTGGCGGGCCAGACGTACCCGCAGGGTATCACGCCGTGGCCACCATCACCTTTGCCGATCAGTCAAAGCTGGACGCCGCCCTTGCCGCCGCAGGACCAGCGTTGGAAGACATCCCGAATTTCACCAATGTTCAACCTCAAATGTTGATTGGCGAGGTCATCTCCTGATCAGGCCATACCACCTTTGATCAAGCCTTCAGCAATCTGACCATAGGCGGCAGCCATAGGGCTGTCGCCTGCAGCAATCGGAGTACCTGCATCGCCTGCCAGACGGGTATCAAGATCAATCGGCAAGGCTCCCAGAAACGTCAAGTTCAGTTTTTCAGCTTCAGCAGCTACGCCGCCATGGCCAAACAAATGCGCCTCATGGCCGCAGCTGGGGCAGACATAGGTGGACATGTTCTCGATCAGACCCAACACAGGGGTTTTCAGAGACTCAAACATATTGAGCGCCTTGCGCGCATCCAACAGTGCAACGTCTTGCGGAGTAGAAACAACAATCGCTCCCGTCACTTCGGATTTCTGACACAGGGTTAATTGTACATCCCCAGTGCCCGGCGGCAGGTCGACGATCAACACGTCAAGCTCTCCCCATTGCACTTGCCCCAACATCTGTTGCAAAGCCCCCATCAACATAGGCCCACGCCAGACAACGGCCTTATCTTCTTCGAGCATGAACCCGATCGACATCAGCGTGACACCATGAGATTGCAACGGTATGATGGTTTTACCATCAGGCGATGATGGGCGACGATTGATCCCCATCATGCGTGGCTGGCTTGGTCCGTAAATGTCGGCATCCAACAGTCCCACGCGGCGCCCCTGCTTGGCCAAGGCGACGGCAAGGTTGCTGGATACGGTGGATTTCCCTACTCCGCCCTTGCCTGATCCAATCGCCAAAATGCGTTTCACGCCGGCCGGTTTCATCGGGGCCTCTTGGGGTTTGGGATGTCCGCCGATTTTCAGGCTGGGTGGCTCTTTTGGGGTCGCGGCCGGGCCATGCGCTGTCAGGGCAACTGTCACAGAGCTGACGCCATCCAAATCCGCCACCATCTGCTCAGCCGCTTTGCGCACGGGTTCCATGCGTTGGGCGATCTCAGGCGATGGAGCCTCGATCACAAAGCGAACGATTTCCCCGTCCACCGTCAAGGCACGTACCATGTCGCGGCTCATCAAATCACCGCCATCAGGCATGCCAATACGTTGCAATGCGTCTTTTACCTGTGCTTCGGTTACAGCCATATCACCCTCCGGGAATCTGTTTCGCTATAGGTGATAGCTTTGCCACCAAGAGCAAGCCCCAACACCCGATTTCACACATTTTTCTAGAATCGCAGTCATAAACCGAATGCAACCAGAAACTTGTTCCGCCATTCCATTTCTGCATAGCAGCATTGCGAAGCTGTTCATTGTGCAATCGCAGCATAACCCTATATCCCCTTCATCAACAACGAAGCGCACAGCGTTTCATTTTATCGAGGTACGACAAATGGCTTTGACCGCATATTATAGCTTTGCAGCGAACGGCATCGCAGACGGCGTAGTAGCCGCTGTAGCAAACATCGCCGAGAGTTTCCGCAACAAAAACGAAGTCCGCAAAACCGTGCGTGAACTGCAATCTTTGAGCAACAGAGAACTGGCTGACCTGGGCCTGCACCGTTCTGAAATTCGCCGCGTCGCGATGCAGGCTGTGTACAAAAACTGATTTATTTCAGAAAGCGCTCCTCCCTCGCTTTCTGTCTCCTGCGGTGGCTTCCCTCCTCCCTGAGGTCACCGCACAAAATTCGGATCATACTTGATCCAACGAACCACAAAGACATTCTCTCCTCCCTTGGATGTCTTTGTTGAAAAGTCTGGCTCCGGCTCCTCCTCCCTGCCGTTGTCAGGCGCTTGAACAAGAGACCTCTCCTCCTCCCTAGAGGTCCTTGTCCAAAAATGCGGCAGTGCCTCCTCCCGGCACTGCCGTTTTTTGTTTCACCTTAGGCTTTCTGCTCTTGGCGATCACGAAGCAGCATTGCCTGCAGTTCAAGAGGCAGTTGATCTGCGACGCGACTTCGTGGCGTCACGACCTGAAGCTTTCACTCCGTTTCTTGTCACGAAGCTTGGGGCAATGTCTGAAGTTCACCGTGCCATGGAGACGCCCAAAGCGGCATGTGAGCTTCTGTACGAAGGGGTTGCGCTTATTCGTCCCTATTTCCTCGCTCAACCCACGACCTTTGCCCATTTGACTGAACATCTTTGCAATGACTACTTGGCAGTATGCAGAGAGTTGGCAGAAGAGCCAGATATGGATCTCTTGGCACCCGTTTTTGAGGAGCTTGAAAAGCTGACGCTGTAATGCTGTCCGCATAGGCATGAAAGCCGCTTTAATAGCCATTTAACAGATATTGCAGCGGAGCGCTCCAAATCCCTCTGCTGCAATTATTGTTGTCATTCACTGCAAAAATAGTAAGCGTCCGGTCTGACTGCCCTACGGTGTGGTTTTCCATGGCAGAAGGTCATCGACGCGGTTGATCTTGTAGTCT
>CANLDA010000007.1 GCA_947489325.1 uncultured Paracoccaceae bacterium | reverse complement strand
TCAAGATGTCCACTATCAATGGTGGACACTATCAGCACACTCTATGCCGCGTCAGTGCAGTCAGACCGGACGCTTACCTACCAGCCAAGAGGCAGGAGACAAGGCAGCCCATCCAGGTCACGTGCCAAAAAGACGATTGTACAGGCGACGGAATAACCTATTGATGTTGAGATATTTCCAGCGAGAGACTTAATTCATGGCTGTGTTGAGCGCTTCAGTGACATCTTTGCGTATTTTCGGCGACGACCTAGAGCCGGATGAAATTACACAGCTTCTTGGTTGCAAGCCGTCCAATTCCGAGAAGATGGGCGACGAGATTATTGGCAAGGTCACAGGGCGAAAGAGAATAGCCCGAACAGGCGGTTGGCGATTGAGCGCAGAGCGGCTGGAACCTGGTGACTTGGACGCTCAGATATCCGAGATTCTGGACCAGCTTAACGACAACACAGATGTCTGGAAAGGGCTTGCGGCCCGGTTCCGCGCAGACATCTTCTGTGGCCTATTCATGGCAGAAGGCAATGAAGGTATCAGCTTATCGAGCGAGACCTTGGAGAAACTGGCTACGCGGGATCTGACAATTGACTTCGACATCTACGACAGTTCCGACGACTGATCCCACAAGGCTTTTCAGGCCTTCGATACTGGAGGTCTACGGGCTGCCAAGCCTTGTTCCTGTTACGTCATTGGTGACGTTGCTGCTTTGCGCGGTCAGTGACATTTCTGAATGGTGTTTACAATAACTACGATCTAACCTGATACAGATTTCCACTCTATCGAACGATTGCCGGGAAATCGTCAAACAGTTTGATTGTGAAATTCACCATCTCTGAACCCAAGATCCCTGCCATTGCTGCAATCGTCAGGGCCACAGCAATCAATTTGATCGCGAAACTAAGGGTTTGTTCCTGAATCTGTGTCAAAGCTTGTAGCAGGCTCACAATGATGCCTACGACAGACGCAACAATGATCGGCGGCAGCGACAAGATCATCACCAGCATCATGGCCTCGGTGATCTGAAAGAGTGCGTCCTCTGGTGACATTCCCTGCCCTTTCTACGCGTAGGTCGTGATGAGGCCAAGAATAAGCCGCGACCAGCCATCCACCATCACAAACAAGAACAGTTTGAATGGCAGTGAAATTGTCAGTGGTGACACCATCATCATACCCAGCGCCAACAGGATGTTTGACACGATAAGATCAATAGCGATGAATGGCAGATACAGTAAGAAACCAATCTCAAAAGCCTCACGCAACTGGCTGACAGTAAAGGCAGGTAGGATAATCGCAAGATTGTCCTCTGTCGCTGCCGCCGCCAAACTTGGTGGCCAAATCTCTTGCGCGGCTTCCACAAAGAAGGTTTTTTCGCGCGGATCTGCGTGGAGTTTCAACCAATCCAACAAGGGATCCTTAGCGGCATTAAAGGCCGCTCGTACCGCTTCGACACTATCAAAACTGTACCCACCGGCAGTTACAATGTCGAAAGTCGCCACAAAAATCGGGGCCATAATATAACCCGAGATGATGATCGCCAACGCATTCAACACCATGTTTGGTGGAATTTGCTGCACACCAAGGGCATTTCGCACCAAAAGCAACACCACTGATAATTTGATAAAAGATGTGGCAACAACGGCGATGAACGGGATTAACCCAGCCACCACAAGCCCCAGGATAAGATTGAGTGGATCAATCACGCTTTATGCCTCTTGCTTGCCAAGACCAGCGACCCGAACGGCAAGTTGGTCTTCAATCTGTACCAGATGCCCGTCACCGATGATTGTGCCGTTGGCCATGATACGAACCGGTGTGCCAGGTTCTGACGATTGGGTTTCCAATGGCACCACAGCACCCGGCGTCAGCTCTTGAATTTGAGCAACTGACATGGTGAGCGTTTGCGTTGCAAAACTTAATCGCACAGGCACTTCGCCAATGCTTTGGACGTCACTATTTTCGCTTGTTTCCGCAACTTCTGGCGTGGCTTCGTCGGTCATCACAAACTCCTTGATCTGCCATTGCTGCGTGTCGCCTTCGGCATGGTGTGTCAGTATGAAATTGCCCTTGGCATGTTCCAACGCGCGGATGTTAGGGGCAATTTTCGCAAGAATGATGTCACCGACCATGAGGCCCTTCAAGGCGTCCAAAGACAGATCATGGTGTCCCATTGTCAGCGCCAGCTGTGCCGGAATTTGATCAAGCAACATACCAGGTTGTCCGGGAATGCCACCAGGGCCGTCGGGAAACAGCGTTTTCAGGATGTGACAAAACGCATTGCGTGTTGCGCCAAACGAACACACAGCCACGCCCCCTGCCCCCATGTCGATATCTGCACGCAGCCAGGTTTCGATCATTTCTGTCTCGCAACCTAGCTCCATATTATTGATATTACTGGATATATCGGCAGGCAATAAATCCGCCAACGCATCTGCAATTCCCAAATACAGCCCATTGCGAAGACTCTCGGGCAGCGTGGAAAGCGTTGATATGTCGATGTTGGTTCCAGTTTGCTGAGCGAATGGAAAATCTGAAATCGCGAAAGCCATAGGCACACCGGCCATGTCGCATTTCAGATGTACCGCGTCATTGGTTGGCACATGACCCTCGGACAAAACTGCCTGCGCGCCCTGCAACGCAATGGGTGTGCCAAAAGTTTTGGTTAACCCATTCCACAGGTCTGCCATGGTCACGAAATCAGTTTGCATCGCAGTCACGTCCGGCGCCTCACGGGTTGGTTTAAGGGGTCAAATTCTTGAGTGGTTTGATCTGTTTGAACGTCGTCGCCTTCTTTTAAGATGCGAATGGCGCGATTTGGAAAGCGTTGGGCCAAACTGGCCGCAAGTTCCTGCATGGCGGCAGAGACAATGGCGGCGTCACCGCCCGCCGCTAGACGCACAATGACAGATAGATCACCCTGTACAATCACCAGACGTGCGTTGGAAATTCCAAGCATATTGGCCGGGATTGGCACCTGAATTTCTGTGGCTTTGCCTAATAGCGGCGCTGCGGTTTTCTCAGTGTTTTGAACCTGCGTTGCGATCTTGTTTGCAACTTCTGTAACATCGCGAGCAGGTGTTTTGGATGTTGCGGGGTTCTGGCCCTCAGGCTTAGATGATGCAGATGCGATCACTTGAAGTTCTTCTATCAAATCATTGTTTAAAAATGACTTGTTAGCTGCCTGAAGGTGATTCAAAAACACACCTGAGGCCGCAATCTCCTGCGGTGTCTCTTTCTTTTCGCGCTGTCCGGTCTGATCTTTGCCCACTTCGGATTGCAGATCAAAGCGGCTATCCTGCGTGCCAACCTGTGTGTTGATTTCGCTACTCATGCGGCCCCCTCTACCCCGATTTGAGGTTTGGTGATGGGTTTAGAGAACAGATCTTCAATTTCCGCCTCTTCCTTGGCAATCGCTTCGGCCTCTGCTGTCTCAATCAGGTCATTCGTGATCGTTTCAATCTTTTCCACATCTGCCTGACGTTTACGCAGCTCTTTGCGCGCTTCTTCAACCTTTTGCTCGCAGCGTTTGACATATTCAAAAGCACGATCGCGACGATCAAGCAGGTTTTGATGCTCTTCCAACATAAGAAGCATTCGCTCCTTAGCCTCATCCACGGCACCAAGTCCGACAACCTTTCTCATGATGCGATCATAAATCTCGGTTTCACGAATGGGCAAGGTGCGTGTGCTTTCCTCGGCTTCAATGCGCAGGCGCTCGGCTTTTTCTTCGGCTTTCCGCAGAGCAGAACGTGCTGTCTGTAAGGCACGTAACGCCTTGTCTTCACGCAGCTTTTTGACAGTTGTCAGCATTTTGAACTGAGGGATCATTTCGCCAATGCCTCCAATTTGCCAACGATGGTGTCAAAATCCTCTAATTCGTCCGTGGGTTGACGTAGAAAATCGCGAATCTGGTCCTGCATTGCGATGGCTTTATCAGATCGCGGATCACTGCCGGTTTGATATTCGCCAATTTTAACCAACAGTTCGACATCGTTATAAAGCGCCAGCCATTCGTTGATTTTGCCGGCGGCGGCGGTGTGCTCTTTGGTCACGACCTTGTCCATCACACGGCTTTTAGAGGCGAGAATATCAATCGCCGGATAGTGGTTCTGCGCGCCCAATTTACGTGACAGGATGATGTGACCGTCCAAAATAGAGCGCGTTTCATCAGCGACGGGTTCGTTCATGTCGTCGCCCTCTACCAACACGGTATAAAGTGCGGTGATTGATCCTTTGTCATTCATGCCCACGCGTTCCATCAGGCGCGGCAACATGGCAAAAACCGATGGTGGAAATCCGCGACGGGTTGGTGGCTCTCCTGCGGCAAGGCCGATCTCGCGTTGGGCGCGGGCAAAGCGCGTGACAGAATCCATAAGGAACAAGACCCTTTTGCCTTGATCGCGGAAATATTCAGCAATCGAGGTCGCGACAGAGGCTGCCTTGGCGCGCTCCATTGATGATTTATCAGATGTCGCCACAACGATGATCGACTTTTTCATGCCTTCAGGGCCAAGGTCATGTTCGATAAATTCGCGTACCTCACGGCCACGTTCTCCGATCAGCGCCAGAACCGTCACATCAACATCCGCGCCCTTGACCAGCATCGCAAGCAAGGTGGATTTACCTCCGCCAGCGGCGGCGAAAATTCCCATCCGCTGCCCTTCGCCACAGGTCAACATGCCATCAAGTGCACGTACCCCCAGTGACAGGGGTTTTTCAATGATACGTCGTTTCATCGGATCAGGTGCGGCTTGATACACCGGATAGGTGGCCTCTGGGATGAATTCGCGATCCAAGCTGTCGACGAAATTACCAAACCCGTCCAAAACCCGGCCAATTAATCCTTCGCCAACCTGAACCGATTGCACGTGACCAGTAGGCAATACTTCAGTGTTTGGCGACACCCCCATAGTATCGCCAATGGGCGATAACAACGCCTCGTCTCCGGCAAAACCAACCACCTCGGCGGCCAAACGATGCCCGGTTTCGCGCGTGTGCAGATTGACCAACTCGCCAACCTGAACATCTGGGGCAATGGCGTGAATAATGGTGCCCACAACCTTTTGAACTTTACCAATCATGCGAAACGGCAAAATGCCGCGCGATTTATCGTTGAGTTTTTGTCCAAGTCCACCAAAGGCGCGATCAATCATATCGGCATGATCTTGTGGGTCAGCCATAGATACAGGAGCAACGGCAGCCTTGGTCGGCGGCTCTGTCAGGTCTGTATCCAATTGCGCTTCCACGATCTTTCCTGCCTTGGTTAATTACGTTCTAGCAATCGCTTGAGTGTTTCCAACGTATCGTCCAGCACAAATGCCACGACACCCAATTTGCTTTCGAGGCGCACGTTTGGTGCGTCAAGTTCGGGATCTTCGATCACGTCAATCAGTTCTATTTCCGGGAATTTTTCGACAATCTCGGACAGGCGGTCCTTGGTGATGTCAAAATTTGCTGACGATACATGCAACTGTCCACGACGCTCTGTACGCATGGATGACAATGCCGAACCGGCAACTTGCATGGCCAAAGCTTCGTCATCAAAGCCTTCGATGATACGCTTAACGCAATCAAACACCAGATGACCTAAATCACGTTCCATATCTGACAGACGTGCATCCACGCGATGTTGATCTTCCATCAATTGGGATGCGCGCTGTTGATCTAACTCTGCCCGCCCGTCAGCATATCCGCGTTGCTTTTCGCTGTCATAGACGCGTTTGGCGTCCTCAATCATGGCCTTTGCCTGTGCCGTAGCTTCGGCAACAATGCCTTCGGCCTCTTGCAGTTCAGCCACGGCAGATGCTTTCAGGATACCATTGTCTGCCGACACGCCATGACCCAAAGATTTAAGTCGGAAAAAGCTGCTCATGCACGGCCCTCCTTGGTGATCAAACGGCGAAATTCTTTTTGTTGCGCGTCATCCAGTGTGAAATTCACCGCAGCTTTGGCCTGTGTGGCATGGCTGCGCACGGCATAGATGGATGCGGCCAGTTCATCCTGTGTGTGCAGATATGCAAGCGTGACATCAGAGGCGAATTTTGCCACTGGATGTGAGTCAAACGGTGTACCGTCGGCCTGACGCAATATCATTCCGGCAGCCGGCGCGAGCCGCCCAAGGTTGGCGTAAAACACCCCGGCCTCGCGTGATGCAAAAAGCCGCGCATCGGTACCTAAAACCTCTGAGATGGCCTCGCGATCTGATTTCATCAGCGCGCCCATGATTTCCTTTTGGCAAATTGCAGCAATCAAATACGGTTTGGCTTTATGAAACGCGGATAAATCACCCAGCACCCATTCAAGGGCCGTGACGGCCTTTTCGTCACTGCGCAGTTTTGTGGCCAGATCTTTGGTATTGGCAAACTCAGAAAGCTCTAGATGTTCTGCAGTAAAGGCATTCAGGGCTTTGCGTGCAAAAGGCACGCCTGCAAGGTGAGTCAGATCGTGTCCATTGACATCAGACAGCACTCCTCGTGTGGCCTGATCATCCAGAAAATCCAAAGGGTTGGTTAGAAACGCAGCAATGCGGATCGCAAGTTTGCCAGACGGCTGAGAGAAACGCAGTGCCGCATCCATCATCAGGCTTCCATTTCGTCGGCGTCGTCAAATTCATCCTTCAGCGCGTTGATGCGGCGGGTGTAAAAGATTACCCCAGCGATAAGCGCAAGGATCAACGAACTGACCGCTGCAATCATTCCCCAGACAAAAGGCACAGCGCTTGGAGGCACACGCAAGCCGGGCACCGGTTCAAGCATTTCTGGACCGGAATCACGCGTTGCCACAGATTGGCGTTGCGCCTCTACCAATACGACGGTGACTTCTTCGTATTTTACGCCTTCGATCGAATTGGCCACCAGACGGCGAATTTGTGGCATCAGGAAATCTAGATCAAACCCCAGTTTTTGTTTGATAAAGACCGCAGCCGAGGACGGTTTTGCCTCTTGTCCTAATTCAGGTTCTTCAGGCATCACGATGTGAACGCGCGCGACCAGAACTCCGTCAATTTGCTGCAAAGTCTGTGCCACCTCTTCTCCAAGGGCATAGACATAACGCACACGTTCCTCAAAAGGAGAGGACACGATTCCGGATTTGGCAAATACTTGCCCGATGCTTTGACGGTTACGTTTTGGCAGGCCCTGATCATCCAGAATGGTCAGCGCGTCCTGCACGTCCTCGGTGGTGACAGAAATAGAGAAATTTTCCTCTCCCAAACTGGATTTAGAGGCATGAAGACCCGATTCCATCAAAGCACCAAGCATGGCGTTGGCCTCACGTTCGGTGAGATTGGAATACAGTTCAGTCTGGCAGGCACTCAGAAATGTGAGGCTGACAAGGACGCAGAAAAATGCGCGAATTCTTCGCATGAATTGAGGTGCTCCACAGGGTTCTGGCCGCGTTATTGGCCTTTCATCAAGCTATCCATAGCTTGGGTCGATTTACCGGCCAGCTTGGAAGATACATCCACCAACACCGTATATTTCACCACATCTGCCTGTAACGCCATCATTGAGGACACATCCATCGTCGTGCCCTCGATCCGGCTGGCAACAGAGGTGTGTTGTTTGTCAAACACCGACCGCAACTGTTCCAGACCATTCAAAATAGAGGTGCCAGAATTGTCGGGCGTCGCGTTGGGGCGATTCAGATCAAGGCCTTCGGCCGCGCGCGCACGGGCGTCAGCCGCGGTGGTTTCGCCAACCGGCGTCACCGCATCAGTGGCTGTAGCGCCCCCAGTTGGGGCCAATTGCGCCACTTGAACAGGTTGCTGAACATGTTGCACCTGATGCAGGGCGCCAGCATTGCGCATCGCCTCTTCAAAACGCGGCACGGATGCGGAACGATCAAAATTGGAAAATCCAACAGAGGGCAAATCCGCATTTTGCGGCTGACTTAACCCCTGTGGCGATAAGGGAAGTCCTGAGGGAATAGATGTCGTCATATTCTGCTTCTCCTGTTTTGCGCGCTTTCGAAGCTAGGCAAGGCCACCGATCACTATTGGATGGCAGCCTCGCACATTTCCAGCAACGCTGGATCACATTCCATGTCTTTCAGATCATCAACCAATTCAGCCGCACGTTTCTTGTCACCAATGCGGGCCAAAGCAATCACAGAAAACGCCATGATCGGTGGCGTTTGTTCTGCGGCCTGCAAGTGGCTCAGGGCCACATCGGCACGATCTGCCGCCATTGCAGTCATGGCGGATCCAATCGCACCAACCTCTTCGCCGGGACGTTGATTTTCATACATTGCAAAAATGGTTTCAGCCGCACCTGGCTGACCTCTTCCCAATCCCATAAAACCGATTTCGGCAAAAAGCCGCAGTGCTTCTGTATTCAGTTTGATTGCCATGTCTTCCTCTTACTTGTCACAGATGTGACATGACTGACTGCTCACGCGAATGTCATATGACACACTCTGGAGCAGCATCAGTCGCTTAGCTGGGGTCGGAACCTATAAACAAGAGTGGACAAGACAGCCCGTCCCGTCCACAATTTTTTTGACCAACGAGGGAGCAAAACGCGTGCAGAAATTCCTGACTCAGCTGTCCAAGCGCAATGACGTGGTGCTTGCATTCCTGCTGATCTGTATCGTTTTCATGATGATCCTGCCACTGCCTACCGCATTGGTGGATGTTCTGATTGGCATAAATCTGTCTCTGGCCGCAATCCTGTTGATGGTCGCGATCTATCTGTCTGATGTTGTCGCCTTTTCGGCATTTCCGTCAATTTTGCTGCTGACAACATTGTTCCGGCTGGCTCTGTCAATCACCACCACACGCCTGATCTTGTTGCAAGCTGATGCCGGTAAGATTGTGGAAACATTCGGTAATTTCGTGGTTTCTGGCAATCTCGTCGTGGGGGCCGTGATCTTTCTGATTTTGACCATTGTGAATTTCCTTGTCATTACCAAGGGATCGGAACGTGTGGCCGAAGTATCAGCCCGATTCAGCCTAGACGCCATGCCCGGCAAACAGATGTCGATCGACAGCGACATGCGCGCCGGCATGATTGAGATGGATGTGGCCAAGGCGCGCCGTAACAAGCTGGAAAAAGAAAGCCAGCTTTACGGCGCTATGGATGGGGCGATGAAATTCGTCAAAGGCGACGCGATTGCGGGCCTCATCATTATTTTCGTCAACATCATTGGCGGCATCACTGTAGGCACAACGCAGCACGGAATGTCTGCGGGTGAGGCGCTTGAGATTTATGCGATTCTCACGATTGGTGACGGTCTCGTGAGCCAGATTCCTGCGCTGTTTATTTCGATCACGGCCGGCTTCATTGTAACCCGTGTTGCCTCTGATGATAATGAAAACCTCGGCACAGATATCGCCAATCAACTAATCAATGAACCCAAGGCCTTGATGATCGCTTGTGCCATTCTGGTGGGATTTGCTCTCATCCCCGGCTTTCCAACAATCGTCTTTTTGATCCTTGCAGTTGTTGTTGGTGGCGGTGGTATTTTGGTCATGAAACACCGTAAGGCCGAAGCGGATCACGAAGGCAGTCAATCCATGCCATCACTGGCTGCTGCCGTGAGCACAGCCGCAGCTGCCCCATCTTTTCCGACCAAATCAGATGAACCTTTTGAACGGGTAGAGGCCGTTTCTTTCGCGCTGACGGTGCCTTTGATTGTGGATATTTCCACCTCTGTTAGCAGCTATATCGAACCTAAACGCCTTGATAATGAGGTCGCGAAAGTGCGCCGTGCGCTTTATTTTGACCTTGGTGTGCCGTTTCCCGGCGTGCATCTGCGTCTGAATGACAATCTGGAAGAGGATGAGTATCGCATTCTGGTGAATGAAATTCCGGTTGCCGGTGGGAAATCCCGCCCCGGTTTTGTCATTGTGCGCGAGACAGAGGCCAACCTTGATATGTTCGACATCCCTTACGAAAAGGGGGAGGACTTTCTGCCAAATACGCCATCTTTGTGGGTGTCTACCAAACACGAGGGATTGCTGCGCCGCGCAGAGCTTGAGGTGATGAACTTGCCTGCCATGCTCACCTATCATCTGGCACATGTGTTAAAATCTCAGGCGGGTGAATTCATCGGGGTGCAGGAAACCATGTACCTGATGAATGAAATGGAAAAGAACTTCGCTGAACTGGTTCGAGAGGCCACACGCACCCTGCCAGTCATCACCATTGCCGATGTGTTGCAGCGTCTGGTGTCTGAGGAAATTTCCATCCGCGACATGCGCACCATTCTTGAGGCGCTGGTAGAATGGGGACAGCGCGAGAAGGACGCAATCCTGTTGACTGAACATGTGCGCAGCGCGCTTAACCGCTATATCACGCATAAGTTCTCGGGTGGGCAGTCGGTTATCTCAGCATATCTTTTGTCCAAGACCATCGAGGACGAGGTGCGTGGCGCGATCCGTCAAACATCTGGTGCGTCTTATCTGGCTCTCTCACCGGATACGCATAAGAAACTGGTGGCGTCACTGTCGGCAACCATTGGGGATTTCTCGCGCCATTCCTTGAAACCTGTGGTGCTGGCGCCCATGGATATTCGTCGCTTTATGCGCAAAATCGTAGAGCGTGATTTTCCAGAATTGGCGATCCTGTCCTTTCAGGAACTGTCCCCACAAGTGAACATTCAACCACTTGAACGAATAGAACTTAGATGAGCACGCCGAGCCATTCCCAAATCACTGGCGCCTTTGTCTTTGCAGGCATTTCGGCCGCCGCATTCTGGTGGGGGTGGTATGCGGGGATACTGCAACAGGACCTATTGTTTGCTGTTTTAGGCGCATTAACCATCGCGGCCCCTGCCCTGATCTTTGTTGGGCGCGCGCAACCTGCCCTTTTGAATGCTGCTGGTGTGATCCTGACCATTCATCCTGTGGCCACCATTGCCGCGTTGTTCATGCTCATGGATGATGCTCATGCTATGCTGGCAGCTGTGCGGCTATGGCCTTTGATACTTGGTACATTGGCTGCGCTGTTTGCCATTGGATTTCTAAAACACTCCCTGTTGCGTCATGCCTTTTTGCAAGGTGCGTTTCTGCTGGTATTGGGCAGTAGCCTGTTTGACGTCATGGGCCTTACCACAATTCTGGATCGTTGGATTCTGCGCACACCGATTCATCTGTGTATCGTGCTGGTAGGATTGGTTGTTCTTTGCGCTGTAGTCAGAGGGTTCGCACGGTCTGAGTTGGCCAGCGAAGAGCGGTTTATCTCTAGCATGACGCAATTGCTACCGCTGTTGGGGTTCACTGGCACCATATGGGGCATCACGCTTGCCCTGACTGCCCTGCCCGATGTGTTTGCCTCTGACGCAGGATCTGACCCCGAGGCGTTGAATATGATGTTGCTTGGCCTTGCCAGCGCCTTTGAAACCACTTTGTTGGGGGTGGGCGCAGGAATTGCTGTGTCCTTTTTGACCGCGATCCTGCCAGATTAATTCATGCGTGATGCTTTGGTCAACACCCGCAGCCTTGTTGTTTCAGACATCTTTTTCGGGTTGGCGGCAATTTTGCTTATTTTACTGGCACTTATGTCCGCTAGTTTGCAAACGATGTTGCAAAGTACAGCCCCTGAACACGCCGATAGTCTTGAGGCCGCGCAGGAACTTTTGGCAGAGTTTCCAGTGATTTTGTTTTTAGATAATGCCGGCATCACAACCATTGGCGAAAATGCAAGCCACGTCCCTTTGAATGCCATATTAAGCAATGAAAGATTGCCTTCCTTGTTGGCCCAAGACCCGCTGATCCTAATCGCATCTGATGGCATCGAGGCTGCATTTTTGATGTCGGCCCTTGCAGAACGTTTGGATATTCTGGCTTTAAACACTGCCCGTTTGGATAAACATTGCAGCGACCTGTCATTGGTTCAGGACACGACCCTTCGGTGCCGACAATGATGCGGTCGAACCTGGGATTTTGGCTGGCTGATATTGCTGCAAATTTTGTGGTTGTGGTGGTGATTGTGATTGCTGTGGCCTCGCAATTTGCCACCGTGTCCAAAGGCGTACAAAGCTATGACATCGCCATTCGACGCACTGTGCCTGTGGGCGGTGCCGCCGCGGTGGAATTGCTGCGTCAACGTGCCTTAACAGATCGTACCTTGGCCATGGCAGATGTCACTGAAACAGGGCTTGTACCATTGTCTGACCAGCGCCCCGAGGTTTATCTGGTTCTGTCGAATGCTCCTTTTGTGAACCGCCAAGTTTCACCTCCCCTAAATGCGATTGTTTTCAATATTCCCAGTGCCTTGCGAACCAAAGATGGAAGTTGGACAAAGGCATTTCTGGAGCTTGAACAGGTTGCAAAAGACAAAACCCGCTTTCAAAATGCTCTTGTAAAACTTCTTAGCACTGGTGGGAATGAACGCAATAAAAACGCGTTTTCACAAGATATTAACGGATCATCTAAATCCTTATTGGAACGTATTCTTTCCTGGGGCAACACAGCGCGCGGTATTGTTAACCTGATCTTATTAGCCGTAGCGTTTTGGGGAATGACCAGATTGCGTCGAAGGTTTGTTACAGCTTAAGGCGATGGCGGTTGGCTTGACCTTCCTCATCCCCGTGTACAACAGCATTTTGTAAGGCTTCGCTCTCGTCCAATTGCTCTAGTAATACTTGAATACTGTCGGCTACTGAACTGATAATATTCAAAAATGCAGACAAAAGCCCTTCGACGTCTTTTTGGTCTATTCCTTCAATTTCTTTGATGAGTTTGCGTAAATTGCGCAATACTGCGAATCCACCGCCAATTTTTGCCAGATACTCCGCTGCCTCTTCGGGTGACATCTTCCCGACCTGTTCCGCCAACTTATGAAGTATCGCCTTATCATTGATCACCCCACCTGCGTCGCGCACAAGTGCCGAGGGAAAGGGCCATCCGGGCATCATCGCGGCATTGAAAATCACACCTGATGCAATATTTGCCGACTGGCCCCGCCCAGCAACAGCGCTTTCTAAGGCGGCAGCGACAGCTTCGGTCAATATCGGAACGGCGATTCCGTGACTGGCTATATTCTGAGTAGGAGTAGGCACCCCTGTTGTCCCAGACGGTTGTGCCTGCCCTTGGGGGGGATTTGCCTGAAGATCTGCCTTACCGCTTGCCTGTGAGAGTACAGTTTGTGTCACGGATGTCGCCGCTGTTTGTCCTGCATTTGCCGACAATGATGGTTGGGACGTCGAGGAGGTATGTAGGTTTTGCTGTGTTGTCGGCGAGGTCGGAGCTGCAAGCGGTGCTTGCGATACCGAGGGGGGCGAGTTCGGTGTATTCATTAAAATTCCAGCGGACCGTCCATCGCTTGCTGGATTTTGAGGTGTTGCAAGTGATGGCGAGAGCGCGGATTGGACATTTTGAGTTGGGGTCGACGATCGGGTTACGTTTGATCCATCAAGGCCTGTTGGAACGCTTTGCCCAGAAGGCACAGTAGGCGATATGGACGATGTAGATGTTGCGGATGATGCCTGAGAAGGTATACCTGTTCCAACAGATGGAGCGGCACTAAGCGTCTGCCCAGCAATCATACTGCGCGCAGCATTGGGTGTTTGCGGCGTGGATTGTTGAATGTTCCTAACAGGTGCCCCGATTGCAGGCTGGGTTTGGGCCGCTGCCGGGTGCGCTGCGGGCCGTGAGCCTTGTGTATGTGTCGCTCGGTCTTGTGCCACCATACCTTCGCTTGGCAAAGCCAGATTGACATGCACCAGCGTGAGTTTTGGGGCCGCCAAATGGGCCACGCTTTGTGCGGCGGGGCGTGGTGGTGCCGATTGCGGCAGGTCCCCAACCAATCGCGTGTGAATGGAGGGCTTGGGATCAGTTTGTCGGAAACTATCTGGTGTTTGTGCCGCTGTTGCGGGTGACGTTTGCCCGGTCTGTACAGGTGCATTCTGCGTCGACAATTGGGAGGCATTGGTCCCCGACGACCCAGTCGTGCCGACCAGATTGGGCAAAGAAGATTGAGTCCCGGATGATCCCGATGTGCCCGGGGCAAACCAGCCCTCTCCGGAGTTGAAGCGTTTGGCGATTTCCGCCGCAGAAAAGCTTCGCATCATGGAGAAGAGTTGGCCTGCTTCGGTGCTCATCCTGATTGCACCTCGATCACTGTTTGCAAACGTTTCATTTCCGAAGATAGGGATTTTTTCTCTGGTGTTTCAGGTAATTGCGCAAAAGCCGCAGCTTGTTCCTTTGCGCCATCCCATTCTTTCATTTGGCACAACACTTCGCACAGATGAAACCGTGGGGCAGCGGTTTGCGGGGAAATATTGATTGCCGTTTCAAAGGTCAATTTCGCAATTGGCAGCTTGTTCAATACGCGCGAACATATGCCCAATCCCAGCCAATGATCGCGCACTTGTGGCGCCAACAACGTTAAAGCATTGAACAGAGGAATGGCTGTATGACTGTCCCCTGCGTTAAAACGCGCGAGGGCCTGCGCATACAGCAAATCAACTGTTTGATCCGGTAAGTTCATCGCCTGAACCAAAGATTTCCCCGCCCTGACCCGATCAAAGATCTCAGCAACATCGACATCCAAATCAGGCGAAATCTGTTGGAGCAATTTTTGACAGGCATCCAGCTCTTGGGTGTTTAACCCTCGCAGCATTCCGGATTGAAGTTCGGCAGGTTCTGCCATTAGGCATCCTCCGCCTTAAGCAACAAGGCACGCGCCGATTTCGCCAAATCATTGTAACGCGCATCACCTGAACATTTATCAAGGGCTTCCTTCAGATCTTCGGCGGCAAGACCAAATTCTTTCATCATGAAACAAGCTCGCCCCGATTGAAAATACCCTTCGGGTTTGTCTGGTTGCATCATGACCACGGCGGATGCGGCTTGCAGGCCTAGGTCAAGCATTCCCGTTGCAATGGCGGTTTGGGCAAGTCCCAGTTGGAACGTCGTACTTTCCGGTGAAATCAGGACAAGTTTGCAGTAATCCTGAAACGCCCCTTCAACATCGCCTTTTGACAGTTTGTCATTGGCCTGAACGACTGCACCATAAAAATGCTCTTCTTTAAGGCCAAGCCGATCAATTACGGGATTATCTACAAGCTCATCCATTGCTAAATTTTTCTGATTTTCGTCCATTTGTACCTCTGAACTCATGCCCTTAGGGTTGAAATATCATCATTTCATCGTCTGATGTTCTGGCAAAACCAGAGGGACCAGCGGCCTCTTCCTCTGGCATTGAAGGAGGGCCAAGGATTGCTTCGGCATAGCCTTGCCATTCGATCACTGAGCGCAAGGCCTCGACCGCGTCTTGTGGATCAGACAGTGAAAAACTGGCAGCGGCATAGACACCGCGATGAGCGCCATCTTGCCCAGCTTTCAACTCGGCGGCGCCCGGCAAATCCAGAACGGCACGGTTAACGGCAGTAAGGCCCAGGCCAATTTTCAAAAGTCGCCCCAATTGATCCTGCGCCACATGAGTAGACATGTTTAAATGCCCAAGTGTCGCCCGAACAAGCCCACCCTGCCCGGTTGCATCTACGCGAAGGTCAACAGGTATCCCGCTAAGATCAAACGTAAATTCATGATCTGGCATATCCACCGGCGGGGCCAAGCCCAAGGTGACATAGATTGCATCGACAATAGGACGAAGTGAAGCCATAACAATCAGACCCGTGTCATATTGGCCATCAAATCGGTCTCGGCAGTTTGCATTTCCTTAAGGAAACGGATGGTGGATTTCACCAATTCCTCAAGGTCATCCATCACCTTCTTGGCCAGATCAGAATTTGATTGCTCAACCTGTGCTTCGGCGGCAAGTTCCTGGCCTTCAGCCGTTTGGTTTGCGGCATCAAATTCTATGCCCTTTTGAACGGCTTGGCCTACAGCACTTACAGCCCCGGAAATGGCTCCGTATTTTGTGCCAGATGCCACCGCTTTAGTTTCCATAGTTTTGGCATCGAGTTTGAGGCTGTCAGCCGCATCTGATTTGGTGCCCGCATCGGTTTTCAATTTGGCCGCTGCAGTTGATCCTTGTGCACGATCCGAAATTTTTGACATTTGGGCGGCATCTTTGCCCATTGCGTTGGCATCTTTATTCATGTTTGCAGCGCCCTTGGCCTGACCAACGGATTTCACAGCACCAAAGACAGACACAACGGCCGCCACCACGGCAACAACGGCCATAGCAATCCCCGCTATCATATTTTTTAACGCCGCTTCGCGTGTGTTATCGGCCTGTGCTTCAAGATCACTTTTGGCGGCATCACGCGCTTGCAGGCGTTGATCCAGGGCGTTCTGGCGTCCCATATTGGCGAATTTAATTAACAAAGCCGCCAATTCATCTGAGCTGCCACCAATACTAGACAAGAGCTTTTCAAAGGCTTGCTTCATCTCTTCTGTAATTTCAGGGGATATGCCATTATCAAGCCCAGTTTCGTTGGGATCAAGGTTCTGTGCATTCTCCTGCATTTGTTTAAATGATAGAGGAATCTCCTTTCCAACCAGATCAACGAATCCCGAAAAGCCTCCAGCTCCTCCAGCGCCAAAAAGGCCTCCGCCAACAGAATTGTCTCCGGTTGCTTTGAACTCTCCGAAATCTTCCGCTGCTGGCACAAAGTTTGACCCGCCAGCGCCTCCAGTTTTATCAACACTCATCGTAATTCCTCCTGAAGGGGTTGTTTATCCAGCGAACCGGGTTGAAGACATCGTGTCCGCAGTGTCTTTGGCCATGTCTGTGATGCCGTCCAACATGGCGTTGAAGCGATCATTTGCCTGCATCAGTAGGGTCATCGCTTGGTCAATGATGTCATCCAGCTGCTGCATAAAGGCTTGAATATCCATGCTTTCGGCTTGCAGGTCTGACCCTTCTTTTCTTTGGACGGCTGCAGCGGCTCCAATTGATGTGGAAGTGGCTGTCGTAACAGCACCAGCTGCGCCAGCCACTGAATTCGCGGCGGAAAGCATGCTTTGAACAGAAGACAATGTCGAACCAAGGGCCAAACCGCCTGACAATACTGCCGCTGCAATCGATGCAATAACGGTTGCAACCGCAAGACCAATGCCAAATCCCATGTCGATATCCGCAGCTTCGCTTGAGGATTTGCCATCCATCTTGGCCAATGAGCCGGCAATACCAAGTCCATCATCCGTTAGTTCAGCGGTCAATGAATTGGCAAATGAGATCGCGAGCAACGTCCCCGCAACAATCAATGCGGCCCCTGCCGCAGCGCCGGCGCCTGTGGCAATCAGTACTGCGCCAAGGGCAATCATTAGCGCTGCCCCAATCGCCTGAAATGCCAACGAAATTTTGGCGGCGATATCTCCACTTTTGGCAGTTTCCTCGGCCTCTTCCAGTTTGGTTTCGGCGTCCGCCATCTTGACCTGATTTTCTTGAATGTTCAGGCGTTTCACCTCTTGCTGATTTTCAACCTTTTTCTCTTCGGTATCACTTGTCGTGTCTTTCAGGCGCGATGTGATTTCTGCAAGTCGGGTTTCAAAATCACCGCCAAAGGATTTTGGAAAAAATGAGGCAAGAGAGCTGGGTAAGCTGGATGTGCTGGGCACCGGGTCGGGCACAGTGCCGCCGTCATCACCACCTTTTTTGATTTTTGACGCGTCAAAATCTTCACCTAATTGGGAAACAAGCGCTTGATTGCCGGCACCTCTGGTTGCGTCTACAGCCATTGAATTTCTCCTCAGCTTACGGTTTCAAGGGCGCGTTCGGCTTGTGCCGCGGCATCCTTGGGGCCATGCCCATTTTGTGCATTTGCGAGCGCAGTTTCAAAATAATCCCGCGCGGATTGGTGATTGCCCAAGGCCACTTCGCATTCCCCAATGCGCAGGTATCCTTCGGGGTTGGTGGCATCCATCGCCAAAAAGCGATGAAAATCGTCCACGGCCAGCAGCCAACGTTTTTTCATCTGACGCACCACACCAAGGCAATAATGATGTTTGGCCTCTAGCGGATCCAGCATGCAAAGCTGGAGAAATATATCCTCGGCCTTTTGCGTCTCTCCTGCTGTCAACATGTTGAACCCAAATGCATAAAGCACTTCTAGGTCATCCCGGCTTAGGCCTTTGATCTGGGCGAGAGTTTCACATTCAGCCACGGAAGATCGGGCATGTTTACCAGACATGGCTTCGCCACCATTTGCGTTCTGGTACTTGGCAAAGCCCTCTTCCAAAGCTTTGGTAACCTCTGGATTATCAAAAATATCTTGGCTCAATTGTGTCTCCCTGATCGCAACTTGGTTTGAGATTAACCTGCAATACACCCTGAGTAGGTGCCAAAAGACACAGGTTAGTTTGAATTCAACCTTTGCGACAATATCTCAAAGCTTTGTTGTAGAAATGGCATGTCAAAGCCCCGCGTGGTTGTGCGGACAGCCAGCACTGGCTGACCTGCCCGGTTGATCCCTGTATGCAACAACATTCCACGTTCCGGCAGATGTCCGCCACGTGCAGCGTGGCTAGCATATCCAATCATATCCTCAATGATGACGCTTGCTGTCAGGCTAACCACCACGGCATCATCCTGGGCGGCGACAATCGACAAACGACCACTGCGCTCAAAGTTAAAGGAATACGCCCCATCTGTGGCCTCAAAGGCCTCGATGTCCATATGATCTGCAAATTGACGAATGGTTGCTGCAACCGAAGGCGAAAGATGTGCCATGGTTTGTTATCCTCTTGCGTAGCTGTCTTCTTCGGCCTGAACGTATTTATCCGAAATAGAGGTCAAAATCTGACTTTGCTGAACGCGCGCCGTGTCTGATGGCATCACGCTGTCTGGCAAACGTGTGTGAATATCGCGCAGGCTGTTGATGGCGATCACAGGGATTTCGGGATTTGGATTGCTGAAATGGCCCACCATACGTTCCGCATCCAGCGACGACGCCACCTGTGCCGCAACAAAATGAAAAAGTTCCGAGGTGATGGTTGTGCTATCAGGCATGGCGTCACGATCATTTGGAAACAGGCGTCCCATTTTGGTCAGCATGTCATCGCTCATTTCCAGCGTGGTGCGCAGGTTTTTAAGAACCGACAACTCTTGCACCACCGCATTTAGGATCACAGGATCAACTGACGGGCCAAAGCTTTTCATATCATCACCGGCCACTTTGATGAAACTGTCCAGCACAGCCTCAAAATCCTCGCGCGATTTACCGCCCAGTTTTGAAAATTCACTCAGCGCATCAAACACACGCCCCATGTGACCTGATGCGCGTACGAGTTGGCGATAACTGTCGCGGAATGCCGTGGCGCTGCTGGCAAACCGATCAGCCGCCGTCACCGCCTCTTGTGCAGATGCAAAGCCTGCCTTGATTTCCTGCGCGTTGTCACCTTCGCGCATCTCACTGCGCACTTCATCCAATATGCTTAGAAAACCTTCGGCGGCCCCTGTCTGGGCAAACCGCAACCGGGCATCTTCCAGCATAGCGAATTGATGCGTGACATCGCCATCAAACTGTTGAAGCAACTCGCGAATGTCATCTGCCGTGGGCATGCCACTCCCGCCGCCACCACCAGCGCCTTCGCGGAACATCTCCTCAAAGGTCTGCATCTTAAGAACAACATCGCGGCTTTTCTGATCTTTGGGCAGGTCAGGCAGTTTGTCGTAGTATTCTGCAATCCGTCCCAACGCTTCAAGGTCCGTACCGGCCCCTTTGCGCATCTTCATTTTTTCAAGATCTTTTTTGCCACGTGTCGCGACGGCCTGCCCCAGTTCTTCCAGCGCATCCGTAATGTCAGATTGCGCCGTGGAAACCTGAACAGCTTCATTTGTTGCGCGGGATCGCCCCTGCGCATTGGACATGATTTCCGCACCAACCGGACTTTCCGCATTGCTAGAGGCAATTTGGTTGTGAACGACTTCTCTTGGTGAGTTGATGGCCATAGAGACCTCCGAAGAAAAATGTGCAAACTCAGCAGTGCTGTTGCAATCACCCTAGCACCCCAACAACAGCGCCCCCGTGACAGACGACACTATCTTTCACAGGCCAATCGCGCCAATGTGGCCCAAAGGAAAGGCTGAATCATTGGAAATAGTCACGCTGTTGTTCAAGTCACTTGAAACGCTGCTGTTGGCGTTTCTACTGGCATTACCCAGATGTTATTCCTTTATCGCGGCCTCACAACTTTTGGCGCCAACGGCCGTGCCTCGTTTGGCGCGCAATGTGGCCATTCTGGTTATTGCCATGCCCATCACCCCGATGCTTTTGCCTTACACCCCGTTATTTAAAGACGATGTAGGGCTGTTCATCGGCTTTTTCCTCAAAGAAGCCGCTATAGGATTTATCATGGGGTATTTGGTGTTCTGGCTGTTTTGGGCGGTGCAGGCTGCAGGGAATTTTATCGACAACCAACGCGGCGCGGCCATCGCGTCTTCGATTGATCCGCTTCAAGGTCACGAAGCATCCCCCTTGGGATTGCTCTTCAGTCAGGCCTTCATCACCTATTTTTTCTCAGTAGGTGGTTTTCTTCTTATTGTAGAGCTCTTGTATCTGTCGTTTCAGGAATGGCCGATTATCAATACAATCCCGCTCTATCTCGAAGCCTTTCCCGCGATGATATTTGAAATCCTCGACCACGGCATGCGCTTGATGTTCGTGCTTGCGGCTCCGGTCATCGCGATCATGTTCTTTGCTGAGTTTGCACTCGCGCTGGTGTCACGCTTTGCACCGCAAATTCAGGTTTTCATTTTGGCCATGCCGATCAAAAGCGGTATCGCGATTATGATTCTGGTTTTCTATCTTCCGATTATGATGAAATACGGCCTGTCTCATGATGATGCGATCAACGGGTATTTCAGCCGCTTCTATGAAATCCTACGCGCTGGCCAATCCATCCGGCCGGAATGATCGCCGGACGCCCCGTTTCTTTTGGATGAAGTATCCCGAAGGATTGGGGGCTTTTGCCCCCAATGATGTTATCGTGTTCATCCAAGCGAAGAAGGACCTTAAGGGACTGATGAGCGCGGCTCGGTATCAGTCGTTGCGCGAGGTCAATTGCCATTTCAATTGATTGGTGATGTCATTGATCTGTGTGTTGTTGCGCGCCACCCGCGGGGTGATCATGATCAACAACTCACTACGACGCTGTGTGTCCGTGGTTTGCTTAAACGCCTCACCCAGAATCGGGATCTTACGCAACACAGGCACACCATCTTCAGTGCGATCAGACCGCTCCTGAATAAGTCCACCCAACAGGATTGTATTGCCCGACGCCACTGTAATTTGACTTTCGATCGTACGCTCTGAAATTGTCGGATTGACACCTGCCGCTGTGGCCACTGTCGCCGCAGAACTCACCTCTTGGCGAATATCCAGAACCACAGAGTTATCAGGTGCAATTGTTGGTGTAACCTCAAGGATCACCCCCACATCGCGCGATTCAACTTCCTGTGTCACTGTCACCGTCCCATCAGAGTTTGACGTCTGCGATGCAGTTACAAATGGAATTTCATCCCCAACCGACAAACGCGAGGTCGCGCCATTGGCAACAGTCAGATACGGTGAAGAGATCACTTTGACATCTGATACAGATTGCAATGCTGTCAAAACGGCCTGGATATTAGAGCTGCCACTGCTCCATTGCACAACTGCAGCAAAACCCGCGCCACCCGGATCAGCCGCACCAGTGGTCGGTGCGGTTCGGAATGTATTGTCAAAGCGCTGTAAGAAGGCCTGTACACCATACTGAAGCGTGTCATTGATTGTGACTTCGACGATTGTTGCCTCAATCACCACTTGTGATAAAGGCACATCAAGCGCTTTGACTGCCGCTGCAATACGTTTGTATTCGCCATAAGACGAGCGCACCAACAGCGCATTATTCCGCGCATCCGCCGCAATTGACACGCCAGTTGCTGTCTCTACAGGCGCATCGTTTTGAACCGCTGTACCCGCTTGTCCCTGACCGCTGTTGCCGTTTTGTCTTGTGTCGTTGTTGGTTCTGAAGAACTTAGGCGTAGGAATGCTGTCTCCTGAACTGTCGCTGACGCCTCGGCTGCTTTCACCGGATGAGGCGCGATCAATTGCAGATTTGATTACGTCTGAATCAAAGCCTTCCGGCTCATCATTCACTGGTTGAGACGAGGCAGTGTTAGCAAAAACTTCGTTCAACTGGGATGCGGTTTGAGAGGCATCCAGATAGGTCAGCTGAATGATACGCAGTTTTGCGCTATCGCGGTAATCCACATCCAACCCACGTGCAAGCTTGCGCGCATCATTGACGAGTTTCTGACTTTCTGCGACCACCAAAATGCCCTGACGTTGTTCCAGTGGGAGGAAAATGACATCTCCAAGATCGCGTTCTGTGTATACAGCAGACAACTGACTAGCTACTGCCTCAGGAGAGGAGCGCCGCAGCGGCAAAATTGCCAGAATGTTGCGTTGAGGGCCTTTACCTGCAAGGGATTTCAACAACCCTTCAATAGAGCGGAACTGAGTTGGATCACCACGCACCACCACATTGTTGGTTTCAGGTACAGCAGAAATCGTGTTTCCGGGTGGGATAAGAGCTGCTGCAATCTCGGCAATGTTTTCAGGTGCCGTATCGTTCAGCTCGACGACAAAGGTCTGATCGCTTTCAAGCCCGGTACGCCCACGCAATCCAGTCAAAGTGTCCAATTCTTCAGGTAAACCAATGTGATATACCGAATTGAAATACTGGATTAAATATCCATTGCGGGCCAGAATATCTGCGAGAATTTGTACCAGTTCACCTTTGTCAAACCTGCGTTCGGTCCGGAATGTTACTTCACCCACAAGATTGTCACTGGTGATGTAATTCACGCCCAAAATACCACCAAGTATGTTTTGAATGACCTCTTCCAATGGGGTATTTTCATAGTTCAGAGATACAGCGCCGCCAGATCCGAACTTGGGCTGCCACTGACCGCCAATAACCTGTTGATGACGCAAAGGTTCAATCAGAACTTCATTGGTGGTGATTTCCACCTGAAACTCGCTGGCAGCACCGCCTGATGCAGGACCGTTCACGTCATTGGTATTCAAAAATCCGCCCGGATTACCGCCCTGAGGTTTTTTCAGTTTGGCGTCTATATTGCCGGAGAACACCGTTTCCCGCAGATTTTCACGCGAGAAAAATTTGATCGGTTGATCTTCTTGGGTGGTGATAAACTGTTCGCCCGTCACGCGATCCGTCGCGGATACAAGCTTTACCTTGTTGCTTTTCTTAGGGGCGTCAATATCACAAGACGCCAAAAAAGCCGTGGCCATGACCAACATGGATACGACTTTCACACCTCTTTTAAGCGAACTTTGGATTACGGAACCAACCAAAGACCTCATGTGCTGTCCTCACATTGCCCTATGCTGCTCTATTTGATCTGCCATCTTTGGTTCTGGGCGGAACTCTTATGCGGCATTGTTTTTTTAATGATCCCCCGCACAATGCGAAGTTACAGAGCATTAAACAAGTATTTAGGCTTGTTTGACGCCCAAAGCGCCGCCGCCTTGTATCAAATATCACGCACAAATGCCGCAGCATCCGTTTTCCTAGACCAAACATCGCATTTGACCTAGCGTCGCTGCAACAACGTAGCTGCGCGCGCTTTCATCTAGGGACACGAAAAAACATGGCAACGACGTCTCAAACGCTGATCCTCAAGGTTCTAAGCGGGTCGCAATTTGGTGTCGAAGTCAGTCTCCAGGACGGTGAATATAGTTTTGGCAGCGGCCCTGATTGCGATATTCAGTTTTCTGATATTGCCATGGCAGCCCACCACGGCACATTGCGCATTGCTGGGGGCAAACCGGAACTCAAGGCCGTGGGGGCGCAACTTCATACGGCCTCTGGTTTAGTGATTGAAGATGGGCAAGACGATTGGCGCGAGATCGCACAATTGGACAAGATCACAGCGGGCACCTCAATTTTCGCCATAGGTACAGCCGACGCAGATTGGAGCAAGCTGACCCAGATAAAATCCGCTGACACATCAAAACAGATGAGTTTATCCAAACCCAATGGATCAATGTCGACGGTTATGATTGCTGGCGCGGTGATCGCGGTTTGTATCCTTGGCATCATTTTTCTGACTGGAAGCGGTGGCAATTTACCTCTGGTCAAGAAATCCACACCTTCCGAAGATTTTAAGATCGTAGAAAACGCCATTTCCAGCCTGCCCTTTGCCACCAATCTGGATTTGGAGCTGCAACCAGATGGCGTGATTAATATCACGGGCTATGTTAAAGATGGGGCTGAACGGCGGGCAGTTCAAAACGCGGTTCTGGATACAGGTGCCCCTATTCGGCGGCGTATCTGGGCGCTTGAGGCACTGCGAACCGATGTCAGTGGACTGATTGAAAGCCAACGCATTGATATAGACTATGAGTTAACTCAAAATGGTATGCTCAGCTTGTCAGGAACACATCTTGATGTGGCCTCTGTTGATCAAACTGTTCAATTGTTGGAAACCGAAGTGTTCGGTCTGTCAGGCGTTGAAAACAACATTCTGACCGCGCAAACTTATTTGCAGCGGGTTGAGCTGTTGATCGGCCGACTTCAACTGTCTGAACTTGTCCTCGCCCGCCTTGATGGCAATTTGATTGAAACCACAGGCATCGTTCCAGTTGAACGCACAGATAACTGGGTGGGTTTCATGCGCACCTATTCGCGCCAATTTGCAGATATCATTCCTTTGCGCAGCTTTGTCACACTGGAAGGGGAAACCAACAGCGCCCCGACAGAGCCGGTTATCCTAGGTGGGGGATCGGAACAGGACGTTCTTACAGGTCGCGTGCTTCCGACGGATTTGTTGGAAGATGATCAGAACACTGACCCTACTGCGCTTTTTGCTACGTCGAGTGAGGGGGCAGCGAACTCTGCAAACTTCAATGCAGTCAATGGCAATGCAGCATTTTCAGAAATCATTGATGGCCTCGTTTCCAATAATTCGCAGATCGTGAATGGGGCCATCAATTCCTTTGTGGACAGCAATCCTGATGTTGTCGCCAGCCTATTGCGTAATCTGACCAATGGACAAGTCGATGACGTTGAGACGTTGCGAAACCTATTCGGAGGTAGCACCGCGGCTGCACCAAGACGGACATCCAATTCTAGTTCAAGCAGCACCACCAATTTCTCATTAGGCACCGCCCCGTTTGAGGCAGAGAACTCTCAGGTTGCGGACCAAATCGTGGAGCTGTTGAACAATGCTGAAGCAGCGCCTTTTGTCTCTTTAGTAACCCCAGCCGGAACCGAGAACGGGAACGGGAACGGGAACGATGATGTTGGGGGCACAGGTTCTAACACCACCACTGTGACGACATCTCAGGAAAGTCCAACTGCATCCTCAAATGTTGATCTCTCAGGTTTTCTTCCTGTTCCGACGTTTTTCCAAGGTGACCGGACATTGTCGCGCTTGAATGTCGCAACAGAAGCCCTGTTTGATACCAGTAATTCCAGTAATCCTCGCCCACATGACGGCGCACTTACCCTAAACCCGCGCCTAGCAGAAATTTCCCCGGAACTCGTCGCCTTGGCCATGGCTCAGAAAGACGCGTTATCTTCAGGGGAAACCTTGCTCACCTCACCAGGGGCGCTGTCTGCCCTGCCAAACCTGTCACCCAATGGCAAAACCTGTTGGCGTGGGTCCAGCCTCACGGTTGAGAGCCTCCCCAGTGTTCTGTTGTGGATGGATATTCTAAGCACCAGCGAAAACCTGGACGTTATGCAGCTTGAAGATGGCAGCCGACAGCTCTTTATAGAGGCGACCCTTAACCCAAATCGTATAAATAACTGTCTTTCCCAAATTGACAGCAAGTTCAGTCGCCAACTCAAACGATCCTCGGTTTTTCTAGATGAAAGCAAGCGTAATACAACATTTGCAGCTTTCTTGTTGCGCGGCGTGCCACGGTTTTCTTTGAATGCTGTGGGAACTAACCTTACGGAAACCCGCTACATTCATCTTGAAGACGGTCGCAAATTACGCGAAGGAGCTGCTCCTGATCTTGGCAGCCGTATTTCAAATATTGGTGATCTGGGTTTGATGATACGTGTGCCACAAGGATTTCGTGTCTATCTGTATGACGACGAGCTGAGCTGGATTGTGGCTGATGTCACAGAGTGAGTTAAGTGGGTGGTAATTTGTTCTGATCTGGGTGTATCGAATGATAACATCTGAATGCGTGGTCTGAACTAATATAAATGCAAAGGGAGCGTTCTATCTGTTGTAAAGAACGCGACGGTTGAAAGTGTGTCTATGCTTCAAGACCCTATAAATGACGTGTTGAACCCGTTGACTTTGAACGAAGTTGACAGGCTGGATTGTCAGGGTATTGTGGTCGAAAATGCTGTCCATAGTGCTGATTTCACATGGAAAGACTGCGATAGTGTGCAATTTTCCAATGGAAAATCCACCCTTCCTTTACGCGATTTTCTGACACTTTTGCCGGCAGAGGTTCCCGCTGAGGCAAGCTATGATTTGGCCTATGGTCTGGCAATGGATCAGGATTACAAAGGTGCCGCAGCCCAGTTCCTTAAGGTCGCGCTGGAAGGGCATAACGTCGCGGCAGCCCTTTATGGATTTGCCAGTGCGATTGCACAACATGGTAAAAACGCCCGCTCGGAAAAGCTTGCACAGTTTGTTGCTGAAACCGATGGGTTCACTGATCCACGCGCCTATGCGTTGGCAGGATATTGTGCATTTTCACGCAAGGCGGCCAAACCCGCGCGTGTGCATTTGGCCAAGGCAGCGCGCCTTGCGCGTGCGTCTCAGGATTATCGCCCCATTCAGAAATTTGCCCAACGGGTGTTGCTCATACAGCAATTCGGCTCTGGGGAAATTGACTGATGGTGACCAAGGCCGGGCGTCCGGTTGGATTGAATGTCGGCGTCACTGGCGTTGACAGATGGCGGCACAGCGATGATGTGCATTTGCCTGAGGGCAAGCGCCCTACCCCGTTTTTCCTGCCTGAAACGCGCCCTTTGGATTCCATCCTGAAACGCGAAACACTGGATGAGCGCCTGGCGCGTGATGTGGTGCCTGCCGACCTTAGCCCCGAATTGATGGAACCTTCAGTTTTGACAGCCACGCGACGCTCGCTGCGAAATCGCCTGACAGAGGCTGGTCAGAATGCCCAAGGTCGCGCAAAACAAGATATCATGGCCGGGGTGGCACTGCTAGAAACCGAAGTTGCGCTGGATGAAGAAATCCGCGAAGCACTGGCTGCCCTTCTAAAGGGATAACTTAGGCTACGGCCTTGTGATCATCACGTTCCATGTCAATGTCACCATGATCCAGACGTCCGTCATAAAGGCGTTCTTCGTTGCGCTGTACCCAAGCGAGAATTTCTGCCACGATCCCGAATAATTCATCCGGCACGTAATCATCCACATCACAATCCGCAAAGAGTTGTCGCGCCAGTGATACATTGCGGAAAATCGGTACACCGGCCAGTTCTGCCTCTGCACGAATTTCATAGGCTAGGTGATCGCGTCCTTTGGCCACAATGATCGGTAGAGGTGTCTGGCCCTCTTGATACCGAATTGCCACGGCAAAATGGGTTGGGTTCACCACCACGGCTGACGCCTTGGGCACCTGTTTTTTCACATCCCCCATGATCATTTCTTGCGCAAGCTGTTTGCGCGCGCCTTTCACGATGGGATCACCTTCGCTTTCCTTATACTCCCGCTTGACCTCGTCTTTGCTCATCATCAGGGATTTGGTGTGGCTGTGACGTTGGTACATAAAATCAAGGCCGGCCACGATGACAAAGGCCAACGCAGTAAGGACCATAACCTGCCATAACACAGCAACAGTAACATTAGAGATGCAGATCATTTCGCAATTGATCGCCACCATATAGGGGCCGATGGCGTTTTTGACGACGAAATACAAAAGTGTGGATAAAAAGACGATTTTGAAGATTGACTTCAGCATCTCGACAACCTGTTTCATCGAGAAGATGCGTTTGACGCCCTTGATTATTGAGATCTTCTCAAGCTTTGGTGTGATGGTTTCAAACGAAAAAAGAGAACCCACCTGAATGTAGTTTCCTGCAATCGCCAACAATATAGTCACACCAAGAATGGGCATCAAAATTGCGATGGATTGTGAATAAACGGCGGATAATCCAGCAGAAAGCGCCGTGGAATCGCCGGTCGCTGCAAGGCCTGCTACAATGTCCATTAATGAAATGAGGCGCGCCCAAGTGTCGCTGCCTAAGGCCCACATGGTCAACAGCACCCCAAAAAGCGAAATGGTGGTCACAACCTCTTGGCTGCGTGCCACCTGACCTTTTTGCCGCGCGTCCCGTTCTTTCTTGGGGGTCGGCTGTTCTGTCTTTTCGCCGCCTTCGGACATAACGCGCCTTACTTCGCTGACTGAAAAGGCAGGCCACCTAGGCCTGCCTTGTGTTTATTCCCTGAATTCAGGCGCGGATCATAGTATGTTCATCCGACCCCGAGGGTGCAGACATTTGCGCCTCGACCGTTTCAATTGCGCGCTCCATCCCCTCGGAACGCCAGTATTCCACATGCAGCATGAAATCTACCATGCGGATTTTGAAATCATCTTCGTCAAGTTCCGCCAATTGGATCGTATCCACCAAAGCGATTTTACCGCTTTGCATGGGATCGGGGGCCATACAACCGAACCCGGTTTCCACGCCCATGATACTTGCCTCAAGCAGGCGTCGCTTTAGGGCAAAAGAGCAATCCACATTGACATCATCAAAGGCGGCAGACAGGCGAACGGTTTCGTTGTTCACTTCGATCGCTGCAAATTCGAAATCCCCAAGGAATTCATAAGCCAAATTTCCAGATCCATCGATGACTGCGCTTTCCATATCAAAGGAGGCGATCAGGGTGGCAAGTGCATCAGTGCTGTTCATTGTCATAATCCCCACCTATCACTCAAATTCCGGCATGCCGACGGCATGGAAGAAGTTGGTCAGGCTTTCACCATGATTGTCCCACAGGCTATCCAACGCCGCTTGGGAATTCTCGTTACCTTTTTTGGTATAATCGGTGACACCATTCAGGAACGTCTGGGTCAACTGCATGGTTTTGACGCCCAGGGTTTTTGAACCCGAATTTTTAAATGGCGTCGAGGCAATGTTGGCAATCATATCGCCAACCGAGCTGCGCAAGAAAAAGGCGTTCACATAGAGCTTTTCAACCGCGTCTTGTCGTTGTTCACCAGTCAAGTCCTCATTGGACATGATCGAGCCTGCCTGATCGGCCAGGAAATCCTTGAATTCCTGAGGGATGCTGTTGAAAAACGAACCTTCTGTTTCGGGATCAATATCTAACAGTTTGTCCAGAACACCATTTGCAGCTTCTTGCAAAACTGCTCCTTGTTCGGGTGTCAGAGATTCCATTGCAATGCCAACATCACCAATTCGGGCCAAATCAGCATTATCCACGAAAATCTGCTTGGCACCTTCAAGCGCATTGGCGGTCATTTCACTGAATGGGATCAGGGATCTGGCCAACAACTTTTCTGTTTTTGAATAGGCCGAATTGCCTCGCAGAAATGAGCCCGGGTTGTTATCCAGAACATCAATTTCTTTGTCCATCATCGCATCAATTGCAATACTCATGGATGGCATTTCTTCGAACACATCCATCATGGCATCAAACATATGGAACTGATCAGCGGTTCCGATGCGTCCAATATTTTCGCGAATATCTGAGACCTGACCACCCATGTACAGCGGGCTGTTCACATCAAGAGCGTCTGCACCCCCTTCGGGGGCTGGCATCAATTCAGCCAGAAAATCAGCACGTGATGGAACCTCTTCTAGTGGAACATCCTGAATGGCTTCTTGATATCTGGCTTCAAACTGTTGAGCCATGTTTTTCAAGGCGTCATTGCGCAGGTTTCTTTGTTCCTGTTGTGTGATAATTGGCGGTTCTGCCCGGGCAAAACGTGCCTTGAAAAAATCACCAACCTTGGTTGCCGCGCCAGAAATGGCATGGCCAACTTTGCTGAAGAAGCTCTTGATGCCGCTTCCAACTTTCTTGAAAAAGTCTTTGACCGGGGTGGCGCGTTCACGCACTTCGCCGTTGGGATTTGGAGACGTGCTGGCATCACCGCGTTGCACTGAAACCGGGGTGACATCCCCACCCAATGTTCCAAGCCCCAGGTTGTCAAGAATGCCATTCAGTTCAGACAATTTCTGAGAGGCCTGAGAATGTTCAGGGCCTTCCATTTGCGGCAGGCCAAAGGCCTCACCTGTTCTAGCTTCACCAACATTAAAGTTGTCCGTTCTGGGCATTGGTGGCGGTGCACCGGGTCCTACCTTTGACATATCATCCCTCTTATCGCTGTTGCGCTCTGCATCTCGCAGGATATGACCTCATATTAGGGGTCTCTGCGGGTGGGCGCGGTGTTCTTTGACATCGTTTTGGGGGCTCAAACCCGCATAAGTGTCTCGGACATCACATTCTCAGAGCCAGATCCGGCACGTGCGTCTTGTTTCAGAGCCTCCAGACCGTTGCCGTTCCAAGATGCGCCCTCTTTGATGATCGCATCAATCGTGCGCATCAGGCTGTCCTCATTATGGCTTGTGACGTTGATGCGCCCACCAAACACCACCTTATTGGTACCCGGCTCTAGACCAAAACGACCGTGTTGGGTGTCAAGGTTGGCCCGCAATAATGCTGACATCATGTCATTGTTCAGTGTATTTTCCAAACCGGGCACACGGATTTGCACCTCTAGTTCGGTTTCCCCGACATCTTGGAAAAAGACAGGCAAAAAGCCCCCAATCACCAATTCAAAAACACCATCTGCATTGGGTGTCAGATCGGTAATCCCGGTGCGTCTTCCGATTGCTTGAACAGCATCTCGCATGTTTTCTAATGCCATCAGCCCCTATCCTTTCTGTTATCACGCATTAATTGCACGAAGTAATTCCGTGAGTTTGTTGATTGTATTGCTGGCCAGATCATAGTTTCGGTTCTTGGCTTTGCTGATCTGGTTGATTTCATCCATGCGCACCTGATTTTCCTGCCCCAGCAGCTTGGTTGCTTCACCGATGTTGATCGCCAGTGAATCCCAGACCCGTTTGGCATAGCTGTTAAGGGTGCTCCCTGTCGCAATACTTTCTGTGGGACGTGAATACCCAAATCCATTTGGATCTTGTTCTTCAGGATGTCCGCTATTGCTCGCAGTAGAGACCGCTGTATCAAACATCGCCGCAATGTAGTTTCCCGCAGGGTGATCATCGGTGATCAACTCCGACACGGACGTTACATTCAACAATGTCAGGGTTTCCTCTGGTGGTGGGTCATCATCCGGGTCCGCCTTGGCCACAGGTTGGAAAATTTTAAGCGTATCATTCAGCAGTTTTTGCATGGCTGAATAATCCTGTAACAGGCGATCCACTTGTTTTAGCTCTTCGCTTTTGCCTTCGGCCTCGGCCTCATTTCTGGTGTTTTCAAGATACTGTAATGTGGCAAGGATCCCTGGTCCATCTAAACGGGTGATAGGCACAGGTTTCAGAATGCTATCCAAAGGATCAAGCAATTCAGGCGGGCCGTTGGCGACAAGGTTTTCGAATGTATCTTCATACGAGGCAAAAGTCTGATCTTCTGCGCCCGTTGTATTATCCATCATTCGTAAGATATTGCCAAATCCGGCACTCGTGCCAGTGTTTACGATCATGGCTTTCTGGAGAGCTATTTCAAAATGTGTGCTTTCAAGCCGCAGGAAAATATCCCGCCCCTGAGATGTCGTATCCTTTCCTGCAATTGTTTCAGCAGGAGAGTGACTGGAATTCATATTCAGGGATAGCAGAGCGCCCATTTCGGTCGGCGTAGTTATGCTATTGTATCGCTCAAACCGCAAAAATCGTTCGCCGATTTGGTCAACCAACTCTTGCACGTTGTCCAGATCAAAAACACCCTGTTGTTCCAAACGCAAATCCAGCAAGGCAAGCTGTTCTGAAAACAGGTAATGGTAAAATTCTCCTACACGGGAAAAATCGCTTAAGAACGTATCCCTTTGATTGGCCTGATACAGCGGAGAACTTGTGATGATGGTACGCAACTCATCTACAATGGCCTTGGCTGCATCACGCGCCTTGAGGCTTGTATCGAGTAAGATCAAGCTATTGCTTGGCGGCACCGGATAAGATGTCACTGTATCTGGCACAAGACTATAGGGCGCGGCGATTAATGTCTGAAAACCAGAAAGGGTTGCCAGTATCCTTTGATCGCCCAAAGACATACGCGCAATGTCTGTTGGTTGGAGATTGTTCAGAACGTGGGCGCGATTGCCATCAGCAGATAGAAATGCAACCACGCCATCAGCAAATTCTACATACCGCGCATCTGCAATTCCTGTAACGACAGTACCATCAGATGTTTCATCATCCGGCACAGCCACTGTTTGTTGATTAGCGGGATCTTTAAGATAGGCGAGTTGATGCGCGCTGTGCCAGCGGGCAAATTCTGCCCCTGTTGCAGTTGCGTAATTCGATGGCAAAGCTGGATCAAGACCCGCCGAAACATTATTGTCGCCATCAAAAAACGGAAACAAACCCGCTGCGTCTTGCCATATCTGAGGATTGTTCAGATCCGCGACATCAGAACTTCCTGGCAATGCCAGATAAGGCTGAGTCAGCCCAGTTGGATTGTTTAAATCAAACAGACCAACGGTTGATGTCGGCGCCACTGCCATATTTAGAAACGCCCAATTGTCAGCAACAGATCATTCATTTTGCGCAAGGCGTTGTTGCCAAGTTCAAAATGGCGGTTCTGACGTTTGCTGGCGTTTTCGATCTCGTTCTGTTTCAATTGGTTTTCTTGATTCAGAATGGTGATCGCATCAGACAACGACGTTTGAAACGAGTCAAAGGCCGTTTTGGAATGCAATTCAAGTGTGCCACCAATACCTTCGTCATTGTCTTGCGTGATAAAATCAAATGTGGGGCGTTCAAAGCTGGACAATAGTCGTTCAATTGGATGGTCTCTGCCACCTGTCGTTGCCCAGCTAGCTTGTGCAAACATAGAAAATGCACGCATTTCTGTTGTGTTCAACTTTTCAGAAACATCCCCCTCATGAACGTGATGCTGAATACCAAGCCCATCGCGATACCCATCTAGGTTGGTTTTGAAATCGCGCCACATCGTGCTGACAGTATTGTCGTCCTCAGCCAGAACCGACCAGTGATAAATAGGCGTTACATTGCTTTCGCTTGTAGCAGTGCCGTACGAATAACTCTCGCTAAATGTATTAAAATCAGCTCCTAAATCCGTTGGGTCAATTGACGCTTGGCTTTCATCCACACTACCATCGTCTTTGGCACCAATATTCATGAAACGGCGCAGTTCACCAGATTCACCGGGATCAAATTCCTTGGTGGTTTCATTAATCAGTCGCTGCATGACACTGTAATCTTCGAGCAACTTATGAAGTTGACGAATTTCTTCGGTCCCGGAATCTGCAAGGCCTTCGGCCTCGGCTTCGTACAAGAGTTGAAATTTGAAAATCAGATTTGGCAGATCGAGTTTTGGATCAAGAAAGGTCGTTGAATCCGCAATTGCATTCCGACGTTCTTTCATTGTCAGAATAGTGCGCTCTGCTGCCATAAAGGCATTGTAGCCTTTTTCGATGGTCGCCCCATCGTCAAGAGAACTTACGCGGTTTTGAACAAATGTAGCACTTGCAGAACCTGTGCCATCATAACCAATTTCACGCCCCATTGTATAACTTGACGAAACAGAATTCCCTCTGGGTGGCCGTTGATCGACTGAATAAAACGCGTCCACCCTATCCATTCTGGCATCGATTTCTCGTATAGCATCGATCACCTTGTCCGCTGCAACAGCAAAAGAATTGCTTAACTGATTACGGATCAACGTGTACTGAGCCTGAAACACAGCCTGATCAGTGGACGTTAATGACGAAGCGGACAGCTTGCCTTCGACAGCTGTCAGAACACTATCTACATCTGCTGAGGGTAAAACCGTAAGGCCAAGTGTTTCTAAAACATTCAGGCTATTCGCCGTAGAAATTTGTGAAACTCTGCCCTGATCGGCCAAACTTAACGTGGCAAAATCACCAAGTGTCAGCCCCAGAACATTCAGCGGCTTATTGTCTTCTGTCAGCATGAAATAGGCGATGGTGTTCGTGCCTGACGTGATCTCGTATTCTTTCGAGGTTTGAGCGTCCAGATATTGCGCCTGATGCGCTGAATGCCAGTTTGCGAAATTGGCGATGTCAGCGGCATTGTAACCGGGCAAAAGATTGGTCACACCATCATAGACCGGATACACAGTTCTGGCCGCTGTTGTGAAATCAGGCGGCACAGCACCTTTGGCGGTTCCGGGAATGTTATCAAGCGCGCCACGTCCTGCGATACCTTCCAGATCACCCGTTGAATCCGGCTCCATCAAACCACCGGGGGATGTGTATCCGTCTAATGCAAAACTTGGCATGGCTAACCTCTCAAAGTCTCAGAACAGAGCGTCGCTGCGCGGGGGCGCTGTCTGTTTTGTCTTCGTTCTGAATCATAAAGTCACTGCCGGATGGCCCATGCATGGCCTGCGCGCGGGTGACTTCACTTGTGGAGTTGCTGGGCGTGGTAAAGCGCGGCACATCTTTGTGCTCTTTGCCTTCCTGATGCGCCTTGACGGCCGCATGGTATTCCAACTTTCCAACGACGTATTCGGCAAAAAAATCGACCGACTTGTCCATTTCCTCAAGATCATCGGCATAGATTATTCTTTGCAAACGCAACTCGGCTTCCATATCGCCTTCGACAAAGGGGTGAGTCAGCAATTCGTACAGCACGTCCTGTGTTTGGCGAAACAGCGTTGCCCAATCTTCTGCGCGCACACGACTGCGTTCGCGCTCAATCCGCATCAAGGCATCGCTGATTTGTGCCATTGCCTCGATCGCGGCATTTTCTGGATCAGGGGCTGTGTTGCTATCACTCATAAATCAACCTTACACCGTAAACCGCAATCGTCCACTGACGTCTGTTGCATCCGCTGTCGAGGATGTTTCCCCAAACAAGACCTGTTTAAGCGCGCCTTGTAGAGCGGATATAGAACCTGCGAAGCCCACAGCCCGATCGACAACAGCGTTCGGGTTGCCTGATCCTGCCGGTAAATCTTGTTCAAGATTTTCGCGAACAAGGTTGCGTTCGGTTTGATCAATGTCACGTCCAGCGATGCGATCAATCGCATCCTTTAGAACCTGATCCAAATCCAGGTTGTCCGAAGAGACAGCAAAGGAATCCTGACCTGCATCTTTCTTGGCTTCCATTGCCAGAAAAATTGAAAACGGTAGTAAAGCCACAAACAACAACGCCAGCAACGCAATCGCCGCCTCCAGCGCTTCAGTGGCGGCGTCTTTTGCTTCACCTGCGAAGAACAACTCGATTTCCACGCCTGCGATATCGAAGTCCAAAGCTGTAATTTGGCCGTTCAATTCATTGATTTGCGACGTCAGTGCGTCAATTTCACCATTCAAGGTGCCGACACGACCTTCTTTATATGCGATTTCGTCTTTCAACGCTTGATCATCAGGCGCCGCCAAAGCCAAAATATAAAGCCCGATCAGGTCCAAGTTATGCCCGTCTCGTTCCCCTACTTTGTCAGATTTACTGTCCTGCGCCGCATCACGTGTTGAAACCAAACCGCTACGTTGGTCTTTCAATCCTTGGAGTTCATCCTTTTTCGCAGTTATAATCGCCTGTTGTTTTGCGATTTCTTTATCCTCGGTCTCGATATTGAGCGCGACACCAACCATTTGCAAAAGGTTGCGAGCCGCTGCGATCAAAGACGTGGAACGTGCACTGGTGTTGGCCGCGCGTGTAAACCCTGCCGCTTGATTTTGTGTCTCTCCAAGCTCGGATGATATCTCGGCAAAAAGCGCCTCAAGATCACCCAAACTGCGTGGTGTTGATAACCCCAGCGAGCTGGCAATGGATTGCGAGGAAAACGATCCAAGATACAGCGGCTGTCCCGAAGAAGAGGAGGAGGACGTGCCCGTTGACCCGGAGGGTGTAACAGGCGTGGTGGACGGCGTGACCGTCGGGGTTGGTGATGAAATGGCGGCCATAAGCAATCCTCCTGCTTAAATCATAGCCATGCCTGCTGGGCTTACGTGTAACAAACGACACCCTTTTAGCCACGCGGACCTGTGTATCTGGCCCAGAAACAAAGCCAGATCACGACACCTCATTTGATCAAGCGTATTGAATAGGTTGTAAAAAAGTAAATTTTATGTAGCTTTCACATGGGGACTTTTTTGGGGATGATTTGTGGACGCTGATTTAGCCACTGAAATAGAGCATGCATTAGGTGTTGGGCCAACGACCGCAGCTTTGCTTGCACTCCGCAGCAGCAAACAAAGTTTTTCGGGAAATTCCGTGGTCTATTATCAGGATGATCCGACCAGCCATATCTGCCTGCTGTTACGCGGACATATTCGCCTGTCCTACATCAGCGAAGATGGTGTTGTTACATTGTTAAGCATCGTAACCCCCGGCAAAACTTTTGGGGAAAGCGGGTGTTTGCAAGGCTATGAACATTGCGACACGGCATTTACCGTGGGGCCAACAGAAATATTGATGATTGATACCTCGCATCTGAACCCTGACAATTCATACGGGGCAGAATTGCGCGAGGCCATGGCGCGTATCATCGCACAGCGCTATCGCTCGCATGTGGAATTCACCCGTGCGTTGTACCTGCCCAATCTGGGCCTGCGTCTCAGTCATGCCCTATTTTTCCTGCTAAAAGAATTAGGCAATGAAATCCGATATGATGGGCGGCTCGTGGAATGCTTGGGACCGGTCGTGACCCAACGCGATCTTGGCTATATGGCGCGCGGCACACGCGAGAACGTCAATAAAACCCTGCGCAGTTGGGAAAAAGAAGGCTGGATCAAGCTTGAAGATCGCCATCTTCTGGTTCTGGATCGCGACGCGCTCGAGGATTTTGCCCGCGGAGGTTAGCGCCCCTCTACACACCAAAGCAGTCCCCAAGTGTCGAATAACACATCAGTCTGCGCATTTTCCCAGCCATAGTTTAGGAAATCTGAGTGTGGTTCGACAAGTTTCTGATCACCAGATTTGCAAAGGAGAGATTATATGTTCGGATTTTCCGAGCTTGAGGAAAAAATTCTTGGCGAAAACGGCGATGCTGTTTTGAAGGATGCGCTGGAAACGGTGCGCACTATCGAAACCGAAGCAACAGACGCGATCGCCAGTGGATTGTCACCTGACGATCACGCCGCAGCTGAGGCTATTGTCACCGCTTCACGTGCGGCCCATGCCATTCTGACATCCCCTATTCCCAAAGATGGAGTATAACCCATGAGTACCAGCGCATATCTCAACGTCGATGCCACACCAGGACAAAACCCATCGACTGCCCCAACTGCCATCATCAACAACAACCACACCAACCGGGATGGTTTTGATTTGATCTGGCGCCAACAGTATCTGCAAGAACAGATTGCCGGGATTGAATTGGACATCCGCGAGATTGAACAAAACGCCAACCTGTCGGACACAGAAAAAATGTATTCGATGCAGATGGCGATGAACACATGGTCGGCTGTGACCAACCTGCGCACAAACATCATGAAAAGTGTTGCAGATACGTTGAAAACCATCGTTCGTAACGTCGCCTGATTTTTGCCGATCCGGCATGAACAAGATTTTCGGTGGCCCGTCATGGCGGGCTGCCTGTTGGTGTCTTTGACCAACGCAATGGAACAGTAGGATCCCAATGGACGGACAAGACACCACGCCCAATTTGCCTGTTCCAAGTGCTGACCTTGCGCCCGTCGATGTGCTGCAAGACAGTGCCCTGCCCCGCCTTGAACGGGATTACCTGATGGTAGCCCTCTTTGTGCGCATTCAGCATTTGCGCTATGACGAGGCTCGCATCATCATCCGCGCGCTGGTGGCCGCAGGCGAAATATCTGCTGATCTGCTGTTTGCCCGCGCAGTGGTCGAGAACGCTCTTGGGGATTACGAAGCAGCACTAAATACCGTGCGGGAATTGGAGCGCATGGCCCCTGCAATCATAACAGCCAAGACCAAAACCACCCGCCGCACCCGTATGCGCGCCTATATCAAGGCGCGTGCCAGTTTTGCACTGACCGGCGCGCTTGACGAAGAAGGTCGTGCCGCGCTTGATTTCTATTTGCGCCATGGGCGTAAACGCAAGAAACGCCGCAAATCCTGACCTGTGCCACATGTCACTCTTGTCTCTGTGAAAGGATCATACATTTGATCCAAACAAGGGATGGAGACAATCATGGACATCGAAACTGCAATTAGTGAAATGCTTGGTGCTATCGGTGAAGCAAACGCACCGATCGACGCCGTAATGCAAATAGAGCAATTTGCATGGATCGTTTCTTTTGCTGATGACACCCGTATGGAAGTCGAAGCAGATGTCAAAAATGCGCGGCTGATTGTTTTCACTGATTTGGGGAAACCCAAAGCAGATGAAAAATCACGCATTATGCAAACCATGTTGAACTACAACTTGCTATGGCAAGAGACCGGAGGGTTGCGAATGGGACTCAGCGGTGATGGCGCAAATGCCCTTCTTATAGGGGACACACCGCTGCCTGATGTCTCTGAAGCGGTTCTTGATGAGATGATTTATAATTTGTCCAAACTTGCAGGTGCTTGGCGGTTATTTGTTGCCACAGGAAGCATGGTATCCGGAGGAACAAATGCTGATCCTTCCGAAGATATGATGATCCGGGTTTAAGCGAACAAAGGAGACAAGACATGGCGATGCCACCCCTGGCCTCTTTGACCGTGAGGCAAGATACAACACTTCAGCAACTTCAAGATTTCCAGCAGGAAATCGGCGATGATGGCGCAAAACTGCGCGGCACGAAAAATGACGATGGATCTATCACGCTTTATGCAGAGAATAAGGACAGTTCATTTTTCTCACGTCTCACAGGGAAATCCAAGAAAAGCCGCGACAATGCGCGCACAGCCATTTCTACGGTTTTGATGCAAAATAATGCCCCTAACCGTAAGTCCACCGAAAGTTTACATTCGCTTATAAACGCAAATCGCAACGTTGCCCCAAAATCCACTGGATTGCGACAGATGTTGGATTTTGCAACTTCACAAGCCAATACTCTGGACAAGGTGAAGGTTGACTCGTTTCAGCACGATGCAAAGCATGTGCAATACTTGGATATGTCATCCATGAACTTGGACACTACTTGTATTTCGAATGCAGCGCAGCTTGCATCACAGAATATCGTTGATTCACAAGTGGTTGGCGGCCCCTTAATTAGTGATATCATGGATCGAGTTGTAGATGGTTTAACAGGGCAGTTTGATTTCACCACAATGAACCTGAACCAGCGCACTATGCTTGGTGCAAGCGACATTTCCTCTTTCATCAAAGAAGAATTTGTAAGCGCCTTAGGTGGCGAGCCGCAGGGAACATTGGGTGAGGCCATCGAGGGGATGTCGACCGTTATTGGCCGTCGCGTTTCAAATGAACTTTTTGCCACCAAGATGACGAGTGATGACACCATTACCGTAGGCGGCGATGTCTTTGATAAAGTAGATGTATTGGGTGCCGGTGGTTTTGGTACTGCAACATTGTTTCGCTGTAACACCCCAGGAAGCCCAAACGCTGGCAAAGAAGTCGTTTTGAAAACGCCTCCGACAAACCTCAATGATCTTGTCCCATCAGAACGTCAGGACAAAGTCGCTAGTTTCTTGAACGAATTGGACCTGCATACTCAGGTGAAACAATATGTGCCCGCAGGCAATCAGGACAATGTGCTGTCATTTGAGGGCGCGATCAGTCTGCCAAACGGAAGTGTCGGTATTTTGACCGAGGCCTGTACAGGCGGCGAAATGTACGACGCTATGGCAGCCATTGATCAAGCGGTAACCGCAGGTACCATGACGTCAGATCAGGGTATGACGCTCAAACTGACAATGATGCATGACATGGCCAAGGGGTTGGCAGAGGTAAACGATGCCGGATTTTCACATCGCGATGTGAAGCTGCAGAATGTATTTGTGGATGCAACAGGTGTTTCAAAGGTCGCAGACTTTGGTGAAAGCGCTGTTGGTACACGGGTCAACGTCGCAAATCTGCGACGCGTAGAAAACCCAATATACAAAGCGCCAGAAGCGATCGCTGCGCGTACTGAAGTAACGAACGCGAGCCAAGATCTTAAGGCGATGCAACGCACCCTAAATACAAACATTGCTGATACACGGCTTGCCATTGCTTCAAGTCTTGTTGGCGAGGGTGGGCTCTTGAATAGAACCCAAGCGACATTCACCGACCAATCAATCACAGAAGTCGATACAGGTGATGCAGACCGTGATGCCGCGGTTATGGAAGTCATTCGGGATTTGGCAGGCGGGAATGTGCGAAACGCGCAGGCGGTTCTGGACGCCGCGAAATCTCAGATCCCGCCTGGGGCAATGTTGCAGGGTGATTCCGCAGATGTGTGGAGTTTTGGAACCGCCGTTCTTGAACAATTTACCCCTACAAACACATTGATCACAGGTGCAGGTTTCATGTCTACCGTTCTGGGTAATTTGGAAGAATACGCTGCCCAGACACCAACAGATCCCGGGAACGGCAATCCTCCCATCCCCGCTCCGCGGCCTCTGTCCGCAGGTGGATTTATGGTGGCGGGATATGTGTCACCACATGCCAATGGCACAGTAACTGGGGACGCAGAATTGGATAGCTTCATTTCTCAGACATTGCAGCGTGATCCCACCGATCGCCCGGACTTTGATGCAATTGTCCAAGATCCAATATTCCAACGAGCGGGAGTTGGTACAAATGAATCGCGTGCTGTTTTGGCGGCACTGACAAAAACACCACCCCCAACAACACAGCAACTTCAACAGCTTGTGGCGAATATGTAATGTAAAAAGGGGCGTGCACACGCCCCTTTATCCCAAGGAATACCCAGCCCCGCGCACAGTGCGCAGGGGATCATCACCACCTTGTGCTGTCAGGGCTTTGCGTAAGCGTCCGATATGCACATCCACGGTACGGCTGTCGACATAGATGTCCTGCCCCCAAGCCCGGTCCAAAAGCTGCTCACGGCTGAAAACACGCCCCGGCTTTTCGATAAAGATGGACAGCAGGCGAAACTCGGTGGGGCCAAGTTTCAACTCTTCACCGGCGCGCGTCACACGATGGGTTTCAGAATCCAACACAATATCCTCGTACTCCAGACGTTGCCCCACTGATGCAGCACGCACGCGGCGCAACTGACTGCGAACCCGTGCCATCAATTCCAGCACGGAATAGGGTTTGACCACGTAATCATCTGCCCCAGTTTCAAGCCCGCGTACACGGTCCACCTCTTCTGAACGTGCCGACAGCATAATCACCGGAATATCACGGGTTTCCTTACGGATTTTCAGGCGGCGGCAGATTTCTATGCCTGACACACCCGGCAACATCCAATCCAACACAATGACATCCGGCATGACCTCTTCGACCAGTAACAAGGCCTCATCCCCGTCAGGGGCTGCCGCCACATCAAAACCTTCGGCCTCAAGGTTATAACGCAGAACCTCTCGTTGTGCAGGTTCGTCTTCGACAAGCAGAACTTTGGGTTGATCAACGCTCATGACTGTGTCCTGTTACTGCTGTTGGCTCGACAATTTGGCATCGCGCGAGGTCAAATCGCCCTTGGGACGGTTTTCATCCGGCATTTCCCCCGTCACAAGATAGATCACCTGTTCGGCAATCGAAGTCACATGATCCCCCATGCGTTCGGTGTTCTTGGCGATGAAATGCAGGTGCATACAAGGCGTGATGTAACGCGGGTCTTCCATCATGAAGGTCAGGAATTCACGAAACAGCGCGTTGTACATTTGATCAATGTCTTTGTCGCGTTGCAGGATTTCATAGGCCAGTTCAACGTCGCGCTGTACATAGGCATCCAGCGCATCCCGCAGCATGATTTCTACCTCTCGTGCCATACGATGCAGGGCCGAACGTGCCCCTTCGACGGGTGTCATATTCACCAGAATACCGTTTCGTTTGGCCATGTTCTTGGCATAGTCGCCAATACGCTCCAGATTGCCCGCAATCTTGATCACGGACAAGATCACGCGCAAGTCAACCGCTGTGGGCGCGCGTAACGCGATCACCCGCGCGGCTTCGTCATTGATTTTTTCTTCCAACTTATCAATGGCTTTATCGGCCGCGCGCACCTGTTCAGACAGTTCTTCGTCGCGATCACGCAAGGAGGCCGAAGCATTCAAAATGGCCTCTTCCACCAGACCACCCATTTTCATGATTTGCGCCTGAATGCCTTCTAGGTCACGATCAAAGGCCGATGCGATATGTATATCGTTCATACTCTGCTCCCTCAGCCGATCCGGCCAGTGATATAACTTTCGGTGCGCGGGTCTTGGGGGTTGGTAAAGATCGTCGCCGTATCCCCATATTCCACTAGGTTACCCAAATGAAAGAACGCTGTTTTTTGGCTGACACGGGCGGCCTGTTGCATCGAATGGGTCACGATCACCACGCTATATCGTGTGCGCAGTTCGTCAATCAATTCCTCAACTTGTGCTGTGGCAATTGGATCAAGCGCCGAGCACGGCTCATCCATTAACAAAATCTCGGGTTCGGTTGCGATTGCACGGGCAATACACAGGCGTTGTTGCTGCCCGCCTGACAATCCAGTACCGGGTGCATCTAATCGATCTTTTACCTCATCCCAGATTGCCCCGCGTCGCAGCGCCTGTTCCACAATGTGATCCAGATCGGTCTTGCTCTTGGCCAGTCCGTGAATGCGTGGGCCATAGGCGACATTGTCATAAATGGATTTCGGAAATGGGTTAGGTTTTTGAAAAACCATCCCAACCTTTGCGCGCAACTGTACTGGGTCAACTCGTTTGTCATAGATGTCTTCGCCATCAATCAGGATGTCACCCTGAACGCGACAGACATCAATTGTGTCGTTCATCCTATTGATACAGCGTAGAAAAGTTGATTTTCCGCATCCAGATGGACCAATAAAGGCTGTCACGGTTTTATCTTCGATCTCGACGCTCACGTCTTTGATGGCCTGATTGTCATCATAAAATACCTGAACATTCTTGGCAGAGATCTTGCTTTGTATCTGTTCCACTTGGGACCTCGAATTTGAAGAAGACATATCTAGCATTGGGGGGCTTTCTTTTTACCAACGGCGTTCAAAACGACGACGCAGGAAGATGGCAATGGCGTTCATAATGACAAGGAAAGCAAGCAGCACACAGATAGCGGCACCGGTTTTAGCCTCAAACGCGCGTTCGGGAAAATCAGACCAGCGAAACACCTGCACAGGCAAAACTGAGGCACTTTCGGTGATGCCGCCTGGAATATCGACGATAAAGGCGACCATACCGATCATGATCAATGGCGCCGTTTCGCCAAGCGCCTGTGCCATGCCGATGATTGTTCCCGTCAAGATGCCGGGCATCGCCAAAGGCAGCACATGGTGAAACGTGGTTTGCAAACGCGAGGCCCCGACCCCCAATGCGGCATCCCGAATGGACGGCGGCACCGCCTTGATTGCAGCACGCGCGGCAATGATAATTGTGGGCAAGGTCATAAGTGCCAACACAATGCCCCCGGCCAATGGGGCGGAACGTGGCACGCCAAACACCCCAAGAAAGACCGAAAGGCCCAACAGACCAAATACAATCGACGGAACCGCAGCAAGGTTGTTGATATTGATCTCGATAAAATCAGTGAATTTGTTCTTGGGTGCAAATTCTTCCAGATAAATCGCAGCCATGACACCGATTGGAAAGGCCAAACTAAAGGTCACAAGCATGGTCCAGAATGATCCCACTGCTGCGCCCCAGATGCCGGCCAATTCAGGTTCACGAGAATCCCTGGATGTGAAAAAGCGCCAGTTGAACACCTGTTTTATGGCGCCCGCATCGCGAAGCTGTTCAATCGCCACAATCTGCGTGTCAGAGACCTTACGCGCGTTTTCTGGAAGGTCCGTGACCATCAGGCCCCAGTTCGCAAAGGTGCCCGCGCTCAACGGGCCTATGGCAATGCCTTCGGCTCTTTGGGTATCTACACGGGTCAGTTTGATCCAGCTGTTCCCAACCTTGACCAAAAAGCTGACGGTGTCGTCATCCAGTTCTTCTGCCCCTTCATTCCCTGTGGCGCGACGCTCTAGGTCAGCGGCCTGATCCAGCAGCGTGTCACGCTTTTTGGCACGGGCTGCGGCCAGTTTCAGGTTCTTTTGGTGGTCTTTCTCGGTCTCGGCCATTTCTGCACGGCGACGAAATTCTTCGACGCCATTGTTTTGAAGGGCAGCCTTGGCACGTGTGGTCTTTGCTTTGATCAGCAATTGCTTTTTGACCTGCGCCAAAGCCACAGAGAAATCATTACCTGAAGAGGTTAACTGTACGGTTTTACCATCTGGTTCAACTTGCAACGTGCCATGGGGCGTCAGTTGACGCACCTCACCAAACACGCCTTTCAAATACAGGTCGGTCACGTCAGAGGCGAGGAAATCATAATCAATGGTTTGCCCCACTAAAGAAGTATCCTCAGACACCTTTTGCGCTAGCTCAAACGCGGCGCCAGAGGACACCAAATCATAAAGCGCACGCTTCTCGCTGCGCCCTTTGATGGTGGGGAATTGGTTGCGCAGGGTCGCCTTGGTCAACCCGGAAAAATCCGCGCGTAATATGGTTTTTGGATCACCTGTGCCGTTTGGATCAATCTCTACCGTATCCAAAGTGACAGGCAAAGTGACATAGGTTTCCGTCACCGCCTTGCTGGCCTGAACCATGACCGATGACAACAGCGCCACCAACGCCAAACCCGCAGCTCCAATTGCGGCAATGCCATATGTTTTCAGGCGTGTTTCAGCACGCCGACGCTGTTTCAAGCGACGATCATTGCCCGTTAAAAGCGATCCGTGATGTGATGTGATTTCAGACATCTCTTTGGCCTTAATCATAAAGTTCGCGATAGCGCCGCACGATGCGTTGCGCGATCACATTCATTAGCAAGGTCACGCAAAACAGCGTGAACCCAAGGGTAAAGGCAGGGCCGGCGGCTGTGTCTGCCTCGGTATCGCCTGTGATCAACATGACGATCTGTACGGTCACGGTGGTGACAGCCTCAAACGGGTTGGCGGTCAGGTTTGCGCCCTGCCCTGCGGCCATGACCACAATCATGGTTTCCCCAACAGCGCGGGAAAATCCCAACAATACGGCAGACACAATTCCGGGTAATGCCGCAGGCAAGACAACCTGACGGATGGTTTCCGCCTTGGTAGCACCAAGCCCGTATGAGCCATCGCGCAAGGCCTGTGGCACCGCGTTGATCACGTCATCTGACAACGAGGAAATAAAGGGAATGATCATGATCCCCATCACGAGACCAGCCACCAACGCCGATTCAGAGGCAATGTTCAGCCCAATCATATCGCCGCCATTGCGAAACAATGGCGCCACGGTGATGGCCGCGAAAAACCCATACACAACGGTCGGAATACCTGCGAGGATTTCCAGCATCGGTTTGGCAAAGGCGCGCACGCGTCTGGAGGCAAAATCTGACAGGTAAATCGCGGCAAACAACCCCACAGGCACGGCCACGACCATTGCAATCAGGGTGATCATCAATGTGCCAGCAAACAGCGGGATTGCACCAACCTTGTCAGCATCCATCTTGCCTTCATTCACGCCGGAAAGCGGGCTCCAGGTGGTACCAAACAGATATTTGTCTATGCGCCAGTCAAGGTTTTCAAAGAAGTTTAGTGTCTCAAAAATCAACGAGCCAACGATGCCAATGGTGGTAAGGATGGCGATGATGGCCATCGCTGCCAAGACCAAGCGAACAATCGCTTCGCTGTGATTGCGCGCGCGCCATGTGAGAGAGACCGTTCGTTGTGTGACCCCCATCGCAATCAGCGCACCGCCGGCCACCAATGTTACCTTCACCCAAATCCAGACATTGGCCAAATCAGCGTAGCGCGCAGAAATAGCCTGCCGCAGATCGTCTGATTTTGAGGCAATTCGCCCCTCTGCCAGTGCCTGCGCGTCTGAAACGATTAGCTGATGTTCGATATAGGGTGCATCCGGTAAGCCATCCTCGGCCATGCTCAGCAATGTCGATGTCATATGCCAATTCGATGCCACACTAATGGTGATCAGGAACCCAGCCCCGACCAGAAACACCCACAGAAACGAGAAAAACCCGTGATATGAGGGGCGCGAATGCAAGGCCGACGGCACACCACCCGAAATGGCCTGCGCGCGAAACCGCGCCATAAAAAACGACGCAATCGCCAGAATGAAAACAAGAGCGGTTAGAACGGCACTCATGAGTGGCCTCGCAGGATGTCAGGTGTGCGATGGGGGATCAGGCAGGGATATATGCCCCTGCCCGACTGTTAGCGTGGATCAGTTCCACTCGTTTCCGCTTAGGACGCTCAGGTTGTTCACACGATCCACAACCGCATCAAAGTCTTCCTCGGGCAGCGGGATCAAGCCCTTGTCCAAAAGGTAGCCCTCTTCGCCAGCGGCGGACGGTGACATGAACTCAACCGCGTATTCCTGAATGCCCGGAACGACACCCACATGGGCGTTTTTGATATAGAAATAGAGCGAACGCGATACAGGATAATCGCCGGCAGCAATGTTATCAAAGGTCGGCTCTACGCCATCAACATAGGCGCCTTTGATGGCATCTGCGTTTTGATCCAAAAAGGAAAAGCCGAAAACACCCAAAGCATCCGGGTTGGCTTCCAACTTGGATACGATCAGATTGTCGTTTTCTCCAGCATCGATATATGCTCCGTCTTCGCGGATATGGGCGCCGTCTTTCTTGCAATAGGCTTTATCGCCCATCTCCAACAGCTTGCATCCCTTTTGCATGACCAGCTCTTCGAAGGCGTCTCGCGTGCCGGATGAAGGCGGTGGGCCAAGAACTTCGATTTCGACCATTGGCAGGGATGGATCAACTTCATCCCAAGTTGTGGGCAACGGGCCTTCGGCAGCCAATGCGGTCCACAGCTGTTCGCGGGTCACCTCAAAATCAGCGCCATCTTTGGCATTCGCCACCACAATACCGTCAAAGCCAACCATAACTTCGGTGATCTCGGTCACACCGTTTTCGGTGCATTGCTTGAATTCCTTGGCCTTCATCCGGCGTGAGGCATTGGCCATATCGGGATGCTCGGTGCCGACCCCGGCGCAAAACAGTTTTAGCCCACCACCGGACCCTGTAGATTCAACAACAGGTGTTTTAAAATCTGTGGTCTTACCGAATTGCTCGGCCACAGCAGTGGAAAATGGAAAAACGGTCGAAGATCCGACAATACGAATTTGATCACGCGCCACAGCAGAGGTGGCAGCCATTGCAGTCAACGCCAGCACCGAGGCGGTCAGTTTGACAGACATTTGATTTCTCCTGATTACATCACCCCTGTTTTCAGGGATGCCACCGAATTAGTCGTCTCTGACAAAGCTTTTGTGACAGCTATGTAACAGTTTGATGACAGTCAGGAGATTTTGCAGATTTTCAGCAGAAGGCAGAAACTATGTAATGCGTCAGACTTGAAAGTTGTGGTTGAAAAATTGCTACAAAAGAGATGATTACAGGAACCGCAAGAAACCAAACAAATAGTACAAACTTAGCAAATTTGTCTAATTGATCAATTTCACTCTTAATACCCACTAGCACCTTTTGGATACTCTCGATGTCCTCTTTAATCTCTTTAACTTTAACCTCTTCAACAGTTGAGGCTCTTATATTTCCCTCAAGGCTTTGGATGCACCATTTAATCTTAGATATTGCAAATTCAAGACTAGAACGTGAACTTGAGCCACCATCGGCTGGCTCATGAACTTTTTCGGCGGTGTTCCATTTAAGGTATGATAAACAATCCCCTACCCAGGAAATGATATGGTTTAGCATCAGAAATGCAATCATTGCACGCCCTGCAAACTTTAGATGATTCAGTTGAAATTCAACCCCACCGAGTGTCGCACTATCTGCTTGATCATCAACGGCGTAATAAACCAACAGTAAGGTAAAACTGGAGGTTAGGAGGATTCTAGAAGTTCCTCGAGTACCTTTCGAAATGAGTTCTCGCCCTTCAAAATGCATTAGTAAACCTATTCTTAGTCTTGCTTCTTATGCATCTGCATAAATATGGAATCCCTGAGGGAGGTCTAATCTAATAGAAAGATCACTCCAACGGTAACACGACTGAAAAGACACTGCCCTGACCCGGTGTGCTGGTGATGTTCAGGCGGCCTCGGTGGCGGTTGATGATGTGTTTGACGATTGCAAGTCCAAGACCCGTGCCACCTTTTTCACGTGAACGGTGGGAATCAATACGGTAAAATCGTTCAGTCAGGCGCGGAATGTGGAGCGCCTCTATCCCCGGTCCAGTATCCGTAATGTCGATTTGCAGGGCGGGTTTGCGTAGTTGCCGGTCTCGGTGCAGATGCTGGAGGGCAATGGAAACCTCGGCTTGTGCACCGCCGTATTTGATAGCGTTTTCAATCAGGTTGGTGAACACCTGCATCATCTGATCGGGATCGGCCGCAATGGTTGGACAGTTTGTCGGGGAAGCAAAAGACAGTGTCACATCGTTGGCCTTGGCAACTGGATTCAGATTGCCCACGACAGTCTGCAACAGCCTGGTCAGATCAATTTGTTCCTTAGGGCGAGAGCGTTCGTTTTCTTCCACCCGGCTTAGTGACAGAAGATCGCCCACCAGACGATTCATACGGGTGGCTTCGACGGACATGATGTCCAAAAACCGTGTGCGGGCCGTTACATCATCGCGCGCAGGTCCTTGTAAGGTCTCGATAAACCCCAACAATGCAGTCAACGGTGTGCGCAATTCATGGCTAACGTTGGCCACAAATTCGCGCCTGATTTCGCCGGCTTGTTCCATTTCCGTTGTGTCTTGAAAACACATCAGAACGCCTTTGATCATATTCCCAGAGACATAAGCAAAGCTGACGTCATAGCGGGTTTTCAGACTGCCTTCGTTATGAGTATAGCTAACGCGAGTTTTGTCTTTAGTGGCGATACAGCGATCCAAAGCATCACTTAACGCAGGTTGACGAAACACCAACACAAAAGACAGCGGCGTGGCAGCATTGATCTGAATGGATAAAGCCGCAGCATTGGCCCCCAATATTCGACGGTCAATCCCGATAAAGACTGCGGGCAATGGGATCGCATCCAGATAGGATTGAACCGCCTCTGTCATCAGGTGATCCGCTGAAGCCCATCCCGGAACCGGCGCATGTTGGCCTGATAGCCAAGAGCGCTTTTCCTCAAGCCTTCAATCGCTTTGGCATCCAGTTCGCGCACCACTTTGCCCGGAACCCCCATAACAAGGGATCCATCTGGGATTTCCTTGCCTTCGGTGATCAGCGCCCCAGCCCCGATCAGGCAGTTGTTGCCTATCTTGGCCCCGTTCAGGATGGTCGCCCCCATGCCGATCAGGCTATTATCGCCAATCGTGCACCCATGCAGCATCACCTTATGACCAATCGTGCACCCTGCCCCGATGATCAGCGGAAAGCCCATGTCGGTATGCAGCACGCAGTTTTCCTGAATATTGCTGCCTGTCCCAACATGGATCACCTCATTGTCACCGCGCAGAGTGCTGCCAAACCAGACAGAGGCCGCGGCCTCTACCACGATCTTGCCAATCAGGTTGGCATCAGGTGCGACCCAAGCGTCATCATCCAATTGCGGCGCATGTCCATCAAGGCTGTACAGTGTCATTCGCACTCCTGAAATTCAGTTTGCAGTTTGCGCACGTGTTCCACCAAATGCGGTTGTTGCAATCGCTTGAGGCGCGTTGCGGAAACAATTGTTTTCAAATCATTTTCCGTGGCGTCCAAATCGTCATTGATCAACACGTGATCGTAGCTTCCCCAGTGACTGATCTCGTCCCAGCTTTTTTGCATGCGCTTGGCGATCACCTCATCACTGTCTTGACCACGGCTGATCAGTCGGCGGCGCAGCTCAGTGATCGAGGGTGGCAGAATAAAGATCGACAGTGTGTGCGGCCCCAAAACAGAGTTGCGCACCTGCTGTGCGCCTTGCCAATCGATGTCAAAAAGCACGTCTTTGCCCGCCTCAATAGCATCCTGAACCGGTCCACGCGGAGAGCCATAAAAATTACCAAACACGTGGGCATGTTCCAGCATGCCCTCTTCGGCAACGCTGGTTTTAAAGGCATCTTCGGTCAGAAAATGGTAATCCTGCCCATCCACTTCGCCCGGACGTGGGGCGCGGGTGGTGGCAGAGACGGAAAACTCTATCGACGGATCCCACGTGCGCAGGCGTTTGGATAGGGTTGATTTTCCTGCACCAGAGGGTGACGAAAGGATGATCAAAAGGCCGCGACGGTCGCTCATGTCTTATTCCACATTCTGTACTTGTTCGCGCATCTGGTCGATCACTGCCTTCAAATCCAGCCCCACGCGGGTCAATTCTACATTCTGGGCCTTGGAACACAATGTGTTGGCCTCGCGGTTGAATTCCTGCATCAGGAAATCCAGTTTACGCCCCACCGGACCTTGCGTGGCAATCAGATCGCGTGCGGCGCTGACATGGGCGTGCAGGCGATCGATTTCCTCGGTTACGTCGGATTTTACGGCAATCATTGCCAGTTCCTGTGCCACACGGCCTGCATCTGCCCCTTCGCTGTTTTGCAAAACACGATCCAGATTGACGCGCAGGTTCTGCGCCATTTCGTCCTTGCGTTGTTCTGCCAAAACGGCAGCAGCTTTGGTCAGGCTTTCAACCTGTGTCAGTTGATCCAATAAAACCGAATGCAGTTTTTCACCTTCTGCGTTGCGCATTTCGTGAAAGCTGGCCAACAAGCCACCTAATTCATTCACCAAGGCCGTACGAAGGGGCGTTGTGTCATGTTGCGTCGCGCCACTTTCCAACACGCCGCGCGCAGTCAACAGATCACTGGGGCGCGATGGGGACAAAGATAGCCCCTTGTCCATGGCCGCCTGTTCAATTTCAGCCATCGCGTTTAGCACGGCGTTCAACTGTGCGGTATTGACGCTCAGTGCAACGTCTTCTTCGTCGCGCTGTACTTTCAGGCTCAGACTGACCGACCCGCGTCCAATCGACTTGCCAAGAGCAGCACGCAATTGCGCCTCAAGACCGTCGATCCAATCCGGCACCCGCAGACGCAAATCAAGCCCCTTGGAATTCACGCTGCGCAGATCCCAGCTCCAGCTATAGCCATGCGCGCAGCCTTTGGCGGCGGCAAATCCGGTCATTGATTGAAGCACCTGGCCTCTCCTTCTTGTTCCGCTTTCACCTAACGGAATTGCGGCATTGGGGGCAAGCATTGTTGGCAACGATCACCCGAGTTAACCATTTGAAACGGTTTTTCCCCGAATTTCATGAAAATCTGCGATATTAAGTTTGTGGTAAGGAGTATGTGGCAAAGGTTAACGTAACCGGTCACGAAAGAGCCAAGCGCTCATTCGAGGTGAAAGATGTTTGAAAGCAATCAGTCCAATATCAACGTCGTACCGTTGCAGCGTTTCAGCGCACTAAACGAGGTAGAAGCCTATTGGGAGGCCCTTCGAGAAGGCCGCGATATGCCATCGCGTGCCGAAGTAGACCCACGTGGCATTCAACAAGCGCTGTCGCACTCTTTCATTTTGGAACGCGCAGCCCCCGGCATGGCCCGGTTTCGCATTGCAGGGTCTGTCATCAGCAACCTGATGGGCATGGAGGTGCGCGGCATGCCTGTGTCCTCCATGATTGCCTTTGATTCTCGCGATGAATTTCGTAGCGTTCTGGAAGACGTGTTTGCCGGTCCTGCCACCGGACGTCTGACGTTTTACAGCGATGCAGGATATGGCCGAGGACAGCTTGAGGCGCAGATGATTTTGCTGCCGTTGCGCAGTGATCTTGGGGATGTGACCCGTATTCTGGGCTGTGTCGCTTGGCGTGGTGATATTGGTCGCGCGCCTCGACGACTGACCCTACAAAGCAGCCTTTTGCGTCCCATTACTCATCAAACATCGAAACCAGAGATGCAAACAAAAACCTTGGATCCGATCTTTCGCCACAATGCGCATGAGCTTGTATCATCCGATGGAGAATTGTTGGAACGCCCCGCGATAAAGGTGGCCACTCAGACAACGAACCTCACAACCTCACGCACCCGGCAAACCGCCACCCGCGTGCCGCATCTGCGCTTGATTGTGAATGATGACTAGAACGTGCTGATAAGGCTGGGGCCTTATCTGACATGAAAAAGACGAGGCCCACTGGACATGGCAGCCTCGTCTTTTTTGTTTTAGGGATCGGTTACTGATCTGCGTTTTGTGTCAGCACCGCAGAGATCGGGGACAGAGCCACAGTGCTGGCGCGGTCTTGCAAACCCCAGAGCAATAGGGCCGAAACAGTTTCTGCACGCAACCGACCCACCATGACAACGCTGCCAACTTGACCTGATTTAAATGCGGCCTGATCCAAAAAACGACGAATTGCGCCGGCGTTCTGGCCTTTGCCATCAAAATCGCGGAATACGCTGGCGGCTGGCACACCTTCGCGGCTGGCGAGTTTTTGCGCCGTGTTCAACCCTTTTGGGAACAGCACCAATCCATGGCCGGTTTGCAACAGGATACCTGTGACTTGATCAGATATCTCGCGGCTGCTTTGCAAACCATCGCCCAGACCTTCCAGCACGGCCACCGATTCTGGCAACGCAGCAAGATGGGCCGCCAAGGCGACCTCGACATCGCTGGCAGCGGCCCCTTGTGGCAAATCCAGCATGGCCATCACTTCCAAACCGCGATCCCGAAATAGGCGCATCCGCTCTGCTGCATTTGGGCTGAGCGTGTCGATGGCATAGGTGATCGGATAGGGAAAACTCGCCAATGCATCCGGGCCAATGGCTTGTTGCGGATCATCAATCAGCACGATGGACATCAGGGGTTTGTTGTCTGGATTGATGAAATCCGCAGCAAAGGCCGTAATCGGCGCAACATCTTGAGTTGGAAGATCTGGCACATCTTCGGGATCAACCTGTGTGGTTTCAGTGCTGTCATCCGTAATCGACGGCAACCGCTTTGAGATGAACCCCGTATCTTCCTCAATCAAAGTGCCAATTGGTTGCAGTAATGAAACCTCGTCTTCTTGTGTTTCGGGCACAAGTTCAGGTGTTTCACCTGTAACAATCTCTTCAGTGACGGGTGTTTCAAAGGTGACGAAGTCTTCTGTGCTGCCCACTTCTGCGTTGGTAGGATCGGTGTTTCCAGTATCGGTGTTACCTGTCGTCAGCCCATCATCTTCAATTTCTGGGGCCACGGGCTGTGCAGGAACTGTGGCGATGGAAAGCTCTTCTTGGACTTGCGGCACATCAGGTGCGTCACCTTCTGGCGCAACTGGGATTGTTATTTGCCCGGTGACAGGCGGTGTATCGCCTGTGCTGCTAACGGTCACGTCCTCGCCACCTTCATCGGGGGCTTGCAGGCCATTCTGAACATCTGCCGTAGCTGGCACTGGGGCAGAATCAGTATCGGCAAGGACGGCCGTATCCACATCATCACCCGATGGCGCATCAGACGCGCTGGCAGTATCAACGGCTTGATCTGCTTGTGAACCACCCTGAACGGTTTGCCCACTTGCGGGATCTTGAACTTGGGTCTGTGTCTGGCCTGTTTCTGTCTGCGGCTTAATCACAGCAGGCAATGGCGCCATCTGAGATGCAACCCCTATCGCCACCACCGAGGCAAGCCCACCCCAGAAAATCCCACCTAAAAATCCACGCACCATGCTGTCTGCCCTCAAATTGGCCCCTGTTTTCGCGGCAAACCTTGGTTTGCCCCCCTTGACCCTTTGCGCCAAGCCTGAACATGTATACCGCGACTGGACATGGGGTCTCTACCCTGTTCTCCGATTTTGGGAAAAGAACTGCAAGATGTTGCTGCTGATAGATAACTACGACAGTTTCACATACAACCTTGTGCACTATTTGGGTGAACTGGGTGCGGATGTGGTGGTGAAACGCAATGATGCGCTGAATGTCCAAGAGGCGATGGCGATGAATCCTGAAGGGATTCTTCTCAGTCCTGGACCGTGTGATCCTGATCAGGCCGGTATCTGCCTTGCCATGACCCAAGCCGCCGCTGAAACCAAAACACCGCTTTTGGGTGTCTGTCTGGGGCATCAGACCATTGGGCAAAATTTTGGCGGTACTGTCGTTCGGTGCCATGAAATCGTGCATGGTAAGATGGGCATAATGCACCACACCAACAAAGGTCTGTTTGAAGGCCTGCCCACCCCGTTTGAAGCAACACGGTATCATTCCCTGATTGTGGAGCGCGAAACCCTGCCTGAATGTCTTGAGATCACAGCAGAGCTTGAAGATGGCACCATTATGGGGCTGCAACACAAAGAATTGCCGATCCACGGCGTGCAGTTTCATCCGGAATCTATTGCGTCCCAACACGGGCACGCCATGTTGCAAAATTTCCTGAACGTGATGAACGCCCCGCGAAAGGATGCCGCATGAGCGACGCCATCAAGCCGCTGATTGATGCCGCTGCCAATGGACCGCTGACACCTCAGCAGGCCGAAGCCGCTTTTGAAATCCTGTTTGAGGGAGAAGCAACCCCCAGTCAGATCGGTGGCTTACTGATGGCGCTGCGTACGCGTGGTGAAACTGTGGATGAATACGCCGCTGCAGCCGCTGTGATGCGCGCAAAATGTAATGCGGTGAAGGCACCTAAAGGCGCGATGGACATCGTAGGAACCGGCGGTGATGGCAAACACACGCTGAATATTTCCACAGCGACAGCCTTTGTTGTGGCGGGGGCCGGCGTGCCTGTGGCAAAACACGGCAACCGCAATCTTAGTTCCAAATCCGGCACCGCGGATGTTCAGTCGCAAATGGGTATCAACGTGATGGTTGGCCCTGATGTGGTTGAAAAGGCGCTTGCTGAATGCGGTATCGCGTTCATGATGGCGCCGATGCATCATCCAGCCATTGCGCATGTGATGCCAACCCGCACCGAATTGGGGTGCCGCACGATTTTCAATATTCTTGGACCGCTGACCAATCCGGCAGGTGCCAAACGTCAACTGACAGGCGCATTTTCGCGTGATCTGATCCGCCCCATGGCTGAAACGCTTGGTCGTTTGGGCAGTGAGCGTGCGTGGCTGGTGCATGGCTCTGATGGAACAGATGAGTTGACGATTACAGGTATCAGCTGGGTGTCGGCGCTGGAACTGGATGGTATCGTCAAAGATGTGGAACTGCACCCCGAAGACGCAGGCCTGCCGGTACATCCTTTCGCAGACATTGTTGGTGGCACGCCAGAAGACAACGCCAATGCGTTTCGTGCGTTGTTGGATGGCGCCAAAGGAGCCTATCGCGATGCCACATTGTTGAATGCGGCGGCGGCATTGGTGGTGGCAGATGCTGCAAGCGATTTGCGCGAAGGCGTTGAAAAAGCACGCGAAAGCATCGATTCAGGGGCGGCCAAGACCAAAGTTGAGGCACTGGCGCGCATCACATCCGAGGCCACTGCATGAGCGAACTTGCTGTGCCCGAACATTGGGCACATCTGCCATTCTTTGCTGAGACCTATTCGGGTATTCAGGCCGCTTTGGCGGATGATACGCGTGACATTCTGCCGCCCGCCGACCAACGTTTTGCCGCGCTGGAATTTTGCGCCCCCGCTAACACACGTGTGGTTATCATGGGGCAAGACCCCTACCCCACGCCGGGCCATGCCCATGGGCTGTCCTTTTCGGTGGAACCCGATGTGGCCTTACCGCGCAGCCTCAATAATATCTTTAAGGAAATGATTGAGGATATCGGCCAAGCCCCTTTGACAGGTGATCTGCGCCCATGGGCGCGTCAGGGTGTTTTGCTGCTCAACACCGTGTTGTCGGTCCCCGCCGGGGAAGCAAACGGCCACAAGGCGCTGGGCTGGCAAGCCTTGGCGCATCAAGTACTGGCTGAAACCTCGCATCGCCCCACCGCATATGTGTTATGGGGCAAACAGGCGCAGGCCCTTGAACCTTATATCAAACCGGGCGATCATCTGATCTTGAAAACCGCCCATCCTTCACCGCTGTCGGCGCGCCGTGGCTTTTTCGGATCGCGCCCGTTTTCGCGTATCAATGACTGGTTGACCGCCCAAGGCCAGCCTCAAATTAACTGGACTGCATCATGACGCTGACCGTTCTGGATAAGATCAAGGCCTATAAACTCGAAGAAGTGGCCGCCGACAAGGCCGCCAAACCCCTTTCCGAGGTAGAGGCCGAAGCCCGCGCCGCAAGCCCGACACGCGGTTTTGCCAATGCCCTGCAAGGCGCGGTTCGCAGCGGATATGGCTTAATCGCAGAGGTTAAAAAAGCAAGTCCTTCCAAAGGGTTGATCCGTGAGGATTTCAACCCACCCGCCTTGGCCAAAGCCTATGAAGACGGTGGCGCGACATGTTTGTCGGTGCTGACAGACACGCCAAGTTTTCAAGGTGCCAAGGAATTTCTGGTTCAAGCCCGCGAGGCGACATCCCTACCCGCCCTGCGCAAAGATTTCATGTATGACACCTATCAGGTGGCCGAAGCCCGTGCGCTGGGCGCAGACTGCATTTTGATCATTCTGGCCAGCGTCAGCGATACACAAGCACAAGAATTGGAAGATGCGGCCTTTGGCTGGGGCATGGATGTGTTGCTCGAGGTGCATGACGCCGAAGAATTGGAACGTGCCTGCGCATTGAAATCACCATTGATGGGGATCAACAACCGCAACCTCAAGACTTTTGAAACCACGCTGGATACCACCCGAAATCTGTCCAAACTGGTGCCCGCTGATCGTCAGATTGTTTGCGAAAGCGGGTTGAGCACGCCTGCTGATCTTGCTGATATGGCCCGTTACGGCGCACGTACCTTCCTGATTGGCGAAAGCCTGATGCGTCAAGAGGATGTGGTCCGTGCCACACGTGATCTGCTGGCCAATCCGTTGACCATGCCCGGAGGGTTTTAAATGCCCTCTGACAATGGTCTTACCCATTTTGATGCCAAGGGCGATGCCCATATGGTGGACGTATCCGATAAGGCTGTGACATCACGTGTGGCCACTGCCGAAGGTTACATTAAGATGGCGCGTGAAACATTTGATATCATTAATGAAGGACGCGCCAAGAAAGGTGACGTTCTGGGTGTGGCGAGGCTTGCGGGAATTATGGGAGCAAAACAATGCTCCACCCTCATTCCTTTGTGCCACCCTCTCCCCATCACCAAAGTTTCCGTAGACTTGACGCCTGACGCCACCTTGCCAGGAATACGCATCATGGCCACCGTCAAAACCACCGGCCAAACCGGCGTAGAGATGGAAGCCCTGACAGCCGTCAACATCGCCGCCCTTACGGTTTATGACATGTCAAAAGCCGTGGATAAGGCCATGGAAATTGGTGGTATCCGCGTAACCCTGAAAGACGGTGGAAAATCAGGGCGTTACGAGGCATCATGATATCCGTTTCTGAGGCACTAGACCATCTGTTTTCACTGACATCCACCTTACCTGTCGAACATGTTCCATTGGCACAGGCCAATGGGCGTGTGCTGGCCGAACCTGTGATGGCCAATCGCGATCAACCACCTTTTGCGGCCTCGGCCATGGATGGCTATGCCATGATTGCCGAAGAGGTTGCTCCGGGTGCCGAATTTTCGGTTGTTGGTGAGGCTGCGGCGGGTCATGCCTATGACGGCCAAGTAAACGCCGGTCAGGCCGTCCGTATATTTACCGGCGCGCCTTTGCCTGCGGGGGCGACACGTGTGGTCATTCAGGAAGATGTGAACCGCATGGGTGATCAGATCACCCTGCGTGACAATCTTGATCAAGGGTTTCATATCCGTCCCGCCGCCGGAGATTTTGCCAAAGGTGACATGATACAGGCGCCACGCGTTCTGCGTTCTGCTGATATTGCGCTGATGGCAGCCATGAACATCGCCACAGTGCCCGTCACCCGCCGTCCTGTCGTGGCCATTATGGCGACGGGGGATGAACTCGTTATGCCGGGCGAAACGCCAGGACCGGATCAAATCATTGCCTCTAACAGCTTTGGCCTGCAAGCGATGCTGCGTGATTTGGGGGCCGAAGCGCGACTTTTACCGATTGCGCGCGATACCAAAGCCTCTCTTGTTACCGCATTTGGGTTGGCTGATGACGTCGATCTTGTGATCACCATTGGTGGGGCCTCGGTTGGCGATCATGATCTTGTGGGCGATGTGGCAGCTGACCTTGGCATGGACCGCAGCTTTTACAAAATTGCGATGCGCCCGGGCAAACCTTTGATGGCAGGACGGATGGCCACTGGGGCCATGATGATTGGCCTGCCGGGCAATCCGGTTTCAGCTATGGTGTGCGGCCATATCTTTGTAACCCCGGTGATCCGCGCTATGCTGGGTCTTCCTGCCAGCTCTGTCCCTGAAAAAACTGCAACATTGGCGCATGACATTTCCCAAAACGGCCCGCGCCAGCATTACATGCGGGCCCATATTGATGGGGGGCAAATCACGGTGTTTGATCGCCAAGACAGTTCTTTGCTGGGCATTTTGTCTCAGGCCAACGCCCTTGTGGTCCGGCCCCCAAATGACGATGCACGCACCACAGGGGATATTCTGCGGTATATCCCAATTTGACCAATTGATGGTATCGCAGAAGCGAAGTTGACACAAAACAAGAACATTGTTAGAACAAAGCATCGACAAACAACCAAGGCGATGCCGATGTTGACGAAAAAACAACTCGATCTTTTGAATTTCATTCATGGACGTTTGCAACGCGACGGCGTCCCGCCGAGCTTTGATGAGATGAAGGATGCGCTTGATTTGCGGTCTAAATCAGGCATTCATCGCTTGATCACGGCATTGGAAGAACGGGGATTTATCCGCCGTTTGGCCCATCGTGCGCGAGCCATTGAAATTGTAAAATTACCTGACGCCATGGGCGGTGCATCTGCTCCTCAAGGTTTTACACCCAAGGTGATCGATGGTGACGGCCCCTCGCAAAAGCAACATGCAAACAGTCTTCCGCCTGAAATGTATGCGCGCGAACTGCCGGTTATGGGCAAAATTGCTGCTGGTGTCCCAATTGAGGCGATTAGCCATGTGGATCACCATGTGGCCGTGCCTGGTCAGATGGTCTCCTCCGCGGGGCATCATTATGCCTTGGAGGTTAAGGGTGACTCGATGATCGAGGCAGGCATCAACGATGGCGATACCGTGATCATTCGTGAAACACGCACTGCCGACAATGGTGACATCGTTGTGGCTTTGGTCGAAGACCAAGAAGCAACATTGAAGAAATTCTATCACCAAGGCAGCTCTATCGCGCTTGAGGCGGCCAATCCGGTCTATGAAACACGGGTTTACCCGGCTGATCGTGTAAAGGTTCAGGGTAAGTTGGTCGGGCTTATCCGCAGTTACTGATCCATCCAATTGTTCCACAACCGCCGTCCGCCATATGTGCGGGCGGTTGTTATTTTGGCCTGTCCATCTTGCCATGTGATGGCCACAGATCCAGTGGTGCGCAGACTGCGTGCATCAAACACCTTACAAGGTAAAACACCGTCATAACGCACTGACATCACGACAATATCCTTATCACCACATCCTAAAAAATTAGACAATGCGCGTTTGCCTGCGACGTGAATAATCTTGCCGTCTTCTTGGTCGCGCACGGTCAATGTCAAATCCTCAGCGTTCCAGCGGTCTGCGGCCATAGGTTGGGTGACGGTGTCCCCATCATTTTCCAACCAATTTCGGGCGACAAACCCCTGCCCCTTGGTTTTGCTCAAGGCGCGTCCTTTTTCGGTCATCACCCCCACAAGGCCGCCGTTTTCTGAAATCAAAACCTCTGGGCGTTGAACTTGAGACCAAATGACAAAGGCTGCCACAACTGGAACGCAGCCAATCAAGCGCAGACGCCCTTGCCAGAGTAACAGGAATAAGAAACCGGCAGACATGATGGGTAACACGATTGGATCTGGCCGCAGAATGGCCCCTGCGCTGCCTTCTATTTCGGCCACCCAATGGGCCACGAACAAAATCCACCGCAGGCCTAATCCCATGATCCAGAGGGCAATCCCTTCAAGCCCCAAGGGCAGCAACACCACGGCCATAACCGCCGCCGGGATCACAACAAGCCCCATCAACGGCACCGCCAAAAGATTGGCCAGCAGGCCATATTGCGCGATCTGATTGAAATGCGCTGCCCCAAAAGGTGCTGTCGCGGCCCCTGCTACGGCCGAGGATAAAATAACCGCCAAAACAGGGCGCAGCCATCTTGGGCCGGGCCAATGGTCAAAGTTGCGCAGCACTCCGAATACCCCGACCAAGGCTGCCGTGGCGGCAAATGACATTTGAAATCCCGGACCCAACAGGGATTCAGGCCGCATGAACAATACGATCATTGCGGCCAAGGCAACTGCGCGCATACTGATTGCGCGTCGATTCAGTGACACGGCGACCAAGGCCACTGCCGCCATGATAAAGGCGCGTTCGGTCGCCACGTTCCCTCCGGACAAAGCCAAATAAGCAGCCGAGGCGACCAACGCCACAGTGGCTGCGATTTTCTTGACTGGCAGGCGCAACGCTGCGGTTGGAATAAGTGCCAAACCGATACGCAACGCGGCAAAGACGAATCCAGCCAAAAGCCCCATATGCAGCCCGGAAATAGCCAGCAAATGCGCAAGATTTGAGGCACGCAAAGCTGCCATTGTGTCTTGAGAAATTCCGCTGCGATCTCCTGTGGTGACAGCTGCGGCAAAGCCGCCGACCTCTCCAGCTAATATGGACTGGATCGCCCGGGACAAGCGCATTCGTTCTGCAAAGACCGAAAAGCCATGCGATGGCGGCGCAAGCATCATCATGGGCGTGCGCGCATAGCCCAGTGCGCCCAAACGTTTAAACCAAGCGTGGCGTTGAAAATCAAACCCACCGGGTTCAACTGGGCCACCGGGGGGCGACAGATGCGCCGTGACCATCACCCGCATACCCGGCATTGGAGTGATAATTTGTCGCCCGTGCAAAGACACACGCACCCGTGCGGGGGTTTTATACGGGGACACACGCGACAGGATCACATCTGCCAAAGTGACGCGCAACGCATCTGATTGCGACCGATCAATGCCAACCACCGTGCCTTCTACGGGTCCGTAATAGCGAAAATTCAACACAGGTGCGGCGACGTGGTGGCTGCGCCAACTGGACATACACATCCCGGTCATTACCAGTGCGACGGCCAAAAACAAGGGAGCAAACCCAGCGCCAACCTGCCGCGCAGCCCAAAACATCAGCAATGCAAGGCTCGCACAACCAAGCAGCAAGGAAAACCCCGGCTCGGTCGGCCATGAAAAATATACCCCGATCCCCGCACCAAGGAACACAGGAACCCATGCAAACAGGTGCCCCCTTTGATGTAGCAACAAAAGCTCTGTATATGCTTTCAAGCCCAAGCCTTGTCCTCTCTGAGAGTGAGGGTTAGACAGGCGGAAAGATTATCTTCTCCATGGTTACTGAAAGGTTAAGACCTCTATGTCTGGCACCGTCGTCACACGCTTTGCGCCCTCACCCACCGGATATCTTCACATCGGTGGCGCGCGCACGGCGCTGTTTAATTGGCTGTATGCGCGTGGACGTGGCGGCAAATTCCTGTTGCGTATCGAGGACACCGACCGCGAACGCTCTACCCCCGAAGCGACCGCCGCGATTCTGCAAGGGCTGGGTTGGCTGGGGTTGGATCATGATGGCGAGGCCGTAAGCCAGTTTGAACAAGCAGGCCGTCACGCTGACGTTGCCTTGCAACTTTTGGCGGAAGGCAAAGCCTACAAATGCTTTGCCACGCAAGATGAAATCGCCGCCTTCCGGGATCAGGCGCGGGCCGAAGGAAAATCCACGCTGTATCGCAGCCCCTGGCGGGATTCGGATGCACACTCTCATCCAGATGCACCTTATGTTGTGCGCATTAAGGCACCGCTGGATGGCGTGACCGTGATCCACGATGAGGTGCAGGGCGATGTGACCATCCGCAATGACCAACTGGACGACATGATCCTGCTACGCAGTGATGGCACGCCTGTCTATATGCTGGCTGTGGTGGTGGATGATCATGACATGGGCGTCACCCATGTGATCCGTGGCGATGATCATTTGAACAATGCCGCGCGGCAGATGATGATTTATAATGCTATGGGTTGGGATGTTCCAGTTTGGGCGCATATCCCATTGATCCATGGTCAGGATGGCAAAAAACTGTCCAAACGTCATGGTGCATTAGGTGCGCAGGAATATCAGACTATGGGGTATCCCGCGGCGGGAATGCGCAATTATCTGGCACGCCTTGGCTGGTCACATGGTGATGACGAGTTCTTTACCGACGCACAGGCAAAAGAGTGGTTTACTCTGCAGGGAATCGGCAAATCGCCCGCGCGGTTTGACACCAAGAAACTGGAAAATCTGTGTGGCCAACACATGGCTGTTAGCGATGACGCTGCACTGCTGCATGAATTGCAAGAATTTCTGGTTGCATCGGGTCAGACACGTCTGAATGACGCCAAGTCACAAGGCGTTGAAACAGCTATGTATTGCTTGAAAGGAGGAGCAAAAACTTTCATTCAAATGATTGAAAAGGCGACGTTTGTTCTGACTGATCGACCGATTGTCCCTGGGGAGAAAGCAGCCAAGAGTCTTGACGATGTATCCCGTGGTATACTGAATGAATTGACGCCGCACCTGCAAAATGTTAACTGGTCCAGAGACGCGTTAGAGGCAGTCATGAACTCGTTCGCGGAAAGCAAAGAGATCAAGTTCGGCAAATTGGCTGGCCCACTTCGGGCAGCTCTTGCTGGCAAGGCCGCAACACCCAGTGTGTTTGACATGATGTTGGTATTGGGGCGCGACGAAAGTGTCGCGCGAATAACAGACGCGGCGCAATAAACCGCATGGGGTCGTTTCGGTTAACTGAACCTTAACGCCCTATCGCCAAAACATTTTGGTGCGATACGCGCGCCGACCTGAGAGGAAGGGAATATATATGACCGACACCAAGAAATCTGCGACACTGTCATTTGATGGTAAGTCCTTTGAATTGCCGATCTATTCTCCGACTGCCGGGCCGGATGTGCTTGATATCCGAAAACTGTATGCGCAGGCAGGCGTGTTTACGTATGATCCTGGCTTTACCTCGACCGCATCTTGCGATTCGACCATTACCTATATTGATGGCATCAAAGGTGAGTTGCTGCACCGTGGGTATCCAATCGATCAACTGGCAGGCAAATCGCATTATCTTGAGGTCTGTTACTTGCTGCTTTATGGCAATTTGCCGTCCGCAGCAGAGTTGGAAGAATTTGAAGATCGCGTAACCCGTCACACCATGTTGCATGAACAGATGATGTATCTGTTCCGTGGCTTCCGTCGTGATGCCCACCCAATGGCAATTATCACAGGTGCGGTTGGCGCAATGTCAGCGTTCTATCATGACTCGCTTGATATCACCGATCCATGGCAGCGCGAGGTCGCATCAGTTCGTATGATCGCCAAGATGCCAACAATTGTATCCATGGCCTATAAATACACATTGGGTCAGCCGTTTGTGTATCCACGCAATGATCTGGATTATGCGTCCAACTTCTTGCGGATGTGTTTCGCCGTCCCTGCCGAGGAATATGAGGTCAACCCGATCCTCAGCCGCGCGATGGATCGTATTTTCACGCTGCATGCGGATCACGAACAAAACGCGTCGACCTCGACTGTGCGTCTGGCATCGTCTTCGGGCGCTAACCCATTTGCCTGTATTGCGGCGGGTGTTGCTTGTCTGTGGGGGCCTTCTCATGGTGGCGCGAACCAAGCTTGCCTTGAAATGCTCAAGGAAATCGGCACGGTGGATCGTATTCCCGAATTCATCGCACGCGCCAAGGATAAAGACGATCCGTTCCGCCTGATGGGCTTTGGTCACCGGGTTTACAAGAACACCGACCCACGTGCGACAGTTCTGAAACAATCCGCAGACGAAGTGCTGGAACTGCTGGGTGTGGAAAATAACCCAATCCTGCAAGTTGCCAAAGAACTTGAGAAGCAAGCCATTAGCGATCCATATTTTGCTGAGAAGAAACTGTTCCCGAATGTGGACTTCTATTCCGGCATTATTCTGGAAGCCATGGGTTTCCCAACTTCGATGTTCACACCGATTTTTGCACTAAGCCGCACTGTAGGTTGGATTTCGCAATGGAAAGAAATGATTGCCGATCCACAAAACAAGATTGGCCGTCCACGTCAGCTGTATTTGGGCGAAACCACCCGTGATTATGTCGACATCGAAGACCGCTGATCTTTGGCTCTGAATTCGAAAATGCCGCTCTGTTTCAGGGCGGTATTTTTCTTGGACAGGTGATTTATCCGGCGTCCTTACCCGCTTTGAGCGCCTGAGGGCCATCCATATGTTTTCAGCCCCTCGTGGCCTTTGGGCGTTACCATGTAAATTCCGGTATTCACACGCTCAAACCAACCATAATGATCTGAAGACATAATGCTTGTGGCTTTGGGTACATTGGTGGCCTTGGCAACTTCTGACCCCTTTGTGGGGCCGTTTTCTGACAAAAACGCCGCGACGCGCAAGGCATCCTGACGATAGGCTGTCACCAACCCTTTGCGGGTTGAGCCACCTTGTGTCGGGTCGCCGACGCGGCGCTGAAATTCACGCAACAGCTTGGATTTACGTACCGTAGATTTGCGCGGATGATAGGGACCAGGATCGACCAGCACCTCGACAAACCCATCCCGCAGACGTACTGAAATCAACCCAAGCCCAAGACGGCGGCACAGCGCACTGTTTTCTTTTACTGCACTTGCGGCCTTGCGACCTGTTTTGTGCGGCACTGCCAGATAGACAGCATCTGTCACGGCCTGCCGCTCAATGCCTTGATGGACAAGCGACAGGGAAAACGTGGTTTTCAACTCGACGATGACTGGGTCTTCATCTGCACGACAGGCCACGACATCGGCGGCCCCTATTTCACCTTTGACCTCATATCCTTGTCCTTCCAGAAAGGTTTTGATCGGCGCATAGAGATCGGTTTCAAGTGGTCCCGCCATCAGCGTCCTTCAAAATTGGCCGGGCGTTTTTCCAGAAAGGCAACCACGCCTTCCTTGAAATCACGGCTTTTGCCGAGACGTCCCTGAAGGCGGGCTTCGGTCGTCAGTTGATCAGCATATTCATTTGTGCCGCTGGCACGCAACGCTTCGCGGATCCGCACAAATGCCTCGGTTGGGCCTTGGGCAAGATGCGTTGCGCGCGCGATCCATGTCTCTTCGAAGGTGTCATCAGGCACGGCCTCCCAGATCATCCCCCAATCATCGGCCTGTTGGGCGCTGATCTTGTCGGCAAACAGGGCCGCACCCATTGCTTTGGCCAATCCCATCGTGCGCGGCATCACCCATGTCCCGCCGGCATCAGGCATCAGGCCAATGCGTGAAAACGCCTGCATGAAATATGCACCTTGGCTGGCAATCACCACATCCGTCGCCAACGCAAGGTTGGCCCCTGCCCCTGCTGCTGCACCATTTACCGCGCTGATCACAGGTACAGGACAGTCGACAATCGCCCGTAGGATCGGGTTGTATTCATCCCGTAATGTGCGTTCCAGATCGAGGTTTCCGGCATGTGCACCATCCCCCAAATCCTGTCCGGAACAAAATGCATCACCTGTTCCGGTCAGCACAATCACCCGCGCTTCTTTGCCAGCGTGTTGAATGGCATGCAGCAATTCCGCACGCATCTGTGCATTCAGCGCGTTTTTCTTTTCCGGTCGGTTCAACATGATCAGCGCAATATCGTTGGTGATCTTCAGCGTGATTGCCTGATAATCCATGGCGTCCTCTTACAATATGATGTGCTTAGCATAGTTATGCTAAGCATGGTGGAAAGCCAGACCAAGCGTCACTCTTTCAGGATTTGTGCCAGGCGATCTTTTTCCTCGTCATTCAAACCTGCGACCTGTCCTACAGGCGTACGCGCGCGACGGCGTAAATATCCACCAGCAAGCAATACCGACAGAATTAACATGACTGGTCCTGCGCCCCACAGCACAAGGTTGCTACCAGTGGTTTGTGGGCGCAGCAGAACATATTCGCCAAAGCCTGCAAATTCGCCGGGCACTCCGTGAACGATGTAATCAATGACTTCATCATCGCCTTCCCCCAACAACAAACGTTCACGCACCAAAAGGCGCAGATCACGGGCAACATCGGCGTTGCTGTCATCAATGCTTTCGTTGCGACACACAAGGCAGCGCAGGTTTTTGGAGATTTCACGCGCACGCAGTTCCAGCAATGGATCGTCCAACACTTCCTCTGGCTGAACAGAAAACGCAGGTGTCGCCAGCAATGTAAAGATCAAGACCAGGTGCTTCATTCCGCAGGCACCCCTACAGTGGCTGTTTTACGTGCGCCAGCGGCCACGCGATACCGACGATCAAACAGGCTGAGCGTGCCACCAAGTGACATCAAAAATGCACCCATCCAGATCCAGTTGGTCAAAGGTTTGATATAGGTGCGCACAGTATACCCGCCGCCGTCCTGAGGATCGCCGATCACGACATAGACATCTCGCAACAATCGATAATCAATCGCGGCCTCTGTCGTGGGCATACGTGACACTGGATAGACGCGTTTTTCGGGATGTAATATGGCAATTTCCCGACCATCTTTGACCAACCGCACATCGCCCACGGTCGAGAAGTAATTTGGCCCCTGTACCTCACGCACATCTGTCAGGGTCAGCTCATAAGCAGCGACGCGAAAGGGCGCGTTGAGTTGGGCGACACGAATGTCCTCGACCTCCCAGGCCATCAAGCCAGCAATGCCAAACATGGTGATCCCCAAACCCGAATGTGCCACGGCCTTGCCCCAATCCGCACGGGGCAGACGTATCAGCCGCCCAAAACGGGCGCGCATCGTGCCACGTCCAGTGCGTCCAAGAAGATCCACGATAGAGCCAAACACCAACCACGCCGCAAGAAAAAGCCCAACAGGCCCCAATAAGCTGCGGCCTGTTTGCATCGCCCATGCCAGCCCTGCCAGTGCAAGCGATAAGATCAACGCAGGTATTAAGGTGCGCGCTACCCGTCCCAGTTTTCCCCGTTTCCATGGCATCATCGCACCAATGGGCAAAAGCAATCCCAAAAGCACCATAAAGGGGGTGAAAGCCATATTAAAAAACGGCGCACCAACGCTGAGTTTACGGTCAAACGCCAATTCGCTGACCAAGGGCCAGATTGTACCGACAAACACCACAAAACAGGCAACGGCCAGCAGAATATTATTGGCCACCAGCATGGTTTCGCGGCTGATCATACCGAAGACGCCGCGCGCCTCCATTACATTAGCACGCGCCGCAAAGAGTATCAGAGCCCCCCCCATAAACACCGCCAGTATGAGCAGAATAAACACCCCACGCTCTGGATCATTGGCAAAGGCATGCACCGAGGTAATGACACCAGAACGTACGATAAACGTTCCGATCAAAGAAAACCCGAAGGCAAGGATTGCAAGCAAAATTGTCCAACTTTTCAAGGTCTCACGCTTTTCGGCAACAATGGCGGTATGCAGCAAGGCTGCCGCCAAAAGCCACGGCATGAACGATGCATTTTCCACAGGGTCCCAGAACCAGAAACCACCCCAACCAAGCTCATAGTAGGCCCACCATGAGCCCAAAGCGATGCCAATGGTCAGGAAAACCCATGCCGCCAATGTCCAAGGACGCACCCAACGCGCCCATGCGGCATCAACGCGCCCTTCAATCAGGGCGGCCACAGCAAACGAAAACGCCATGCTTAGACCGACATATCCAAGATACAAAAACGGTGGATGAAACGCTAGGCCCGGGTCTTGTAGCAAAGGGTTTAGCCCTTCACCATCAAAGGGCGGTGTGGCAAGGCGCAAAAATGGGTTTGATGTAAGTAAAATAAAGGCAAAGAATGCCACACCAATGGCTGCCTGAACTGCCAATGCGCGCGCACGTAAGCTGGGCGGTAGATTGCGCCCAAAGACAGCCAACATCGCACCAAACAACGTCAGGATCAGCACCCACAGCAGCATAGATCCTTCGTGGTTGCCCCATGTTCCGCTGATTTTATAAAGCATCGGTTTAAGCGAATGAGAATTAAGTGCCACCAATCGCAATGAGAAATCAGAACGTACAAATGCCCATGTCAGCGCCCCAAAAGAAAACGCCGTCAGGATGAATTGCATAATCGCAGCTGGTTCGGCCACCGCCATCCATCCCGGCCAACGCTTATGCGCCCCAACCAAAGGAATAACAACCTGCACACAGGCTGTAAGTGCCGCCAGGATCAGGGCGAAGTGTCCAAGTTCCGTAACCATGCCCTGATATATAGGCAGCGCTGTGAAAATGACCAGTCACAAACGCATGTCTTTTGGGGTATGAAATCTAAGACTTATTGTCGCGTGTTTGTTGCCATGCGTCCAATGCCGGGTTGGGTTCGACAGGTTTTGAAGAGGTTGTTTCTTTTAAGGTGTCAAGCGCACGGATATTGCTGACAACATCAGGCGTGCGGGCCAATGTGCGGGCTATGGATTGTTGAAACTCTTGCCCTTTGGCCTGATGGCGCGCGCCAAAGTAAAAACTGACGACAATACCTAACAGCCACCACAATGGTTCGGGCACAAGGCTGATGCCTTGCATACGCGCGGCAAACCACACAGGATCGACCATCGCTGCGGCGAAAAGGCCAAGACAGGCCATTGCCATCATCGGCCGCGGCAGACGATTCACGCCGTCCATAAAACGATCAAACCAACCTTGTTTCGGTAGCTTGAATTCTTGAGCAAACTGAGCAAGGGCAGCTTGACGGACTGTTGTATCACGCGCGGCACCTGCTTCGCTGTTTTCACGAAAAACTTCGGCAGTGTCTTTTAAAACATTACGCCCGCCGCCAAACAACAAGTTCAAAATCCCGGAAATCACCCCCATTTTGCCACCCTTTTCTGAAATTCCGGTTCGGACAAGTGGTGCCGCTCAGAAATGAATTCTTCGGCGCGTTTGATCCATCCACCTTTGGCCCCTGCACGCGTACGGGCGTATTTACGAGATGCCGGACGTAAATCTGCCAGACGGAAGTAATAATTGCGCCGTGCAATGCCATAAGCATCGGCAAGATGTTTTTCCGATACATCCGCCGCCGCCTTGGCCGCGGTAACAGTTTGAGGCCCGATCGCCCCATCCACCATCATTGTGTGACCCATCTGTCCCAGCAGGCGTTGCAGAATTTTCACAGCATTATTGCCGGCATTCACGGACATATCAAAAACCGAAGCCTGCAAGCAATCTGGCAGTAGATTGATTTTGGGACGTTTGTAATATTCCCGCAAGAATATTTCGACAGCTTCGTTTTGATTCAACGCGCGCACGTCGCGATGATTGATTGTGCCGTCATGGTTTTTGTCCAACCCCAACCTGCGTAGAGTATGAACGGTCACACCATATTTGGTCGCCCCGCCTGGATCATCTGGATCGTTTACAAAGCCGCCCTCACGGGCAACAATTTCCTGTGCGATGTCGCGTATCTGCCGCATCCCTGATGCCCCTTGCACATATTTCAGTTGTAGCAAGCGTAGGCAGGCAGGTCTTAACAGGTGGAAAGGGCATCGTACGGTGTGAAGATATCGCCAGGCCTGCTCATCAGTCCCTTATGGTCCTTCTTCGCTGTGTCGGAGGGAGCCAGCCAGGCCGGGCGCCTTTAGTGATCTGTTTCCTGATCTTCATCCGATACATGCGCAATACGTGCACCAGATTTATTCGAGGTGACCACGCCAAGCGATTTAAGTTTACGGTGCAAAGCTGAACGTTCCATGCCCACAAAGTTCGCTGTACGGCTGATATTGCCACCAAAGCGGTTGATTTGAGTGAGTAAATATTCACGTTCAAAGGCTTCGCGCGCCTCGCGCAAAGGCAATGTCGCCAATGTGCCTGACATCATCAAACGATTGTCATCGTCAGAGGATGTTTTGTCTTCAGATGGAAGATCTGTTGCACCAATGGGTCCGGTTCCATCGCCAAGAATCAACACGCGCTCCACCAAGTTCTTGAGTTGTCGAATGTTTCCCGGCCAAATCATAGTTTGCAGCAGCGCAATTGCATCATCGGTGATTTCTCGTAGGGGTAAACCTTGTGTTTCATGGAACATTTCAATGAAGTGTCGTGCCAGCATTGGAATGTCTTCACGTCGATCTTCCAAAGAAGGCACATCGACAGGCACCACGTTCAAACGGTGGAACAATTCTTGACGAAAATGCCCTTGGTTGATCTCTTCTTCTAGATTGCGGCTGGTTGAGGACAGAACCCGCAAATCAACCTGTACCTTGTCGTTGCCGCCAACGCGTTGAAATTTTTGATCCACCAGAATTCGCAGGATTTTGGATTGCGTGCCAAGGGGCATATCCGCCACCTCGTCAAAATAAATCACGCCGCCGTTGGCTTCTTCCAAAAGCCCCGATTCAACGCCCCGTTCCGGGCTTTCACGGCCAAACAACATTTCCTCAACGCGATCAGGATCCATACCAGCGCAGCTGACAGAGACGAATGGCGCGGTGGCACGGTTGGAATTGGCATGCACATAGCGCGCCGCCAGTTCCTTACCCGAGCCGGAGGGTCCACTAAGCATGACGCGGCCATTGGATTTGGTCACCTTGCCCAGTTGCGAAATCATGGTGCGAAACGCCGCACTGTCGCCTATCATCTCACTGGCACCAGTATCACGGCGTTTGAGTTCGACGTTTTCGCGCCTCAGACGGCTTGTTTCCATGGCTCGGCGGATCACCACCAAAAGTTGGTCGATATTAAAAGGCTTTTCAATGAAATCATAGGCGCCTTGCTTGATTGCCGCGACTGCGATTTCAACGTTGCCATGGCCAGAAATGATCACCACGGGCACATCCGGGTAATCGCGTTTTACCGTTTTCAAGATGTCGATTCCGTCCATCTGGCTGTCTTTGAGCCAGATATCCAGGATCATCAGCGCCGGTTGTTCGGATGTGACCTCGGACATGGCATCGTCGGAGTTTCCTGCCAAACGCGTGCTGTATCCTTCATCCTTGAGAATATCGGAAATCAACTCTCGAATATCGCGTTCATCATCAACAATCAGAATATCGCTCATAGTCTCATACCACCTTTTTATTCTCTACTTGGCCGTCGCTTTCCTCACTCAGAGGTAGGCGAATTTCGGCCATTGCCCCGGCATGTGTGTCCGCGCCAAACAAAGGCGCGTCATCCAACACAAGGGTTCCACCATGTTCTTCAATGATCTTCTTCACAATCGGCAAGCCAAGCCCCGTCCCTTTGTCGCGCGTCGTGACATAGGGTTCAAACAGGCGTGCGCGGTCTTCAGGCAGCCCAATACCGTTGTCGCTGATTTGTATGACAGCGTTATCACCTGAGCGCTGACAACAGATGCGGATGGTTGGCGTGAAATCACCGCCGATACCCTTTTCTGCGCGGGTTTCTGTGGCCTCACCTGCATTCTTGATCAGATTGGTTAGAGCTTGGGAAATCATAGTCGCGTCAAGTTCTGCCCACAGAACGCCCCCGGACACATCTTCTTGGAAGGTGACATCCGGTTGCCCTGCCCTTTGTAACAACACAGCCCCCCTCACCAATTCCAAAAGATCGGCATGACGGCGATCTGGTTCGGGCATGCGTGCAAATTTGGAAAATTCGTCTACGATGCGGCGCAAATCGTTGGTTTGACGTACGATCACTTCGGTCATCTGCTCAAGCGCGTCAGAGTCCTCGCCCACCTTGCTGGAAAATTTCCGCTTGATGCGTTCGGCCGACAATTGAATGGGTGTGAGAGGGTTCTTAATTTCATGTGCAATGCGCCTTGCCACATCGCCCCATGCCGCCATGCGTTGCGCCGTTACAAGATTGGTCACATCATCAAAGGCCACAACATAGCCTTCCAATCCTCCATCCTCTCGCCGGCGGGTGGACATACGCACAAGTAGGTTTTCCAAGCGCCCATTACGGGTCACTTTGACCTCATGCTGGGAAACCTCGCTACCGTCCCGTTGCATCTTGTCAAACATTACACCAAATTCAGGCACCGCCACGCTGAGGGCCATTTCCTGATGATCAACGGACCAATCTAACAGGCGCTCTGCTGACCGATTGACAAAGGCCACCTTGCCGTCAGCATCAAGCCCCACCACACCAGATGTCACTGAGCTGAGAACAGAATCAAACATCCGACGACGGCGTTCTACCTGTCGGGTGCTTTCCAAAAGGGTTTCGCGTTGTCCCTTAAGCTGCTTGGTCATTTGGTTGAAATACCGACTCAGCATCGCTATTTCATCGTCGCCTTCTTCCTCGATGACCTGAATATCCAGATCACCTGCTCCAACTCTTTGAGCAGCACTTGTCAATCGCCCGATGGGACGTGACAGGCGTTCTGCAAACCACAATCCCAGCCAGATCGCGGCGAGGATCAGCAACAAGGCAAATCCTAGATACACAAGGCTGAATTCAAACAACACACGCCCGCGTTCGTTTTCCAACTGATTATAGAGCTTGGCCGTTTCCTGCGTATCATCCAAAAGTGCAAAAATGTCCCCATCGACATCACGGCTGATGTACAAATAGCGATCCACAAAAGCGCCAAGCGGCACTAGTGCGCGCAATTCGTTCTGTTCCAGATCACGAATAATCAGAATACCAGAATCCCGTGCTTGGGTGATTTGGGTGTTAGACGGTTTTTCAAAATCGAACAGATAAGATCGATCTCCGCGCGCAAGCAATTCACCAATACCATCAATGACATAAGCTTCACGCAACCCACGCTGAATGGCCTTTTGACCCTCTGTCAACCAAACCCGAACATACCCTGCATCATACAGACGACTGGTGGAACTACGATTTCGGTTCATATACTCCGCGAGTAAAAGCGCGTCTTCTGTAAGGTCTTGCACATGTTCTTGTTCATACGCTTCGGCAGCCGCAACCGAATTTCCAATCACACTACGCACACGTTCTGAAAACCAACCTTCAAGGCCGATATTGATGGTCAAACCGGCAAAAACTGCCACAGAAATGGTGGGAACAAGTGCAATGGCAGCAAATGAACCCGTCAATCTGAGGTGGAGTCGCGATCCCGCTGACTGCGCGCGTCTTGAGGCGATCATGCGGGCCACGCGTTGCAGCACCAATGCGGCCACGACCAACACATAAACCAGATCAGCCAACAACACCCCACGCAATGCACTGGCCTCGGCCTTCTGATCAAATGGCCCCAGCACCATAAACGTCGCCAACGCAAGCGCAGGCCCCAAAAGGACCAAACCCAAAGTGGCGAAATTTTGCGCACGGCGCTGCCTTCGCAGTCTACGCAATCTTGTCCAGTGTGATGTTTTTGTCCGGGTGGTCACCCGCTACCCTCAATTGATATTGTGCGACACAGGTCACAAACCGCTATATTTAGGGGCTTTTGACGTCGTGCGACACCTTTGCCACTTTGTTGTGACGTTTTTACATCAACTTGCGGCGCCGTGTCACGTGAATATCAAGGTCGGTGATTTTCTTACGCAAAGTATTTCGGTTAATCCCTAATAGATCGGCGCATTTGGCCTGATTTCCGGCCGTCGCATCCAGTGCAATTTCAATCAAAGGCAGCTCAATTTCACGCAAAATACGCGCGTGCAATCCCGGTGGCGGCAACACATTCCCATGCAGATCGAAATAGCGACGCAAATGCCGTGCCACGGATTGCGACAGTTTTTCACCGTCATCACCAAACTGCGCGGTCACCTCTGGTTGACCTCCCAGAACCGTTTCGGCCTCTGTCAGGCTCACCTCTTCGCCACGCGCGGTCAGCACCAGACGTTTCACTGCATTTTCCAACTGACGCACATTCCCCGGCCAGCTGTATCGACGGAAAACTTCCATAGCATCGCCTGCGAACCATCGCGGACTTGCCCCCTCGCGATCACTCCGAGAAATGAAATGTTCCACCAGCAAAGGAATGTCATCTACCCGATCACGCAAGGCAGGCACCTGAACAGTCGCGCCACTCAGCCGGTAAAATAAGTCCGGGCGGATCGTGCCTTTGTTCATGGCATCACTCAAATCTTCCTGACTTGTGGCGATAAATCGGGGAGCGGGATCGTTGTGGTTGTCGATCATACGCACAATGCGTGATTGCAATTCAGTGTCGAAATCCATCACTTCGTCCAACAACACCGTGCCGCCGCGCGCTTTAGACAGAACCTTGGCCGGACCTTCCAACTCTGCCAAATCAGAGCGTGACACGCTGATAAACGGAAGATTTCTGCGATCAGAAAAATCGTGAATTTCACGTGCAATCAAAGATTTACCTGTGCCGCTTTCGCCTGCAACCAGCACTGGAATATCCGTATTCATCACCCGCGCCACCAACCGATACAGCGCTTGCATCGCCGGTGTGTGCCCTATTAACGGCAATTCTTCGGGATCACGTGTCTCAATCTGAACCGCACTTCTTGGTTTTGCCTCAAGCGCCTTTGCGGTGCGTTTCATCAGATCAGGCAGATCAAACGGTTTAGGAAGGTAGTCATAAGCCTCGGCTTCGGCCGCCTGAATGGCCGTCATAATGGTGTTTTGCGCTGAAATCACAATCACAGGCAACCCGGGGCGATCTTGGCCAATCTTGGGCAGCATTTCCAACCCGTTACCATCGGGCATGACAACATCGGTAATCACCACGTCCCCTTTGCCTTCGCCGATCCACCGCATCAAAGTGGTAAGCGAGCTGGTCGCATGCACCTTGCACCCTGCCCGGGTTAAGGCTTGCGTCAGAACCGTGCGGATTGTGCGATCATCATCTGCAACAAGAACAGTACCATCCATGGTTACGCCTCCTCAGGCTCTATAAGATGTAGTGGTGCGCGCGCCAGCGACAGACGAAACACGGTTTGACCGGGAATAGAATCCACGGCGATCCAACCGCCATGATCTGACATAATTTTGCTTACCAGTGCGAGGCCAAGCCCAGTGCCGTTTTCACGCCCAGACACAAAGGGATCAAAGATATCTCCCTTGATGTCCTGGGGCAGACCGGGACCGTCATCAATGATTTCGATCTGTAAAGGCAACGCCTGACCAGACCCACTTTGTTTACGCAACCTAAAGCCATGTTCGTAAAAACTTTTTATCGTGATTTTTCCATTTTTATCAGATGCTTCTGACGCGTTTTTCAACAAGTTTAATACAACCTGCAAAAGCTGATCTGCATCCCCAAGCGCCATAGGTAGTGACGGGTCATACTCTTCTACAATCGCCATATGCGCGCCAAACCCCAACATGGCAGAGCGACGCGCACGGTCCAGAATGTCGTGAATATTCACGGCCTTCATCTGAGGTGCCGACAGATTGCCGAACTGTTCGACTTGCTCCAGCAATTTCACCACACGGCGCGTTTCCTCAACAATCAGATCAGTCAATTCCTGATCCTCGGTTGACAGCCCCATCGACAAAAGTTGTGCCGCGCCTGAAATACCTGCCAAGGGGTTCTTGATCTCATGGGCAAGCATTTCGGCCATGCCAATCGCTGATTTCGCAGAGGATTTCACCCCTTCTGATCGCAACATCTGACCTGCCAGCTCTCTTGGGGAAATCAGGAACATCATATGCCCTGCCTGCCCCGTCACAGGCGCAATCTGAATATTACATTGCACCGGCACAGTGTGACTCGTGCCCACATCTACATCATTCACAAACAGAGGTGTGCTGTTTGCACGTGCACGTGCAAAGGCTTCTTCCAATGGGGCATCAATTGATATGCGGTCCCAGATGACCTCTCCCTGAAGGGCGCGTGCCGAGGTCATCGCAAAATTTTCTGCAATGGAATTCACACCGACGATTCGATCCCGGCTATCCACAATCAACGCGGGCATCGGGAGCATGTTCCAGATGTTGTCAGGGCCCGTCATGCCGCGCTTCGATCTGTGGTATTGCTTAGCGCCTCTGGCAAAATTCGCAACACTTCCGCGGGGCTTTTACTGGTTTGAACACGTAAGCGCAGATCGCGCAGGGTGCCAACCTCATCCATATACCAACCCAGATGTTTGCGCGCGACACGCACCCCAAGATCCGTTCCATAAAATGACAGCATTGCTTCGTAGTGATCTGATACCAATGATATAAAATCATTTCCGCGCGGCACCAGTGGGGGGGAAAGGTCAAACAATTCCGCTGCCATTTTGGCACAAAGCCAAGGCCGCCCTTGAACACCACGCCCCACCATCACGCCATCCGCACCAGATTGCGCCATCGCGACGCGGGCCGTTGCGGCATCCACAATATCACCATTCGCGATCACTGGAACAGATACGGCTTGTTTGACAGCCGCAATCGCCGCCCAATCTGCCTTGCCTTTGTAAAACTGACATCTGGTGCGCCCGTGAATGGTGATCATGCGAACGCCTGCTGCCTCAGCACGTTGTGCAAGCTCAGGTGCGTTTAACATGCGATCATCCCAGCCCAGCCGGGTTTTTAACGTCACAGGCACATCCACGGCCCCAACCACTGCATCTATCAAAGTCAGGGCATGATCAATATTGCGCAACAAGGCTGATCCAGACGCGCCCGCACCGCTGCTGCTTGTGACCTTTTTGGCAGGGCATCCCATGTTGATGTCAATGATCTGTGCGCCGCTGCCTGCTGCCATCTTGGCAGCTTCGGCCATCCAATAAGGTTCGCAGCCGGCAATTTGCACGGCTGTACCTTCTACACCGAATCCCAACTCTGCTTTTTCGCGTACACCGGGCTTGGCGTTCAGCAAGTCCTGCGAGGCAATCATTTCTGAAACCACCAGACCTGCGCCAAAGCGCGCGACAATCTCGCGAAAAGGTAAATCGGTGATTCCGGCCAAGGGGGCCAGAAACACAGGTGGAGAGAGCGATATGGGGCCTAGATCAATTTGCACGTAGGATGTCCTTAGATTACCCCCTAATCTAAGCTGTTAAAACCATGCGACCAAGCAGAAAGGATGAAAAATGAGGCGCGAAAATGCAAATGCCTATTTTTTAATCGCACGACACAGGTTGATTGCGCCTTTTGCTGGCACATCATAGACAGAGCCCATGACAGAATCCGCAGATCATACCGCCGCTCTTATTGTGGCTGCCGGGCGCGGCACACGCGCAGGCGGCGAGATGCCCAAACAATGGCGTATCCTTGCCGGAAAACGGGTGGCGGACTGGACGGTCGCAGTCTTCCAAACGCATCCGGAAATCGACACAGTGATTGCAGCCGTGCACCCAGACGACCAAGTAGAATATGCGACACTAGGCGTAAAGTGCGTGCTGGGTGGCAACAGCCGCGATGCATCTGTGCGCGCCGGGCTTGAAACATTGCAAGGGTGCGGTGTCAGCCGTGTTTTGATCCACGACGTGGCTCGTGCAACCATTGATCATGCCACCATTTCACGGGTTCTGGCTGCGCTGGACAGCGCACCGGGAGCAGCCCCAGCTTTGGCCGTTTCAGACGCTCTTTGGCGTGGGACGGCTGGACAGGTCACAGGCACCCAGTCTCGTGAAGGTCTGTATCGTGCGCAAACCCCGCAAGGGTTTCATTTTGACGCGATCTTACAGGCACATCTTGCGCATACAGGTGGGGCGGCTGATGATGTCGAGGTTGCGCGCGCTGCTGGCATGGATGTTGCTATTGTTGATGGTGACGAGACCAACTTGAAAATCACCACGCCCGAAGATTTTGCACGGGCAGAACGCATCTTGCGAGGAACGATGGATATACGGCTGGGCAATGGGTTTGACGTACACGCCTTTGAAGATGGTGATCATGTCACCCTTTGCGGTGTACATATCCCGCACGACAAGCGCCTCAAAGGTCACTCTGATGCCGATGTCGGCATGCATGCGGTGACCGATGCCATCTATGGCGCATTGGCTGAGGGCGACATAGGCCGCCACTTCCCCCCATCGGATATGCAATGGAAAGGTGCTGACAGCGCGATTTTCCTACACCACGCCACTGATTTGGCCCGATCCAAAGGATATGACATCGGCAATATCGACTGCACCCTGATTTGCGAACGCCCCAAGATTGGCCCACACGCGGCCACAATGATGGCGCGTATGGCAGAGATCATGGACCTGCGCGCCGACCAGATCAGCATAAAAGCCACCACCAGCGAACGCCTTGGCTTTACTGGCCGAGAAGAAGGCATCGCTGCTCTTGCAACAGCAACATTGGTGAAGCCATGAGCCACATGATCGCAACTGTTTTCGGCGTCGGATATATGCGCCCTGCCCCCGGCACTTGGGGCTCTGCCGTTGGCGTGATCAGCGCGTTGATCCTGCATTATCTGGGGGGATTTCCGCTCTTGGTGGTGGCCTCTGTGCTTGTATTTGTCATCGGTTGGTGGGCCACGGCCAACGCCACCCGCGGCAAAGAGGATCATGATCCCTCAGAAATAGTGATTGACGAGGTCGCCGGTCAATGGATCGCCCTTTTGGTGGTCAGCTTTGGCGCATGGCACGCAGGAATTGATCCCTTGCGCATGTATCCCGGATGGATCGCCGGGTTTCTGTTGTTTCGCCTGTTTGACATCACCAAACCCGGCCCGATTGGGTGGGCAGATCGGCGTGGTGACGCGCTAGGTGTGATGCTGGATGATGTGATTGCCGGAATTTTTGCCGCGATTGGCACTGGTATTCTCGCTTGGCTCAGCCACGGAGTTTTGGGCCTGTGACACTGGCAGAGATATTACTGCACACTGCCAAGACCAAAGATGTCCACATCGCCACCGCTGAAAGTTGCACAGGCGGCATGGTTAGCGCAGCCATCACAGACGTTGCCGGATCATCCGCCGTATTTGATCGTGGCTTTGTCACCTATACCAATGCCGCCAAAGTCGACATGCTGGGCGTTCAGGCCCAAACACTCACTGACTTTGGCGCGGTCTCTGAAGAGGTCGCCGCACAAATGGCGACAGGCGCGCGTGCCAACAGCAATGCAGATATAGCGGTCTCCATCACTGGAATCGCAGGCCCCGGTGGATCAGAACACAAACCTGAGGGGCGTGTTTGCTTTGGTATTGCCTCTGCAAATGACTGCCAAACCCAAACAGTTGAGTTCGGCGCTTTAGGCCGCGCTGCGGTTCGCGTGGCCGCACGCGATCATGCATTACAGATGCTGATAGATGCCATTTCCACCCTGTGACATATTCTGCGACGCAGAATTAGGCAAACTCGCGCCAAAACGCCCATAATTTCATCATCGAATAATAGACGCGTATTTTTACGTCTTTTTTTGCGTCGCGCCCTAGGCATCCTTGGCCCTTTTCGTTTTCTGAACGCACCTCAGCCAGAAATCGAAAGGACAACAACATGAACGCAGCGGATACAGCCTGGATCATTACAGCGACCGCACTGGTTCTGTTTATGACACTACCGGGGCTCGCGCTCTTTTACGGCGGCCTTGTGCGCGCGCGCAACGTTCTAAGCGTGTTTATGCAGTGTTATGCCATTGCCTGCCTAATGAGCGTTTTGTGGTTCGCTTTCGGATATTCCATCGCTTTTGGGGATGGCAATAGCGGTTTCTGGGGCGGATTGGGAAAATCATTTCTATCCGGCGTAACTAGTGACAGCTTATCTGGCACCCTCCCAGAGGTATTGTTTTTTGCCTTTCAGATGACTTTTGCGATCATCACCCCGGCGCTGATCGTAGGGGCCTATGTTGAACGTGTCGGATTTGGCTTTGTCATGGTGTTTTCGGGCCTGTGGATGCTCTTGTGTTATGCCCCTGTCGTGCATTGGATTTGGGGCGGCGGGTTTATGGCGGATGGTGGCATTTTTGGCGCCATCGGAACGCGTGACTTTGCAGGCGGCATTGTCGTACATGAAACCGCAGGTCTGGCGGCATTGGTGATTGCCGTGGTTCTTGGCCCGCGCAAACATCGCACAACGCCACCACATAACCCGCCTTTTGTGATGATCGGCGCGGCGATGTTGTGGGTAGGTTGGTTTGGCTTTAATGGCGGCTCGCAACTTGCCGCAGATGGCGGGGCTGCAATGGCCATCACTGTCACGCATCTATCCGCCGCCACCGCCTCTCTGACATGGGCGCTGTGGGAAAGGATCAAATACGGCAAAGCCTCACTTGTCGGGCTTGTCACGGGCACCATCGCGGGTCTTGCCTCCATCACCCCGGCAAGCGGCTTTGTCGGCCCAATAGAGGCCCTGATTATTGGCGCCATCGCAGGTATTTTATGCCAAGAGGCCGTGAACGTAGTACGTAATCGCCTGAACATAGACGACACGCTGGATGTTTTTGCTGTACACGGTATCGGGGGCATCTTTGGCACGATCATGATCGCCGTTTTGGGCGTAGGTAGTTGGGTTGCACAATTGGGTGCGCTGGCCATCGTTGGAATATTCACAGTGATTGTCAGCTATGCCTTGGTCAAACTCGTAGCTCTGATCACACCGTTGCGTGTTGATTTGGAAACTGAAATCAACGGCCTTGATCTCTCTGTCCACGGTGAGCGCGCCTATGACATGAGCAGCTGAGACGCCACAATAAGGGGCGAAACGCGCCCCTTATTTAACGCCATACAGGTCCTGCGCACGGGCTTCAAAGGCGCGCACCACACGCTGCATTGCCTCGTTGAACACCACCCCGATGATGCCCTGCAAAATCGCGTTCTTAAATTCAAAATCAACGAAAAACCGCACTTCACACCCGCCCTCTACATCGCTAAAATCCCATGTGGATTTCATGTATTTGAACGGCCCATCCAGATATTCGGTATCAATGCTTTTTTCGGTTGGCTTTAAGGCCACACGAGAGCCAAAGCATTCGCGAAATACTTTGAATGAGATCACCAGATCCGCGAGCATCACCTCGACCGCTCCGTCTGGTGTACGCGACCGGATACGCGCCGCCGCGCACCATGGCAGGAATTTTGGATAAGACGCCACATCTGACACCAAATCATACATCTGTTGCGCGCTATAAGGCAGGGATCGGGTTTCAGAATGCGTTGGCATGGTCTTGGATCAGTCTTTCACGTTTACAGTGGCCGCTCATTTCGTATGTTGAAGGCAGAAAATCAAGAGGATGACATGACGCAGCAACCATATGTGATAGACCAGATGATCTCGGCCAAGACAATCGCTGCACGTATAGAAGACCTCAGCGAGCAAATTGCAACGGAATTCAAAGGCACGGACAAACTTGTGGTTGTGGGGCTTTTGCGCGGCTCTTTTGTTTTTATCGCCGATCTCGTTCGGGAACTTGACCTGCCAGTCGAAGTGGACTTTCTTGAATGTTCTTCCTACGGAAACAGCATGGAGAGCAGTAGAGAAGTTCGTATTCTCAAAGACTTGCGTGGCGAAATTGAAGGCCGTGACGTGCTTGTGGTCGAAGATATCGTTGACACAGGCCACACCCTGGCCCATGTCATCCACCTCATTGAAAGCCGCCATCCACGCAAAATGAAAACCATTGCCCTTTTGGACAAACCTTCGCGCCGCGAAGCCCCGGTCAAGGCGGATTACACCGGCTTTGAAATCCCGGATGAATTTGTGGTGGGCTATGGCATTGATTACGCCCAACGCAACCGCAACCTGCCCTTCATCGGCAAAGTTCGGTTTGTTGAATGAATTTTCGCTGGCTCATGCGCGCCTCTCTTTGGGCGCGTAATCCACCTTCGGCCAAACGTGTAAAATTCATGGCGTCCATCGTGGTCCTTTGCCTGATCCTCTTTGCGGTTGAACGCTGGATAGGCTGGCCGACATGGCTTACCTCTGAAATGACGCCACGCGGGCGCATTCTAAAATAACCCTGTGGTTTTTCTTGACGCCAACCACCTTGAGAATGCCGCGTCCCTAACCGCCGATTTTAGCCAAACGGTTCGCCCGCAGTCTCGCGAAATCATCCCCCGCATGGTATGAACTGCGCGTCAAAGGCGTGGCGGATACCATCGAGAATCCCTTGCCGTACGCCGCCTTTTCATAGGCTTCAAATTCATCCGGGTGCACAAACCGCGCCACAGCATGGTGTTTTGGGGTGGGCTGTAGGTATTGACCGATGGTTAGGAAATCAATGTCAGCGGCGCGCATGTCTTCCATCACCTGCATGACCGCTTGTTTATCTTCGCCGAGCCCCACCATGATGCCCGATTTCGTAAACATCGTCGGGTCCATTTCTTTGACACGCTGCAACAGCCGCAGGCTGTGGAAATAGCGCGCGCCGGGGCGCACCTCGGGATAAAGGCCCGGCACGGTTTCAAGATTGTGGTTAAACACATCCGGGCGCGCCTCGACCACGATCTCCAGAACCTCAGGGGCACAGCGGATGAAATCTGGCGTCAGAATTTCAATCGTAGTGTTTGGAGAGCGATGCCGTACCGCGCGAATGGTCTGGGCGAAATGTTCGGCGCCACCATCCTCGATGTCATCGCGATCCACTGATGTGATCACCACATGATTCAGCCCCAATTTATCCACCGCATGCGCCACGCGACCCGGTTCAAACGGGTCCAGATCTTCGGGTGGCTTGCCAGTGGCAATATTGCAGAAGGTACAAGCCCGCGTGCAGACCTCGCCCATGATCATCATGGTGGCGTGACCTTGGCTCCAGCATTCACCGGCATTGGGGCAGCCGGCCTCTTCGCAGACTGTCACAAGATTGTTTTCACGCATGATGCGGCGCGTGGTGTTATATCCTTCACCGCCGGGCGCTTTCACCCTAATCCAGCTTGGCTTTTTTGGTTGCGGATTGTCAGGACGACGCGCTTTTTCGGGATGGCGTTGCTCTGGGATTTTCAGATCTCTCACGGGCTTTCCCTCTTGCTTCGACTGGTTGGCATCGCGCTGCGCATGCACCCTAACATATACTTTCAGATCAACAAGAACCAGCGACGCAACGCCGCGTTTACGGCCTATTTCGAACCCAGTCAAAATGCCTTAACTGTTTCCATTGCAGCCAGTTTAGAATCAATTTAATTGCCAGCCAGAAACACCCGAATTCACAAGGATTTGACTATGAACATCGGACAGAAACTGCCTCAAGTGACCTTCCGCACACGCGTGCGCGACGAAAGCATCGAAGGGTCTAACCCGTTTCGTTGGCAGGACATGACCACCGAAGACTATTTTTCCAACAAGCGCGTGATCCTGTTCTCGCTTCCCGGCGCATTCACGCCAACTTGTTCGACTTATCAACTGCCCGGTTTTGAAAACGGCTTTGAAGAGTTCGCCGATCTGGGTATCGACGCAATTTACTGCATGTCCGTCAACGACAGCTTTGTGATGAACAAATGGGCCGAAGCGCAAGGCGTGAAAAACGTCAATGTGATCCCCGATGGATCCGGCGAATTCACCCGTAAGGTTGGCATGCTGGTCGACAAAGACAATCTTGGTTTTGGCATGCGTTCATGGCGCTATGCAGCCATCGTCAACAACGGCGTGGTCGAAGCATGGTTTGAAGAACCAGGTCGCGACGACAATCACCCAGAAGACCCTTACGGCGAAAGTGCGCCGGAAAACCTGCTTAAGCATCTGCAAGCAGCACAGGCCGAAGCCGTCGCATAAAACGTCTCTGACGTCAAAAATGACAAAGCCTGCACCGATTGGTGCAGGCTTTTTTCATGTCTTGATGGTTGGCGGCTGGATTACAGATAATCTGCGCGCTGCAATCCGTATTTCGCCATTTTCTCGTTTAACGTCCGACGCGGCAGGCACAGCTCTTCCATAACTGACGCAATGGACCCACGATGACGGCGCATGGTGTTGTCGATCAGCATACGCTCAAACGCCTCGACATATTCCTTGAGCGGCTTGCCCTCGGTGGTCATCACTGGCTGCATTTCCTCGTGGTCATTCATCAGCAAAGAGGCAATCGTGCCCCCTCCCCGACGCGATTGCAGGACGGCACGCTCGGCCAGATTGATCAGTTGACGCACATTGCCCGGCCATGGGGCCTGTAGCAGCTGCGCAGCCTCTTGGGCACTGACCTTGGGGGCATCACAGCCGTATTCCTCGGAGAACTGTTCTGACAGCCGCGTAAATAGTGTCAGGATATCCTCACCGCGTTGGCGCAGTGGCGGCACAGTGATACGCAGCGCCGCGAGGCGATAAAACAGATCAGGACGCAAGGCATCCTCGCAGGTGCGATTTTGCTCCTGCAGGTTACAAATCGCCACAATGCGGGTTTCCGCGGGCGTCCCTTGTTCATTGATCACGCTTAACAGCCGCGCCTGACAGGCGTCGCTCAGCGCTTCGATATCTTCCAGAACGAGCGTGCCACCGCGCGCTTCTTCAATCGCAGGCAATTGTGTGTCTTCGGGCAACATGGGACCGAACAGACGCTTGTGCAGGATCTCTTCTTCCATCGCGGCACAGCTGATCAGCACAAATTTTTTGCCTGCACGGCTGCCAACCGCATGCAGCGCATGCGCAACAAGCGTCTTACCTGTACCGGTTTCCCCTTCGATCAGAACATGCCCATCGGCCTGCCCCAGATCCAGAATATCCTCTTTCAAACGGTTCATGACCGGGCTGGAGCCGATCAGTTTTTTGATCAACTGTCCACCATCTGACAGCTCTTTGCGTAACACACGGTTGTCCAACGTCAAACGTCGCGCAAGGCTGGCTTTTTTGGCAAGCTGGCTCATCCGTTCGGGATTGAAAGGTTTTTCAAGGAAATCATATGCACCCACGCGCATCGCCTCGACCGCCATTGGCACATCTCCATGCCCTGTGATCATGATCACAGGAAGTGCGCTGTCACTGCCCATCAGCTTTTTCAAAAACTGCATGCCATCCATACCAGGCATCCGAATGTCACTGATGACGATCCCTGGGTAATCCGCCCCCAGAACCTTCAGCGCGTCTTCGGCGCTGGCAAATGTTTCTGTGTCATAACCTGACAAGGCCAGCCATTGGCTGATGGATTGACGCATATCCTGTTCGTCATCCACAATCGCGATTTTCATAGCCTGAGCCATCTTATTTACTCCGCAGCCTCGATCTCTTCACTCAAGATAGGAAGCTGCATTTCAAATACAGCCCCCCCCTCCTGACCGTTTCTGGCGGTCAGCCGTCCCCCTAGGTCGTTTACGATCCCCGAAGAAATGGCAAGCCCCAGACCAACACCGTCACCGGGCTTCTTGGTGGTATAAAACGGTTCAAACAGCGCATCCAAGTCTTCGATTCCGGGTCCATTGTCACGCACAGTCAATGTCGCGGTTTCGCCGGCGGCCAACAGCAATTCCACCTCTGGGTTTCCCTCACTATCTGTGGCGTCCAGCGCATTGCGCAACAGGTTGATCATCACCTGTTCCACCCGCACCCGATCTGCCATCACCATCACAGGTTCATTGGGCATGATACGGCTGATATGGACTTTACGTTGGCGCAGCTGGGGCTCCATAATTGACACGGCCGACATCAACGCATCCCCAAGATTTACTGGCTGAAACTCATCCCCGCCCTTACGCGCATAGGATTTCAACTGACGCGTAATCGAACCCATGCGTTCGATGAGATCATCAATGCGCTGGAAACTTGAAAGCGCCTCTTCGGGGCGATTGCGACGCAACAAAAGTCGCGCGCCGGCAAGATAGGTTTTCATCGCCGCCAAAGGTTGATTCAACTCGTGACTGACGGCGGCAGACATCTCGCCAAGGGCGGCCAACTTGCTGCTTTGGGCAAGGGTTTGTTCAGCCACTTCAAGGCTTTGCTGCATGCGTTCACGTTCGGCGATTTCTCGCTGTAGACGTTGGTTCAATGCGCGAAGGCTTGCCGACTCTCGTTGAAAGAGCGCCATGCGCAACGCGTTCTTACGACTGAGAAAATAGAACGCTACGGCCAGCAAGATCGCGAATCCCATGATTTCCAACGCAAGGACTGCATTCACACGTTCCCGTACGCCGGCGTAGGTGGTGAAACTGGCCATGCGCCAGCCGCGAAATGGAATACGCACATCCTTACGCATCACGGCCTCGCCTTGGATATAGGCGTCTGCGGGCAGCGCAGTCCAATCAGCCGTCGCCTGAATGGCCCGCTCAATCGCGCCTTGTGCGGGTTGGCGCACCATCGCGGCCTCCTCAGACAATCCACGCCAGCGCGGCTCTGTGGCAAGAATGATTGTCCCCTCGCTGTCGGTCACCAGAACTGCATCAGAAATTCCAGCCCACGCGCGTTCGAATTTTTGCAGATCCACCTCAACCACAATCACACCGATGGGTTGACCTTGGAATTCCATCCGTCGCGAATAGAAGAAATTATAGGCCCCTTGATTGTGACGCAGACTGGTAAAAACTGTTTTGTTGGTGCGGATTGCCTCGACAAAAAACGCATCCTGTCGGTGGGATTCGCCTAGACGATTGCGATCCGTCGCAGCCACAGTGCGTCCGTCCATATCCAACAAAACAAGTGAGGCGGCCCCGATTTCTTCGACAAAGGAAATTAGTCGCGCGGTGGATTGCGAAAAATCATCGGATGTCAGCGCACCGATCAGAGCGGGGTCCTTAGCCAACAACTGTGGCACAATGGAATTTCGCTGCAATTCTGATTGAAGGTTTCCAGAATACAACGCCAGGCGCAATTCGGCCCGATTACGGGTATTTTCCGTGAAGCGATCTGTCAGTAAACTGTTGGTCACCCAGATGGTGATGCCCGCGATAATACACAAAAAAGATAAGGCCATGCGCACACGCCAGCCTACGGTTCTGGGTCTCCCCAGAAAACTACCTTTATTCTGATCTTCGCTCATTCGCTAAGGGTACGCCGCCTGAGCGGCGCACTCAAGTCATGCGTCGGCAAGCTGATCCATCAATGCGCTAAACATTGCCGTTCCGTCGGTGCCGCCGTGGCCTGCGTCCGCCGCCCGTTCGGGGTGTGGCATCATGCCAAGAACGCGACGGTTCTTGGAAATCACGCCAGCAATATCGGCAATCGAACCATTTGGGTTGTCGGTATAGGTAAAGGCAATACGCCCTTCATCACGCAACTGGGCCAACTTTTCATCAGAAACGAAATAGTTGCCTTCGTGGTGCGCGATTGGCACCTGAATTTCTTGCCCTTGCTCGTACCCTGAGGTGAACGCGGTATCCGCATTTTCCACTCGCAGACCAATCGTGCGGCAAATGTATTTCAAATCACCATTCCGACGCAGCGCACCGGGCAAAATGCCAGTCTCTGTCAAAATCTGAAAACCGTTACATACACCCAAGGCATAACCGCCCCGTTCAGTGTGCGCGATCAGCGATTTACAGATGGGGGAATTGGCTGCGATAGCCCCGCACCGCAAGTAATCACCGAAGGAAAACCCACCGGGGACACCGACAATATCAAGCCCCTCGGGCAAATCGGTATCCTTGTGCCACACCATAGTGACATCCGCGCCCGCGCGCTCCAGCGCGACTTGCAAGTCGCGATCGCAGTTAGAACCGGGAAAAACAATGACCGCTGCTTTCATCAGCCCAGCTCCACCCGGTAGCTTTCGATGACCGTGTTGGCGAGCAGTTTTTCGCACATTTCGGTTACGGTCGCCTCTGAGGTGCCCTCGGCCAGATCAAGTTCGATCACCTTACCCTGACGCACGCCTTCGACACCGTCAAATCCCAACGAGCCAAGCGCATGGCGCACGGCCTCGCCCTGAGGGTCCAGAACACCGTTTTTCAGCATCACGTACACACGTGCTTTCATATCATTTTCTCCGAATTAAAGAAGATTCCGGTCCCGATATCTTCTTTTGCAAATACAGTAGATCAGCGCCCACATAGGCGCTGAGGTATCAGTTGATCAGCGTAGGCTTGGTCATCGGTGTCGCATTGCGTGGCAGAACGCCAAGACGTTGTGCCACTTCGGCATAGGCATCCGTCAGGCTGCCCAGATCGCGGCGAAACACATCCTTGTCCAGCTTCTGACCAGTTTCGATGTCCCACAAGCGACAGCTGTCTGGGCTGATTTCATCCGCCACAACAAGACGCTGAAAATCGCCATCATAAACGCGACCAATTTCGATTTTGAAATCAATCAATTTAATGCCCACACCAAACATCACACCAGACAAGAAATCATTCACCCGCAGAGCAAGGCTCAGGATGTCTTCCATGTCTTGTTGTGCGGCCCAGCCAAAGGCGGCAATATGCTCTTCGGTGACCAGCGGATCACCAAGGCTGTCGTCCTTATAGCAATACTCGACAATCGGGCGCGTCAGCTGTGTGCCTTCTTCGATGCCCAGACGTTTGGACATGGATCCCGCGGCAAAATTACGCACGATCACTTCCAGTGGAATAATTTCGCAAGAACGCACCAGCTGCTCGCGCATATTCAAACGCTTCAGAAAGTGAGTCGGAACGCCGATTTGGTTCAACCCGGTCATGAAATATTCTGACAGGCGGTTGTTCAACGCGCCCTTGCCGTCAATCACGTCTTTTTTCTCAGCATTGAATGCGGTGGCATCATCTTTGAAATACTGAATGATTGTGCCTTGTTCTGGACCTTCGTACAGAATCTTTGCTTTACCTTCGTAAATCTTCTTGCCACGCGCCATTGGCTCTACTTTCCTGCTGAGGCGGGGGTGAGTCCCCGGTTGGCGCCCTCTTAATCCATGCAAGCCTCTGTCGCAAGCATCCTGCCCCTTGCAGTCCTGCATTTCCATATGCATATCTTATAGGGACAGTAACGCCTGCAAAGGAATTCATAGATGACCACATTCGATGATCGTGAAAACGCGTTTGAAAACAAGTTTGCACATGATGAAGAAATGAAATTCAAAGCGACTGCGCGCGCCAACAAATTGTTGGGTCTTTGGGCTGCAGAATTGCTTGGGAAATCCGGCGATGCCGCTGATGAATATGCAAAATCAGTCATTATTGCTGATTTCGAAGAGGCCGGTCATGAGGACGTGATCCGTAAAGTTGCTGCCGATCTGGAAGGCAAAGCCAGTGCAGATGAGATTCGCACCAAATTGGCCGAGGTCACTTTGACAGCTCAAGATCAGGTTATGAACGGGCTTTGATTGTAAAATCATTGCAGGAAAAGGCGCAAACACGTTTTGCGCCTTTTTTCATTAAATTTCCGGTGTTTGTTGGCCGACATTAAAGGCCAATAAACTTTCCCGACTCTATTCTACCCTGGTATTTGTGAGGGGGAATAAGGTTGCCAACTGTTGATACGGGGATACAGGCCCTACCTAAGCGGGTTGTGAAACTATCACAAACTATGGTGCCGTTGGGTGTTGCTGTGGTGTGCTTGTTTGCACTGCAAGACCACATCAGGGCGATTGATCTCACACAGCTTCGGGGAAACCTTGTTGAGATTTCCGTTGGACAATGGGTATTGGCGCTTGGTTTAACGGCGTTAAGTTTTCTTGCTGTTGCGCGCTATGACACGATCGCACATCGTCATTTCGGTACGGATAATTGTCATCGTAAGGCCACGCTCTCTGGTGCCGTGGCCATCGCGATCAGCCAAACCACCGGATTTGGCATGATCATCGCCAGCCTGATCCGCTGGAAGTTACAACCTTCCCTTGGATTTCTACGCGCCGGTAAAATCACGGTTTTTGTGACTTTGTGTTTTTTCCTGTGCTGGTCGATTCTAACGTCCGCCGCATGGGGGATACAGCAGAGCACTTCAACTTTGGCATCTTACGTATTGTATTCATGCAGTATTACTTTCATCATTTGCATTTTGTACTGCGCCTTATGTCATCCCGTAATATCTTTTGGGCGCCATCAGATCACATTGCCCAGCCTACCGGCCTTGGGGGCGATGTTTCTATTCTGTCTCGTGGATATATCTGCGGCTTGTGCGGCGCTTTATGTGTTGCTGCCTGCACATATTGACTTGTCATATGCACAGCTTTTCCCTGTTTTCACACTCGCACTGGGCTTGGCCCTGTTGACTGGTGCTCCGGGGGGGATTGGCGCATTTGAATTTACTTTGCTCAGCCATTTAGCGAATTCTGATACGACGGGTGTGATCTGTGCAATTATCGGGTTTCGCGTGGTGTATCATGCCATTCCGGCCGCGATTGCGCTGTTGGTCATGTTTCTCAGCCCACCAGAGCGTACCCAATTTTGGCCGCGCGAGGTGCCGGGAAATGTGGAACGCACCTTGATCGAGGGCGCCGGGCGCGCAGAATTGGGTGTTTTACGTCAAAATAACGGATTGCCTGTTCATTGTTCAGGCGGCGTTTGCGCCACTGTGCGCACTGGTCAAACCATCACCGCATTGTTTGATCCCTTACAAGGGCATGCTGCGGCGCTGATGACTCCGTTGAAGGATTTTGCCCGCCGCCGCAATCGCATCTTGTGTTTTTATAAGGTCAGTCCACGACATGCCGCCGGGTTGCGGCAATCCGGGTGGAGCGTGCTGCATATCGCTCAAGAAGCCCTGATTATTCCAAACCAACATAGCCTTCTGGGGCGTGCATATCGGCAATTGCGGCGCAAACTACATCAGGCGCGGGATGCTAATGTGCGCATCGAACATGCGACCGATCGCTTGCCATGGTCAGACATGGCCGAGGTTTCCGCAAATTGGGAAGATGTGCATGGCATTGCGCGTGGCCTGTCCATGGGCCGGTTTGAGGCGGCCTATTTGAAGCATCAGGCGGTGTTCCTGGCTTGGCAAGACACTCGTTTGATCGGCTTTGTCAGCTTTCACACAAATGCGCAGGAATGGTGCCTGGATATCATGCGTACATCGGCGGATGCGCCCGATGGCACCATGCACAGCTTGATCCATCAAGCCATTGAAAAAGCGTCAAAAGGTGATGTTCCCTTACTGTCACTTGCGGCTGCCCCCCCTCCAGTTGACGCACGGTACATGGCCGAACGCATGTGGCGGCGCATGCATTTACACGCCTCTGGAGGTTTGGGATTGCGCCAGTTCAAAGACAGCTTTGCCCCTCACTGGCGCCCCCTTTATATGGCGACGGAAACTTGGCCCGGATTGGCCTTGGCTGCGCTTGATTTGGTCCAATGTATTATGCGCGGCCAAACCCTGCATCCGCCTTTGCCGCCGGACGCGCCGCCAAAGGTATATGCATCCACCTCATGATAAACATGAATATTATGAATTTGCCTTGATCACGCGCGCGTGAGACACCCAACTTGTTTTAAACGCGCGCCTCAAAGGATGATCCCATGTCAAACGCCCTTTCAAAATTACTTGAAACCCGTGATTGGCTATTGGCCGATGGCGCAACTGGGACCAATCTGTTTGAAATGGGCCTTATGGCCGGTGACGCGCCAGAACTGTGGAACGAGCAAGAGCCTGACAAAATCCGCGCGCTGTATCAGCTTTGGGTGGATGCGGGCAGCGATCTTTTTCTGACCAACTCTTTTGGTGGCAATGCAGCACGCCTGAAGTTGCACGACGCAGGCCACCGCGCCCGTGAACTGTCGCGCATCGCGGCGGAATTGGGCCGTGAGGTCGCTGACAAGGTCGACCGCACAGTTGTGGTTGCCGGATCTGTCGGCCCAACCGGTGAGATCATGGAACCCATAGGCAGCCTTTCACATGCAACTGCCGTGGAAATCTTTCATGAACAGGCTGAAGGTCTGAAAGAAGGCGGCGCAGACGTGCTTTGGGTCGAAACGATTTCCGCCCCTGAAGAATTCAAAGCCGCGGCCGAGGCCTTTGCTTTGGCCGATATGCCTTGGTGCGGCACGATGAGTTTTGACACAGCCGGACGGACCATGATGGGCGTGACGTCTTCTGATATGGCGCAATTGGTTGAAAGCCTGCCCAATCCACCACTGGCCTTTGGCGCCAACTGTGGCACGGGCGCATCTGATTTACTGCGCACTGTGCAAGGGTTCGCTGCACAGGGTACCGAACGCGCGATTATTTCAAAGGGCAACGCAGGTATTCCAAAATATGTTGATGGGCATATTCACTATGATGGCACCCCGGATCTGATGGCGGATTATGCCGTGATGGCACGTGATAGCGGCGCAAAAATCATTGGCGGATGTTGCGGCACCAAAGCTGAACATATTCGCGCGATGAAAACCGCACTGGAAACCCGCGCAGCAGCCCCACGTCCGACTTTGGAAGACATCACAACCCAGCTTGGGGCGTTTTCATCCGCAGGTGATGGCACTGGTGCAAATGAAATCGTTGCGCCACGTCGTCGCCGTCGCCGGGCGTAAGTGTTCAAAACAAACTAAGCTGATCCCCTTGCGCCAGCGGTACTTGAAACAAGTCACACCGCAAGGGGGATAGCTGTGTCGTCAGATTATTGCGGCGCATCGTCAACGCAATACGATGTGCGATCATATCAGCATAATGCCCCTCTCCTCGCATGCGTTTGCCCCACTCTGCCTCGTATAATTTGCCACCATGCATTTCGCGCACCCGCGCCAAAATTCGCTCGGCGCGGTCTGGGAAATGCGTTTCCACCCATTCTTGAAACAAATCCGCCACCTCGCGTGGTAGACGCAACATGATCCATGTGGCCGACACTGCACCCGCCTCTGCAACTGCGCCAAATATCTCCTCTGCCTCGTGATCCGTTAAGGCCGGAATAATCGGCGATACCATGGCCCGCACTGGAATATTGGCTGCACTTAGGCGACGTATGGTTTCAAGCCGGCGCGCAGGCAGTGGCACCCGTGGTTCCATTAAGCGGGACACCCGATTATCAAGCGTCGTCACAGAAACACCCACCCGAACCAAATTCTGCGCGGCCATCGGGGCCAGAATATCAATGTCTCGTTCAATCAAGGTGCCCTTGGTGATAATGGCAACCGGATGGTTAAAATCGCGAAGAACCTGTAAACACGACCGCATGATTTCACGCGCCTTTTCAATTGGCTGATACGGGTCCGTGTTGGTACCAATGGCAATTGGAGCGACTTTATATTTCTTGGCGCGCAGCTCCTTTTCCAACACGTCGGCGGCATTTGGACGCGCAATCAGGCGGGTTTCAAAATCAAGACCCGGAGAAAAGCCCAAATAGGCATGGCTAGGTCGCGCAAAACAATACACACAGCCATGTTCGCATCCTCTGTACGGATTGATAGAGCGATCAAATGGCAAGTCCGGCGAGGTGTTTCGCACAATTATACTGCGCGCTATCTCTTCGCGGACATGGGTTTTGAAAGCGGGTCTATCTTCCTCAATATCCCACCCATCATGGGTTTCCAGGCGTTCCACATCAAATCGACCTGTCACATTACTTAAAGCGCCACGTCCGCGACGGCGCTCTTGTTCCAGAGATTTTACAATGTGATCTGCCATGACAATAAATTAGAACAAAAGAGGAACAATTGCAAATGATCCTTTCGCAGTTGCAGCATAGCGCATTGAGATGGCGCAATTTTTCATCATACGTCGGAACCGGGTGCGGCTATGTCGCAATTTTGACAGTCGGACCTGCGTAAAAGATCGAAAGGTGGATCAAATTAAACAGGCACTCATGCCATCTCGTAAGGGAACGCACATGTCGGAAGAAGAAGATATCATCCTGTCCGAACTGGACGACGAAGAACTGGTTCAACAGATGTTCGACGACCTCTATGACGGTCTTAAGGAAGAAATCGAAGAAGCGGTTAACATCCTGCTTGAACGCAAGTGGGCACCATATGACGTTCTGACCAAAGCATTGGTTGGCGGCATGACCATTGTTGGCGCTGACTTCCGCGATGGCATTCTGTTCGTTCCAGAAGTTCTGTTGGCCGCAAACGCAATGAAGGGTGGGATGTTCATCCTGAAACCATTGTTGGCTGAAACTGGCGCGCCACGTGTTGGCGGCATGGTCATCGGCACCGTTAAGGGCGACATCCACGATATCGGCAAGAACCTTGTTGGCATGATGATGGAAGGCGCAGGTTTTGAAGTTGCTGACATCGGCATCAACAACCCTGTCGAAAACTATCTGGAAGCCTTGGAGCAATACAAGCCAGACATCCTTGGCATGTCCGCACTGCTGACAACCACTATGCCATATATGAAGGTTGTGATTGACACGATGGTCGAGCAAGGCATCCGTGACGATTACACTGTCTTGGTTGGTGGTGCGCCACTGAACGAAGAGTTTGGCAAGGCCATCGGCGCTGACGCTTATTGCCGCGACGCAGCTGTGGCTGTTGAAACTGCCAAAGACTTCATGAGCCGTAAGCACAACGCGATGAACGCCTGATCTCTGGATCGCTCAGAGAAAGTATTTCGCGGCTCGCCCCAACAGGCGGGCCGTTTTTTTTCGCCACGAGGTATCACCATGCCCGAGCTATCTGACGAAGACCTGACCCGCAAAGGTCTGGAAGCGGATCATAAAACCGGTAAAATCCTGTTGATCGCCTGCGGTGCCTTGGCGCGTGAAATCCTTGATCTTCAAAAGATCAACGGTTGGGATCACATGACTCTGACCTGCCTGCCTGCGATTTATCACGTGCATCCAGAAAAAATTCCCAACGCTGTACGCGAGGCTGTGGCCAAACACCGTGATGATTATGACGACATATTTGTCGTCTATGCTGATTGCGGTACTGGCGGAGAGCTGGAACGGATTTGTGAGGAACTGGGCGTACAGATGGTGGCTGGGCCGCATTGTTATAGCTTCTTTGAAGGCAATGATAGATTCGCTGAGATTTCAGAAACGGAATACACCGCGTTTTATCTGACCGATTTCCTTGTTCGGCAATTTGACGCTTTTATCTGGAAACCGATGGGGTTGGACCGTCACCCGCAATTGCTGGACATGTATTTCGGTAATTATGAAAAGCTGGTTTATCAATCCCAAATCATCGACCCAGTGCTTGTAGAAAAAGCGCGTGCGTGTGCTGACCGTCTGGGATTAACATTTGAACACCGCCACACGGGATACGGCGATTTGGCGACAACATTGGCAATGGTCGGAAAAGACTAAATACATGGCCCAGATACGACACAAAAAAACGCACGCCAAAACATTGGCGTGCGTTTCTTTGTTTTGTGATGCTCATCAATTAGCTTAGGTGACGCACTTCACCACCGTTGGCCGCCGAAACAGACAACAAATCAAAGACATACTGAGCAGTAGAGCGGAAGCAGACCAATTCAAAACTACCATCGTCGTTTTTCCACATTGCAGCGGCAACTTGCGCCAAGCGCGAGCGACGGAATTCACCGGGTTGGAATGCCTCTGTCGAAAAATCAACTGGGGCGAGCTTTGCCATGACATCTTCGGCAGAACCACTAACCTTGAACACAGCGCGTGCATCACTGACGTTCACAACCATTGAATGTTCGCCTTGTAAGGAGGCTTTCATCGCCTCAATCGCCGAATCCACACCTTCGTAAGATGTGATCACCAGCAATTCATCAGGTGACATCCAGGCCACAGCACCAGTGTCGCCTTTTTCGATCTTGCGTGTTGCAGGTACTGCAGCGCCGGTTGCGGCCTTTACGGCCGCCGCCATTGCTTTGCTTGCCAGATCACCGCGAACGGTGATCATACCTTGCAAGCCGGTTTCTTCGACTGATGCGAACCCTGCGGATTTCGCATGATTCAAAGCGCTTACGAGATTAGACATTCTGCTTTTCCCCATCCTTGTCATAAAAGACCTGATCGACGATTTTTGCTTTCAGAACTGTGCCATCCAGCGTTGGAATATCCAACACTTCGCCCATACGATCCGGGCCACGATGTACCAGCGCCATAGCGATGCCACGATCCATTGTTGGTGAATAATAGGTCGAGGTGATACGCCCCTGAACATTGCGCTGACCGTTGGCGTTTTCACCAGCAGCTGGGATATAGGCCCCATCTGGGATCACGGCCCCGTCAAGAGTTTCCAGCCCTACCAGTTTCCAGCGATCCGCACTTGCCATAAAGCTGCGTTCCTGCGCGCGTTTGCCAAGGTAGTCTTCTTTCTTCTTGGAAATCGCCCACTGCATGTTCAGATCCTGTGGGATCACGGTGCCATCGGTTTCATCCCCAATCATGATAAAGCCTTTTTCAGCCCGCATCACATGCAGCGCCTCTGTGCCATAAGGCATGACATCAAATTCGGCGCCTGCCTCAAGCAATGCATCCCAGAAAGCTCGGCCCTGACTTGCAGGAACCGCAATTTCATAGGACAGCTCGCCCGAGAAAGAAATCCGGTACGCCCGCGCATCAAAATCGCCCAGCTTGCCGTCTTTCCATTCCATAAAGGCCAAGGCCTCTTTGGAGACATCCATCCCGCCGAGTTTTTCCAGAACCTTACGCGCGTTCGGGCCTACGACTGCAACCTGTGCGTATTGTTCTGTCACATTGGCAACATAGACTTTCCAGTCCCACCATTCGGTTTGCAGCCATTCTTCCATCCAACCGTGGATGCGTTCCGCACCGCCAGTGGTGGTGTGGCAAAGGAAGGTTTCCTCATCAATACGGGCAACAACGCCATCGTCAATCAAGAAGCCGTTCTCAGAACACATCAGGCCATAGCGGCATTTGCCAACCTTCAGCGTGCTCATCATATTTGTGTAGAGCATATCCAAGAATTTGCCTGCGTCAGGACCAGACACAACCAATTTACCCAAAGTTGAGGCGTCCAGCATCCCAAGCGAGTTGCGGGTCTGATTGATCTCGCGTTTCACGGCTTCGGCATGTGATTCACCGTTGCGTGGGAAGCAATATGGACGGCGCCAGTGACCAACCGGTTCAAAGAAGGCGTTGTTTTCGCTGTGCCACCCTGAAATTGGGGTGTCACGCACAGGTTGGAAGGTTTCCGCACGCGCCTCGCCAGCGATCGCCCCAAAGCTGACCGGGTGATATGGGGGACGGAAGGTGGTGGTGCCTACTGCCGGGATTGGCGCATTCAACTGACCAGCCAATGTAGCCAGGCCATTGATGTTGCTCAGTTTACCTTGGTCAGTAGCCATACCAAGCGTGGTGTAACGCTTGGTATGTTCAACGCTTTCGTAGCCTTCTTGCGCGGCCAGACGGACATCAGAGACTTTAACGTCGTTCTGATAATCCAACCATGCCTTCATACGCAGCTTGGGCCCTGCCCCTTGTGGCATCAGCCAGACAGGTTCCATCGCAGCCTCATCGCTCGCAACGCCTTGCGGCGCAGCAACGCTCTTCGGTGTGAACCCTGCAGCCTTGGCCGCAGATTCGCCTGCCTTAACCGCATCAGCCAGCACAGCGTTCAAACCAAGTGGACCGTTGGCTGTACCTGCCGGAACAACAAAGCCTTCGCCGTTCTGATTGGTCGGCGCACAGGATGCGTCTGGACGGAAATGCGCCTGAGCGTCATCCCAAATCAGCTTACCGCCACAATGGGACCACAGGTGCACAACCGGGGACCAACCACCGGACATTGCAACCGCGTCGCATTTAATCTCTTCCAGAGTGGAGCCTTCGCCTGCTTGGGCACAGATCGCCACGCCAGTGACGCGCTTACCGCCCTTAACTTTTGCAATGCCTTTGCCGTTTTCAACACGAATGCCCAAAGCGCGGGCTTCATCTGCCAAGGCGCCCCCACCGGAAGCACGTGCATCCAGAATAACAGGCACTTCGAGACCAGAGTTTTTCAGTGCAATGGCCGTACGGTATGCATCATCGTTGTTGGTAACAACAACTGTGCGATCCCCGATGGAAACACCGTAATCCATAACATAATCACGCACAGCTGCCGCCAGCATAACACCGGGAACATCGTTGCCAGCAAAGGACAAAGGCCGTTCAATCGCGCCAGTTGCGGTCACGATTTGGCTCGCACGAATGCGCCACATGCGGTGACGTGGACCAACAGCATTGGGTGTATGATCAGCCACGCGCTCGTATCCCAGAACATAGCCGTGGTCATACACGCCAGCCCCCATCATGCGATTGCGCATGGTGACATTGCCCATCGCCTTCAGCTCATTCACCAAGGACGCAATGAAATCTTCAACCGCAACGCCGTCGATCTCTCCGCCATCTACCGGAGTACGACCACCCCAATGGGCGGTTTGCTCCATCAGCAGAACCTTGGCACCGGATGCGCCCGCGGCCTTGGCCGCAATCAGACCGGCAATCCCGCCACCTACGACGACAACGTCAAAAAAGGCATAGAAATGCTCATAGCGATCCGCATCACGGTCTTTTGGGGCCTTACCCAGACCTGCGGACTGACGAACGATGGGTTCAAACACGTGTTTCCACGCTGCCCGAGGTGCCATGAACGTTTTGTAATAGAAACCAGCAGGCAGGAAACGCGCGGCATAGTTGTTCACCACACCCACGTCGAACTCAAGGCTTGGCCAGTGGTTTTGCGACGCACAGGTCAGGCCGTGAAACAGCTCTGTCGTGGTGGCGCGTTGGTTGGGCTCAAACTTGCTGCCCTCACCCATGTTGAACAGGGCGTTAGGCTCTTCAGCGCCAGATGCAACGATACCGCGCGGGCGGTGATACTTAAACGAACGACCCACCATCATCTGGTCATTGGCCAACAAAGCAGAGGCGAGCGTGTCGCCCTCATAGCCTTGCAGGCGCTTGCCGTTGAAGGTGAACTCGACAGCCTTACCCTTGTTCAGGAGGCGACCGCCGGATGCGAGACGTGTGCTCATGAGAAGTTCCTCCAGGACCAACCGGGACGTTTGGCCGAGATTTTATCTTTGATCTCTTTTGGTGGTTCAAAAGTCTGGGCGCTATAGCTGCCGAAAACTTCCAAAGTCATGGTGCAGCGCGCAGCGTGGAACCATTTACCGCACCCATTTGCATGGCGCCAGCGTTCCAAATGTACCCCTTTGGGGTTTTCGCGCATAAAGAGATATGTTTCGAAATCCGCATCCTCAGATCCGGGACCGAAACGTTTCAGATGTGCTTCGCCGCCAGCGTGAAACTCAGTTTCCTCGCCTTTGACGCCGCAATAGGGACATTCAAGGATCAACATTTTTATACATCCTTCCTTAGTGCGCGACGCCGGCAGCGACGGATTCGTCGATGAAGCGGCCTTCGATGAAACGTTCCATGCCAAATTCGGCGCTTAGGGGGCCTGGCTCACCTTTGGCGATCAGCTCTGCTGTGGCCCAGCCACCGCCTGGGATCGCCTTAAACCCACCTGTGCCCCAACCTGCGTTGATAAAGCAGTTGCCCAAAGGCGTTTTGCCAATCACAGGAGAACGGTCACCGGTCACATCCACGATACCACCCCATTGGCGCAACATCTTCAGACGGCTAACCATTGGGAAGGTTTCAACCAATGCACGCACGGTTTCCTCGACGTGATGGAACGATCCGCGTTGGGTATAGTTGTTAAACCCATCGGTGCCACCACCGATAACCATCTCGCCCTTATCCGACTGAGACATATATCCATGTACGGTGTTGGCCATCACGACCACATCCATGCATGGTTTGATCGGCTCTGAAACCAAGGCTTGCAGCGCCACAGACTCCATTGGCAAACGGAAACCCGCCATATTTGCCAGATCACCAGAGTTACCTGCCACCACAAGGCCAAGCTTGTCGCAATCAATGGGCCCCTTTGTGGTGTCAACGCCGGTGACCTTACCGGCCTCTTGACGCACGCCAGTGACTTCGCATTTCTGGATGATGTCCATGCCCATGTCAGAACAGGCGCGCGCATAGCCCCAAGCAACCGCATCGTGACGACCAGTGCCGCCACGCGCCTGCCACAAACCACCCAGAACCGGATAACGAGGGCCGTTCAGATTGATGATTGGCACCAGTTCTTTCACGCGCTCTGGGCCGATGAATTCTGTTGGCACGCCTTGCAACGCATTTGCGTGCGCAGTCCGCTGATAGCCGCGCACCTCATGTTCGGTCTGGGCCAGCATGATCACGCCACGTGGGCTGAACATAACATTATAGTTCAAATCCTGCGACATGGTCTCATAGAGCGAACGCGCCTTTTCATAAAGCGCCGCCGAAGGATCCTGAAGATAGTTGGATCGAATAATGGTGGTGTTACGACCAGTGTTACCACCGCCAAGCCACCCTTTTTCGATGATCGCCACATTGGTGATCCCAAAGTTCTTACCCAGATAGAACGCGGTGGCCAAACCATGGCCGCCAGCACCAACGATAATCACGTCGTATTTCTTTTTGGGTTCAGGCGAACGCCATGCGCGTTCCCATCCAGTGTGAAAACGCGCAGCTTCGCGCGCAATTGCAAATGCAGAGTAACGTCTCATGGCTTGATTCCGATCAGGGACGAGTATGTTAGTGTAATGACCCCTAGGGCCATTCGACACGCGATTCAAACCGTCAGTTTGACCACTGGTTGCGACATGCACACCAAAAGCGACATTTTTGCTTTTTGTGCCCCTCCCCCTTTTGTTGACGTCGCAGGACCGCTAGATGACACACAACAACCATCGGAGGGCGCATGACGTTCTGGATCACAGCAGGTCTTTTTGCCGTTGCCGCCGCTTATGTGCTGGCCACAGCCATATTGCGCCGCCACACCCGCGAACAACACCCCGCAGCCTTTGATTTGCAGGTTTACCGCGATCAATTGGCCGAGGTCGATCGTGATCTGCAACGGGGCGTGATTGCCACCGAGGATGCAGAGCGCAACCGCACAGAAATCTCCCGCCGCATTCTGACAGCTGACGCGCAATTGCGTGCGGCACAAAACAGCGAGAACGAACAAAAAAACTCGCTTATCTTGCCTATTGCCCTTGGCATGGTGCTCGTGGGCGGTGGGATGCTTGGGTATGTGCAACTTGGGGCGCCGGGATATGGCGATCAGCCTCTGCAAGAGCGTAAAATAAACGCCAAACTGATCCATGATGCGCGCCTGTCACAAGCTGAGTATGAAAAAACCCTGACACCACGTGCCACGCCACCACTTGAGGCAGAATTTGCCGATTTGCTGCAACAGCTGCGCGTGGCCGTGTCACAACGCCCTGACGACCTGACAGGGCAGACACTTTTGGCCCGCAACGAGGCCACAGCAGGTAATTTCACCGCCGCCTATCGCGCACAACAAAATGTGATGCGCCTAAAGAGGGATGCTGCCACCACCCAAGATTACCTGCAACTTGCAGAATTCATGATCATCGCCGCACATGGCTATATCTCGCCCGAGGCAGAGGATGCGTTGCGTGTGGTGCTGAAACGTGACCCGCAAACCGGGTTGGGACGCTATTACATCGGCCTCATGCTGATACAGGCAGAACGGCCTGATTTGGCGTTTCGCGCGTGGAACAGCCTGTTGCAAGACAGTGGTCCGGATGCGCCTTGGTTGAATGCCGTCATGTCACGTATGCCGGATCTCGCAGCCTATGCTGGGGTTGACTATACGCCCCCCACCTTCACCTCTGGCCCATCCCAAGATGACATCAACGCCGCCTCTGATCTAAGCACAGAGGAACAGCAAGAGATGATCCGCGGCATGGTAGCCCAGCTTTCAGACCGCTTGGCCACTGATGGCGGTACGCCGCAGGAATGGGCGCGTCTGATCGGGGCCTATGGCGTGCTTGGCGAAACCGACCGCGCCGCCGCGATCTGGGTAAATGCCCAAGAGGTTTTTGCCGCCAACCCACAGGCGCTTGCGCTGATTCAACAAGCCGCAACACAGGCAGGAGTGGCCCAGTGAGAGCAGATATTTTTGACGATTTCGTCGACATGGCCTCAGTCTTGCCCAAAATGCAGGGATTGATGGGGTTGGATTTGGGCACCAAAACCATTGGCGTTGCAGTCTCGGATACGTTTCAATCGGTGGCTACGCCTTTGGAAACCGTAAAACGTAAGAAATTCACAATGGATGCCGAAGCGTTGGAGAAAATCATTGCGAGCCGCTCCATTGGCGCCATCGTTTTGGGCTTGCCTCGTAATATGGACGGCTCTGAAGGGCCGCGTTGTCAATCCACCCGCGCATTCGCACGTAATCTGGCGCAACGTGTGACAATTCCCATCAGCTTTTGGGACGAACGCCTGTCTACCGTTGCCGCCGAACGGGCCTTGCTAGAGGCGGATACGACCAGAAAACGTCGCGCAGAGGTTATCGACCACGTCGCCGCCTCCTATATCCTACAAGGAGCCTTGGATCGGCTGGCACACCTAAGGAGCGCGACGTGAACGAAGAGAGAAAAAATAAGAACAAGGTTTGGCGTCGTAATGAAGTCGACAGCCCCTGCATTCAGATCTGCGTCGTGCATCCAGAAGAGCGCCTGTGTACCGGGTGCTTGCGATCCATCGACGAAATCACACGTTGGTCCAAAATGGACGAAGCAGAGCGCGCTGAAATCACCGCTGACCTGCCCAAACGCGCCCCACGCCTGCGCAAACGCCGTGGCGGTCGCGCAGCACGTCAGGCGCGTTAAGATCAGCTTTCGACGAAATCACCTACAACCAATTGCACGTCTCCGGCTGTCAACGTGCCAGCTGTGCCAATCGCCGCCGCCACGGAGTCGCCATTCAGCGAAACTTGACTGTCCGAGGTATTATCAGGGTCAGCGGCACCTATGATCGCACCCGTCATTCCAGCATGCAACATCACGACACTGCTGTCCTCTGTGTGCCATCAAAATCGGTGATAGTTGGGTCGGATTCGAAATCCGCAAGCGCGCCAAGATTAATGATGTCAACGCCTGCGCACCCCCGTGCCCGTGTTGCCATCCCAGATAAAAAGTGCAGTGTTTACAATCCCCTCTAAGCCATCCCTCTAATTTTAGGAAGCTTTCAACCAATCCACGACGCCTTTAATGGTCTCCGGTCTAAAGTATACGATGATACGCCCCTCTGTCGGCGCGACGGCGCCCTCTGCCCAAGGTGCGACACCATGCAAACAGTGGCGATGCATCAGATAGGCCTCGCCAGGTTGCGCGTGCACATATCTTGGCGTGCAAGTTTCAAACACCTCTCGCCGGGCCAATTTGTAGGCTTCTGTCACATCAACATTCGCCATTTCTTCCTGCGCAAAGCCGCTCAAAGCTCTGACAAATGCCGCGCGCATGATCTTGTGGCTGCCTTCCCAAACAACCAAGGGGCTCGCATCAGGTGAGCAAGCATTCAAAGGTATTCCCAGCACAAACTCATGCGGCTCTTTCACCATCCGGCGACGCTCCTCACCAATCGCCAAAAGTCCATCAACATGTGCGCCGAACCGTTTGAAACGATATAGAAAAGCGGACTCTGCTTCGTTGTCACGCGGTTTTGGAAATCCCGGATAAGTGACTGAAACCTGCGCTTTATGTAAGGACGGCATACGGCCAAACATCTCTTGAATGGCCTCTATTGGTTTGCCTCGCAATGGACCAGACATCCCGACATTGCCCTGCGCATCGTTGTCCAATGCATCCACACCTACAAACCAAGTGCCCTGACATTGATACCAATGTTGCATTTCAGGCGCTCTGGTCGCAGCAACTGCCTGCGGCAACACCGCTTGAACCCAGTCAAATAAGGCGTCATCAAAAGCGAATTTTACCCATCCATATTTTTGGAACATATTTCTATCTATCAACATCTTACGATTGGATTCTCATGTGTTCCTGCGTCACACACACAAGCGCCTTTTCCACCAGCTCGGGGCCCGCACCGGGCAGTGATACACCCTCGGACAACGTACGCCGCCATCCACGCGCGCCAGGTTTGCCCGCAAACAGGCCAAGCATATGGCGCGTGATCTGATGCAGCTTACCGCCATCATGCAAATGTGCCTCAATATAGGGCAACATAGCGTGGACAATCTCGACGTTGTCTTTGCTCTGCTCCACGCCAAAAATGCGCCTATCTGCCTCCAGCAACACCTCACCCGGTTGATGATAGGCCGCCCGCCCGATCATCACACCGTCCAGACCTTGGGCCAAAAATGCCTCTGCCTGATCAAGTGAAGTAATGCCCCCATTGACCGAAATATGCAGATCAGGAAATTGCGCCTTCATCCGCAACACCAAATCATAATCCAGCGGTGGAATGTCGCGATTTTCCTTGGGAGACAACCCTTGCAACCATGCCTTACGCGCATGAATGGTGAAACGCGTCACACCGGCTGCACTCACCTTTTGCAGAAAATCCGGCAAGACCTGCTCTGGGTCTTGATCATCCACGCCGATGCGACATTTCACCGTCACTTCAACCGCGCTTTGGTCAATCATCGCCGCCACGCAATCTGCCACCAATTCAGGTTGAGTCATCAGTATTGCTCCAAAAGTGCCAGATTGCACCCGATCTGACGGGCATCCCACATTCAGGTTGATCTCGTCATATCCAGCATCTGCCCCCAATTTTGTGGCCTGCGCCAACTCTGCCGAGTCAGACCCACCAAGCTGCAAGGCAACAGGATGCTCGGCCTCATTATGTGCCAGCAAGTGCACCGCCCCTCCTCGCACCAACGCTGGAGCCGTCACCATCTCAGTGTAAAGCAAAGCTTCACGCGACATAAGACGGTGCATATATCGACAATGCCGGTCGGTCCAATCCATCATGGGCGCAATGGATAAGCGCGCAGCCCTCCGCACGTCGGAAAACCCTGATTTTTCTTGGTTTTTTGGATTCGCCATTTTGCCTGTTTTCCCCGTTTCGGCCCGATTTAGCCCCGTTTTTGAGTGCAGTGCTACAGAATGTAGCACCGACGGCGCCGTGTAGCATTTTTTTCAGCCTGAGTTCCAGCACTCCAAATCGAGCACTGCCCGGTCACGACTCTCCCCCATCGGATTTCCCCCATTCTGCCCGATCGCCTCCGGTTTGGGTTTCAAACCCAATCAAACCCGCTTCCAAAAAAGCGAACGATCAGATGTCCCGGCCATGGAAAACCCTTGATTGAAAGGAAGCCGACCAGATCTATGACGCCTTTGTCTCCAACTGTTGATATGATTTCGGCCAGTATCTCTATGAGGCCTTTCCCGGAGAACTGTCTACGAACCAGTATTAAAATGTGGGGCATTGGGCTTGGATTTCGGCTGCCTACCTGCCTCAATTGCTGAACCCATCCAGCCCGGGGGAATACCGGGTTGCCCCCTCCATAGTTTCCCAAACGGAAACAATTTTACCGATAACCTTGTACCATTCTCTGATTCACCGAATTTTAGCTTAAACACCGCAATTTGGACCTCAATGCGTGCCGTTTTTGTCTAAATTTACCGACAGCTACATCTTTGGGGCGCGCGGAAATGGATGTTTACGATGTTTATCAGCGAGATCAGACAAAAGGCGAGGCGTCTGGAGCGACTGTTTATTCTGACAGCGCAACAGCGCACTGCAAAGTATATGCGGCAGCGCGATATACCAGATTGGCCACCTCTGGTTACGGATCAGATACTACAGGAGGCAAGGGCATCTTTGCGGTTCAATCAACCGCGAAATCCGGTAGCGACCACGAATTTTTCAGATGAATCCGAACGCGACGAAGGTGGTTTGACATTGGCCACTTTTAAAAACTTCTGTTTGAGAAGTTTCTGAAGCTCGCCCTCTGCCCCGCCGGCCAAGACTTTGGCCACAAAGGTTCCGCCCTCTTCTAGCACGTCAAATGCGAAATAAGCCGCGGCCTCACACAATGAAATAATGCGCAAGTGATCGGTTTGTTTGTGGCCTGATGAAGAGGCCGCCATATCGCTCATGACGACGTCAGCTTTGCCCCCAAGCCATTCTTTGACCTGATCATCCGCATTCTCGATCATGAAATCAAGCGTGTGCATTTCAGCACCAGCAAGGGGTTCGATTTCTTGCAGATCCACGCCAAGCACACGCCCCACTTTCTTGTCGGACCTTTCGCCCAAGGCATTCACACGTTTCACTGCAATCTGACACCATCCACCAGGCGCACATCCCAGATCGACCACGCGCGCGCCAGGCACGAGAAAACGGAATTTGTCATCAACTTCCATGATTTTAAATGCGGCACGACCACGATATCCTTCGGTCTGTGCGCGCTTGACGTAAGGGTCGTTAAGCTGACGTTGCAGCCAGCGCGTAGAGCTGAGCTTGCGCCCACGGGCGGTCTTTACCTTAACGGTCAGATCACGCTGCCCGCGTCCTGATGTATTTTTAGCCATCTGTCGCCCTTTCGTAAGCGTGGACGTCCTATACCTTCTGACAGGTTACAGCAACCGGGCACAAAATTTTCTAGAAAATTTTGCCGCCAGAAATTCTTCTGGAAGAATTTCCACCTAAAACGTGCCGTCTTCCAATACACCATCCGCGCTCATCTGGGAATAAAGCAGCCCTTCACGCAGCCCTCGATCAGCCACGGACAGGCGATCCGTGGGCCAACACCGCATCAATGCCTGCAAGATGGCTGATCCAGACATGATAAGCGCTTGCCGATCCTGCCCAATGCGCGGATCTTTGCGTCGCCCAACAGGACCAAGATCCAGATAGCCCCGGATGACCTTGTCGATCTGGTCACTGCTCATACGCAGACCATCCACCTTGGTGCGATCATACCTGCGCAAACCCAGGTGGCTTGCGGCAACGGTTGTCACTGTGCCGGATGTGCCCACAATTTGAAACCCTTCGCGTTTTTGAACGTCTTTATAGGGTGCGAAATCAGCAAGATTTTCCTCAAAGAACCAGCTCATGAGGGCAAAGCGCGCGGAATCATCTTCAACATCACTGAACTGGTCCCGCAATGTTGCCACACCAAGAGGCACAGAAATCCAATCGACAACACGTGCTGCTGGAAAGGGGCTTTCTACACTTTGAAATCCTGCATGCAGGCGCATGATGGATCGCGGGCGTTCAAGTGGCGGAACTTTGGTCAGATCAATCCAAACCAACTCGGTCGATCCCCCGCCAATATCCACCACCAGCAACTGTTCGGTCTTGGTGCTGACCAAGGGCGCACAAGAAATCACCGCAAGACGCGCTTCTTCCTCGGGCTTGATGATTTCCATACTTAGGCCGGTTTCCCGCCGCACCTGTTTGATGAAGTCTTTGGCGTTAATCGCGCGCCGGCAGGCCTCTGTTGCGACCAAACGCATGCGTTTTACTTTGTGACGCTTGAGCTTTTGTTGACAGATACGCAATGCTTGTATCGTGCGTCGCATAGAGCCACGTGATAACCGTCCGGTGCTTTCCAGACCGCTTCCAAGCTGAACCGACTTGGAAAAGCTATCGACCACATGAAATTGACTGCCTTTGGGTTGGGCAATCAACATGCGGCAACTATTTGTGCCAAGATCAAGCGCTGCATAAAGCGCACTTGGATCAGGCGGTTTCGGCGCGGAGCTCTCAACCGGTTTCGGGAATGCGCCCGCACCTTTGGGACGCTTGGGCGCCATTGTAACGCCCTCCATTTCGAGTTGCTCTCAGCGTAGCCACTCGATGAGCTTCGCGCAATCCCTTGCGAGACGTCAAAGCACAAACTCATGAAGATCATTAGAAATTTGAGGCCCCAGCAGTATAGCCAGCGTCTGTTGTAGCGCATAGAAACTGGATTGGTCGCGGAACGTTACTGTTCTGTCGAAATTGTGCAGAGCGAAAGGCGCACCCTGAATTAGGAATGTTTCACCAAAAACGAGGAATCAGATCCATGCCAGACGTCACCATTGTGTATTGGCGCGATATTCCAGCGCAAGTTATCGTGGGCAAAGGCCGCCGCGGTGCCAAAAAACAGCTGGAAGAACGTTTTGAACAGGCCATCGACCGCGCTGCCATGAAAATTGGCGCCGAGGACAGCGATGCGTATCTGGCAGAATGGCGCAAGGCAGATCCCTATCCCGTTGAGGGCGAGCCTGCCGATATCGTTGCTGCTGAGGCCGCACGACTTGAAGCAGAATATGATCGGGAGCGTATCAAAGCCCTGATCGCCAATGAAGGATGGGCATAAGCCCCGCTGCTCTATGGGAGGCCGTTATGGCTTTGTTGAACTTTAAGAAAAAAGCGGCCGCGGCCGAAAAAATCGTTACCCCCGAAGTAGAAGCCTTTTTGGGCGGTTATTCGATCGAGGTGATGCCGCGCACAGCTCAGAAGGTTGACGATTTCCGCGATCTGCTGCCCGCAGGCACACGCGTTTACATCGCGCATATCGAAGGCACCCCGATTGAGGATATGGTCAGCACTGCAAAACGCATCGCTAATGAAGGCTTTGATGTGATGCCGCATTTCCCGGCGCGGATCATCAAGGATCAGGCGACGCTGGAAAACTGGATTTCCATGTATCAGGGCGAAGCAGGCGTAAAACAAGCGCTGTTGCTGGCTGGTGGTGTGGCCAAACCGCACGGTGATTTCCACTCTTCTATGCAACTGTTAGAAACTGGCCTGTTTGATAAAGCCGGTTTTACCAACCTGAATGTTGCAGGTCACCCTGAACCAAATCTGGACATCGATCCCAACGGCGGTCGAGCGAACACTTATGAGGCGCTGGACTGGAAACAGGAATTTTCAAAGCGTACGGACGCGCAGATGGCGTTGGCCACGCAGTTCTGTTTTGAAGCGCAGCCTGTCATCGATTGGGTAAATGAACTGTCTGAACGTGGTATGAATCTACCAGTTCACATCGGCATCGCTGGTCCGGCCAAACTGCAGACCATGATTAAATTCGCCATTGCTTGCGGTGTTGGCCCATCGTTGAAAGTGCTGCAAAAGCGCGCCAAAGATGTGACCAAATTGCTGCTACCGCACGAACCAACAGAAGTTATTGCGGATCTTGCGGCACATAAGGCTGCAAACCCCGACTTCAACATTCAAAAAGTTCACTTTTTCCCACTTGGCGGCATCAAAACCAATGCCAACTGGGCCATCGAAAACGGCGGCGCTTCGGCAAAGCCTGTAAACTCCTGAGGATCAGACATGACCCGTACAGTCGTAGAATCAAAAACAAAAACCGCGATCCTGGGCTTTGACGAGCCATTCTGTGTGATCGGTGAACGCATCAACCCTACCGGCCGTAAAAAGCTTGCCGCAGAACTGGAAGCAGGCGACTTTTCGACCGTAGAAAAAGACGCCATTGCACAGGTTGCGGCTGGCGCCACTATCTTGGATATCAACGCAGGCGTTGTATATAACTCCAATCCGAACCCAAACGAGACAGAGCCACCCTTGATGACCAAAATCGTCGAGTTGGTTCAAGGCTTGGTTGATACGCCCCTGTGTATCGACAGCTCAGTTCCTGCAGCACTCGAAGCGGGTCTTGCCGCAGCCGAAGGACGTCCTTTGCTGAACTCAGTCACAGGTGAAGAAGATCGCCTGGAATTGGTTCTGCCGTTGGTCAAGAAATACAATGTGCCAGTTGTGGCAATTTCAAACGATGACACTGGGATTTCCGAAGACCCGGATGTGCGTTTTGAAGTGGCCCGTAAAATCGTTCAGCGTGCTGCCGATTTTGGCATTCCGGCACATGACATCGTGGTTGACCCGCTTGTGATGCCAATTGGTGCGATGGGCACTGCTGGCTTGCAAGTTTTTGCACTGGTGCGCCGCTTGCGTGAAGAACTGGGTGTGAACACCACTTGCGGTGCGTCCAACATTTCGTTTGGCTTGCCCAACCGTCACGGTATCAACAACGCCTTCCTACCAATGGCAATGGGCGCAGGCATGACATCTGCGATCATGAACCCTGTGGCACTACCAGTGACGCAAAAAGCAATCGCTGCGAAGAAAGAAGAAGTGGCCGCATCTGGTATTGTTCTGCCAGAAGGCATGGATGATGAAACATTTGTACAGCTGTTTGGTCTGGGGTCCACCAAACCCCGCGCTGGTAAGGAAATGGAGGCCATCCGCGCCGCCAACTTCCTGACCAACAACGACCCACATGGCGGTGAGTGGATCAAAGCAAATAAGGCGCCCCCAAAAGAAGGCGAAGAAGGTCGCGGTCGCGGTGGTCGTTCCGGCGGACGTCGTCGTCGCGCCTGATCACTGAATTTCACCTTCGGTTAACCAATCTGCGCCACGATACCTGCATGGGTATCGTGGCGTCTTCTTTTCAGGGACAAGATTGGCTGAACCAAGTGTTTTCAGCCAAGTCCGTCACACATGGTGGGGTGATCCGTCGTAAAATTGTGGATGTCGAACGCGAAATCAACTTAGCAACATTAGAGTTAGAAGTGCGAAAACGCGGATTCCATTTAATGCGCAGTGGTCATCACTATATCATTATCTGCCATAGTGGACCGATAGAGTTTGTCTGCTAACGCGCCAAGAAAATCTTCTAGAAGATTTTCACATGGCACATTTTTCTAGAAAAATTTGTGTCCCTAGCGCTTTTTTAAGGCGCGAAAATCACATGCATGCGCCAACGGGTCTTCCTCAGGTTTGAACATTGTGTGTTTTTGAATTTTTTGCGTTCCAGTTACAGGTACCTCTTCCAAAAAGGTGATCCAACCGGGGGCTTTGTAATACGTTAAACGTTCAAACGCCCACTTGAACAAAGTTTCCTCCGAAACTTTGTTTGCCCCTGCACGTAGCTGAATACAGGCCAACACCTCTTCATCTCGCATCTCATCAGGCACTGCAATTACGGCAACCCGTTCCACATCCTCATGTTCCTGCAAACATGCTTCCACCTCAGCGGCAGCAATGTTTTCGCCTGATCTTCTGATAATATTTTTCTTACGATCCATAAAGCAGATCAGATCACTGTCATCCATCACAACTGTATCGCCCGTATGAAACCATCCCGTGCGCCAAGCTGTTTCTGTCTCTTCAGGCAGATTAAGATAACCAGAAAATGCGCCTTTTCTCGGCACCTGTTCCGAGTGGCGCACCGTCAATTCACCAGGCTCACCACGCGGTACTTCTCTGCCCTGTTCATCAACAACTTTGACATCCAACCCGAATTGAGGGCGCCCAATTGCGCGTTTGTGGATGCTTCTTGGTTCATGACAATCCGCAAGAACACGACACATTTCGGTCATTCCCCACACTTCTATGAGGGGAAATTCAAACCGGGCTTCAAAGGCTTCATGCAAAGTAGGCTCCACCCCTGCCCCAACAGCCCATTCAATCGAATGTTGATCTTCCCAATTGTCCTTGTCACGATTCATAAGCGCGGGAATGATTACACCCAGATAATGTGCTGCCGTTGCTTTGGTCTCTACGATCTCTTGCCACCAACGCCTTGCACTAAAGCGTTCCGGAATGATCTGGCAACTGCCCGTGGTCATCACTGCAAAGAACAACAAAATTGCAGCATTCACATGAAACAAAGGCAGCGGGCAATAAACGCGCGTATGACGGGCACTAAAATGGATCAAACCACCCAGATTTGCATACCATTGCCCCATCTCGATTTCATACCCTTGGCTCAGAATGCAGCCCTTTGGACGCCCTGTCGTTCCGGAGGTATAGATCAGGCTTGCTTCGGTCTCTGCCGTAATTTGTCTTTTAAGCAATGGTGGACGGGTTGGTGCCTGCAATTTTTTATGCGCCAGCTCAGCCAGTGTCACACAGCGCGGTTGGTGTTTGCTGATTTCCAAACCAGAACGTACCAGCGCAATCATCTCATCCGCCACTATCACCAAAGCGCAAGAGCTGTCTTCCAACACGTAAGCAATCTCAGCAGGCCGGTAGTCTGGGTTCACAGGCACCCACGATATTCCAAGCTGACCACAAGCCAGTTTAAGCACCATCATTTCAGGCCGATTGCCCAACAAGGCTGCAATGCGATGACCATGCCCGAACCCAGCCATAGCCAGTTGTTGTGTAAGGGCTGAAACTTGATCAAACATGTCTTGGTATGACAGCGTCAGACCGCCCTCCAGATACCCACGGTCTTCATGCGCAGGTATGCAAATCAAAGGTGCATTCGAATATTTTTCTACAGCCGCCGAGAAAAACTCCCTGTAGGTGAATTCCATAGTCATTTCGCTCTCCTCATTCACGAAAAGATAGCGGGCTAATAAAATTTGTCGACTTAGAAATGAACGGGTGTACAATTCAGAACGAGCCTGAACCAAGACAAAATCGAAGAAGCATGACTCTCTCAAAGAACCTTGCCAATCGCAGCAAGATATTAGATCAAGGTGTTTTCTGAAAAATATGGCGGACAGAGAGCAAGTTTGTTCGAACACCCTTTTTGAGGAATTGGAGAACTGGAATGATGTTCTCAGGCCCCACAAGAAACATCTGCGGGGGCCACGCCCATGAGCCGTCTCGCACCGTTTTCATTGCGCCTAACTCCAGAAGAACGTTCTCAGCTTGAAGTTCAGGCTGGGGCAATGCCGCTGTCCTCGTATATTAAATCCGTGGTTTTTGCCGCTGAAGCTCCCAAATATCGGAAACGGCGCAAACCACCTGTTGCGGAGCAACAGTTATTGGCTGAGGTGTTGGCTCGCCTTGGGCAAACACAACAGGCAAACAATCTCAACCAGATTGCAAAGCACCTGAACCAAGGCACGTTGATCGTCGACCCAGAATTGGAAGAAGACCTCAAATGTACCGTGGCCGAAGTTGCATGGATGCGGGCGACATTGATGGAAGCCTTGGGGGTAAAATCATGATCCTCAAAGGTTCTCAACGCTCTGGTGCAAAGGCACTGGCAGATCATCTGATGAATGATCGTGACAATGATCATGTGTCATGCTTAGAGTTGCGTGATTTTTCGTCTGATCAACTTCATGGTGCGCTCTCAGAGATGCACGCGATTTCCAAGGCCACCCAATGTAAGCAATTCATGTTTTCTCTTAGCTTAAATCCACCACAGGATCATATCGCCACCGAACAGGATTTCCTTGAGGCAGCAGACCGCGCAGAACAACAACTGGGACTGACAGATCAGCCCCGCGCAATTGTTGTTCATGAGAAAGAAGGTCGCCGCCACGTGCATGTAGTGTGGTCGCGTATTGATGTCGATGAAATGAAGGCAATCAACTTGCCGCATTTCAAAAACAAGCTGCGGGATTTGTCGCGTGATCTGTTTCTGGATCATGGATGGGTGCTGCCCGATGGCCTTGCCACCTACGGTAACAAATCACCACTGAACTTCACACTGGAAGAATGGCAACAGGCCAAACGCCAAGGGCTTGATCCGCGTGAAATCAAACAAGCGTTCCAGCAAGCGTGGGAACGCTGTGACAGTCAGTTGGGTTTCAAGAATGCCCTTGAGGATCGGGGGTACTTTCTCGCCCGTGGTTATCGCCGTGGCTTTGTCGCCTTAGATGTCGATGGTAATGTTCATTCCATTGCCAAATGGACGGGTATCAAAACCAAAGATGTGAACGCCAAGCTTGGTTCGCCCGAAAAGCTATCCTCTGTCGATGAAACCCAATCCAACATTCGATCCAAGGTCTCGGGTCAATTGCGACGGTACATTTCTCAAATCAAAGATCGTCAAGATCGAGATTTGGTGCCGATCCGTGAAGAACATCAAGCGTTGAAGGATGCCCACAAGTGCGAACGTCAAAAGCTAAACGACGGGCAAAATGCTCGTTGGATCGCAGAAACAAAAAACCGCTCTGAACGGCTGAACAAAGGCCTGCGTGGCTTGTTTGACCGTCTCACAGGAGCAGCGAAAACCATCCAATCAGACAATGAGCTAGAGGCGCGCAAATGCGCTCTGCGTGATCAAAAACAACGTGATTTCATGGTCAAAGAGCAAATGAAAGAACGTCGTGCTTTGCAGGACAAAAAACTCAAACTGCGGCGCAAGCATCAAGATGAACGGCGATTACTGGCTCAATCCATAAAGCAAGCAATCAGCAAAAGTCACAAGACAACACACCAATTGAACAGGTCACTCAAGCGTGGCCATGGGCTTTCACTTTAGAATTTGAAGGGCAATTTTATGAACTTAAAACGCACAACGATCTTGGGCGGGCTTGCTGTTGCAAGCATTGCCACGGGGTTACCTGCCGAAGCTCAGTCCATGTTTGGACAAGGGGGTGGAAATTCCTCTGCTGGCCTGAGAGTTACCCTTGTCATTGCATCAACTGCTATTGGGTTTGGTGTTGGCTGGCTCATGACGGACAAAGCGAGGGACGCCCGTCACATTATCGGCGGCGCGTTGGCTTTTACAGTCGTCTTGATGGTTCTTCTGATGGATGGCGCTGTTGGCTGGGGCCTTGCGCTGCTTGCGTCGTTCCTTGGATTTACTGTCGCTCTGGGTTGGTGGGCTGCCACTGGCCTAAAAGCTCTTGCACAAACACCAACGACATTTGGATCAAGCAGGTGGGCTACCAAACAAGATTTAGTGGACGGTGAAGTTTTGGGGGATGACGGAATTTCACTGGGCGAGACATTTCCCGACAAAGATGGAGAAAATGACTTCATTTCGTATAATGGGGATCGCCATCTGTTGACGGTTGCCCCCACCAGATCGGGGAAAGGCACGACCCAGATCATTCCCAACCTGTTGACCTATGAGGGGTCCATGTTGGTGATCGATCCCAAAGGAGAAAACGCCCTGATCACGGCCAAACGCCGCAAAGAATTGGGGCAAGAGGTCCATATTGTCGATCCTTGGGGTATCGCCCAAGTCGAAGGCTTTGAAACCTCATCGTTCAATCCATTGGATTGGCTAGACATCACTGACATAGACATCACCGAAAATGCCATGATCCTTGCTGATGCGTTGGTGGTTGAAGGCAGTAACGACAAAGCATTCTTCATCGAAGAAGCCAAAGCATTGCTCCAAGGCTTGATCATGTATGTGGCAACCGCTGATGAAGAAGAAGGTCAACGCACTCTGAAGCGTGTCCGCGAGCACTTGGTTTCAAGCAGCGAAAAGCAAACCGAACTGTTTCAGGCGATGGCCAATTCTGGCCATCACATAATCGCGAGCACGGGGCATCGATGCCTACAGAAGGACCCTGAACTGCTCTCAAATGTGTTGGCATCAACACAGGCACAAACACATTTCTTGGACAGTGCCCGTATCCAACAAAATACCCTGAAGTCTGACTTCAAATTTGAAGACCTCAAGTCCAAACCGATGACAATCTATCTGGTTCTACCTGCGGATCGGCTTAACGCTTTTGGTCGCTGGATGCGCCTGCTGGTTCAGCAAGCGCTCACAGTCAACGCACGCAACATTGCCGAAAAGCCCGAAAAACCTGTCCTGTTTATCCTTGATGAATTTGCTGCACTTGGGAAACTCAGCATGATTGAACAGGCGTATGGCCTGATGGCAGGGTTTGGAATGCAGCTATGGGCGATTGTCCAAGACCTCAACCAACTTGAACGCATTTACGGCAAGGGGTGGCAATCTTTCATCGCCAATGCTGGTATGATCAATTACTTCGGCTCGTCAGACAAAATGACCTCTGAGTATTTTTCCAGCCTGTGCGGGGAGACAACGGTTTGGAATGTCAGCACCGCGATTTCTAGAGCGATTGGCAGCACATCTGGGCAAGGTGGCGGATCATCATCAACTACGGATACGAACAGCGACACACATGCCGCCGCTCAACGAAAACTCATCTACCCTGATGAATTGATGCGCTTGTCCAAAGGCAAACAGCTTGTCTTGATCGAAGATTTGCCGCCCCTCATGGCGAAGAAAATCCCTTGGTTTGAAGACGATGAGCTGAAAGAAATGGGTGTGAACCTTCACCTTAAGGAAGAAAATACATCCAAATCCGCAACCAGCGATGAAATTCTAGATATGGAGTTCGAAAATGACTGATGAAAACAACTCTGGCGGCGACAACAATAAGAAAAGCGCCTCATACGCGGCATCTGAACCTATGAGTTTCACTATTTTTGGCACTCAAGGTGGCAAGGCCAAACTGGAAATCCAAACCAATGATGGGCCGATTGAAGGCGAACTGGTCTTGGACGAGCTCGACGAAACGCAAATCAATCTTGATAGAATGGATATCAATATTGAAGAAGAAATGCTGGGTCTAAATGTTCTCCTGAGAGTAAACGAAAAAGGACCTTGCCCCGAAGGAATAGATGGTGGGCGGATTACGCGTATGACATTGACTGAGGGTGCGATAGGTAATGAGAACATCCTCGCGCATTTCGACAACTCTGAATGGGTTCAAAAGCCAGAGGGAACGCTTGCAACGCAAGTCATGATGCGCGCGAAGAAGCAAGAAAACGGTCTGGAAATGCCAGAGGTCAAGCCCGCGTTCGACCAAACTCAAAAATTAAAGCCCAAACTATAAATATATGGAGTTATGTCAGCATTTATGACATAATATACCCATGACGGTTATGAATGGGCAGTTTCTAGAAGATGAGCAATATGTTGGTCGAAAAATTAAAAATGCGCTTGGCGTCGATGAAGTTGTTACCTTGCCAATGAGGCATTGGAAGCATTTTGATTGGCTCGCATCAAAGGGCTACAACATGAATAAGTGGTCGGCCAAGTTGGATATTGGCCGACACAACTATGAAGGTTTCAAAATATCTTTTTCAGCCTACATGGAAATGCAGCTTGTGAGTGATGAGGCAAAGCGCCATCGAGCAGGAGAAGATGTACCATTGTTCATCAATCCCCATCGCCCCCTCTAAAAAATTACTGTATTTTAAATTTCTCCAATTCATCCAACGCCTTATTCATATTTTTTGACATTCTGGGTCTGCCCACGTGCACCCCACGCGCTTTGGCCGCTGCCATGCCTGCTTTTGTGCGCTCGGATATCAAACTGCGTTCATACTCAGCAAACACGGCTAATTGTCCATACAGCATGCGCCCCACGGCGGTGGTCGTGTCGATGCCTTGGGTGATGGCTTGGAAATCTACACCGCGATCTCTCAAATCACTCAGCAACTGCAATAGGTGGATGGTCGAACGCCCGAGGCGATCCAGCTTCCATACGACAAGGGTGTCGCCTTCCTCTAAGCTATCAAGAGTATCGTCCAGCCCGCACCGCTTGGTGATTGCGCCTGATACGCCATGGTCCCCAAAGATCACAGTGCACCCAGCGGCCTTCAGCGCATCTATTTGTAATGCTTCGCTTTGGTCCTTGTCGGACACGCGAACATAACCGACTTTGCGTCCTTGCCTTTTTTCTTCATCCATCACGAAATCGTAGCAGTCAAAACCGTTATCACAAGCGCGTTTCATGGCATTTTCCTGTTGTATAAAGGGTTCCCTTTTGAACGCCGCTCTGAGTAACGATTTCAGCCTTTTTCCCGATCAAGAAAACTGTGGATAATCAGTGGCGGGATGACTTTGCAGGTGATTTCTGTCAGACATATCAAAAGGGAACCCTTTTGAACGCGAACCTCCGCTCCAAGACTGAGAGTTCGTAGAGACATGCTACAGCTTCGCGCAGACATGCCCCTTGGGCCTGAGACAATCGATCATGACGATCCAATCTTCATCGAAGATTTCGAGGGTGATGAATTTGTCTATTTTCGTGATCGCATGGGGTTTTCGATCAATGTCGAAAACCAAACGATGGTGCTGTTTCAGAGGATCAATGGGGAGTGGTTTGACGACAAGATTGCACTGGCGGACCTTCGACGCGCCACCGAAAATGCACCTCAATCGGAGGATCTCTATTTCCAAAATCAGATGAGTGGTGCGCGCGGTATTGGGCAATCCATTGGTTTGGCGATGCGCAACTCTGTCGAACAATCGAAAGCGCGAAACGGCACTGGCATTACCTTGCATTTTAGATCGGTTGAGCGACCAACTTTCTTCATCAACATCACCGATGAGGAAGAACGCACAAAACTGATGGAGGCTTTTCGTCAGGCCATTTCTGATGGCGCGATGCGCACGCCCCTTAGGATTATCCCCGATGAGGTTCGGAAAGCTTACACGCAACGCACCGACGAAGAAATCAAACAAGCCGCCACAGATGAAAAACGAACTGAGCTTAAAATCGCGCAAACGAGGATCGGGGCGCGTGGCTATATGGGGATTTTGATCTTCGGCGCGCTTGGCGTCTTGCCGTTCTACTATGCGGTCAGATTTTACAGCTACAGTGTGAATGGCCGCTATCCGACCCTCTTCGCATTCGACGCATTTGTGTATTTTCTGATTTGTGCTGCCTGTGGCTGGTTGGCTCTTGTGATGTTTAAATATCTTCGCCTGTGGGTCTATGGGCTTGATAGCGCAGATACCAAAACTGCTGCTTAAGCCCAAGACGCAGGGCGGTATCATGCCGCCCTGTAAATCAGCCGCTCCCCTGCGACTTCTGCTTCTGTGTAATTCATAGCCAGATCATAGGCGATGGCGTCCATGTCGATATAGTTGACCAGATGGTCAGGGATTTCGCCAAACAAGCCTTCATCGACAAATTGCTCCGCCAGTTCCTTCATGCTGTCCAAATGGTAGATATCTACATCAAAATCGGATGGTGAAACGGTCTCAGGATCAAAGCTGTATCCGACCTCGCCAACGGCGATGATAAACACAGTCTTGTCGTGATCGTCCCAACTTTCGCAGGCATCGAAATACGGCCCGATATTGGCTTGGTTGATGCCCCATGCTTTGGCCAAATCACAATCAATATGATCACCATCGATGAACTGGATTTCGTATTCCTCGACGGGATCGCCGTAGTCATTGCGGTTGTTGCTTGCCTTGTCGGCATATTCTTCAAGGCTCTCAAAATAGAAACCATTGGCGGTGATATCATACGGTTGAGCGTGTAGTTGCGGCATTGTCTTGTCTCCTCTTCTTTGTTTTGACGGGTTGCGCATGCAACCGTCTGGCTTCCGCCGAGGAGCGGGGGTGCAAGGATCAAAGGTGCCGCAGGCAGGACCAGAGCCACGCGCAGGTGCAGCGCAGCGAACCGAGCATGGCGAGGACCCACCCTTTGATTCGCGTGGGGGCAGCCGCCCTAGTTGTCATGGGGGTATTGGGGGAGAAGACAATCTCCCCTGATTGGGGATCAATCGACCATAAGGATTGTGCATGGTTTGGTGCAGGTGGAGAGGTCACTTCTCCAAATCCTGCGAGGGGGTCACAAGGGGCGACGATACGCCCTTTGATCGGGTTCAGCGTCGATACGCTGACGGCATTCAATCCGCGTAGGGTTGGTCTATGGGGTGTTGGGGAGAGATGAAATCTCCCCGACGAGGGATCAAACACAGATATGTTTGCATGGTCGTGACAGGCTCTATGCCAGCCTCGGCCATCAGCTTGGGGGATACAACGGGGGAGCGCAGCAGCCCCCTTGTCAAGATCGTGTGGTAGTACCACACACATCTTGCGATTACTCTTAAATCGGAAGTTGCCCACAGGGGACGCAGCGTAAATGGGTCAAAGACCCACATCTCGCATCATCCCTTAATGATGAAAGGTGGCCCGATGGGGGCGCAGCGCAAACGGGTCATCGACCCAAAGTTTTCGATCTCACCGAGATCGTAAGGTGCGCTATGAATACATGAGTATAGCTATGAGATATCGCTTGCTCAAAATCTTTGGTGGGTGCTATTCTTCAAGAAAAAAAGGTCGTGCGGTGAAAAATTTATCTGGAAAAATTATCGAAACAGGCAACACACCTGCGGCAACCGACCTCGGAGATGTGGGCAGGCGACTGCGCGAACTTCGTGACTTAACTGGGATGACACAAGTCGAACTAGCAGCTCGAATGGGGGTAAGTCGTTCTAAGGTCTCGCGATTGGAAAATGCTGGAGATGTAAGTCTTGCCACACTCGAATCGTATGTTTCTGGTTTGGGTGCAAGACTTAGGGTGGATGCGGCATTTGACACCTCATCACAGGTCATGTTCCGAGTGGCTGAGGCCTTTGACCTGCAACAGACAGACGAAGATCAACTCGTTTTTCCAATAATTGATGATGACAACTTCAAGCGCAGACGTGATGTGGTGTTAAGTATAAGACCAAAGTACGCTGAACCCATTTTGGAAGGTTCGAAGACGGTGGAATTACGGAGGCGGTTCCCGACCAAAGTTCCAAGTGGAACACTTGCCTATATTTATTCGACTAGTCCGACTCGCGCGATGACAGGTATCGCTGAGATTGAAAAGGTATCGAAAGTATCACTCGAAGACATGTGGCAATCATATTCCGATGTTGCTTGTATCGCTAAAGACGACTTCGATAGGTATTTTGAAGGGTTGGACGCTGGATTTGTGATCTCACTTAAGAATGCAAGGCCATTACTGCGGTCAATTGGTCTTACAGAACTCCGCGATCGATTTGAATTTGAAGCACCACAGTCATTTATTTATGCGAAGCCATTGCTCAGAGAAGCATTAAAGTATGAGACATCAGCGATACCTCATTGATACAAATGTTTTTATTGGCCTTGAGGACGATAGAGAAATTAACCCAAGTTTCTCTTCGCTAGTGCAACTTGCAGCAAAGCACAGTGTTCAGGTTTTTGTACACGAGGCAGCTAAAGACGACTTCGCAAGAGATAAAGACGCCGACAGACGCAACATATCGCTGAGTAAGTTTGAAAAGTTTACGGCGATATCTAAAGTGCGCGGTCTTACCAAGGAGAAACTTGCAGAGCGTTTTGGCACACTCAGAAAACCAAACGACGTTGTCGATGCCACACTTTTACACACTCTAGAACTTGGAGTCGTTGACTTCCTAGTCACCGAAGACCGCAAGCTTCATGAGAGAGCGAGAAGACACGCGCCTGAGCTGTCTGACCGATTGTTGTTCGTTGCGGACGCAACATCTTTGTTGCGCTCAACCTACGAAGCAATCGACGTGCCGATCCGTTATATTGAGGAAGTCGAAGCACATACGATTCCTACAGATGACCCCATATTTGATAGTTTACGGGGGGACTATGACGGTTTTGACATTTGGTGGAAGACAAAGTGTGTCGAAAAATTTCGGAAATGCTGGATTGTATCAGATGGTGGTATTGCGGGAATACTAGTACACAAAGATGAGAATTCTTTAGAAGCGGGTACCAAACTAGCGGGCAACAAAATCCTCAAAATTTGTACATTCAAGGTCCGTCCAGAAAACCGAGGCGTCAAGTTAGGTGAGCTTTTGCTCAAACAAGTGTTATGGTTTGCGCAATCAAACTCCTATGACTTAGTTTACGTTACCACTTACCCAAAACAAGCTGCATTAATAGAACTTCTGAGTTTTTACGGATTTCAAAAAACATTTGAGAAGGAAGATGGGGAATGTGTTTACGAGAAACCCATTTCGACGTCGAAGCTTGAATTAACTGACGGGCAACTTCCTTTCGAGGCCCATAGACTGAACTATCCGAGATTCTGCACTTCGCCTCCAGTCAAAGCGTATGGAATCCCAATTAGGGAAGCCTACCATGATGAGTTATTTCCTGATCTGAAAGATGTTCGCCAAGCGGACATGTTTGAGTTCGCCGGCCTAACAGGTGGTCCACGCAGGCCAGGGAACACAATACGAAAAGTTTATCTCAGCCGCTCGTCTGCAAAGCTTGCTGAAAAGGGTTCCATACTGTTCTTTTACAAAGGAAAATCTGAAGGCGCCCCTTCTCAAGCTATTACTGCAATTGGTATTCTCGAAAGCATGGAGTTGGCAACGTCGACCGTTGAGCTCATGCGAAAGGCTGGCGGAAGATCAGTCTACAGTGAAGATCAGCTCAATGTGTGGAACGCTACAGATGAAAGACCAGTAAAGGTAATCAATTTCCTGTTGGCGGGGTATGTTGCCGAGGCAATACCTCTGTCGGAGTTACAAGCATTTGGTGTCATGAAAGATCATCCTAACCAAGCAATATTCCAAATCCCACAGGGCAAATTGAAATTAATGTTGCCACGATTGGACTTAGGATTTGAGGTGTAAATGTATCGAATAGCATTGGTTGGGATTTCTGGAGTCGGGAAATCGACTTTTCTTCGCAGATTGGCCAGAGAAGTATCATTCACACATCTCGAAGCAAGTAGGTTGCTTAAGGAAGAGGTTCAGCTCTTAAATGCAACTAGGCTAACGTCGGAAGACCTTCGATTAGGAGCGGTCCTAGACAATCAAAACTTGTTAAATTGTGCCTTTGACCGACATGTAGAAAAACTAGATGGTTTAGTTGTCTTGGATGGTCATACTGTCATCGATACTGGAGCAGGGCTACAGGAAGTTCCCGCGTCAGTTTTCGACAAGATGTGCTTGGATGAATTTTTCTTCCTACAAGACGATCCCTGTGAAATTTTTTCAAGACGTAAGGCCGACACGACTAGGGACCGCCCCGATAGGAGCATTGATGAAGTCGCAGAGCATCAAGAAAGGGCGATATTGGTTACTGCACAAATTGCCCGTGATCTACGCATTCCATGTACCATTGTGTCCCATAATACAAAAGGTGCGCAGCTCAGTCTTTGTAAAAATGCGAGCCTAAAATGAAATGTATATTTTGCGAAAAAGATTCAAATGAATCCAAAAGTGTTGAACACATAATTCCAGAAAGCCTCGGGAATACGGAGCATACACTACCTAGAGGCGTTGTTTGCGACGCCTGCAATAATTACATCGCCCGAAAAATTGAAAAACCTCTTTTGGACTCAAGTTTCTTCAAGCACCTACGTCAGCGGCAAAGCCTTAGGAACAAACGCGGCAGAATTCCACCAATTGAGGTCATAATTCCAAAATTCCGTAGCAAGGTTTCGTTCGTACAAGACGGCGACTCCGTACTGTTCGAGGGGAGAAACGAAAGCCACACAGATGAAATAACCAGAGCAATAATGTCAAATAGCTCATTTACTACATACGTACCGATCCCAACTTTTCCCGATAAAAAACTAATGTCACGGTTTCTCGCGAAGGTTTCCATTGAAGCGCTTGTTGACCGTCTTAGAGTGTTGCCCTCTTGGCAAAGTGAGTTCTTCAGAAACAAGCAAATCGCGTTGCTTAGAAGGTATGTTCGGCAAGGCGATAAGCCCCTTTTTTGGCCATTTCATGAAAGGAGAATTTATGATGAAAACCACGTTCAAGAGGAACGCGGAGAAGTTTTCCAAGTACTCCATGAATGGGATTTCCTCCACACAGAAAGTGGCGAATTGTATTGTGTAATTTGTATACTTGGTCAGGAGTACTCGTTCAATTTAGGGGGGCCTGAGATCAGTGGATATGAAAGGTGGTTGCGCAAAGAAAACTCACGTAGCCCCCTTTATACAAAGAAGAATGGTGCGAGTTCGGCATGAAAAAAATTTCTGCTTCACGGTTCAACGCAATTGCTGGTTATGCCCGCAATCCTATGACCCGTGCAATTTTCGAAGAGCTCGAATGGTACGAAGAAGATTCTGCTTCCCATGTCGTAGGAATGATCGTCCAAGACAGAATTGACGCCGACTATTGCGGGGTTAACTTTGCAAAGGATCAACATCATCGGTTTAGATGTGTAAACCTTACAGATCATTGCACGACAGCTAACCAAGCGCGTACCCTATTGGAACAGGAAATAAGTCGAGCAAGTGTGGCGGAGCCATCCACACATTTCCAAGGAGATGAGAATGGAAATGCAATTGATTTTTTTACACCTGTCCGAGAACGCTCCGTTTTGGATGCTTCGTTCATTCAACTGAGCGAAAACAGAGGGTTTGGTGCGGCCAAACGAATCATCGAGCTAATGATGCGATGGTATGGCGATGTAGACGGTAACTTCATTGAACAGTTTCAAACTGCTGGATTTGATCAACGCATGTGGGAGCTGTACTTGTATGCAACTTTTGTTGAGGCGAGATATGGAATCTCAGATGAGTTTGTTGCGCCTGATTTTTGCTGCTCAGGACTTGAAGGTGAGTTCTGTGTAGAAGCCGTTACAATTGGGAAATCTCAAGGTGGTGGTGAGGAAGTAACCGCTGCTTCGCTTACAACAGACGAAAAAATTGCCGAATACCTTGAACACTACATGCCTATTCGCTTTGGAACCGCTCTTACGAAGAAGCGTAAGAAAAAACACCATGGACAAAATTATTGGGACTTGCCGCATGTGAAAGGAAAACCTTTTGCTCTAGCTGTCGCAGACTTTTCTTCTGTGCTGTCGATGACAATGACGCGGTCAGCGTTAGAGTTATATCTTTTTGGTTACAAACATAAGGAAGCACGTAACGCCGACGGTTCACTGAAAATCATTACTGAACGTGTTCAACGTCATCAGTGGAAAAAGAAAAAATTGCCGTCTGGGTTTTTCCGTCAAAAAGAGACAGAAAATATAGGTGCGGTCATATTTAATAACTCGGGTACGGTTGCGAAATTCAATCGGATGGGCGTCTATTGTGGCTTCGGCGCGGATGATGTCCTTCTCATACGCGAAGGAACCATGGCAAATAATGATCCGAATGCGTCAAAACCGAAGTATTTTAGAGTTGTAGTCAACTCCGACGGATATGAAGAAAGTTGGATTGAGGGAATGGACGTATATCATAACCCGAACGCAACCATTCCATTCCCTCCAGAACTTTTACCGAGTGCTACGCATCATTTTCTACTGGAAGATGGGCAAGTCGAAACGCGCACTTCGGCGGAGTTTCACCCATTTGGTTCAATCACAAAACATATGATCGGCGTCGATGTTCAGGAGTGCTTGCGGAAATTGGATGGTAAGACCCACGTGGTTTTCACGCCTAAAGAGGGAACAAAGGATGCAGCTTCATAACTTGAACACCTCTCGTTGATCATTTGTATAATCTTTCAGATTCTATAGTATTTTCTGCAGTCCTAATTTTTAGATCATGCGGCAGAAAAGGTGTGAGGTATGAAGTGCGAACTCCACATCTAAATGATGCCTTGCTGGTTGCCCTCAAACAATACCAAGAACTGACGGGTAAACCCTTTCCCGTTATTCCGAGTTTAGACCTTCACGATGACTCAGGCTTTTGGGCACTAGCTGAATTAGATCGCGACAGGTTTGTGATCCGCGTTGGTGGCGGCGTTGTGCCAGCCCTCACATCTCTTTGGACTAAGGCGTTTGGCGACGACGACTTCTTAACAGGAGTTAGTTTCCCTTTTGATGCGGATAAAGCGGATGCAATTCATGTCTCTCTGGTTTGGTTGATATTCCATGAGATGCAGCATTTCGAACTGGGGCATTTCTGTTTCATGGGATGCAGTTTTCTGAGCGAAACTGAACACGGAAAACGCTTCGCTCTCTTGTCACGCAGTGTGACAAAACCAAGCCCGATAGACGGACTGGGTGAGGTAACCAAGGCAATGGTTCCCCTTTGTCTCGAATTGCAAGCCGACCATGAAGCGGCGGAGTTAGTGCTGGATGCTTATTCTGCTGATGAATGGCCAAGCTTGCGGGCGCGCGTCGCTGCGATTGCTGCGATGATGATGTTGATTGAACGCGAAGATTCTAAGCTTGCCACACCACACACATCACACCCTAAGGCTGCGACGCGGATTTTCCAATTGCTGGGACATGTGGTGGAAATGCCAATTATACTTGCGCATCGTAAAGCTATCATAAGAGGCATGGATGTTGGTGCTCCCATAGAGCTACCGTCTCAGGATGAGCAAAACGCCTTCAATCGTGAGGTTAGCATACCTGCGTTTTTTGATGCGCTCAATCTGGCTCGAATCTCTGGGGCAGACAGCATCAAGCACGATCTAGGCGAAGCCGAAATTTTTTTTCAAGATGTGAAAATAGCCAAGTTGGAGGACGTGTCTGGCTATACAAAGCTCCAAACTGTGGGCGCAAACCAATGGGCTGAGTTGGCTGAACTCAATTCCAATGTACTATCAAAATTAGAATTTCGAAATCGGCAAGAACTGAGCTCGTGATACATCAATACCGAGACTACTAGCTCTTTGCATCGCTTGGATTTGGTCCCTGTGGTAGCTAATTTTCCACAACACCGCTGAGTTATTGATATGTTTTAGAATTTCGTAAAAGTAGGGCGAATCTACGTCTGAAAGTGAGTGCCCCAAAATCCAAATTTCATCAATATTATTAAGGCTTTGAAAGTACGTTTGGTTGTCTGTGATTATCTTGTCAGTCGGTTTGAATGTATCAGTGAAGTACTGATCGATTAGTTCAAGTCCCTCAGCGACCCTGACATCCGTATCTTCGTCCACCACACGGGCATGGCGTTCATCATCTGATAGCTCAAAGCCGTGCCCAAGAACGATTTCAGAGTTTTGATTATTTGTGCAGCCATGGATGTGGAAAATGTCACCCGTGTTAACGCCGTATGTTTTTTCAAGTGTTTCAGTGTAGTTGAAGTTTAGAAATTTTGCGTTTTGTGGAAATTGGACTGCTGCAGAGATTTGACTGGCAGTAGGGATCGGCAAGCTGCGTATCCAATTTCCAAAATAGTTTCGCATTTTTGAGGATATACCAGAGACGATATTATCGATTTCCCACTGGTAGCTATGATGATAGGCGTCACTCCAATCGTCGGCTCCATAAGATTCAAGATAGTTGGAGGCATGGTCCAAGATAAGATCGACGTCGATATCTTGAAGGCGCGTCTCGAATTCCCACCAGAAATCATTATCTGGCTGGAAATATTCTTCTACAAGATCGTAAACCGTGCTGTCTTGAGTTTTGAGGTAAGCGCCAAAGTCGGAATACTTGGAGGGGATGCCATGGTGCCGATCAAACCCATTTCCTATGATGATTAAATGGTTTCTTGCCATGCCGTTACCTTTCAACATCTAAAATAACACGTTTGTTTTATGTAGTTAGTGAATTCTGGGAACAACAGAGGTCTTAGATCTAGCCCAGTCTCTATGCAACTAAGGAACAACTTGAACTCTAATAATATGAGCTGCAATGTCGTTACCAATGTTGGGTGGAGTTTTTGAAGTTGGGAGCATTGATGCGCTGTCCGTTACGAAGATGATGAACTGGTGCATCCCCAGATCGCTGGCCTCGGACAATGGGTCAGGTTGGCCTGTCTCATCCAGCGGCAAGAACTGATCTCCCCTCGAAATGGTGGTTGTTGGATCATGGTTCAGGCCAAGCGGGAGCGGATGCAGGATTCCTTGGTACATCTGAAACGCTACAGCATACCCATTGATGTCGCTATCCAAGTGGAAGCAAAACTCCTCACCCAGTTTGAGAATTTCGTCGGGAGTAGGCTGACTGCGCTTGCGCTGGACCAACCCCATTGATGTGTCGAAGCGGGCGATGCTCAATTTTCCGTGGATAGCATGTTCTTCGAGGTAGTCAGCCCATGCATCTGTATGCTGTTTCGGAAACAATTTTGGATCAACGGCATGCGCCGTCTCAGCATGGTGTTCTGCCAGCCAAGCGTGGATCAGCTTGGCTTTGGGCCGCCCGATAGCTCCGCTTCGGAAATTTGATAGATAGTCCGTCCCAACCATCAGCTTGTGACCAAAAGCCTGCTCCATAATGGCTTCTACGCTCAGGTTGGTGGTGTCAGCAACAGCACGGGCGACATGATAAAGGGCGGCACGGTCAGCTTTGGTCGCTGTCTTCCAATTGTTATCCACAACAAATTCCTTGCCTCAATACTACCCGATTTTACCCGCAACCTACGGTCATTACAGCGGTATTTTAGGATATCCAGACCTTGAAGCCAGAAAATTCAGGCTTTGGGTCTTGGGAATATTGTCCTATAATGTTCCACTTACGTTCTCTCGTGGTGAGAGGCAACAAAGGAGACCCCCAACCAGAGAAACGCCGAGAGGCAGAAAGAGGCAGGCTATGACCGATATCCCCCCAGAGTTTAATCCCGAGACGGCCCCGCCGCGCCTGACGATTGATTGGGATGCCTATCTGCCATTCTTCGAAGATGAGGATATCTCGGACGAAGACAAGCGCAAGCTGATCGAAGCGCTGTGGTCCATCATGGTGAGCTTTGTCGATCTTGGGTTCGGTGTTCACCCCGTCCAGCAAGCCTGTGGAAAAGACGTGTCTTTGGCAGAAATGCCCGCCGTGGATGTGCTAAACTTGCCCAATACCAAAACAGTTTTTGAACATGCCGCAGCCGCCGAGACTGACGCGCAACAGAAAGGGAGTCTTTAATGGAAACAAAACAACACGCCGTCATTTACGCCCGCGTTTCGAGCGTCGCCCAGTTGAAAAAGGGCGATGGCTTGGCCTCGCAGGAAAGCCGCTGCCGCGAATATGCACGGTACAAGGGCTATGAAGTGCTTGAGGTCTTCAACGATAACAAATCGGGCGGTGATGCGGATCGCCCCGCTATGATTGCCTTGTTGGCCTATCTGAAAGCGCAAAAGGAAACCTGCGTTGTCATCATTGACGACATCAATCGCTTTGCGCGGGATGTAGTTGGGCATTGGCAGTTGCGGGCGTTGCTGGCCGAAGCGGGCGGCAAGTTGGAAAGCCCGTCGATTGAGTTTGGCGAGGACAGCGATAGCATTCTGGTCGAAAACCTGCTGGCCTCAGTCTCTCAGCACCAACGCCAGAAAAACGGTGAGCAAACCAAGAACCGTATGCGGGGCCGTGCGCTCAATGGATATTGGGTGTTCCGTGCTCCCATCGGGTACAAATACGAACGCGTTGCAGGCCATGGCAATATGCTGGTGCGGGATGAACCTTTGGCATCCATCATCCAAGAGGCCTTGGAAGGGTTTGCCTCAGGTCATTTTGAAACACAGGCCGAAGTGAAACGGTTTCTGGAGTCCAAACCTGCCTTCCCGAAAGACTTCGCCGATGGCACGATTCGTTTTGAACGGATTATTCGCCTAATGACCCGCATGCATTTTGCAGGCTATATCGAAATCCCTGAATGGGGTGTGTCGCTGCGTAAAGGCCATCATGAAGGTTTGATCTCACTTGAGACCCATGAATTGATCCAGCAACGGATCAAGGACGGGGCCAGAGCGCCCGCTCGCAAGGACGTCAACGCGGATTTCCCTTTGCGGGGCTTCGTATGCTGCGATGACTGCAACACACCTCTGACGGCCTGCTGGTCCACCAGCAAATCGGGCAAGAAACATCCGTATTACCTCTGCCACGCCAAAGGCTGTCTCAGCTATCGCAAGTCGATCCGCCGCGATGTGCTGGAAGGGGAGTTCGACGAATTGATGCAAAGCCTCACGCCGTCTGAGGGCATGTTTGCAATGACGTCAAAGATGTTCAAAGACGCTTGGGGGCAACGTGCGGGACAGATGGAGGCGGACAAGCGCCTGATCCGCACGGAGCGCAACAAACTGGATAAGCAAATCGAAGGCCTCTTGGATCGCGTTGTGGACGCCGACAGCCCAACCCTGATCACCGCCTACGAGAAACGCATCGAAAAGATGGAGCGTGAGAAGCTGATTTTAGACGAAAAACTGCAAAACAAGGGAAAGCCACTGCATACCTTCGAGCAAATGTTCGAACACGCCCTGCAGTTCCTGTCAAACCCTTGGAAACTCTGGAAAAGTGGCAACCTAATCGCCCAACGAATCGTCCTGAGACTGGCCTTTGCAGAGCAAATTACCTATGCGAGAAATGAAGGACTTCGAACACCAAAAACCACCTTACCATTCAAGGTGTTAGAGGGGTTTTCTTGCCAAAAGAAGATAATGGCGGACAGACAGGGATTCGAACCCTGGAGACGGTCTCCCGCCTACACACTTTCCAGGCGTGCGCCTTCGACCACTCGGCCACCTGTCCTTGGTGCGCTTATTAGCCGGAGTTCATGACAAGTTGCAAGAGGCAAAATGCTAAGAAATTCAATCATCCAACAAGAGATTGACGCGACGGTTTTGACGGCCCTTTTTTTCGACCTTTCCCAACACCACACGCCCAATTTCAGAGGTCCGTGCGACGTGGGTTCCACCGCAGGGTTGCAGATCGATTTGTTCGTTGTCATCGCCGATGCGTACAAGGCGTACGCGCCCTACCCCCATGGGCGGCATGACCGACATGGTTTTCACCAAATCAGGTTGCGCACGCAGTTCATCGTCCGTGATCCAGCTTTCGGTGACAAGTAGATCACGCTCGATCAAAGCATTCAGCGCTTCTTCGACGGCCTCTTTGTCTTCAAGGGCCTCCGGCATATCAAAATCCAGACGACCCTTTTCCACGCCAATGGATCCGCCGGACACGGGCAGAGGAATCACAACTGACAACAGATGCAACGCCGTGTGAACACGCATGTGGCGATGCCTGCGGTCCCAGTCGAGGTCTTGCATCACGAGTGTGCCAACCTCTGGCAGTGCGGCAGGTTCTGCTGGAACAAGTGCGATTTGCGCGCCTTCTGCCTTGACTGTGGTTGCGATTTTCAGAGTTTGGCCTTGCCATGAAATATGCCCACTGTCGCCGGGTTGTCCGCCGCCTGTGGGGTAAAAGATCGTGCGATCCAATACCACTCCACCTTCAGGGGTTTGGGCGATCACCCGGGCCTCTCCATCGCGCGCATATGCATCTTCGCGGAACATCAGCTCTGTCATCGATCTCCTCCTCCGTCGGCGTCTGTACCACCGTCCATATCAGTTTCATCCAGATGTACGTTGGTGGCGCGTTTGGACGCAACTGTCTGCGCAATTGGCTGGCCTTTAGGCTGTTCCGCACCTTGCAACACTTCTGGATTGCGCAGCCAAATGTCGGTTTGGGCAAATGGAATTTCGATACTTTCTTCCTCAAACCGTTTGGCAATTTCATAGTTCATGTCGGATTTGACTGTCAGAACCCAATTCACATCCCGCAAGATCGCGCGAATTTCAAAATCAAGCGAGCTGGCCCCGAACCCCTGAAACACCACATAGGGCGCAGGATTGGCCAATACCATGGGATGAGCCTGCCCGATCTCTTGCAGAATTTGTTCAACCCGTCGCGGATCAGTGCCATAAGCCACGCCAACCGGCACAATCACCCGTCCTACTGTATTGCCGCGTGTATAGTTTGTGACCGTACCCGCAACCAAATCGCTGTTGGGAATAATCACATCGGTACGGTCAAACGTTTCAATCCGGGTCGAGCGCACAGAGATATCGCGTACATAGCCCATATTGCCGCCGACCTCGATCCAGTCACCTTCAGATATGGGGCGTTCGATCAACAGGATGATACCGCTGACAAAATTGGACACCACGGTTTGCAGACCAAACCCGATCCCGACCGATAAGGCACCGGCAACAAGGGCAATGTTGCTTAGGTCAATACCTGCCGAAGTGACCGCCAGAATAACCGCAAGGCTAATACCAACGTATCCAAGACCAGACACCAAAGCGTTTTGCCCGCCAATGTCGATTTTGGTTTTCGGTAAAATCGAATTTCTTAGTGCGCCTTGTACAAGGCGTGTGACCATCAGCCCGCCAAAGAACACCACCAGAAGAGTCAGAAGATCACGTGGGGAAACCTGTGAATCCCCTAATGCCAGCCCCTTGGACAGGCTGTTCCAAAGTTCGCTGAGGTCTGCAGTGCGTGCCCCCCAAATCAGAGCCAAAAGCGGCATGACTGCAAGCGTCAGCACAAACCCGGCCAACACAGGAATTAACGACTCGCGCGCGCTTTCCTGATTGCCGGAAATCAGAACATAAAACGCCGTAATCACCCGTTGCAGGATCAAGATCCCCGCCAACAACTGCAGCGTGCTGATGGCTGGAAACAACAGGCGTTGCGCGGCAATGGCATATCCAATGGCTGCAAGGATTGGCGCGGCAAAGGCCACAAACCCGATCAGACGGCCAAAAATACCAATCAGACGATGCCCATATGTGGGTGTCTCGTCTGGTTCGTCGCTTTTTTGCCGCAAAAGGCGCGACAAACGCCACATCAAAAGCCCGCCGATAACTATGATTGGAAAGAACACAACTGCGCGCACTTCGTCAGACCAATTGTCATAAGTCGCTAGTTCCTGCACCGGCGGATATATAGCCAACACAAGACCCAAACAGCCCACATCAAACCGGGCTTCACGGCGGGCGGGTTTGCTCAGCAACACAAGAGGCTTGGGCGCTTGTAATTTGGGAAAAATCCGGGCACCCAACCAAATCGAGATAAGCAAAACAAAGGCTGCGCGCGGGACAGTCGACAACAAAAGGTCGCCCCTCAGCCCAAGCATTTGTGTGGCATAGATCGCCTCGACAAAGGCGATCACACCAATCAGCGGAACGATCACAAGCCCTACAGAAACGATGAAGGACGCAAGCCACCTGCCAGAAGATGCGCCCTTACTAAGGATGGATTGCGCAAGACGATCCACCCAATACCGGCCACGGACAATCAATAAGAACGCCAATGCCAAAAGCAACAGACTTTTGGGGGCCTTTTCGCGAAGATTGGCACGCTGCAAGGGGTTATCCAGCGCGATGTCAACTTCACTGCGCACATGTGCCAGTGACGTTGAAAGAGCCTCAAACCCACCTGGCCAAAGCGCAGGATTGACAGGTGTTGGTCCCAGTTTCAGCAGTTCTTCGGTTTGACGCTCGCGCAGAATGCCGTCAATGCCTCGAATAAGGCTTTCAGCTTCGCTATAGGCGACTTCGGCAGTTTTAATTGGTCCTTGCAATTCCGCCAATCGGGCAAGCAGCCCACTGCGTTGTTGCGCAATATCAACCGGTTCCCCACCCTCTGGAACATCTCCCAAGGTGGCAAGCTGTGCTTGAACCGTTTCGATTGCTGTGGTGCGAACGCCCTGTGCGTCAGAAAATTGCGTACGCCATGCCACAAGTTGTTTGCGCAACTCCCCCAAGGCAAGGTCAGATGCGCGACTGGTTTCAACCGCGTCTTGCGCACGTTGCGCAACCGCGCCCCATTCCTCAAAATCCGGGGATTGTTGCGCAACCGCGCTGATTGCCAGCCCCCAAACAAAGGCCAGTACAGTCAGGCAGCGCAACAAAAATGACATGATTGGCCTCACACGTCCTCAAACACACCGGGAATGCTGCGAGGTGCCTGATCCAGCCATGACGGTGTGGGCAGACCCTTTTCGCGCAGGAAATCGGGGTTGAACAACTTTGATTGATAGCGGGTGCCATAATCACACAGCATGGTCACGATGGTATGACCTGGCCCCATGTCACGCGCCATGCGGATGGCACCGGCCACGTTGATCCCGGTTGATCCACCAAGGCACAGGCCCTCGTGTTGCAACAGATCAAACACAACGGGCAACGCCTCATCGTCGGGCACCTGATAGAGCATATCGGGTGTAAACCCTTCGAGGTTCGCGGTCACACGTCCCTGCCCGATCCCTTCGGTGATAGAACTGCCCTCGGCAACCGCAGCACCGTCTTTGTAAATCGTGTACATGCCAGAGCCCATCGGATCAGCCAAGGCAACCTTTACGCCCTTGGGCTGTAGCGCCATACCAACACCGGCGAGTGTTCCACCAGAGCCGATTGCGCTGACAAAGCCATCGACTTTGCCCGCTGTCTGTTCCCAAATTTCCGGCCCAGTGGTTTCGATGTGGGCCTGACGGTTGGCCACATTGTCAAATTGATTGGCCCAGATAGCCCCATTTTCCTCGGTGCGCGCCAGTTGCTCGGCCAGACGCCCGGAATAGCGCACATAGTTGTTGGGGTTTTTATACGGCGCAGCAGGCACTTGCACCAATTGTGCGCCAGCCAGGCGGATCATGTCTTTCTTTTCCTGACTCTGCGTTTCAGGAATGACAATAACGGTTTTGAACCCCATCGAGGCGCCAACCAGCGCAAGACCAATACCTGTGTTGCCCGCGGTACCTTCGACAATGGTGCCGCCCGGTTTCAGATCGCCACGCGCCACGGCATCACGGATAATGTAAAGTGCCGCACGGTCTTTGACGGATTGGCCGGGGTTCAGGAATTCGGCCTTGCCCAGAATCTCGCAGCCGGTCAGCTCGCTCGCTTTGTTCAGACGAATAAGCGGTGTATTTCCAACCGCATGTTCCAGATCCTTTGCAATGCGCATTGCCGACGCCCTTCCTGTTTGTTCTGTGCCTGTCTAGGCCCTGTTTAACCCGTGCGCAACCGTTCGCGGTGCCGCGCAAGCCAAAGTGACGCAAGGACCAAAGGTGCGTTCACAGCCTGCATAGTGTCCACCATATCCATCAACGCATCAAACGAGAAAAGATGCGACCGAATATCTTCTTGTTCGCCTTCAAGGCCTGCCTCTCCTGTGATGTCATCCGGCAAATCCGCAAGCCCCACATAAATGTCAAAGTATTCGGTACTGGCGCCCGGTGATGCATAACAATGCGCGACCTCTTCCAGAGAGGTCAGAACAAGCCCTGCCTCTTCCATAGCCTCACGATGAGCGGTGGTTTCGGCATTCTCGCCCGCATCCACACGTCCGGCGATGGGTTCTAACTGCCATGGCAACGCATCGCCCCGCACATAGGCCCCGGCCCTGAACTGTTCGATCAACAACACCCGATCCCGTACCGGATCATAAGGCAACACGATCACCGCATCCGTGGCCACAAAAACCGCCCGATCCACAGGCCCAATACGTCCGCCATCAAACCGGTCATGAGATAAGGACACATCCGCCATGGCAAAGAAATTGGAATACGGATAGCTGCGGTTGTGTTCCATCACGTGGGAGTCCGAAAATCCACTAGGGGAAAGCGCACGGTTGTGTGTCCGTGCATTCAACTTTGCAGTGGCGCGCGCGCGCACCATCGGAAACATCCGCGCCACTTGTGCTGCTGAATGTCGTCCAAAGTAATGCATTTCCTCTTGGGCGGCAAAAACAGTCATCGCCCCCCATTGGTCCACCCAATCCTGCAAGTTCCAAGGGGCGGCGGGCGTCCACATACCCGGATCAGGGAAATAGACACGCGCAGGCTCTTGTCCGTGTTCGGTGGAAACACGCAACTCCTTAAGGGCATAGCCATAGCCGCCCTCATAGAAATCAAGCCGCGCAACATCGTCTTCGCTCAGATTATTTAGCAAAATACCTTGCGCCTCTCCTGGCTGCGCAATGATCACTGGAAAAGGCTCATCCTTAACCCAATAAATCACATGATCAGTGAGGCGCGCAGGGATTGCCTCGCCTTTACGCAAAGGGCGTTCAAGCACGGCCTCAAGCAAAGGCAGATGGCACAGCGTGCCATAGAAAAATAATGAATTCATGAGCTTACTTCCAACGACGGCTGATGGCTTCGACCATAAGGCCGATAACGATGCCACCTACCGCAAGCGTTCCTAAAACGGAAGGGGTTGCGATAATTGCGCTCCAGTTCAGGGCAATATCCAAAATACCTTTAACCGCCTGAACCGGGCCCGCAAAACGTGAATCCAGCGCCAACCGAAGCATTTCATTGCAGGACTGCACAAAAATCGCCAGAAGATACAAGCACACAACCCCGGTGAACCCCATGCTTACAGCTTGTGATGTGCCACGCCCGGCATTTTTGCCAATCACCTTCCATCCGCAAAACAACCCACAAGCCGCGTTGGCATAATTAAACCACCCAAAATCGGTGCCCTCAGGCATAAGGGGGCGGATCAAATCTGACACCACCCACGCAAGCGCTGCAAGAAAAATGGCACCAAAGAGCTTGGCAGCTGTGGGCATCAGGGTTACCTCGGCGTTGTCAGTTTCATATGCCAGTTTGTAATGTGACGAGGCACGGCACAAGGGCATAGGCTGAAAAATACTGTGCCTTGTGAAACACCCAGTTACAAAACTTGATCCACAGCCTCCAGCAACGGGTCAATCTCTCCTTGCGATGTGTAATGCACAAAACTGAGCCGCAAAACGCCCTTATGTGCAGGCACGCCTTGTGCCTCAAGCGCGCGCACAGCGTAAAAATCCCCACCTCCGGCCATAATGCCATGCGTGGCAAACTGCGCGGCAAGGTCTTCGGGGTCTGATCGGGTTTCAAGCGCGACGGTTGGCGCACGCATCGCAGCATCGGTCGGCCCCAAGAGACGTACTGAGTTCTTACTGTTCAGGTGATCCAGAACCGGTTGCAACAGTTTCGTTTCGTGCGCCCGCATCAGATCATGCACTGCTTCGCCCTGCGCGGCAGGCGTTTTGGCCGTAATCCCATGATGATCAGCCAAGGCATCAAAATAATCTGCCATCCCTGCGCTTGCAGCAATTTGGGCGTGATCCGGACCAGCAGGAGTGAACCGTTTATACAGGCTGTCTTCATTGAAATAATGCGCCTGATTGGGCAGCATCATTCCCAAGATGCGCCGCATCACCATACATCCTTGATGCGGGCCATAAGTTTTATAAGCAGAAAACAGGTAAATATCCGCCCCAAGCGCGCCAACATCTGGCAAGCCGTGCGGCGCATAACTTACGCCATCCACGCAAGCAAAGGCCCCGGCCGCATGGGCAAGCGCTGTGATTTCAGCAACCGGATTGATTTCGGCAACCACGTTGGAGCAATGCGGAAAACACACAAGCCGCACGCTGTCATCCAGAAGCTCAGACAAACGATCCGTGTTCAGATGGCCAGTGTCTGGATCCAGTTTCCATTCGCGCACCTCAATTCCTCGGTCCGCAAGTCGTCGCCATGGGCCTGTGTTGGCCTCGTGATCCTGATTGGTCACGATAATCGCATCGCCCGGTTTCATCCATTGTCCAAAGGCCTGCGCCAGAACATAGGTGTTTTGCGTGGTTGACGGGCCAAAAGACAGCTCATCCGTCTCAACACCCAGCATCGCCGCCAATCGCGTGCGCGCCTCATCCATCTCTGCCCCAGCAAGGCGAGATGCCTCATAAGGCCCATAAGGTTGCACTTTGCGTTGATGATAATATCGCGTCAGACGGTCAATCACCTGCCGACAAGTGTAAGAGCCACCCGCGTTCTCAAAAAACGCATGGCCTTGCAAGCTTGGCTCGTCAAAAGCTGGAAACTGCCGCCGAACAAAATCAATATCGAGTTCCATTGTCCCTCCTAAGGGGGTGATGTACAAAAAGCAGGGTTTTGGTCATGGTGACAAGACGCCTGATCACACTCAAAGCCAAAGGCAGAATTGAAGCAAGCTTTTGCTGAAACATATCAATATGACGTCAGGAAACCTTAAATAAATGCCCGATTTTGCATCCAGTCATCCTGTTTCACAAAGTTATTTCCTAAGATGCTGTACGCATATGCAGATTAAACCTGACACATGTGTCGCATTCCACAGATAAATAGGTCGCATTTATACCCTCAATTATGTCGCAAATAGGCATGCTTGCGCCACGAATGAAACGTGCAGGTGAAGCGAGGCAAATAAGTTGCCCCGCTCTTTTGTTTATCTGCACGTTTTTAATGGGACACGGACAGGGAAAAACAATGAGTATCAAACCTCCATTTACGAACCTTGAGATCAAAACGCAGGAGGGTGGCTTTTACAAAGACAACAGCCTTCCAATTGCATTGATCAGCAAAGGTATCATGGTTGCACTGGTTTTGTGGGCGCTAATCTGGCCCGGCAATGCAACTTCAAATCTGAGCAGTTTCAACTCTTTGCTGCTTGCAAAATTCAACGTGTTCTACATCATCATTGTAGGTTTGTTCGCTTTTTTCCTGTTTGTCGTGGCCGTGTTGCCAAAAACAGGGGCGCGTGTGATGGGCACCCCGGGCGAAGCACCAGAGTTTTCAAATTTCTCATGGTTCTCTATGATGTTTGGCGCTGGTCTGGGTGTGGGCCTAATGGTTTTTGCAACCGCAGAACCGCTCAGCCTCTGGGGGTCTAACCCTGTTGTTGTTGCAGGCGAAGTGACTGGCAACACCGAAGAGGCCATTCAGTCGGCCTATCGTTACACATTTGCGCACTATGGTTTCCATGCTTGGGCAATCTATGTGGTAACGGGCCTGTCGCTGGCATACTATGCCTATACACGTGACATGCCTTTGACCATCCGTTCCGCGCTGACCCCTTTGTTTGGCAAGTTGATGAACGGCATCCTTGGTCACATCGTTGACGTTTTGGGCGTTGTTGCAACCATTCTGGGTGTATCCGTCACCATCGGTTTTGGCGTCAGCCAATTTATCGACGGTCTGTACAACATTACAGATATGTCTTGGTTGATGACCTTCAAAGAAGGTGAGCCACCAGCACCAAGCAAAGTTGGCCTGATCGCTGGTCTGCTGATCATCATGGGTCTGTCGATCATTTCAGCGGTATCCGGTGTTGGTCGTGGTGTTAAGTACCTGTCAAACCTGAACCTGGTTCTGTCGCTGATCCTGCTGGGCACATTCGTCATTGCGGGCTCTTTTGCCTTTGCGATGTCCACATATGTGTCGGCATTCATCGATTATATCATCAACTTCGTCTCAATCAGCTTTGGTGCCTATGGCCCACAGTCAGCAGCGGAATTTGCGGCAGCCATTCCTGAAGCAGCCAAACCATTGGCGGCGGATCTGTACGGTGGTGCAACCAACGCATGGGGTGCATGGGGTGGCTCTGACGGGTTTGAAACCTTCAAATCCGGTCTGGCTGGCGCTGCGGCAGAACTGGACGAGGCCACTCTGGCCGCCGTTTACGAAGTCGGCAACCAAGGTCGTCAATTCGGCTGGCAGTCTGGCTGGACAACCTTTTACTGGGCATGGTGGATTGCATTCTCACCCTTTGTTGGTCTGTTCTTGGCACGTATCTCCAAAGGTCGTACCGTGCGCGAATTCATCATAGGCTGCGTCTTTGCACCTGCCCTGGTGTGCTTTGCATGGATGACCATTCTGGGCGGCACTGCGATTGATCTGGAACTGACAGGTAACGCAGCTGGTGCCATCACTGGTGCGTCGCAAACCAACCAGTTGTTTGCCACGTTGGGTCAGATGATTGACGGCGGTCTGCTGTCTGCTCTGACAGTGATGTGTGTTGTTCTGATCATGACCTTCCTAGTCACATCTGCTGACTCGGGTATCCTTGTGATGAACACCATCATGTCAGGTGGATCACAGGAAACTGGCATCAAACACCGCATCGTTTGGGGTATTATCCTGACGGCAGTGATCGGTGCACTGATCCTGGCAGCGGGTGATCAAAACCCAATGGAAGCGCTGAAAAAGGCGATGATCATTGGCGCACTACCTTTCACCATGGTGATGGGTCTGATGATGATCTCTCTGACAAAGGCACTGTATCGTGACGGTCAGCGTGACAAAAACAATGCGTCCACACCTGCTGAATAAGCAGATCACATAAACAAAAAAGAAACGCCGCCCTTTGGAGCGGCGTTTTTTATTATAGCGTTGGGTGTTTTACAAAACCGCCCGGATCTTGTCTGCCTGCTCTTTCAGCACAGCAAAATCTCCCATCTTGCCGGGAGGACGCATTGACACCCCTTCATAGCGCGGCAACACATGGTAATGCAGGTGAAATACCTCTTGCCCGCCTGCGGCCTCGTTGAATTGCTGTATTGTCACCCCATCAGCACCAAAGGCCTGCATCACAGCATGGCCCATTTTCTGCACCGTGCGCAGACAGGCAGTCAGTTGCTCTGGTGAGGCATCCAACATATTGCGGCAGGGTGTTTTAGGAATCACAAGGCAATGCCCGTCACTGCGGGGCATGATGTCCATAAAGACGAATGTGTCTGCGTCCTCATAAACTGTTTCGCTAGGAATTTCGCCGCGCAGAATTTTGGCAAAGATATTATCGGTGTCATAGCTCATGTGTCTGCCCATTAATGATTCATCACGCAAACATTTAGCATCAGAAATGAAAGAGGGAAAATCTTAGCTAAGATTTTCCCTCGAGAAATTTTTCTAGAAAAATTTGTTACCTTTAGGCATTCACATCCACCACAACACGGCCTTTAACTTGACCTTTTAGGATGTCAGCGCCGAGACGTGGCAAATCTGACAAGGTGGCAGGTTGTACCATCGCTTCCAACTTATCCATCGGCAGATCACGAGCAATACGTTCCCACGCACGTAGGCGGTTGTCATAAGGTTGCATCACGCTGTCGATCCCCAAGAGGTTCACACCACGCAACAGGAACGGAATAACCGTCGCCGGAAGGCCCGCACCGCCTGCAAGACCGACAGCAGACACAGAGGCCCCATATTTCATCTGCCCAAGCACACGCGCTAGCATGTCACCGCCTACAGCATCCACACAGCCGGCCCATGTCTCTGCCTCAAGTGGACGTTTTGTGGTTTCGTTCAACTCTTCACGGGCCACGATCTGTGTGGCGCCCAATGACGTCAGGTAATCAGCCGTTTCAGGTCGCCCTGTCACACCGGCAACCTCATAGCCCAGATTGGCCAAAATTGCCGTTGCCACCGATCCAACGCCGCCGGCAGCCCCGGTCACCAACACAGGACCATTGCCCAGTGTCAGCCCGTGGTCTTCCAGCGCCATCACGGCCAACATCGCGGTAAAACCAGCAGTTCCAACAGCCATAGCTTGGCGCGCATCAATGCCTGCCGGCAATGGCACCAACCAATCGGCCTTAACCCGTGCTTTTTGGGCATATCCGCCCCAATGGGCCTCGCCCACACGCCAGCCGGTCAGGACAACCTTATCGCCCGCCTTATATCGCGCATCTGAACTTTCTTCGACGGTGCCTGCAAAATCAATGCCCGGTACATGCGGGTAATTACGCACCAAGCCGCCACCGGGGCCAATGCACAAGCCATCCTTATAGTTCACGGTCGAATAATCGACCGCCACCAGCACACCGCCTTCTGGCAAAGCATCGGTTGAAATCTGCTCTACCGTTGCATTTGTTTTCCTGGTTTCTTCGTCTCTTGTCACAACCAATGCGTTGAACATGGCTCTCTCCATTTCTGCGCAGGGCCGGCCTGCATTTCATATCAAATCCAATAACTTGGCTGCACTTGGGCCGCGCGTATCCCGACCTGGGTTTCGACCTCTAGCTTGGTGCCTGCATCCCAATGAGTATTGGCAACCATGCCGATCGCCACGTTGGTGTTAAAATCAGGCGAGCGTGCGGCCGATGTCACCTGCCCCACCTGTTGACCATCGGCAAAGATCGGCCATGCGCGATCACATCCGGGAATGTCGCCCTCAATCGCGATCGGGCGTATCATCCGATGCGGATCACTTTGGGCCTCCAGCGCTTGTTTGCCCAGATAATCCGCACTGGCATTACAGAATTTGCCAAGACCTGCCTCAAACGGGGTGTTTTCGCGGTTTATGTCGTTGCCAAAGGACAACAATCCACCCTCGATGCGTTCAATCAAATTGGGGCACCCTGCCCGCACATTCAGATCTTCACCTGCTGCAAATAGCGCGTCCCACAGCGGCATGCCATTTTCTGTGCCTTCGACATAAATCTCAAAGCCTCCCTGTTTGGAATAACCAGACCGGGCCACTACAAAGTTCACGCCTTCAAAGGCCAGTCGTTTGTAGCGGAAAAATTTGATCTCGTGCACCACATCTCCAAAGACCCGCGCCATCAGATCATCGGATTTTGGTCCTTGAATGCCCAAAGGCGAAACATCTGGTTCCTCAACCACCACATCCAAGCCAAGTGCGTCGACCACGCCGCAAGCATATTGCCAGAAATCGCCATCCGCGACGGAAACCCAGTAATGATCTGGCCCAACACACAGCGACACAGGATCGTTCAGCATCTTGCCCTGACGATCAATCACCGGAACATAATAACATTGATCCTGTGCCATACGTGCCATGTCGCGCGGGCTGAGCATATCCATCAACTTGCGGGCATCTGGCCCCTGAATGCTGACCTGTCGTTCACAAGAGACATCCCACACCTGCACATGACGTTTCAGGTGGTGATAGTCCGTCACCACATCATCAAATACGGTGGGCAACAACATATGGTTATAGACGGTATAGGCCTTGACGCCCTGCGCCTCGACCCCATCAGAAAAAGGCGTGCGACGCACGCGGCGGGATGGCGAAATCTGTGCCATTGGCTTCTCCACAAAAGCGCGCTGATGGATCAGCGCGGGCCTTTCCAGTCAATTTGACAAATTTCGGCGGATCGCCCGTCAAAATCCCACACACGACCAAAGGCCCGCACGCGTCCCTTGGTGGCAGTGGCCACAGTGATGTCCGAGCCCATCCAATATTCTGTATTGGTGACAACGATATCTTCGTCCTTATTGGCTCCCTGCACAGGGACAACTTCGCCGTGGATGTTTTTGCCCACGATCAGGCGACGGGTTTTGCCTTCGGTTTCGAAAATCACTGGCGCACGCTCGGCCCCCAAGAATTCGCTGACCAGCACCTTGAACAACCCGGTTGTGCCTTTGGCTTTGCCCGAGAAAATATCCAACAACCCGTGATAGGCATTGTGACTGGCGCGCTCATCAATATAGGCGGCGGCCTTCCAGTTTCCACGCGCCATCAGGCCCGGAATTTCCAGCACCAGCCCCACATTCAGACCTGATAGATCCTCATCGCCATAATGACCTTCGTCGATGCGCACCCCTGCCCATGCCTGACAGTATCCCTCAGTCGGGGCATGTTTACCCAGTGACACCACACAAGGGCAAAATACAGTACAGTTACAGTTTAGGATAAGTTCGCCTTTGATGGCCCAAGGAACAGTCCCCTGACCCGATTTATGAGAGGCCGGATGACGGTTATCAATCTTGGCCGGTGCTTCAACGCTATCATTCGCCATGTCGGTATCCTCCGTTAGATGGCAGTCATTAACACCCAAACAGCAGCCACGAGCAGTACAACACCCAAAGGTTTTGTCAGCCAGCGCCCAATGTCAGGCAATTTTTCGAAAATCATGATGACAGTGGCCAACCCCATAAAGGCGATGTTCATCACCCCGCCCACAAAGGCCAGCAGCATAAGCGCCCAGCAACATCCCAGACAGACAAGGCCCAGACGCAGGCCATTGCGCCACGCCCCTTCGTCCCAATGCTGCATAAAAAACGTCAGTGGTCGGCGGCATTTACTAAGGCACGCCTCTTTCGCCCGGGAAAACTGATACGCCCCTGCCAGCGCCAAAAGCACAGCCGACAAAATCGCCGAACGGCTGTCGCCATAGGCGCTGATGAGGTCAAGCCCGAACAAAACCATCTGAAGGGCGGCTGCGATCAGGGAAAACCCGATCCAAACCACCAGATACCCCCACACAAGTTGTCCAAAATGCGTGTCCTCAGTGGAACGTGAGAGATCTTCGTATGTGGCCAATGCTGGCAAGGCGGTTGGGGCCATCATCGCGGCAGACATTAACGCCCACATGATGAACACACGCACAAACCCGGCGGCATCCGGCGTAACCACGCAAAGAGATGTCAGCAAGTCACTTCCATATATCCTAGATGCAGCGCGCAAATCACTGGGCAAAGACATTGCATACAACACAATCCACGCAAAAAGGATCGCACCAAACAGCGCCACCCAATGCAAGCCTTTCATAGCGTGAATGCGATCTGAAACCATGTGGTGTCCTTAATTTGTCGCGCGGCGACTCGACCTTTGCTCTATTTAATGTCAGACAATTAGAAATTCGCAAAGCTTAATTGTCTGACAATTGGATGTGACGTGACGAAAAAACCTGATCTATCCGCCCAAATCGCCAAAGCCATTCGCGATGCCATCATTTCTGGCGAGATGAATGTTGATGAACGCCTACCTTCTGAGGCGGAGTTATCTGACCAGTTTAACGTCTCGCGCCCTACTGTGCGTGAAGGTCTGAAGCGGCTTGCGGCACAAAACCTGATCCGCACACAACGAGGTGCGTCAGGTGGGGCGTTTGTCAATCGGTTGAGCTTTGAGGACGCGTATCCGCAGCAAATCACCACCTCGACTCTTTTACTTTCGATGAACGCTGTTAGTTTTGACACCGCTTGCGAGGCGCGGTTTGCATTAGAACGCGCTTGTGCAACATTATCATCTCAACGCCGAACCCCGGATCATCTGGCCACAATGCGCGCCGAAATCGTACGTCAAGGGCAGCCTGGATTAACAGATGAAGCCTTTTGCGCATCAGACGTGGCATTTCACCGCGCGCTGGTTGATGGTGCCGGAAATCCGGTATTGTCGTATCAATTGGCCGGTGCAGTCGAAGCAATGCAACCTTTGATGAACATGATCACCTTTACTGCCCGATCACGCGAACGCATCGTTGAACTGCACACAACCATTGCGGACGCGCTGGAAAACCGTGATCCAGTCGCAATTGAGACAACCTTGCACTGCCTTGCAGAATATACCGTTGAACTGGCCCATAATGTCATCTCGGCCCGTAATCGTTAGGAAATTTTGAATTGGTTTGGTAAAAGTTGATATTACGAGGGCAACACACCAGATAAGAGGGAAATGTGATTAATTATTTAAAATCAATTACTTTAATGGCTGTTTTTATCCTTTTTAGCGGATGTCAGTACAAGCCGTATGGCACGTCAGTCCCTTATAAGTTCTCTGTCAGCTCTCCCATCAAAGTTGTTGTTCCAAAGAAAGCGCCATCCATTTCGCAACAATTTCGATTTGGCGAAGACAATCCAGATCCGCGCGATAAAACGGTGATCATTTCGGCATCGATATCCGTGAGAAAAAAGGCTTTCCTATTCTTGCAGCCGCATCCGGGACAGTGGTGAATTCACTATATGAGCCGACTTTCGGCAACCGTATTGTGATAGAACATGCAAATAAAATCAACGGATTAACATTAATAACGATATACAAGCATCTGAAAACACGTGATGTTTCCATTGGGAGTAAAGTTTTTCAGGGTCAGAAAATCGCACAGATGGGGGCGACGGGCGCTTTGGCCGGTGGGATGTCGCATTTGCATTTTGAAGTGTATTACAAAGATACCCAAGGCAACCGAATTCCCACAGATCCCAATATCTATTGGGCAAACGGCAAAGGCAGGGTCACCTGCCTGCAGGACACACCAGAGCGCGATGTCGGTCTGACCTATCCTGTGCCATGTCGTGATTGAGGGTCATGACGGTGTGATGCCCATGTTTGCAAAAGATTTCATCTATTTCGATTTGCAATCATACGCGGGTTTACCTATATCAGAACTGTCCTTTCGGGGACTATGAACATAAACGCGCTTGTAATAAGCGGATCGGACCCGGGGGCGGTACCCGGCGTCTCCACCAAACACCCTTCATTTGAGGGTCATGGGGACGAAATAGGATCGACGAACGTCTAAAGAGGTTAGCTTTGTTTCGGCAGTCTGCCACCGTTATCGGCGAAACTTGTACAATTGCAAATGACAATCGTGCTCCGGTAGCTCTCGCAGCGTAAGCTGTTAGAAAAACCGAAATCTAAGCCCTAGTGCTTTGCAGTGCTAGGCGGGGTTCGCAGGTACCTGGCAACAGAAACCTGCACTTTCATCAAATCATTGACGACACGGCCACGCCTGTGGCACACCTTTTGGTATGGGGTTTGCGACCACCCCGTGAGGCCAAGGCCCAAGGTTCGTATCCGCTGAAACGTTATCAGAAAGGATGCGCTATGCCTGCATTCACCGAAATACCCCCTGCTCAATTGATGCGCCTGATTGGCTCAGCCGAGGCCCCGTTTCTTGTTGATGTCTGCAGTGACGAAGATTTCAATCAAGACCCGTTTTTAGTTCCAACCGCAGTGCGACGCCCATTCACAAGCCTGCAACAGATCACAGATTTGGCTCGCGGTCGGCATACGGTTGTGATTTGCCAGAAAGGAAAGAAACTCAGCCACGGTGTGGCCGCACAATTGCGCTCTCAAGGAATGTCCGCCGAAGTTCTGAGCGGTGGAAATCTCGGGTGGAAGGCAGCCAATCTTCCACGGTGCGATGTGTCTGCATTGCCAACGGTACAATTTGGAGGATCAAAGTGGGTCACGCGGCACAGACCTAAAATTGACCGCATCGCCTGCCCATGGTTGATCCGGCGGTTTATCGATCCAACAGCAGAGTTCCTGTTTGTCCCCCCTGCCGAGGTCTCCATGGTTGCGGACAAATTCGAGGCCACGGTCTTTGATATCGAAGACGCATTTTGGTCTCACAAAGGAGACCATTGCACCTTTGACACGATGATTGCCGGGTTTGGACTGGCCCATTCGGCGTTGGATCGTCTGGCCACGGTTGTGCGTGCAGCCGATACCGACCAGCATCACCTTGCACCCCAAGCTGCAGGGGTCTTGGCAATCTCGGTGGGGCTGTCGCGTATGTATAAAAATGACACCCAACAATTGGATGCCGGTATGATGATCTATGATGCGCTCTATCGCTGGGCCCGTGATGGGTTTGAGGAGGGGCACGACTGGCCTGCACCTGCCTCTAAGGGAAAACCAGCATGAGCGCCCCATCTTTTGGTGAAATGACGCGCGTGTTTGGGCGCATTGGCTTGTTGTCTTTTGGTGGTCCTGCTGCACAAATTGCCCTGATGCACCGCGAATTGGTCGAAGAACGCCCTTGGCTTGAGGACAATAAGTTTCTGGGCGCTTTGTCTTTTTGCATGCTGCTGCCCGGCCCCGAAGCAATGCAACTTGCAACCTATTGCGGTTGGAAACTGCGGGGAATTTCAGGCGGCATTCTGGCAGGGCTTTTGTTTGTGCTGCCCGGCGCGTTGATCATTCTTGCACTGGCAATGCTCTATTTAAACTTTGGCACGCTCCCCGGTGTTCAAACCGCATTCATGGGGATCAAAGCAGCAGTGATCGCCATCGTTTTACAGGCACTTTTGAAAGTGTCAGGGAAAGCCCTGAAAACGCAATTTTCCTGGGGCGTTGCAGTTGCCGCCTTTATTGCCATTTTTGCCCTTGGGTTGCCTTTTCCCCTGATTATCCTGTTGGCCGCCATTGCCGGATATTGGCACGCAGATTCTGCACATGTGGCGGCCCCAATGCCAGCACCGCATCGCACACACAGCACGTTCCGATATGCACTGTTGTTTCTCTTTCTCTGGATTACCCCAATCGGGTTAATCTTTTTGTCAGGCAACGAGTTTCTCCTTCAGATCGCCAGTTTCTTTTCCAAACTTGCGGTTGTCACCTTTGGAGGGGCGTATGCCGTTCTGGCCTATATGACGCAAACAGTTGTCGCCGATCATGGGTGGTTGACGACCTCGCAAATGATTGATGCCTTGGGATTGGCGGAAACCACGCCGGGACCATTGATCCTTGTAACTGAATTTGTGGCCCTATTGGCCGGGCATTCAGTGGGCGGCATACCTATGATGTTACTGGCCGGTTTGGTTGCCCTTTGGTGTACGTTTACACCTTGTTTTATTTGGATTTTTCTTGGTGCACCTTATGTGGATCGCCTATTGTCACACCCACGCTTGTCAGGGGCGATGCAGGCAATTTCTGCGGCTGTTGTTGGGGTGATCCTAAATTTGTCGATCTGGTTTGCGATGCATGTTTATTTCACAAAGCTGAATTTCACAGCTTTTGGCATGCTGCCTGATCTTACCAGCCTGCAAATTGTCCCGATGGTATTAACCTTTGTGGCGGCTGTGTTGTTGTTTTGGAGGCGGCTCACGGTTTTGCCATTGCTGGCAATCATGGTGTTGCTGGCATCGTTGACATATTTCCTGTGATCTTTGGCGCATTCTGCGTCTTTTGTTTCCCGATGAATCAACTATGCTAAACCCAACGCATATTTAAGGGGGGACTCATGTCGCGCATGATCGACTATGGAAATCTGATGCACCGCGCCATGCGCAACCTGATCAAAGAAGTGTTGACGGATGTTAAGGCCAATGGCTTGCCCGGAGATCATCATTTCTTCATCACTTTTGATACCCATCACCCAGATGTTGAGATCGCTGATTGGTTGCGGGATCGGTATCCCGAAGAAATGACCGTTGTCATGCAGCATTGGTATGACAACCTTGAGGTGACAGGCGAAGGGTTTTCCATCACCTTGAATTTCGGTGATCAGCCAGAGCCTCTCAAAATACCATACGATGCGATCCAGACTTTTGTGGATCCATCCGTCGAATTCGGACTGCGTTTTGAATCGCCTGACGATGAAGACGAGGATGACTTTGAGGACGATGACGATATATCAGATGAGACCGATATCGAGGTCGCAGAAGAACCTGCCAAAGAGGCAGAGGTCGTGAGTTTGGACAGCTTCCGCAAGTAAGCTTTGCGTCGCAAACCGTTGGTTAAACACAAAAAAGGGGAGCCTAACTGCTCCCCTTTTGCATTATCATAGACGCCTTAGCCAAAGATGGCGTTCAAGGTTGCACTTGGGCGCATGATTTCGGCTTTTTTAGCTACCGAGGGACGATAATATCCACCGATATCCACCGCCGGACCCTGTGCTGCTGCCAGTTCAGACAGAATCGCAGTTTCACCTTCAGCCAACGCTTTAGAGATGGGGGTAAAATGGGCTGCTATGCCGGCATCATCGGTCTGTGCAACCAATGCTTCGGCCCAGTAACGCGCGAACCAATAGTGGCTGTCACGGTTGTCTGGCTCTCCAACTTTGCGGCTGGGTGAGCGGTTGTCATCCAGAATGCCCTGTGTCGCAACCTCTGCCGCGGCCCCCAGAACGCCGGCTTTTGCATTGCCTTTGCTGTCGGCCAAGAAATTCAGAGATTCCCCCAGAGCACAGAATTCACCCATTGAATCCCAACGCAGGTGGTTTTCTTCAACCAACTGCTGCACGTGTTTGGGCGCAGAGCCACCGGCCCCGGTTTCAAACAGACCGCCACCGTTCATCAACTTCACAATCGACAACATCTTTGCGCTGGTGCCCAATTCCAGAATCGGGAACAGATCGGTCAGATAATCCCGCAGCACGTTGCCTGTAATGGCGATGCTGTCGTTGCCTGCGGTGATGGTTTCCAGCGAACGGCGGGTCGCCTCGCGTGGGGCCATGATTTCAAATTTATCAGATGCGCCAGCGGCTTTCAGGGCAGGCACAACATATTTGATCAGTTCCGCATCATGGGCACGATTTTCGTCCAGCCAGAAAATCGATTCTGATCCAGTCAGGCGTTGACGGTCCAATGCCAGTTGAATCCAATTTTCAATCGGGGCTTTCTTCGCAGTGCAGGCGCGCCAGATGTCGCCTGCCTCTACGTCATGGCTATGCAGGATGTCACCATTGGCCAGAACGACGCGAATGGTGCCATCCGCTGGGGCCTGGAATGTGGTCGGGTGAGAGCCGTACTCCTCGGCCTTTTGCGCCATCAGACCCACGTTTGCCACAGCACCAACGGTTGCCGGGTTCAACGCGCCGTTTTCTTTGAAGAATTTGATGCTTTCATCATAGATCGGGGCATAGCTGTTGTCAGGGATCACACAGTTTGTATCGCCCTTGTTGCCATCCGCGTCCCAGCCTTTGCCGCCCGCACGGATCACCGCAGGCATCGACGCATCAATGATCACATCGCTTGGTACGTGCAAGTTGGTGATGCCCTTATCGGAATCCACCATATACATTGCAGGACGGTCCGCGGTGAGGGCTGCAATATCTGCCTGAATGTCAGCCGCATTGGGCATTTCGGCGATGCGTTCCAACACATCCCCCATACCGGAGTTCGGGTTCACCCCTGCTGCCTCCAGATCAGTCCCATATTTTTCAAAAACAGGGGCCAGCCATGCCTTGACCGCAAAACCAAAGATGATCGGGTCAGACACCTTCATCATGGTCGCCTTCATATGAAGCGAGAACATGATGTCGTCGTTTTTGGTGGCTTCGATCTGATCGTTCAGAAAGGCAGACAACGCCTTGACCGACATAAACGTCGCATCCGCAACAGTGCCTTCTTCAAGCGGCCAGCCACTTTTCAAAACGCTGACGCTGCCATCCTTGGTCACAAATTCGATGGTCGCATCACCGATCTGATCGGCGGTGATGGTGGCGGATTTCTCGTTGGAATAGAAATCATTGCCCGACATCGCCGACACATGTGTTTTGCTGTCCTTGGCCCAAGTGCCCATGGAGTGTGGATTTGCCTTGGCATAGTTTTTGACCGCACGTGCAGAACGACGATCCGAATTACCTTCGCGCAGAACCGGGTTCACAGCTGAGCCCTTAATGGCGTCAAACCGCGCGCGAATTGCCTTTTCTGCGTCATTTGCGGGATCTTCCGGATAGGAAGGAATATCGTAGCCCTGCTCTTGCAGTTCTTCCACGGCGGCAACAAGTTGCGGCACTGACGCTGACACATTTGGCAATTTGATTACGTTGGCATCAGGTGTTTTTACCAAACGACCAAGTTCAGCCAAATCATCGGACTGACGTTGAGCATCCGTCAAGTTCTCTGGAAAGGTTGCAATGATACGACCAGCAAGGGAAATATCTTTGGTGCCTACTTCAATATCCGCCGCGGACGCGAACGCACGAATGATCGGCAGAAATGACGCGCTGGCCAGTTCCGGGGCTTCGTCCACGATGGTATAGATGATGTCTGGTGTCTTGGATTGTGCCATGTGCTTATGGTCTCCGTACTTAGTCAACCGGCATTGTGATGTGCCGGAAAAGATGCGCCCTGCCCTTTGGCCAAAGCCCGCAACGCGCGATTGCCTATCGCCTATCCGAGCCACTTAGGGAAGTCAATGTGTACCAAGGTATACAATACTAAATTCCTTAAAAGAACCTATGTGACTCGTATCAATCACCTGCATTGGCGGCTCATTCAGGACAATGCGGCAAAAACGCCTGTTCCTGCGCACCCTCTTTGGTGATGGTCAGCATACGTCCGGCCTCCAGCCGCTTCCAGTCATCCCCACATTCATCCAAAGGTTCTGACACCACTGCCCAACCCTGCCAATGTTTGGAATACCTGTAATATAGCGAGGGGGCGATCTCATCCGAAGAATACCGGATCGCATACAGCGTCTGCCCATCTGTGAAAGCCGTGGACAGACGCATGTGCGGTGTGCGCTTGGCCCGGCGGCTCATGTTTTCCAGCGCACCAACAGCGCATGTCATCGCCTTATGTGGATTTTGCTGCAAACCTTCGGCCAGCGCCATCAGAAACAATGCCTCTGAATCCGTGCCCCCCTGACGATATTCATACAGTTCTTGGGGTATCGACATATCCGCGTGTTTTCGGAAACTTTCAAATCCGCCCACCTGTCCATTGTGCATAAAGCTCCAGTTTTGGGCGACAAAAGGGTGGCAATTGTTCCGACTGATTCCCGACCCGGTAGAGGCCCGCACATGCGCCAAAAACAAACCCGAGCGGATATGATGTGCCACAGAACACAGGTTCGGATCAGACCACGCCGGATACACATCACGATACAGGCCCGGCTCTCGGCGTGCGTCATACCACGCCACACCAAAACCATCACCATTGGTGGTGGTGATGCTTTCTTGTGCAGCTGAACTTTGCGCAATCAGTGAATTGCCCGGACGTGATATTATTTCCTCAAGGAAAATCGGCTTCCCAAAATAAGCGGCCCAACGACACATATCGTTCCTCCTGTGTTTCCCATGACCTTAAGGGGACGCGGTCACTCTTGGGATATTGCTGTGTGTGACGCGGTAAGATACAGCTTGTGAATGTTGCTGATCCTAATCTCAGCCGATGCCAAACAGGCTTCACAAAATTGCAAGAAAGCGTGTCATGCTGAAAACGTATCTTACTCTGGTATTGGCAGTGGTGCTTGAAACCATTGGCACCTCTGCTTTGCAAGCCAGCCATCAATTCACGCGACTTGTACCCACGCTTATCATGATCATCGCCTATCTCGTCTCGATGTACCTTCTGGCTCTGACGCTCAAGGTCATCCCCGTGGGTGTGGCGTATGCACTTTGGTCGGGGTTCGGGATTGTATGTATCGCAATCATCGGATTCTTTGTGTTTCACCAGCGCTTGGATACACCTGCTGTGCTCGGAATAGGCCTTATTCTTACCGGTATCCTTGTGATCAACCTGTTTTCCAACACTGCGACACATTAAGCACGCATTAGGTCTGGTCTTTTCTGCGCGCGCGATATAGGCGAGGCGCGAACAGGAAAGGCATTCCCATGGACCTTCGCAATATCGCCATCATCGCTCACGTTGACCACGGCAAAACCACGCTTGTTGACGAGCTTTTGAAACAATCCGGTGCGTTTCGCGCCAACCAAGATGTGGCCGAACGGGCCATGGATTCCAACGATCTGGAACGCGAGCGTGGCATCACCATCTTCGCCAAGCCAACCAGCGTCGAATGGAAAGGCACACGGATCAATATCGTAGACACCCCCGGCCACGCCGATTTCGGCGGAGAAGTAGAGCGCATCTTGTCCATGGTGGACGGTGTTGTTTTGCTGGTAGATGCTGCCGAAGGCCCGATGCCACAAACCAAATTCGTGACGTCCAAGGCGCTTGCGCTGGGTCTGCGTCCGATTGTTGTTTTGAACAAAGTTGACAAAAACGACGCTGAACCTGACCGTGCATTGGACGAATGCTTTGATCTGTTCGCATCTTTGGACGCGGACGACGATCAGCTGGACTTCCCGCATATGTATGCTTCGGGTCGGAGCGGTTGGGCAGACGCCGAGCTGGACGGGCCACGCAAAGATTTGCACGCGCTATTCAACTTGATTGTGAATCACGTTCCTGAGCCAAAGCAAATCAAACGCCAAAGCGAAGATTTCACCATGCTGGCCACCACGTTGGGTGCAGATCCATTTGTGGGCCGTATTCTGACCGGTCGTGTTGAAACTGGTACTTTGCGCGTAGGTGCAACAGTTCAAGCTCTGACACGCATTGGTCAAAAAATCGAACAATTCCGCGTCACCAAAATTCAGGCGTTCCGCGGTCTGGCTCAACAAGACATCGAAGAAGCGCAAGCGGGTGACATTGTATCTATCGCGGGTATGTCCAAAGCCACCGTTGCAGATACGATTTGTGCGTTGGCTGTCGACAGCCCTCTTGAGGCACAGCCAATTGACCCGCCCACCATTACAGTAACTTTTGGCATCAACGACAGCCCCTTGGCTGGCCGCGATGGTAAAAAGGTGCAATCGCGTGTGATCCGTGATCGCCTTATGAAAGAAGCTGAATCCAACGTTGCGATCAAAATCGCCGACACACCCGGCGGTGACGCCTTTGAGGTGTCTGGCCGTGGCGAATTGCAGATGGGCGTTCTGATTGAAAACATGCGTCGCGAAGGATTTGAGCTGTCAATCTCGCGCCCTCAGGTGATCATGACCGAAAGAGACGGTCAGCGCATGGAGCCAATCGAAGAAGCCACCATCGACGTGGATGACGAATACTCTGGCGCCGTGATTGAAAAACTGACCGGCAACCGCAAAGGTGAATTGGTTGAAATGCGCCCTGCTGGTGCCGGTAAAACCCGTATCATCGCGCATGTGCCTTCGCGTGGTCTTATTGGGTACCACGGCGAGTTCCTGACCGATACACGTGGCACAGGTGTTTTGAACCGCGTATTCCATGGCTGGGCGCCTTACAAAGGCTCGATCCCAGGTCGTCGCGCAGGTGTTCTGATCTCTATGGAAGACGGCGTTTCCGTGGCCTATGCGCTGTGGAACCTAGAAAGCCGTGGGAAGATGATGATTGGTGCACAGGAAAAAGTGTATCAAGGCATGATCCTTGGCGAGCACAGCCGTGAAAATGACCTTGAGGTGAACCCGCTGAAAGGTAAGAAACTTACCAACGTGCGCGCCTCTGGTACAGACGAAGCAGTACGCCTGACAACGCCAATCACCTTGTCGCTGGAAGAAGCGATTGCGTATGTGAACGATGACGAATTGGTCGAAGTCACGCCAAACTCGATCCGTCTGCGCAAACGTTACCTTGACCCGCATGAGCGTAAGCGGATGGGTCGCAAAGATTAAGATATTCAAAAGGCGGTGAAATTCAGTTTCACCGCCTTTTTTTATTCTGCCGCGTAAAGGCTGACGTCATCATCCAGACGCACGTGGCCGGCTGATATAACTTCGGCATACCACCCCCCGTGCCCACGCATCGCATTATATCCACCATACCCCAGCACCGTTTCCATGCGAGAGCACGGCGGGCATGGACCTGTGATTTGCAAGATAGCTCCCCCCACACGCACCTGTGCTTTACGCATCGCTGCGAGGTTGATGCCAGTCACCATAATATTACGCCGCAATAAATCGGGCATTATTGTCTCTAATCCAGCAAATGACGCGATAATCGGCAAATGTTCCGCCTGAATAAGGGTCACCGCGCGCTTGCCTTCCTTGGCGTGGTCGCCTGCCAGACCTGACGGGCCAATCTCCACCTCAGGCAGCGAAGTGATTGCCCCTTTTCGAGCCGCGCGCGTGCCAATCCACGCCACACGACCTATTGCCGCATGACGTTTCAACATTTCAGAAAATGCTGTCACCATTATTCAGTGATTTCGACAACCATCAATTCGCGCTCGGATGCACCGCGCGCGTGGCTCAGCGCCTCTTGATAATCCGTAGAATTGTAACACTCTACAGCGGCGTCAACGCTGGGAAAACGTGCAACAACATTGCGTGGCCGCTCTTTACCTTCAAGCTGCACAAATCGGCCACCACGAGCAATAAACGTTCCGCCATGTTTGGCCACAGCAGGCCCCGCCAATTCGGCGTATTTGCCGTATGCCTCGGCATCAGTCACCGTGACATGTGCAATCCAAAGTGCGCCCATCTTATTCTCCCAACACGGCCTCTGCGGCCTTGATCGCGGCATCTGCATTGGCTGCGTCCTTGCCGCCACCCTGTGCCATATCAGGACGTCCACCGCCCCCTTTACCGCCCAACTCTGCAACGGCAGCGCGCACAATGTCCACTGCCGAAATCGTGCCGGTCAGATCAGCGGTAACGCCAGCCGCCACAGCCGCCTTGCCTCCTGCATCTGCTATCAGCAAAACCGCGCCACTTTCGATACGCGTCTTATGTTCGTCGATCAGCGCAGGCAGGTCCTTGCCAGACACGCCGCTCAGGGCTTGGGCCACGAATTTGATGCCGTTGATTTCTTTGACGTCACCACCACCCTGCCCTGCACCACCGGACATTGCCAATTCACGTCGCAGCTGTGCGACTTCATTTTGCAAGGCTTTACGTTCATCCAACAACGCCTTGACCCGTTCTGGCACATCCGCGGCCTGCGCCTTCAGATCGCCAGCCGTTTGTGTCAATCGCTGATCCTGTCTGCGCAGATGATCAAACGCAGCCGCGCCTGTCAGCGCCTCGATCCGGCGTACGCCTGCACTGCTGGCGCTGTCGCCCAGCATTACAAAAAGACCAATGTCGCCCGTCTGTTTCACATGGGTGCCGCCGCACAGCTCGATCGACCAGGTCTTGCCATCCTGACCTTTGCCCGTATCGGCACGGCCCATGGACACAACCCGCACTTCGTCACCGTATTTTTCGCCAAACAGCGCCTGCGCGCCAATACCACGCGCATCATCTGGCGTCATGATCCGGGTTTCCACCGCGCTGTTTTGCCGGATAAAGCGGTTCACTTCGACTTCGACTTGCTGCAATTCCTCAGCGCTCAACGCCTTGGCATGACTGAAATCGAACCGCAGACGATCATCCGCATTCAACGAGCCACGCTGTGCCACATGATCGCCCAATGCTTCGCGCAAGGCTTCGTGCAACAGGTGCGTTGCGGAGTGGTTAGCGCGAATTGCGCTACGGCGGGTGTGATCCACCTCAAGCTCAACCGCATCACCTTTGGCAATCGTGCCCCGCTCAACCGTTACTTTATGGGCAAAGATCTTACCTTCTGCAAATTTTCGAGTGTCCTCAACCAAGGACACGTCATCACGGTTTTCCAGACGGCGGATCACACCTGTGTCACCAACTTGACCACCGGATTCGCCATAAAACGGCGTCTGGTTCACAACCACCCAACCGTTTTGGCCTGCATCAATGCTGTCAACCAACGCACCATCAACGATCAACGCCGCAATCTGGCCTTCGGCCTTTTCGGTATCATACCCAAGGAAGTCAGTGGCCCCCGCCGTATCCATCACATCAAACCAAACGGCATTATCTGCAGCATCGCCTGACCCGGACCACGCCGCGCGCGCCTTGGCCTTTTGTTCGGCCATTGCAGCATCAAATCCAGCGGTATCAACCGTACGGCCCTTTTCGCGCAGCGCATCCTGCGTCAAATCAAGCGGGAAGCCGAATGTATCATAAAGTTTGAACGCCGCGTCACCAGACAATGGCGCACCCTCATCCAGCCCAACCAGTTCGTCGTCCAACAACTTCAACCCACGATCCAAGGTTTGTTTAAATCGTGTTTCTTCCAACAACAGAGTTTCTTGAATCATGGCCTGCGCCTGACCCAATTCGCCATATTGCGCGCCCATCTGTTGCACCAAAGTGGGCACCAAACGGTGCATAACCGGATCTTTTGCCCCCAACAAATGCGCATGGCGCATGGCGCGGCGCATAATGCGACGCAACACATACCCACGCCCATCGTTGGACGGCATCACACCATCGGCGATCAAAAAAGACGTAGATCGCAAATGATCCGCAATCACCCGGTGATGCACGTTTTGGTCGCCATAAGGATCAACGCCCGTGGCATGCGCGCTGGCCTCGATCAGGGATTTGAACAGGTCGGTGTCATAGTTGTCATGGCTACCTTGCAACAACGCACCAATACGTTCCAGCCCCATGCCTGTGTCAATGGATTGCATGTCCAGATCAACCATTGAGCCGTCTTCGAACTTTTCGTTTTGCATGAAAACGATGTTCCAGATTTCAATAAACCGGTCTCCATCCTCTTCTGGGCTCCCTGGAGGGCCACCCCAGATGTGATCGCCGTGATCATAAAATATCTCGGTACACGGACCACAGGGGCCAGTCGGTCCCATCTGCCAAAAGTTGTCAGACGTCGCGATGCGAATGATCCGGTCCTCTGGAACGCCAACTTTCTTCCAGATATTATAGGCCTCGTCATCTGTGTGATACACGGTTGTATAAAGTTTCGACTTGGGAATGCCGAATTCTTTGGTGATCAGCTCCCAGGCAAATCTGATGGCTTCTTCTTTGAAGTAATCACCAAAGGAAAAGTTGCCAAGCATTTCAAAGAATGTGTGGTGACGCGCGGTATACCCCACATTGTCCAGATCATTATGTTTGCCGCCAGCACGAACACATTTCTGTGACGTTGTTGCACGCACATAGTCGCGTTTATCCACCCCGGTGAAACAGTTCTTAAACTGCACCATGCCCGAGTTTACAAACATCAACGTCGGATCATTGCGCGGCACAAGCGGACTTGAGTCCACAACCTCGTGACCTTGGTTGGCATAATAGTTCAGAAAAGTAGACCGAATGTCGTTCAGGCTTGGCATGAGACAGGTTCTCTCGCGTCAGAAATTGGCGTTCCTGATCGGTTTATCCCCCCTGAAAGGGCCTGTCCACAGGTCAAACTGCGCAAGGCACGTGCTAGCGCTGTTTCAGGATATTTTTGTCAGAATGTCGCCGTTACGGATGACACCATCCTGCCAAACACTGCATAGAATGCCCCTCAAGCGCAATTTTGGATGCCCCGGCGCAATGACCCAATCTTTGGCGTCCTTGCCATAGCGAACCTTCCATTTTACGCAGGCCTCATTAAAGGCATTGGACACACGCAAGACCGCCGTTCCTGCCTGCAACAATGTGCTGCCGGGTAAATTGGCCTCTGACAGATCCATGTCTGCAATGAACGTATCCCCCGGATGGGTCACTTCATCTTGCTCATCCCAAATCAGATCAAGAATGCGCCTTTGCAGCACACAAATCTGAATGGCCGGATGGGGTGCGCCATCTTCTTTGCGTAACCATGGCTGTGTCAGCCAACGTTCGCCGGGAATGCCTTGGTCGCGCGTAACGTTGATTTCATCTACAAACCGGCGCTCTCCAAATCCGGGGCGCAGGCATAACATATCGATGGCCGCCCGATCTTTGGGGGCGGCCATGATGTGCGGCAGCGCCGCATCAAGTTCTTTACGTGTCGGTTGGGCCAATTAGCCCTCCATCACTTCGTCGTCATCCTTGGCTGCCGGAGGCATGTCGAAATCCAACCCATGAGCCGCACGAATTTTGTCTTCAATCTCAAGAGAAATTCGGCTGTTTTCGCGCAAGAAAGTTTTTGCGTTTTCACGCCCCTGCCCGATCCGTTCGTCCCCATAGCTGAACCAGCTGCCGGATTTATCGACGACGCCGGCTTTTACCCCCAGATCAAGCAATTCGCCCATCTTGGAAATGCCTTCGCCATACATGATGTCAAATTCGACCTGTTTGAACGGCGGCGCCACCTTGTTTTTTACAACCTTCACACGGGTTGCGTTACCCACAATCTCATCACGGTCTTTGATTGCGCCAATACGGCGAATATCCAGACGCACAGAGCTGTAAAATTTCAGCGCGTTGCCGCCCGTGGTTGTTTCAGGACTGCCAAACATAACGCCAATTTTCATCCGAATCTGGTTGATGAAAATCACCATACAATTGGAGCGGCTGATAGAACCCGTCAGCTTACGCATGGCTTGGCTCATCAAACGGGCCTGAACACCAACACTGCTGTCGCCCATATCGCCTTCAAGTTCTGATTTCGGGGTTAGCGCGGCCACTGAGTCGACCACAACCATATTCACAGCGCCAGAACGCACCAATGTGTCCACGATCTCAAGCGCCTGTTCACCCGTGTCAGGCTGTGAAATCAGCAATTCATCCAGATCAACGCCCAGCTTTTTCGCATATTGTGGATCAAGTGCGTGTTCTGCATCCACAAAGGCGCAAACGCCGCCTTTTTTCTGCTCTTCTGCAACGCAATGCAGAGTCAGCGTAGTCTTACCAGAACTTTCTGGACCATAGATTTCAATGATGCGCCCTTTGGGTAAACCGCCAATGCCAAGCGCAATATCCAACCCCAAAGACCCCGTTGAAGTGGCCTCTATTTGTTGAATGGCATTGCCATCGCCAAGCTTCATAATAGAGCCCTTGCCGAACTGACGTTCGATCTGGGCCAAGGCACTGTCCAGCGCCTTTTGTTTGTCTGCTGTTTTTTTACTGCTCATTGTCAAAAGATCTGCCGTTGCCATTGGTTCGCTTCCTTATTCCACACCCAGTGACGGGCGGCAATGCTTGCGTGCGTTCACTTAATGTTCTCACACCTTATGAGATCAAAACAGGAACATTTCAATAGAATTTTACGAAAATTACTTTTTCCCAAGAACATTAAGGAGTAGTTTACATTTATCGAGCACACATGAAATAAAATCAAAAAGGCGCCTAAATGCTTGTTTTTTGGAAAGAAAAACTTGTGTTTCTCGCAGTTCCAAAGACCGGGACCACTGCGATTGAACAAGTTCTGTCCCCCCACGCCTCTATGGTGATCAGCGATCCGCCAGAACTGAAACACGCACCAGTCTATCGTTATAATCGTTTTTTTCGCCCTATGTTCGAAAAAGCCTGCAAAACAGACGACATTGAAACCATGGCCGTGATGCGTGAGCCGATCAGTTGGCTCGGCAGTTGGTATCGCTATCGGCAGCGGGATTTTCTAAAGGGCAAAGCGGCGTCAACGCGTGATGTGACCTTTGATGAATTTGTGGACGCTTATTGCAAAGGTGAACGACCTGCTTTTGCCAATGTGGGCAGTCAGGCCAGATTTCTAGAAGCGCGCCCAAATGGTGTCAAGGTAACGCACTTATTCCGCTATGATGATCAGCCGCGTTTCATTGCATTTCTGGAAATGCGCCTGAAGATGCAGATATCTCTTCCACAGGCGAATGTGTCTCCCAAGGGGGATTTGACGTTATCCTCCAAGACCGCATCAAAGTTGCGTCGCAAATGTGCAGATGAATTCACGCTGTATGACAGCATCCCCTAAATCACTGTAATTGTTGATTAACCACCTCAGTCAATTCGCGCAACGAAAATGGTTTTGGCAAGAAAACCGACCCCTTGATGCGAGCCTGATTGTCGCTAAAGCTGTCTTCAGCATAGCCTGACACAAACACCACACCGACATCGGGACGTTCTTCACGCGCTTTGCGTACCCAAGTTGGACCATCCTGTCCAGGCATAATGACATCCGTGACAAAGAGATCCACATGCGGATTTTCTTCGCTTAGAATAGTCAGCGCAGCCTCACCAGAATCCGCCTCGATCACGGTATATCCGCGCAATTTCAGGGCCCGGGATGCAAAGGCACGCACGGGTGCCTCGTCTTCAACCAGCAAAATAACCCCGTCCCCCACTTTATTCGCCGCGGTTTCGGCCTTGGTTGTTTTGACGAGTTTTTCAGCCTGCTCATAGACCTCATTCACTGGGAAAAGCAGGGTAAAACAGGTCCCATTACCAACGACACTGTCCACAAAAATATAGCCACCCGTTTGCTTTACGATGCCATAGGCCGTGGAAAGACCAAGACCTGTGCCTTCGCCTGTACGCTTGGTGGTATAAAATGGCTCAAACACTTTTTGCAGTTTGTCGGGCGAAATGCCCATGCCTTCATCGGCAACCTTAACGCTGACAAAACGTCCGGGCGGCACCACGACACGATCTCGGGTCATGGGCTGTTCTAACACAAAGCTTTCCGTCTGAACCCTGATTTCGCCACCATCGGGCATTGCGTCACGCGCGTTCACAACAAGGTTCATCAGAACCTGCTCCAGTTGGCGTTTATCAGCACGAATCGTCGGAAGCACAGGATCATGGCTCAGCGACAGGGTGATTTTTTCCCCGACCAGGCGGTTCAAAAGATGTGTTAGATCGGCAAGCGTGTCGCAGAGATCAAGCACCTCTGGGCGCAGGTTCTGCTTACGCGAAAATGCCAAAAGCTGCCCCACAAGAGCGGCCGCACGGTTGGAGTTTTGGTTGATCTGCACAAGATCCCCATAATCGAGATCCCCTTGATCATGACGCAACAACAATAGGTCGCAATGCCCTGAAATCGCGGTCAAAAGGTTGTTAAAATCATGTGCCACGCCGCCTGCCAACTGACCGATTGCCTGCATCTTCTGACTTTGAACAAACTGTGCCTCAAGCCTTTTGAGCTCTGTTGCATCGTTTAAAACAGCAATCAACGAGGTCTCATCGCCTTCCACAACACGATTTAATGTAACTTGGATGAAAATTTCGCGGTCTTGCCGTTTAAGACGCAAAAATTCAGAGTGGTGTTTACCATGGCCTGCAGCAGCCTCTGCCAACCAATCCTCAATAGAGCGCCCCAACCCCTCCATCAAATTTGACATAAGAGAGCTGCTGTCGATGGGTTTATCAACCAGGCGCCGCGCCATCCGATTGGCCATCAGAACGCGCCCATTCGGGGCGACTTTCAACAAGGCCACGGGCAACTCATCAAATACGATCAGGTCGCGCTGAACAGTGGGCACATCCGTGGGCAACAAGTAAATTTCGCGCCGCCCGGCGCTGCCTTCATATTCTGCAACCAGACACTGACGCGCGCCATTTTCAGTGATAATTTCTTGCGCCGCCCCAGGTAAAATCGGTGCATCACCGAATATTTCGGAAAGCTTCTTCCGGCGCTCTCCCAAAAACTCCCGCGCGGCGGGATTCATAAACAAAATCGCACCGGTACGCCCTACTGCCATCATCGGGACACGCGCCGCAGAGGTGCCATTGTTCCCGCCAAAGCTTTCATCATATTCCAAAAGAAACACATCATCGCCAACGCGATTGACCGTAATCTTGGCCCCCCCGCGCGAGGTGATAAGATCAATTGCCGCCCCGTGTTGTTCCGCATTGGATATCAAACGCGCCACAAAGGCCTGCGGATCAGCGACTTTACTGCTCAGAACCTCGGCCAGATTGGATTCTTCGGTCAAACCAAGTTGACGTTCTGCTGCTTTGTTATGCAACAAAACCTTTCCGTTCAGATTTAAAACAATCTGAGGACGGGGGGCGTTTTCAATCACCCCCTGTAGAGCAGAAAACGCAAAACTGCGCCGCTGGCGCAAGCCGCGACTCAGCATCCATGACAGCACCAGAATCGCGCCGGACACGCCCGAAGAAAAAACCAAACCTGTACGCAGATTCAAATTTTGCACAAAGAAAGATGCACCAAAAAGCAAAGCTGCGACTGCCGCAAATACAATGCCATATTGGTATACGCGTTCAGATACAGTCGCCATTGGGCGAGGCGTCAGGACGGAAACGGACAAAGCCAGCCTCATACATATAGTGTGTCGTCTTTATTGCCCGGAATTATTAAATCCGGATTAATTGTCACATACTAACGTATAGGTTGTGTAACTCTAAACCTCATTCCTCGTCAAGTGTGCGACAAAGAAACCATCTCCGCCATCCAGCAGGCTAAACTGTCGATGGTAAACACATTTCCAACCCTCAGCCCTGTTTAGAAAGGCGTGAACACGGTCTAGGTTTTCCTCGGCCAACAAGGAACAAGTGGCATAGACCAAAAGGCCGGTGTCCGAGGTTAATTCAGCGGCCTGATCAAGGATCTCATCCTGCGTCGCATTCAGGTCTGATAAACGGTCGGAGGTAAACCGCCATTTGGCATCCGGATCACGCCGCCAAGACCCTGTTCCAGAACAAGGAACATCTGCTAAAACAACATCGTAAGGCGCACTCTTAAGGCAGTCATCAGATGATAGCTGTACCACCTCTACCCCTGCACGTTTGGCGCGTTGATCCAGATCACGCATCCGACGAGGTTCAATGTCATGAGCAAAGAAACGACCATCAATCCGCGCCGCCAGCGCCAGTGATTTGCCGCCGCCACCAGCGCAATAATCCAGAACGCTGTCCCCAGCGTTCATTGGGACGTTGTGCATCGCCGCCTGACTGGCTGCATCTTGAAGCTCTACCAATCCGTTTTGATAGGATGCGCTGCCCGCCACGCGACGTGGGCCTTCAAGCACCTCAAATGCAGTGCTGCAAAGGACGTGCTGCTTTACAATAATACCTTCATTTTCAAGGACCTCAGAGACATCCTTCACGTCCGTCACACGCGTATTCACCCGCAAAATTACCGGGGCACGATCACGCAAAAGCGCCTCATTCTCAGCAAAACTTTCGCCCAGGCTGGCTTGTAAATGCGGCACAATCCATTCAGGTAAATTTACAACATCTGTGTTGTCGGGTGTCGCGATTTCATCCTCTTCAAGGGCGGATGGAGCATACCCTTGTCCTGTAAAAATCGTCTGCGGATCGACCCCATTCAGATGTAAGAGGCCAATCATCAAAGCGCGCCCATTCAAGGCACCGCCCGCCAACGCAACACAGCTGTTTCGGTTGCGCAGCACATCATACACATGATCGCGTACAGCCGCGCGATCCTTTGACCCGGCAAAACGCGACCGACGCGCCCAGCTGGTCAGGGTTTTTTCCGCAGGCGCGCCTGACAGGATTTCATCAAGCAATTCAATCGCGGTTTGAACGCGCGCTGCTGGTGTCATTTACCCAACCCGATAGTTCGGGGATTCCCGAGTAATCTGAACGTCGTGCACATGGCTTTCTTTCAGACCAGCACCGGTAATGCGCACAAATTCGCAGCTATTGCGCATGTCCGGCACTGTTGCATTGCCAGTATAGCCCATTGCCGCACGCAAACCGCCCACCAGTTGATGAACAACAGTACCTGCTGGCCCCTTATAGGGCACCTGCCCTTCAATTCCCTCAGGCACAAGCTTGTCGCTTGCCGCATCTTTCTGAAAATACCGATCGGCAGACCCACGCGCCATCGCACCCATACTGCCCATGCCACGATAGGATTTAAACGACCGCCCCTGATACAGGATCACCTCACCGGGGCTTTCATCGGTGCCTGCGATCATTGATCCAACCATTGCACAGGATGCACCCGCCGCAATCGCCTTGGCAAAATCGCCCGAGAACTTGATGCCACCATCCGCAATCACTGGAATATCGCCAGCAGCACTCGCGCAATCCATGATCGCGGTCAACTGAGGAACCCCCACGCCGGCCACCATACGCGTGGTACAGATTGATCCCGGACCAATGCCGACCTTAACCGCATCTGCCCCGGCATCAATCAATGCCCGTGTCGCGGCACCAGTTGCCACATTCCCGGCCACAACCTGAACATTCGACACTGCCTTGATGCGTTTCACCGCCTCAATTACCCCGGCAGAATGACCATGCGCTGTATCCACAACGACAATATCAACCCCCGCATCAATCAGCGCCATTGAGCGTTCAAATCCGCTGTCCCCCACAGAAGACGCCGCAGCAACCCGCAAGCGACCCAGATCATCCTTACAAGCCGTCGGATTCAACACAGCCTGTTCAGTATCTTTCAGCGTCAGCAAGCCGGTCAGCTTGCCCTCGCCATCATGCACCAACAATTTTTCGATCCGACGTGCCCGCATCAAGCTCTTGGCTTCTTCAAGGTCAGCTGGCTCTTGCAGCATTGCCAGATTGTCGCTGGTCATCATCACATGCACAGGCACATCGTCAGATTGGGCAAAGCGCATATCGCGGTTGGTCAGAATGCCCAGCACCCGCCCTTCGCTGTCCACCACCGGAAAGCCTGTGAAATTGTACCGCGCCACCAACGCCTTGGCATCCGCCAGCGTTTGGTCAACATGCAAGGTTACCGGGTTATAAACGATCCCGCTTTCGAACCGCTTCACACGGCGCACTTCACGCGACTGCTCTTCGACGTTCAGGTTCTTGTGGATCACCCCCATGCCACCAGCCTGCGCCATTGCAATCGCCATGCGGGCTTCGGTGACTGTGTCCATCGCCGAACTCAGCAGCGGAATGTTCAAGGCAATGGATTTTGTGACCTGCGTGCGTGTATCCGCCGTATTGGGCAGCACTTCAGAAGCCCCCGGCACAAGCAATACATCATCAAAGGTAAGCGCCTCACGAATCTCCATCACACATCTCCTAGGGTGACCTCGTTTGACGCCTCCCTATTTCATGGATAGCCAACCGTGGAAAGGGTCAAATACGCCAAAAACCCCATTTTCATGACCATTTCTCCAACCCTGCGCCACAATTCCTGCTTTGTTTCTCCGGGTTTCTTCTTGGTCAAAATATCCTGGGGTGAATTGGAACTGATGCAATCAGGGCCAAGAGGGGCAAGGCCCCTTCTCACTTTGCATCAATTCGCGTCTCTTCGCTGAAAAATGACGCACATTATCATGAATTTGCCGCTGATTGTCTTTCATCTTATTCAAACCATTCTATTGTCGCACCAGCGAACAGATAACCCAGAGGTCAGCCATGTCCAACGATCCCCTCGTCATCTTTACCCCATCCGGCAAAAGAGGCCATTTCGAAAAGGGCACGCCGATCCTAACAGCTGCCCGTCAGTTAGGGGTCGATTTGGATTCCGTCTGTGGGGGACGCGGCATCTGCTCCAAATGTCAGATCACCCCGTCCTATGGCGAGTTCCCCAAACATGGCGTCACTGTTCATGACGATGCGCTCAATGAGTGGAACAAGGTTGAACAACGCTACAAAGATAAACGTGGGTTGATTGATGGGCGCCGCCTTGGCTGTCAGGCAACCGTTCAAGGCGACATCGTGATCGACGTGCCGCCTGAAAGTCAGGTCCACAAACAAGTGGTGCGCAAACGCGCCGAAGTGCGTGATATCACCATGGACCCGTCAACCCGCCTGTTTTATGTCGAGGTGGAAGAACCCGACATGCACAAACCATCGGGCGATATGGAGCGTCTGATCGAGGCATTGGATACCCAATGGAACCTTAAGGACGTGCAAACTGACTTGCACATTCTACAATCCATGCAGCCTGTATTGCGCAAAGGTGGCTGGAAAGTCACTGTCGCTGTGCATTTGGGCGATGAACACCACCCGCCAAAAATCATGCACATCTGGCCCGGTTATTTTGAGGGCACCATTTACGGCCTTGCCGTTGATCTTGGCTCTACCACCATCGCGGCCCATCTGTGTGATCTGCAAACTGGCGAAGTCATTGCCTCCTCTGGCATTATGAACCCCCAAATTCGATTCGGCGAAGACCTGATGAGCCGGGTCAGCTATTCCATGATGAACAAAGGCGGCGATCTTGAAATGACCCGCGCTGTGCGTGAAGGCATGAACGCGCTCTTCACTCAGATCGCGGCAGAGGCCGAGATCGACAAAGCGCTGATCGTGGATGCGGTGTTTGTGTGTAACCCTGTCATGCACCATCTGTTTCTTGGCATTGATCCGTTTGAGCTGGGTCAGGCACCTTTTGCGTTGGCGACGTCCAATTCACTTGCATTACGGGCCGCAGAGCTTGATCTGAACATCCATCCCGCCGCTCGGGTTTATCTGCTGCCCTGTATCGCAGGCCATGTGGGTGCCGATGCCGCAGCCGTGGCCTTGTCAGAGGCTCCAGACAAATCCGAAGACCTCGTGTTGGTTGTGGACGTGGGAACCAACGCGGAAATCCTGTTGGGCAACACCGAAAAGGTTCTGGCCTGCTCCTCACCCACAGGTCCCGCATTCGAAGGCGCGCAAATTTCATCGGGTCAACGTGCCGCCCCTGGTGCAATTGAGCGCCTCGAAATCAACCCCGAAACCAAAGAACCTCGATTCCGTGTGATCGGTTCCGAAATCTGGTCAGACCAGGACGGGTTTGCCGAGGCCATTGCAACCACCGGTATCACTGGCATCTGTGGGTCGGGCATTATCGAAGCCATTGCCGAAATGCGTATGGCTGGCGTGCTGGATGCCTCTGGCCTAATCGGTTCGGCAGAACAGACCGGCACCGCGCGATGCATACAGGATGGGCGCACCAATGCCTATATGGTTTGGGATGGGTCTGCCGAAGGTGGTCCAACCATCACTGTCACAAACCCCGACATCCGCGCCATTCAGATGGCCAAGGCCGCGCTGTATTCCGGCGCGCGCCTTCTGATGGATAAATTCGGCGTCGATAACGTGGATCGCGTGGTTTTGGCCGGGGCGTTTGGGGCCCATATCAGCGCCAAACACGCCATGGTTCTGGGCATGATCCCGGATTGCCCATTGGACAAGGTTACAAGTGCAGGCAACGCGGCCGGCACTGGCGCACGTATTGCGCTTTTGAACACCAAAGCCCGTGGCGAGATCGAAGAAACCGTGCGCCAGATCGAAAAGATCGAAACCGCTGTGGAGCCTCGCTTCCAAGAGCATTTCGTGAATGCTTCTGCCATTCCAAACTCTGCTGAGCCTTTCCCGATCCTTGGCACCGTTCTCACCCTGCCAAACGTCAGCTTTAACTCTGGTGGCGAAGGCGAAAGTGGCAGCGCAGGTGGCCGTCGCCGCCGTCGCCGCGGGTAGGCACAGCAGCCCGTATTTGGAAATCATCTTAAAATTGTGTATGCTCTCTAAAATTCACGGAGAGCATACATATGTCCCGCAAATTGATTATCTGTCTTGATGGCACCGGCAACGAAGTCGAAAAGAACGAAAGCAACATTCTTAGGCTGTATAAATGCCTGAAACATGACGACAATCAACTGGTCTATTATGAACCCGGAGTTGGCACGCTTTCGACCCGCCCTTTTGCCCAGAACATGTTTGCCAAAACTCGCTTGATTCTTGGCATGGCTGCTGGATTGGGCCTGCATGCCAATGTATTGCACGCCTATTCTTTTATTTGCGAAAACTATCACGAGGGCGACAAGCTCTATTTCTTTGGCTATTCACGCGGGGCTTATACGGCGCGCGTGTTAGCGGGGTTTATCAATGATTTTGGTCTGGTCGCCCCGCACGAGCTGCATCTGATTGGTCCCGTGTTCAGGGCCTATCGCAAATTGCATGCCAATGGGCCCAACGAACAATACGCCCCTTTGCGTATTTCAGAGCAATTTTTTCACGTGCGGCACGTGCCTATTCGTTTTCTGGGGCTGTGGGATACGGTCAGCTCCATGATCCGCCTGCGCCTGAAACGGGGTACCTTCATCGAATTTGGCACCCACTCCAGTGTGGACAGCAACCCCTCGGTCAAATCCGTGCGCCACGTGCTGGCCATAGACGAAACCCGCCGATTTTTCCGTCATCAGATGTGGCATGAAGGGCAAGAGTATCACGGCACCCGATTTCGCACCAAATCCGACCCACCCGCGCAGGATGTGAAACAGGTTTGGTTTCCTGGCACCCACACGGACGTGGCTGGCAGCGTTCCCGAGTCCGAGGCTGGCCTGGCCAAGCAAACCATGGTTTGGATGCGCGCGGAATTGGATGGGTTGGGCGTGGACAAGCTTGAATTTCGTGACACGTTTTATGATCGCTATGTTCTGGGCACACCCGACAAAGTAACGCGCAAGATGGATCTTAAGATTTCAAAACCAAACCCACTCGCCCCATTGCACAGCCAAATGAAATTACGTCGGTTCTGGCCTATCCTTGAGGTGTTTCCCCGACTGGTGAAACGCAGCAACTGGCCCGGACAAAAGGGACTGTTTGGGTATTATATCCCGTTGGCGCAATATCGCTATATCAAGGAAAACAGCACGATCCACCAATCTGCTATGACGCGCCGTAAAGATGAAAAGTCACGCTATGCGCCGCCCAATCTTGATCCCTTTGACGATGCAGACTGATTTTACCCACACAGCATTGTGAAATGACGCTGCCGTTAATCGTGCTAATGTAAATCATCTGCTGCTCCAAAGTCCGTCCATTCCATCCCAACGACAGATCACTGGCAGCGCAATGCAGCGTCAGCATACCCAAGACGCAACAGAAATCCTCCCTCGGGTTTCTGACGAAACGGTGGTCTTGCAGGCCACCATTTTGTTATTTCACCGCTTGACGCCCCTTGTCGCTTTGACTACCTCACACACAGCGGCGGGTATGGTGAAAAGGTATCACGGCAGCTTCCCAAGCTTTAGTTACGGGTTCGATTCCCGTTACCCGCTCCAGCTCTCATACGCATGAAGACATCTGTGGGAAGACCTGCAATCCAAGGTCCGTTGAGAGCTGTTTTGACTTTGAAATAAGAAGATGGTGCGCCCATACGGACTATCGGCACAAAAAACCTATGTAAATTCAGTATATTACAAGCGTTTCAGATGTCAATCGTGGGGTGGATATGTGAATAGCCCCTAGATTTGTAGACGCTTTCTTCCCTAACTTTGAGGCAAGGAGGCCGTTATGGGGAAGCCAAATTTC
>CANLDA010000006.1 GCA_947489325.1 uncultured Paracoccaceae bacterium | reverse complement strand
TCGATGCCCCAAGGTCTTCCTCTCGGCAATCGCCCTGGCTGCAACCGTCATATTCTGGTTATGAGTCCAGAGCCTAGCTCATTGCGATACTGCTCAGCCGAAAAGGCAACGCCAATGTCAAACGTGTTGTGCGGCAACTTCTTTGCAATCAGGAACTTTCTGAGGCGACTGATGGTAACGCCGAATTCTGCCGAAGCACTGACAAGATTATGGACTTTGCGCTGCGCGCAATCTCGGCCGAACAGATTGTGGCCCGACGCAAACGGGTAGTGATCAAAGGCAAACTTCGACAGACAATCGAGCAGCATTTCATAACGGGCATCACTGTGATCGACACGCGACAACCAGCATGACAGAGCACCAAAGTCTTTGTGAAAATTCTTGGCGGACGTTGTAGAGCGCTTGGCAATCAGCTCGAATGTTGAGCACAAATCGTCAATGCGCGAACCCGCCGCTTGAAGACCTACACCACAAGCCTGTGACATCTGCTCTTCGGTAAGTGTTGTTGGCCTTGTATGGGCGCCAAACTCAAGCACGACACCAAGTGTCATGATGAACTTACAAGCAATGTCCAAATCCAGGCGGTCGACCCAAGATGCGCTGGAGCCGCCGGTCAAGCGGGTGATCAAGTAGGGTTCGACCACAGCTTGCTGTGTTTGAGGTTTCGCTTCTTCTGCAGCTGCGAGAATCCTCTGATGATGATCTGAAACCCTACCCGCGAAATCGTAGGGTGACCTGGGATATTCTGATGCCGGCAGCGTCAGGATCTGCAGCGAATGGCGAGGGCAAATTCGAAATCCGCTTAGCTGCCACTCTACGCGACCATAAGCTGCATCTGCGCAATCCTGTTGGATGTCCTCCACGTAACATGCAGGACACAAGCGAAGATCTTGTCGTCGGGTTGTCCAAGATGTGAGCGCTTGGCCATTTACGGTGTATCGCTGGTAGCCTTGGGTCTTAACTGCAAACCGTTCAAGATCATCGGCGCTCGTGCCGACTAAGAAACCGACATGTTGAAGCGTTGCTCCTTTTCCGGTCACGACGTCGGTCCATTTGATGCCCATGTGGCGGCAAAAATCCTGAACCGTCGCGCAGCCGTTGCGCACAGAAAGACGGGACACGAAAGACTGCGGCGTTTCTCTCTGTTGGAGACCGACACTTAGCGCAAGCGGTCTGACACTATGTCTAGCATCCGGCAGACATAGTTGCCTGTTGTGAAAATACGGTTGTTTCCCTTGAGTTTTACTCAGCACGTGCCTCTCCTGTTTTCGTACAGGTCGAGCGCTTTGGTGGCCTAGTGAGGACACCAAAGGCTTGACTGTTGGCTCGAAAAAGGGGATCAAGGAAGTCAGAGAAGGGTGTCCTTGATACCCGGATTTTTAAGGGTTCGGAGGCTGCAACCTCCGGACCTTTTGCATTTATGCTATGTTCATTTGTCCCCCCTCTTTTGATAGCGTGCCGGCCACAGCTCCGCCGCTTCGCAGTTCAGGTGGCGGGCTATAGCAGATTCAACAGGCCGACTCCGGCATCTCCCCTGGGACACATATGTCACTAAAGTTGGAGACCTCTTCAGCTCACGAGCCACCTGCGCAAGCGTTACACCGCGCTCATGGAGCCGTTCGAGGATCCGTTTGTGCAACTCTATATCTAGTGTCATCATGGCAGATAGATCACCGAATGCTGGCATTAAGCTTAATTCTCATCTACGTTTTGCAACGTTCGAGAATCCCCTGTCAAGGCCTGCAATTTGACCTCTCGCCCTCAGTAGGGGTTTCTTAAGTTAATGATTAAATTGAGTTTTAACCCAGATTTCGATTTTCGCTTGCGGTTTTTCAACCCGTTGACGGACAATCGAAAAACTAAGCCCACGGAATGATTGGAGAATATTATCTTTAAGATGATGCGGGGATAAGAGCAGCGCTCAGGCACAACATATAGATTTCATGGACGTGGCATTCGCAAAGTTTTTTTGGCTCCAAAACCGTTGGACATTTATCGTCTCGTGATCATCGAGTTACACTATCGTTGTAATTTGGACACACGACAATGCGAGCTTGGTCAAAACCTTTGCTTGAATCATCGATCCCGACTAGGTGACAATCTCCAATTGGTCCATCGGACCCAAATCGTAACCCCAAACAAGGAAAGGGACATACATGCTTATTCGTCATTTCGCCCTTTCGGGGCCGATCAACACCTAAGCTGAAATCAGATCAGGTTTGATCCAGTTCGCCGGCTCGTCGCGGGCGCATCTACATACGTTTATTGGGTACTATCTCATGGGCAATTCTGTCTTGGATGGTCGTGCGTCAGCTGTGTCCGGCGACGCCATCATCACGAAATTCTATACATCTGCGGCCTGGATCGAAGGACGGGCCGAAGCGCAACTTGAAGAAATTGCCGGCTGGACCGGCGTGCAAGAAATCGCAACCTTTCCTGATTTGCATCCCGGCAAATACGGGCCGGTTGGCTGCGCAGTGCTGGCTGATCGGATCTTTCCGCAACTTATCGGCAACGATATCGGTTGTGGAATGTCGCTGTTCCAGCTTGATCTGCCTGTGCGGAAGCTGAAGCTGGAAAAGGCGCTGCGCCGGATGCGTGTACTTGGAGAGCCTGCATCTGAAGATCAGCGCTGGCGACTGGAAGATGCTGGTCTGCCGACCGATCTGTTTGCCGCATCGCTCGGCACTGTGGGCGGTGGTAATCATTTCTGCGAGGTGCTGGCTTTGGCTGAGGCAGATGAAAGCACCTGCCTCGACACATCGCGCCTTTATCTTCTGGTGCATTCCGGATCGCGTGGTTTTGGCAATGCCGTTCTAGAGGCTGTGCCACAGGGAGCTTATGCCGGACTGCAAGAGGATAGTGACGCAGCTCAGATCTATCTGAAAGATCAAGACAAAGCGGTTCGCTGGGCCCGCCTCAATCGTCAGGTCATTGCAGAACGGGCGGCCGAGGCGCTTCGGGCGGACCTTACATTGATTGCGGATGCCCCGCATAACTTGCTTGCGCGGTATGGCGATGGCTGGCTGCACCGCAAGGGCGCGGCAGTCGCCAAGCAGGGATTTGTTCCGCTTGCCGGATCGCGGGCTAGTCCGAGCTATCTGATGGCTCCGAACGGTCATGACGACGCACTAGGCAGCCTCGCTCATGGTGCCGGACGACGCTACGACCGATCCTCGATGCATGGTCGTCTGCGCGCCAAGAAATCCGATATACAGGCCATGCAGCGTACATCCTTCGGCGGTCGTATTCTGTGCGAAGATCGCGACCTTCTGATTGAAGAGGCGCCTTTGGCCTACAAATCGGCCAAGTCTGTTGCCGAAGACCTGGAGCGCACAGGTGCTGCACATTGCGTGGCGGAGTTTCATCCACTGCTGACCTTCAAGAAAACACGTGACGGGAGGCGGTCATGACTGCCTCCCGGCATATCTCACTCCTGATCACCAGTGGCAGCGGTCCGGCGGAATGCCAGCAAGCTATTGCAGGCGTGCTGGATGTCATGCGCAACGAGGCCGAGCTCCTCGCCGTGGACTTCGACGCCAATGGCGCGCGCACAAAACATGGCTATAAATCCGCAGTGGTTCTGATCAGCGGTGCCGACGCGGAAACCTTCGCCAAGAAGTGGCGCGGTACGATCCAGTGGCGTGCGCAGAGCGATCTGCGTCCGACGCATAAACGGGCCAACTGGTTCATTGGGGTGTTCGACCTGCCTGCACCGGTGCAAACGCCTGAGTGCGTTCGCGCGAGCGACGTCACATTCGACACCTTCCGTGCCGGCGGCCCCGGCGGGCAGCACCAGAACACAACCGATAGCGCGGTACGGGCGACGCACAAGCAAACCGGGCTGACAGCAGTGGCGCGTGAGGAGCGTTCACAACACCGCAATAAGGCGCTGGCGTTGGAACGTCTTCAGCATCTGATGGCCGCCCAAGCCGCAGCGGATGAAGCCGCACAAAAGGCAAGCCGAAACGAGCTGCACTATGCGCTCGAACGCGGCAATCCGGTGCGGTGCTTCAAGGGCCGCGATTTTCGCGAAGTGAAAGGGGGCTAAGATGGAAGCATTCGATCAATTCCTGACCAGCGCTCTGACCAGCGATTTTTTCGCGGGCGGCTTGGCACTCGGGGCCTTCGGGGTCGCGGCAGCCTTTCTGCGCATTGCGTTCATGGCTATGTACCGCGTGATTGTGCGGCGAGTTTGGGTGAGCCTGACACTCGACAACCGAAGCGCGGCTTATCGCCATTTCTGTATCTGGATGGAGCAGAACCACGTCCTGTCCCATTCGCGCCATGTGCGCATGACGGATGGGAAATGGGCTCGGGGAACAAAGGGCTATGCACCGGCTCCGGGTCGGCATTGGTTTTTCTGGCGCGGCCACCTTTGCCGCCTGGAGCGCGATATCAATGAAAAGTCAAAGGTCGGGGCCGCTCACAACCAGCGACCCATGGAGGTGTTGAATATCACCGTCCTGTTCGGGAAGGTTGAGACAATTCTTGGCTGGATCGCCGAGGGACGTACGCTTTCCCAGACCAGGGATCGCATCGGCCCTGGCCTCCATATTCTGAAAGGGGATTGGTGGGATCATGTCGGGGATGTCCCACGCCGTTCCATCAACACAGTGCTAGTGGATGACGACCGTATTGAGAAAGTGCTGGAGGACATGCGTTGGTTCTATAGGGCCAGCAACTGGTACGCGGAACGTGGTGTTCCTTGGCGGCGGGGGTATCTGTTTTACGGCCCTCCGGGCACGGGCAAGTCAAGCCTCATTCGCGCGCTGGCATCAGACCTGTCATTGGATATCGCGTCGCTGGATATCGGGCGCGTCACGCTGACGGATGATGACCTCCGCGAAGCGATGATGTGTGCCCCCAAGGGGTCTCTGATCGCAATCGAGGATGTGGACGCCGTGTTTACGCAGCGCGAAGGTGGCGAGAAACGCTCGGGCGTCAGCTTCTCAGGCTTGCTCAATGCCATTGATGGGGTGGCTGCTCAGGAGGGGCGTGCGTTGGTCATGACGACCAATCACAAGGAAAAGCTGGACCCGGCCTTGATCCGTCCGGGCCGCGCCGATGTGCATACCGAGCTTGGATTGGTGGGTGCAGCAACAGCCCGCCGTCTGTTTGAGCGCTTTTTCCCCGGTGAACGCGATTTGGCCGAGGCATTCGAACGGCGGTTGGGAAAACAAAGACACAGCCCGGCCCAAATACAAGGTTGGCTCTTGGCCAATAGCGCCGACCCAAAAGCGGCTGCACAAGCGTCGGGACTAGAAGGCCGAATACAAGATATAGCCGCCGAATGAGAAAGCATGGGTACCCGGATATCTCGCGTCCGCCTAGCTAGATTGCACCCCACTCTAAATCAAACTTACCAAGATACTTCCGCAGCCGATCAGCATCGTTCTGGGTCTTGCGCTTGCTGCGCGACACTACAAACAAGGCGCGCCCCGCAGCGCTTAGGCTTGAGGAACGACGACAGACCCGGATCACCTCGGCCAGCTGAACAAGGTCAAACGGGTCCACATCAGACACGGCATCACCCATCACATCTGCAACCAGCTTGAAATCGTCATTCGACTGAGCAGACTTCCAATCCGCCTGAAGCGTCTCGATTTCGGCCGAGACCATCGCCCGCGTAATCCGACCACGTGGCGCAAGCGTGCACAACCTTCGGATCGAACCCGAGAAGTCACGGAAGTTTCCCGGCCAATGGGTTGCCGGATCTTTGGCAAAGTCCAGATATTGCACGCGGGCATCCGAGTTGAATCCGACATGGGTGCCCAAATCCCTTTCGCAGCGATCCAGTTCATGCAGCAGATTTGCCTCTATATCCTCGCTGCGATTGCGCAGCGCAGGCAAGGTAAAACTCCAAGTGTTCAACCGGGCCAAAAGGTCGGGTCGAAACTGCCCCGACGCCGTCAAGCTGCGCAGATCGCGGTTGGCACCGGCAACCAGGTGAAATCGGCTTGAGATTTCGTGGTCGGACCCCAGTGGATAAAACCGCCCGGTTTCAATCGCATGCAGCAGAACCGACTGCATGTTGGAGTTCAACTCGTCCACGTCATCCAGAAACAGGACGCCGCCATCCGCTTCGCGCAACAACCCGCTGCGTTCAGTCCCCGCCGCCCCAAGGTAAGAGCGGCGCTGACCAAAAAGCGTTGCCATGGCATCTGGCCCGTTCAATGTTGCGCAATTCACGTGGACCAGACGGCCTTTGACGCGGCGTCGATCGAGTTTGAGGCTATGAATGCGCTCGGCCAGTTCGGTCTTGCCAGTGCCGGTTTCGCCGAGCAGCAGGATAGGTTCGTTGGAATTGCTGGCGACCAGCTCAACTCGGTCGATCAGATCGTTGTATTCTGCATTGAGCGTCTCGATCCCGCCCTTCAGCTGGTCACTGTGTTCGCGCGACAGTTGGTCAAAACGCTGCTGAAGCGCGTTATAACGGCTCAGGTCCAGGTCGATGACATCGAACTTTGGCACCTCCTCTTCCGGCCCCGGCGGACCAGTTTGGACCAGACGGGCAGGCACGTGGCGGCTTTCCGTCAGCAGGAACCAGCAGATCTGGGCTACATGTGTCCCGGTGGTCAGATGCACATGGTACTGTTCGCGTTCATCGTCAAACCCATAGGATCGCGCGAAGTCGAACAGCTTGCCATAGACCTCCTGAAAATCCCATGGATCATTCAGGTCAAGCTGTTGGAGCAGTACCTCCGTATCTGGTGATGCTTCTTCAATCTCGCGCTGAACCTGCTTGGCCAGACGATTGAACCGCATGTCATAAAGGATTTCGAGCCGATCCACCTTGAAATGATCGTGGCTGACAAGGCTGGGCGTCGGTTTCCAACGCCTTTTCTTGCCCATATCCAACTGGGTTCCGAGAAAGCCGATAACCACGTTCTTCATTTCGTATCCAATTTTATAAATTGCGATAAAGTAAGATAGTATATGTACTCGCGCAAAAACTCAAACTCCATATTATTGATTTAATATCAATGGCTTGTCAGATTTTTCGATTTTCTTTCGAGTGAACCGAATATCATGCCAAAACGTCCTCACCAAATAAGAGGAACTGAAAAATGGCGAACAAATCCGTGTTTGCATCGATCAAAGGCCGGTTGCTGCCGAAAGCGACTGCAAAGAATGCCCACGCGGCACCGGCCTACGCTTATTCCGATGCCCATGCCCTGGCGCAGGTCGCTGTTACCGGCACTTTCGGGGGCATGTTCTATCAGTCGCCGCAGGAAGAACTGGAATATGTTCTGGACGTCGCCGAATCCGTTGATCCGCGCTATCTGGCGCAGGCGGCCATCTATGCTCGCCGTTCGGGTTACATGAAGGACATGCCTGCTGTGTTGCTGGCTGTTCTGGCCCGGCGTGATCCGGTCCTGTTCCGTGCGGCTTTCGCCCGTGTGGTCGATAACGGCAAAATGCTGCGTACCTTTGTGCAGATAGTCCGCTCCGGCCAGACCGGTCGTAAGTCATTGGGTTCTGCGCCCAAAGCTATGGTGCAGAACTGGCTGAACACCGCGTCTGACTGGGCGCTACTGAACGCCAATATCGGCAACGACCCGTCCTTGGCGGACGTGATCAAGATGGTGCACCCGAAACCGGCCTCGGCCGAGCGGGAGGCGCTGTTTGCCTGGATTGTCGGGCGGCCGAGCGATTTGGCACGGTTGCCACAGGCTGTGCAGGATTGGATGGCGTTCAAGGAAACAGGCCGAGGGCCGGTGCCTGACGTGCCGTTCCAGATGTTGACGCAGCTGGAGCTGTCCTCGGCCCACTGGGCGCGGATCGCACGCAAAGGCTCGTGGCAGATGGTGCGCCAGAACCTGAACACATTTCAGCGTCACGGCGTTTTCGGTGTGGCAAAGAACGTGGATCACGTTGCGGCCTTGCTGCGCGACCCAGAGGCGATCGCCAAGGCACGTGCGTTTCCGTACCAGTTGATGGTGGCGGCGCAAAACGTGAACAGCGATATGCCACGCGACATAGTGGACGCCCTGCATGATGCGATGGAAATCGCGGTGCAGAACGTGCCGAAGATCGCGGGCCAGGTGGTCGTGTGTCCGGACGTCTCCGGGTCCATGACCTGGTCTGTGACCGGGTATCGCCCGGGAGCGACCTCGGCCGTGCGTCACGTGGACGTAGCAGCCCTTGTGGCCGCGTCGTTCCAGCGCGTGAACCGTGGAGGTCAGGTTCTGCCGTTCGACTTCGACGTGCGTGACGTACGTCTGGAGCCGCGCGACACGATCCTGACCAATGCCGAGCGTCTGGCCGCTCTGGCCGGTGGTGGAACAAATTGTTCCGCGCCGCTGAAGTGGCTGAACGATCGTGGTCGTGCGCCGGATCTGGTGGTGTTCGTGTCTGACAACCAGTCGTGGGTAGATGCCCGCACCGGTGGTCAGGGAACAGCGATGCTGAAGGAATGGGAGGCGATCAAGCGTCGCAACCCAAAGGCCAAACTGGTCTGCATCGACATCGCGCCGTACGGGACCACGCAGGCCCAGACACGTGAAGACGTGCTGAATGTCGGCGGGTTCTCGGACGCGGTCTTTGACCAGATCGCGGCCTTTGCCTCCGGTCAGACAGGCCCGGACCATTGGGTCGGCGAGATCGAAAAGATCGATCTGTAACAACACCTCGGGCGGATCGCCGCCCGGGGAACCATGAAAGGAATGACATCTGGCGAATGCCTGCGGAACTACAGCTTCAGGTGCCCGTATATTGTGGGTTCGAATCCCACCATCGCAACCGCGATGTGGCGGAATTGGTAGACGCGCGGAAACGTTTCGTAAGTTCTTGTCGCCAGACTCGAAATATCACAGGCGGAATGCCGGTGGGACTACATCGCTGAACCCGATACGCGCCCCAAGTGGGCCGTAGGTCTCGCCCCCACTTGTCCGCCTGACCCGAATTGAAAGGATAGATCTCGGCGAATGCCGGTGGAACTACAGACTGTCACTCTCCAGGTCGCGGGTTCGAGCCCCGCCATCGCATTCCGCGATGTAGCTCAGATGGTAGAGCAGGCGTTTCACCAAACCCTTGTCGCCGGGGCACGCGCCCGTAGCTCAGTGGTAGAGCAACCGCCTTTTAAGCGGTGTGTCGTGGGTTCGATCCCCACCGGGCACACCAGACGAAACGAATGAAAGGAAAAACCCGGCGAATGCCGAAGGAACTACATTGCAGCACCCTTCCGGGGTAAACCGAGCGGGTTCAACTCCCCTCCTTGCAGGCGCCCAGACGGCAAACGCATCCGCCCATTCGGATGCGGGGCGGGTCCCGGGTTGTTTCTTCTCTCCTTGTCGCCGGGGTCCAAATTTTTCAGCTGTAGCTCAGTGGTAGAGCGCCTGACTGTTAATCAGGATGTCGTTGGTTCGATCCCAACCAGCCGAGCCAGACATCTAGGACCAAAGACATGCAACCACAGTTCAAAGCACTGGAGGCCGCTCTCGAAGCTAAGCGTTTTGTGATATCGAAAGTTGAAAATGAGCAGGATTACGGAGCCCTGCAATGGGTTTCCGAAGTTTGGTTCGCTCGCCGCTCGTACGACGGGCTTATGGTCCAGCTTCGCTTCAAGGGAATGGGAGATGACGCGCTTACGACCTTGCCTATGGACGAAGCACAATATGTGGATCTCTTTGTCGAAACTGAAGGTCCGGTGTCAGAGCTCTACCTAAAGAAGCCAGGTTCCAAATCAGACTGGAACAAGAGCGTTCAGTTATTTCTCAACGTGCTGGACGAAAGGAAATGAAAGGAAAATATCCGGGGGAATGCCCGTGGGAGTACATCGCTTGAAACGAACCGCCGAAAGGCCTCTCACGAACCTCTTGTCCCCCGGACCCGAAATATCACGGCGAATGCCGGTGGAACTACATAATCACCTGGTCGCGGGTTCGAGCCCCGCCATCGCATTCCGCGATGTAGCTCAGTTGGATAGAGCAGTTGAAAATGTTTCACCAACCCCTTGTCGCCGTGACCGATGTTAGAGTGAGATGGATAGATGAGTAGCGAAAACACAAACTACCCGGTTACCGGTGAACACCTGAAGGAATGGGGGCATCGCCCCGGCAAGCAATTCCCGGCGCTGTTGGCGCGTGCGAATGAGATGCGCACCGAAGGGTTCGGTTTGGTGCGTATCCGGCAGGAACTGGAGGGCGAGATTCCTCCCGCTCCAGTGACGCTGGACCTGCGCGCGCCCGGTGAAGTGCCGTTTCATGAAAACATCGGCATGGATCATCCAGACGAGGAAGACAATGTCGACAAGGTACGCGAAACCATGACCGCTCTGATGCGCACGCCGACAATAGAGGCAGGGGCCATCATGCCCGATGCCTGTCCGGCTGGGCCTGTTGGCACCATCCCGGTTGGAGGTGTGGCAGCGGCGCGTAATGCGATCCATCCAGGGATGCACTCGGCTGACATCTGCTGTTCGGTCATGATCACCGATCTGGGCAATGCCGATCCCAAGGTTGTGCTGGATGCGGCCCAGTCGGTCACGCATTTCGGGCCCGGTGGCCGGCCTCAGGGCAAGCGGTTCACCACGTCGATGAAGCTGATGGATGCGTTTCGCGAAAATCCGTTTCTGGACAACCCGAAATCCCTGCGCATGGCACAGGAGCACATGGGCACACAAGGGGACGGGAACCACTTCCTGTTTGTCGGACGCTCACGCAAAACCGGACGGACCGCGATTGTGACCCACCACGGGTCGCGCGGACCGGGGGCGGTTCTGTATAAGCATGGGATGCATGTGGCCGAGAAGTTCCGCAAAGAACTGTCGCCCGAGACTGCCAAGCAGAACGCCTGGATTCCGGCAGATACCGAGGAAGGGCGCGACTATTGGGAGGCGCTGCAGCTGATCCGTAAGTGGACCAAGGCTAACCACAATGCCATCCACCAAGCCACGGTCGAGGCCGCACGCGTGGGCGATGTGGGTGAGCGGTTCTGGAACGAGCACAACTTCGTCTTCAAGCGGGGCGATATCTATTATCATGGCAAGGGCGCGACCCCTGCCTGGGATGGATACGCCACGGATGCGACGGGGCTCACGCTTATTCCGCTGAACATGTCCGAACCCGTGCTTGTTGTGCGTGGCAAGGACGCGGGTCACGGTTTGGGGTTCAGCCCGCACGGTGCAGGGCGCAACTTCTCGCGCTCGGAACACAAACGCCGGATGGGGTCGGTCACGCCCGATCAGATGCTGAAGGCCGAAACCGAGGGTTTGGATATCCGGTTCCATGCCGGGGGCGTGGACGCCTCGGAACTACCGTCGAGCTATAAAAACGCCGACAACGTGGTTGCTCAGATCAAATCCTACGATCTGGCCGAGATCGAAGATTATATCGACCCTTACGGCTGTATTATGGCAGGCGACGTGCCACCGTTCTGGCTAAACAAGAAGAAAGGCCGCCGGTAATCACCGGCGACCTTTGCGATCCATTCATGGGCGGACGTTGGGTTCCAGTTTTAAAACACATCGAATTCGACCGCCTTCTATTCGCCCAAATTGGCATTTATGCCTTAAATTTCAAAACGTTCTTGGTTGACTACATTATGCAAATCGAAATTACCCTTACCGCACCGGCTGATGCTGACTACGCTGCAAGCGATCTTGGATTCTTGCTGCACAAGCATCCTGACCACATGCACAGGCGGGAAACATCGGCAGGCGAGGTCATGATTTTCTATCCTGAAAAATCGCAGGAGCGCACCACAGCTGTGATGCATCTTGATGTCGATCCGGTTGGGTTGGTGCGCGGGAAAAACCAGCACAGCGATGGCCTACTCGCGCAATACGTGAATGACCGCCCCTTTGTGGCAAGCTCATTTCTGTCGGTCGCAATGGGACGGGCCTTTGCCCAGACGATGGCTGGGAAATCGAAGGATCGACAGGCTCTGGCGGACCGTGCGCTGCGGTTCGAAATCCGCGTTGTGCCTGTCGCCTTGTCGGGTGATCTGGATCTGGTCAAACGTCTGTTCGAGCCATTGGGTTATAACATTCTCTCACCATCAGAGATCGGCGAAGCGCAGGTTGTCGATCTGCGTCTGTCCGCAACACTGCGCCTCGCGGACATTCTCAAGCACCTTTATGTGCTGGTCCCCGTCCTGGATAACTTCAAGCATTACTATGTGAGCGAAGAAGAAATCGACAAGCTTCTGGCAAAGGGTGAGGGATGGTTGTCCGAGCATCCCGATAAGGAACTCATCACGCGCCGCGCCTTGAAGCATCGCCGCTCATTGATGAACATGGCCCTCGCCCGCCTTGAAGAAACGGCGCTGCGGGAAGAAGAACCGGAGGAAGCTCCGAAGATCAAGCCTGAAGAGCAGCTTGAAAAGCCATTGCGCTTGCATGCCTTGCGGTTGGATACGGTGGCAGAGGTGCTTAGGCAGAACAATGTCGCTTCGGTTCTCGATCTGGGATGCGGCGAAGGCAAGTTGATGTCGCGGCTGATCAAGGAGCGCGGTCTGGCGCGCATTGTTGGCGTGGATGCGTCAGTAAGAACTCTGGAAACGGCGCATCGCAAGCTGCGACTGCATCAGGCAGGGGACGCCATGGCCGAGCGCGTGTCGCTGCAGATGGGCAGCCTGACTTATGGGGACAGGCGCTGGCAGGGCTTTGATGCCGCAACACTGGTCGAGGTGATCGAACATATCGAACCACACCGCTTGTCGGCGCTTGTTCTGTCGCTCTTTGCCGATGCCCGCCCACGTATGGTGGTGATGACGACACCCAACCGGGAATACAATGTGCTGTTCGAAGGTCTGAAGGACGGCAAACTGCGCCATCCAGATCACCGGTTCGAATGGACCCGAGCGGAATTCGAAACCTGGGCCAATATGGTGGCTGAAGAACATGGCTATAGCGTCAGTTTCACGCCTTTGGGGCCGGTTGACGACACCCATGGCGGCCCATCGCAGATGGCTGTGTTCAAACAGGAGGGTGCCGCATGAATCTGCCTACATTCATTCCGTCCGTAGCGCCAGATGTCGAAGCGGTTATCCAATCCAAGCTCACTGCTTTGGAGGTCGATCACGATGTGCGCATTCTTTTTGCTATTGAAAGCGGCAGCCGGGCTTGGGGATTTCCGTCGCCTGACAGTGATTACGATGTGCGGTTCATCTATGCCCGCCAGCCTGACTGGTATCTCAGCATTGAGCCCGGTCGTGATGTCATAGAACTGCCCATCGAAGGCGACTGGGACATCAACGGCTGGGACATTCGCAAAGCGCTTGGGCTATTGATCAAACCCAACCCGGTGATGCTGGAATGGCTGTCGAGCCCGATCCGGTATCGCTGGAATGATGCGGTCTGTGACCGTCTGATCCAATTTGCGGACAAGACGACATTTGGCGAAAGCTGCCTGCATCACTATCGCAACCTGGCGGTGAAGCAATGGGACAAGCATGTCGGGGACAACCCAGATGTGTCTTTGAAAAAATACTTCTACATCCTGCGGCCCGCTCTGGCGATTTCGTGGATCAGGCAAAACCCCTCGGTCCAGCCGCCAATGAACCTACAGGCGCTGGTAGTGGGACAATCTCTGGACCGAGAACTCGTCGAACATATTGAACGACTGCTGGTCCTGAAATCCGCTGCCAAGGAAATAGGGCGTGGCGCGCGCATTCCGATGATTGATACTTTCATCCTCGATCAGATCGGCTGGGCTGAGGTCGTGGCGAAACAGGATGAGCGACCGGATTTGATGGCTGAAGGTGACGAGCTGTTGCGGCAGATCGTAAATGAAAGAACTCTCGAAGGGGATGTCACATGACCAAGATTTCCATCCCCGATTTTGCTCTTGTTGTCCTGATCGGCGCCACCGGCTCGGGCAAGTCCAGTTTTGCGCGCAAACATTTTCTGGAAACCGAAATCGTCTCCTCGGACGCCTGCCGGGCGATCGTGTCGGACGATGAAACCGATCTTGCGGCGACGGGCGATGCTTTTGATCTGCTCAACTACACGGCAGCCATTCGACTGAAGCGCCGCTTGATGACAGTCATTGATGCGACATCAGTGAGGCGCGAAGACCGGGCAAGGCTTGTGCAACTGGCGCGCAAGTATCATGCGCTCCCAGTTGCGCTGGTGTTGGATATCGATCCTAAGATTTGCCATGAACGCAATCAAAACCGCCCCAATCGAGACTTTGGCGAACATGTGCCGCGCAACCATGCAAAGGCACTCAGACGTGGATTGCGCGGCCTGCAGAAAGAGGGCTTCCGACAGGTCCAGATCATGAAATCCCCCGAGGAGGTGGGCGGGCTGGAGGTCAACCGCGAACCCCTCTGGACGGACAACCGCACTGATCATGGTCCCTTTGACATCATCGGTGACGTTCACGGCTGCTTTGATGAATTGACCGAATTGCTTGGAAACCTCGGATACGTGATAGACCCGTTCGAAGCCGGTTCCGAGGACCTGATCCGCGCCCGTCATCCGGAAGGCCGTACCGCGTTCTTTGTCGGCGATATCACGGACCGGGGTCCGCGCAATCTGGATGCTTTGCGCCTTGTCATGGGCATGTGCGATGAAGGCTCTGGACGCTGCGTGATTGGCAACCACGACTTCAAACTGAACAAATGGTTGAAGGGCCGGAATGTGACGCAAGCGCATGGATTGGATCTGACCGTTTCTGAGCTTGAAAAAACCTCGGAGACCTTTCGCAAACGGGTCTCGGACTTCATTTGGGATTTGCGCTCTCATGCCTGGTTGGCCGATGGCAAGCTGGTCATTGCCCACGCCGGCTTGAAAGAGGAAATGCACGGGCGCGGCTCGGGCCATGTGCGCAACTTCGCAATGTTCGGCGAAACAACTGGCGAGGTTGATGAGTTCGGCCTGCCCGTGCGTTTGGAATGGGCGCGCGATTATCGTGGCAAGGCAGATGTCGTTTTTGGCCATACGCCAATGGCCGAGGCCGAATGGCTGAACCACACCATGTGCATCGACACGGGATGCGTCTTTGGCGGCAAGCTTACGGCATTGCGGTGGCCTGAGCGGGAAACGGTTTCCGTTCCGGCAAAAACGCAATACGCGATTCCCGCTAAACCTTTGGATGCTGACCAATCCTTGTCTGCACAACAAGATCATGACCGTCTGCTTTACTTCGATGATTATGCAACCCAGATGCGGATCGAAACCCGGTTCAGATCCACCTTGCAAATCCCCGAAGAAAACAGTCTTGCTGCGCTGGAGGTCATGAGCCGTTTTGCCGTTGATCCGAGATGGCTGATCTACCTACCGCCTACGATGGCCGCTTGCCCGACGGCACCCGAAGGTCCGTTTCTGGAACATCCCGACCAGGCGATGGAGCACTTTGCCAGCCGGGGTGTGACAGACCTGGTTGTCGAGGAAAAGCACATGGGGTCGCGTGCCTTGTTGGTGATTGCCAAAGACGCCGACGCCGCCAAGGCCAGATTTGGCGTGGAAGACGGCAAAGCGGGCGTGATCTATACACGGACCGGACGGCCCTTCTTCAAGGACGAGTCGGAAGAAGCCGCGGTTGTTACGCGAATTGGAAAAGCAATGCAATCGGCGGGTCTGTGGGAGGAACTTCAGACCGACTGGGTGCTACTTGATGCTGAACTTATGCCTTGGTCTGCCAAGGCGCAGGATTTGCTCAAACGGCAATACCTGCCAACAGTCGCCGCGGCAAAATCATCAGCTTCGGCGTTGCTGGGGGCAATTTCCAAAGCTGAGGAAATCGATGGGCTGGATGTGTTGAGCGCGCGTGCAGAAACCCAGTTTTCCAACGCGGAACTCATGGGCCTGACAATCGACGGGTACTGCTGGGCAGCGGACAGTATTGAAGACTATCGCATAGCACCCTTCCACATCCTGGCGAGCGCAGGCAAAGTTCATGCGGATCAGCCCCATACATGGCATATGGAAACCCTGGGCAAATTAGCCGACGTCGATCCGATCCTGCAAACGACCGGCTGGAAACGCATTGACCTGAACAGTGCGGCTGATCGCGAGACGGTCGTTGACTGGTGGATGAAACACACCGGCTCGGGAGGGGAAGGGCTGGTGTTCAAACCCAACGCATTTATCCTGCGTGGCGATAAAGGTCTAATCCAACCGGCAATGAAGGTGCGCGGACGTGACTATCTTCGGATAATTTATGGTCCCGATTATGATCTGCCTAAGAATATCGAACGCCTCCGCCAACGCGGACTGGGTCGTAAATTCTCGCTCGCCGAACGGGAATTTAAACTTGGATTTGAAGGGCTGCATAGGTTTGTTGAGGGGCTTCCACTTTCCAAGGTGCATGAATGCGCATTGGCGGTGCTTGCGTTGGAAAGTGAGCCAGTTGACCCCAGATTGTAGATCAAGTGCTGCGGTGCAAAACTCAAAACTAGTTCTGCTCTGTTATTGGTCACAACTTCGAATAGACATATGAATGAACTTGTTGACGCTGAGCTGACAGTTTTCAGTGTTGGCCCTATGCCATCGAATGCCTCACTTTGCGAGTTCAAGGGATATCAATATCGAACAGTTTCTCACCTGGTTGCAGCAAGCCTTCAACAATCGTGAAATTGCCATCGGCCTGTGGATCATCCTTGGCCTCTTGTTTTGTCTATCCAGGGCAGACCTGCGAAGCAGTCTCTGGAACCTTGCAAGTGCTCTGATTGCGCCAAAGCTACTATTGTTCTTCGGCATAGTTGCCATCAACGTGGTCGCTCTGTGCTGGCTGCTGGCAGAAGTAGGATTGTGGTCGATGTCCCAGATGCCACCCACTATTCTGTGGTTTGTGATGGGCGGCTGCGTTTTTGCTGGTCGAGCATTGCAATCGAAGGAAGATGACCAGTATTTCCGCAAGCTGTTTCGCGGCAGCTTGAGGCTCGGCGGCATCTTTGAGTTTATCGTGGTTGCCTACACTTTCAGCCTCGTAACCGAGTTAGTCTTGGTCCCTATCCTCTTCTTTTTGGTGGCCACTCTGGCATTTGCAGAAACAAAACCAGAGCATGCGAAGGCAAAGGTTCTGCTAGAGTTGATTTTGGCTACCTTGGCCATTGTTTTGGTCTGGAACTCTTTGTCATCGATTTGGTCACAGCCAGACCAGTTCTTCACAACAGATACGGGGCGCAACTTCGTTCTACCGATCCTGCTCACCGTCGGAAGCATCCCAGTTTTCTACCTGCTGTTTTGCTACTCGCACATCGAACAAGCCCGTATTCAGATTGATCAAAAGACCTTTCAGTCTGACGACCTGAAAGAGTATGCACGTAAACGCTTCTTTCTAATCTTCCCGTTGCGGCCCTGGCTTCTACGGCGGGCAACACGTCAATTCCACGTGCTTCCTGCAAGAACCAATGCAGATGTGGACCAGATCATCTCCGACATACTCAACTACGAGCGAGACGAAGAAGCTCCGCCAATCGTGGGCCCGACGGAGGGCTGGAGCCCTTTTGTAGCCAGAGATTTCCTCAGGGAGAAGGGATTGAGGACAAACGATTACCACAAGGGTTACGATGAATACTGGGCCAGTTCAGAATATGTCGATCTTGATAGCCATATCCTTCCGAACAAGGCGGTGTTCTACATCGAAGGGCAAGAAGGCGTCGTTACCACGCTCAAACTGACGGGGAAGTTCATGGATGACTTCGACAGCGGGGAAGCAATCCAGAAGTTCAAAGTGATCGGTGCTTTGCTTTGCGAGAAAGCTTTAGGGCATGGCGATATCGCAATTGATTCACTCATTCTAAGTTCCCAAATATTTGAAAACGAAATGGTCATTGATGGCACAACGATAAGGGCTTGGGGTGAAAGATATCCGAGCAATAAAGGCTTTGAAGTGTTTCTGACTCTATCGCGATGAGCATAGACCAATGCATGGACTTCGTTTTTGCTGCAAAAACGTCCTTCCCTGGGCCAAATTTACACGAGGTAGTTAATGAGTAACTTTGACGACGTTCCAATCACCACCCCCGACAAAGATCGATTTGGGTTTGACCCATTCGCCAAGGCCATCAGCGATTGCATTCGTAGTGTCGCGAACCCGCTTGGCAGCGTCGTGGCAATCTACGGTCCTTGGGGCTCTGGCAAGAGCAGCGTTATCAATCTTGTCCGGCACCATCTTGCGAATGATGCACCCGACCTCGAAGTGATTAACTTTCCGGCGTGGATGTATCGAACCGAAGATGCGTTGGCCGTGGGCTTCTTCAAGGAACTCTACGCTGGGCTTTCGCCCGTCCTTTCGGAGCAGACAAAGGCCGCTGGAGCCCTCCGCAAGTTGGGGGCCAACCTTGCAGGCGCAAGCAGTCTTGCGGGTATGGCTGTAGGCTTGTTTGCAGGGTCATTGGGAGAGAAGGCAACGACAGCGACCCTGGACGCACTCGGCGGCTTCATCGAGCAGGGTGAAACTGCAGAGGACCTACAGGCGACTCTTGCAGACGCTCTTCGTGAAGCAGGGAAGAAGTTCCTTGTAATCATTGACGATCTGGACCGTCTTTCACCGGAGGAGGCGCTTGTCATCTTCCGGTTGGTCAAATCTGTAGGACGGCTTCCAAACGTGATGTATCTCTTAGCCTATGATCGAGAGACCACTGAGCAGGCCGTTGCACGTCGGTTTCCGTCTGAAGGCGCACATTACCTTGAGAAAATCATCCAAGCGGGATTCGAGCTTCCTCAACCCGATCAATCACATCTGAACGTCATGATGGGTGAGGTGCTGGATGGTATGGCGGCTGATCTACCTGACATTGATCCGGTCGAATTTGGTAATTTGTTACATTCTATCGTTGTGCCGGAGCTAAAAACGCCACGGGATGTGTTGCGGTTGGCCAATACGCTTTCGATCACGATCACCCCCATCAAGTCGGATGTCTTTTTTCCAGATTTTGTGAGTCTTGAGACTCTGAGAGTGTTCCGGCCAACGGTCTATAGGGCCATACGGCAGAACAAGTCAGCCATCCTGAACGCAGGTCAGGACGATAGGTACGACCAGCGTGATGACCGTTCTGCCCAATACACATCGATGCTCCTGGGGAGTGAACCTGAAGAAGATCATAGGCAACTTCGGGAAGCCCTTATGAGACTATTCCCTCAGTTGCAGAATGTCTTCGCAAACACCATTCACTCAGGGACAAGGGAATGGGCTCGTCAAAGGCGAGTTTGCTCAAACGAACACTTTGACACCTATTTCCAATTTTCAGTCTCGCCGAAGACCATACCGAAAGCAGAACTCGACTATCTCCTCGACGCATCGAGGACGTTTGAAGAGATTCAGGACCGTGTTCGGGACGCGATAGAGATCACTCAGGCTGAAGGGCGGACCAAAGCCTCATACATCCTTGATGAGTTGACGGCCTACCCTTCAAACCTATCGTACTTTGCGGACAGGCTCTCGCAGCATACCTTTCGGATTGGAAATTCACTGCGATCAATCTGAACCAAACGCCGCGTTTGCTATGAACGTCGCGGTCAGCAAAATTGTAGAGGTCTCCCCGCGTTTTACGACTAATTGTAACCCCGAAAGCTGCCTGCCGCTGCTCATTTTGTTGAATGGTGAAACACTGCGGGTCTCAATAGATTCCATCGCATCGGTCTCAATTGAAGTTGATCCTACCGATCAAGATGAGATCCTTAAGGTCCTCAGCTATGTGATCGCTTGCATGGCCTCTCGTTCGGACTTCAAAGAGCACTTGAATGATTTAGCCGGTTTCTTTGTGCGTGAGAACCTTACCTGTGAAAGCAGGGAGCTTGCCTCTGTTGTTGCGTCCAGTGTTGTCGACCATTGTGAAATGGCGGCAATCATCGCAAGCATCAACGGGATTCATGAAAGGCAAGACGACAACTATTCTCGCTATATCCGCGCTCTACTTAGTTGTCCCGCAACGCACGAAAAGAAACTATCAGCTTTGCAAAGTTTCTATCAGGATGCCATCGATGCACACGCCAGTCGATCAGTGCGCGAACAGGCAGTCATACACTACTCTTTTGGAAATTCGCTGCGGGTTGCATTCGAATACGAGGCAGCATTCAAGCAATTTAACTTAGCGCGACGCAAGTATCCCAGATATCTCGAAAAGGGTTACTTTCTGGCGGAATTGGGGGCCACGCTCTATTTTTTGAAGCGGTACCGGCTGTCATCAAAGGTCTACGAAGCGGCCCATGCGATTGAAGCAAATGCGCAAACTGCGATCTGTGCGGGGGACGCATACTTGTTCAGGGGCCAACCCGACAAGGCAGAGAAATTCTATGATGAAGCTTCAAAGTCCAACGACCAATTCGAAGCCACCGAGGGGAATGTCAAAGCTCATGCGGCAAGTTGGCTTGTCGAATACCTCAAGCAAAACAATCTCGACCAAAATGTATTATTATCCAAACCGGAGTTCTGGTCCGACATAATGCAGAACGCCATTGACGGTGAGCATTACGAGCATGCCTTTTGTGCGTCGATTATTCTGAGCTACCTATTGGAGAATGATCCAGCAGCATGGACGGATGCAATCCAAATTTCGTTTCGGTTAATGTTGGAAGGCGACGAACCTTCCATAATGATATCGACGCTGTCATGTGCTGTGCAACGATGCGGGTACCAAGCATATTCTTATTTCAGAGGCATTTTTATCAGCAATGGATGCCCACCAGACGTTGTGCAGATGCTAGATCAGATCGCAAAAACCTTACAAGACGAACGAGCTTCCGTTGAACAGCCCTCGACGATCATGCGCCTCATCGAACCGCCATCCTTTGATACAGTATTGCGAAACGAATGTAGTGAGAGATAGTGTCGGCTTAGGCCGCGATGCAGTCATACAGCATGTCAAATGCTGCGCTCACAGGTCAATGTCTGCTTCGGGGAAGCTGCGATGTTGCGACGATAGGCAAGATGAATGTCCGGCTAGGGCCGCTCAAAGATGTTAACATGGATGTAAAGCTGGCTAGTTGTTTTCTCGAACGCTCTATTCGTGATAGTCAACGACGAAAGAGCGTTCCTACGGGGTGGGTATGAGTAGAGAAAGCAAATTCTTAAGCCTGGTGCTTCGGCACAAACCTGAAGAGATCGGTATTCAGCTTGATAAGCATGGGTGGGTTCGCGTTGATGAGCTGCTGCGGAAGCTGAAAAAGGCGAACCGAAAGTTAAGCCACGACGAGCTTTTTCAGCTTGTAGAAAGCAGCGACAAAAAACGGTTCACGTTGTCTGAGGATGGTTCCCGGATTAGGGCAGCACAAGGTCATTCGGTAGATGTGGACCTTGGCTTAGAAACTCGGCGTCCACCAGACGAGTTATACCACGGAACAGCCAGCGCAAATTTAGATGCAATTTTCTCCGATGGGTTAAACTCTGGGAGCCGTCGTCAAGTGCATCTCTCAACCAACCCTGAAACCGCCGAACGCGTTGGCCAGCGTCACGGCAAGCCAGTTGTATTACGTGTCGAAGCTAAGCGAATGTTCGACGATGGCTTCGAGTTCTTCTGTGCAGACAATGGTGTTTGGCTCACAGATAAGGTGCCGGCAAGTTATCTTGGATTCGGGCAAACTGCCTGACAAAAAGCTTAAAACTGAACCCGCCTGTTATGAAAATTGTCCAAAACGATCGCACTGCTTTGCGCTGACATCTACCGCTAAACACGGCGCTTGCACGCTTATGCGTTCAAAACGCACTCTTTTGCGTTAATGACAGACAAATTGTGAAATGTGGTGAGCCGTGCAGGATTCGAACCTGCGACCCACTGATTAAAAGTCAGTTGCTCTACCAACTGAGCTAACGGCCCACACTTGCGGCGCTTCTAGAAATACTGGGGGGTGTGGTCAACCCCGAAAACGCAGAAATTCTGCATCCACTGGAAATAGTTATCTTGGGAGAGTATATGCTCCCCATGACAGACCAAAACACATCTCTGATTCCGTTTGAAAAAATGCATGGGCTAGGCAACGACTTCGTTGTCATTGATGCACGTGCTCAAAGTGTGTCTCTTACAGCTCGCCAGATTACACGAATCGCAGATCGCCATTGCGGCGTGGGCTTTGATCAGTTGGCTATGATAAGTAAGGGCAGTCACGATGCTCATTTGACCTTTTACAACAGTGATGGCTCTCTTTCCGGTGCCTGTGGTAACGCCACGCGCTGTATTGCGCGCAAACTTTTGGATGAAAGTGGGCAAAGCAATCTTGAACTGACAACCGAGCGTGGTGTGCTTTTGGCACGTGAAGCGGGAAATGGGCTTGTTTCGGTAAACATGGGGCATCCTCAACTTGCATGGCAAGACATACCTTTGGCGCAAGACCTGGACACTCTGGCCTTGCCCATAGAGGGCAACCCGACCGCCACAGGCATGGGCAACCCGCATTGCACCTTTTTCGTTGATGACGTCATGGCTGTGGACCTTGCGGCGCGTGGCGCGGCCATCGAAAATCACCCAATGTATCCAGAACGCACCAATGTGCAGTTTGCACAAGTTATTGGTAAGAATCATATTCGTATGCGGGTCTGGGAACGGGGCGTCGGCGTTACGTTGGCGTCTGGCTCTTCTTCTTGTGCCACTGCTGTGGCCGCAGTCCGCCGTGGGTTGTGCGATCGCAAGGTTCAGATAGACTTGGATGGTGGGACACTCTGGATCGACTGGGCAGACGACGGAGTTTGGATGACTGGCACAACCATGCATGTGTTTTCTGGAACATTTACGCCAGAATTTCTTGGAACCGATTGATGTCACACCCCCCCAAATTCACAACACTCGGTTGTCGGCTGAATGCCTATGAAACCGAGGCCATGAAAGAGCTCAGCCAGCAAGCGGGGCTTGATAACGCAGTTATCGTCAACACATGTGCGGTAACGGCCGAGGCTGTACGCAAGGCACGCCAAGAGATTCGCAAGCTGCGACGTGAAAACCCGGACGCGCGCATCATCGTCACAGGGTGCGCCGCGCAAACGGAACCCGAAACCTTTGCTGCCATGGATGAAGTCGACAAAATCATCGGCAACAGCGAAAAGATGCGCCCGGAAACCTGGCAAGGTATGGCCGCAGATTTCATTGGCGAGACTGAAAAGGTTCAGGTTGACGACATCATGTCCGTTACCGAAACGGCCGGTCATCTGATTGATGGTTTTGGCACCCGTTCCCGCGCCTATGTTCAGGTGCAAAACGGATGTGACCACCGCTGTACCTTCTGTATTATCCCCTATGGGCGGGGAAATTCGCGGTCTGTCCCCGCCGGTGTGGTGGTGGATCAAATCAAGCGACTGGTCGACAAAGGCTTTAACGAGGTTGTGCTAACGGGTGTAGACCTTACCAGTTGGGGCGCGGATCTGCCGCTTACGCCAAAACTTGGTGATCTGGTGATGCGTATCCTGCGACTGGTGCCTGACCTTCCTCGTTTGCGCATTTCATCCATAGATTCGATTGAGGTGGATGATAACCTGATGCAAGCCATTGCAACCGAACCACGCCTGATGCCGCATCTGCATCTCAGCCTGCAACATGGCGATGATCTGATCCTGAAACGCATGGCACGCCGCCATTTGCGCGATGACGCCATCGCCTTTTGCGCAGAGGCCCGCAAACTGCGCCCTGATATGACCTTCGGCGCAGACATCATTGCAGGCTTTCCAACCGAAACCGACGCGCATTTTGAGAACTCTTTGAAACTGGTGACAGACTGTGACCTCACTTGGCTGCATGTGTTTCCATATTCCAAACGCGAAGGCACACCGGCCGCCAAAATCCCCAATCAGGTCAACGGCACAACAATCAAAGACCGCGCCGCGCGCCTGCGTTCTGCGGGCGAAGCTCAAGTCACGCGCCACCTTGCTGCACAGATCGGCAAAACTCATCACATCTTGATGGAAAACCCCCACATGGGCCGCACCGCACAATTCACCGAAGTCTCCTTTGACGTACCGCAAACCGAGGGCAGAATCGTAGACGCGAAAATCACCGGGTCACGTGACCAACAACTGATCGCATGACACCCATTCTCTATAGCTTTCGCCGCTGCCCTTATGCCATGCGCGCACGCCTTGCCATTGCTGTCTCTGGCACCACCGTTGAATTGCGTGAGATATTATTGCGCGACAAGGCGTCGGAATTCCTTGCCACAAGCCCAAGCGGCACCGTGCCCTGCCTGAAAACAGACACCACCGTGTTGGATGAAAGTCTGGACATCATGATCTGGGCTTTGTCTCAAAGCGACCCCATGGGATGGCTTGATATGCCCGATGCAGGGCATAATTTGATTGCAACAGCAGATGGCCCATTTAAACGCGCTCTTGATCGCACAAAATACGCAACACGTTATCCGGATGCCGATGCTGAAGAGGAACGGGCCAAAGCGCACGCATTTTTGCACGACCTCAACCTACAGCTCGCCCAAAACACCTATCTCTACAAAGGCACGCCTTCGCTTGCGGATATGGCCATTCTGCCTTTCGTACGCCAATTCGCCTTCATCGACAAAGCCCGCTTTGATGCAGAAAACTGGCCCCACCTGACACGCTGGCTTGATGCATTTCTTAAATCCGACTTGTTTCAGTCCATCATGCCAAAGTACTCGGTGTGGACCCCCCAAGACGCACCAAGATTCTTCTTGGTATAAATATCCCCGCCGGAGGCACCGGGATGGGCGGCACCCACCCCTCATAAAGCGCGCCTCAGGCGCTCATTTGGAATGCGACCACGTTCCCATGCGCGCATGAGCTTCTGCAATGTTTAATCCTGCATGCGCCGCCTCTCGCCCCTTCTCGACAAAATCCGCACGAAAGGTCGAATTGTGATGATCCGTCTCTTGATACTGATGCGGGATCAGGCTGATGGGCAGTATTGGTATTCCGGTTTCCAACCCAGCGCACATCAAACCATCAACAACGGCTTGGGCAACAAAATCATGCCGATATATCCCGCCATCCACCACAAACGCCGCAGTAGCAATGGCCCCATACCCACCACGAGCTGCCAAGTTGCGCGCCAGCAGCGGCATTTCAAAAGCGCCGGGCACGTCAAATACGTCCACTTGCTCCTTGGGAACAACCTCGCAAAATCCGTCCAATGCGCGGGCAACAATGTCCGCGTGCCCCTGGGCCTTAATGAATGCAAATCGGGTGTGTGTCATAGTGATCTCCGTTGGTTTGACACGTCACCCAAAGCGATCACGAGTAATCGTGCGCGGTCCTTTGACCACACCCAATTGCACGTTCTCTTCCATCCGGACTTTGACCGTCGGATCTGGAGTTGCACCAGATCTGCTGACACCTCAAATGCGAGGCCGCTCGCGGGCTTACAAGGTCACCTCGTTTACCGCCGGTGGGGCATTCCGCCCCGCCCTGAGAACGGATTCACCTTGCCAAGGTGATCACGACACCGCAACATCATTTTGACTGACCAGAGGTTTTTGATGCACCCCAATCCAATTTTCCGAGATACTCTCGCACCTGAAAACATCGCTTTTGCGCGTGAACGGGGGTTTGGTGTTTTATCGGTGAATGGAACACGTCATCCGATGCTCAGCCACGTACCCTTTTTTCTGGCAGAAGACGCTGCACACGCTGATTTGCATCTTGTGCGCTCAAACCTAATTGCCCGGGCTTGCAAGCCCTCCCTGCCCGCTTGCATCGCCGTCAGCGGTCCTGACAGCTATGTCTCTCCTGACTGGTATGGCATTGAAGACCAGGTGCCCACATGGAACTACGTCGCAGTGCATCTGATTGGCACATTAGAGCCTATGCCTGACAATTCGCTTCCCGCCTTGCTGGATAAGCTTTCTGATCATTTTGAAAGTCGACTGCTCCCAAAACCACCATGGTTGCGCCGTAAAATGTCTGATGGAACATTTGACAGGATGGCGCGCATGATTCAGCCCTTCCGGTTTCATGTGTCTGATATTCAGGGCACATGGAAGCTTAACCAAAACAAATCTGACGCTGTACGGCATGCTGCGGCGGACCATACAGCGGCCTATGGCATTGGATCGGACGTTAGAGCCTTGGCCGCCCTGATACATGGTGTTCCAGATCAGGGCGAGTGATCAAAGCCCCAACGCCTTGCGCCTCTCTTCGGCAAATCCTTGCACCAGACGATCTGCCACCAGCGCCAGAATCAACATCGCACCCCCTGATGCAAGGCCAAGGCCGACATCGTTTTTGGTTAGGGATTGATAAATCAATTGCCCCAATTCTGTCGTTCCGACAAGTGCCGCAATTACCAGCATGGCAAATGCATAAAGGATTGTCTGATTTAACCCGAGAAGAATGGAGGGCACCGCATAGGGAATGCGCACTTCGGTTAATATCTGGCGTGTATTTGCCCCCGATGACACTGCCGCCTCAATCATTTCATCAGGCGTCGTGGTCAACCCATGGCGCGTATAGCGGATCATCGGGGCAATCGCATACATGCAAATTGCCAGAAAGGCCGAAAAATCCCCGATCTGAAAGAACATGATCACCGGGATCAGAAATACAAAAAGCGGAATGGTTTGCAACATATCACAGATCGGCTGCAGAACCCGCCAAGCGTTGACGCTCAGAGCTCCCCAAAGACCGAGCAGCCCCCCCAACAGGCCACACGCCAGAATAGCCGCGCCTGACAAATACAGCGATTGCAGCGATTTGTCCCAAAGCCCGCTTAGCAGGATCACTGTGAGCCAAATCAACGGGAGTCGAGCGAGTTTCCACCCCCCGGGCACCCATCCAATGGCTGCGGCCCCCACCAACACGAAAGGCCAAGGCAATTCGGCGATGCCAGTTTCCAACATTCCAGCAACAATCACAGCCACCAATCCACCTGTCACATGCCCTCGCCATGCCAAAAGCGCACCTATTCCAATGACTGTGGCAAAATACCAAACGGTATGACTCGACGTCCACTCAAAACCCCAAGTGAACGGTAAAACCGCGTTATCAAGACCGATTTTCATAGGCAGAAGCCCATAAAACATCGCCGTATTCTTTACGCTATCCAGAGATGCCCCATAGGACACATTTACATCCGTCAGCGCAGAATTCATCGCGTCTGAAATACCGCCCAACAGGGAAATTCTTGAAGGATCCGGATAAGCCAAAGCAACAACTGCAGCACTGATTAATGTCAGAAGGCCAATCACCATTAAAACCCGACTGCTGTGGCTGCGGCGCGGTTGTGACAAAGCAAAAGACATCCGATCCATCACGACAGCAAACATGACGATAACCGTACCTGCAATCAATGCAGGGCCAAACCAAGCTTTGCGCATGGTCAATAATACTTCCCAACCGATATCCCCAAAGCCACCAATAACCGCAGCGATGATAACCATCGACAGGGCCGCCATGATACATTGATTCACGCCAACCATCACCTGCGACGTGGCTGCTGGCAGCTCAACCAGAAAGAGTTGCTGCCAGCGCTTTCCTCCGGACATGATCGCAGCCTCACGGATGTCACTGTCGACGCGTTCCAATCCCAACAAGACATTCCGCGCCATTGGCGGTGCAGCATAGATCGCAGACGCAATCAGCCCCACCACAGGCCCAAAACTGAACAAGACCAACAGCGGCGTCAAATAGGCAAATGTTGGAATTGTTTGCATAATATCCAATACAGCCTGAACGCCATTTTTAATACGCGGGACCTCATATGCCAGTATTCCAATGGCCAGCCCAGCCAACGCAGCCATCGGAACAGATACCAGTACCAAAGACAGCGTTGCCATGCTTTCGATCCAGTAGCCAGAAATCAGAACATAGCCCAATCCAAGAAATCCAAGAGCCGCAAGGCGTAAACCGCCAAGATACCACCCCAACGCCGTTGTCCCACCCAACAACAATGGCCAAGGCATGCCAGCAAGGGCGGCACCGGCTACATCCAATACTGTTTGCAACCCTGCCGCAATCAATCGAGTGCCTGGCTTGAGCACCTGCAATACGGTCCCAACCCCATCACCCAACCATTGTGTAATAGGCAAAGTCCACGCCGCAGGCCACTTCACCACCCAGTCAAATGAAGGCTCCAACATCAGACAGATCGCCCCGATGATCAGCGTTACCAAGGCTGCAAGACTTCCTCGGGTCAGGGTCATGATGTTTCCCCACCCAGCGCCTTTACAAAATTCTCGGGGCGCACCATGCCCACCACCTTACCGTCTCCATCATGGACCGGGACGGCCTCAAAACTAGCGGCACAACGCGTCAGAGCATCCTCTAGTGACATACCTGTACGCAATTCGGGCCAATCACCCGCGAGTGCTGCCTCGCCCATGGGTTCCATCACCTCACCCAATGTCATATGCCTGCCCTTTGGAATATCACGGGCAAATTCACGCACATAATCATCAACCGGGTTTAATACGATCTGTGTTGGCGTGCCAATTTGCACGATTTCACCATCACGCATAATGGCAATCCGATCGGCCAACTTCAGCGCTTCGGCAATGTCATGTGTGATGAAAACAATAGATTTCTTCAGCGTCGCCTGAATATTGAGAAATTCATCCTGCAACTGACGTCGGATCAGCGGATCAAGCGCGGAAAACGGTTCGTCCAGAAACCAGATGTCTGGATTCACCGCCAAAGATCGCGCAATACCGACACGTTGGCGTTGGCCGCCAGATAACTCGCGTGGATACGCATCCTCGCGCCCCTCAAGCCCGACAAGGTTGATCACCTCAAGTGCGCGTTTGCGACGCTCTGCTTTGCCAGCACCTTGCATTTTCAAGGGAAAGCCCACGTTGTCGCTAACAGTCATATGCGGGAACAGACCGAAATGCTGAAACACCATACCCAGCTTATGACGACGCAACTCAATCATGCGGGCATCCTTGGCGGTCAGGATATCCTCGCCATCAATACGCACTGCCCCCGAAGTGGGATCAATAAGGCGCGAAATACAACGAATGAGCGTCGATTTCCCTGACCCTGACAAGCCCATGATGACAAACAACTCGCCCGAGGCAACTTCGAAGCTCGCCTCTCGAACCGCCGGAATTAACCCTTTATCAATCAGCTTACTGGCGGTTTCTCGCATGCCCCCAGCGACCCGAACTTCATTCAGGACTGCACGAGCATTGCTGCCGAAGACCTGCCACAGGCCCTCGACAGCGATCGCCGGAGCGGCGCTCTTTGCTTCGCTCATCGCTCTTATTGCGTCGCCGCATCCACGACAGGTTTCCAAGTGGCTTCGTTTTCAGCCATCCAGGCTGCAACGACCTCTTCAACCGATTTCCCGTCCACATCGACAGCACCCATCATCGGTTGTTGATCCGAAACATCCAATTTGTAGTTCTTCAGGATTTCATGTGCCGCGGGCCATTTGTCCGCGATACCAATCCAGCCTGCCTTAAAAATACGAGAAGCCGCGAAATCACAGTCGTTGATCGCATTTGGATTTGGTCCCCACGCAGGATCATTGAAACAAGCATCTTCACCGGCTGGCAGGTTAACAAACTGCACATCGTAAGCGGACATCGCCCAATGCGGTTGCCAGAATGTGATCAACAACGGTGACTTTTTCTCAGTTGAAGCACGCAGTTCCGCAATCAATGCTCCTTCGGACCCGGCTGGGACTGCCTTGAATGGTAATTCCAAGCCTGTCATGCGATCTGCACCAGGCGTACCCCAATCAGCCGGGTAATCCACCAAACGTCCACTGGGGATGGTTTCTGCAGTAGCAAAATTCTGAGCGCAATCTTTCAAGGCTTCCCACGCTGGCAAGCCCGGGCAGATTTCGGCAACATGTGCAGGATAGGCGATCCCTTCTTTGGCATCCAAACCAAGATCGGAAATCTCTTCCAACTTACCGTCGGCCACCAATGCGGCAAACTGATCAGACACATTCGACGACCACACTTCCATCGCGGCATGCACTTCGCCTTCGGACATGGCCTGATACATGTTCATATATCCAGCAGTGGTATATTCGACCTTATAGCCCGCCGCCTTAAGCATTTCGCCGGCGATGTGAGTCGAAATATGCTGTCCTGTCCATTCGTTAATTGCCAGTTTGATCGGTTCGTCAACCGCACCCATGTCCGCCGCACTAACAGCACCAGCCGCCATAACAGCCAATGCAGACACACCCATTTTGATGGTTGTTTTCATTTTTCTCTCCCCGTTACGTCATTTATTAAATGATCATTTAACTTTTTATACACATATACCAAAACATACGATACCCATTTTGCCAAGGGCATTCTCTTCAGTACGAGTTTAAGCGCTTTGCCAAAAAAGGCAAAGCGCACATTAAATGACGTTACGAGTCCAAAGACGCCCCCAGCAATAACAAAGGAAAATAAGGGGTTCCTTCTGGTTCTTACAGCCCCAATACATCCACCATATCATATTCACCCGGCTTCTGACTTTGCCCCCACAGAGCCGCCTTAAGGGCCCCTCGAGCAAACACAGATCGGTCACTGGCAAGATGGCGCAGCACAATACGTTCGCCATCTGCGGCGAACAGAACGTCGTGTTCGCCCACAATGTCGCCACCTCGAATTGCAGTAAAGCCAATGTCACCGCGTTTGCGCGGGCCTGTGATACCGTCACGTCCGCGATCCGCCACATCTGATAATGCCACGCCACGACCTTCCGCCGCCGCCTCGCCCAGCATCAAGGCCGTGCCGCTTGGGGCATCCACTTTGTGTCGGTGATGCGCTTCGATCACTTCGATATCGAAATCCTCGTCCAACGCAGCCGCGACGCGTTTGGTCAGCTGTGTCAGCAGGTTCACACCCAATGACATGTTACCTGCGCGCACAATCACCGCATGCAGCGCGCAAGGCGCCAGTTGCGCGATGTCATCGTCCGTCATACCGGTGGTGCCAATCACATGGACCGCACGCGCTTGTGCCGCCAGTTTGGCAAACTGAATGGTTGCCGCTGGTGCAGTAAAGTCGATCACAGCCTGCGCTTTGGCAAAGGCCTCCAGCGCATCATCGGTTACGTTTACCCCGACGGCAGCACCGCCCATGGCTTCGCCCACGTCGCGCCCTACCCATTCATGACCCGTACGTTCAACCGCACCAACAAGCCGCGCTTTATCGCTTTGCAACACCGTGTTGATCAGCATCTGACCCATTCGGCCGGATGCTCCTGTGATTACGATACCTGGCAGCTCTTCCATAACCTTCTCCTTTGCGGTATTGACCCCGCCTTACCCCATTCAGCGCGCCTTGGCAAAGGCCGCGAAACAGCATAAGTGACCTCTATGGCAAAGAACAAGTTTCAAGACGGCCCCGGACCATCCCAACGCCAATTGCGTGTTGGTGAATTGATCCGTCGTGCATTATCCGAAGTGTTGGCGCGTGGCGATATTCACGACCCAGATCTCAATCGCATGTCCATCACCGTGGGCGAAGTGCGCACTTCCCCTGACCTGAAAATCGCGACGGCCTATGTGCTGCCTCTTGGCGGTATCGGCCAAGAAAATGTGCTGAAATTGCTTAGCCAGAACAAACACGAATTGCGCCGCGCCATTGGTAAAAAGGTTGGGTTAAAATTCACCCCTGATCTGCGTTTTCAACTCGACCAGACTTTTGATCAGATGGACGACACCCGCCGTATGCTCAGCGAAGCACGCGTTCGTCAAGACATCAGCGAAAGCGACGACGACTCAGAGTGACACCACGCCTGATCATATCTGCATTCCTGATGTGCATTCCCTTCTTCGCACAGGCTGTGGAATGCCGAGATGTGGATTATGCAGGCAACAGCTATTCAATCTGCGAGGTCGATGCGACACGCGATGCCCTACGTCTGTTTTTACGTGACGATCAAGGCGCTGTATTGGGTCAATTCAGTCGCATTGAAAAACAACTGGGTCTCGGGCAGCGACTGATCTTTGCCATGAATGCGGGCATGTATCACGATGACCGCAGCCCTGTTGGGCTCTATGTCGAGAACACCCAACTGGAACAGCGGCTGATCACCGCCGATGGGCCCGGCAATTTCGGCCTGTTACCAAATGGGGTGTTCTGCATCCGCCCCGCGCGCGCAGATGTCATTGAAAGCCTGAGATTTCAAAAAGCCCTCCCTGACTGCACCTATGCCACCCAATCCGGCCCCATGTTGGTAATCGATGGTAAATTGCATCCCCGCTTCTTAAAGGATGGCACATCTAAATACATCCGAAATGGTGTTGGCACCTCCTCAGACGGCACCCAAATCGTCTTTGCAATCTCAAATAATACGATCAATTTCCACGAATTCGGCAGTTTCTTCCGGGAGTATCTGAAATTGCCACAAGCCCTTTATTTCGACGGCAAAGTATCTCGCCTCCATGCGCCAGAACTGGGGCGATCAGATGCGGGTTTCTGGCTGGGCCCAATCATAGGTGTGGTCAAATAATCGCGCCCTCAGCGAAGAGGGACCCTAAGGGACCGATGAGCGATCCCTAAATTGACAGTTCTCTCCGCATCCGCTAGGCCGGCGCTTCATCAGACAAAAGGTATATCATGGGACGCAAACGCAAAGGGCGTGACATTTCGGGCTGGCTTGTTGTGGATAAACCTGCGGGCATCACCTCGACCGCCGTGGTGAACAAGGTGCGTTGGGCCTTTGACGCCAAAAAGGCGGGCCATGCGGGCACCCTTGATCCCGAAGCCACCGGCGTTCTGGCGATTGCACTGGGCGAAGCCACCAAAACCGTGCCCTTCATCACTGACGCACTCAAAGCCTATGAATTCACCATCCGTCTGGGTCAGGCAACCAACACCGATGACGCCGAAGGCGAAATCATCGCGCAATCTGACACCCGCCCCTCTGACGAAGATATCAAAGGCGCGCTTGGCCAATTCATCGGTGACATCATGCAGGTGCCACCAAAGTTCTCGGCTGTGAAAATTGACGGGCAACGTGCTTACAAACTCGCCCGTGACGGCGAAGACATAGAACTTGCCGCGCGCCCTCTTTGGGTCGAAGAACTCTTGCTAGTGGACCGCCCAGATGAAGACCATGTCACATTGGAAATGACCTGCGGCAAAGGCGGCTACGTTCGCTCCATCGCGCGTGATCTAGGGCAGGCCTTGGGATGCTTCGGTCACGTACGCGAATTGCGCCGCATCTGGTCTGGCCCGTTTGACGCCAAGGATGGCTTGACCCTCGAACAAGTTGACGAAATGGCAAAGACCACTGCATTAGATGCTTATCTGCATCCGCTTGAACAAGGTCTTGCAGATCTAATTGAGGTCAAATGCACCCCGGACGGAGCCGCACGATTGCGTAATGGCAACCCCGGAATGGTCATTGCCCACGATGCGGAATACGGTGATACTTGCTGGGCCTCTTTTGAAGGTAATGCCGTCGCGGTTGGTGTTTTCAAAGCAGGCGAATTGCATCCAAACCGGGTATTTGTGACCGCAGATTAAAACAATAGAGGGCCGCATGATCACACGACACTTCCAAAAGGAAGATGCGGCCTCTACCGCGCTCTATTCAGATTGCGAAACCTATCGCTATGCACTGACGCGGGTTTGGAACCCAAAAGAGCCACGGGTGACCTTCGTTATGCTCAATCCATCTAAGGCCACCGAACGTCAGAACGACCCCACAATAGAGCGTTGCGAACGTCGTGCCCGCGCCCTTGGATTTGGGGGGTTTTGCGCCGTGAACATCTTTGCATTACGTGAAACCGACCCTCGCGAAATGCGTGCGCATTCTGCGCCCAATGGTCCCGATAATGATGTACAGTTAAACAAAGCAGTGGCTTGGGCTGATACAACGATTGCTGCATGGGGTGCACATGGGGACCACCTCAACCGCGGCAAAGTGGTGCGTCAGGTACTGCTTGAAACAGACAGACCCATTCACCACCTTGGATTGACCAAACATGGCCATCCTCGTCATCCGCTTTATATTTCCTATGCAACCCAACCCGAGTTATGGCGTATTGAGACTGACAGATAGGGCTATAAATATCATGCAAGAACAAAACGCTGACGCCATTGAACGATTGACCCAAGAGGTTGCGCGCTTGAACAGCCATCGCTTTATACAGGTTCAGAATTCTCTGTGGCGTCTGGTTCTCTTTCAACTGATCCGGGGATTGGCCTTTGGTCTCGGATCCGTTCTGGGTGCCACTATCCTTGTTTCCCTTTTAGGGTGGTGGGCCTCACAGATCGAATTCATCCCGGTTATTGGGGAGTGGACTGCACAAATCATGCAGGAAATTCAGAAAAACGAGTGATCTATCATCGCTGACGGCGCTGATTATGTTAATTTTCAGTTAACCCACTTCATGGCTTTCCCTTTACACACAGCCACCTATCCACCACCCTGATCGTGGTGTGGTGTGTTTGGAGAGTGCTTATGTGGATGATTGCTGGCATTTTGGGCCTTGTTGCGGTTGGCGCTTCGAGCATGATTGGGTTTGAAGACACCCAAGCCGAAGAAGAAGACCTTCCACCAGAGGAAGATACCACTACGGGCACACTGGATGTGCCAAACAATCTTATTCTATCAGGCACAGACACCTCTGACGAGATTACGGGGGATGCCGGAGATGATCAAATCAACGGATATGCGGATCAGGATACCATCCTAGGCGGAGCCGGAGATGATGACCTGCACGGCGCAGAAGGTGACGACGTTCTTCGAGGTGGCGAGGACAATGACACGCTGCACGGCGAAGATGGCGAAGACCAGCTTTTTGGAGATGCCGGCGATGATGACCTTTTTGGCTATTTGGACAACGATTTCTTAGATGGCGGGGATGGTGATGACAGCATGCACGGCGGCATGGGGGATGACACTCTTACTGGCGGCGCAGGCGATGATGCAGTACACGGCGGCCTAGACAATGATGATCTGACCGGGGGTGAAGGCAACGACACTCTTTTTGGCGGCGATGGGGACGATGTCCTTGATGGTCTCACCTCCACTCTGGGTGCCCAGTATCAGGCCAGCACGACCACGGATTCGGATGATCAGGATTTCCTGAATGGTGGCAACGGGAATGACACCATTCTGGCAGGCGCATCTGACATTGTCACATCTGGCGAAGGCGAAGATACCATTGTCATTGGAGAGCCTGTGGATGAGGACGAAGATGAAATCACCGTAATGGATTTCAATTCTGAAGAAGACAATCTTGTCCTGATATTAGAAGACGGGATTGATCCAACCTCCAGCCTGACAATTGTTCAGGATCCGCTCTCGCCCAATATCAACCATATCGTTTTGAACGGGGTTTCGATTGCCGCCCTCAACGGTGGAGGCGACCTTGCATTGGAGGATTTGACTGTGCTTATGCAAAGCAGCACTCAGGCCCAAACGTTGCTGAACGCCTGATCCGCGAATTTCTCTTTTCTTAGCGGTCAAATTGGCCTATACGCGCCCATCCGCAGGGAATCCCTGTGGCACTCTCCACGGACCATGCTGGACGACATCCCGGCTTGCGCCCTTCACCTTTCAATCAAAGGAGACCCCGATGTCGATTACTGTAGAAGATAAAGCACGTGTGCTAAAAGAATTCGCAACCAAAGAAGGCGACACCGGCTCGCCAGAAGTACAGGTTGCTATCCTGACCTCGCGCATCACTACCCTGACCGAGCACTTCAAAGTGCACAAGAAGGACAACCACGGTCGCCGTGGCCTTCTGAAACTGGTTGCTCAGCGTCGTAAGCTGCTGGATTACCTGAAAGGTAAAGAAGAAGCGCGTTATCAAGACCTGATCAAACGCCTCGGCATCCGTCGCTAATCCGACCTGCCATAGATATTTGAACATCCGCCATTTTGGCGGGTGTTTTTTTATCTCAGGTATGAAGTCAAACAGATTTGGCGATCATATCACTGATCCGACGTTTCCCTCGGAGAAGCCAAACACCGAATTTATTTCGTGCCTTCTTCTTCCGCCAACAAACGCTCAGCGATGGCGGCTGTATCCTTAAGGTGACGGGTTACGGCCACGATAGCAGCTTCAGAATCACCTGAAGTAATTGCACTACAAATCGCTTGCATGTGTTCCGGGCCGGGACGTTCACGGGCGGTTGAAGACAAGGTCATCATGCGCAAGCGACTGATACGCCCATTCAGGCGTTGCACGATTTCCCAGGCCACGTGATGCCCAGCACCGTCAAAAATCTCTGAATAGAAATCAGATGTTGTACGGAAAATCGTGCCCGGCGTTTTGTCTGTCGCGCTTTGCTTTAGTCGAGCCAATGCAGCACGCAACCGATCCGCGCGTTCAGAAGTGATGCGTTTTGCACAGGCGCTTGCCGCAGCAGTTTCAAGCATGCGTCGGATTTCGTATATCTGATGCGCATCTTCCCAATTCATCATCGCGACAATCGGGCCACGGCCGGGCAGAATTTCCACCAATCCTTCTGCTTCAAGATATCGAATGGTTTCGCGAATGACTGTGCGACTAACCCCAAGCTGATCGCATAAAGGGCGTTCCACCAAACGCTCACCGGGTTTGAAATGTCCTTCGATGATGGCTTCGCGCATCCGATCTTGGACCATGTCACGCAAAGTTATCGGCGGCTGGGTAATCTTTGAAAGGGCAGGTGTTGTCATGAGATTAAGATACCAGCGCGGCGCGGAGGGAACAAGGAAGTATTGACATACAACATTATGGTATACCATCATACACTGTAACGAATCACAAACTCCAGGTCCCACAATGCCCGCTGAAATCCGCAAGACACTCCTCCACATCGAAGACACCCTGATCGAGGGTGGCAAAACGGCTGAAACGCCGCTCAGAATGATTGCGGCAATCGCTGTCATTAAAAACCCTTGGGCAGGCATGGGCTTTGTAGAAGATCTAAAGCCTGCCATTTTGGATTGTGCACCCGGTTTGGGGGAATTGCTGACTAAAATGGTCTTGGACGCCGCAGGTGGCGGTGACAAAGTCGAAGGTTACGGTAAATCTGGCATTGTCGGTGTAAATGGTGAGGTTGAGCACGCCTCTGCCCTGATCCACACACTGCGTTTTGGCAACCATTACCGCGAAGCGGTTGGCGCGAAATCCTATCTTGCATTTACCAACACACGCGGCCCGGCAAACGCGCCCTTGCAAATTCCATTGATGGATAAAAACGATGGTGGTCGTCGCAGCCACTATCTGACCATCCAATTGCAAGTGGCAGATGCGCCCGGACCTGACGAAATCGTAATCGCGCTTGGCGCTTCTATTGGCGGACGTCCGCATCACCGCATTGGTGATCGTTATCAAGACCTCAAGGACCTTGGCCATGACGTTGACAACCCAGCAGCTGTCTAAACCATACGGCACGGTCGCGTTCCGTGAAACCGGAAGCGGCGCGCCCGTGGTCTTAATCCATGGGGTCGGCATGCAATCTGCGGCCTGGGCGCCGCAGATTGATGTTTTAGCGAAGACACATCGTGTGATCGCAGTTGATATGCCCGGCCATGGTGGTAGTGATCCGTTGCCAACAGGCAGTGATCTGCCTGATTTTGTGGCTTGGCTGCATGCAGTCTTGCAGACACTCCACACTGGACCAGTTAGCCTTGCCGGGCACTCTATGGGTGCACTGATTGCTGGTGGATATGCCGTATCCCATCCCGAAATGGTGACCCACGTGGCACTGTTAAATGGCGTATTCCGCAGATCCGACGCAGCAAGCGCAGCGGTTGTCGCTCGCGCCGAAGAAATTCAAGCAGGGGCGTTTGACCTTGAAACACCCTTAACACGTTGGTTTGGCGACGGCGCTTCTGATCAGGCAGCAAGTGCGTTGGTTTCAGAATGGCTCTCGTCGGTGGATCTTGAGGGGTACGCGACTGCATACGGCGCCTTTGCACGTGGCGATGCGACCTATGCAGATCAGTTCACGACGATCACGTGCCCGTTGTTGGCCCTGACCGGTGATGGTGATCTGAATTCCAGCCCAGCCATGTCTGACGCCATGGCAAAGGCGGCACAAAACGGCAAATCTGTCGTAATCTCAGGCCATCGTCACATGGTGAATATGACTGCACCAGACCTTGTGAACACCGCCCTTCAGGAATGGTTGAACACACCCATCAACGCCTTTTCAGATGTACAGGAAACCTGCCATGAGCACGATTGATCCCCGCGCCCTTCGTAATGCCTTTGGGGCGTTCATGACTGGTGTGACCGTAGTGACAACCCATGATAAGGACGGGAACCCTTTGGGGTTCACCGCAAATTCCTTTACGTCGGTATCATTAGATCCACCGTTGGTTTTGGTATGTCTTGCAAACAGTTCACGCAACTATGACGCCTTCAGCACCGCAGAAGGGTTTGCGATCAACGTATTGTCTGAGGCACAAAAAGACGTATCCAACACCTTTGCGCGCCCTGTAGAAGATCGATTTGCGGCTGTGGATTGGCAAAAAGGCCCGCAGGGGTCACCCGTATTCGACGGCGTATCTGCATGGTTTGACTGTTCCATGCACGACACAATCGAAGCAGGCGATCACCTGATCCTGATCGGCAAAGTTGAAGCTTTTGAAAACACCATCCACCCAGGTCTTGGTTATGCACGCGGGGCCTATGTGACCTCTGCTATAGAGAGCGAGGCATTGAGCAACGCCCGCAATTTGATGGTGTCGGCGATCATTGTTCACGAAGGTAAAATTCTGCTGACCGATGACGGCGCAGGACAATTGGCTTTGCCAGAGATTAAAGTAGGTAAAGAAGGCGCCACCAGCGCACTTGAAGGGCTCATTGCGTCCTGTGGTGCCACGGCAGAGCCCGGATTTATCTATTCAGTTTACGAAGATGAAGCGCGCGAAACGCAACATATCTCGTTTTTGTGCCAAGCAAGTGAAGATGCTGCAACCAAGGGCAAATTCACCGAACTTTCTCCTACGACCTTAATGGACATCACGGACCCGGCGGTCTGTACGATGCTGGAACGGTTCGCAGGCGAAAGCCAAATGGGCAATTTCGGGGTTTATTACGGAAACCAGATCAGTGGCAAAGTACGCCCCCTGACATCTTGGAGCTAAAGCATGAAATTTTCGCTTTTCGCACATATGGAACGCATCTCACCCGAGGACGATCATAAACAGCTTTATGACGAATTCGTGGAACTGTGCAAAATCGCCGATGAAGGCGGGATGCATGCCGTTTGGACGGGTGAACATCATGGGATGAATTTCACTATCGCACCAAACCCATTCTTGAATCTTGTGGATGTGGCACGTGTAACCAAAAACGTACGTCTGGGCACAGGCACGGTGATTGCACCATTTTGGCATCCCATTCGCCTTGCTGGCGAAGCAGCCATGACCGACATCATCACCGATGGCCGCCTTGAGTTGGGTATCGCACGTGGCGCGTACTCTTTTGAATATGAACGCATGATGCCCGGAATGGACGCATGGGAAGCTGGGAAGCGTATGCGCGAATTGGTACCTGCTGTTCAAAACCTCTGGAAGGGCGATTACGAACATAACGGCGAGTATGACCAGTTCCCGAAAACCACCTCTGCGCCTCAGCCGTTGCAGCAGGACGGCCCCCCTATTTGGATTGCAGCACGTGACCCAAACAGCCATGACTTTGCTGTTTCCAATGGATGCCACGTACAGGTGACACCACTTTGGAAGGGCGATGACGAGATCAAGGATTTGATCGGAAAGTTCAACGATTCCTGTGCAAAGTTCCCTGAGCAACCACGGCCGAGGATCATGCTTTTGCAGCATACCTACGTGGCTGACAGCGAAGAGGACACCAAGCTGGGCGCGATCGAACTGAACCGGTTCTATTGCTACTTTGGTGCGTGGTTCATGAACAAGCGTGAGATTACTCAAGGCTTGATCGAACCCCTGAGCGATGAAGAAATCGCAGCGCACCCGTTCTATTCGCCTGAGGCGATGGAACGCGATCTGGTGATTGGCACACCTGATAAGGTCATCGAACGCCTGAAATCCTATGAGGCGATGGGCTATGATGAATATTCGTTCTGGATTGACAGCTCTATGTCTTTTGAACGTAAGAAAGCATCACTGCTGCGGTTTATCAACGAAGTGATGCCTGCCTTTTCCTAAGGCACATGAAGGAACGAGAAATGCAGTCTTTTCAACAGTATATTAATGGCGCCTTTTCAGATGGCTCCGCGCAATTCCAAACCATCGACCCAGCCACTGGAACCCCTTGGGCAACCGTGGCAGAGGCTGGTGTTGAGGATGTAAATGCTGCTGTTGATGCAGCCCATACTGCATTTTTCGCCCCTGAATGGGCCCTGATGACAGCAACGGCGCGTGGCAAATTGTTGATGCGCCTTGCCGACCTTATTGCGGAAAGTGCACCGCGTTTGGCAGAGCTTGAAACCCGCGACACCGGAAAAATCATCCGTGAGACCAGCGCACAAATCGCTTATGTTGCAGAATATTATCGGTATTACGCAGGTCTTGCTGACAAGATTGAAGGCGCGCACCTACCGATTGATAAACCGGATATGGAAGTCTGGTTGCGACGCGAGCCTGTGGGGGTCGTGGCTGCGATCGTGCCATGGAATTCCCAACTGTTCCTGTCTGCTGTGAAAATTGGCCCCGCACTCGCTGCGGGCTGTACGGTTGTGTTGAAGGCGTCGGAAGAAGGCCCAACACCCATGTTGGAATTTGCCAAGATCTTTGATCAGGCAGGTTTCCCAAAGGGTGTCTTCAATGTGATTACAGGCGGTCCCGCAGCCGGAGCGGCCCTGACCAGCCACCAAAACGTTGACCATGTTGCCTTTACCGGTGGCCCAGATACCGCACGTCATATTGTGCGCAACTCGGCGGATAACCTTGCTTCTACTTCTTTGGAATTGGGTGGGAAATCTCCTTTCATCGTCTTTGAAGATGCCGACATGGAAAGTGCTGTGAACGCGCAGGTGTCTGGCATTTTCGCAGCCACTGGCCAAAGTTGTGTGGCCGGTTCTCGTTTGTTGGTCCAAGCATCTATCAAGGATGCGTTTCTGGCCAAACTAAAAGCCAAGGCCGAAGCGGTCGTCATTGGTGCCCCCGATGATATGGCAACCGAGGTTGGGCCCCTTTGCACGCTACGCCAACGCGAAACTGCATTGGATCTAATTGATCGATCCATTAAGGCCGGAGCAAAATTGGTCACTGGAGGAGAGGTTCCCGCGCGCGATGGCTTCTACTTCACTCCAACGATTATCGATTGCTCTGACGCCCATGACGCCCCCAGTCTAAGCAATGAATTCTTTGGCCCAGTTCTATCTGTTGTGTCCTTTGAGGACGAGGCCGAAGCCGTCGAGCTTGCAAATGATACCAAATTCGGCCTAGCTTCGGGTGTGTTTACTCAAAACCTGACACGCGCTCATCGCATGATCCGCGCCATTCGGGCGGGGATTGTCTGGGTCAACACATACCGTGTGGTCAGCCCGATTGCGCCCTTTGGCGGGCATGGGTTATCAGGACATGGGCGTGAGGGAGGACTTCAAGCTGCACTCGATTACACAAAGGTCAAATCAGTTTGGTTGCGCACCAGCGATGACCCCATCCCGGATCCATTCGTGATGCGATAAAATATCCTAAGCCATACAGGGAGGAAACCATGGCTTTACCACCACCAATTACAGGTCTTGATATCAAGACCCAAGACAGCGGTTTTTACGAGGGCTTTTCGAAGTTCGTAGCCGTTGGTTCCAAATTGCTCCTCGGAGCATTGATCCTTTGGGCGATTGTGTTCCCAGAGGCAGCCGGCAGCGTTCTGACAGGTATTCGTGGCGCGATCGACGCCAATACCGGCAGCTGGTACATGTATGTCATGGCGTTTTATATCGTTGTGTGTCTGGTCCTTGCGATCTGGCCTGCAACTGGCAAAATTCGCCTTGGCGGTAATGACTCTAAACCAGAGTTTTCAAGCTTTTCCTGGTTCTCAATGATGTTTGGTGCCGGTATCGGTATCGGCATGTTGACCTATGCAACCGGCGAGCCAATCTATCACTTTGGAACAAACCCAGATGTGATCGTTGGGGATGCCACAGCATCCAGTGCTGATAACGTACGCTCTGCGATGAAATGGTCCTTCTTGCATTGGGGTTTCTCGGCTTGGGGTTGTTATGCGATTGTCGGCCTTGCGCTGGCATTCTTTAGCTACTCTCGCGGTTTGCCACTGACCATTCGTTCAGGCCTGACACCTTTACTTGGTAAATCTTTGGAAGGGCCGCTGGGCCACATCATCGACATCGTGTCTGTTATCGCCACGATCTTGGGTGTGTCTGTGACCTTGGGATATGGTGTTGCACAGTTTGCAGCCGGTATTCACAATATCACTGGCATGGGCTGGTTGATGAATGCAGAAGGCAATCCAACCAATGCAGCCATGATCTTTGCACTTGTTGTCGTGATGGCGTGCTCCACGCTTTCTGCGCTTTCTGGTGTGGGCAAAGGCATCAAATGGCTGTCTAACATCAACATGGGCCTGTCGTTCTTTATCTTGGCATTCCTGTTGGTGTTCGGTTCGACCATGTTCGCGCTGCAATCACTGTTCGTTGGCATTTTTGACTACATCATATCTCTTCCAGCCATGGTTCTGACCGTGTGGAAAAGCGATGGCGTTGAAGGCAGCGTCGCGACACAGCTGGCTGGCTGGCAAGGTGGCTGGACCATCTTCTACTGGGCATGGTGGGTTGCATTTGCACCGTTTGTCGGGCTGTTCTTAGCGCGTATCTCCAAGGGCAGAACCATTCGTGAATACGTTCTGGGTGCCATGATCGTTCCTTCGATCATGTGTTTCGTCTGGTTCTCATTCGCCGGCGGTACCGCAATTGACCTGACGCTGAATGGTGGTGCAGGCGATCAGATCACAGGCGCCGGCCTCAGCTCGCAGCTGTTTGCAATGATCAACTATATGCTGTCTCCAGCCTTGGCGACACTCATGTCTGTTGTCATCGTTGTGTTGCTTCTGACCTACCTTGTGACGTCTGCTGACTCTGCCGTGTTGATCATCAACACAATCGCAGCAGCCGGTGACGAGAGCCCTAAAGGGCGCGTTCACATCATCACATGGGGTTTGATCCTGACGCTAGTGATCGGCGGCCTTCTTCTGGCCGGCGGCTTAGGTGCCATCAACACAGCGATGATCATCGGTGCCTTGCCGTTCTCATTCATCATGGCCTTGATGGGGGTTTCCCTGTTCAAAGCGCTGGTCCGTGATGGGATGCGTGCAAAGTCTGATGAGGCCGCGTCTCAAAGCGCAGCAGAATAAAAAATATCTCGGGGCGCCCATCTGCGGCGCCCCGAAACCTTTACGATACCTTCAGCATTCAGCCACGCCCGATGGAAAACGCATAAGGCGACATGCCAAAGCGTTCACGGAAGCGTTTGGAGAAATGCGACACAGCCTCAAAGCCACAGGCCGCCGCAACCTCACTGACAGACAGATCAGTTTCCGCCATTAAGGCGCGGGCGCGTTGCAATCGCAAATCCATCAGATATTGTTTGGGTGTTTTGCCTATATGTCGATTAAACAGGCGTTCCATCTGGCGACGTGAAATGCCCGCTTGCCCTGCGACATCGTCAAGATTCAATGCTTCATCCAAATGCTGATCAAACAAACCAATAATCTGTACCAGCTTGGCATTCCGTGTCCCAAGTGACGCAGAAAGTGATGATTGTTGGCTGTCTTGTTCTGAGCGATGCACGAAATGCAAACACATGTTCAACACCGCCTCAGATAAGATAGGGCCAAAGCGTTCGTAGATGATTTTCAAAAACAAATCGGTCGCAGCGGCCCCACCGCCACAGGTCATGATACGCCCATCAATTGCATAGAGTTGCTCGGAAGGGTCCAGATCAGGATAGCTTTCTTGAAATGGAAGGATGTTTTCCCAGTGCAGTGTGAAACATTTACCTTTCAAAATTCCCGCCCGTGCAAGCGTGTAAGCCCCGGTGCACAGCCCTCCAACCGTACGTCCCGTACGCCATTGATGACGCACCCAATCCGCCACTTTCTGAGACGTCGCCTTTTCGGGCTGCACTCCAGAACACACAAACACATAGGCCCCGGCATCCGTCTCTTCCAGCGCACAATCCACGTTTATCTCAAGCCCGTTGGAACAGGCCACAGGTCCGCCATCTTCTGACATTGCAGTCCAACGAAACAGCACCTGCCCAGTCAGTTGATTGGCCACGCGCAGCGGCTCGATCGCAGCACTAAAGGCCAGCATCGACATATTGGGCAACAGAACAAACGCCACATGTACAGGGTCGTGTTGCTCGTCTAAGGGAATATGCGCCACCCCATGTGGCACAAGACCTTCCCGCATGGGCTTTCTCCGATAATTGTCGGTGTCAGGTCTTGTAACAGGGCGCAGGATCAAGGCGCAAGGTATAGCGCATATCCCAAATGGCGTAACGTTTCAGTGGCACAAGATCAGGCAGCCCTTATTCTGGATCACACAATACAGGAGCACCCCATGCTGAACGGTATCCGGATAGTTGAAATCGAGGGGCTTGGCCCTGCCCCCTTTGCAGCGATGACATTGGCAGATCTTGGGGCCGATGTGATCACCATTCATCGCAAAGAGTCATCTGGAAGCGTCACTGGTGATGCAAGTCTGTTAGATCGAGGAAAGCGATCGATTTCTCTGGACCTTAAAGACTCGGATGATTTGAAAATCGCACGCGCGTTGATTGCCACGGCTGATGGTCTGATCGAAGGGTTTCGACCGGGTGTGATGGAACGTCTGGGTCTTGGGCCTCAGAAGTGTCAGGTCGAAAACCCCAAACTGGTTTACGGACGCATGACAGGATGGGGTCAAACAGGCCCAAAGTCACAGATGGCCGGACATGATCTGAACTATATCGCCACCTCTGGCGCGCTTTGGTATGCTTCAGATCCTGACACCACCCCCCTTACCCCTGCCACATTGGTTGGCGATATTGGCGGAGGGGCGCTTTATTTGGTGATTGGTATGTTGGCGGGAGTTCTCAACGCGCGCAGCACTGGCAAAGGCACTGTGGTAGACGCCGCCATAGTAGATGGATCAGCCCACATGATGAGCCTTCTGATGGCCATTCAACAGGCTGGTCAATTTACCGCAAACCGCGGTCAAAGCCTGCTGGACGGCCCCCACTGGTCACGCAGTTACCGCTGTGCAGACGGAGGATTTATGACCGTGCAATGTCTAGAGCCAAAATTTTACGCGCTGTTTCTGGAGCGACTGGATTTGTCAGATGATCCAGAGTTTCAAGAACAGTTCGATGCATCTTCATGGCCCCACTTGACCCTTCGTCTGACAGAAATCTTTGCCAACAAGACCCGTGCACATTGGATCAAACTGTTCGAAAACAGCGATGCCTGCGTGGCGGCGGTTTATCCCCCCTCAGAGGCCGCGCATGATCCGCATATGGCGGCGCGCCAAATCTGGCAAATGCCCGGCGACACATTGCAACCCGCCCCAGCACCACGATTTGATGGGCATTGCGCCCCGATCAATGCATCAACATCTCGGGATGCAGATCGCGCTGATATTTTACGCGAACTTTGGGCTCATCCCAAGGAGTAGGTGTTCTTTTTGGAAGTTTTAAGACCGCTTGCCACCATGGCCTCTGCCATCGTGACACCGCAGGTCACCCCATCGATAATGGGCAATCCAAATTCGTCGGACAATGTGTTCATCAAATCGGTCATCCCTGCACACCCAAGAACAATCGCCTCGGCGCCGTCATATAGAATTGCTTGGCTGATTTGATCGCGAATGATGTCGATGGTTGCCGGGTCGCCCTCTTCCAACTTCAAAACTGGAATATCACTTGCTCGTACCCGCCCACACCGTCGATCCAACCCATATCGCATCAAATTGGCCTCAAGCCCTGCAACGGATCGCGACAGCGTTGTCACAACGCTGAATTTGCTGCTGATCATCGCGGCCGCATGATACGCGGCCTCGCCGATGCCAATAACGGGCGTGTCCACGACACACCGCAGTGCATCCACGCCAGTGTCATCAAAACATCCTACTACGATGGCGTCGAAATCCTTGTGGCGCTGCGCCTCATCCAGCAAACCGGGCAGGCACATCGCCACATCTAGATATCCTTGAATGCTGGCGGGACCCGATTGTGAATTTGTGGCGATGATCTCTGTATCTGGACGCGCAACACGACGCGCGGCAGCCGCGATTTTATCAGTCATTGACCCGGTGGTATTGGGGTTGATCACAAGAATTTTCATACCTTACACCTCACCGCCCAGATAGGCAGCCTTGATCCGATCATCGTTCAGCAACTTTTTCGAATTCCCTTCGATCACCACATTCCCTGTGGTCAGAGCATAGGCCCGGTTGGAAATCGACAGTGCCATACGCGAATTTTGCTCTACCAACAGCACGGACACGCCTTCGTCGCGGTTGATCGCAACGATGGATCGGGCAATGTCTTGCACAAGTTTGGGCGCGATACCCAAGGACGGTTCATCCAACAACAACAGGCGTGGCTTGGCCATCAGGGCACGCCCTATCACCATCATTTGCTGCTCACCCCCTGACAGGGTTCCCGCGCTTTGACTGTAGCGTTCCTTGAGGCGTGGAAATCGTGTCAGAACACTGTCTAACGTGTCCTTAATCCCGGCCTTATCCGAACGGGTAAAGGCCCCCATCAACAGATTGTCCTTAATAGACATATATGGGAATACGCGACGCCCTTCGGGCACCATAGCAATGCCGCGCGCGACAATTTCGGCAGGGTTACGGCCGTTGATCTGTTCCCCTTCAAAATGCACTGACCCCGAGGTGATTTTTGCAAGCCCGGTGATCGCCCGTAAAATAGAGGATTTCCCGGCCCCATTGGCCCCGATCAAAGCAACGGTTTCACCTTTTTGCAAATCAATCGACACACCCTTTAGGGCATAGACATGATCATAATAGACCTCGACATCCTTGAATTCCAACATCGTAGCCATGGATTACACTCCTATCTCGTCATCTGCGCTGCCGAGATAGGCCTCGATAACTTTGTCGTTGTTCTGAATATCACTTGGTGTGCCCTCGGCGATCTTTTCGCCGAAATTCAACACGACAATCCGATCAGAAATATTCATAACTGCAGGCATGTCATGTTCCACCAGCAGAACAGTGACGCCTCTGTCATCACGCACTTTGCGGACCAGATCGACCATCGTCATAGTCTCATCATGGTTCATACCTGCAAATGGTTCATCCAACAGCAAAACCTTGGGAGCAGTGGCCAAGCCAATGGCAATTCCCAGTGCTCGCAGATTGCCCTGCGGCAGGTTTGAGGCCTGCTCGTTTGCGATGTCGGTCATGCCTAAAAAATCGATCAGTTCATCCGCATATTGACCAAAGGATTGCACGTCATCATGGGCAGTTTTGCTCCCCCAGAAATATCCCGCAAGCGATGCCTTGGCGCGCAGATGTTGGGCGACAACGATGCTTTCGCGCACAGTCATGGATTTGAAAATCGTGGTTTCCTGAAAGGTGCGCACAATACCTTTGCGTGCCACAGCATGAGGTTGAAGATTAGATATCCGGTCCCCCTGAAACAGCACCTCGCCGGATGTGGTGGGTAAAAACGAAGAAATCATCTTAAACAAGGTCGATTTTCCCGCACCATTTGGGCCGATCACTGACAGGATTTCATTTTCCGCCACATCAAAAGAAATATCGTTGTTGGCTGTTAGGCCCCCGAATTTCTTGGTGACACCTTTGACTTGAAGAAGCGCGCTCATTTGCTGTTTCCTCCGCGCTTGGATATCCGCAGGCTAAGCAAGCCATTGGGCAAGAACAGCATCAGGATGATCAGCACGCTGGAATAAATCAGCATCTGATACTTGCCGAATTCAAACAGCAAGTCCCACCCGAAATAGAGCACCAATGTGCCAAGCATTGGACCAAAGACATATCCTAGGCCGCCGAGGAAGCAATTGAGCATGAAATTCACACTATCTGCCACCTGAAAGCTGGACGGGTATACCGACTGTGCGATTGATCCAAAGACTGCGCCTCCGATGCCACCCACGAAAGAGGAAATCGCAAAGACCACCACCCGAATGTAGGAAATGTTGACTCCGATAGAGCTGGCAAGTTCTTCGTTTTGCTGCATGGATCGGCACAGATGTCCCAATCGCGAATTGACCAGACGGTACATCGCCGCAAAGGTCAGAACCATCAATGTGCAGGCGGTAAAGTAAAACGCCAATCGCGGATTCTGAAGCGTGGCAAAATCCGGGATAATAGTCAGCCCAAATATCGACAAGGCACTAGGGAGCGGAATGGATGTGATCCCCTTAGCCCCATTGGTGATTGGCAATGCAAGCGCTGTAAGCGTGACAACTTGGGTCAACACCAAAGTGATCATCGCAAAATAAACCCCACGCAAGCGCAGGATTGGAAGCCCGATCAAAACTGCAACCAATGCCGCGAACAGTCCGGCCAAAGGCAATGACACCCAGAACGACATACCCGCCTTGGTGACCAGAATGGCAGACACATAGGCCCCGATCAGGGCAAACGCGCCCTGCCCGATATTGATGCGCCCAATGTAAAACGTCAGCCAAACACCAGAACTGGCAATCGCCAGCAACGCAACTGAGGTCAGCGTGTAATAGAAATCCACACGCCCAGTGGTGGCGATGACTGCAGGTACGATCACAAAAAGAGCTACTAGAAACACGCCAACAGCCATCAACTGTTTTGAAGAAAGTCCCATCATGTTCTTAACCCCACGGCTTGCCCATCAACCCTTGCGGGCGAATGGCCAGGAAAATCATCAAGGAGACGAAGATCAGCAAATAGGTGATATCACCGTATTGAGATAGAACAGCGAGGCCAATTGCCTCCATAAACCCGAGGATAACCCCCCCTGCAATCGCGCCAGAGATCACCCCTGCCCCGCCAATCATAACCATCATAAAGGCCTTGATGGATGTTGGGCCGCCCATACCTAAATTGACACCGGTAATGGTCACCAGCAAGCCACCGACCAGCCCAGCCAACATCGCGCCCAGCGCAAAGCCAACCATCGAATACCGATCCACATTCACGCCCATCAGCTGTGCCGCGGTGCGATCTTGGGCAAGGGCGCGCAGGGCACGACCCGTTTTGGAATATTGCATGAACAGGATAAAAGTTACGATGGACAGGATCGCAAGACCACAAATCAGAATTCGGTCATAGGGCATGATCAGACGAAAATCATAGTTGAACACCCCATCCACGATTTTGGGCACGCCGCGTTGTTTTTCACCGAAAACAAGCAACACAACGGCATCCAAGAAAAAGGCAATCGCAGCCGCCAACAGCATCGTGCTTTCGTCGCGTGTGGACCGCTTGATGACCGGGGCAAACAGAAACCTTTCAACCAACGCGCCAAGTATCGCAAGTGTGATACAGGACATTGCCAGCGCGACCACAAAGGGCCACCCCATCTGTCCATAAAACGTATAGGTGACAAAACCACCTAGAACATACATCTGCCCATGAGCAAAGTTCAGCACATTCATAAGCGCGAAAATCAGGGTAAGCCCAAGGGCGATCATCGCATATTGCGCGCCCAGATAGACCCCATTGGCGAGAATCTGTTCCATTTGGTCCTCAATATATTTGTTAAGCCCCCCGAACCTGATGCGGTTCGGGGAAAGATCTGCTCGGATTTCTGCCTGTCGGGGAAAGGCCCGGCTCAGTCAACCTGAGCGACAAATAGTGTCTCAAATGCGCCGTCTTGATAGACATTCACCACCAATGGCACCGACACCTGACGTTTTTGCCCAAAAGAGGACATGCCGACGTAACGCAGCTTGGCATCGCCCACCATATACGGGTTCGGCGCTTCGAAAGTATCCATGGTTGTCTGGAACGCATCAACATCAGTGAGCGCCGCAGGGTTCGCCTTAAGCGTTTCAAGGATATATTCCAACGCATAAACCTTGGTGTTGGACTCATCGTTATATTCGCCAAACATCGTGGTGTAGCGCTCTACGAATTCACGCATAGCATCCGATGCAAGTTCTGGCGTAGAGGCACCGCCAACAGAGATGAACCCATTCGCCAGATCCCCGGCCCCTTCGCGCAAAACGCTTGCGTCCTGTGCGGTTTCCGTGGAAATCACGCCTTGAAAGCCCAGCTCGCGCGCAGAGCGGATCAACTGTGGTGCATTGGCAGGGGAAACACCTGACAACACAAGCAAATCAGGACGCGTGCGCATGATGGGTGTCAGAACCGGTGTAAAATCGGTTGTATCCACCTGATAGGTCACGCTGTCAGAGACAACTTCGATACCCAATGCGGTTGCCGCAGCCACACCACCATCACGTTGGCTCAGCGGGTCGGATTCATTCGCCGCGATAAAGGCCGCTGTTTTCACGCCCTTTTCTTCCATGAGATATTTGTAAATCGCTGGGCCAGACTGGTAATTTGCCACCATGCCCAAGATCGCATTAGATGCTGGCGCTGTATAAAGCTCTTTAGGGAAAGCGTATGGGAAATACATAATGCCATTTGCTTCTGCCACGGGTCGCACGGCAGCGGCGCCATCATCCACGTTTGGCCCAACGACATAGTGAATGCCCTCTTGGGCCATTTTTTCCATACCCGCGATAGCGCGTTTGGGGTCTTTTTGATCGTCAAACGAGACAATCTCAATATCATAAGTCGTGCCGCCAATGGTATAGCCACCAATCTCGTTCAGCCACGCCGCGCGCGCCTCCATCGAACGTTGATTGGAAATCCCCCATGCTGCGGCAGGGCCTGATGTCACCCCGACAAATCCGATCTTAAGAACCGGGTTTTCCGCCCAAGCGGTACTGATCTGCATTGATGCAGCAACCACCGCCGCAACAGATGCCTTTACAAGCGTTCTGCGTTTCATCGTTCACTCCCTTGTTGATCTCAGGCACCATTTTTGCGGTTGCCGGTTTGCCAAAGGCCGAGCGAATCCCGGCGTTGGCACCCTAGATTGAGGTATTGTTAACAATCTTTGTCAACAAAAAAATTCTTAACATCAACAATTTTTGCGCCTATTGTAAATCACATCAGCTTGGCATTAATGTAAGATATGGCAAAGAAATCTGGACAAAAGATGCGCCCCAGCGACAAACCATCCATCAAGAAAATCGATATAGACGCCGATGAACAAATGATTGTTGATCGGATCTATTCGGCGGTTATGGAGCAACGACTGGCCCCCCGCACAAAGCTAAGCGAAGCGGCGCTTTGCGAAACATTCGGGGTGGGGCGAATGCGCGTACGCCGTGCATTGTTGTTGCTAGGGAGTCAGGGAATTGTGGACCTGCAATCCAATCGCGGGGCATATATATCTTGCCCAAGCCCCGACGAAGCCCGCGAAGTTTTTGACGCACGGCTGATGATCGAAACCGGTGTGGTGCGCAAGTTGGCTGAGAACATTTCAGATCATGCCATCACGCAACTGCGCACCCATATCGACAAAGAAGACGCCGCGCGCGCGCAGCAAGAACGCACAGACATCATCCGCCTGTCAGGTGAATTTCATGTCGTGCTCGCCAAAGGGCACCAAAACGCGGTGCTGACACGAATGATCCGCGAGTTGGTAACGCGTACATCCTTGATTGTTGGCTTGTTTGGCTCCAGCCGAAATTCAAGTTGCCCGGACGATGAGCACCGTCAAATTGTTGAGGCAATTGTCGCGGGCGATGCCGAACTGGCCGAACAAAAGGTATGCCATCACCTGATTCATATTCAGAATGGTCTGGATTTAGAACGCGACGCCGTGAAAGAAACCGACGTCGCCAGAATTCTGAAAAGCAGCTAAAACATCAGAATTGAGTAGGGACACTCAGGTCCCGCGTACCGTATCAATCATCAACTGCACATTCTCAGGATCGGCATCCGGTGTAATCCCATGACCCAAGTTGAAAATATGCGGACCTTTTGACAGCGCATCGACAATGCGGCGTGTTTCCTCCACCAAGCTCTGGCCACCAGTGACCATATGTGACGACGCAAGGTTGCCCTGCACACATCCATCTTTCTGAACGTGCTCTGCAGCCCAAGCTGCCGTGACGCCATCATCCAATGCCACACAATCTGCGCCTGTTGCCTCGGCAAAGCCAATATACCTCTCTCCCGCACCACGAGGGAAAGCAATGATTGGAGTGTCGGGATGTTTGGCTTTTAGCGCCGCAATGATGCGCTTTACAGGCTCAAGCGCATAACGATCAAAATCCGCGCCTTTGAGTGATCCGGCCCAGCTGTCAAACAGCTTAACCACTTCGGCCCCAGCCTCAATCTGCATGGACAGATAGTCAATCGTGCCTTCAATCAGACGCTCCATCACCTGATCAAACAGTGCAGGTTTGGTATCTTTAAGCGCATGCGCGGGTCCCTGATCAGGCGTTCCACGCCCTGCAATCATATAGGTTGCCACAGTCCAGGGCGCGCCGGCAAAACCAATCAATGTGGTATCTGCGGGCAGCTCACGCCGCAGGATACGCACAGTTTCATAGATCGGGGACAGTTTGTCATGAATGGCACTGGCTGGTTTCAAAACATCAAAATCCGCTTGTGACTGAATGGTCGACAATCGCGGACCTTCGCCTGTGACAAACCATAGATCAGCACCCAGCGCCTGAGGTAAGAGCAGGATATCCGCAAACAGGATCGACGCATCAAATCCATAACGGCGAATGGGTTGCAGTGTGACTTCGGCCGCCAGCTCTGAATTATAGCATAAAGACAAGAAATCCCCTGCTTGCCCCCGCGTTGCGCGGTATTCCGGCAGATACCGCCCCGCCTGACGCATCATCCAAATCGGAGGTGTTTCAAGGGTTTCACCCGCCAATGCCCGCAGGATTGTTTTCGTCTGTGCCATGATCCACCTCTTTGCTTTACACGCTAGGTCGTGTGCCAGCGTCAAGATGTCAAGACTTCCTGACTTGTCAGGACAATCTGGCGCGATTAGACGGGGGATATGACACGTATGCTTCCTTCCCCCGACTCGCCCCTGAAAATTGGCACACGCGGCTCGCCGTTGGCATTGGCGCAAGCCTATGAGACGCGGGAGCGATTGGCGAAAGCGCATGATTTGCCGCTTGAGGCATTCGAAGTCGTGGTAATCACCACCACCGGCGACAACAAACGCATGATCGACGAGGATCGCCCCCTTAAGGAAATCGGCAACAAGGGTCTGTTCACCAAAGAAATCGAAGAGGCCATGCTGCGTGGTGATATCGACATCGCCGTGCATTCCACCAAGGATATGCCCGTAGCCCAACCGGATGGGTTGGTTCTGGATACCTTTTTGCCCCGCGAAGACGTGCGCGATGCGTTTATGTCTCCAACCGTCAAAACCCTTGCGGATTTGCCTACAGGGGCGGTTGTCGGAACATCCTCTTTGCGCCGCAAGGCACAGCTTTTGCATTTCCGGTCTGACCTGAATGTCGTGGAATTTCGCGGGAATGTGCAGACCCGCCTGAAAAAACTGGACGACGGCGTGGCCGATTGCACATTCTTAGCGCTGGCAGGACTGAACCGGCTTGGCATGGCGGATAAGGCCGCCTCGGCGATCAATCCGGACGACATGCTGCCCGCCATCGCCCAGGGGGCCATTGGCATTGAACGACGTGCAGATGATTCGCAAACTGGCGATCTGCTTGCCGCGATTCATGACACCCCCACTGCCCAGCGTCTAAGCGCAGAACGTGCGCTTTTGGCCGGGCTGGATGGGTCGTGTGAAACTCCCATCGCGGGCTTGGCCACATTAGAGGGATCAACTTTGCGCTTACGTGGTGAAGTTTTGCGCCCAGATGGCAGTGAAAGTATCAGTGAGGATATGTCAGCACCCGTTCAGGATGCGGCCGACCTAGGACACGAAATGGCGCGTGTTCTCCTCAAACGTGCAGGTGATGGCTTTTTCGATTGGCGTTAATTGTGCTTTTTTCTGTAGTTTTGATTTAAATTCCTTGCTTCATTCAGGCTATTTTTATGGATTGTGCCGCTCCAGCTTGAAATCTTCCTGAATATTCCCACCCTTCACCACGCTTTTGCGCGTTTTTTGCCACTTTTCCCGCAGAAGCTGCATCTGGGGATAGCAAAATGGAGTTGGGACATGAACATGGTCTCCAGAATGGACGGCACGGCTCTGCCAAATTGGCAAAGTCTTAATTCTTCGAAAAATGGTGCAGGTTATCGCATTCGCGAAGCTGACGGGTTTTTCAGGCACTCAGAACGCAACGAAGCAGTTGTGCGTTTCGTCGGAATCATCATCGTGATGGGGACATTTGTACAATGGACCTTCCCGAACGCGAACGCTTTGGGTGACCCAATGCTGACAAAGGTTTTGTTGGCTGTCGCTTTCTCACTCATTGGGCTTGCGGTGTATTCGTTTGCAACACGCGGGCATCGCTGTGAGGTTCTGTATGATCCAGGGCACAGCGAAATTCACATCTATCATCTGTCTCGTCGTGACGAACCAAAATCGGCGATGAAACTGTCGCTGAACGATGTCAAAAGCATTTATGTAAAGCGCCCAGAGACAACGGGTACGCCTGCAGAGCTTCGGGTACGCCTGAAAAATTCAATCCGCGAGATTTGCGTTATTCGAGGGGACAATGAAGAGATTGAATCTCTGCACCGCCACCTTTGTCGCGATATTCGCCTTGCAGAAAGCGCCTGACGCTTTCTGATCACACCCATTTTGCCAACGGAGGCAGGCTCATCAACACGGCATCCGGGTCGTGACCTGTCTCTAGGCCAAACTTCGTGCCGCGATCATAAACCAGATTATATTCGGCATAGAGACCACGATGCACAAGCTGTGCATCTTTGTCGGCATCATCAAAATCCTGAACCCGACGTTTTTCAATCAATGGGGCAAAGGCCGGTAAAAAAGCACGCCCAACGTCTTGGATAAAGGTAAAATCTGCATCCCAATCGCCGGAATTGTAATCATCCAGGAAAATGCCTCCTGCGCCCCGCGCCCGTTTACGATGGGGAACATAAAAATATTCATCAGCCCATTCTTTGAAACGTGGATAATGTGCCGGATTGTGACGATCACAGTGATCTTTTTGAACTGCATGAAAATGCGTAGTGTCTTCGTCATATTCCAAGCATGGGTTCAGATCGGACCCCCCCCCAAACCACCACGCGTGTGGTGTCCAGAACATACGGGTGTTCATATGCACGGCCGGACAATGCGGATTACGCATATGTGCCACCAGCGAAATTCCTGACGCCCAGAAACGCGGATCGTCCTGCATTCCGGCAATGCCTTTGCGCGCAGCCATCGCCGCTTGGGCGCGCTCCCCCAAGGTGCCGTAAACCGTCGAGATATTCACACCGACCTTTTCAAACACACGCCCTCCGCGCATGACGGACATCAATCCGCCCCCGGCATCCGACCCATCATCCGACGTGCGTGTGGTTTGCTTTACTTCGAACTGACCTTCAGAAAAATCATTGAAAGGCCCGTTGGCGTGTGTGTGCTCCAGCTCTTCAAAGCGCGCAACGATTTGATCACGCAGCTCACGAAACCATGCGCTCGCGCGCGCTTTCTGATCCAGCATCTGGTCGGTCATTACATTTCCCTCTTATTATGCCGTCAATATCAGGACATCTTGGGCACTACCACACTGCTTTGCGCTGTTTAAGAAGATCACGCGATGAATAATCTGAAAAGGGCTTGGCCCTAGCAAAACACATCAATAAGGTGATTTCATATAAGGTAAATCAACCCGAGATTAATAATGAAATTGCTACATTCCGCTTTCAAAGCATGCACACGCTATCTGCTTGTCGTCCTAATTGTTATGGGGGCCACAGTCAGTGTTGCTCAAACCCCTTCAACCCCCGACCAAAAGGCCGCGTTAAAGTTGTTAAAGGCATATATTGCCGCAAGCGCTGCCGGAAAATATTCAACCACCCTGTATATGACAGAACCACAAGTCTTGGAGTTTTTGGCACGAAAAATAGATATGAACCGTGAAGGTTTCATTCGCCAATATGTTCACCTTTTGGAGAAAAAAATCGACAAATCATCTTTGGTGGTGCAACCGAATTTCGACAAGATTCACAATGGCGTAACTTCGGCTGGCAGACCCTATGCCATTGTTCCCGTGTATGAGGATATTAAAGGTGGGTTACTTCTGAGTAGAAAAGGGACTGCGACCTATATTGCGTATAAAGAGGGCAATAAATGGTACGGCTATGACGTTTTCAAAAAACGTCAACTCAAACACGTAATCAGATTTCATCCTGACTTGGCTGAAATTCAGCCATTCAAAAAGAAATAGGCCTTCGCTCTGGTATCAATGCGCAGCGGTTGCCACTGAATCCAACAGGCTGCGCCCCCCATCCAGGGTGACAATTTGCCCTGTCATGAAGGCCGATGCGTCGCAGGCCAAAAACTGGGCGGCCTCGGCGATTTCCCACCCGCTGGCAATCCGCCCCAGCGGCGTATGATCTTCGATGTCCTGACGGCAGTTCGCATCGTCTTTCAGGGCAGATTGCAGGCTTGCACTCATCACCGACCCAAAAGACACCGCATTGACCCGAATACGATGCGGCGCCAACGCCACAGCCAACGATCGCGTCATTTGATCAAGCGCCGCTGTAGACACAGAATAACCCAGCAATTCAGGATGGGATCGACGCGCCGCAATCGAGGACAGATTGACGATGGTTCCTGCGCAACCTTCGTCTTCATCGGCGGATTGTTTAATCATACGTTTTGCCACCATTTGCGACAACCGCAACGAAATCATCAGGTTTTGCTGTAACAGCTCCTCAACCGTGTCATCCTCGGAATCCAACGGATCGGTAACTTTGACCTGACGGCAGCAATTGATCAGGATATCAATTGAATCAAAGGCATCAATTGTTGCAGACAGCAAATTCGCGATGGTCAGTTTTTCGCGCAAATCTCCGGCAAAATAGCGGACATTGCCATCTTCTGGCACATCGCTAAGTTCTTTGGACAGTTGTTTTTCATCCATATCGGCAAACATCACATTTGCCCCGTGGTCTGCAAAGTGCCGCGCAATAGCGAGACCAACACCATTAGCCGCCCCGGTGATAATGGCGGTTTTACCTGTTATCGAAAAGGACATATGACTCTCCTGCTTCCGGGCCTGTATTCAGGTCAGACTAGGCGGTTTTAACGCCGGGGGCGAGCGGGTCGGCTCGCTTGTAAGATTTTGAACCGATTGTCGCCCGCAACCTCTGCCACTTGCACAAAATTCGCATCCAGCGTGGCCTCATATGGCAGGTGCCGATTTGCAACCATCCACAGTTGTCCGGATGGCGCCAGCATGCGCGCAGCCGCAGCAATGAAATCACGTCCGATTTGCGGATCAGCCGTGCGTGATGTGTGGAATGGTGGATTCATCACGACACTGTCCATGTTCGCCCGCGCAGCCCATTGCGTGGCATCAGCCCATTCAAACCGGGCACGGGGATCGGTCACATTCAGGCGCGCACATTCCAGCGCATCATGATTGGCCTCGACACACCACAAAGTTTCCACCGATTTGCGTTCCAAAATGGCGCGGGACAAATATCCCCAACCACCACCAAGATCAGCAACATTGCGCCCAAGTTTTTCCGGCAGGCTGTCCGCAAGCAAACGCGATGCGGGATCAATACCATCTGCGGAGAACACACCACATCGCGTAACAAAACCGCATTCCAACGTGGTTTGCGCCTCGGCGACCCAATCTGTGAAATCGCCACCTTGCATCACAAACAGCTTGCCATGAGCCTTGGACATGACCGACGAGACATCCGCCCGCTTGCGGCATTCCTTAAGCAGGCTCTCTGCACCTTCGTTCTTTTGCCCATCTACGATCACGTAATCGGATCGTGCTGCGGCATTTGCAATCAGATCACGCGCTTGATCCTTGGATCGCGGCAAACGGACGACAGACATTGAAAATTTTCCATCAGCCGCAACAGAACAGGCATACCCCTGTTTTTCAAACGCTCGATAATCCGGAAAAAACGGCTGAATGATGCGCACACGATCTTTGGGCAACGCAGATAAATCAACATCTCCAACGGGATGATATACCCCAATCTCGCCAGTATCAGGCAAAACAACATCGCCGTTCTCAAGCGCCAGCGTTAGTCGTGAAACGGCCATATAATCCCCTAATCACACCAAATGGCGGATCATTCCTTTTCCATTGTACATTGCAGCGGATGCTGGTGGCGACGGGCAAACTCCATCACCTGTGTGACCTTGGTCTCAGCAATTTCATGGCTGTATACCCCAACAATCGCAAGGCCTTTTTTGTGAACGATCAACATGATCTCAAACGCCTCTGCATGGGTCATCCCAAAGAAGCGCTCCAGAATGTGAACCACAAATTCCATCGGCGTGAAATCATCATTCAGCAGCATGACTTTATACAGCGGTGGCCGTTTGGTCCGCGCACGCGTCTTGGTCGCGACACCTATATCGGTATCATCGTCATTTCGGTCAGACATGTACACAGGGCCCAGCGCCATACAGAATACCTTTGGTTCCGAAATTGTCCTTTGGCGGTTATATAACCTTGTGGTCTGAATAGAAAAGAGGCCCATGCACAGATTGGAACCTCAGATGGCAAAGAATCTTACAACAATTGGTTTTGATGCCGATGACACGCTTTGGCACAACGCGCGTTTCTTTCGCATCACCCAAGAACGATTCGCCGAATTGCTGGCCGATTTCACCGAACGCGCGCACCTTGAACAACGACTTCTGGAGGCGGAGCGGCGCAATATTGGCCAGTATGGTTTTGGCATCAAAGGTTTCGTCCTATCCATGATCGAAACCGCAATTGAGGTCACCGAAGAACGCGTTCCCGCCTCTGTCATCTCAGAGCTCATTGCTGCGGGACAAGAGATGTTGAATCACCCAATTGATCTGTTGCCCCATGCACAGGACGCCGTGGCACGATGCGCTGAAAATCACCGCATCATCTTGATCACCAAAGGCGACCTTTTGGATCAAGAACGCAAACTGGCCCAATCCGGGTTGGGTGACTTGTTTAATCACGTCGAGATCGTGTCCCACAAAACCAAACGGGCCTATTCCGAGATTTTTCATCGCCATGGTGATGGTGCTGATCGTGCCATGATGATTGGTAATTCCATGAAATCCGATGTGATCCCCGCCATCGAGGCAGGAGGGTGGGGCATTTATGTACCCCACGGGGAAATCTGGGCATTGGAACACGCCGATCCCCCCATCGACTCTTCACGATTTCACGAGATCACAACACTTGCAGAACTGCCAAATTTGATTGATGTGATCAACTGACACCCTATGCTGTGGTGCGCAGCAATCCATACACCACATTGTGTAATCCATTTCACGCTGATTGCTTCAAATCCTCTGAAAACAATGGCTTTCTTCAACATCCGCTCTGTGTTAGCCTGTTGATAACTATAAAAGCCAGACCGAAAAAATCGGCGGCATGAGGCAGAAATGGCAAGAACAGTGAAGGTACGGCGCAGCAGCCCGGCCCGCTTGGGCCTGTATTTAGCAGCAGCAATCTGGATGCTGGTTGTGGTGCCTTTGTCGGCATACGCAGCCCCTTACGCCGCGATGGTAATGGATGCACGATCCGGCAAAGTTCTGCATTCGCGCAATGCTGACACACGCCTGCATCCCGCCTCTTTGACAAAAATGATGACGCTCTATGTCGTGTTTGAGGCGGTTCGCCTTGGTGAAATCACGATGGATACACAGGTCCGCATTTCCCGCACCGCCGCCGCAGAGCCACCATCCAAGCTTGGCCTCGTTGCAGGGCAACGTATCAAATTACGTTATCTGGTGCGCGCGGCTGCTGTAAAATCCGCGAATGACGCCGCCACAGCCCTTGGTGAGGCTATCTCTGGATCAGAAGCGGCCTTTGCTCGCCGCATGAACCGTACAGCCAAGGCGTTGGGCATGACCAACACCACGTTTAAGAATGCGCATGGTTTGACTGAATCCGGGCATCTGTCGACCGCACGCGACATGTCCATTTTGGGACGTCATGTGCTTTATGATTATCCGCAATATTACAATCTGTTTTCACGTAAATCGACCGATGCGGGCATCAAAACCGTGAACAACACCAACCGTCGCCTACTGGCGGCATATCGGGGGGCTGACGGTATCAAGACGGGGTATACACGTGCCGCCGGATTTAACCTTGTGGCCTCTGCTGAGCGCGGTAATGAACGAATTATCGCCACGGTTTTTGGTGGTCGCTCTACTGTCACACGCAACGCCAAAGTGGCCGAATTGCTTGACCTTGGCTTTCGCCGTGCACCCAGTCGGGTCGCGCTGCGCAAACCCGGATTGCCTGACTACCAAGGCCTGACCAAGGGGCAGACAATCCGCGTTGCCACCGCCATTCGTCAAAGCCTGCGCCCGAAATTGCGCCCCACGTCTGATGCGCCTCCTCCTGTCATAGTTGCAGATGCCGCTGTGATCGAAGCGGACATTCAATCAGCGCTGGACGAGGCCAAAGTGGCCGAAGTCGAAGTGCAAAAAGAACCAGAAGTCGAAAGTATCTCTAAGGAACGTCTCGTCGCCCTTGCAAACATTCGCCCCGTGGCCCGCCCCGAACGCGCACCAGAACCAGAAGTCGTGACCCGGCTGTCAACCTCTGGTGGGCGGCACTGGGGTATCAATGTCGGTCGCTATCCCAGCCGATACGCCGCCGAGAAAGTTCTGTTGAAGACTGCTCTTTCAGAAATCACAACTTTGGATGGTGCGTTGCGCAAAGTCGTCCAAAGTACGCGTGGGTTTGATGCGAACTTTATGGGGCTGACACGGGAAACGGCTGACCTTGCCTGTCGCCGCCTGCAAGCGCGTCAAATCTCCTGCTTTATGATCGGTCCAAGCTAACCCCTTGCACTATGGCCAAGCGTTGCGCATCAATAAGCCATGAGCAAAACCGTCATCCCCACCCCGTCGCAACCTCTGTTGCCTGTCGCCAATAGTGATCTTCATTTCCCGGTACGCCGGATATTTTGTGTCGGGCGCAATTACGCAGAACATGCACGCGAAATGGGGCACGACCCAGACCGCGAACCACCTTTCTTTTTCACAAAACCCGCTGACGCTATTGTGCATTCAGGCACCCACATCCCCTACCCCCCTGCTACCGAAAACTTGCATCATGAGGCGGAACTCGTCGTCGCCATCGGTGTGGGTGGGGCAAAGATTCCCACTGATAAGGCACAACATCATATCTGGGGATTTGCTGCGGGCAATGACCTGACGCGACGGGATTTGCAATCCCAAGCCAAGGCCGCCCGTAGACCTTGGGACATGGCCAAAGGGTTTGATCATTCCGCCGTCATTGGCCCACTGCATCCTATATCTGAGGTCGGTTCAATGACTTCGGGACGTATCGCCGCCTATGTCGATGAGGAGCTGCGCCAAGAGGCGGATCTTAGCGAAATGATTTGGCCCATTGCTGATGTAATCGCCCATCTGTCACATTTTGTGACCCTCGCACCGGGCGATCTGATCATGACGGGCACCCCCGCAGGCGTCGGCCCTATCGCACGCGGGCAAAGCTGTCGTATCGAAATTGCTGGCCTCAGCTACGCAGAAATCACCCTAACATAATTCACGGCTTTGGACGATCGTCCCATTCGTCATTCAGGATACGCCGCGCGTCCCCCTCGGGGTCATCATATTGATTGCTGCGCACCGTATAGATGAATGCGACAAGACCCACCCCACCCAAAAGCAGGGAAATCGGGATTAGATATGTCAGGATATTCATGGCTTATCTCAATCTCAGTGCATTTAGGGAAACGGTAATCGAACTGGTCGACATAGCCAAAGCCGCAATTAGGGGTGTTGCAAGGCCTGCAATGGCCAAAGGCACCGCGATCACATTATAGAGGGTCGCTATTCGGAAATTCTCACGAATGCGGCGGGTAGCTTTCTGCGCAACCTCCACGGCCTCTGGTATGGGTCCAAGATCATTTCCGAGCAACACGATATCAGACGCCACCCGTGCTGCATCCAGTGCAGTTGCTGGAGAAATCGACACATGCGCCGCCGCAAGTGCTGCGGTATCGTTCAAGCCGTCTCCAACCATCAACACATGCCTGCCAGCCTCCGAAAGTGCTGTGATCTTCTGAGCCTTGTCTGCAGGCAAGGCCTCTGCAATCCATTTGGCGATACCCAACCGTGCAGAGAGTTCCTCTACTGCACCTGTGGAATCGCCTGAGATCAGCAAAACATCCTTGCCACTTTCCCTAAGCGCACGCACCGCATCCGCCGCACCAGGACGCAGGGCATCCTTGAACCGCAGAGCAATCGCATCTTCTGCGCCAATCTGAAGGAAAGTGGACACTTGGCCCAAAGGTTCTGCTCCAACCCAGCTTGCACGGCCCAACCGCACAGGTTGACCGTTCCACACCCCGGTTGTGCCATACCCCGGGACTTCGAATATCTCGCTGACCAATGCGAGGCCAACGCCTGCTTTTTGCCCTTTTGAGAAAATCGCCTGCGCCAACGGATGTGAAGACCCCACTGACAGCGCCATGGCAATTTCAAACTGCGTAAGTGTCATGTCTTCGGCATTCACCAGATCCGGCGTGCCTTGAGTCAAGGTTCCGGTTTTGTCAAACACCACTGTGTCCACCTGCGCCAAACGTTCCAACGCTGTGGCGTGCTTGATCAGCATCCCTTTACGAAATAGTCGCCCAGAAGCCGCCGTTGTCACAGCAGGCACCGCCAACCCAAGCGCACAGGGACAGGTGATGATCAGCACAGCCGCCGCGATATTAAGGGCCGTTCGAATGTCGAATGTGTACAGATACCATCCCACAAATGCGAGTGCTGACAGGATATGAACCCCCGGCGCATAGAGTTTGGCCGCAGCATCAGCGAGAGATGTATAACGCGAGCGCCCGGACTCTGCGATAGCCACCAGATCAGCCATGCGGTGCAAGCTGGTATCTTTGCCCACGGCACTCGCGCGAATGGTCAGGGGGCCGGTCAGATTGACTTCGCCCGCGCTAACCTGAAGCCCTGTCTCGGCAAAGACAGGTACGGTTTCCCCGGTCAGCAAAGATCGATCCAACTCGGATTGACCTTCGGTGATCACACCGTCGACCGGCATCCGCCCACCGGGTCGCACACGGATCAGGTCCCCTACCTCCAATGCGCTGACCGCAACTGTTTCCTCGGTATCCCCAGTCAAACGATGCGCACGTGGCACCTCTAATGCGGCAAGTTCTTCGGCGGCAGAACGCGCAATTGCACGGGTACGATGGTCCAGATACCGCCCTGCGAGCAAAAAGAACGTCAGGGCAAGTGCCGCATCAAAATAGGCATGCTCGCCCGACAGCATGGTTTCCCAAAGCGATGTCATCACCGCAAGAACAATCGCCAATACGATTGGCACGTCCATATTCAGGCGGCGATGCCGCAACGCCGCCCATGCGCTCACAAAGAACGGCTTGCCGGAAAAAAGGATCGTTGGCAGTGTAATCGCCGCGCTGATCCAATGGAATAAATCACGAGTCGCTGCCTCGGCACCAGACCACACCGATACTGACAAAAGCATCACGTTCATTGATGCAAACCCAGCAACGGCCAGCCGCATCAACAGATCACGCCCTGCCTTGTCAGCTTGGGTTGCAGACAGGCTCCCTGCATCCAATTCATGCGCCTCATAGCCGGCCGACTCCAAAAGCGCGATCAACGCATCGGCTGTCACATCTGCGTCGGCCTCAACCGTTGCACGCTTAAGCGTCAGGTTCACTCGAGAGGACCGCACACCGGGATGGGCATCCAAAGTCCGTTCAACCGTCGAAATACACGCCCCACAATGAATGGTGGGCAATGACAGCGCCAGTCGTGCATCTTGGGCCAACTCAGCGCCACTGGCCAAGGCAGCCGCCGCCGGACCTGCATCACAAGCCGGGCAAACAGAAGCATTTGGGCGCATTACGGCGGTCATATCTTACCTTTTGACGTGCAGAATAACGCGTTGCTTAAACTCAATGCCGTCTTGGGATTTGGCCGTCATACGAATATTCCAATTGCCGTCACCCAATTCAACAGGCGCCACATAAGCTGTGCCATCAAATTGGAAATTGGGTGCAATGTCATCTTTCACATGCGTAGCCCTGCCCAGTACAGCATCCAATGCGGCCACTTGAACAGGCGCGCCCTGTTGATCCGTTATCGACAAGATAACCAAACCACCCATGGCACGGGCGTTGACCGTCCACCCCAAGGATTCCTGCGCCTCGCGGCGGTCATCAAATTCCTGACTGGCCACATAAGAGTTTTTAACCTCCAGGCCCGGAAAGGTGCTGATTGCTGAAAATGCCAACCACAGATTAACCGCAATGATCACCCCAAAACCAGCCACGAAAATTATGGCGACGTGGCGCCCGGTGAGTTCACGCTGTTCCATCAGTTGGCCTTTCCGTTAAAGACAGAATCTTTATACGCCCGATCGCCGTTGGTTTCATCTTCAATCCAGAAACGAATATTAGTGCGCTCATTGTGCGCCTCATGAGACCGCGCAGGAGCGGTCACATACACCCGCTGCAATTTGGTGCTATCGGCGGGCACAAGGACGCTCTTATATTCGGCGCCTTCCAGTTCGACCCGCACCATGGGGGCACCGCTTACATCGATACGGAATGGACGGGCCTCTCCGTGTTTGTTGAGCAGACGAATTTCATAGGTGTTGCGAATAGATCCATCAGCCATCGTGACAAAAGTCGGGTTACGGACCGGCGCCACGTTGAAATCAATATCTGAACGGATGAACAGCGCCACGACCAGCAACACACCAACCAACGACCACAAGAACGTATACAGCATCGTGCGTGGGCGAAAAACATGCGCCCAGACGTTTTTAGGCGAATTGCCAGCGCGTTCACGCGTCTCATCTGACAGCGCCATATAGTCAATCAAACCACGTGGCTTGCCGATCTTGGCCATCATATCATCACAGGCATCAATACACAGTGCACAGGTGATGCATTCCATTTGCTGGCCATCACGGATATCGATGCCAACCGGGCACACATTCACACAGGCCATGCAGTCGATGCAATCGCCTTGCGGCTCGGCGTTATCTTCGGTTTTCTTGCGCAGCTTGCCGCGAGGTTCACCGCGCCATTCACGATACCCGATCACAAGGGTGTCTTCGTCCATCATCGCCGCCTGAATACGCGGCCAAGGGCAGGCGTAAATACAGATTTGTTCGCGTGCGTATCCGCCAAAAAAGAAAGTCGTGGCTGTCAGAATGGCCATTGTTGTGTATGCAACAGGATGGGCGTTCAACGTCACCAGATCACGCAACAACGTCGACGCATCTGCGAAGTAAAAAACCCACGCGCCACCGGTCGCAAGCCCGATGAACAGCCAAAGGATGGTCTTGGTCACCCGTAAGCGCACTTTACGGAAATCCCATTTCTTTTGTCGATGCAGACGCAACCGCGCGTTTCTGTCACCTTCAACCCAACGCTCCACCAGTATGAATAGATCCGTCCAGACCGTTTGCGGGCATGCATACCCACACCACACACGCCCCAGCGCCGAAGTAAACAAAAACAGCCCCAGCCCGGCCATGATCAAAAGGCCCGCGATGAAATAGAATTCATGCGGCCAAATCTCGATCCAAAAAAAGAAAAACCGACGGTTCCCCAAATCAATCAGCACCGCCTGATCCGGCAGGTTCACACCCCGGTCCCATCTGATCCACGGAAACAGATAATAGATCCCCAGCGTCACCGCCATGATTGCCCATTTCAGGTTTCGGAATTTTCCAGAAACACGGCGCGGAAAGATGGGCTCACGGGCCGCATAAAGGCTTGGCTGGCTCTCAGGATTGCTCACGGAATCACTCGCATATTTTGTTGCGTCCGATGGTGTTTTTTCAGAACGGACAAGGCGTTACTTTGACTTGCATCAAATTCTTACTTTTCAAGATACCTTTTCCGCCGCGTCATTATTAGCCTGTTTCGCCATCCAGCGACAAAATGCCCTGAGCGCAGGTCTTTGCACGCCCGGACGTGTGCAAATGTAGTACCCCTTGCCAAGCTCAATTGTGAACAGCTCACGCAGGCGCCCTGCCTCTAAGTCTTGTTCGATAAAGGCACGTGCTGTCATTATCACGCCTTGGCCGTTTCGCGCGCCATCCAAACTTAGGTTTCCGGGCAATTCGATCCAACCACTGCGCTTTTTGGTCTGCGCACCGTAATCTGCCAACCAATCGCTGACTTCGGTGCTACCCAGTTCCAACAGCCATGGAAATTCAGCAAGTTGCGCCGGATTTGTGAATTTCCGACCGCCTACCAGATCAGGAGAGGCCACAACAACCATTGGCGCCTTAAACAACAAATGGCTTTCCATTCCTGACCAGGTGCCCTTGCCGTATCGAATGGCAAGCTCAACCCCGCCGGGTTGCAAGGCCACAAGTTGTGGCGTTGGATTCAAAAGAATATCGACATCAGGTTGACTGCGCGTGAAATCCGCAAGTCGCGGCATCAACCAGTTGGCAGCAAAGGTTGGTGTCAGGCTGACTTGCAGCGGCCGCTGATCACCCTCTCCGGTTATGTCCTGAATGACCCGCGCCATTTCAGAAAACCCATCCATCAGCGCACGCCCCAACCGTTCGCCGTTTTCGGTCAACACCAGCTGACGCCCGCTGCGATCGACCAAAGCAATGCCAAGACGTTCTTCCAATTGTCGCAATTGCTGACTTATGGCGGCATGACTTACGTTCAGGGCGTTCCCTGCCTTTTGAACGGACCCTTCTTCAACCAATGCGGCAAAGGCGCGTAGGGCACTTAGAGAAGGAAATTTTAGCCAATTCATATGTTATCTGATCTTACATGTTGTAATTTTTGCTGAGTCGCATTTCACCCAGCTATGTCTAAATATTCATGATACAAACACATTGTACAGGAGTATCACTATGATCAACATCCTCGCAAATTCTTACATGACCGCGACTCGCATGCCCACCAAAGGCTTTCCGCTATGCGACATTCCACATGTACCAGAACCCAACAATTTCTTGGCGCGCCTGCTACGCCTGCACTTATTCCGCCTTCAAACAGGATGCACAGAGTCCACCTGCAAGTCCTAATATTCCCCTCAGAACCAACTTATCGGGCCTTGCATATGCAGGGCCCGTTGTCTTTTGTTTTGCAATGTGAAATAAAATAATTGGACGTCGGCCTTCCAGGAAACGCGCGAACAGGACGGAAAGCCGACGCCACACCCCGATCCGTTGCCAGAGCGGGTATTTCAACAAACCTTCCAAAGTGTCCCTACTTGGCCAGTTGTGTTGTCTAAGCACGCTTATTTCATGATTCTCGCAGCTCTGACTTGATTAAGATCAAATGGCGCGGTTTTTTTCGGCTCTTTCCCGCAAAAAAAGGGGCCCAAAGGCCCCTTTCTTACATTCATTTTGGAAGGTCGACTTATTCGCCGCCACCCAAACCATGTACATATGTTGTCACGGCGCGAATTTCTGCTTCCGTCAGACGTGTGTTCCAGTTGGGCATCACACCAAAACGACTGTTGATCACTGTTTCTTTGATGGTGTCATAGTCCCCCCCAAAGAGCCAAATCGCATCGGTCAGATTTGGCGCACCTTGATCACGATCGCCTGTGCCGTCTTCTGCGTGACAAGACGCACAGTTGTCTTCAAACACAATAGCACCCGCATCTACCAATGCTGCGTTTTGTGCATCACCTGATAGAGATTGAACGTAATTTACGACCTGATCAATTTCGACATCTTCCAACAACTCATCACGGCCAAATGCAGGCATCTCGGCATAGCGTGCATCGTCGCTTTCGTCGTTGCGCACACCATGGGTAATCGTGAAGTGAATGGCCTCGACGTCGCCACCCCACAGCCAGTCATTGTCCAGCAGGTTTGGATACCCTTTGGCACCCGCCGCACCAGCTCCGTGACATTGCACACACCAGGTTTTGAAAACCGCAGACCCGGCAGATGTCGCATAAGTCTTAAGGTCGCCATCTGTCGCAATCGCAGCCAGATCAACCGAAGCCAATTTTGCGTTGATGGCGGCATTGGCCTGTTCAGCCGCCGCAATATCCGCTGCAACTTCGCCGCGGGTGGAATACCCAAGCACACCAGCGGTGGCCGATTTGATGCCCGGCCATGCCGGATAGGCAATCGAGTACCCAATGCCCCAGACGATGCAGGCATACAGACACCACAGCCACCAACGCGGCATTGGGTTATCAAATTCCTGAATACCGTCCCAAACGTGACCCGTAGTGTTTGGATCACCTTCTTGAAGTTCTGGTTTATCGCTCATGTCCTCGCCTCCTCGGATGTGGCGGGTTTGTCCTCGTTACGCAGTGGAATATTGGCGACATCTTCGTAGGTGCTGGAGCTGCTTGGGCGAAACGCCCAAACAATGACACCAACAAAGAAGATGAACAGGAACAGCAACATCCAGCTATCTGCAAATTCGCGAAGTAGGGTATATGTTTCCATTGTCTCCCCTCCTAGCGCGACGCATCTGGCGTGAAGGTCGAGAAATCAACCAACGTACCAAGCATTTGCAAATAGGCCACCAACGCGTCCATTTCAGATACACCTTTATGACCGTCGAAATCACGCACACTGACCTTGTCACCATAGCGTTCCAGCAAGCCGTCATAATCCTTCTCTGGATCCGCTTGTGCGGCAAAATCTGCCTGAGCGTTTTCGATCATCTCCTCGGTATAAGGAACGCCGACAAACGCGTTGGCTGCCAAGAGGTCACCGACGTATTTGCCGTCGATCTTTCTCTTTTCAAGAAAGCCGTATTTCGGCATGATCGATTCCGGCACCACGGATTGCGGATCACGCAGGTGGTCCACATGCCATTCATCAGAATAGCGACCACCAACACGTGCCAAGTCAGGCCCCGTCCGCTTTGATCCCCATTGAAATGGGTGATCGTATTTGGACTCTGCTGCCAGCGAATAGTGACCATAGCGCTCTACTTCGTCACGCATTGGGCGGATCATCTGCGAGTGGCACAAATAGCACCCCTCACGGATGTACACTTCGCGCCCAGTCAACTCCAGCGGGGTATAGGGGCGCATGCCCTCTACATCCTCAATGGTGTTTTCCAGCCAAAACAATGGTGCGATCTGAACAATCCCACCGATGGTGACGACCAGAAAGCTGAAAATCAGCAGGAGGGTCGCGTTGGTCTCGAGGATTTTGTGTTTGTCGAGAATAGACATTACTCCAGCCCTCCTTATTCAGCTGGAACTGTGACGGAAAGGCTTGCCTCTTTGGCAGGTGCCTTCCGGACAGTCATCCAGAGATTATAACACATGATGATTGCACCAGTGAGATAGAACACCCCACCAATTGCGCGCACCACATACATTGGGATCACAGCAGAAACTGAGTCAGCAAAGGAATTCACAAGGAACCCGTTGGCATCAACCTCACGCCACATCAAACCCTGTGTAATGCCAGCAACCCACAAGGACGCCGCATAAAGGATGATGCCGATTGTCGCCAACCAGAAGTGCCAAGACACCATGCTAAGCGAATAGAGACGATCCCGTTTCCACAGAACTGGCACAAGATAGTATAGTGCACCAAAGGTGATCATACCGTTCCAACCCAGTGCACCAGAATGCACGTGACCAATGGTCCAATCGGTATAGTGGCTAAGGCTGTTTACTGCGCGGATCGACATCATCGGACCTTCAAAGGTCGACATGCCATAAAAGCCCAGAGAGATAACCATCATGCGGATAACAGGGTCTGTCCGCAGCTTATCCCACGCACCTGAAAGCGTCATCAAACCGTTGATCATACCACCCCAAGACGGCATCCACAGCACGATAGAAAACACCATACCCAGCGTCGATGCCCAATCCGGCAGCGCTGTATAATGAAGGTGGTGAGGGCCAGCCCAGATATAAAGGAAGATCAGTGCCCAAAAGTGGATAATCGACAGTTTATAGCTGAACACCGGACGTTCGGCCTGTTTCGGAATGAAGTAATACATCATGCCAAGGAAGCCAGCCGTCAGGAAGAAGCCAACCGCGTTGTGGCCATACCACCACTGCACCATCGCATCCTGAACACCGGCCCATACGATGACCGATTTGGACCCAAAGATGCTGACAGGGACCGTCAGGTTGTTGACCACATGCAGCATGGCCACTGTCACAATGAATGACAGGAAAAACCAGTTTGCCACATAGATGTGTTTTTCCTTACGCCTGATGATCGTGCCAAGGAATACCGCCAGATAGGCAACCCAAACGATTGTCAGCCACAGGTCAACGTACCACTCTGGCTCAGCGTATTCTTTGGACTGTGTGCCGCCCAATAGATACCCGGTTGCCGCCAGTACGATGAACAACTGATACCCCCAAAAGACAAACCAACCCAGATTGCCACCCCACAGACGCGCGGCGCTGGTGCGCTGCACGACATAAAAAGACGTTGCAATCAAAGCATTGCCCCCGAAGGCAAAAATGACAGCGGATGTATGAAGAGGGCGCAAGCGGCCAAAGTTGGCATAGCCTTCTGCCCATTCAAAGTTCAGCACCGGAAAGGCAAGCTGAAGCGCAATGAAAACCCCCACTAAGAATCCAACAACACCCCAAAAGGATGTCGCGATAACCCCAGCACGAATAACATCGTCCATATATTCGTCTTGTCGGATCGTATATTCATCCCCAACCCTGCGCAGGGTCCAGATGAACAGGCCACCTGATACAACCGTCACCAAAAGTGCGTGTACCATATAGGCCATATCGCGCGCATAGTTTGCAGCGATCATCGCACAAAGCGTGATCAGAGCAAGCGCGATAAGCTTGATATAATTAACCATTTTGCGTCCCTTCGTCGTGCTAGGCGCGATTCTTTGTGCCCTAGCGGTATTCAGACTGTGCGCTTATTGCTTGCACACTGTAATCGGCGCCTTGATCTGCATCAAAGCACATGTCCACTTTTTTCTTCCTTATCGGGTATATTCACTGGTTCCCATGCGGCCAGATGACCACTTTGCCCAAAAGACGGAGACCAAAATGGCCTTTAAATCCTTATTAACGGTATTGTCAGACACCAATCTTGTTACAACTCCGGTTGCGCAGGGTTTGGCGCTTGCTCGATCGTTGGATGCACATTTGGACAGTTTATGTCTGGGCGTAGATCGTAGTCAAACCGGATATTACTATGCCGGGGCCAATGCGATGATTCTTCAGGAAACACTGACGCGGGCCCATTCCGAAGCAGAAGCCATAGAAAATGAGGTCAAATCCCTGATGCAAGGCAGCGGCGTTCGGTGGGCAACCGAGACAGGGGTGACCCAAATTGCCGATCTTGGGCGACACGTCGCTGCGCGGGCGCGGTTTTCTGATCTGGTAATTCTGCCAAAACCTTACGGACAAGAACGTGGGGCCGAACTTGAACCCACGGTCGAGGCTGCGTTGTTTGAAGGACAAGCGCCGGTCTTAATGGTGCCTGATAATTGCGCATCGGTCACAACACCTAAAACCATTTCAATTGGCTGGAACGAAAGTGCCGAAGCATTGGTCGCAGTTCGGGCCGCATTGCCATTTCTCAAAACTGCAGACCTTGTGCGTGTGGTTGTGATTGATCCCCCCACCCATGGGCCAAACCGATCTGACCCCGGCGGAATGTTATCCCAGTTCCTGTCGCGCCATGGTGTGCGTGTGGAAATTGATGTCTTATCCAAGACAATGCCGCGTGTGTCCGACGTGTTGCTGCGCCATGCGCGCGACAGCAATGTCGAAATGCTGGTCATGGGGGCCTATGGTCATTCTCGCTTTCGCGAAGCCATTTTGGGAGGTGCCACCCGCAATATGTTGGAAATGGCAGACGTTCCAGTGTTCATGGCTCACTAACAGTCCAAGGTGAATGTCCTTACGCCTCAGGCCTCTCGCATTTTGGGCAAGGGCTGTGGTGCTTCCTGTTCGATATGTTCTGGAAAACTATCCAACAAGATGCGATATCGCATACGTGCATCTGTAATGGCACTGTAACTGCCTGTCAGATCACGAATAGGTCCGCCAAGGCGTTCAAGCCCGGACACAAAAGCCAGAATGACCCCAACCTCCAACTGCCCTTGAATCGCCATCCAGCCACCAAAAGCAATCACACCAAACGGCCCCAAGGCAATCAGCAAGTTGTTGATGGTTTTCATAATGTTCTTGGTCATCAGGAATTTGGTGCGAATAACCAAAATGCGATCTGTCAGGCTGGTAAACCCCTCAGGCGGGGCTTTGGACAGCAAATCATCTTCGGCGTTATCAACGATGAAATTGCCAAGTTCGCGCACCTTCAACGCCTTTTGTCCGGCCAATCGGTTCATGCGTGCTTGAAAAATCGGTACGATGACAAACTGTGGAGAGTAAAGCACCAGGGCGATCGCCGCCACCAATGGCTCGATCCAAAACATATACCCCAAAACTGTGACCAACGTTCCGATTTGTAGCAATGGCCCGGATATGGCCGATCCGGCAAACCCGCCCAGCTTTTCAACCTCACTGGACAGCATCGATACCACAGCGCCCTCGTCCACGACGTCATCTTTGCCCTTAATACGAGACGGTGGTGTGACCGTGTAAATGCAGTAATAAACAGAGCGCCGCAAAGAATGCACAATGCGCGCCGAAATCAACTCTCGTTGTATGCGCATCGCAAGCTTCAACCCCGCCGCCGCAAACAACGCCAACAGGTACAGCCCACCCAGCAAGATTAGCAAATCAGTGTCCTTGTTGGCCACGGCATCATCCAACAGTCTGCGCTGTAACTCCAACGGAACAGGCGCCAACGGTAACAATCCCAAAGTCAGAGTGATCACCACAATTTGCTGCCACAGGGAGTTTCTGAAAATATACCGATAGACGGATTGTGGCATTGGTTTCATGTGAAGCCTCATCAAAAGTTCCCGTGACTTTCTGATGAAGCAAGACCTATGCCAAGCACCGCATCAATGCCTCACGCAAATGTGCGTGTTACAAATCCCAGCAATACTCTTTCGCCTCACGGACAAAAGCGCGTAGCGAGGCATTATCCTCACGCCCCGCGGGTATTGCCAAATAGACAGATCGACGCAAATTCATGTCAGAAAATGACACGTAATCCAGACCGACTTCCAAGGCAGTTCCCTCAGGCAGAACCGACACGCCCATCCCGTCACGCACCATTTTTTGAATCCAATCTTCCCGCTCACTTTGCCCGACTACATTCATGGCCAGTTTCCGTTCGGCAATCACCGACATCAGACTGTCACGGAATTCACAATGCAAACGATCCAAAAAAGGAAATTCAGAAATCCGATCAAACGCAATGGTTCCGCGCCCCGCAAGACGGTGTTCTTTAGGAAATGACAGCACCATTTCCTCTTGGAAAAGCTCATGGATGCGCAGGCGTTCAACGGCCTCTACCGGGCGACTGACAATCGCAAGATCTACAGTGCCATCCAGCAAACATTCCTGAATCCGAGGTGCGGTAACGTCATGCAGAACCAGTTGAATTTCCGGATGCTTTGCATGGAATTCTGAAAAGAACTTCGTAATCCGACCCGGTGCGATGGTGCACATGATTGCAATAGCGATCTTGGTCTCGCCCGTGGTTGCCAACCGAGACGCCTCTTCTTCTGCAAAGACAGCGGCACTGTCCACCTCTTGCAGCACCATCAACATATGTCGACCAAACTGTGTCAGATGAGTCAGGCGACCTTCGCGACGGATTAAGGTTTGGCCAAAATCATCCTCAAGACGCTTGATGGCCTTGCTTAACGCGGGCTGCGATATGTCCAGCTCACGCGCAGCTTGCGAAAAATTCAACGACCGCGCGACAGCCAGAAAATAGCGAATACGTTTCAAATCCATGGTGTCACATCAGTTACCACCATTCAAAGATGCACACCAGTTATCAAAGTCATAACGCACATTTTGCGCCAAGCCCCCTATCTCTTGTTCAGAAACATGTAGGAGAAATGAAATGTCTATTTTCAAGTTTGGAGTTGTCATGCTGGCGGGTGCTGTTGCCGTGTCCGGTGCTGTGATTGCCGAAAGCATGAGCGATAACATCGTCCATGCAACATATACCGAGGATGGTGCGGTGAACGCACCGGTTGATTTTCGTCGCTGGATTTTTGTTGGCTCCCCCCTAACCCCAAATGCGCTGAACGATGGCAGCGCACCCTTTCCGGAATTTCACAACGTGTATGTTGAGCCATCCGCATTCAATCACTTTGAACGCACAGGTGAATGGCCCGACGGCACACAAATTGCCAAGGAGCTGGTCATGGTTCGTGAAAGCGACAGCTGCGACGAAGCCACCGGCGCTTGCCTTGAGGTATCTGGCAACGGATATTTCCAGGGCGAGTTTGTCGGTCTAGAACTGACCGTCAAAGACACTGAACGGTATGCCGAAGAACCCGGTGGCTGGGCCTATTTCAGCTTTGGCCATGACGGCGAACCCTACGCCAAGACTGCCTCCGCTTTCCCGACGGAGTCATGCAATGCCTGCCACGAAGGCAATGCGGATACAGATTTTGTGTTTACACAATTCTATCCGATTTTGCGCGCGGCAGATCCCAACAATAATTGATGACCTTGGGCAGTCTTGCGTCACCCCGACCTTTGGGTCGGGGTGTTCACCCATATCCTACAACGTGCTGAAATATAAAGACGTTAGCTCAACCAACCGCCATCATTGTCGTCGCCGGCCTCGTCTTGCAGACGCGTGAAATCCGGAACTGTTACGTGACGTTTGCCCTCAAGCAAAATCACCCCGTCCCGCTTCAGGGCAGACATTTGGCGGCTGACAGTTTCCAAAGTCAAACCAAGATAATCCGCCATCGCCTCACGGGTCAGAGGCAAATCAAAGACCAACTGACCCTCAGCAGGTTTCAGATCAAGCGTGGCGTTGCGACGCGCGATGATTGACAGCAAGGATGCAATTTTTTCACGTGCAGTCTTACGCCCCAAGACCAACATCCATTCACGTGCTGCATCCAATTCGTCCAAGGTCATTTCCAGCAAGCGCTGCGCGATATGCGGGGTTTCCAGCATCATCGTCTCAAATGGTTTCTTACGAAAACAACACATCACAAGATCAGTTGTCGCCACCACATCATAAGCCGCACCATCCCGACCGGGACGCCCAACAAAATCACTTGGCAGCAATAGCCCCACCATCTGTGTGCGACCATCTTCCATGGTTTGCGTCAATGTCGCGATTCCAGACACGACTGATCCAACAAAATCCATTTTGTCACCAGACCAGATCACAGTCTGTCCCGCCTCAAAGGTGCGGTAGTACTTGATTTCATCAAGTCGATGCAGTTCATCCGCATCACAACGCGCGCACACGGCGCGGTGTTTAATCGGACAATCCCCGCATGTCAGCGGTGCAGTCAAAGAGAGGTCATTTGGCATTTGGCTGGTCGCGTTTGATCTGCGTCAAGGTTTCCTGAGACTATCGCCCCTAACGGTATTCCTATGACAAGTAAAACACAATTGGCAAAGCTGGGACTGTTTGACGCGAAGGTCCCTCGCTACACAAGTTATCCAACTGCCCCCCACTTCAGCAATGATGTGGGGTCTGAATTGTTTGGCCGCTGGATTTCAGAAATCCCCGAAAACTCAGAGGTTTCGCTGTATATACACGTGCCTTTCTGTCGCAGATTGTGTTGGTTTTGCGCCTGCCGCACCCAGGGTACGTCCAGCGCCTCACCGGTGGCCTCCTACCTTGAAACCCTTAAGCAAGAACTTGCTATTCTGAAAGCCCGCCTCCCAAAAGGTGTACGTCTGTCGCGTTTACACTGGGGAGGCGGCACCCCGACATTGCTGGAACCCAGCATGATGGAAGATTTATGCGCCGCCATCTTTGATGTGGCGACAATGGCTGAAGGTGGCGAATTCTCTGTCGAAATTGACCCAAACGAAATTGATGAACCACGCCTGAAAGTGCTGTCACAGGCCGGAATGAACCGAGCCTCAATCGGTGTGCAGGACTTTGATGACGAGATCCAAAAAACCATCGGACGCATTCAGGGTTACGATGTCACGCGTGACGCTGTTGAGATGATCCGGGCTCATGGTGTGCATTCCCTGAACGCGGATATCTTGTTCGGCCTCCCGCATCAGACCCCAAAACGCATTACTGAAAGTGTGCAGAAACTCTTGTCATTGGAACCTGATCGCGTCGCTTTGTATGGCTATGCCCACGTGCCATGGATGGCCAAGCGCCAACAAATGATCCCATCAGACACCCTGCCAACACCAGAAGAGCGCCTGAACTTGTTTGAAATTTCTCGGAAACTGTTTCTTTGGGATGGGTATGATGAAATCGGTATCGATCATTTTGCAAAACCCAAGGATGGGCTTGCTGTTGCACAGCAAGCTGGCAGTTTACGTCGGAATTTTCAGGGATATACCGATGACCAGTCGGATGTTCTGATCGGGGTGGGAGCATCATCCATTTCACGGTTTCCTAAAGGGTTTGCGCAGAATGCCCCAGCGACGTCCACACATGTCGCGGCCATTCGCGAGGGGAGATTTTCGATTTCTCGCGGGCATATCTTCAAAGATGAGGACGCAATGCGTGGCCGGATCATCGAAATGATCATGTGCAATTTTGAGATCGATATTGCGGAGATTGTAGCGCGTTTTGGTATTTCACGCGCAAATCTGCACGCGCGTCTGTTGGACGTGTCCAGTCAATTTCCGGGCATGTTGAATTTCACAGACGCGGGGTTGTTCATTCCAACCAACGCGCGCCCTCTGACACGCATGATTGCACGCGCGTTTGATGCATATGATCTCAGCAAGGCGGGGCACAGCTCTGCAATCTGACCCATCGCTCATTGCTCCCTTAAGGTCGCGCTTCGCTGAACGAAGAAGGACCGCAAGGGACTGATGAGTGACTTAGGAATGCCCTGTTAAAGCCGCCATAAGTTCACGAGTATACTCTGATTGCGGACGATTAAAGACAGCGTCTGCATCGCCGGTCTCGACGATATCGCCTTGCTTCATCACGATCATCTTGTGGCTCATCGCGCGTACAACATGCAAATCATGGCTGATGAAAAGATACGCCAGCCCATATTTCTTTTGCAGGTTTCGCAGCAAATCAACAATCTGCACCTGCACTGTCATGTCCAGCGCACTTGTCGGCTCATCTAAAACCACCAGTTTCGGTCGGAGAATCATCGCCCGTGCAATCGCGATACGTTGGCGCTGCCCACCAGAGAATTCATGCGGGTAACGATCCATCATGGCGGAATCCAACCCCACCTCTTCCATCACCTCAGCCACCAGATCGCGCGACTTTCGCCCCTCGGGCAACCCATGAACACCCAAACCCTCGGCGATAATCTGTTCACAGGTCATACGCGGACTAAGGCTGCCAAACGGGTCCTGAAAAACAATCTGCATGTCCTTGCGTGCAGCGCGCAACTCTTTGGTAGACCACCCTCGAGTGTCATTGCCTTCAAAGTGAATATCACCTTGCGAAGAAATCAACCGCATCAAAGCCAGCGCAAGCGTTGTTTTCCCTGACCCACTCTCACCAACAATGCCAAGAGTTTCTCCCGCACGCACATCAATTGTCGCATGATTGACTGCTTTCACATGCCCAACAGTGCGCTTCAACAACCCTTTGTGGATCGGAAACCAGACTTTCAGGTCCTTGGCGCTCACCACCTCTGGTGCCGTCGTTGCAATTGGATCCGGCGCACCAGAAGGCTGCGCACTCAACAGCTTTTGCGTATAAGCATGCTGCGGGTTCTCAAAGATATCCTGCACCGTTCCGGCTTCGACAATTTCACCGTCCTTCATCACGCATACCTTGTCGGCGATGCGTCGCACGATGCCCAGATCATGGGTGATAAACAACAAACCCATATTTTCGCTGGCTTTTAATCCTGCCAGCAATTCCAAAATTTGCGCCTGAATGGTCACATCAAGCGCGGTGGTCGGCTCATCCGCTATCAGCACATCCGGCTTATTCGCCAGCGCCATGGCGATCATCACACGCTGGCGTTGCCCTCCCGACAGCTCATGAGGATAGGCGTTCAGGCGGCTTTCGGGATCACGAATGCCCACCTTAATCATCAAATCAAGAATACGCCCGCGCGCATCTTCGCCCAAAATACCCTGATGCAAAGCAAGGCTTTCACCCAATTGTTTTTCAATGGTGTGCAGCGGATTCAGCGATGTCATCGGTTCCTGAAAGATAAAGCTGATATCATTGCCACGCACTTTGCGCAGCAAACGATCATTTGCACCAACCATTTCTTGCCCGTCATAAGTGACACTGCCTGACACCTCGGCACTGCTCCCAAGTAACGATACCGAGCTCAGAGCAGTGACGGATTTTCCTGATCCACTCTCGCCGACCAAAGCCACAGTTTCGCCGCGATCCACACTAAAGGACACACCCTTGACGGCTTCAATCACTTGCCCATCTTGTCGGAAAGCAACACGTAGATTGTGAAACTCAAGAATGCTCATGAAAAGGTCTTTCTTGGATCAAACGCATCGCGCACGCCCTCAAAAATAAACACCAACAGCGACAGCATTATCGCAAAGGTGGAAAAAGCCGTGAACGCCAACCATGGGGCCTGAAGATTTTGCTTTGCCTGTAATGTCAGCTCGCCCAAAGACGGCGAGGATGCGGGCAAGCCAAAACCGAGGTAATCCAATACGGCCAACGTGGAAATCGTGCCCGTAATGATAAAGGGCAACATGGTCACGGTCGCCACCATCGCATTAGGCAACATGTGGCGGAACATGATCGTTACATTGGACACGCCCAACGCCCGTGCAGCACGGACATATTCAAGGTTTCGCGCACGCAGGAATTCCGCCCGCACGATCCCCACCAACGCGGTCCAGCCAAACAACACGACCAGCAGTACCAGCAGCCAAAAACTGCGCCCCAGAATGGCAAACATGATGATGATGACATACAGCGATGGCGTCGCGCTCCAGATTTCAATGACGCGCTGAAAAATCAAATCAACCAGACCACCAAAGAACCCCTGAACCGCTCCCGATGCGATGCCGATCAGGCTGGTTGAAATTGTAACTATCAACGTAAAGAAAATCGACAGGCGGAACCCATAGATCACTCGCGCCAGCACATCACGCTTGGTGTTGTCTGTGCCCAACCAGTTTTGTCCATTAGGTGGCAATGGGGCCGCTCCAGGGCGATCCACCGGCGTATCATAGGCATAGGGGATAGGCGGCCACAGCGTCCAACCTTGTGCGAACCCTTCTGTATTTGTGTCAAATGATCCGTCCCGAACGGCATTTGCAATACCTTCGGGATCATCAAAACACTCCTCAAGACCCCCGCTGACAATCAGGCATTCGACCTCTGGGTCGGAATACACAGCCTCTGTCTGGAAATCCCCGCCAAAGGCCGTTTCCGGGTAAAACTTGAAAATAGGCGCATAGAGATCACCGCGATAACTGACCACGATTGGGCGATCATTGGCGATGAACTCTGCAAACAGACTCAGGCCGAACAACACGGAAAAAATGATCAATGACCAAAATGCACGGCGGTTCTTTTTGAAATTGCGCCAGCGGCGTTGATTAAGAGGTGACAGGGCCATCAGCCTTCTCTCCTTTCGAAATCAATGCGTGGATCGACAAGCACATACATCAGATCGCTTAACAATCCGACAAGCAGTCCAATCAAACCAAAAATAAAGAGCGTGCCAAAGACCACGGGATAATCTCGTGCAACCGCGGCCTCAAATCCAAGACGGCCCAAGCCATCCAGTGAAAACACCGTTTCGATGATCAGCGATCCCCCAAGAAACACCCCAAGGAACACAGACGGAAACCCAGCAATTACAATCAGCATGGCATTGCGAAACACATGGCCATACAGCACGCGATTTTCGCTCAGTCCTTTGGCGCGGGCGGTCATCACATACAGTTTTTTGATCTCATCCAGAAAGCTGTTTTTGGTCAAAAGCGTCAGCGTCGCGAAGGCCGAAATCGTATACGCGACAATCGGCAAGGTTACGTGCCAAAAATAATCCAACATTTTGCCAACCGCGCTGAGATCCTCCCAGCCATCGCTGGTCAGGCCGCGCAGCGGGAACAACTTCCAATATGAGCCACCAGCGAACACCACCAACAACAGGATCGCAAACAAGAAACCGGGAATCGCATAGGCCACGATAATCGCACCCGAGGTCCATGTATCAAAGGCACTGCCATCGCGCAGGGCCTTTCGAATACCCAGCGGGATCGACACCATATAGGCAATAATCGTGGACCACAGGCCCAGCGTGATCGACACCGGCATCTTTTCCAGAACCAAATCAATCACACTGATGGATCGAAAGTAACTCTCGCCGAAATCCAGACGCATATAGTTCCACATCATATCAAAAAAGCGTTGTAGCGGTGGCTTGTCGAACCCGAACTCTTTTTCAAGTTGTTCGATGAATTCCTTAGGCAAACCACGCGACCCGGCATAGGTGCCTTCGGCACCGATGTCTTCGACACCACCATCATTGCCACCGCCTGAAAAACCTTCGAACACATCTCCCTGGCCTTGCATTTCGGCAATGATCTGTTCAATCGGCCCGCCGGGAACAAACTGTACCAGTGTGAAATTCACAATCATAATTCCGATCAATGTCGGAATGATCAGCAACAGCCGTCGAAGAATATAGGCGCCCATAATGCGTTACCTCAACGCGCCATCGGCACGCAGTTTTGCGGCTTTTTCGGCGTCATACCACCAGAAATCCAATTCACCCAAAGCATATGGGGGCAGGTTTTCGGGGTGGCCATATTGATCGTAATAGGCGACCCAGTGATTGCTTTTATACCAAACCGGGATCATGAAACGCTCCCAGCGCAACACACGGTCAAGCGCCATCAGAGCGGTGCGCTCTTCTTCGCGACTTTGGGTTTCCAATGACAGATCGATGATGCGATCCACCAGAGGGCTTGCCAATCCGGCAGGGTTGAACAGGCTGAATGCTGCTTCACCTGATCCATACATCTGATGCAGGCCAGTGCCGGGCGCAAGGAACGTGCGATAGAAATCAAAGATGATTTCATAATCGCGATCCCGTTCGCGGTTGGTGTATTGAGACGGATCAACCCGTTCAAACGTGGCATCCACACCCATACGGCGCAAGTTTTGGGTGAAAATATCCACCACAGCAACTTGCGTTTCTGAGCCACTGGAATTCACCGGGACGTTAATCTTCAATGTTTCACCCGCTGCATTACGGCGCATTCCATCGTCACCAACAGCCCAGCCAGCCTCGTCCAGTAACTTCATCGCACGACGCAGGTTTTTGCGATCAATCTGACGTTTTGCACTGGAATCATGGGCCGTCACGGCAGGCTCGTTCAAGATCGTTGGATCGACAAGATCGCCAAGAGATTGCAGCAGTTCCAGCTCCATCCCTTCCGGCGCGCCTTTGGCTTCGTGTGGGGCCCCCTGAACAAAGGAATGGCGTTGACTGAACAACCCATATTGCAGCGATTCATTGGTCCATTCAAAATTGAACCCCAGTGACAACGCCTCGCGCACCCGGCGGTCCTTTAGCTGTTCACGCCCTAGATTAAAGACCAGACCTGTGGGGGTTGGCGGCGTGCCATCAGGCAGTTCTTCAAGAACGACATCGCCCTTATCTACGCCGGGAAATTTATATCCGGTCGCCCATTTCTTGGAGTTCCCCTCAACGCGGAAAGTATATTCGCCCGCTTTAAAGGCCTCAAACGCGGCCGTGTCATCGGAAAAATACTCAACACGTATTTCGCCAAAATTGTGTCGACCGCGATTGATTGGCAAGTCTTTGCCCCAATAATCCGGGTTGCGTTTAAACACGATACGGCGGTTTACCTCGTACCGATCAACCATATAGGGCGCAGACCCCGGCGAGGTATCAAGGCGCGGCTCATCCAGACGTGCGCCGGTTTCTTCAAACCATCTTTTCGACCAAACGGGCACACCCCCCACCTGATCAATCAGGCTGCGGCGGGAAATATCCGTGGCAAAGGTGAATTTTACTGTGTGATCGTCCAATGCCTCAGATGTCAGAACACGTTTACGCACGGCCTCGGCATAGGAAGGAAGGCCCTGATCCAGCAACAGATTGTGGCTGAACACAACATCATGAGCGGTGACAGGTGTCCCATCGGAAAACCGTGCCTCTTTGCGCATGTGGAAAATGACCCAAGTTTTGCCTTCGTCATATTCCAATGATTCTGCGAGCAATCCGTAATATTCACCCAACGTGTCAGACGGACCATCCCCCAACAGGCTCTCGTACATGATCCAACTATAGCGCCCAGCGCGGCCCTTGCGCGAATAAGGGTTCAACGAATCAAACGTTCCCGGTGCCCAAAGTGCGATTTCGCCCCCTTTGGGCGCCTCTGGATTCACATAGGTGAAATGCTCAAAATCTGCCGGATAGCTCAGATCGCCGAAATAGGAATAGCCATGCGATGTGATGGTTTTTTCCTGTGCAAAGGCGATAGAGGCCAACAGCAGAAAACTGAACCCCGCAATCAATGGCGCAAATACTCGCCACGGATTGGGCATGGGGCGGGCAATGGTTTCGCGGCGGGTCATTGGCTCTTCCTCCGGTCTGTCAGTGGATCTGGCAGAGTTGATTTTGTGCATAAGCTAATTGTCCTCACCCGACATATTCAAGGAGAGACTTTGTAAACAAGAAGTGAATGTGCCGAACTCTGCCTGCCAAACATAAAAAAGGCCGCTGCGACATGCACAGCGGCCTTTATAAACCTCTTGATCTGGGATCAATTGTTCAAGCTAGACAAATAAGCAATCACGTTGGCGCGATCTTTAGGCTTTTTCAGACCCGCAAACGCCATGGATGTGCCTGGTGCAAACGCTTTTGGAGACGCCAGGAAACCAAACAACGCGTCTTCGGTCCAGGCCTCGGTTGTGCCTTCCAGCGCGCCAGAATAGGAAAAGTCCCCAACTGCCTGCACTGGACGCCCGATAATGTTATACAAGGTCGGACCAGTTGAATTCGCGCCATCTTCGAGTTTGTGACAGGCTTTGCACTTGCCAAAGACTTTCTTGCCTTTTGCAATATCCGCATTTGCCATCATCTCTTCCATCGAAGGGGCTTCTTCTTCGGCTTCACCACCGTGATCATCGGCGCCTTCCACCTCAATCACATAGGCTTGCTTCGCGTGATCACCATGTCCACCACCGCCAGTGTGGTACAGTGTTTCCGCGGCCCAGCTGCCTAGCAGGAATACCAAAAGAGCGCCACAGAAGGCGCCCAAAATCTTTGTCATTGTCATCGTGTCGAACATGCTACGTTTCCATCTCGTGGCCTTTGAGCGGTATCTATCCGCTTCCCCTACGCGAAAGCAAGGTATAGTTACCGCGACCAAACGCCCATTTTGGCCCAATCTGACGGAAAAAGCACAGATGACGAACAAAATTGCCTTTCAGGGAGAGCCCGGAGCCTACTCGCATCAGGCTTGCCACGACGCCCGCCCAGACATGGAAGCAATGCCTTGCCGCACGTTTGAGGACGTGATCGAAGCCGTGCGAACAGGCGAGGCAGACCTTGCTATGTTGCCTGTCGAGAACACGACATTTGGCCGGGTGCCTGATAACCACAACCTGCTGCCGCATTCCGGTTTGCACATCATTGATGAGGCGTTCGTGCGCGTGCATATCAATTTGCTGGCCATTCCCGGCACAAAATTGAATGACATCACACACGCCATGAGTCACGCAGTCCTGTTGGGTCAATGTCAGGAATTCTTGCGTGAGCACAACATCCACCGAATCACAGGAGCCGATACCGCGGGGTCCGCCAAACAGGTCGCCGAAGAGGGGCGCCCTGAAATGGCGGCACTGGCTGGGGATCTGGCTGGGGAAATTTACGGGTTGGACGTTCTGGCACGTCACATCGAAGATCAGGGCAACAACACCACCCGTTTCCTGATCATGTCACGCGACGCTGATCATTCGCGGCGCGGCGATCATGGCATGATGACATCATTTGTCTTTCAGGTTCGCAACATTCCGGCCGCCTTGTATAAAGCAATGGGTGGGTTTGCGACCAACGGCGTGAACATGACCAAGCTTGAAAGCTATATGATTGGCGGCAGCTTTACCGCGACACAGTTTTACGCAGACATCGAAGGCCATCCTGATGATCCAAATGTACAGCTTGCCTTGGAAGAATTGGATTATTTCACGGATGAAATTAAAATCCTTGGCGTTTATCCCTCTGCCGCGCCGCGTCACAGCTAAAGTCAAGCCAGTCTGGCGTAACGCTCTTCCATATCGCGCGCCATGCTGGCCATGCGAGTATCAAGTCGCTTGGACAGATTCGCGCGTGCCAATTTAAGGGACTGAACAAACAAACGCGCTGTCAGCGTCTGCGGAGTAATTTCAGCCACCATATTCATACGTGTGCGTTGTCGTGACAACGCCACCAAATCAATGTGCATTGTGCCGTTCATGCCCGGAGATGTTGCCTTAAACACCATCTCAGTCGATGGGACATACTCCACAAGGTCCAACTTGAGTTGCCGTTCTTTGCCTCGCATCAAAAAGCGAATATTCCACGCTGCACCAGCAGCTGGTGCTGCCAAACTATCGAGGCGTTCAATTTCCGCACCGCGCCGCAAGGCCGAGCGTTCAAAATTCTCAAAATCAGACAACATCTGAAACACGTGATCAATTGGCGCTTCGATGTCCTCTTTGGTTGCGAATTTCATAATCTGCCTCTGTTTTTTTGATTTGTCGCAGTGTCGCGTCAATCAAGCCGATCTGCAAGCCAGTTGCGTAGAATAAAATGTGCAATTGCCCCTTCTCGCGCAGGTTTGATGAAGGGATGTGTCCCAGCAAAGGATTGCATAATCTCTTCTCGACTTACCCAGACAGCGTCTTCGATTTCATGAGGATCAATTGTGATGTCGTCGTTTAGGGCCTTTCCACTGCACCCAAACATCAGCGAAGAAGGAAACGCCCAAGGCTGACTCGCCAGATAATCAACGTGCCCTACGCGAATGCCTGCCTCTTCAAAAACCTCGCGCCGAACTGCAGCCTCAAGGGTTTCGCCCGGCTCTACAAATCCCGCCAACAGGGAATACATACCTTCGGGCCATCCTGGACTGCGCCCGATCAACACCTTATTGCCATGAGTAATAAGCATAATCACCACAGGATCGGTACGTGGGAAATGCTGCCCGCCACAGGCCACACAACTGCGCTGCCATCCGGCCATGGTCATATCACTTGGCGCGCCGCACATTGCGCAGAATTTATGCGTCTTATGCCAATTGAACAAAGCCTTGGCCGTTGCCGCCAACTCTGCATCCCGCGCGGACAAGTTGATCATGATGCCACGCAATTCACAAAACAGGTGATCTGCAGGAAATGCGGGATGATGTTGCTCACTTTTGTCCAGAAAGCTATCGAACGCTGCGTCGTCAATTTCTTCTGGTGTCCAATGCGTCAGGTTATGCGCAAAGCAATACCCTTCATCATCTCGACCCAACAAAATTGGCGGCACCCCGGCATCTTTCAAAGCCGAGTGATCCATCGCAACCTTAACAAGGTGATCACGGTTTTTCCCGGATATCAGCAACTTACCACGCCACAATAGGATGGTTGTTGACATCGGTGACACCCGCGCCTCATCAAGCAAAGCCCCATTTCCCCGAATCTCAGCCGCTCGATCCATCCCGGATCCACCGAAAGTCACCAATTCCGCATGTTTCATGTTTTTGTCCTATTGCCTTGGCAAGGTCTGGCATGCCCCGCTGGTCGGAACAATCCGTGAAACAAAAATGCTACACAAAATGCAATCATGAAGAATTACCCAACGTCGAGATTTCAATCATAGGGGGAATCTTTTACTCTATTTCCCAACCTGTTACTTTTGTGTTTAGCGTATGGTTTAGAATTTTTACGAGTATGGCTTGGTTCCTCCCTTTTTCTTGGAAAAGGCTAACCTTTGGAAAGTACTCTATTGCCCAATTCAGAAGAATCTCGTGTTCACTTACGGGTTTTGGCGACGTCTGATTTGCACGCGCATCTTTTGTCCTATGACTACTTCACCGATCAACCTCGTGATCTCCCCAGCCTCAGCCGCCTTGCAACGTTGATAAACGAACAGCGTCAAACTGCGCGGAACTCGGTGCTGGTGGACAATGGGGATTTCCTTCAGGGAACAGCTCTTTCTGATCACCACTATCGCGTGGCGACACAAAAAATCAGCCCGGTCATCCGCGCGATGAACCACTTGCACTATGATGCAGCGGCACTTGGGAATCATGAATTCGATTTCGGATTGGATGCGATGAACAAGGCCATCGACGATGCGAATTTCCCCATATTATGTGAAAACTTGATCTCCACTCCAACAAATTCACCCAAAAAGATACATTTCAAACCCCACATAATTCTGAATCGTTTGATTCACGATACCGATGGCCAAAGCCACGTTCTGAAAATCGGACTTTTTGGCATTCTGCCTCCGCAAACTACGAAATGGGAACATAATAAGATTGGCGACTCTCTGCACGCCATTGACGCAGTAGAGGCTGCACGACAGGCAACACGCGCTCTCAAGAAGGAAGGCGCCGATATCATCATTGCGCTCAGTCATTCTGGAATTGATCCCAATCCCCTTCATCCTTTCAAGGAAAACGTCTCGGCCTACGTTGCCGCTATTGACGGAGTAGATGCCATTGTCTGCGGCCATACCCATCTGGTGTTCCCGAATGACACGCCATCAGAATTTGCAGAGATCGACCCCCAGCGTGGCACCTTGTATGGAAAACCTGCCGTTATGTGTGGCCATGCTGGATCATACCTTGGGCAACTTGATCTTGATTTGGTGCAGACCGATCTGGGGTGGCATGTTGCATCACATTCCAGCACGGTACATCCGGTCCTAAAGCGTACACCGTCTGGTGCCTTGGCTTGGATTGCCCCAGAAGACCCCTGCGTCCGTGACCTGTTGGCAAAAGAACACGCTGATACGCTGAAATTCATCCGCCGACCTGTTGGCTTTATACGGCACGCAATTCACAGCCACTTTTCATTGGTACAAGATGATTGCGCAACCCGCCTTGTCGGCACTGTGCAGCGTGAATTTGTGCGTGCGCGCCTTGCAGACAGTCCTTTGGCTGACCTTCCTATCCTATCTGCCACGGCACCTCTTAAGTGCGGCGGACGATCTGGACCTTCAAATTACACAAACATCGCACAGGGGGAAATTGCCACACGTCACGTGGCAGATCTCTACCCATTTCCCAACGAAGTAAGTGCACTCAGACTTTCTGGTGCCCAAATCATTGACTGGCTCGAAATGTCGGCCAGCATTTTCAATCACATTCAACCCGGTCAGCACAATCAGATGCTGCGCAACCCGAATTTCCCCAGCTATAATTTCGACACGATCCATGGTCTGACGTATCAGATCGACCTGTCCAACCCTGCCCGTTATTCGCCCGAAGGTCATATTGCCCTTGGCAATGCACATCGTATCAAAAACGTTCAGCTAAACGGGGTGCCAATCCAAGAGGACCAGGACTTTGTTCTGGCCACAAATAATTATCGCGCGATGGGTGGGGGTAATTACCCTCACACAGGGCCCCAAAACTTGATTTTGACAACACAGCATCCCATTCGCGATCTTCTAACGGAATATCTGTCAAACGATCCAGAAACCTGCCCGAATCTCCCTCAGACATGGGCATTTAAAGAAATGGCCAATACCTCGGTTTTTCTGGATACGGGCCCGGATGCGAAAGAGCACGCCCAGACCGTCAAAACCCTTAATTTACAAGAGATCGGGCCGCAGTCCAACGGGTTTTGGCGGTATCGCGTACATCTTGATACTGTCACGACACCTACTCTTGCATCTAACAGCAAGCCTGATTATATCTCCGCTTGAGAGGTTGGCGCGGGCAGGCGCCTCGCCAACCCGGTCAGATCCGGAAGGAAGCAGCCGCAACGAGTCCCGCTTGGGTCGATGTTCAACCTCTCACCTTTCCTTTCTTTGTTCAAATGCATCTGCCCCATAACAGGGTTTATGTCTTAATCTGGGTGATGTGTTCTTTCCTGCGCCCACACCATCTGTTCTGTGGTTTCCACCGCACAGGGTCTGGCGGTGCGCAAACGGGCTAGAGCGGCAGCTGGTTCTACCCCCAATTCACACAGGATGCGCAAGGTCGCCATACCCGAACGCCCGCATCCTCCGAAACAATGCACCAACACGCGGCCACCACTCAGCAACACGGCCCGCGCTTGCGTTGATGCCACCGGCCACGCCGCTAGGGTTGCCCCCGCAGGAGCACCAAAATCACGGATAGGTAGATGCAGCCAGTTAATCCCTCGCTTCGCCAAATCCTGCGCGAGTTGCCCTGCCCCTACTTCTTCCATTTCAGACTGTTCTGTCATGCTTAGAACAAGTGTTGGGCCCCAGCCCCAAACAACCGACATATCTCCCGGATAGTCCCCGTGTCGCCCTGGCAAAGGGCATAATGCAATCTCGCCGCTGCCGGCGGGCATTGGGTAAATCTGAAATGTCACAGGGTCTTGGCGTTGAATGTATCACATTGGCTCATATCGCCACTGTCATATCCACGTTTGAACCACGCCGCGCGTTGGCGGCTTGTGCCATGAGTGAAAGTATGGGGTTGTGGCACACGGCCTGCACGTTTTTGCAAATGATCATCACCGATTTTGCGCGCGGCGTTTAGTGCCTCTTTCACATCACCTGGCTCTAACAACCCATCAACAAATCGCGCCCACACGCCACTCAGGCAATCCGCCTGTAGTTCAAGCCGAACGGTCAAGGCATTGGCCTGCGTTTCACCGGCGCTTTGGCGGGCTTTATTCACCTGTCCCAGAATACCCAGCTCATTTTGCACATGATGGGCCACCTCATGCGCAATTACATAGGCGGCAGCAAAATCCCCTTTTGCGCCTAATTGCTGGGCCAGCGTCGCAAAGAATTCCGTATCCAAATACGCTTTTTTGTCGGCGGGGCAATAAAATGGTCCAGTCGCCCCGCTTGCATTGCCACACGGGCTGCGGGTCACACCGGAATACAGCACCAACACAGGCTCTTCGTAAGCCTTGCCAACTTGCTCAGGGAAAATCTGCCCCCAAACCTGTTCGGTCGTACCCAAGACTTGCGCGGTAAATGTGGCCGCGCGCTCTTCCTCAGCGCTCAGAGTACGAGTTTCATTGGAATGAGGCGCCGCTGTTTGCTCCAGCAAAGGAGTCACATCTATTCCCGCAAAATATCCGATCGCCAAAACAACAAGCAAACCGACGCCACCGATCCCGGCCTTGCCGCCGCCACCAGACTTACGTCGGTCTTCGATATTTCCACTGCGACGAGTTCCACGCAAACGCATGCCATGCCTCCGTAACCTTCATTGACCAGATTATATCGTTTCGCGCCAAACGGCGAGAGGGGGAAATCCGCCCTGCCTTCCCCCTCGGCCATCTCAAGCACATGCCGTGCGGCGCGAATGGGCGGGTGCGACTTGTCTATCCGGTAGACGCGCCGCCCTGCGCCGCTTACGGTGGGCGCGCAGACGAATCCAAAGGCGAGCCATGAACGACACCACAGATACCGGCTATCAGGTCCTTGCGCGTAAATACCGCCCCGAAACCTTTGTCGATCTGGTGGGGCAGGACGCAATGGTGCGCACCCTGCGCAATGCCTTTGCAGCAGACCGCATTGCATCTGCCTTTATCATGACAGGCATTCGCGGCACCGGTAAAACCACCACCGCCCGTATCATCGCCAAAGGCATGAACTGTATCGGCACGGATGGCGAAAGCGGCCCAACCACAGACCCATGCGGCCAATGCGAACATTGCACCGCCATCATGGAAGGCCGCCACGTCGACGTGATGGAAATGGATGCCGCCTCTCGTACTGGGGTGAACGACATTCGCGAAATCATCGACAGTGTGCATTACCGCGCTGCTTCTGCACGGTACAAAATTTACATCATCGACGAAGTGCACATGCTTTCGACCAGCGCGTTTAACGCGTTGCTGAAGACGTTGGAAGAACCCCCCGCACATGTGAAGTTCATCTTCGCCACCACCGAAATCCGTAAGGTTCCGGTGACGGTTCTGTCACGTTGCCAACGCTTTGATCTGCGCCGGATTGAACCTGAAACCCAGATTGAGCTGCTGCGCAAGATCGCCACATCAGAAGGTGCTGACATCACCGACGAGGCGCTGGCCCTGATCACCCGCGCCGCCGAAGGGTCTGCCCGCGATGCAACATCGCTTTTAGATCAGGCCATCAGCCACGGTGCAGGCGAAACCGGAGCTGATCAGGTGCGTGCCATGCTGGGCTTGGCGGATCGTGGTCGCGTGCTCGATCTCTTTGACATGATTATGCGCGGTGATGCAGGGGCCGCGCTGTCTGAACTTGCCGGCCAATACTCCGACGGGGCCGATCCCATGGCGGTGCTGCGCGATCTTGCGGAAATCACCCATTGGGTCAGTGTCGTTAAGATCACCCCCGAGGCCGCTGACGATCCAACTGTTGGCCCAGATGAACGCGCCCGCGGCCAAGCAATGGCTGACAAGCTGCCCATGCGCGTCTTAACCAGAATGTGGCAAATGCTACTGAAAGCCTTGGAAGAAGTCGGCGCTGCCCCCAACGCCATGATGGCGGCAGAAATGGCACTGATACGCCTAACACATGTGGCCGACCTGCCAAGCCCCGAAGAATTGGTCCGCAAGCTGCATGACACACCTCCACCTCCTGCCCCCGGACCGGGTGGCGGAAATGGCGGTGGATATGCCACAAACGGCGGTGCGCCCACAGGCACTGGGACATCGGCCTATGCCACATCCCAAGTACCGTCTGGCAATGGTGGCGGATCTGCTGGCGGCCACGCCATGGCACTGGCTCTGCAAAGCGAAACCGCGCTGTCGCAATATGTCACCTTTGATCATGTGGTCGAATTGATCCGCAAACACCGCAATGCCAAATTGCTGGTGGATGTCGAAACTTGTCTGCGTCTTGTCAATTATCGCCCCGGCCGGATTGAATTTCAACCAACCGACCGCGCACCCCGTGACCTCGCGCAAAGCCTTGGCCAATACCTGCAACAATGGACAGGAAATCGCTGGGCCGTCACGATTGTCAACGAAGGTGGCGGCGAAACCATTCAGGAAAAACGGGACGCGGCGGATAACGCTCTCAAAGCAGAAGCAAAAGCCCACCCATTGGTCAAAGCCGTGTTTGACGCCTTTCCCAAGGCCAAAATCACTGAAATCCGCACCCAACAAGAAATCGTGGCACAGGCAGAGCTTGAGGCGTTGCCAGAGGTCGAGGATGAATGGGATCCCTTTGAAGAAGACTAGTCTATCTTCTCCTCTCTGCCCCTTGCCCACATGCCGCGCGCCCCGTATCTAAGGCCAAACGCAATCCTCTGCAGGAGACACACCATGTTCAAAGGACTTGGTCAGCTTGGCGATATGGCCGGCATGATGAAAAAAGCACAAGAGATGCAAACCAAAATGGCGCAGATGCAAGATGAGCTGCACAATCTGATGGTTGTTGGTGAATCTGGCGCCGGTCTGGTGAAAGCAACGGCCTCTGCCAAAGGTGAGTTGAAAGCGCTGGATATTGATCCTTCGATCTTCAATGGTGATGACAAGGAGGTCGTCGAAGATCTGATCCTTGCCGCGATCAAAGACGCCCAAGCCAAAGCTGGTGACAAAGCCCAAGAGGAAATGGCCAAGATCACCGACGGTTTGGGGCTGCCTGCTGATTTCAAAATGCCGTTCTGATCAGCGCACAAAACGCATGAGCAGCAACGACATCGAAAACCTGATCGCCCTTATGGCGCGCCTGCCTGGCCTTGGGCCACGGTCGGCACGCCGAGCGGTCCTGCATTTGATCCGCAAACGCGCCTTACTGCTCACACCCTTGTCTGATGCGATGCAACAAGTGGCCATCACTGCGCGTGAATGCCTGAATTGTGGCAACGTCGGCACAAGCGATTTTTGCACAATCTGCAATGACGAAAAACGCAGCACAGGGGAACTTTGTGTGGTTGAAGACGTTGCTGATCTTTGGGCAATGGAGCGGGCAAATGTCTTCAAAGGCCGCTATCACGTCCTGGGCGGCACCCTATCAGCCCTTGAAGGTGTTGGACCCGAAGAACTGTCCATCCCACGCCTGATAGATCGCATTGATGCTGAAGACATATCCGAGGTCATCCTGGCCCTAAACGCCACGGTCGATGGTCAAACCACAGCACATTACATTACAGATCAACTTGAACACCGCGTACGCCTGACCTCACTGGCCCAAGGCGTTCCTATCGGAGGAGAGTTGGATTATCTGGACGAAGGCACCATCTCCGCTGCCCTGAACGCCCGTAAACCCGTCTGATCCAACCAAAAGGCTCCCGCCCCTTTTGTCTGCATTAAAATGCCGCCAAAAGCGTTGGGCATGGCACTTCGCTATGCGAAGTGCTTCGCGACCTCGCCTCTTCGCTGTAAACGAAACGCAAAAACCCGCGCTCTGTGGAACGCGGGTTCAGATCACAATATATATGCGCAGTCTTAGGGCTGTTCGTCTTCGTCAGAATCGCCGCCCGGCAGGTTAAAGAAACTATCCGCATCGCTGAAATCTTCGCGACGCGTATCATCGTCGTCTCCGTCAGACCCGCTCAGGCTGAATGTTTCCAGACCTTCGATCGCTGTCGGAATCTTTGGTTCAGCTTCCATACCCAAAGATTGCTCGGTGCTGACCAGTTTACGACGCTCATCATCGTTCATGACCGATCCATCAGCGGCCTTCTTGGCAGCTGCTTTTTGAACCGCCGCGTCCAATTCAGATTGCTTACACAGCCCCAAAGCAACTGGATCAATGGGTTGAATATTGGCAATATTCCAATGTGTACGTTCGCGAATGGCCTGAATGGTCGGCTTGGTGGTGCCAACAAGTTTGGACACTTGGCCATCGCTCAGTTCAGGGTGAAATTTGACAAGCCAATAGATCGACGCTGGGCGATCCTGGCGCTTAGACAGTGGCGTATAGCGTGGCCCACGACGTTTTTCTTCGCCAACAGCGGCGGCATTGAATTTCAGTTTCAGCTTGTGCAGTGGATTGTCTTGTGCTGTGTCAATCTCTTCCTGAGTCAGCTGATTGTTGGCAACCGGATCAAAACCCTTAACGCCAGTGGCCACATCACCATCTGCAATGCCTTGCACTTCTAGTTCGTGCATACCCACGAAATCCGCGATCTGCTTGAAGCTGATCGTGGTATTATCCACCAGCCACACGGCGGTGGCCTTTGCCATAATCGGTTTTGCCATCATGGGCCTCCTTCACATATCAATCGACAAGGCTTTCCCGTCGCCTGACCATTTTCTGGTCTGGCGGTCCCAGTCTGAGGACTGAGACAGGTTACCGTTGTCGGGGAACTTGAGGTCGATATAGTGACATTGCGTGAAAAAGGAAAGAGTGAATGCGTTTTCTAAGATTTGTGGTCAGCTTCTTGCTGTTGGGCAGCTCTGCAATTGCAGATGGCGAAAAATCCGGAGAGTTCGACTACTACGTCCTTGCGCTAAGTTGGTCAGCCAATTGGTGTGCAATTGAAGGGGATGCCAAGCAATCCCCGCAGTGTGATGCGCGCGAAGATCATGGTTGGGTGTTGCATGGGCTGTGGCCACAATATCATCAGGGTTGGCCCGCGCATTGCCGCACAACTGAGCCCAACCCCTCGCGACGTATGACCAATGAAATGGCCGACATTATGGGCACATCTGGGCTTTCGTGGTATCAATGGAAAAAGCACGGCTCATGTTCTGGCCTGTCTGCACCCGATTACTTTGCCTTGGCGCGCAAGGCCTATGCGTCCATCAATCGCCCGGCTGTTTTTCGCAAGCTCACAAAACAGGTACGTCTGCCTGCGAGCCTGATTGAAGAAGCCTTTATGAAGGCCAACCCACAACTAGAGCAGGATATGGTGACCATCACCTGTCGCGACGGATACGTTCAGGAAACCCGCATATGTCTCAGCAAATCTCTTGAGCCGGTGCCATGTGGACGAGATGTCATTCGCGACTGCACCCTTAAAAACGCGCTGTTTGATCCGATAAGGTAGACCCATGACGAACCATCGCTTTTACAACGCCCTAATCGGCATAAATTTGGCATTGCCGTTTGTTATGTCACTAATCCTACAGCAAATATCAGGGTTCGTGGTTCGGGAAATCCTGTTCATCGCCTGCGTTTTTGTCATCGCGGTTGGCAACGCACGCTTAGCAAAAATGATGCCCAAATTCAGCAAATGGGTCTGGGCGCTGTCAGTCGGCAATCTGATGGCCGCAGTTTTATTTGGCAGCGTCGCTTTGGCAACGCTGCTTCCGATGCTGTTCAGATTGGCGGCAGGTTAATCCACTCGCAGAACGATTTTACCGATGTGACCGCTGCTTTCCATGCGCGTATGAGCGGCAGCAGCGTCTTCCATTGCAAATTCTGAATCCATGACAGGCGCAATCCGCCCCGCATCCAACAAAGGCCAGACCTTTTCGCGCAACTCTTCTGCGATGCGTGCTTTGGCCAGATCGCTTTGCGGGCGTAGGGTCGATCCGGTGATGGTCAAACGGCGCATCATAACGTGGGCAAAATTCAGCTCGACCTTGGGGCCACTTAAAAACGCGATTTGGACCAACCGGCCGTCATCTGCCAAGGATTTGACATTGCGCGGCATGTAAGATCCGCCAACCATATCAAGGATCAGGTTCGCGCCACCTTCGCGGCGGATAATCTCTACAAAATCCTCATCCTTGTAATTGATTGCGCGCTCTGCGCCCAATTTCAGGCAGGCCGCGCATTTTTCATCCGACCCGGCAGTTGTAAACACACGTGCGCCTAAAACATTGGCCAACTGAATGGCCGTTGTCCCAATTCCCGATGATCCGCCGTGGACCAAGAATCGCTCGCCCGCGGTCAGACCACCGCGCATGAAGACATTGCTCCAGACCGTGAAAAAGGTTTCAGGCAGGCAAGCGGCTTCTTTCAGCGCCATACCCTTGGGCACCGGCAAGCAATGGGCAGCCGGGGTCAGCGCGTATTCGGCATATCCGCCACCTGGCAACAGCGCGCAGACCTCGTCGCCTTCAGCCCAATCTGTCACGCCGGGACCAACGGCCGCCACGACGCCTGCGGCCTCTAACCCCGGCAATGGGCTGGCAGAAGGGGGCGGTGCATACATCCCTGCGCGCTGCAATGCATCGGGGCGGTTCACCCCGGCATAAGCAATCTTAAGCAACACTTCTCCATGCCCCGGCACAGGAATGGGATGTTCGCCGATTTGCAACACCTCTGGTCCGCCGGGTTGCGTGATTTCTATTGCGCGCATGGTTTGGGACATGTCGTTCTCCTGAAGGTATTAATAAGATGAGTATCATCCGCAAATTGGCGGCAAGCCATCTGAAAATGCGACAAAGCACAATCAAAAGCGTCTACAAAATGCCTAACGCACCCGACCGGGCAAATCACTGTCTGATCTTGGGGCACGAATGCGGTCCAAAACAGACAAAGGTCCGGCAAGCGCTTTACCAAGGGGGCTTTGGTTGAACTGTGCCTTTGCTTTTTCAAACTGCATTACGTTTTCGATGCGACGATCAAGGAAGCTCCACGTGGCTGCATGGCCTTCGCTGTCGTCTCCCAACCAGTATAATACCGTCGTCCCATAAACGCCGCTCAGCGTGGCGCGCTTGCTGTACCAATTGATGTCCTCAGAAGTATCCCCCAGCGCGGTCCAGATCGCATCGCAGGTGCCCCAAATCAATTCCGCACCAAGTGCGGCATGATGTGGCAAGGCAAACAGGCTTGTACCGCGCCGCACGATTTCCTTGTCTTCACAAACCTCAAGACGCAAGCGCACTGCATGGGCAATTTTGTCACGAAATCGCATCTCATTCAGATTGGCACTGCTCAATTGCGCGACCATCTGTGCATCACCTGCCTTGTGAAACGCTACCGCCAGATCAACGGCCCCACGTGGACAGATCGCGCGCGCCAGTCCCGCATCCATACCCGAATCTTCAATCGCTGCCTCAAAACAGGCAGGCGACCACCCATCAAAGGGAACATGCAACAATGCCGCATCCAAAAGCTGTGATTTCGGGTCATTTTCAAGGGGTTTCATTGGCGACTCTCCATATTATGGGCATACTAGACAGATCACGCGCGCTTTGCTATATGGCGGCTTCCTGCAAATCCTTGCAACTCAACTTAGAAAGGTGGTGAAAACCACATGCAGGTTAGTGTTCGCGACAACAATGTCGATCAGGCGCTTCGTGCCCTGAAGAAAAAGCTGCAGCGTGAAGGCGTCTTCCGCGAAATGAAGCTCAAGCAACATTTCGAGAAACCGTCCGAGAAAAAAGCGCGCGAGAAAGCTGAAGCGATCCGCCGTGCCCGTAAACTGGCACGTAAGAAAGCACAGCGCGAAGGGATGCTCTAAGCACCTCTTTTCCAGCTTTGGACACCAAAAATTGACGACCCCCGAGGTAATCCCCGGGGGTTTGTCGTTTCTAATAGAGACGCCGCGCATATATTGCGCGGCGTTTTGTATTTTGGATCATGCCATCGCTTGCTGATCTTCTGGGGTGCTCAGCGAAATAACGATGACGACCGCAATCCCATTGACCAGATAAAACGCCATATCCAGACCGCTAAAGCCCAACAGGAATGGTGCGGCGATGAAGGTCAGACCAACGATCAAATCCACCAGCTTGTGAATGGAATAGGGAATGACACGGATCAGGCCCAGATGGTGATCGGTCAGGATGGTCAGGATCAGAGCGGCCACACCGGTTACTGCCGACAACCATAACGCCAACACATGGCTTTCGCCCAAGCCCAGAACAAAGGGCAGCAGCATCAGGGCAAAAGCAACAGGGTAGTCAAGGTAAGCGTGGATTGTTTTGGATATAAATCGCATTGTGAGTTCCTTTCAAGGAGTATTCGAGATGCTTTCAAAAAACCCCAATCACAACGAACAAACCACGCCAGAAAGTCCAAGATATCACGCAGATCATTCAGACCTACGAACAATAAGGATTTTCACAAACCCACATTCTCCATTTTTATAGATAAAATGCGTTTGCCCTCTGATATTTGAAAAAATAGCAATTACATAATGCCGGAACAGCGCAATAGGACAGACATCATGACTGATACATACACACCACCAAAAGTTTGGACTTGGGAACAAAAAAACGGCGGTGAATTTGCCAGTATCAATCGCCCTATTGCCGGTGCCACGCATGACAAGGACCTGTCTGTTGGCAAGCACCCACTACAACTTTATTCGCTGGCCACACCCAATGGTGTCAAAGTCACCGTTATGCTCGAAGAATTGTTGGCACAGGGGCATGAAGGGGCTGAATATGATGCGTGGCTGATCAACATCGGCGATGGTGATCAATTTGGCAGTGGCTTTGTTGATGTGAACCCAAATTCCAAAATCCCGGCCTTGATGGATCATTCAACAGACACCCCTACACGGATTTTCGAATCCGGAGCCATCCTGTTGTATCTGGCGGAAAAACACGGCGCATTTTTGCCATCTGATCCGGCAAAGCGCCCGGAGATGCTGTCTTGGTTGTTCTGGCAAATGGGCAGCGCGCCCTATCTGGGTGGTGGGTTTGGCCATTTCTATGCCTATGCGCCAGAGAAATTCGAATACCCGATCAACCGCTTTACGATGGAAGCCAAACGTCAGTTGGATGTTCTGGACCGGCAATTGGCAGACAATCGCTTCATCAGTGGTGAAGACTATACCATTGCCGATATCGCGATCTGGTCTTGGTATGGGCAGTTGGCGCTTGGCCGACTCTACAGCGCCGCAGAGTTCTTGGACGTCGAAAGCTATACAAACGTGGTACGTTGGGCCAAGGAAATCGATGCCCGTCCAGCGGTTCAACGCGGCAGAATGGTGAACAGAGCATTTGGCGAGCTTTCAACACAGTTGCGCGAACGACATGACGCCGACGACTTTGACACCAAAACCCAAGACAAGCTGGAAGCTGCAGAGTGATTCAGAGTAGAACCCCCTAAACTACTCTCTACAAACACTGGGATTCGCAGCCTTGGATATGCAAGCACTGAAAAAAATCGACAAAGCAGTATTATCGCTGCTTGTCGCCACCGTTCTTTTTGGCCTTGGCTTGGCCCTTTGGGACAAGAAGGTGTTTCATCTGTCTTTCGCCATCGAAGATGGTCCCATTGAATACGGCACAGCCATTTTTCTTGCGATTGCCGCTGGTGTGCTTGCGTTGAATGCAAAATCACTTTCAGGTCAGGGGAAAAAACGTCTTGCGTGGCTGACAGTGCTTTATGCAGTGATGTATTTCGCGGCAGCCGGGGAAGAGATTTCCTGGGGTCAGCGTATCTTTAATTGGACCTCTGGCGAGTTTTTTGTCGAAAACAATTATCAAGGTGAAACCAACCTGCATAATTTGATGGTCGGCGACACCCATCTGGCCAAGCTGGTATTCGGCCATCTGCTCTCGATATGCATTCTGGTGTACTTGGTGGTTTTGCCGCTGCTTTACGGACGCATTACCCTGATTACAAAGCTGTGCGATGCTTTGGCCGTGCCGGTTCCCAGCAATCGTCACGCGGTTTTGGCGTTATTCGCAACCCTGATCGTTAGTGTGATCGACGCCAACAGAAAATGGGAGCTTTACGAACTGGTCTTTGCTCTACTGTCTCTGTCAATTTTCCTGCTTCCGCAAAATCGCGACAAGATTACCTGACAACAAGCGTCGTCAGACGGGCAACGCCGTTGTCTTAAAGACAGTACGTAACGCAAACGAACTTTGCATCTGGGCAACCCCCGGCAATCTCGCAAGATACTGTCGGTGGATGCGGGCAAAATCCTCGGTGTTTTCAGCAACCACCTTGAGCACATAGTCCGCAGACCCGGCCATCAGATGACATTCCAGAACATCCGGAATGCGGGCCACGGCTTTTTCAAAGGCATCCAACACTTCATCCGCCTGTCCAGACAGGGTGATCTCAACGAAAACAGTTGTTGGCACACTCATTTTCCGGGGATCCAGCAGCGCCACATAGTCGCGAATATACCCGTCTGTCTCTAATCGTTGCACACGCCTGTGGCACGCCGATGGCGACAGATTTACCATCTCAGAAAGATCGGCATTCGAAATGCGCCCTTTCTTTTGCAATACTGAGAGTATGCGACGATCCGTTTGATCAATTGCCATTTCTTCGAAGCCTTTTGCTGATATCTTCTTTTTACTCGAATATTCTTCGAAAACCACATTTTTATTCTGCCCAAAAAAGCAGCACCTTTTATGCCAGCTCCCCCATGCTAGACCTGAGACTGATAACCTGATTTTCGGGAGGAATAGAAATGAAAATCGGATGCCCAACTGAGATTAAGCCTCAGGAATTCCGCGTTGGTATGACACCAGACGCTGCACGCGAAGCTGTGAACCATGGCCACGACGTTGTAATCCAAAAAGGCGCTGGCCTTGGCGCTGGATTTACTGACGAAGATTACGTGTCCGCGGGCGCTGTCATCATTGACACGGCCGAAGAAATCTTTGCCGCTGCAGACATGATCGTAAAGGTCAAAGAACCACAAGCGGGTGAGCGCAAAATGCTGCGCGAAGGCCAATTGCTGTTCACATACCTGCACCTGGCACCCGATCCAGAGCAAACCAAGGACCTGCTGGAAAGCGGTTGTACTGCGATTGCATATGAAACCGTAACTGATGACCGTGGCGGCCTGCCTTTGTTGGCCCCAATGTCCGAAGTTGCTGGTCGTCTGGCCCCACAGGTTGGCGCCTACACCCTGCAAAAGGCCAATGGCGGCCGCGGCATCCTGATGGGTGGCGTTCCCGGTGTGGCCCCTGCCAAGGTTGTTGTGATCGGCGGCGGTGTTGTTGGCACCCACGCTGCAAAAATCGCAGCAGGTATGGGCGCAGACGTGACCATTCTGGACCGCAGCCTGACCCGTCTGAAGTATCTGGACGACGTCTTTGGTGGCACGTTCAAGAACCAATACTCCACCGCAGGTGCAACAGCCGAACTGGTTCGCGAAGCAGACATGGTGATTGGCGCGGTTCTGATCCCAGGTGCGGCAGCCCCGAAACTGGTTTCACGCGCGCAACTCAGCGAAATGAAACCTGGTGCGGTTCTGGTTGACGTCGCCATCGACCAAGGTGGTTGTTTTGAAACCTCCAAGGCGACCACACACGCTGATCCGATCTATGAAGTTGACGGCATCATGCACTACTGTGTGGCCAACATGCCGGGCGCCGTTGCCCGCACATCCACACAGGCCTTGGGCAACGCGACCCTGCCATTCATGCTGAATCTTGCCAACAAAGGCTGGAAGAAAGCATGTTCAGATGATCCACACCTGATGAACGGCCTGAACGTTCACGCAGGCAAGCTGACATATGAAGCGGTTGGTGTCGCACTGGGTATGGATGTCATCACACCCGAAGAAGCGCTGAACATCTAATCTTCTGTCCCGCTCCTCCCAGCGGGAAGAGGTGCACAGGCCAGCCCATGTGGCTGGCCTGTTTTCGTTTAGGCGTCTTTCTTGATTTCCACGGTATGTGGATAAGGGATTGATATGCCACCTGCGTCAAAGGCTTCTTTCACAGCTTTGGTCATAGCAAATTTCAATTCCCAATACTCCGCAGCGTCGCACCACAAGCGCGCTGTCAAATCGACAGAGCTGTCACCCAGATTGGTCACACGCACCCAAGGGGCAGGGTCTTGATGTACACGATCATCTGCCTTGGCTTGCTCTAGGATTATGTCCATCGCCTTATTCGCATCATCACCGTAATCAATGCCAAACAAGAAATCGACGCGACGGGTATCATGCGCTGAAAAGTTCGTGATCACCGAACCCCATGCCTGACCATTGGGCATGATGACTTGTACATTGTCGGGTGTCACCAGTTCCGTGATGAACAAATTGATGTCCTTTACGGTACCCGCCGTCCCGCCAATATCCACATATTGACCCAACTTATATGGACGAAACAGGATCAACATAAACCCAGCCGCCAGATCGCTAAGCGTGCCTTGCAGCGCCAGACCAATGGCCAAGGTCGCAGCACCCATCACGGCCACAAGGCTTGTGGCTTCGATACCAAACAGACCAAGCACAGCAATCAGTGTGATCAGCAAAATAACCCACCGGGCAATGCTGGCAACAAAACTGCCGATCGTGTCATCCAGATTCTCGTTGGCCAGAACCTTGCGGCGGATGATACGACTCACCATCCCAGCAATCATCCAACCGATAATCAGAACGATCAATGCCTTACCGGCGCTGAGTGCAACACTGCTTAGACCACCAAGTTGATCCAAAAGCGCTTCCATAGTGTTTCCTTTCCGTTTCAGGATATTTTACCCGCAGTTACACAACGCAACGGGTTTGGTTTCAAAAGATCATCGTCGACACAGCAAAGGCCCACCAAATAGGCAGGCCTTCTTGATCAGACATGATCACTCTTATTTTTTCAAAGAATCACGAATTTCCAGAAGCACATCAAGCTCGCTTGGCCCTGCTGGAACCGCTTCTTCGACTGGGGCCTCTTCTTTTTTGGCAGCCGCTTCTTTCACCTTGTTCACATAGCGCACAAGCATGAACACAACAAAAGCAATGATCAAAAAGTTGATCACAGCCATGATGAACGCCCCATGCGCAAAGACCGCAGCACCGGCTTCGCGTGCCGCTTCAAGGCTTGCCCCTGCAGGTACGTCGCCTGACAGCACCATGTATGAATTGGTGAAATCAATTCCACCCATAAACAACCCGATAATCGGGTTGATCAGATCGCCGACCATTGACTTGACAATCGCTGTAAAGGCCGCGCCGATGATGATACCGACCGCCATATCCATGACATTGCCCTTAGCAATGAAATCACGAAATTCCTGCAACATTTTCACTGTTCCCTTTTCCTGTTCGCGCGTCGTTTTATGATATTTTTCTAACGCGCCGACATAATAGCTGATTTCACAGAAAAATACCGCATTTTTCATGGGAAAAAACGCGCGGTACTCCCCGCAAGGAACATCAACGTGGCTGATCAGCCGGGCAATTGCCCCGTCAGGACGTATCGCAGCACCTCAACCACTTGCTTTGGTTCTTCTGCAACGGCAAGTGCGGCGGCATGGACCTCTTTCAGGGCATGTTGATGCTCTGGCGGGTTCAGCACGATAATGGATTTACCCATTGCCGCTGCATAACCCGCATCAAAGGCTGCGTTCCATTGTTTGTATTTATCGCCAAAGCGCACAACCACCACGTCAGCCTCTTCAATGCCTTTGCGGGTGCGGATGGCATTAATCATCGCCCCCTTGTGGTCATGCCAATACTTGTTTGGCTCTTGCCCAAGGATGGCCACACCGCAATCATCGCTAGACGCATGGTCTGTGACAGGGCTATCAAATGACACATCAAGGTCTTTGGCACCTTCAACGATCTGCTCGCGCCAATCCGTGTGAATTTCACCCGACAGGTATACGTTCAATCCCATAATATCCTCCATCTGTTTTCTTGTACCTAAAGGCAATAGGTCCGCATCCCAACCCCAAAGCGATGGAAAGCGCTTCAGGGAAATCCAGAAAAAGAAAAACACGCCCCAAAGGGCGTGCTTCATCTTAGATTCAGAAGGGGAATGTTACCCGCGCAACGTGCCGCCGGTGGCTTTGCCAACTTTTTCGATAATCTTGGCGGCAATCGCTTCGATATCTTTTTCCTTCAGCGTTTTGTCCGTGGGTTGCAGACGTACGGTGACGGCAATGGATTTCTTGCCTTCGCCCATTTGTGATTCTGCTTTTTCGCCTGTGAATTCGTCAAACACGCGTACGTTTTCAATCAACGCTTTGTCCGCGCTAGCCGCGGCATTCACCAGCGTCAGGGCTTCGACGCCTTTGTCCACCACAAAGGCAAAATCACGTTCAACTGATTGAAGATCACGCAGTTCCAACGCCGGGCGGGTTGCCGATTTCGCACGCGGCATCGGAATTTCCGCAGGCCAAATAGTAAAGGCAACCGCAGGTCCTTTGACATCCATGGCGTCCAAAACCTTAGGATGCAATTCACCAAAGACACACAGCATCTTTTTCGGGCCCAAACAGACACGACCGTGACGTCCGGGATGCCACCATTCCGCCCCGTCACGCAGGATTTGCGTTTTGGCAGGCGCGCCAATGGCACTTAGGATTGCCTCGGCATCAGCCTTGGCGTCATAAATATCAACGCCGCGGCTTTCGCCGTGTACATCTTTGGCCGTACTGCGTCCCACCAACAGTCCAGTGATTTGCAAATGCTGTTCTTCAGGTTCGCCGCCATGGAATACTGGGCCCGCTTCGAACAAGGCCAGATCCATAAATCCACGCGCCTGATTGCGCGCAGCTGCTTGCAAAAGGCCGGGCAGCAGGTCGGGGCGCATGTGGCTCATCTCGCTGGAAATGGGGTTTTCCAGACGGGTTGCATCACTGCCTCCGCCAAACATTTCCGCCGATTTCTGATCAATGAACGAATAGGTCACACATTCATTGTATCCCAACGCAGCGGCAGCACGCCGCCCAATCTGTTCGCGCTTTTGCATAGGCGATAGGATCTGCTTTGGCACGCCACGTGTCATGCGCGGCAAAGGTTTGCCTTGCAATTTGGTCAACGAGGCAATGCGTGCCACCTCTTCCACCAAATCGGCCTCTCCCAACACATCAGGGCGCCAGCTTGGCACATGGGCCATGTCGCCCTTCAGAACAAAACCCAACGCCTCAAGCGTTCTGCGCTGTTCATCGGCCGAAATTTCCATGCCAACCAATGACTGCACACGATCCGTGTCCAACTTATAGGCGCGACTCACATCCGGTACCTCGCCTGCGACGACAACTTCTGACGGATCGCCTCCGCACAGGTCCATGATCATTGCAGTTGCCAGATCAAGCGCTTCCATATTGAAAGCCGGATCAATGCCGCGCTCGTTGCGATAGCGCGCATCAGAATTGATTTTCAGCGCACGTCCAGTTGTGGCAATTTGCACGTGGTCCCAGACCGCCGCTTCGAGAAAGACATTGGTGGTTTCTTCGGTACAACCTGTCGCCAAGCCGCCCATAATGCCACCGATGCTTTCCACACCTGTGTCATCGGAAATGACAACCTGATCTGCGCCGAATGTGTATTCTTTTTCGTCCAACCCCATCAGGGTTTCGCCACCCACAGTACGGTGAATACGCAAGTCGCCGTTGACTTTATCAGCGTCAAACACATGCAGCGGGCGGTTACGGTCGAATGTGAAAAAGTTGGTGATATCCACCAGCGCCGAAATCGGGCGCAATCCAATTGCGCGCAGGCGATCCTGCAACCATTTGGGCGAAGGTCCGTTCTTCACACCTTTGATCAGACGACCACCAAACACAAAACATCCATTTTCGCGCGCGCTTTCTTCGATCGTCACATTGATCGGACAGGCATACCCCCCGGACACATCTGCTGTCTTGGCTGGCTTCATCACACCCAATCCACGCGCCGCAAGATCAAGCGCGATCCCGCGAACACCCAACGCATCCGGCCGGTTTGGTGTGATTGCGATGTCGATCATTGCATCCACTTTGGAGGGGTCATTGGCCGCCAGCCAATCGACGAAACGCTCACCAACCTCACCTGAGGGCAGTTCAATAATGCCGTCATGTTCGTCCGACAGCTCCATCTCACGCTCGGACGCCATCATGCCAAAGCTTTCAATGCCACGGATTTTGCCGACACCGATGGTGATGTCGATGCCCGGCACATAGACGCCCGGCTTGGCCACAACAACGGTGATTCCTTCGCGTGCATTTGGCGCACCGCAGATGATCTGCAATTCACCTTCATCGGTGGCCACTTTGCACACCCGCAGCTTATCCGCGTCAGGGTGTTTTTCCGCATGCAACACCTTGCCGATGGTAAAATCCTTCAATCGCTCCATCGGATTGGAGACCTCTTCGACCTCCAGCCCCAAATCGGTCAGGGCATAAAGGATGTCGTCAAGGCCTGCATCCGTATCAAGGTGGTCTTTCAACCAAGAGAGCGTGAATTTCATCGTATCCGTCCGTCAGTCAATAATCGGGTCAGAACGGCTTTACCGGATAAGAGAGAAGGGGGAAAGAGGACAACGCAATCAGGAAGAGCAGGAACGCAAAATGCCCCGAATAAATCCGAGGCATTTGCTGGTTTGATATCCTGTTTCAGGCCGCTTTTGTATCCAGCAAGCCTGTTTTGAACAAAACCCCCGCTGCAACACCGCCAATGATCGGCGCTACAATAAACAGCCACAGCTGCGCCAAGGCCGTACCACCTGCAAAAAGCGCAGGCCCGATAGAACGCGCAGGGTTCACCGAAACGCCAGTGACATTGATGCCAACAAGGTGAATGACCACAAGGCTGAGACCGATTGCAAGCCCTGCGAATTGGCTTGACGCACCTTCGCCAGTCGCACCAAGGATCACCACAACAAACAAAAAGGTTGCGACAACCTCAAACATAAAGGCCGCACCCATGGCATATTCACCCAGATACCCCGCGCCCCAACCGTTTTGGCCTAAACCGTTTTCAGCCACGGAATAATCCGCCTTGCCGCTGGCAATCACCATCAATACCAAAGCAGCCACACTGGCCCCGGCAACCTGTGCGATGATGTAACGTACCGCCTGCGAAATCGGCATCCGCCCGGCCGCCACTGCGCCCAAAGATACGGCAGGGTTGATATGACATCCCGACACAGGGCCGATCCCATACGCCATGCCAATCAGTGCAAGCCCAAAGGCAAAGCTGATCCCTGTCAGACCAATATCTGCCCCGGCGATCACAGCCGCCCCACATCCAAACAGGACAAGCGTGAAGGTTCCGATAAACTCTGCGAGTGCTTCTTTCATGCCGTTTCCCTTTTCATATCCAAAGTTAACCTCAGGATAGAGACAACCAAATGGATCATAAGGGGAAAATACCGCACTGGAACGCACAAGGGCAGGACGCCATGCGCCCTGCCCTTGCCTGACATCCAAACACTTTGTCGTATTACCCCGGATCGCGGATCAGGCTTTGGCACATGCAATGCACACCCCCACCGCCTTGGGTGATCATGTCCAGCTCAGGGTCATAAATTGTAAATCCTCGCGCCTTAAGCGCCGCTTTGAGTGTCTTTGATGCCGCCGGCAGAAGAATACGATCCTCGCCCAATGCCACCACATTACATCCCAACGCCATTGTCTCTACAAACGGCACTTCGATGATGTCGATCTTTTTGGCACGCATCCATTCAACAATCTTGGGGTCCGTACATTCAATACAAACCGCCGCCAGCTTTGGTGCCAGCATCACCACCATCAGGTCGATGTGGACATAATAGGGATCAATGTCCATCAACATGACTTCCCAGCCCTCGGCCTCCATCCAGCCGGCGATCTGCTTGGCGCCCTCTTCCGAAGATCGCCCTTCCGGGCCTTCCCAACCGATCAGCACACAGCCCGGTTCAATCACATTGAAATCGCCGCCCTCAAAGGTGCCTGCGGTCACATAATCGTAAATCGGAATACCTAGATCATGATAGGTTTCAATTGCGCGGAAATTTTCACCGCGACGCCAGGGTTGGGACATATGGGTAATGATCGCGCCATAAGGCGTCATCACCGAACTGTCGCGCGCATAGACCTGATAAGGCAAATGCGGATCCGGCTTGTGAAAACTCACTTCGACCCCAGCCGACCGATATGCATCCACCATTTCCGCATGCTGCGCCTGCGCAACCTTGGAATCAAACGGCACACCACGACGGATGGATTTCTTCGACAAGCTGCTGGTTTTCAGCCATTGATAGTTTTCAATCGGTCCCAACAAAACCGAGCGCAATGTGCCGTAGTCGCTATCAGCACCCCATTGGTTCAACGCCGCAGTGCCGCCAGTTTCATTACGGACCCGCAGGGAAAACCCGCTTGCTTGATCGCTCATCTTTTCCTCCCGTTTGTTCCACGCACGGTCGACGGGAACTCAAAGCAAGTCAAGAGATTTGATCCCATCGGTCAAACAGGAGCTCCGGAGGTTTCAGGAGGTTATTCGCTCACCGTGTTCGTAGTGCCTTCTGCGCCCGCAAACACCACCAGAATACGAACAGCCTCCGAACCTGAATTGTATCCGTTATGTAGGGTTTCAAAGGCTTCGATCAAAGCATCACCAGCAACATAATGACGCGTACCTTCATTGCCATAATCCACGCTCAGCTCTCCCTCAAGAAGATAGCCAAAAAGCGGCGCATTGTGTCGATGCCATCCGGTTTCCTTACCCGGTTGCAATGTCACGATTGCACCTGTCATTTTGGCAATCCCTTCGGGATAAGAGAACTCTTGCCCAAGAATTGTGGTGGTGGAATTCAACAGAACATCCACAGGCGGATAGGTGTCCTTTGCGAAAGACACAGTGCCCGAAAGGGCTGCGATCATTGCGCCCAATCCCAATGTAGAAACAGCTGGTTTCATACTTTGCTCCAATTTCTACGGATAACTTGGCGTCCGTTTCAGCACTTCGTCCAATTGCCGGGCGATCCATCCACGTGGAATGAAATGGCCGCGTTCATGCACATCTAGAACCACGCGCCCGCCTTCACAACCATCCCAAATCGTGCGTTCAAATTCGTCGTGTTCTGTGATGCTCCAGATGCGTTTTCCTGTTTCCTGCTCACATCCCATGCGCTGACGCCACAGCGCCACTGGAAATGTAGTGTCGCCCCGTGGGCCAAAGGGAAAATCCATTACTGTATCGCTGGTGCCGTGCACATGGCGCACTTCACGCGGAGCCTGTGGACAATCCTCGTTTTGCGAAAGAGTGCCAGAAACCGCAAATAGTGCCGCCACTCCATTGCCGTTTTCACAGACATAGCGCCACGCCATCGCTGATCCAAAGGAATATCCCGACACATAAATGCGGCTGCGATCAATCGGATACCGTTTCGCCGCATCCTCGATCACATCAGCCGCAAAGGCGACGTCATCGGTGTCGCTTGTCCAGAAATCCCATGTCTTATGCGCACCATTGGGGGCCAACAACAATACCCCACGCCGCCGCGTAGCCCCGGAAATACGCCCGTGTTTGACAATCAAATCCCCTTGCCGCGCCCATCCATGGAAATGCAATAAAACAGGCAAAGGCGTTTCACCATCCCACCCGTCGGGCTCCTTTACGTGATAGGATCGATCCCCCAACTGACACGCCACATCGGCATGACACTCACGGTCAGATACCCCCACGGCAACAGCAGACGTGGCGGCCTGTGTGATAGCAAGGAAAAGCGCAAATAAAACAAAACGTATCATAGCCCAGACATGGCCGATCAGTTTTGTAATGTCATGTCACATCTCTGTGGGATCAATGGGGACAGGTCGCGCAATTTATTCTTCCGCGTATCAAAAGAGGCTCCGGAAATATCCGAAGCCTCTAGATATACCATAAAATGGAAAAGTTTTTTGGTATCTAACCTCAACGCGACAAACCACCATGCAGTGTCGGTTGATCTAGACTTGCAAACCCATAATGGCGCAGCCAGCGCAGGTCGCTGTCAAAGAATGCGCGCAGATCAGGGATGCCGTATTTCAACATAGCAATTCGGTCGATACCCAAACCAAAGGCAAAACCCTGCCATTCGTTGGGATCAATGTTGCCCGCTTGCAAAACCTTGGGATGCACCATGCCAGATCCCAGAATTTCCAGCCAGTCATCCCCTTCACCAACCTTCAGCTGGCCACCTTCCCAGCTACAGCGGATATCCACCTCGGCAGAGGGTTCCGTAAACGGAAAATGTGACGCCCGGAACCGCAGCTCCACATCATCTACCTCAAAGAAGGATTTGACGAATTCTTCCAAGACCCATTTCAGATTGGCCATGGAAATGTCTTTGTCGATGGCAAGGCCTTCGACCTGATGAAACATCGGCGTGTGGGTCTGATCATAATCCGCACGATACACACGACCCGGTGCAATCACCCGAATGGGCGCGCCTTGGTTCTGCATGGCGCGGATTTGCACCGGCGATGTATGCGTGCGCAAGACGTGCGGTGGGCGATCATCCCCTTCGGCGCGATGGGTATAAAACGTGTCCATCTCGGCACGGGCCGGGTGGTGGCCGGGAATGTTCAGCGCGTCAAAATTGAACCAATCAGTTTCGATTTGCGGACCTTCGGCCACGGCAAACCCCATATCCGCGAAAATCGCTGACACTTCTTCGGTCACTTGTGAAATCGGGTGAATGGTACCCTGACGACGCCCCCGCGCAGGCAAGGTCACATCCAGCCATTCGCCCCGCAGACGTTCCTCAAGGGCAGCATCAGACAAAGCCGCCTTTTTCGCTGACAGCGCACTGTTGATCTCATCCTTCAGCGCGTTCAACGCGGGGCCAGCCACCTGGCGCTCTTCTGGGCTCATCTTGCCCAATTCGCGCATTTTCAGACTGATTTCGCCTTTTTTGCCAACAGCCTGCACACGCAGATTCTCAAGCGCGGCCTCGTCGCCTGCGCCTACGATCAGGTTGATATACTTGTCTCTCAGATCATCCATGGCGACCTCCAAATCCGTTGCTTTCTGCTACTGTCAACTGGCGCCAAGCGCAACCCGCGATGATACCTTGTTGCAACTTGCACCATGTAAGCCACTGCTCAGCAGGCTTGTGATTGGGCAAATGGTTCCCATTTTGGGTCATTAAACCTATAATAATCTTCCAAGACACCCTGAGGCAGCAGATGAACGCATATCCGTATGACATTCAATTGGCAGACCACTCCCCAATTGCGGAAGGTGGACGGCAAGTGGTTTTCCAACACCCCGAATTTTCCAACCTTTTGATAAAGATACTCAAGCCAACATTTAAAAACCCACGTCTGTCACGACGATATGAAACATGGCGGCATGGCATATACAGAAGTTGGCAACGCGAGTTTACCGAGTATCTTGCAGTGCTGCACCGTGCGGAGGGCTATTTTAGTCGCCTGCCCTATTATTCTGGCATCTGCCACACAGATTTGGGTATGGGTTTTGTTGTCGAAAAATTGATGGCGCCAACTGGAGAGATGGCGCCCACCCTCAAAGATGTTTTGCAATCAGAGGACCTTACCTTGGCGCATCTGAATTCATTACGGGAGGATTTTGTTAACCTCATGAATGAAATGCGTAAATATGTTGTCACCTATTCAGACATCTCCTCTCACAACATTGTCGTTACGGGCCCCGATATGACCCATCTGGTGTTAATCGATGGCCTTGGCGGGCGCGCATGGATTCCCATTAAGCGGTTCAGCCAATACGCCTTTGATCGCAGTCACCACAAATACCTGAGACGAGTATTAACCTATTTTGACCAAGTCCAAGACGCGCGGTTTGGCCGCGACAATCCGGCCGATTGAATCTTTTTGTCAGGAATTGCAGTACTGACACATGATATTCTTCAGCTCCGGTTTTCGTCCGATGTTTCTTGGTGCGGCCCTCTGGGCAGCACTTTCAATGATACTTTGGATAGGGGTATTGGTAGGATGGACCACACCCACCCCGCAAATTGACCTGATTGATTGGCATGTCCACGAACTGCTGTTTGGGTATGGCGCGGCTGTTCTTTGCGGCTTCCTACTGACCGCTATCCCAAACTGGACCAATCGGGCGCCGATTGCGGGCGTGCCTTTGATGCTGCTGTTTGCCTTGTGGATCGCCGGGCGTTTGGTGTTCTTTGCGGACATGGCACCGCTTTTGCGCGCGGCAATCGTCGTTGCCTTTCCCGTGATGTTCACCGCCCTTGCCCTCCGAGAAGTTCTGGCAGCCGGAAACAAGCGCAACCTCCCCGTTATCGCAATTTGCGGCCTGTTTACCTTGTCCAATGGCCTATTTCAGTATGACCTGATCACGGCAGAAATCGGCGCGGACGGCATCGGATCACGCATTGGCATGTCCATTTTGATCCTGCTGATATGCCTGATTGGCGGGCGGATCATTCCGGCCTTTACCCGCAATTGGCTGAAAGCACGTGGACATACCCAGTTGCCAAGCGAATTTGGCCGCTTTGACGCCCTGACGTTGGGTCTCAGCGCCGCCGCATTGATCCTTTTGATTGCCCTGCCAAATCACGTGCTTAGCCAAGTCATCAGCGCTCTTGCCGCTCTCGCGAACACTATCCGCCTGTGTCGTTGGCGCGGAATGGCCACGCGAACCGAACCATTATTGTTCACCCTCCATATCGCCTATGCCTTCATCCCTTTGGGTTTTCTATTACACCTGCTCGTATGGATGGACACCCTGCCCATCGCCGCCCCAGTTCATGCATGGACCGCAGGGGCCATTGGCATCATGACCCTGACGGTGATGACCCGCGCGGCATTGGGGCACAGCGGACGGGCGCTGACGTCCGGCGCTATGGAGTGGCTGTTTCTCGGCGCAATAATCCTGTCCGCCCTCACCCGCGTTCTTGCCGCCGTGGACAACATGCCAGACTACCTTTTGCAGCTGTCCGGGGTGTTGTGGATCACGGCGTTTGCCCTATTTGCCCTGCGCTTTACCCCGGTCATGCTATCCCCCAAGCGCGCCCCCTGAACAACTCAGGGAGGTCGGCAATCAACGCAGGCCGTTGTGACAATACACCTCAACGTCACAACGCGGACAAAGCGACCATTGCCGTATTCGACCCAAAGTCTGCTTGCGATTTGAAGCGCTCAACACACGGTCGTTTGTGGAAGGCATCATATCAGCCCTTATCAGGTTTTGGCCGATTGAAACGTTTGTCGAGCAGGAGGTGTTAAAGGTCAGGTGTGCGGGCAAGATGATAATTCGTTTCAGCCATGATTTATTACATACTTATTAGACCAAAAACGGCACCACGGCACATATTAGCCACCCGAATACGAATACGAGGAAAACAGTTTTTTGGGCCGCGAGGCGCATTCTCAACAGCAGGGTCAATATTGAGCTTGTGCCGATAAGTACCGACCCAAAGAGAAGCGCCACCGAAATTCCTAAAGCAGGCGAATTTTCATCTGTATGGAAAGAAATTGATATCAGGCAGATCAGAAACAACGTTGCAGCACTTATTAGACCCTTCCACCACGTAGCATCGTATTGAAGATACGCTGTGGTTGTCATTATCAATGCACCAAAGAATGAGTAAAAAATCACCAAATAGCCTTCTTCTTGAGAGGAACTGTACCAAATATCTCCTTCCAAACTATTTGTCTACTTTGGGTTTAAACCGCCATCGGACATTCCTCCCAACTCAACCTATACCCGAACAACATAACGCCCTTTAGACGATGTTCACGCTTCGTTGCGTGGCTGGATGTCGCGCAAGAGTTGCTCCAAACCTAAGCAGTTGTTGAAGGTTTTCGGCTCTTTCGCAAATAACGGACCTTACCGCAACTTGCAGCATCAGCCATAGTGGGCTCAATCCGGACAGTCGCCCCCTGCTCGCGGTGGACTTATTTGATTTCGATGGTTTGCTTAAGTTGCCCGGTCACATCGTCAAAAATCAGAATGCTCTGATGGCCTGTCACCACAGCATACCAGCCTTCGCCACGGGTAAAGGCAGTGGCCTCTGATCCGTTGGGCAGGGTGATGGATGCGGGCATATCTGGTCCTTGCCCATAGAAGCGCGTGACAATCAGGCCCACGACCAATAGAAGGCCGCCAATCATCACTGCGGTCAGCACGGTTACGAGCTGTCGCAAAAACCGAAGGTTTGCCGGCTCTTCCGGCTGCGGAGTGTCATCCATGGCTACGACCACTGTTATGTTTCAAATCGCGGATAATCCGCCATCCCGCCTTGATAAGGCTTTGGCGCGCGATGTGCCAGCAGAAGCGTCGCTGTCACGCTCTCGTTTGGCAAAACTGATGGAGCAGGGTTGTATTCAGGTCAATGGCGTGATTGCCCGCGATCCTAAAGCCAAGGTCGCGGAGGGCGCCGAGGTGATCGTCGAGGTGCCCGTGGCAGATGAAAGCCATATCGCGCCCGAAGATATTCCGCTGGACGTGATCTTTGAAGATGACGATTTGATTGTCATCAACAAGCCCGCCGGAATGGTGGTGCATCCAGCCCCAGGAACGCCGTCGGGGACTGTGGTGAATGCGTTGCTGCATCACTGTGGCGATGCCTTGTCTGGTGTGGGGGGATCAAAACGCCCCGGTATCGTGCATCGCATTGATAAGGAAACCTCGGGTTTGCTTGTCATCGCCAAAACGGATCGCGCGCATCATGGGCTGGCGGCGCAGTTTGAAAAACACACAGTAGAGCGATATTACCGCGCGGTGGTTTACGGGGTGCCTGATGGCAATGATCCGCGTCTGCGAGGCGTGCGTGGTGTCAGCTTTGAGCCGGGAAACATTATGCGTGTGCAGACCAATTTGGCACGTCATAGGACCGACCGCCAACGTCAGGCAGTGTTCTTTGATCAGGGCCGTCACGCCGTCACCCGCGCGCGCATCGTGCAATCCTTTGGTAAAACGCCTGTAGTTGCCCTCATGGAGTGCTGGCTTGAAACTGGGCGCACCCATCAAATTCGTGTGCACATGACCCATGCCGGGCATGGCTTGATTGGTGATCCGGTTTATGGTGGTCGCCGCAAATTGGCGGAAAAGGCGGTTGGCCCAGTGGCACAAGCTGCAGTCAAAGGTTTTGGCCGTCAGGCGCTTCATGCCGCGATCTTGGGGTTTGAGCATCCTGTAACCAAAGAAAATATGCGCTTTTCGGCAGATTTACCCGAAGACATGCAGGGGTTGATTGATGCTTTGCAGGCAAACACGTGAGAGCGGCGCGCTCTACTCGTTTGATATAGGCCTGATCAGAAATATTGGAAACGACCCATACATGTCACGCAGCTAGCGTCTCATGAATAGACCTATTTTCTGAATGATGACCCTTCAGGAAAACCCGTCAACCTCGGTTTTGTCCACCCGATCGTAAAACTCACTTTGAAATCCATCAACCGCATGGCAAAGAGCAGCTCTTGTTTCGTTAAACGACCGCTCAGAGACCGGATCAATCCCCGATATAGGAGGGCAAGTGACATGCCGCATGCAGAATTGAAGTTTTCAAGCGATCTGAACCTGGATACCGAAGCGTTGTTGCGCGACGTGGAACGAGTCATTCTCTCTCACGATGCAGGTTCGGGTGAATGCAAAGGCCGCGCCTATCCTACGGACAACTTCCACCATAGCCATTGCCTATTGAACGTCTCGATGCTTTCCAAGACTCACCGGAATTCTGCCTTTACCAAGGCATTGTTGCGCGATCTGGAAGCCAAAATGGGCCAACATCTGCATCAAAGATGTTTTTTGTCGTTGGGCATCCAGTACTCAGACGAGAACTATATCACGACCGAGCATGTGCCACTGACCTGATTTTGAAACTGGACAGGAAGAACGGCGTTCGAGCTACGGCAATCGCTTTGGACTCGAAGCCGCAATTTACTGCATTGACCTATGGTCAGACACCCAATCAACTTGCCATCTAGGCTTAGCTGCCACCTTTTGAACTCCCAAAATTGCTGTTACTAAAAGAAAACGCCCGCTGATCCTTCGATCAACGGGCGTCTATCATTCTTGCAAGGGCGTGGGCTTAAGCAGCCAAAGCGCCTTGGGCTTGTTCCACGATCGCAGTGAATGCGGCGGGCTCATGGATGGCGAGATCGGCAAGAACCTTACGGTCTACTTCGATGCCAGCCAATGTCAGGCCATTGATGAAGCGGCTGTATGTCAGCGTTTCATCATGTGCGCGCACAGCAGCGTTGATACGCTGGATCCACAGCGCGCGGAAATTGCGCTTGCGGTTCTTACGGTCGCGGGTTGCATATTGATTCGCCTTGTCTACGGCTTGTGACGCTACCTTGAAGGTATTTTTGCGACGGCCATAATAGCCTTTTGCGGCTTTGACGATTTTCTTGTGACGGGCGTGGGTTACGGTACCACCTTTAACGCGGGACATATTTCAGACTCCTTAGCGATCGTACGGCATGTATTTTTTGATAATCTTTGCATCGGGGGCTGACAATGTAACCAGACCACGTGCATCGCGGATGAACTTGGTCGTCCGCTTGATCATCCCATGACGCTTGCCAGCTTGGCCGGCTTTCACCTTGCCGCTCGCCGTCATCTTAAAGCGCTTTTTGGCGCTCGACTTAGTCTTCATTTTGGGCATTTCCGTCTCCTCTTCAAAGTCGGTTTTACGTACGACTCGGCATGCCACTCAGCCGGTCACACGAACAGAAGCGCCATATACGTCGCAATTTTCAATAGAGCAAGGGCTATCTGATCATTTTCGCAATGACAGAAACAACAACATTCGGGATGTCGGCAAGCGCATATCCTTCGGGGTGGGCAGCCCACGCCCAAGCAATGGTCGCAGCCGCTGCCAAAAAGGCCAGCATCGACACGCGTGGCATACGATTTTCAGAATATGCAGATAACATCGCAGGTACAGAAAACACACCAATGACCAAGCCAATGGTCAACGCGATATCAGTATTCATTCCCAAACGTTCCTTATGCACCCGTGCAGAAGTTACTCTGGATCAGCAGTAAAAATCAAACGCTCATCACAAGGTGCGACCCTGAGGATATTGGTGCTGCCCGGAACGTTGAATGGCAAGCCTGCCGTGACCACGATCTGATCCTCTGGTCCGGCGTATCCCAACGAACGCGCAGCACGCGCAGCACTAACCACAGCCATCTTGAACTGGTTCACTTCACCAATGACCACGCAATTTGTGCCCCAAGTCAGCGCAAGCCTGCGGGCCGTGCCCCGAAGGCTGGTCATCGCGATGATTGGCACACGCGGCTTTTCGCGAGCCACCAACAGGGCCGTGGTGCCGCTCTCCGTGAAACAGCAGATCGCCTTTACTTCGGTGGTTTCCGCAATTTCGCGGGCGGCCGACACGATCGCATCCGCAACACTTGCCCGCTCTGCCGTACGCGAGCTTTCGATAATTTGCGTATAGGTCGGGTCCATCTCGACCTCAATCGCGACATTGTTCATCGTGGTCACGGCCTCGATCGGATAGCTGCCCGCCGCGCTTTCAGCACTTAGCATCACAGCATCCGCACCCTCATAGATTGCTGTGGCCACATCGCTGACCTCAGCACGGGTTGGCATTGGACTTTCGATCATGCTTTCCAGCATCTGGGTTGCAACAATCACAGGTTTGCCGGCACGACGACAGCGCCGCACCATACGTTTCTGAATGGGCGGGACGTTTTGAACCGGCAACTCCACACCCAAATCACCACGCGCCACCATGATGCCATCGCTTTCGGCCAAAATAGCATCAAACCCGGTCACAGCCGAAGGTTTTTCGATCTTAGACAATACCGCGGCCCGACCTTGCACCAAAGCACGCGCTTCCTGCACGTCTTCGGCACGTTGAACAAAACTGAGGGCAAGCCAATCAACGCCCAATCCACAGACAAATTCCAGATCATCCCTGTCCTTTTCTGACAAGGCAGCAAGCGGGAGAACAACGTCGGGCACGTTCACACCCTTACGGTTGGAAATAGTGCCGGGCGTTTCCACAATACAATCGGCAAAGTCCGCGCCACATTCTTTGACGCGTAGTTGGATTTTGCCATCATTTACCAACAGCTTTGCCCCTGGCTCCAACGCTTGGAAAATCTCTGGGTGGGGCAAACACACACGTGATACATCCCCAGCGGCCTCGTCCAGATCCATACGGAAAGACGCGCCTTCTACCAATTCCTCGGCTTCGTTGGTAAACACACCTACCCGCAGCTTGGGCCCCTGCAAATCCGCAAGGATGGCAATCGGGCTGTCCAAATCCTTTTCCACCCGGCGAATAATGCGATGTTTTTCGCGAATTTCATCGTGGCTGCCGTGGCTCATATTCAGGCGAAATACATCTGCGCCTGCCTCGTGCAATGCGCGAATCATTTCGTAATCATCGGATGCCGGGCCCAAGGTGGCCACGATTTTTACATTTCTCAGACGTCTCATCTTTCGTCCTTCTAATTTTGCCGCGCACTGTTATCGCTAACTACGGCGTTCACTGCGATTGCGCAATTGCATTTCCGGCATTAAGTCTTTCGCGAAGGAAATTACAGACTCATGACATATCAGCCTTTTCACATCTTCGGCGAAGACCGACCGTCCCGGTGGTTGATCACCTGCGATCATGCCACCAACCACGTGCCCACAGAAATCAACGAAGGCGACCTTGGATTAACCTCAGCCGACATGCAGCGCCATATCGCCTATGATATTGGCGCCAAGGGAGTTTCGCTGAAATTAGGCGAATTACTGGATGCCCCGGTCATTTGTTCAAATTTCTCGCGCCTTGTGATTGATCCAAATCGCGGCGAAATCGATCCGACCCTGATCATGCGCTTGTACGATGGCACGTTGATTCCCGCCAATCGCCACATTGATGAGGCCGAAGAAGAGCGCCGTAAAGACGCCTATTACCGCCCCTATCACAAAGCATTGGAACGGCTGGCGGCGCGGCACGAAGATGTGGTGATCATTGCTATGCACAGCTTTTCGCCAAAACTGAACGGTCGTGCACCGTGCCCTTGGGAAATTGGTGTGTTGCATGCCGAGCATGATCCACACTCCTTTGGCGTGCCACTCATTGAAACACTAAAGGCATCGGGTGATCTGACAGTGGGTGACAATGAGCCATACGCGGGCCATTTGCCCGGCGATTCCGTTGATTGCCACGCTTTGCAACAAGGGCGATTGAACACCTTGATCGAATTACGCCAAGACCTGATTGCGGATGACGCGGGACAGGATCATTGGGCGCATCGTTTGGCATCAGTTCTTGAAACCACTTTGCAGAAAACAGGATATTGAAATGCCGCATCTTGTCTTGGAGCACTCCGCCGAAATCGCCGACACTCACGACCTGCCTGCCCTGTCGCGCGCACTCTTTAATGCCGCCTGCGAGAGTGATCTGTTTGCCAACCCTGCGGCAGTCAAAACCCGCACAATGCCCTGCCAAAACGTGCGCATGGGCAGCAGTCCACAAACCTTTGCGCATCTGACCGTGTGGTTGTTGTCCGGGCGCAGCACCACCGCCAAGGCCCAACTGGCCGAAGAACTGATGTTCGTGCTGGACAAACATCTGCCGGACGTTGGCTCGCTGTCCGTAGACCCGCGCGACATGACGACCGAAACTTATCTCAAACGCGTATTATAAGAGGCCCCCATGGACGACCAAACCCGTATCGAACTTGAAGCCGCAGCCTTTCGCACCCTGCGCGAACATCTGATGGAAAAACGCACCGACGTGCAAAACATCGACATGATGAACCTTGCCGGATTTTGTCGCAATTGCCTGTCTCGCTGGTATCAAGAGGCCGCAAACGAACGCGGTATTGATATGTCCAAGGACGCAGCACGCGAGGTTTTCTATGGCATGACTATGGCTGACTGGAAGGCCAACTACCAAACCGACGCCAGCCCGGAAAAACAGGCTGCATTTGAAATTGCGTTCGAGGAAAACGTTGGCGACAAATCCTGAGTCACACACACAAATGGCGGGGATATCCCCGCCATTACCATGCTTGATCAACATTATAATCAGATTGCAGCCTTACGGCTCTCATCCAGATAAATCTCGCGCAAGCGCTTGGCGATTGGCCCGGGGGTGCCATCACCCAGCGCAACGCCGTCAATTTCCACAACCGGCATCACAAAGGCCGATGCCGATGTTGTAAACGCCTCATCGGCCTCTTTGGCCTCATCAATGGTGAACAGACGCTCTTCGATTTCCATCTGCGCCTCTTCTGCCATACGCAGAACCGCCTTGCGGGTGATTCCGTGCAGAATATCCGTGCTCAGTGGGCGGGTGACAATCTTGCCACCTTTCACCAAATAGGCATTGTTGCTGGTGCCTTCAGTGACATATCCATCCTCGATCAACCACGCATCATCCGCGCCTGCTGCCTTGGCCATCATTTTGCCCATAGAGGGATACAACAGCTGCACCGTTTTGATATCGCGGCGGCCCCAACGGATGTCATCGATCGAAATGATCTTATTGCCCTTCTTGGCGGCAGGGCTGTCGGCCAGCCCCGGCTTGTTCTGAGTGAACAGAACAATCGTTGGCTTGGTTATCTCTGGATCAGGGAACACAAAATCCCGGTCCCCGTCTGATCCGCGTGTCACCTGAAGATACACAAGACCTTCAACGATGCCGTTCACTTCAACCAGCTTGCGGTGGATATCCAGCAGTTCCTCTTTGGAACAGGCCTCTTGCATGCCCAGCTCATCCAGAGACCGCTTCAGACGCACAGCATGACCTTCGAAATCAATCAGCTTACCATCCAGAACAGATGTCACCTCATACACGGCATCCGCCATCAGAAACCCACGATCAAAAATCGAGACCTTAGCTTCGGTTTCTGGCAGGTATTCGCCATTCACATAAACGGTACGGGTCATGATATTTCCTCCTTAACCCCAAAGCGCCGCAACAGGCGGATGCACTCCGGCGTCATCAAAAACCAACGGTTGGTTCCGGTCTTCGGCCAACAACAGCGGCCCGTCAAGGTCCGTAACCGACACGCCTTGCGCCACAATCGTCGCAGGGGCCATCGCAAGTGACGATCCCACCATGCACCCCACCATCACGTCATAACCCAGCGCCAGCGCCTCTTCACGCAGCTTAAGTGCCTCTGTCAGACCACCAGTTTTGTCGAGTTTGATGTTCACCACATCATATTTGCCGTTCAAACCCGGCAAAGATGCGCGGTCATGACAGCTCTCATCGGCACAGACGGGCACCGGGCGCTCCATTCCGATCAGGGCCGCGTCCTCACCTGCAGGCAAAGGCTGCTCCACCAGTTGCACACCCAACCGCACCAAATGCGGCGCCAAATCAGCATAAACCTCGGCAGACCAGCCTTCATTCGCATCCACGATAATCTGAGCGTCCGGCGCACCTGCACGCACGGCCTCTAGGCGTGGCATGTCATCCGCTGTGCCCAACTTAATCTTCAACAGGGGGCGATGGGCGTTTTCCGCCGCCTGCGCCTGCATCTTTTCAGGCGTATCAAGCGACAATGTATAGGCTGTGATCTCAGGCTGTGGCGTAGGCAACCCAGCCAACTCCCACACACGCTTTCCGACCTGCTTGGCCTCCAGATCCCACAACGCGCAATCCACTGCGTTGCGCGCGGCACCTGCAGGCAACAATCCTTGCAACTCATCACGCGTGAAATCCACGGGTAAGCTCTCGATCTCGGCAGTCACGCTTTCCAATGTTTCATTGTAACGCGCATAGGGCACGCATTCGCCCCACCCCGTCACACCGTCCTTCTCCACCTTAACGGTCAGAACCTTGGCTTCGGTCCGCGACCCTCGTGAAATGGTAAACACTTGTGCCAACTTGAACACATCACGCGAAACGGAAATCTGCACGGACCCGCCCCCTTCTTCTTGGTAAAAATATCCCGGGGGTCCGGGGGCTGGCCCCCGGTCCGCCCTATATCACACAGTGCTTACACTGTGGCCAGCGCATCCACCAGACGATCTGCGCTATGACGATATGGATCAACCGCAGGCAAGCCCATGCGCGCCTCAACTTCAGCCAGATATGCCACAGCTTCGTCTTCGCTCAAATGTTGTGTATTCACGGAGATACCAACAATCTGGCAGGCTGGATTGGATCGCTGCGCCAAAGGAAGCGCCACATCACGCAGCTCTTCCAGTGTTGGGACGTTGTAGTCAGGCAAACCACGCATATGCGCGCGGGTTGGCTCGTGGCACAGGATCAACGCATCTGGCTGTCCACCATGCACCAACGCCATCGTCACACCGGAATAGGACACGTGGAACAGCGACCCTTGGCCTTCGATCATGTCCCAGTGATCATCATCATTGTCAGGTGTCAAATACTCGACCGATCCCGCCATAAAGTCCGCGATAACCGCGTCCAAAGGCACGCCGTGACCGGTGATCAGAATACCCGTTTGACCCGTGGCACGGAAAGTCGATTTCATACCGCGTTTCTGCATCTCTGCATCCATCGCCAGTGCCGTGTACATTTTGCCAACCGAACAATCGGTGCCAACCGCCAAACAGCGTTTGCCGCTGCGGGGTTTGCCGTTTGCAATTGGATAGCCAACCGTCGGCACGCGCACGTCATGCAGGGTGCCGCCATGGGTTTGTGCCGCTGCCACAAGATCCCCTTCATCGCGCAACAAGTTGTGCAAGCCAGAGGCCAGATCAAAGCCCATTTCCAGAGCCTTCACCAATACTTCTTTCCAGCTTGCGGAAATCACGCCACCGCGGTTGGCCACACCAATCACCAACGTCTTTGCGCCAGCGGCTTTCGCCTCTTCCAGGGTCATTTCTGTCAGACCAAGATCGGCACCACATCCGGGCAGGCGAATTTGCCCAACCGCATTCTCCGGACGCCAGTCGCGAATACCAATGGCCACCTTGGCCGCCAACATGTCGGGCGCATCGCCCAGAAACAGCAGATATGGAGTCTCGATCATCGTGCATTTCCCTAAGCAAAATCGATTTTGCTTAGCTTTCCCCGAAACATTGCGAAGTTTTTACCGAATTCACCTAATTTCGGGTAAATGTCAGAATTTTCTTCGACTCAATTCATAATATGTCGAAGATTATTTCTCCATTCCTTCACCTGAGGATGATTCCATCTCTTCAGTCCAAGATTCGGCCTGCAATACACCCGGCTGCGCCATGCCGATAATACCAACGACCTGCGCCTCGCCCGTCTCTTCCGGAGGGGCCTCTTGCACCCGGCGCAACAGGGCCACGGCGGCAACCATTACACCAATGATGATGAACAAGATTTGCAAGCCTCGTCCATCCACAAAGGAAATCGCGTTTGGTCCCAGAATAGTGCCGATCAACAACCCAATGTTCAGCAAAAATACCATGGCTCCGCTGGCAGGTACAATCTGCGACGGACGCAATTGATCGTTGGCGTGGGCTGTCAGGATAGAATACGCTGGAAAGGTTCCCATTGCGATCACAGCAAACCCGATCACAATCCGCGAGGGCGACGTATCAAGCGCCAACCAAAGACCCGCGGCAGCTGTCAACCCTCCCAACCCAATCACCACATATCGGCGGTCCATCTGGTCGGAAATCCACCCCACCGGGAATTGTACCACTGCCCCAGCAATCAGCGCCACCACCAATGCACCCGAGGCTTGCGCCGCCGTGAACCCCTGCTGCAAAGCGTACAAGGGCAACGAGATATAGGCGGCAGAGACCGCAACGCTCATGATTACAACGCCCAGCACAGCCATCGGGGACACTTTGTACAATCGTCCAATTGGCATACGTTCCGGGGCGACATAATCCGGCGCGCGATTGCCAGACAGCAACAGCGGCACAATGGACAAGGAAATCAGGATCGACACCAGCCCGAACAACAGATTCCCCGACGGATCAGGAAAGCCAACCATCCCAGTCCCAATCGCTGGCCCAGCAAGTTGAATGATGAAATACACCGACAAAACCTGCGCACGAATTCGGTTTTCTGTTTTGGCATTCAGCCAACTTTCAGTGATCACATAAAGGCCCGGATAACACACCCCAGCCAGAAACCGCATGGCGCTCCAACTATAGGGATCGTTGCTCAGCAAGTGGATGATCGCGGAAATCGACACCAAGGACACCAGCGCCGAAAACACCCGAATATGTCCAACCTTTTCGACCAGTCGCGGGGCCAAGATTGTGCCCATCAGTGCACCCAGAGGATAACACGCCTGCATCATCGAAATCGTGAAATCACTGAACCCAAGACCACTGCCGCGAATGGTCAACAAGGTTGCCAACAGACCGTTGGCCACCATCAACATCATCATGCCCAGAAAAAGGGCCCAATTGTCTAAAAGTGCGCGCTTCATATGTTGTCCTTCTGTGTGCCCGGCAAGCGGACGCCAATGTCGTGTTGCGCCACCTGACGATAGCGCCCTAACGGTGCATTCAATGTGGGGTAATCGGTGTACCCTTCGGACCCCGCCCCATAAAACGTGGCCCGCTCATATACCGTTAGATCAATGCCTGCTTTCAAACGGGCTGGTAAATCCGGGTTTGAAATGAACCAGCGGCCAAAGGCAATGGCGTCATAAATACCCATTGAAATTGCAGCCCGTGCCGTGGCCGGGGTAAACCCACCTGCGCCAATCAACACCCCATCATACATTTCGCGATAGTCCGCATTGGCCACCGGATACGCATACGCGCGCTCTTGTTCCGGGGCGTCAGACAAACCGCCGACACGTGGTTCTGTCAACATGAGATAGGCAAGCGGATAGGCGTTCATCGCCTCAACTGCATGGGCATAAAGCACCTCAGGGGCACTGTCCCCTACCCCAAAATATGTCTGACGCGATTGACCTGTCTCAGGATCAATATGTGTGGGCGACAGGCGCACAGATACCCGTCCATCGCCAAGTTCGGCCACCAAAGCCGCCACAATCTCCTTAAGCAGTCGACATCGGTTGGCGACGGTCCCGCCATAGGCATCGGTCCGGTCATTCACCCCATCATTCAAGAACTGTTCAATCAGGTATCCATGCGCTGCGTGCAGCTCAACCCCATCAAATCCTGCCTGATGCGCCAGACGTGCTGCATGGACATAGTCGCCAATGACCCGCGCAACTTCATGTGTTGCCAGAGCGCGTGGCGGGCTGGATGGTTTGTCCCAGTTATATTGATTCCCCTGTTCGTCAGAGGCATCTATCCCCCGATTTGACGACGAAACTGGCGGCAGCGGTGCATCCGTATCTTTGACAAAGGGATGCAATGCGATGTCTGGCTGTGCCACACGTCCCGTATGTAATAGCTGACAGAAAATTCGCCCACCTTTGGCATGCACACGTTGCACGACCTTTCGCCACGCCAACATCTGTTGTGTGGTCCACAAGCCCGGCACCTGTCCGCCTTTTTCGGTGACACGCTGGTAAATCGTCCAGATCGGTGTGGCTTCAGGTGAAATATGCACGGCTTCGGTGATCAGCAGCCCGCCCTCGCTTGCCCGCTGCTCATAATAAAGCGCGGTCAGATCATCAGGGGCGAAAGTCGCCTCGTCTGCCCTGATCCGAGTCATGGGCGCCATCACGATGCGATGGGCCAACGTCAAGGTTCCAACCTTAAGAGGTGTGAAAAACGCGTCGCTCACAGTAGTGCCGTCCAAAATACCTGTTCCAGCCTGCATTACGCAACATTTACGGGAACTGCGCTGCCGTTTCCGACATACAGGTCGCGAACAACAAATGCCGCAGCGCGGCAGATTTTGCCGCATCTGCAAAAAACCCTTGCGCGCCACCACGCAATTTAATAACCCCAACAACAACACATACGAAATTTCCTTACGTGAAAGGTCACGACATGAGCTTTCGAATTCAACCTCCAGCCCCCGCCCGCCCGAATCGTTGCCAATTGTTTGGCCCCGGTTCTCGCCCAGCGATTTTTGAGAAAATGGCGGCCTCTGCGGCAGATGTGATCAACCTTGATCTCGAAGATTCAGTGGCCCCTTCGGACAAGGACGAAGCGCGCGCAAATATCATCAAAGCCCTGAGTGATGTGGATTGGGGCAATAAATACATGTCCGTGCGCATCAATGGTCTGGACACGCCTTATTGGTATCGCGACGTCGTGGACCTGCTGGAACAGGCTGGCGATCGTCTTGATCAGATTATGATCCCAAAAGTCGGCTGTGCGGCAGACGTTTATGCCGTGGATGCGCTGGTCACCGCAATTGAGACCGCCAAAGGCCGCAGCAAACCAATTTCATTTGAGGTGATCATCGAATCTGCGGCAGGTATCGCCCACGCCGAAGAAATCGCGGCCTCCTCTCCACGTCTTCAGGCAATGAGCCTGGGGGCTGCGGATTTCGCGGCCTCTATGGGGATGCAGACAACTGGCATCGGTGGCACGCAGGAAAATTACTATATGCAACGCGGCGAAGATCAGTTTTGGTCCGACCCGTGGCACTGGGCGCAAGCCAAGATCGTTGCGGCCTGTCGCACACACGGCGTTCTGCCGGTAGATGGACCGTTTGGCGATTTCTCGGATGATGCGGGATTTGTGGCACAGGCACGCCGGTCGGCAACGCTTGGCATGGTAGGCAAATGGGCGATCCACCCCAAGCAAATCGCACTGGCCAACGATGTGTTCACCCCATCAGAAGCGCAAGTCACAGAAGCCCGCGAAATTCTGGCAGCGATGGAACAGGCCAAGGCCAACGGCGAAGGTGCCACGGTTTACAAAGGTCGCTTGGTCGATATTGCGTCAATCAAACAGGCCGAAGTTATCGTGCGCCAGTCTGAAATGATCGCAGCCAGCTAAGGGTCTGCTTCAAATCAGCCCTATCAAATCAAAATGGCCCAGAACACTCCGGGCCATTTTCTGTTTCTCAACAGCAATCAGAACGTGTGGACGTAGGAAACGCCAAACACGACTGGGTCAATATTAACGGTGCCTACCTTGGTTCCGTTGACCTTTACGTCTGCGTCAATGTCGATCCAACGCACATCGGTCCGCAACGCGCCGTGGTCAGACACTTTGAAATCCACACCTGCGTGCAGAGCCAATCCAAACGAGTTTTTGATGCTTAGGCTCGTGCCTGCCAATGGACCTTTGGTTTCCTCATCCCAGAAACCAGTAAAATTGATACCAGCCCCGATGAATGGTTTGACGTTGCCACCCATATCAAAGTGATATTGCAAAGACAGTGTAGGTGGCAGATGGCGCACGCTTCCGGCATCAACGCCGTTCAGTTTGATATCATGCTCAAACGGCGTTGCTGCCAGCAATTCCAGACCGATGTTGTCCCAGATGAAATATTCGGCAGTCAACGTAAGTTGCACGTCATCCCCGATATCGGCGTCCAGCGTCCCCCCCGCCAAAGATCCGTTGTCATCCGCAGGCTGTACATAGCCCAAACCGACACCAACCGACCAATCGCCAGCGGACTGCGCATATGCAGTGGTGCCTGCCATCAAAGCCAAGGCAGAAAATGACGCGGCCAGAACAGAATGTTTCATAAATGTCCCCTTTGAATTGAAACTCGTGGTCTCAATGGCTTAGAGGTGGGCATCCGGCTTTGACACAGGTCAAAAATGGTGTCTTGCATATCCGCATTGCAATTTGTGCATAGCTTATTCTATGACCATGAAAACGACCGAGGCCTCAATGACCCCAATCACGTTTCTGCACACATCCCCGTTACATAAGGCGACCTTTGACAGACTTGCGACACAGATGTCAGTGGGTAATGCTTTGGTGCATCACGTCCATGAAGATTGGTTGAAGGTCGCGCGCAAACATGGCGTACGGCAGGGCATGATTGACGATCTGTCCGCCCTAATTCATGCCGCACCCGGCCCCGTTGTGTGCACCTGTACCACCTTGGGTGAGGCCGCAGAGGCGCTTGGCGCGATCCGCGTTGATGCGCCGATGATGGCCAAGGCAGCCGAGGTTGGTGGGCCTATTTTGTTGGCCTATGCGCTGGAAAGCACAGCACAGCCATCGCTTGATTTGTTGGAGCGCGCATTGGCGGTGCGAGGCACCAAAGCAACAGTTCACCCCTTGTCGATCACCGAATTCTGGCCTCTGTTTGAGGCTGGTGAGCATGAGGCGTTTGTGGCCTGTGTCGCCGGGGCGGTGCGGCATGCAGCGACCCAAACCGATTTGGGCTGTGTGGTTCTGGCGCAGGCCAGCATGGCGCCTGCTGGGCCAATGCTTGCAGATATTGGCGTGCCAATTCTGACCTCGCCTGCTGCGGCCTTAGAGTTTGCATTGACACAGGTTTAACGGAACAATGGTCGCTTAACGAATACTCCAGCCCCGCGGGAGGCCCCATGCGCATCATTGCCTTAGTCATCACCAGCCTGTTTCTGGCCACATCAGCCATGGCGCAATCCATCGCTCCGCGGGATGGATGGGCGATTTTTGCCAGTAGTAAAACTTATACCCAGCTTATAGCAGATGTGAAAAAGGCGGCGAAATCGCATGGGTTGGTGGTTGTAACTCAAGCCGGACCAACCGGGGCTGCCAAGCAACGCGGCATAATCATTCCGGGAAATCGAGTCATTGGGCTGTTTAACAATGACTATGCGGTGCGCGTTCTAAACCTGTCCGTCGTCGCCATGATCGAAGCCCCCATTCGCATCTATGTGACGGAAGAAGCCGACGGCACCGCCACCCTGTCCTATAAAACACCCAGTCACGTGTTTGCCCCCTATGCGCAAGACGGCGGCGAAGACTTGGCACGGATTGCAGCAGAGCTGGACGCAACCTTTGCTGCAATTGCACAAGACGCGGCACAGTGAGCTCCGATCTTCTTTCTGCGTTGGTCGCGTTTGCTTTTGTATCCTCGATCACACCGGGGCCAAACAATATGATGTTGCTGGCCTCGGGTGCGAACTTTGGATTTATGCGCACGGTTCCGCATATGCTGGGCATCGGAATTGGGTTTACAGTGATGGTGGCATTGGTCGGCCTTGGGCTGATGCAGGTCTTTGATGCGGTGCCGCTGAGTTACACAATTCTCAAAGCGGTCAGCGTCGCCTATTTGCTGTGGCTGGCGTGGAAAATCGCCCATGCCAGCGCGCCCAAAGATGCGCGAGAAGGTGCGCGGCCCATCACGTTCATTCAGGCCGCATTGTTTCAATGGGTCAATCCCAAGGCGTGGACGATGGCACTGACTGCGATCACGCTTTATGCGCCTGATCGCAGTCTGGCCGCCGTCATCCTTGTGGCGGCCATATTTGGCATTATCAACCTGCCCAGCGTCAGCGTTTGGACAATCTTGGGTCAACAGATGCAGCGCATTCTGTCGACCCCTTTGCGTCTGAGTGTCTTTAACTGGAGCATGGCGGCGATGCTGGTGGCCTCTCTGTATCCGGTTTTGGTTCCCTGATTGCGCCAGTGGTGAACATATCTTGGTCACTTGTTTTCAAACAAGCACAACGTCAGGGCCCACAAATCTTGCGCAATTTGCCGCCCTGCGTCACAGTCTCATAAAGCGATCGGTTGCAATTGAGGTCTCTCAACGTCATATAGCCAATCGCAGATAAGCCGGAGTAAGACATGACCAACTACCTCGATTTTGAAAAACCATTGGCCGAAATTGAAGGCAAAGCAGAAGAATTGCGCGCCTTGGCACGGCAAAACGAGGAAATGGACATCGCGGATGAGGCTGCTGCGTTGGACAAAAAGGCGGCGGATCTTCTGAAGGAATTGTACAAAGATCTGACGCCATGGCGCAAATGTCAGGTGGCGCGCCACCCGGAACGTCCGCATTGCAAAGATTACATCAAGGCTTTGTTCACCGATTACACCCCGCTGGCGGGCGATCGGAACTTTGCCGATGATCACGCCGTTATGGGCGGTCTTGCACGGTTTAACGGTCAACCCGTCATGGTGATCGGCCATGAAAAGGGCAACGACACCAAATCACGTATTGAACGCAATTTCGGCATGGCCCGTCCCGAAGGGTATCGCAAGGCCATTCGCCTGATGGAAATGGCCGACAAATTCGGCCTGCCGATGATCACATTGGTGGATACCCCCGGTGCATACCCCGGCAAAGGCGCCGAGGAACGCGGCCAGTCAGAGGCGATTGCCCGTTCCACCGAGAAATGCCTGCAAATCGGCGTGCCGATGGTGTCTGTCATCATTGGCGAAGGCGGATCAGGTGGGGCCGTGGCATTTGCCACCGCCAACAAGGTCGCGATGCTGGAACATTCGGTGTATTCCGTGATTTCACCCGAAGGCTGTGCATCCATTCTGTGGAAAGATTCTGAGAAAATGCGTGAAGCCGCCGAAGCCTTGCGTCTGACCGCGCAGGATTTGACCAAGCTGGGTGTTGCTGATCGCGCCATCGAGGAACCCATGGGCGGCGCGCACCGCAATGCCCCCGCCGCAATCGAAGCCGTGGGCAAAGCCATTGCAGAAATGCTTGAAGACATGAGCGGCAAAAGCGGCAAAGAGCTGATCCAGGAACGCCGTCAGAAATTCCTTGATATGGGCAACAAAGGGCTTGCTGCCTGATCAGGCGTCAGTGTTCGGCCAAGAGGCGCAGACCTTGGGTCACATCAGAGCGCAGGGCCAGCCGCAATCCCGGCTCGTCCCCCGCCTTGAGCGCAGCCAAGATCAAGCGATGATAATGCGGCGGCTCGGTTTTACGTAGCCGCCCGTACAGCGCCCGCATTGTCGGGCCAAGCTGCAACCACACAGTTTCCGCCATAGCCAACATCGCCGGCGCCTGTGCGCGCAAATAAAGCGTACGATGGAATTCCAAATTAGAGCGAATGTATTTCACGGCGTCGCGTGCGGCAACGGCATCAGAGATGGTGTTGTTGATGACCTGCAGCCGATCAATCAGTGCAATATGGGCACGCGGCAAAGCCCGGCTTGCCAACTCTACCTCGATCAAAGAGCGTAGAACCGCCAATTCTTCGATACGTTCATTACTGAGTTCCGGGGTGGCCACACGTCCCGAGGATGACAGGGTCAACGCTCCCTCGGCTACCAGACGGCGCACCGCTTCACGGGCTGGCGTGATGGACACGCCAAATTCTTTGCCAATGCCACGCAAGGTCAGGGCCTGCCCGGGTTCCAGATTGCCATACATAATGCGCGAACGCAGGGATCTATAGACCCGTTCATGGGCGGAACTGACATGGTCTTGCGGTTTTGGTTGGATCAACATGCCCTATTTGTGATCACACCCGCCCCAGAGGTCAATCGCCAAATCGAAAACGATGCAGCTGCTCACCATTTTGCCGCAGCCACTGGCGGGGCGTTTCATAGGGGCCGTGGATGCGCCTCACCACATCCCAAAACGCCGTTGAGTGATTCATCTCAGCAAGATGCGCGACCTCATGGGCAGCAACATATTCCAGCACCTGAGGCGGTGCCATGATCAGCCGCCATGAAAACATCAACGCGCCTTGCGAAGTACATGATCCCCAACGTGAGCGCGTATCGCGCAATGTCAGACGGCTGAAATCCCGCCCCAGCCGCGCCGCATAGAAATCGCAGCACTCTGCCAGGCGTTCCCGCGCAGTGGTTTTCAAAAATGCCTGAACACGGGCACCAACACGCGCGGCATCGCCGGGCACCAAGAGTCCCGCATCCGTGCGACGAACAATGCGACCATTTCCTTGCAGAATGTCGACGTCCTGCCCTTCGATTAGCACGCTGACCCCAAGCGCGACATCAACACGATCGGGACGCGTTGAAAGTTGACGGCGAATCCATGATTCTTTTTCCCGCGCGAAATCCAATGCCTCGGCGGTTCGGGTGCGTTTGGGCACGGTCAGCGTCACACGACCATCCAACCCCGAAATTCGCAGGCTGATACGTCGTGCACGCGCAGATTGGCGCAATTCAATGGCAATTGGTGGACTGCCATCCAAAATATGTTGCCCCATACACGCTCCTTGATCGCTTGTGGCCTGTTTGCCTTTGACATGCCGCCACTCTTATGGCAGTTGGCGCGGACCGTCGACAAGACTCACGTGATTTAGAGGGAATTTCCCATGCCCAAAGAAGAATGGGGCGTCAAGCGCATTTGCCCGACCACAGGGAAACGCTTCTACGACCTGAACAAGAACCCGATTGTCAGCCCATACACTGGCGAAGTTGTTGAAGTAGACAACTCCAAAACGCGTATGATCGCAGCAGACTCTGAAGATGCGGCATCGGCAAAAGCAAAAGAAGCCGAGCTGGATAAAGAAGCGGATGTTCTGGACGATGAAGATTCAGTTGATCTGGATCTTGGTGATGACGTTCTGGAAGATGATGACGACGATGAAAACGTCTCTCTGGATGAAATCGCCGACGTCGCCTCTGAAGACGACGACAACTGATTTCAAAACTAATTTCTTGGGGGTGGATTTTCCACTTGATCCCCCCCCAAGGAACGCCTAATTAGGCGCGCACAGGCGGCAACGCCATGTATTTGGGGCCTTAGCTCAGCTGGGAGAGCGCTTGCATGGCATGCAAGAGGTCAGGGGTTCGATCCCCCTAGGCTCCACCAAATTCCAGAACTTACAATCAAACCAATAAGTTACTGGAATATAACGATGAATTTCTATGGGTGTTACGTTGAGGTGTTACAGTGAGCACCCTAGAAAAGATGCCCGGACATACCCGACTCTACCGCCGAAATGCCACGTATTATCACCGCGCAGTGGTGCCAACTGACATTGCGGACAGCTATCCCAAGCGCGAAGAAACCTTTTCTCTCAAAACCAAGGATTACGGCGAAGCCCTGCGCCTTGTCAGGATCAAGGCCGTTGAGGTCGATCAACGTTTTGAGGCCCACAGAAGGATGCTTCGAACTGAGCAAGGCCCAGTGCTTGAGGAGCTGACGCGGGATCAAATTAGGCAGATTTCTGATATCTATTACGCGCATATCTTGGACGAAGACGATGACATCCGCATGGAAGGCTTCGGAGACTCTCCAAGAGGGGCCCCAGAGGAGGGTGAGGCAATTTTGCGCCCACCCCACAGGAAAACCTTCGAGGAGCACTCAGAGGACTCCACAGCGTCCCTCGAGATCAACAAGTACCTCTACGCTCGTGGAGGTATTGACGAATTTTTCCTAAGTGAGGCGGAAGAAGTTCTAACTTGGGATAATGTTGAATTACGCCTGTCCCTCCGATCACCAAGCTGGCCCCTCCTTTGCAGAAGTCTGCAAGAAGCTACCGTACGCGCTAGGCAAGCAATTCTTGAACGCAACCAAGGTGAGATTGTCCCGACTCCAATAATCGAAGCAAAGCCAATTACTCCAGCAGTCTCTGAATTTCCCCTCTTTTCAGAAGCTGTTTCCAAATTCATTGCAGAGCACAAAACAAGCGGGTGGACGGACAAAACAAGCCGTGATTATGCCGCATGGCTCAGGAATTTTCAGGATGTTGTCGGCGACAGACCTCTGGACAGCTACTCCAAGAAGGACGGAAGGGCCTTTAAGTCCCTTCTTTCAATCCTGCCTGCGAATTGGAACAAAAAGCCCACCATTAAACTGCTCACCATTACGGAAGCGGCGACAAAGGCCAACGAGTTAGGACTCCCTCCAATGGCCCCGGAAAATGCCAATAAGGCAATGGGTCGTGTCTCAGCTTTTTGGAAATGGGTGGATGCCAACTATTTTGACGCCAACGGCCCAGCGCCATTAACAGGAATGAAGTTCAAAACTAAGGAAACCGCGTCTCAGAAACGACTGCCATACTCTGTGTCGCAACTGAATGCGATCTTTTCCAGCCCCATCTACACCGGGTTTCATTCACATAGAAATTGGAAAACCGACGGGGTACAGCTGGACGCCGCCCATTCGCGGTTCTGGCTTCCATTATTGGGTCTTTTCACGGGCGCACGTGAGGCTGAACTCTTTGGCTTGTCTCCCAATGATATTGTGTGCGAAGGCGAAATCTATCTCCTTCAAATTGCCGCGAACGACGAGACCGGAACAAGACTAAAAACTCGATCCTCTGAACGACGCATTCCGATTCACTCACAATTGATTTCCTTGGGCTTCCTTGATCTCTGCGCACAGAGGAAACGCGAGGGCCATTCCAGTCTTTTTTATGACTGTGAGGCAAAATCCCCCGAAGTGGCGGCAGATAACTTTTCAAAGTGGTACGCACGGTTCGCAACTGAATGTAATGTGAAGACCCCGAAGCACGTATTCCACAGCTTTAGGCATAACCTAGAAGACGCTCTTGGAAACGGTAATGTGCAAGAACCAGTAATCAACGCTTTGCAAGGGCATCAACAGCTAGGTATGCGAGCGATCTATGGAAGTGGGAAATTCGATGCTGTCCTTCTGAAAGAAGCGATAGAAAGCGTCCGATATTCAGGGCTCAAATTGGATTTTATTGGGGGTTACCAACTTTAGTGAACTGAAAACATATACCGCAAACTGTCGACAATTTCGTAAGCTGTCTGAGCCGAAGTACAGCATTTTGGGTGCGGCTTCTGTTCGGACTTCAAGTGTCTGATACTATTTGGTTTTGGATTACCCCTGACCCTAGAGAAAAGAATGCCCTGAGTTATACCTATAGTTATACTATAAGTTATACTTAGAGTTAGACGATAAGATGTACTCTAAGTATTGTTCTAGTTAGGTGATTACCCATTATTACCTTTATCAATCAGAACTGGTATATCGGCCTCGAAAACATACCAAAAATCTAAACCTATATATATAGGGCGACCGCCATCTCTATCCCCCCGTGGTGGGGTGCATTTCCGGATCATTGAAGGTGGGTAGGCATCACAATTCATGTATAGGCATCCTCCATCCTTTTTCATTTTGTTAGAATGGCACTCTCCCATTGTGCAAGTCGCATCACACAACGCTACGATATAAAGCAGGGGATGTTGATGGGCGCTGTGAGGGTCTCGTCCTAAATCAAGAAAAGACCATTAGGGTATAGGTGTACGTACACTCTCAAACTGTCCATTAGATATGTACGTAAGGGTTGACATTACCTTTCGGACACACCAATAAACGTACATCACCCTAATGGACAAAGTTTAAGCATGACCAAAACCATTCTATATGCCCGTGTTTCCACCACAGACCAGACCTTAGACCACCAGAGGACCCAAGCGGAACACGTTGGGTTCATCATTGATGAGGTCGTCGCAGATCACGGTGTTTCCGGTGTCACCACCACCCTAAAGGAACGCCCAGAGGGCAAGAGATTGTTCGATATGCTGCGCCATGGGGATACTCTTGTGGTGCGTTGGGTGGATCGCCTTGGCCGCAACTATCAGGACGTGACAGACACCATTCGTACATTCATGCGTCAGGGTATTGTGGTCAAAACAGTGATCAATGGTCTAACCTTTGATGGGGCTACTCAGGACCCTATGCAGGAAGCCGTGAGAGACGCCTTGATTGCCTTTATGGCCGCAACGGCACAGGCTCAAGCGGAGGCCACCAAAGAGGCTCAGAAGGCCGGAATAGCCAACGCACAAGAGCGCGGTGATAAGTACCTTGGCCGTAAACCCAGCTACACCCGAGCGGCATTCTCTCAAGTGCAAGACATGCTGGCGCAAGGCAGCGGCACCTCTGAGATTGCCCGTGTATCTGGCTTGACCCGCCAAACAGTGCTGCGCATCAAACGTGACCCTGTGGCCTGTGAGGAAACCTTGAACCGTTGGGACAGGTAATATGTGCAGCGACATTACAAGCACTAATCTAGCTTCACAATGTCCATCACGTTCCCGAAATTGAAATGCGCGACATCCCAATATTCTAAGCAAGTAAGACAATGTCAGAAAAGCGCAGATAGTGAACTTTGCAAAGTTTGGAGAAACGGCCCAAACCGGTCACTTAACATGGGACCTCGATGCTGCACCGCAGCCCGCCATTACGGACATTCATCGAACTTGCTGCATTAGTCTGCAGGCTTTTGATGCCCTTCCATGCCCGGCTTGCTTGATCACGAGAATCCATGCCCTATGGTTTGAGCCGAGTCAGAAGTGTTGGTTCCGGCTTCCCAGCTTCTGATCCGGCTTTCCAGTTTGGTGAGTGGACGATTCCTTAAATGCTCTCGCTTTGGTTGAGAAAAGACTCCACAACAACCAACGCACACCCTATATTGTATTGGTCTGCGGCTCACGCAGTAAATATTGTGTAGGGCCTCACCATTCTTGTAAGGTTAAGCGATATGGAAAAAGTTGATTTAGCAACAGCGAACGAAAAGCTTCAGCAGGTTAGAGAGACGTCACTTCCCGCTGTGGGTGGCTTGCCGTTTGAATTGTTGAACCGGCGATCCAACAAAACCACCAAGCTTGTGGCGAATTCGGGTGATGACACACCAATGAACGGTGCAAATCGTTGGTTTGAGTATGAATTCACCGAGCCTGTGTTTCTCTGCGAAATTTCGGTCAACATGGAAAATTACGGGTCGTACGACACTTTTGAATTTCAGTGGATTACGGCCCAAGGCGGAACAGCTACGCAAGACGTCAACCGGGAATCCGACAACCTTTACACGGCATCAATCAATCAGCTTGTTCGAGGGGTATCATTCAAGCCGCCTAAGAAATGGTGGACAGCTGCCATGATTAACTCCGTAACCCTCAAAGGGTTTAAGCCCGGCGAGTTAGAAGAGTTTGTCCATGTTGTATCTAGACTGGACAGACTGAAGAACGATATCGTCGCTACCGGCGAAAGCGCAATCCAGAATGCAGAAAAAGCAAACGAAGATCTTGAGATTTTACGCCAAGAGAAAGACCAACTAACCGGCGATGTTACAATAGCAAAAACCGACGTAACCGATCTAAATAACCAAATAGGCCGGTTGACGGAGGAACGAAATGGAATTCTGGCTGACATAAAGAAGCGCGAAGATTCGATTTCGTCTCTGAATGAGCAAGAAGTCTCGATCAAAGAAAGACTGACAGAGCGCAACGCCGAGCGTTCGGTGTTGGCCGGGCAAATTACTGAGCAAAAACAAGAACTCCGCTCGCTGCAAAATGACATCAACATGTTTCCAACAGAGATCAGCGGGTTTGTGTCCCAAGCAGCGCAAAACACTAAGACTTACTGGCGGTTGGCATGGGTGCCGATTTTGCTGCTTGTTTTGGTTACTGGCCTGTTGGTGTTTAATGCGGCCAACCTCACGACTGTGGTTGACGAGACAGACAATGCCAGAATTTTCTCAATACTAGTTACTCGTCTTCCCTATGTCGTGATAACTACCGCTATCATTGGCGCAGCATATAAACTTGCGGCGGTGTTCATCGCCGAAATCATGCGGATCAACCAGCAACGCTTAAACCTTTCGAAAGTGAGTATCATCGCAGCGGATGTGTCCAAAGCATCTGAAGAAGATCTTTCCGATCTAAGCGATGAAGAAGTTTATGGGCTGAGAACACGGTTGAAGATGGATATGTTACGCGACCATATGAAGGAATATTTATCCAAGGATTTCACCCCGTCGAAGAAGCGGCCAGAAGCTGAAAAGGCCGAACCGGCTGAATCTGAGCCATCAAACGATGAAGATGACCTTGTCGAGGACGAAGAAACATAGAGCAAACATGCCTCAATATGGGTTTATTCTTACTGCCCCCTTTTGACACAAACGGCATATTAAATTGTCGCGCGAAAAGCAGAAATTGCTATCCCCGGCAATTTTGCAAAACTTAAAAACTAAGATTTATACATGTAAATCAAATAGGTGGACCCGTGGCTCAACTGGGCAAAGCAGCCTCTTCCTAAGTGTTAGTCCGTAACGTGCCTATGAGATGTCCGCTTTGCAATAAGCAGCTTTTCTAGCCGCAAGTGCGGCGAATGAACGCTCTTCGCCCGGCGTGTAGATCGGACATGTTCGCTTTGGGCTGGAGGCCGTCGTTCAGCATAACTTGCCCCACTGAAAGCTCTTGAACGTTGAGAAACGTAGCGGAACAGCAAGCCGCACTCAGTGTTTTCTTTCAGAAACGAGCTAAACATATCCTGGAAATGCGCCTCAATGTGTCTCAAATATTCCGTTACAAAATTCTGTATCATTGACACTACAGACAAACCCGCAACATATTGATTTACAATACATTCTTGCCTCAAATGGCGTTCCCCCTAGGCTCCACCAAATTCCAGAACTTACAATCGAACCAATAAGTTACTGGAATATAACGATGAATTTCTATGGGTGTTACGTTGAGGTGTTACAGTGAGCACCCTAGAAAAGATGCCCGGACATAGCCTTGGAAAATTTGTTTGGCTCTGCGGGACTTTGGTCTTTTTACCTGCAAAGGGCTTGGCGTCATGTCAGATGCATGGACCAAAATAGACTTCTGCGCCCAAGAAAAATGGCATGACGCGAAAGGTTGCGTTGAAGAGATGCTGGTGGCGTCGCAGTCTGCGGGTTTGATCACTGAAAATGCCCAAGACAATCAGGCTGGGACGCTATATCACCGTTGGCAGATGCCAATGTACCATTTAGAATTTTCTCAGATCACCGTCTCGTTGGAGCAACTGAGAGCACAACAGAAACTCAATCTCGCGATGGAAATGGGATATTAAAGGTTGGTCGTGCATCGCTAGCTTCGACGTATAACCGACAACCGTGTCGTGTAGCGCGGGCTGCGATGCTTATGCTGCGCGCCGCATCCGAGGTCAGCAGTGAGCCCATTCTTCCGAATGCTGCGAGACGTTCGAACGTCCAACGGTGCACTTTTGTTTGTGTGCACCGGAGGTCAGCTCAGATCAGATTTAGAAGAGGCCCACATTCGAAGGCCACCTAAAAATTAACCTGATATTTTGGCACCCTGCGCCGCGTCCCAACCCAAATTTGCAGACATTTCATGCGCAATATGGGATATCTGGGGACCAAGTTTTTCGCGGAACGCTGGCGTAAAGACCCGTACCGATCCGGTTGCACCGATGGACATCGTGGAACCTGGCCCGCTTGGCGCAAGAGGCGCTGCCACCGAACACATGCCACGCTCGATCTCTTCTACACATTCTGCAAAGCCACGCTTGCGAATGGTTTCGAACTCGGCTTCCAAATCATCAACATTTGTCAGCGTGAATTCGGTGTAGGCGCGCAGCCGGCCCTCCATATCGCTGGTCAAGAACAAGTTGGGCAAGAACGCAGCTACGGCCTTGGAGCAGGAACAGGCATGCAAGGGGCGTTTTCCCAAGCCGGGATGGAGATAGGAGACCCCTGTGTCAGGTGTTTCAACATGGATAATTTCAACGGATTTACCGCGCAATCGAGACAGGAAAAATGCGGTGCCATATTGCGTAGCGGCTTGTTTAAGCGCGGGCGCAATCACCTCAAGCAGCGCGCGATCAGAATGGTCACTTTGGGTGATCCGCTTCAGGCGCGAGCCAATCGAGAATGTCCCACGGGCTACAGGTTCCAAAAGACCGACACCGACAAGGTCCTGCACCAACCGGTAGGCAGACGGTTTTGGTAGGTCGGAGTGGGCGCAAATATCGGCCACGGTTGCCTCTCCCTTTTGTCCAACAAGCTCGAGAATGAATGTCAGGCGTTCCAGATGCATATTTTTACCTTGCGAGAATGATATTATCATTATATGAGAATCATCAGGTGACCGCAAGGGAGAATTGTGAAGATGGACGGAGAATGTTGTGGCCCGGGATATGCAAGCCCAGCCGAGGCGATCAAAGCGCCGCGTGAAAAACTCTTGTACACAATTGCCATCTATACAGGGACTGGCATCCAGAAGCCGGATTATCTGGCGACGGTAGATGCAGATCCCGAAAGCCCGACCTATTCACAAGTCATCCATCGCTTAGAGATGCCCGGTATCGGAGATGAGTTGCATCACATGGGTTGGAATGCGTGTTCCTCGTGTCACGACGACGCGGGCATGAGCCGCAAGTACTTGCTGGTGCCAGGCGTGCGATCAAACAACATCCATGTGATCGACACCGCGACGGATCCGCTTGCGCCGCGCCTGCACAAGGTGATTGATGGAGCAGAGATCAAGTCAAAAACTAACTTGAGCGGCCCACACACCGTGCATTGTCTGGGCTCTGAGATCATCATTTCTTTCCTAGGTGACGCACAGGGCGAAGCGCCCGGTGGTTATCTGCATCTGAACAAGGAATTTGAGATTGTTGGTCGTTGGGAAAACTCTATGGGCGACATCCCGTTTGGTTATGACTTCTGGTACCAGCCGCGCCATAACGTGATGGTCAGTTCCGAATGGGCCGCACCCAATACATTCATGCCAGGTTTTGATCTGGAGGAAGTGGGTCACCTGAAATACGGTCGTCGCCTGCACATCTGGGATTTTGAGAAAAAGGTGCCAGTCGAAACGATGTATCTCGGCGAAGACGGATTGATCCCGTTGGAAGTAAAGTTTCTGCATGATCCTGACAGTACGCATGGGTTCTGCGGTGCCGCGCTCAGCTCCAATGTCATCCATTTCTGGAAGTCCGAAGCAGGGAAATGGGAGTGGGAAAAAATCATTGATGTGGAGAATGAACCGCATCCCGAATGGCCGATCCCCGTTCCCGGTGTGATGTCGGCCATCCTTGTATCGATGGACGACAAATACCTCTATCTCAACAATTGGCTGCACGGTGATATGCGTCAGTACGACATCTCTGACCCGCATAATCCTGTTTTGACCGGGCAGGTCTGGATGGGTGGGCTGTTGGGCAAAGCGCCCGAGGTCAACGGTGTCAAAGTGGCAGGCGGGCCGCAGATGTATCAGCTCTCGCTTGATGGCAAGCGGCTCTATGTCACAACCTCGTTGTTCTCGACCTGGGACAACCAGTTCTACCCCGATATCCGCACCCAGGGTGGAGTCATGCTGATGATCGACTGCGATGTCGAAAACGGCGGCATGAAAATCAACGAAGATTTCGTTGTTGATTTTGGCAAAGAGCCAAACGGACCAAGCCGCTGTCATGAAACCCGCTATCCCGGTGGCGATTGCACAAGCGATATCTGGCTGTGAGCGAAACCCGCACAATCACAATCGCCAACCGCAATGGCGCGACCTATCAGGTCGACATCCGCCGTCCGTTGCTGGACGCTTTGCGCGAACAGGGTGTCGATCTGCCCTATGGCTGCAAATACGGCGGCTGCATCACCTGTGCGGCCAAACTGACCGCTGGCGAGGTGGATCAGCGCAGGCAAGTGGCGTTGAACAACCGCCAGATCAACAATGGCTATGTCTTGCTGTGTGTGGCCCGCGCTTTGGGTGATTGCACCTTGGAAATCGGCGTCGAAAGCCACGACAAACTTTATCGCAACCCCTTCCTTGACCCGCTGGAGCCACATGAGCTGAAGGCGGATATTGCGACACCAAAGGAGGCCTAGATGCCCGAAACTGACATCGATCATCTGTATGACTATGCGCCGGATTATCTGGCGGACATCCTGCGTTCGGTCAAAACCATTGCGATGGTGGGCGCCAGTGGCGACAAGACCAAGTTCAGCTATGGCGTGCTGCGTGTGCTGCACGAAACAGGCTATGACATGATCCCTGTCAATCCAAATCCAAAACTGACTGAAATTCGCGGCATACCTGTCGTTCATTCGCTGGAAGAGATCGACCGGCCCGTGGATATGGTCGAGGTATTCCGCCCGAAAGAGGAGCTATACGCGATCACCGAGAAGGCCATTGCAATCGGCGCCAAGGTGCTTTGGGGCCAAATCGGCGTTTATGATGACCGCGCGGCGAAGCTGGCCGAAGAAGCAGGCCTGAAAGTGGTGATGGACCGCTGCCCCAAGATCGAGCTGTTCCGCCCGTTCTGGAAGCCCCGTCTTGATCTCGCAATTTGACTGAGAGTGGCACAGCAACGCATGTGGCCTCTGCCTGTGCTTGCGGGTGTAGCGGGCCCCTGAACTGGCCGCTCACCGCAATACTGGACTGGTTTAACACCAATCGAAAAAGGAGGTCAAACATGGCCCAGACAATCACCAAAAGCGCAAAAGACATTGTAAAAGCAGCCATGTCGGCGGTGCCTGCGATCAGCGCTGAGGACGCATTGGCCTTGGTAGGCTCGCCCGATCACGTTTTTGTCGATCTTCGCGATGGTACGGAACAGGCCAAGACTGGCATCATAGAGGGTGCGGTTGCATCGTCGCGCGGCATGATGGAATTTCATATCGACCCGGAAAGCCCGGCACACAAACCTGAATTCAATCAGGCGAAAACATACGTGTTTTACTGCGCCTCTGGTGGGCGTTCTGCCATGGCGGCGGTGGTGGCCATGGATATGGGGCTGTCGCCCGTTGTGAACCTGACCGGAGGCGTTGGCGCCTGGAAAAAGGCCGGGGGCGCGCTGGAGTAAATCATGGAATCTTCAACAAATTTTCCAAATCTCAATATGGCAACAAAGCCTGACGTCGAAGGATTCTTTGATCCTGCAAGCAATACGATTTCCTATGTCGTGAAAGACCCTGCAACAGATGCGTGCGCCATAATCGACAGTGTTCTGGATATGGATTACGCGGCCGGGCGGATCACCTATGACAGTGCGGATCGTTTGATCGACGCCATTCAGACCCAAGGTTTGTCGCTGGAATGGATCATCGAAACCCATGTCCATGCCGATCACCTGTCTGCGGCACCCTATATTCAGGATAGGCTGGGTGGCAAAATCGGTGTGGGCGCAGGCATCATCGAAATTCAGGACACCTTCGCCAAAATTTTCAATGAAGGTACAGAATTTCAACGCGATGGATCGCAGTTTGATGCTTTGTTCGAGGATGGTGACACCTACTCCATTGGCGGTATGACTGCCTTTGTGATTGCCACGCCGGGCCACACACCCGCCTGCATGGTGCACGTGATTGGCGACGCTGCCTTTGCCGGTGACACACTCTTTATGCCTGACGGCGGCTCAGCCCGCGCAGACTTTCCGGGTGGTGATGCAGGGCAGCTTTACGATTCCATCCAAACGGTGCTGAGCCTGCCGGACGAGATGCGCCTGTTTATCTGCCACGACTATGGTCCCGGTGGGCGCGCCATCGCGTGGGAGACCACCATTGGCCAGCAACGTGCCGACAACATCCATGTGGGTGCTGGCAAATCGCGTGAAGATTTCATCAAGTTCCGCACCGAACGCGACGCGCAATTGGCCATGCCGAAACTGATTATTCCGTCCCTACAAGTGAACATGCGGGCGGGCGAAATTCCGTGCGACGAAAGCGGCGCACCCATGCTGAAGATTCCACTCAATGGCTTATGAGGGCGAAATGCAAAACGATGATCTGATCCTGCGGGCCGACACCGATGGCGTTGCCGCTCTGACGCTGAACGCACCGAAGTCGATTAATGCGTTGTCCGAGGCGATGTTGCACGCCTTGTCGGATACCTTCGACAAGATCGCAGAGGACCGCAGCGTCAAGACGGTGATCCTGCGCAGCGGCGGCAATCACTTTTGCGCCGGTCATAACCTCAAGGAGATGTCGGCGCGGCGCGCGGATGCAGATGGAGGGTTCCAGTATTTTCAGGACCTATTTGCAACATGTTCGGCGATGATGCTGCGCGTGGTGCGTTTGCCGCAACCGGTCATCGCTGAGGTCAAGGGCATCGCCACAGCGGCGGGCTGTCAGCTTGTCGCGTCCTGCGATCTTGCCGTGGCTGCCGATGATGCAACCTTTGCGACGCCCGGCGTGAATATCGGGCTATTCTGCTCGACCCCGATGGTCGCGCTGTCGCGCAATGTGCCACGCAAGCTGGCGATGGAAATGCTGCTGTTGGGGGAATTCCTGCCCGCCGCACGTGTCGCCGAAATGGGGTTGGTCAATCGCGTGGTCCCTTTGTCAGAGCTTGAAACAGCTTCCATGGAAATGGCCCGTATTATCGCCGACAAATCCCCCTCTGCGGTCAAAATCGGCAAGCGCGCTTATTATGAGCAGGTTGAGATGCCACTGGAGGAGGCCTATGCCTTTGCCGGTCGTACGATGGCGGAAAACATGATGGCCAAGGATGCCGAGGCCGGTATCGGGGCCTTCACCCGCAAAGAACCAATGCCAGATTGGACCGGGGAATGATCTACGAGGGCGCGGAGCTTGCCCGCAATGCAGCAAACCACACGGCCCTGTCGCCGGTTTCGATCCTAAAACGCGTCGAACGCGTGCATCCGGAGTTGCCAGCCCAAATCCATGGTCGCATTCGGCGCAACTGGGGGGAGGTCGCGGAGCGCTGCAAAAGGCTGGCCTCTGCCTTGGCCAAACGCGGAATCGGCAAGGGCGATACAGTCGCGCTGATTGCGCCAAACATCCCCGAGGCGCTGGAATGCGCGCTGGCCGTGCCCATGTTGGGGGCAGTCCTGAACGCGAACAACACGCGGCTCGATGCAGGAACGATCGCCTATATTTTGGATCATGGCGAGGCAAAGGTTTTGCTGGTGGATACCGAGTGCTCAGCCATCGCAGCCGAGGCCGTCGCGCAATCGGGTCGTGACTTGCTGATCGTCGATATCGAAGACAGCGAAGGCCCCGGTGGCAAGAAAATCGGCGCGTTGACTTATGATGACCTGCTGGCCGAAGGCGATGCGGATTTCGCCTATGCCCTGCCTGATGACGAATGGGACGCGCTGGCGTTGAATTATACCTCCGGCACCACGGGTCGGCCCAAGGGCGTTGTCTATTCTCACCGCGGTGCCTGGACCAATGCGGTCAACAACGTCGTCACATGGGAAATGCCACATCATCCGGTTTACCTGTGGACGCTGCCGCTGTTTCACTGCAATGGCTGGTGTTTTCCATGGACCATCACCATGTTGGCTGGGACACATGTGTTCCTACGCGCCCCAAGGGCTGATGCGATCTATGACGCTTTTGCCGATCACGGTGTCACGCATTTGTGCGGTGCGCCGATCATCATGTCGATGATTTCAGGCGCGACACAGAAACGCGACTTTCCACAAAAGATCAAGATGATGACCGCCGCCGCCCCTCCGCCTGCCAGTGTGATTGAGGGAATGGAGGCCATGGGCATCTCGATCACCCATGTCTATGGCCTGACCGAGGTCTATGGTCCGGCCGTTGTTTGCGCAGAGAAACCCAAATGGACGGCGTTGCCACCGGAAGAACAGGCAAATCTGAAAGCGCGCCAGGGCGTTGCTTATGAGTTGCAGGAAGACGTGCTTGTCCTGAACCCCGACACCGGCGCGCCCGTGCCATGGGATGGTGAAACGCTGGGCGAAATTGTCTTTCGCGGCAACATCGTCATGAAGGGCTATCTGAAAGCCCCCGAGGAAACCGCCAAGGCCTTCAAAGACGGCTGGTTCTGGTCCGGCGACATCGCGGTGCAGCACGCGGACGGCTACATCGAAATCCGCGACCGCTCCAAGGATATCATCATTTCGGGCGGGGAAAACATTTCGTCCATCGAGGTGGAAAAGGCGCTTTATTCCCATCCTGCCGTCGGCCTCTGCGCGGTCGTGGCGATGCCGGATGAGAAATGGGGCGAAGTGCCTTGCGCCTTTGTCGAGCTTTCAGGCAAGGCCACCGAAGACGAATTGCTGGCCCACGCCAAGGCGCGCCTTGCAGGATACCAGCGCCCCAAGAAAGTGATCTTTGGTGAGCTGCCCAAAACCACCACTGGAAAAATCCGTAAAAACGAACTCCGCGATCTGGTCCGCGCAAAAAGCTGACCCCTTTCCCATACTGGATACACGTCATGTCCCATGAACTTAGCTTTGCCCAATTCAGCTTCGGTACACAGGTCCGAAAATCCCCTTACTCCGACGCAGCCTTGCGTTGGGGGGCCAAAGGATTTTCCGTCTACAACCACATGTACATCCCCCGCGATTTTGGCGATCCGAGGCAGAATTTCTGGAATCTGATCAATGAGGCGATCCTGTGTGACGTCTCTGTCGAACGTCAGGTCGAGATCAAGGGCCCGGATGCGGCGAAATTCACCCAATTCCTCAGCTGCCGTGATCTTTCAAAATGTGAGGTCGGACAATGTAAATACGTGCTGATCACGGATCAGGACGGCGGGATCATCAACGATCCGATCCTCTTGAAACTGGCAGAGGATCATTTCTGGCTGTCCATTGCGGACAGTGATGTGTTGCTCTGGGCGCGCGGCATTGCGGTGAATTCCGATATGGATGTGGAGATTTCCGAACCCGACGTGTCACCGTTGCAGTTGCAGGGCCCCAAATCCCGCGACGTCCTACGTGCAGCCTTTGGCGATGCGCCGACAGAGCTCAAATATTACCGATTTATGGAATTTGACTGGGACGGCGTGCCTTTGATTATTTCGCGCACAGGGTGGTCCAGCGAATTGGGTTACGAAATTTTCCTGCGCGACGGATCACAAGGTGACAGGCTTTGGGAACATCTGATGGCCGTGGGTGGGCCTTTGGGTCTGAAGCCCGGCCACACATCCAGCATTCGGCGGATCGAAGCGGGCATGTTGTCGTATCACGCGGATATAACCCTTGCGAACAACCCCTATGAGCTGGGCATGGGACGTCTTGTCGATCTGGATATGGAGGCTAATTTTGTCAGCAAGGCGGCCTTAACCATGATCAAGGAACAGGGCGTGTCCCAACAGCTTGTCGGTCTAGAAATTGAAGGCGATCCCTTTGTCGGGTCCAATGATTTCTTCTGGCCTGTCCTGAAAGAGGGCGTGAAGGTCGGCACGGTCACGTCGGCGATCTATTCCCCGAGACTGCAAAAGAACATCGCACTTGCGATGATCAGCATCGACCACGCAGCATCAGGCGGGGCCCTGCAGGTAGATAAGTTGAGCGAAACGCGTACCTGCACTGTCGTGCCGATTCCGTTTTACGACCCCAAGAAATCACTTGCCTCAGCGAGCTGAATGGACCGCTGCATAGGTTTAGTCGCCTGTGCAGCGAAGCGTTTCCCATCGATGCAATCCTCTTTAAAATAAATACGGAGCATAAGTGAATTCCGTGACTACGGTCGTAACCTTGGACCTCACGATGCTCTTTAATTATTGGGGATATCGTGATGAGGATAGTATCGAAACGTCAGCTAAAGGAGCTGGTTCTGTATTCGCCGCAAAAATTTCAGGACCATTGATGGCAAAATGAATTCGTTTGCTTAACAAATTTGAGTTTAAGGACCTGATCGGCGACGATAAGGTTGGCAAAGCCTATAAATTCCACCAAAAGTACAGCGAAACCGCTTAATCGCAGCAATTGGTGAATAGGAAGAGAACATGCCCAATATCTCGCTGGACGAAATCGAAACCACCACTAAGGCCGCGCTGGAGCGTCATGGGGCACAGCCGTGGATTGCCCAAGAGGTTGCGGTGGCTGTGCGCAAGGCTGAATCGGTCGGAAACCGGATTTGCGGCCTGTACTATCTGGAAAGCTACTGCCAGCAGTTGACGTCCGGTCGGGTTGATGGCTCTGCCGAACCTGTCATTTCACACCCAAAGCCCGCGACCGTTGCAGTGGATGCGAAGTTCGGTTTTGCCCAAGCTGCATTTTCGCGGGCCTTGCCTGACGCCATTGCCGCCGCCAAGGAATTTGGTACCGCAAGCCTTGCGATTGGCCATGCGCACACCTGTACGTCCTTGGGGTTTTTCACAGAACAGATCGCCCGTGCTGGGTTGATTGGTCTGGGTTTGACAAATGCGTCGCCTATCGTTGCGCCTCCGGGGGGTAAAACACGTGTGATCGGCACCAACCCCATTGCCTTTTCTGTTCCTGACGGAAATGGCGGGATCGCCATGCAGTTTGACCAATCGACCACCACCGTGGCCCTTGGCAAGATCACCATGGCCAAAGCCGCCGGAGAGAGCATTCCCGCAGGTTGGGCAGTGGATGCCGACGGCAACCCGACAACCGACCCTGTGGCGGCGCTTGGCGGATCTCTGGTCAGCATGGGGGGCTATAAAGGGTGGGGATTTGGCTTGATGGCCGAAATTCTGGCTGCGGGCATGACTGGCGGGGTCGTCAGTCGCGATGTCAAACCCCTTAAGGCGCCAGAAGGCCCACCCCATGACCTGGGGCAGTATTACCTGTTGATGGACCCCGGCACATCACCTGCGTTCTTTGATCGCCTGCAAAGTATTGCCGAAGGTGTTGCGCTGGACGAAGGGGCGCGGATACCCGGTCAAGGCAAGGGTGAAATGAACCCTGTACCTTTGGAACAGGCCGTGTGGGATCAGACGCTGGCATTGGCTGGCAAGGCATAAGGCGATCGTGTCTTATATCAATGTCATTATCAGCGACCCTGAACTGGGTCGCTGTTGTCCTCTACATGTCTAAATACGCCATAACCGCCGGGCGCGCATTTCGGCGTATATCTGGGTGGGCATAGTTTTCAACAAACCGGCCATACAGTTGTTCACCGACGAAAAATGGCAAGGTTGTGGACTGCTCACTGATGCTTAGCAAATTGCTTTGAACGAAGGCGGCCCAGTAATGGGCGGCAATGCCATGCTGGCGCGTGATTGGCAGATTCTGATCATGAATTTGCAGCCAAACCAAAAACCGCGCGGCTTCTCTTGCGATGGCAATCCAGCATTCCCCTTGAATGTCGACGCCATAAATTGTTCCACGATGATAATGGGCGTTTATCCCGACAAAATCTCCGTGGGAGGCACCCTGCATCACGGGGGCGCCCCTGACAGTCTTGATCTGCGTTTGCAGCGCGTCATGTAGGTTTTGCAACAACAGCAGATCATCACGATTTGAAATATGATCCAGATTTTTGGTTCGCAGTTTTTTCACCCAAAATGCCGGGCCAAAGGTTGTTTCACGCGTACGTCCGGCACAATAGGAACGCAACCACTCGCCGCTTTGTTTGACGATCGCATGCTGTTCCGTGCCGGAGGTTTCTAAAATCTTATCCCCCAAACGCATGCCCGGTGCAAAACTGAGCACGACAACTCCGCTGCCAGGCCAAGCATAGAGGCATCGGTTGGCCTGCAATCGTTCGTCCTTCATGACGGTTTCCAGATGATCCAGCTCTTGTTTGAGCGTGCGAACTATTGCGTCTGACTTGTTTTCCAGAAACTTTTTTATCGCTACTTTTTCGCCATTCACCTTGGCCGAAAAAACCCAATTTTTTTCAGTAACTTTAAGCGCCTCGATCAATTTGAAACTTTGAATTTCGGGCTGAGCGCGCATGAAACTTTCGAGGCTGAGTTTTGCCTGTGTCAGAAGGGCAGCCTTTTCAAGCCACCTTGGGCCAGCTTGGTAAACGCCTTTGCTGTGGGTATCATCGATCATCACTCAGAATCTGACCTTGTCTGCAAAATACAAAAATGCCCGTGAATACTGATGAAAGTCTTTGCCAACCTCACCCTTGGCCAAGTGTAATCGGTATATGGCCACAACGCATTCAAACACGCAACCTTGTGGGGCAACATCAAAGACCCAAGGTTCTGTGTCGTTCTTATTTTAGGGTTCGCAACAGCAAAGAGACGCATCTTGTGACCAAGATCACGCCCATACTCGGAACCAACACTGCATGGCTGATATGGTCAAAAAAGTTGGAACTTCCGATGTCAAAGCTCCAGGCGAGCTGACCAAGGATAATTGCATAGAGTGGCAACCAGTGTTTGCGCAGATAGAAATAAAGTATCCCAGCAACAGCGACAATGCCGCCAGCCACCGGAGAATATCCCAATCGGTAAGGATCAAATTCAAAAACCCCCAGAGAGGCCGCGAGGTAGAGTACGTAAACCGATAGAAGAAACACAATTTCCACTGTGCTGAACTTGACCAGATCAGCCCCTGTGCGGCGCAGCATATTTTGCGCGGCCAAGGCCGGGAGCATGGCCCCAAACGGCGCAAAGATGGCAATTGGCAGGGTCACAAATTCCGTTTTATACAGAACAATAAGATACAGGGCGCTGCATATCACAGAGATCAAAACAGCGCGGCGGGTCTCGCAGAACATCGCAAGCATCTGGAAAAGACACCAACAGGTAACGGTGCCAAGACCCAAGATTTCATAAACCTGCGTCATTGTGCGAATACCCATGCTTCGTTAAACACAAACGCCCGAATGCCGCGTTTGTTGCCATGCGAATAGGTCAGCAGAATATCCCCATCTGGCAAACGATGCATTGCAGGATACCGCGCCGAACCATTGCCATTTTCCAACGTTTTAATGCGTTTCCACGTTTTCCCCTGATCCTTAGACAAGGCCAGCTTTAGGATGGAGGCATCCGTCGCGGAGTCATTAAACGCCATAAGAATTTGGCCGTCCGACAGCAAGAGCGCCGCAACGGGGGCATTGGGATTTGGGATATCGGATAACAGTTCGGGAATGGTCCAATTGCGCCCCCCATCTGCGGTCCATGTGGCGACCAGTCGGTCAGACTTCTTGTCAAAATTACGCATAAGCGCAACCGCGTTGTGATCATCAAGTGGCACGATCATGGGCTGAATGGCAAGACGCCCATGTGTAATACGTCTTTTGTCCCGAACACGTCCTTGATCGTCTAGGCGGATCAGCTCGGCAAAGGCTTTGCCCATCTCAAAATATGCCGGAATGGCAGTGGTGCCGTCACTGTATGGCACAACCGGCGCCCGTACGAGGTGCGAGCGATTAAGCATTGGCGATAGTGACAGTTTTCGCGCGTCTGAAATCTGCGTGCCATCCATCCCAACCTTTGTGATAGAGGCCGCGGCCCACCCACCCACAGAAACGATGGTGGCAAACAATGTATTATTGCCATCTGCTCCAGTGATCACATTGCCCAAGGTCCAGACTGATTGCTTGGGCACGGATTGGGCGGCCAGCTCTTCTTTGACAAGCAGATTTTCTGGCGGGGAAGACACCCATTTTTCGTCCACAAGGCGAAACGTGCTTTGCTTAATCACAACATCTGAGTGGGCCTCTTCTGTGCCGTCAAACCATAGTATGGAGAACCCGTCATCCAACGGGCGGATCGCCGCAGAATGCGCGGTGCCCGCCGCCGATGCGTATTCCATGATCTTATCAAACTTAGGAACGGCCTGTGGCCCGGAGGGTGCGCCAAAGGATGTAGGCGCAAACGCCCAGCTTAGGCCTTGAGAGCGCAGAGTACTAAAAACACTCAGGCCAAGGCTTACGGCAAGCAGCAGTAACAAGCGGAATGCAGGCATCACTTTGACTGATCAAAAATGTGCAGATTTTGCGGAAGAAGAATCGTCAGGAAGAAGATGATAGACACACATACTTCATTCAATTCCGCATTCTTGGACGACGGTATCAACGCAATCACAATCCCGATCAAAGCCAAAAACAACCCAGTATGCACCTTGGGAATGGGGATAAAGAATCTGTTCGCCAAGCCCTGAATTCGGGCATTTTTCAAATAGAGAAACGGCAAAATCAAATAATAGACAATCAAAAACAGCGCCAGAACCTTACCAAAAATCAACTTGTTCAGGTTTACCCCATTATACATCAGATTATGTAGGTTGGTTTCGTTTTGTTTGTTGTTCTCGGCAAAAAATTCACCGGTTTCTATGCCTATAATTCGTTGGCCCCACGAAATTTCTTCGCCTGCGCCAAAGAACATCAAAAGGAAAATCAGCGCTGTCATCGCCACAAAGGTACCCCCCTTAGAGGTTCCGTGCTTGCACAACCGTAAAAGGCAGGTGACCGCTGAGGCAAACAAAAATACAGCTGTGAGATATTCCAGAAAGCCATCTTCGACGACATAACTTTGCTGAAAGAAATCTTCGTCAGTGACAGCGAAATACATGCCCACGCACACAATGATTACCATAAAGGCGTAAAGCCAGGTTTCTAGAGCGGAGACCCTGTTTTCTGCACGGATGTTCATTGTCTTTGCGTCTTTCCTGAAACGGCCACTCGGTGGATGGCAAGTTGTGTCTACCCGAATGGCACCACATCTTATGGCTTTCAACCATAATTCTGACGGCAAGTAAAATGTCGCCAGCCATACCCTTATGGACCTGTGCCTTTGCGTTATCCGGTTTCGCCTGTCTGGACAGCACAGTCGAAGATTATGACCTCACGCTCTAGGAAAAGCGGTTTGCGTGGCGGAATGATATGAGCCGGGTGGCAGGTGTTGGCGAGATGTCGATAAAATTGCCTGAAAACCTGCGAAGGGGTGTCGTTCATAAGATAGTTAAGATCAGACACCACAATCACGTCAAAGCCTTGATTGGTCCAATAGTCCAATTCCCATTCTTGGGCTTGTAACGGCCATGCATAGGGTTTGATCTTGCCTTTCAACTCTTCCTCGGTGGCGTCTTCAAGGCCGAACATCACGCCGGGCATCGGGATATGAAACACCGCATCTGGCGCATTGGTTGTGATCGTACGCTCTGGCGCACGGGCAGGCATTTGTACGTCGTATTTTTCGGCCAACCGATCCAATCGGGTGAACTCTTGGTGCTGGGCCTGTGCCGATTGCGGCACATCCAGCGCAACGCCGCGCATGATTTTGCGATCCGCATAATGGGTTGCAATGAGGGCGCTGATTTCAACACGTGTGGGCACAGCCAGTGTCTGCCCCCACAGCAAGATCAACCCATACCCCGCCATTGCCCCTGCCACCGCCAACGCCGCGCTGGCCACACGCAAGCCCTGGCAGGCCATATCCACCAGCATCAACACTGCCAACAATTGCATAATCGCAAAAAAGCACAGCCAGAAATGTTCGGGCTGTCGTTCACGCGCCACCACCACAAGTAAGATCATTCCAACCAGTGTCACCCACCAAAGAGCCATCAGTCCTGCGCGCGCAGACAAAGCACATCGAGAAGAGCGCAACCACAATGGCACGCCGAAAAACGCCACAGTTGTGACCCAGCCAATTCCCCATTGCAGGTGCGTGGCGCGTGACAGCCATAAGTGCAGCCCTGCCCACAGGCTTGTGTCTTCTTGAACTGAAATCACCGCCTGAATTTTCTGAAAGGCAATGAAGTTGCCTAAATCCATGACAATGCCGATATTCAAAATCGGCCACAGAAAGATGATTGCCAACAGCGACAGCCCCAAAGATCGCCAATATCCGGGCTGACGCACAAGCAATGCAAAATGCGCCACCAGCAAAGGGGCCAGAAAGAAAATCACGGTCTGTTTGAAACTGAGCGCAAGGACAGTCGCCACACCAAGGGCCAGATCGGCACTGGCAGGGGCGCGGCCATTGATCATGACGCGTTTCAAAAACAACAGCACCACAAGAACCGTGGCAGAAGTCAGCGGGATGTCACTTTTGGCGATGTAGGAAAAATAGACAGTGATCGGCGCCACTGCGAGCAAGAGCCCCACAATGACCGCCCCGCCAAGTGACACGCCAACGCGCCGCGCCACCATGGCCCCTAGGGGGGCAAGAAACGCCCCCGTCGCGGCGGTCATAACTCTGGCCGTCACATAAAACGCCGTTGGATCAACAAAGTATTGCGCCCGGAACGAGGCCGTATCCGCCCACCATCCCACCAGTGCACCCACGCCAAAGAGTCCAGCAAACCCCACGGCATTCAGATAGTTGAACAAAGGGGGATAGAAATGCTGCCCGGGGATCAACTCTCCGCCGAGAACCTTCGCCGCATCATTGATGCGCTCGTCCCCGTTGAAATATCCATAATCCACACCGATCACCCGCACGACAAACGCCGCAAGGAAAAGCAGCATGAAAGCAAGATGATCGTTACGCTTCAACACTCTGGTGGTCCTCTGTCTGGGGGCAATCTGCAAAAAGCCTTAAACAATCTGTATCATTGCCAGATATATCCATAATTGAGACATTTTTCTGGTGTTTTTTCTACATAACAAGGATTGCACACATGAGTTTGGAGCACAGGATATGACGCTGAATGGATTTTTGCTGGTATTGATCAGCATTTCTTTTTCTACACTGGGTCAGTTTAGCTTTAAATCGGGCATCAACAGGCTTTCTTTGCCTGATTCTGCCAATCTTGGCGATAAACTCTTGGGGTTCGCCAGTTCGCCGTTCATTCTCGGCGGTTTGTCCTGTTATGCCATAGGAACTGTATTTTGGTTGATGGCCCTGCGCCACCTTGACCTATCGCTCGCTTATCCATTTGTGGCACTCAGCATTGTCGCAGTGTTCACAATTGGAATCGTCGGATTTGGAGAACCTGCAAACACCGCAAAAGTTGCGGGGATGGGGTTGATCGTTCTGGGTTTGGTTGTCCTGACCAGAGCATAAAGAATGCTGTCTTTGTGGGCTTAGCAACGACGAGGCAAGCGCCCCACCATTTCCCATCAGTAAGTGATAACACCTTCTGCCCGGTTTAAGATCACCCCAAGCAGAGGTTTAATTCCCGCAAGGGAACGTTCGGCTTGCAGTACATCATCGGCACAGCTCTTGCCTCCGCCAACGACAAAAATCACCCCGTCCACATTTGGCAAAAATGCCATCAGATCGTCATGTTCCAAAATCGCGGGGATATCGAAAATCATCATCTCGGGGCAAAAAAGGTCACTGATTTCATCAATCACATCCCCGGTCATCACTTCTTGCATCAACTCTGCCGGGTTCTCGACCGATTTATCTGCCAATCCAAGCGCAAGGTTGTCACCGACACGCACAAGAAAATCTTCGGGCGAGACGTGACCTTTCAGATAGCTTTCCATCGCTTCAGGGCTGTTCACCCCCATAACATCACTAAGGCTGGGATTGCGCAGATCCATATCCATAAGTACCGTGCGACAAGAGCTGCGGCGCGCCAGAGCAACGGCCAGATTGGCCGCGACAAAGGTTTTGCCACAGCCGGATGTCGGAGAAGAAATCGCCACCCGTGTCCAACCGTTTTCACGCATGGCCAACAACAAACGGGTACGCAGCATATCAAAAGAGACATGAGCAGGATCTTTGCGTTCTGCACTGACCACGTGATTTCGAGTAAGGTGGCGTTCATCAAATGGCACAGGCGTCAGCGCCTGCCAGACAAGATCAATATCCTGAAGCGCGGGCAGTTTGTCCTGCCCGGTGCGATCCTCTTGGGGGATATCCGTGTTCTCGTTCATGGCCTGCCGTTTATCTGAAACCAATGTTTCACCTTTTATCTGATCACTCATTTACCTGCGATTCCCGTCAAAATCATGGCACAACGTGGATGTTGAGGTCAAAATCCCATAAGTCCCGCGTTTGTGATCGCTTTCTCAACAAAAGCCGCACGATCCGTTTCTGGCACCCAACCCAGTAATTTGCGCGGATGCGCATTATCAAACTGGGCAAAATGCGCGCGGCTTTGCCAATCTTTCAACGATACCCGTTCAATACCCTGGCGCCGCAGGACATATTTCTTCAAGGCGTATTTCACCTCTCCTGACAGCCAAAATAGTGTCAGATTTCCCGAGGAGACATTGATTTTTGCCCCCAAAGCCGTGTGGATTGCCGAGAAATAATCGCGTGCGCTGGTAGTGGGGGCCCCGACAAGGTTAAAACTTTCACCTATGGCGAAATCATTTTCGGACATGCGGATCAGACCATCAACCACGTCATCCAGCAACACAAACGGCAGGTTATGATTGCCTTTGCCCCAGATGCGCACGGCCCCAGCACCATGCCAACGCCCAATGCCCCAGTGCTGTAACGGACCACCTGCCCCCACAACAATACCCGGACGCGCAATCACCAACGGCAGGCCCTCGGTTTTATGCATTACCCGCAGGCGCGCTTCGCATTCCGCCTTAGAGCGGGCGTAAAGATTGCGTTCAGTCATGTCCCCGAATTCGGTGGTTTCGGTGATCACACGATCAGGCCGTGACATGTCATAACTGGCGATTGTGCCGGTATAGACAAAGCGATTTACCCCGGCATCAAGCGCCAAGCGTCCCAATCTTTCGGTTACGCCCACGTCGTTTTTCAGGCAGGCCTCCCATGTGGTGTCCATGGATTTTCCAAGGTGATACACTACCTTGATGCCTTGCATGGCATCTTGCAAACTGGCTTCGTCATGCAAAGAAGCGCTGAACATCTCCACCCGGTTGGCGATATCATCAAACGGGCCATTACGACCACGGCTAAGGACGCGCACATGTTGGCCCCGTGCCACCAGTTCGCGCACCAAAGCCCGACCAATGAACCCGGTTCCGCCAATCACAAGAGCGGTGGGTTTGGGTTTGCCGCGTGGTATTTTGATCGGTGCATCTTGCATGACAAACGACAGGGCCTGATCAATCCCATCCATCACCTTGACCGCGCTTTCGATATGAAATCGCGGATCAACCGTTTCGCCCTTGCGGATCGCCGCATAAAAGGCATCAGCCGTGCCGGCAAAGCTAAGGGCATAGGGGGATTTTCGGTTCAGCGACGCGATCTGTCGCGCGGCATTCCCCAGACCTGCGCCAAAATGCTGGGCGGCCAATGACATCTGGCGTCGAAGCGGGTTCAGGATGATATCAGAGGCGTTTTCGCGATCCAGTACAAGCGTATCGTTGGCAAAATCAAACCGCGCCCTGCCACCAGAACCGCGCACCACAACCGATCGATCATCCACTGTTTCCACCAGTGACAAGTTGATCGTGACATCCGCTTCCCCTGCCCGCGCCACAATTCGCCAACTTTGCGGGCGCGAGGTGCTGCCGGGGATGTCGACAGATTTTCCAAGACTGACGTGTTCCACAGTCACCGGACCAAACAGATCCACTGCAAAGCCAAACAAATGTGGGCCTAGTTCCAGCAAGAGATTGCGCGTGTCGCGCATCAACCACAGGCCAAACGGCCCTGACCGCAGCGGGGCCAGTGGAAAATGCCAGTTGATTTCTGCACCGCTGATCCGGCCCAATGCGCCTGCCTTGATCTGCTCTTTCAGATGGTCATAAGAGGGCATTCCCATGAAATTATGCCCTGCTGCCGCTTGACGTCCTGCATCTCGTGCAGCGGTGGCAATGACTTGGGTATCTTGCGCGGACAAGGCCACAGGTTTTTCAATCAGACAATGCACCCCTGCCTTCAAACAGTCCTGCGCAATTGTGGCATGGCTGTCAGGGGGGGTTAGAATATGCACTGCATCTGGCATGGCCGTGCGCAGCATGTCCTGCATATCTGTGAAACTTTGAGCGCCATGGGCGTCGGCCAATGCCTTGGCCGCGCCTGACGCACGATCACACACCGCAACAAGCGAAACGCCGGGCAATGCCTTGATCGCATCGGCGTGCCAGTCTGCAATATATCCTGCACCTATGATGGCGGTTTTGATCATGTCACTCTCACTTATACTCGATAATTCGCATGCTTGCCCCGCGCAGTCGTCGCCAGCGATAAATCCACATGCCAATGATATTTGGAAATTTCGATAGCGTCAGCAACATGGCATGGCGCTGTGCCTCGGGCACGGATAGGCCCTCAGCGGAAAGACCACGCGCTGTGCGCAGATAGGAAATACCATAAAGTGCCAGTATCATTAGGGAAAACCACCCCGTCACAAACAGGCCCATGACCGCCAGCGCGGGCAGTATCCCGCCAAACAACACAACCCGCGCCCGTTCCGGTTTGAAATAGGATGGATGCAACGCCCCGACCTGTGCAAACCCATGACCAGAGCGCACAGCGCGCTGCCACCATTGGCCAAAGTGCAGCATATTGGCGTCGTGATGGGTCATCTGTTCCGGCAGGCGCCACAGCTTCCAGCCTGCCTTGGCCAAGCGCACGCAAAATTCATCATCTTCTGCGGCAATGACATCCGCATTAAACCGCCCAGCCGCAATAAAGGCGCTGGAACGTACTGCCATGTCCCCACCACAGGCCGCGATCTCGCCTGCCGGACGGTGCCATTCAAAATCGCATAAAGCGTTGTAAATCGATTGTTCCCGATGGATTTCAGAACGCCATCCAGTGACAAGCCCCAGCTTATCATCGCTTTCCAAATGCGCCTTGGCCTTGGCAATCCAGCCCGGTTCCACACGGCAATCCCCATCAAAGAAATGCACAAAGTCGGGCAAATTATCCGCCTCTAGTGCCGCAAATCCGGCGTTTCGGGCGCGAGCGGCGGTAAAGGGCTGATCTGGGGGCAGCTCGACAATGTCGCAGCCCAAATTACGTGCCTCTGCCACGCTGTGATCCGTGGAGCCAGAATCCACATAAATGATCCGCGCCACCTGATCGGAAAGAGAGTCCAAACATGCAATCAGCCGCGCCCCTTCATTGCGCCCAATGACAACGGCGGCGATGTCGCTCATGCGTCATCCTCCGATTGTGGGCGCAACGTGTTCACTGGCGTGTTCGCACCATAGCTTGTCAGGATGTCAGACAGCCACGCTGCCTCGGTCGCGATGTTGAATTCAGCTGTAACCTTGGCACATCCCGCGCGGCCCATAGATTGGCGCAAATCAGGATCAGACATGATTTTTTGCAATGCATCGCGCAGATCTGCCACATCCCCCGGCGCAACCAAGATGCCGCTTTCTCCGTCTTCGACCAGCTCTGGCACGCCTGCAATGCGCGTGGTCACAACCGGGCGTGATGCGGCCATGGCCTCCATCAACACAACGGGCACGCCTTCGGCAAAGCTGGGCAAAACAAGCGCATCGGATTGCGCCAGCAATTCGGCCACTTCGCCTTGGGACTTATAGCCAACAAACGTCACATGATCAGGTGCCGTAGCCTTTAAGGCTGCGCGATCCGGCCCATCCCCGACAACGGTCAGCTTTGCGTCTGGCAGGTCTTTGATTGCCTCAAGTAAAATCGGCAATCCCTTGACCGCTGCCAATCGCCCAACAAACAACAGCCGCGTTCCATCTCCGGTATTTTCGGTTTGCGCATACCGCGCCAAAGTGACCCCACAATGTACGATATGCAGTTTGCGCCACTGATCATCTGTGGAAAACGCCATCGCCTGCGAGCGGCAAAAATGGCTGATACAAGCCACGAACTGTGCCTTGGCAATTTTCAGATCCAGACGCCAGTCTTCGGGGGCAAAAAAGATGTCAGGTCCATGCAGGGTGAAACTGAAGGGAATACCCGACATTTCCGAAGTGATCATCGCCAAGGTGCAACTGGATTTCGCAATGTGATTGTGCAGGTGCTGCACGTGGTTACGCCGAAGGTGATCCGCCAAAACCGCCGCCTCGACGAAATAAAACAACTGATACAGCAGCCCCTTTAGGCCCGGTCGCCCTGATCGCAGCGCAAGACGCAGCGCTTTGAAATACCGCCTCGGTGCGCGTGACACCGCTTGTGCGTGACACCGCAGCACCGTCAGCGGGTGCATTGCCGCTGCGACAACATAAAACGTGCGCGCGGCCTCTTCGCGCTGTTCTGAGCCCACCAGATGCGCCGCATCCGTACGCCGTACAGAACATGTGATGACGTCATGACCCAAGACACGCAGTTGCGCGACCTCGCGTTGAATATAGGTATCTGTGGCGCGAGGATATTCACCCGTCAAATAGGCAATGGGGCCAAACCGCTTATCCATCTTTTTCCTCCAATGCGCGGCGCATCGCTTCTTTGAAGTCAACCGCAGGTCGCCAGCCCAGCCCGCGCATGGCGGCATTGGAATAGCGCACGGGCTTCATGCGGGCCTCGAATACATCGCGGCGCAAGAGGCCGGACCATTTCGCGCTGTCCGGAAACAGTCCCGTCATTTTGTGCCACATCCGCCATGGAATGTTACAAACAACGGTGGGCCAACCATTGGCACGCAACCTATCTATATAGGCGCCGCGTGTCGGCAAATCCTCATCCACAACATTCGCAACGCGCAGTCCATCCGGGCCAGCCTTCACAGACGAAACCACAGCATCCGCGCAATTGTCGACATATGTCAGGGGCAACTCGCCATCGCGACCAAATCCAACCAAAATCGGCCCCATTGCCACGCCCATATGGGCATTGGTGATCCGCCCTGCGCCAAATATCACGCCGGGTCGCAACACTGTCAGATCAAACTCTGTACCACGACGAAACACCCCTTCTTGCAAGAGTTTCGCCATTGTATAGGCATCCCGCCGGCCCGGCTGATCCTCCACCGGGGTGCGTTCATCCACCATGCCGCCCACATCCAGATCACGCATGCGGTACACCGCCATGGAACTGATCAACACGACATGCGGCACATGTGCGTCCTGCACCGCGGCACACAGGTTTTCCGAAGCAACAACCATATCGCGTTTCAACACCGCGCGATCGCCACTCATCGCGCCTGCGCAATGCACAACGCAGGCGGCACCTTTACACCGGTCGGCCAATTTGGAAATCTGTGCGCGGTCAGACAAATCCGCATCAACCCGCGTTAGGGCCACAACATCATGCCCAGCATCCTGCAACGCACGCACAACACGCGATCCAAGAAACCCCCGCGTACCAGTGACAACAATATGTCCCATCACATCGCCCAAGGCATCGGCTCCATCACGTCACATCGCGTTTGCATGTCGTGCACGCCGCCGCCGTTCTGAAGTGCAAGCGTCACCTCGTTCAAATGCAGGGCAAATGCCATGCTCAGACGGCAATCACGCCCTTCGTGCAACGCGCTCAGCATTTCCACCGGGCCCAGCGCAAAATTCATCGACGCCGCGCCAAATCGTTTCACCTTGGCATGGGTCTGCCCTGATATGCGTATCCGACGCCCAATCGGGGCCTCAATCAAACGTCGGCGCAAAACATGCCGACGATGAAACCGCACAGGCGCCGCATTGTCCCACGCCTTGGTCAGCTTCAAAACACCCTTGTCGCCAAACACCCTGATTTCATGATTGTGACTGGCGACAATCGAACACGTCAGCCGCGCCACCACATCATTTTCAAAATACAGCACCCCCACGGAAAAATCAGGCGCGTGATCCTTACCGGGTTTGTCTGGCACAAGCTCCGCCGCCCCAGACATAACCCGCACAACCGGCCCGAACATCGCAATCAGCCATGTCAGGTAATACCCGGCATGCTCCATCGTGCAGCCAACAGAAAACTCATCCTCGGCTGGCCAGATGCGCCCGGATTCGCTCTGCCATTGCCCAATCGGCGCCTGCAAAATAAACCCGTCGTCCAATTCAGCATAGACAAGCCGCACCTTACCAGCCACATCCTCTCGCACCGCCTTGGCCAGAGTCTGCGCCGCCTCACCCAGCACACTGCACGGCGCACTGGCCAACATCACGCCCTGCGCCTGCGCCAAATCTACCAACGCCTGTGCATCCTGCATCGACATCGCCAAAGGTTTTTCCGAATACACGTGACAGCCTGCCTCAAGACAGGCGCGCGTCACATCAAAATGCGCCGCCGGGTTGGTCAAATTCAAAACCAACCCACCTGCCTGCAACACATCTTCAAAACACGTACAGGCCATCACCCCCCAATAGGCTGCAAAACTCTTGCACCGCTCTGGATCACGATCAAACACATGCGCCACTTGAATATCAGGATAGGCCGCCAAAGACCGCATATAGAGATCCGCAACAAAGCCACAGCCCACGATGGACACTGTCATCATACGCGACTCTCCCCACTCAGCCTGCCTTGCACCAACACTCTCTGCCTGCCTTTATCCGTTATGCGCCTGTTCCTACAGATCAATTCTGTCCAAACTATATCCGAATGACGTCAATTTTCCATGCTCTGCGTGACTTCTGCTTCTTCTTGGTACAAATATCCCCGCCGGAGGCTGCAACACATCCAAATACGGAACGCTCGACATTCCCCGACAACCCCGCCATCCTGCATCTTGCACCAACTGCGAGGCTCTCGTGCAATTTCATACGGCCACCACTCCGCTCTCCCTGACGACTCCGACGCAAGACAGGTTGCTCGCCGAAATTACGGGACGTCTTGAGGAAAACAGAGGCTTTGCCCTTGCAACCCTGAATCTCGACCACCTCGTCAAATTGCAAAAAGATCGTAGCTTTGCAAATGCTTATGCCGAGCATGACATGATCGTCGCAGATGGCAATCCCATTGTCTGGCTGCATCGCCTTGCAGGTCAGGACATTTCCCTACTGCCCGGTTCTGATCTGATCCTGCCCATCGCCGCACTTGCCGCTGCCAAACAGGCACCTATTGCCCTGCTGGGCAGCACACAGGAAACGCTTGAGGCTGCGGCAGCTTCGCTCAAAAAAACAGTCCCAAACCTGAGGGTAAGCTGTGTTATTTCCCCACCAATGGGGTTCAACCCAGAAAGCGATCAAGCCGTTGATTGTATCAATGAAATCTCTAGGTCAGGCGCACGAATTTGTTTTCTGGCGCTTGGGGCCCCAAAACAGGAAATTCTGGCCAGCCTTGGGTTTAAACATTCCCCGAATGTCGGTTTTGTCAGCATAGGTGCGGGACTTGATTTCATTGCCGGAACACAATCGCGCGCGCCTGCGATCATACGCAAATTGGCACTGGAATGGCTGTGGCGAATGCTGTCCAATCCCAAACGCCTGACCCTACGATATGCACAGTGTTTGGCCATTCTGCCGGGTCTCATTTTCTCTGCCCTACGTCAACGCCGCTAACTCAACGAAGAGCGCGCACAGCGAGCGATGAGTGGCGCGCACATTATTCCAAGGTGATCAAAGCAGGCCGCCGCCGCATTAAAACCAGATCTTTCACGCGGCGTTTCAAACCACGCCCCTCGGGCAACTCGCAGCTCATCTCAAACATCTTGCCGTTCAATTCGGTATCCTGACGCATTGCCAACTCTGCCCCCCATTTCGCTGCGACCTCAGGCGGCAATCCCTCTGACATGCCCATATCAGTCGCCAAAATCCCCGGCATCCATGTGGTGACAATGATACCCGGAAACCGGTCCGCCAAATCCGCAACCAAGGCACGGCTCAAAATTCGCTGTGCACCTTTGGACACGCTATAGGCCGCGCTCGCAGGCAATGGCGCCACATCCGCAAAGCTGGATACATTCACAATATGCCCTACGCCCGTTTCCTTCATGCACAGTAATGCATGATGGGCACAGGCATAGGTCCCACCCAAATTGATGCCCACCGTTTTCATGAACTGATGTGGCGTTTCCTCCAACAAATCTCGATGCGGATAAACCGCGGCGTTGTTGATCACTACACTGACAGCGCCCCAATGATCCCTGATCTGTTGAAACCTCGCCGCAACTGCATCAAAGTCAGACACATCCACGGAAATAGGCAAAAACTGATCAGCGCCAATATCTGAACGCACTGCTTCCAGTGCATCCATCCGGCGGCCAAAACCTGCAACTTTCATGCCGCGCGCGGCCAATTCCATTGCCAAGGCCCTGCCAAGACCAGAGCCTGCCCCTGTGACCAATGCCACCCCCGTCTTATCCGTCATCTCGGCTCTCCATCATCAGGTCCGCAACGCGCAGGGCATTGGCGGCAATTGTCAGGCTTGGATTCACGCCCATGGATGTTGGCATGAACCCGGCATCCACCACCCAAAGGTTGCGCATCCCATGCACCCGGCATTGAGGATCAAGCACGCTTTTGCGTGGATCATTGCCAAACCGTGTGGTGCCACAAGGGTGGCCAAAGTTCAGCTCTGGTTGCAAAGTCACAAAGGCTTTGCGCATGCCTTTCAGCCCACGCTTTATCACCTTGCGAAACAGCTTGCGGCGTTGCAACAGTTCGGGGGCCATTGTGTATTCAATTGCAATCTGATCCCCCGGCAGCACACGATTTTGCGCATAAGGCAGATCTTCCAATATACCTGCAAAAATCGTGGCATTGCCAAACAGGCGCACGGCAATGGCCGCCGGAATACGCATCAGATGGCGCAACGCCTTAAATCGCCCCAAGGCAGAACGATCAAACATTCCGTTTAGGAAATGCACAATCTCGCCATAGCGCGCCTCTATTCCCATGGCCTGCAACATGCCCAACCGCTGACCACCGTGTAGGTAAAAGTCACGCAAAGCGATGGCTTTGCTGGCCCCTGCCCTTGTTCCCTTACCCCAGACTGCAAGCATTTCTGTCATATGAAACATCAGGTTACGCCCAACCAACCCGTCTTGATTACCGATACCATCAGGCCAATCTACGCTTTGAGACGCCATCAAAAGGCGCGGTGAAGACAGTGCCCCAGCAGATAGGACAAACTGTTTGGCAGCAAAGGTTTTTTCCTGTCCGTCATGGCGCGCAACAATATGGGTTGCTTGGGTTTTCCCGGCTTCAATCCGCAGCACTTCGCAGTGATCCAGCAGGGTCGCATGCCCGGTTTCCAAAGCAGGCAAAACCCCGGCTGACCGCCCATCCATTTTACACGATTTCGGGCATTTGCGACCTAGACAGGTTTGACAACCCGTTACATGCCGCAACGCCATATGGGCCTGATACGCATGCAATCCAGCGCCCTTCAATTGGGCAACCAAAGCGGCTTCGCCTTGGGTAAAATCAGGACCCGCAGGAACGTCTCCTGCCATGCCAAGCGGATCCGACCCGCCGTTCACACTATACATCTGTTCGGCCAGCGCAAAATAGGGGGCAAAATCATCAAACCCAACGGGCCAGCCGCCTGTAGGGTGCGGCACCTCCGGGCTGTCGTCCAGATCATGGGGCGCGGGGCGTTCCAATGTTGCGGCATAAAATACTGACGACCCACCAACCGCCGCTCCGAGAGGGGCAAAAAACTGGCTTTGATGTCCATCAACCGTGGCTTTGATCGAGTCAGGCCAAAACCCGCGTGCGCGCCGCGCCACTGGGTCCCAAACTTCGCTGTCCAGCGACTGCTCTTCGGCGGGGGCGCCCATTGGGCCGTACTCCAGAAACAACACCTTTTGCCCCGCCTCGGCCAGCCTGCGCCCCAAGGTGCCACCACCCATTCCGGTGCCGATCACGATGACATCCCAAATCTCAGTCATCGCGCGCCCCTTCGAACACATGCGCAAACAGCGGGGCCATCAGAATGGCCGCTGAATTGGTGATGTGGTTATTGTCAAAATAATACCCGATTTCCCCGTCAATGGCTGTGCAAGTTGTATCATCGCATGGCACATTCCAACCATCTATCAAATCCACACCACTTGTACGCAGCTGGCGGTCTACCTGTCCCGCACGCAGTGTCGCAGAATCGCGTGAAACGGATAAAATGGCGGTGTCATTCAAACGGCCATGGGCCAAGGCTCGCGCCACATAACGCGCGTCATATTCGGCAATTTCTGGCATCTGGCGCAAAACTGTGACGGTTTTATTCGTATCCGATATCTCCTTCATTGTCTTCATAAGAGCTTCAGAAAAAGTGGCGGCATTGGTCAAGCGAACCTCAACATGGTTGCCGGAATCACGACCAACACCCCGACCTTGTTCATAATAGGCCCAGCGACCAACCAAGAAGACAAGTTCAATCTCATCCAATTGATGCAATGCCGTGCGAACCTGCTGATTGGCGGTGTAACAGGCAGCATCTTGTGTCGCGGTCGCAGTGTTTTCATCCTTTGTCAGATCAAACACCGGCGGGCAACCTGCGCGCCAGATGATCATTCCCGCCACTTGGGTATCCTGCGCGGCCTTTGCCAGACCTTCGCGCATGGCTCGCACATGGGAATCCCCCCAAATTAGCACCTGGGGCGTTTTGTTCTCTGGCCCGATGGCACAAATTTCCAACCCGGTTAGCGGCCCGTTGATCGCAACCTGACAGCGGCTCCAATCCTGCAAGAAATCAGCCGAAGCGTGGACGTGTACAGCCACATCATCCCCAAATCGACCCTGCATGCCATCGCCTTTGAACACCAGACCGCCCAGCCCGATTATCGCGGCTGAGCCTGCCAACATTCCCAACAATATTTGCCGAGCGGAAACCGTGCCAACTCTCCGTGTCGGTTGTTCCACAAATCGCCATGACAGGATGGACAGTGCTATGGCCAAGCCCAGCCAAGCCGCGCCCTCTGCCAATGATACAAAGCCCCCTCGCGAATACGTGGCAAGCGTCAAAACCGGCCAATGCCAGAGGTAAAGAGAATAAGAAATCAACCCGACAAAAACAGGCTCACGCATCGACAACGTTTTTTTTGCAAAGCTGTCACGTGTACCCGCTGCAATCACCATGACCGATCCAAGCACTGGAAAGATCACCCACCAGCCGGGAAATCCATCTCCTGCTGTTATCAGAAATATTGACCCGAAAATCAGTAGAACGCCCAATTCGCCGGTCCAACGCGGGGCCAGCCACGCGGGGCGCTGCGCCATCCAGATCGCCAACAGAACGCCCGACAGCATCTCCCATGCACGCAAGGGAAACAGGTAAAACGCCGCCATATGGTCGCGCGGTGTAAACCAAAGGTTGGCCATGAGGGATCCCGCCCAAATCAGGACCAGAACCCATACAAGCCGCCAACGCATCAGCAACAATAACGTTAACGGCAGGACCAGATAGAACTGTTCCTCTACCGACAATGACCACGTGTGCAGCAAGGGCTTTTCCTCACTTGCAGCATCAAAATATCCTGCCTGTCGGTAAAACAGAACATTGGACAAATAGATCGTTGCCGAAATCATCGACTTGCCCAATTCACGATATTCGAACGGCAGCAGAACCAACCACCCAACTGCGAATGTTACAAGAACCATCACCACATAGGCCGGGGCAAGTCGCCTGATCCGACGCATGTAAAATGTACCCAATTGCAAACGGCCAGTGCGGTCTATTTCGCGCCAAAGATTGCCGCCGATTAAAAATCCCGAGATCACAAAGAACACGTCGACGCCGACAAACCCGCCGCCCAAGCCCGGCATACCAAAGTGATACAACACCACCGCAATCACCGCGATGGCGCGCAGCCCATCAATGTCACGTCTATATTGAGGGTGCCCTGTCATGCGCGCCCCCATGCATCAGGCTTGCGTTCGGGCGTGCCTTCATGATCAAACTGTTGCATCGCTTGGAAAAACACGGTCAAAGATTGGATATGACAGCGCAAATACCCGATGATCCAGACGCCAATGTCTCTGCCGACGTGCCCGATTGGACGCGCGAAGATGTGCGGCGCTTTTGGGATCCTGCCCCCAAGCTCTTGCGTAGCATCCGCAGATACCAAGCCGCGCGCCAAAGAGGCGGAGCAATTGGGGCGCTTGCATCGAAATACTGGGTGCTTGTGCATTGGGTCTGGTCGTTGGTCACGCAATCCGAATTGCATCTGCATTGCCGGATTGACGGCGGGTTGCGCCTGCCACATCCCACCGGAATTATTGTGCACCCTGATTGCGTGATTGGCCCCAATTGCATGCTGTTTCATCAGGTCACCCTGTCGGGCGCTGTGAAAGTTGGCGGCCATGTGGATATCGGTGCTGGGGCGAAAATTCTGGGCCCGTTGACTATTGGAGATCACGCCCGTATCGGCGCCAACGCCGTAGTGACGCGCGATGTGCCCGCCGGGGCAACAGCTGTGGGCATCCCCGCGCGTATTATTTCTGGCGCACTTACTTCTCATTGAAGAATACAGGTTTATCCTGCTCTCCCAATACCCACCGATAGATTTCCCGAAGCTGTGCCGCCTTTTGCGCCCACGTCAATTTGTCCTGAACATACGCGCGCGCCGCCTGTCCCTTTTGGGCAATTTCATCCGGCGCTTTTGTCAATCGCGCAAGCTCTAAACCAAAGTCGGAAATGATATCTTCACGTGATCCAAGGGGCACTTTGAATCCGGTGTGCTCATCCACCAATTCGCCCGGTCCGGCATAATCGACAATCAGCACGGGCACACCCAGCGCCATCGCCTCTAGCACGACCCCGCCGCCAAATTCGCGAATAGACGGAAAGCTGAGCAGGTGGCAGTTTTTTAGGATCGTTTGCACATCTTCATGGGCCATCCAGCCGTGGAATGTGATCGCATCACTGACGCCCTGTTGCTCGGCAAGATTTTTGAGGGACTCAAGCATCGGCCCATCCCCCACCATATCCAGTCGCATTCGACCGCCTCGCAACAATGGGGCTGCGGCATTGATCAACATATCCGGTCCCTTATAGGGCACCATTCGGCCAATGAAACATGCGCGCAGGGGGCCGGTGGACGCAGCCGCCTGCCCGGAAAATCGTAACGGATCCACCGCATTTTCCGGGATATAGACGCATTTGGGTTGATGGGTCTTGGGAATTTCGCTTTGGGTATGGCCCGAACCAACCAGTATGGCAGCCGCTGTTTTCAACATCTTCTGACGGCCGGGCAATGCTTTATAAGCGCCGCGCACATAAGACAGCCATTCGCGTTCCCGGCGGCGCTCTGCGTCAAAGCCCTTGGGCCATGGCACCCCGCCGTTTAAGGGACCAACCACAAAGGGCACCCCGGCCTTTGCACATCGTACAGACAGCAGGCTGGGAATGGTCGGGCTGAGGGGTGTGATGCGGTGTACAACGTCAAAATCCCCTTGGGAGATTTGTGCGCTGAATTGCCGCCAGACAAGGTGTTCAAAATGTGGATAGGACAACGCGCTGACGGCCTGAAGTGCGGTCCACCCTTTGCCCTGCCCCCCTCGCAGCAGGGATCCCAACGCCCAAAGTGGGCGCGCAAAGCGTTCGGAATCTATTGCAGTGAAATCGGCACCCTCCTGCCAACCCGCGCGCAAGATGGCATCACGATTGCGTATTTGCGTCACCACATGCACACTCAAATCATCGCGTTCGCGCAATGCTGCTGCCAAGGACCAGCCGATCAGTGGCACGCTGACCCATTCTGGATTGGCGGCCTCGGCAATCACCAAAACCTTGATCTTACGCCCAGTCATATGATTGTCCTTGGGCGGTCTGGCGATTGTTCCCGATCCAGTTGCGTATCAATATGCGAATCTTGTTTCGCGCGAGATCGTTCTGCCGCGATATGCTCGGCGTGCCCCAACAGTGCGCCCGCAATCAGCCATGTCAGCGGCGTCAACGTCGCGTTTGGCAACAGATCGATCATATTCACACCCAACATAAGCGCCATAACCCCGCAATATGCAGAAGCGCGCATGCTTGCATCTGTGCGCTCTTCTCTTGGTGGCGCTGGGATTTTCAAGGCACGTATGCGGCCCTGACGGCTGCGCACACTGTTGTCCGCAAGAAAAACCTGCCACGTCAGAAAAAAGATTGGGATGGCTAAAAGGCCAAACTGCCCCAAAAACCCAACCCATCCAAATATCCCGAGTGTCAATGTCCAAAGCCCATCTGCAATGGATTCAATGTTCCCATTGTAAGGGTTGCGGATATGGTTGCGCCCCCATGTTCCCCATCCAAACGCTGGTTTTTCAAAAGCGCGTTCAAGCAGCTGATCCTCGTTTTCCAATCTGAACCGCAGAGATTCCGCTCGCTCTGGGCTGATCGCCGCAGCCTTTTGCAAAATCGTTTCGGTCGGCACCAAATCCGCACTTTTCAACACAGGATAGGCGATTGTCAGTGCTGCCAACACACAGGCCACCCGCAGTTGCAGACGCAAGCCTGCCCACATGAACATTGGAAGCAAAAAAGCGGCATAAATCAGAGGAGAAAGCGTTTTACACAGAACCGCAATTCCCAAAAGGTAAACCGTCAACGGCAACAACCATCTTGTGCGTTTTTGGCTATCATTCCGCCACACAGCCAAGGCGCAAGTTGCGCTGAGCATAGCAAAGAAAGCCACCCAGATACCGTGCTGCAAGAACACTGTGGGTCGAAAACCCCCAGCGCGGATCGTTTGTTCAAACGCGCCCGGATAAAATCCATAAATCCAGTAATTCAGCTGCGGGCTGATCCGCACCTCCACCAGAATGGGGATTGAATAGACCAGCCCGCCGATCGCTATTGCCAGCAACAGGTCGCGATGCGATTCTTCGGTACGTAAAAACTGTCGCGCCAACAGGAAGGGCGCAATAATCATCGCCTGCGAAAACCCAAGCGCGATGCCATCCAGAAACCACAGGCCACGCAAGAAGTTCGTCACAAAGACCAATGGTTCGCCGTTGGTCCACACCGTCAAAAACGGCCCCAACAAAACCATACCCAACAAAACCCGAACGAGTGTACTGTGCGGCAGCCACTTAATCTTTTCATGCTTAATGAAAACCATCGCCAGCAGGATCGCCACCGGGGGGATCGACATCTTATCCAAAGGCGGAAGTAGGGGAAAATCAAACCCGGCCGGAAACCCCGGCAATGCCAGATACCCAAGCAATATTGACCAGATCAGGGCACGCGCCACTGGCAAGCGTCGAAAAATCGACACTGTAACGATCGGCCAGATCGCCAAAACCAGTAAGGCAAACACATTCGCCATTTTGTTCTGCTCTGTCTTCCTTTGCGCCTTCGTACATCAAAAGGCTTTATAATTTAATGGCTTGCAAGATTTTCGACCTATCGTTCGTTGATAAGTGTCGCCTTGTCGGTCCATTTATTCAACTGTCATTTGACAACATCGCTTTGCCCTTTTTTAGTCAGAAATGCGGAGTAAACCGAGCAAATCATTTAGAGGGCCGATCTTTGGCAAAAACACCCAGACCACGAATTGCTTATCTGTGCGATCTTGACCCGCGTCTTAGCTGGACCTATTCGGGTGGCAACAAGCGGATTTGCGACACGCTTCAGGACCATGTCGGGGATGTCAGCATTCTAAGCAACAGTTGGGGGCATGCCGAACCCTTGCGGCGGCTTATGCATAAGTTACCGGATGCAATTAATCTGCGAGCACGGTGGCGGCTTCATCTGGCGATGGCCCCGATCATTGCGCGACACGTAAATGCGCAACTGCGGGCAAATCATTACGACGTTTTGTTTTGCGCCTATTCGCTACAATCTCTGGCAGGTGTGATGCCTCCAAAACATACGGCGACCATTTTCACATCGGATGCTACGCAAACCAGTTATCGCACCGCGGAAACCGGGGCGGCCTTTGGGTCTTATTTTCGCCCATCTCGTCTTTTGGATCCATGGGTATTACGTCAAGAGCAGCGCATTTTGCAAAACACTGATCTGTGCCTGTGGCCATCGGATTGGCAACAGGAAAATGCACAGCGGTGTTATGGGCTAGCGACTGACAAATCTGTCGTATTGCCGTGGGGCGCGAATGTACCAACACCCCAAATACGCCCAACGCCCGATTTCAACAACGGTATACGCCTGTTGTTCGTTGGACGCGACTGGTGGGCCAAAGGTGGCCCGCTGGTTCTGGATGTTTTGCGCAATCTGCGCGACCGGGGCATGGCAGCACGCTTATCGGTGATCGGGACCACTCCTCCAGACACCGATTTGTCAGACATGATTGATGTGTACCCAAATCTGGACAAATCCGTTCCAGATCAATTGAACATCTTTCAGAACCTGTTTCACGCGGCACATTTCCTTGTGCAGCCATCGCTTGAATCCTATGGCTTTGCTTTTTGCGAGGCTTCGGGTTTCGGCCTGCCGTCCCTGTGCCTAAAAATAGGGGGGATTCCTGTTTGGGAGGGCATCAACGGTCATGCCTTTTCACCAGACAGTTCCGCAGAGGTTTTTGCAAATCAGATTGCGTATTATCGGGATAACGCAAACGCCTATCAAACGCTGCGTGCCACAAGTCGGACGTGTTATGAGGCCAAGTTGAATTGGCCCGCCTGGGCAAAATCCGTTGACCGTGAAATAGACAAGTTGCTTAGGCTCTGGACTCATAACCAGAATATGACGGTTGCAGCCAGGGCGATTGCCGAGAGGAAGACCTTGGGGCATCGAT
>CANLDA010000005.1 GCA_947489325.1 uncultured Paracoccaceae bacterium | reverse complement strand
TCAAGCACGGTGCGCACAGCGCCGTCACCAATGGCATGCACGGCAATCTGAAAGCCGCGCTTGTCAAGCTCGGTCGCCAATTCACAGAACCGTTCGGGCGCATGCAGGGGGTCGCTTTTGTAACCTGGCTTGCCGGGGTAGTCCTGCACCCGGTAGCCAGTAAAGACATCCAACGTGCCATCCATGAAGAACTTAACCCGATTGCACCACAGCATGTCGCTGTTCAGATCGCGGCGCATCTGTTCGGCAATCTCAAGGCTTTCGTCCGGTTCACCCGGGGTAAAGTGATAGGGCAGTTCAAGACGACAATTCAGATCACCTTCGGCTTCGATTTCGCGCAGCAATTCGCCCTGATAGACATTGCCGTCCATATTGATGATCGTGGTGATGCCGTGTTCAGCGCAGTATTGCAGCCCTGTGCGCAACAGGGATTTATCGGCGTCGCGTTGCGCGCGGGTTACGATACCTGTAGGCTCTACACCTTCCAGGCCCAGCACTTCGCGCCCACCATGCGCGCCAAGCGCCTGTACAGTGGACACGGCTGGTGGCTCGGTCAGAACGCCTGTGGCTACGCCATCACTGTTCAGTTCGATCCGCGAACCGGGTCCAAGGTCGCGACCGTGCAATACATCCGCTTTAGTCAATGCAATGGTATTGGCCCAACCGTTGTGAAAGTCAGAACTTTGGATCAATAGCGGGCGGTCTGGGCAGATTTGATCCAGAATATGGCGATCCGCGTCGCGCTTGCCGTCAAACGCTTCATAGGCGAGGCCCTGCGCCACCAGAAGACTTTCATCGGGATGCGCGTCGGCGAATTCTCTAATCACCTGTGTCAGGGCTTTGGTGCCGGTAACACCGTGAAGTTTGAGAACCTTGAAGGAATACGCGCCAAAAAACAGATGCATATGGCTTTCGACAAAACCGGGCATCACAGTTGCGCCCTTTGCATCGATTACATGAGTTGTGTCGTCACACAGCGCTTCAATCTCAGCGGTACTGCCAATCGCCAGAATGGTATTCCCCTCAATTGCCAAAGCTTGGAACCTAACTGAGCCAATCATTGGGCGAATGTCACCGTTGATTATAGCTATGGTCGCGGGCATGGGGGTATCTCCTGAATTTGGGCAATGCTTGATAGCGTAGGCAGGAACTATCGGGTCACCGATATGATAATCTGTCGGGGCGTTCATGAACATTCGGGTTTGCAATTTTTTACATTTAACTAACTCAATGGTTTGGGCCTTTGACAAGAGTCGCCTCTTTGTTCATTGGTGGAGCGGACGTGTTTATGCTCTGGCGCGATTAGGGAACGTTCAGGCAAAAGTGCCTTGCCATCCCACAAAGCCCCTTCATAATATAGGAATAGTGAAAACGATGAGGGGGCATGCTTTGCGAATAGACAGTCGAATTGTCCAAAATTCAGAACACGCTTCAAACACATGCCGCGCCACTGACGAATATGCGATAGATTTGCGTATGCAAATATAAACTTTCAACATACCCAATTTTTCATGAGGGGCAGTCCGGCTAACCTCATGAAGAGACGCAAGTAAACAAGGTTCAATACCCAGTGATTTTAATCATTCTGTGTGATTGCCCCAAAACTGAGAAAACTATGAAATCAACCCGGAGGAAACTATGAAACCCACTTTCTCACGTCGCCATTTCCTTGGCACTGCCGCTGCAGGTGCAGCAGCCCTTTCAATGCCATCCATTGCCCGGGCAGATAAATCCCCGATCAAGGTTGGCACCTATGGCGGATTCTTTGAAGATAGCTTCAAAGAATTTGTCTATCCCGAATTCACCAAAGCCACTGGCATCGAAGTTGAATCCGTTGCCGTTCCAACCGGCGAGGCATGGTTGGTGCAGATCAAAAACGCAGCACGTGCTAAGCAAGCCCCTGTTGATGTTTCGATGATGGCCGGTGTGAACCGTCTGCGCGGTGTATTGCAAGGCTTGTTCCAAGTTTACGACGAAAGCAAAATTCCAAACCTTGCCAACTTGTCAGACACCTTCAAAGCACGTGACGTCGACGGCGGTTTGCAAGCTGTTGGCGCCGTATCTTGGTATATCACACTGTGCACAAACACCGACGAAATCTCTGAAGTACCCACGAGCTGGGGTGATATGTGGGATCCGAAATACGAAGATACGCTGGGCCTGCTTGCTCTATCCACCAACTCCTATCTTTTGGAAGTGACAGCAGCGACATTCTTTGGCGGCACAGATATCCTGAGCACCAAAGAAGGCATCGAACAAGTCTTTGCAAAACTGGCCGAAGTGCGCTCTAATGTGCGTCTGTGGTATCGTGACGAAGGTGCATTCCAGCAAGCCCTGCAAGATGGTGAAATCCCAATGGGTCAATATTATCATGACGTTGCCGGCCTGGCCGCAGCTGAAGGATTCCCAGTGCTTTCGACCTTCCCCAAAGAAGGCGGTATCTTGGATTCCGGTTATTGGATCACACCCAAACACGCAAAACCTGTCGACGAAGTGCATGAGTTCATCAACTTCACCAGCGATCCTGCAACACAGGCGACTTTGGCACGGTATCTGGGTACAGCGCCTGTTATCGATCCAGCTTTGACTGACCTGACAGCCGATGAACTGGCGGCCGTGTCCAGCCCCAAATCCCCGATTATCCCACGCTATGACATCTACATGGAGCACGGCGATTGGATTGCGGACAAATGGAGCCAAATGCTGGGCGGCTAACCGTCTCATCAAAGCCCGCCATTTTGGCGGGCTTTTTTTTAACAAGGAAAGGACTTTTTGATGAGCGGCTTGACCATCGAAAACGTGACAAAAAGATACGGCGCGGTCACGGCCGTTAAGGATGTAAACCTTCATTTCAACAAAGGTGAAATGATCTGTTTTCTGGGGCCATCAGGGTGCGGGAAAACCACTTTGCTGCGTATGATTGCAGGGCTAGAAGAAGCCACCGAAGGCACCATCAGCTTTGAAGGCAGAGACCTTACGCATGTACCTGTACACCAACGCAATATCGGCATGGTGTTTCAGTCCTTTGCACTGTTCCCTCATCTGAGCGTTGGCGAGAATATCGGGTATTCCATGAAAATCCGTGGTCATTCCCGGTCTGAATGCGAAGATCGCGTCAAGGAATTGCTGGACATGATCCATTTGCCCGGCATTGCGGATCGTCGCATTACACAAATGTCAGGCGGTCAACGCCAACGGGTTGCGATCGCACGTGCGCTTGCCCTGAACCCGGAGATTTTCTTGCTGGACGAACCAATGTCTGCGTTGGATGCCAACCTGCGAGAATCTATGCAGATTGAGCTGCGTCGCTTGCAACAGGAACTAGGTATCACCACCGTGGTGGTAACTCACGACCAAACCGAAGCCATGACCATGGCTGATGATATCGTTGTAATGGGGCGCGCACAGGTGCACCAGACAGGCACACCGATGGATATCTATAAGACCCCGATCAACAAATTCGTAGCAGACTTTATCGGCACCTCAAATCTTGTGCCTGCACGCTTTGCTGATGGAAATTCCGTCTCAGTGAACGGCACAGAAATGCAATTTGGCGTCAAGAGCGATGATGCTGGTGCTGGTGATGTGATCCTGATGACCCGCCCTGAAGAAGTTTTTGTGCACAAAGTGTCAAACAAGCCTTCGGCCAATGCGCTTGAGGGCACTGTAAACTTTATCCGCGACATCGGCATGACAATTGAAATCATGGTTGATTGCGGTGGCCAAGAGGTCGTTTCGGTGATGACGCCAAAGGATTTCCCAGAGGTGGAATTGGGCGAAAAGGTCTATGTTGAAATGCCCCCGTCTGCCTGTAATGTTCTGGCTGCGTGAGGATGAAACATGTCCAACAATAAATCACTCTCGCAATATATCACGCTGGTCCCATCATCAGTGATGATCGGTGTCTTCTTTATGGTGCCGTTTGTTCTGATTATCATGGCCAGTGTTGCGGTGAAAACACCGGACGGCGATTTCAGCTATGGGTTCGATCTGACGCACTTTGAGCGGTTCATGACGTGGTTCTACATTGAACGCGCTTTGTTCTCTGCTGCGATGTGCGCTTTGATCTCGTGCATAAGTTTGCTAATTGCGTTTCCTTTCACCTACATGCTGACGCAATTCAAAGAACGTACGAAAACCTTGTGGTTGATCTATATCCTTGCCCAATTGTCCCTTTCAGAAGTTCTGATTGCCTTTAGCTGGCAGGTCTTGTTCTCGCGCAAAGCAGGTATCGGCAATATTCTGGAGTATACCGGGATCATCGAGAAATCATTTGCCATGGCCCCAAGTGCTGGCGCAGTGATTGCGGCCCTTGTTTATCTGGCAGTGCCTTTTGCGATTTTGTTACTTTATCCAGCCCTAAGCCGGATGGATCGCAGCCTGATCGAGGCCGCTCGTACGCTTGGGACATCAACCTTGGGAACGTTCTTTAGGATTGTGATCCCTGTGAACCGCTCGGCATTGGTCTCTAGTTCTGTAACGATCTTTGTTCTGACTTTGGGCGCAATCATCGTGCCACAGGTTTTGGGAAAACCAGAACACTGGACGCTGTCGGTACTGATCACGGATCAGGCGATCTTTAACTTCAACCTGCCATTTGCTTCGGCGCTGGCTGTGGTTCTGCTACTCCTCAGTGGTTCCGTAGTGGCCGCGGTGATGAAATTCGGAGGCGAGAAATAAGCCATGAAACTGCTTAGAAATGCTTATCTCATCATCTTCGCAATTTATCTGATCGGTCCGATTTTTGTGATCACGGCGGTGTCATTCAACTCAAAGAAATTCCTGGCATTCCCACCTAAAGGATTCTCCTTTCGGTGGTATGCTGAGATTTTTATCGACAACGGCTGGTTCAACTCACTGATCAGTTCGTTATTGATCGCTGCGGCATCTGCTATCCTTGCGGTGCTTATCGCTTTGCCTGTGGCCTATGCGGTTTGGAAATCAGGGCTGCGGTATGCCAAGGCGCTGTTCTCTCTTGGTGTGGCACCCTTTATTTTGCCACCTGTCATTATGGCGCTGGCCTTCTTGTTGCTGTTTTCCAGCATTGGGATGAATGGGTTGATGATCAACGTGATAATTGCACATGCGATGTTCTTGTTGGCGCTGCCATTGGTGACTATCTCACTAGGACTAGAAAGTGTGGATCGCGCCTTGCTAGAGGCTGCACAAACTATGGGTGCAGATGGAAAAACTGTGTTCCGCACAGTGATCTTACCGATTGCCGCCCCATTTGCCTTTGCTGGATTTGCCTTCTGTTTCGTTCTCAGCTTGAACGAATATATCATCGCCCTGATGACGGTTGGATTTACGGTTGAGACCTTGCCGATCAAAATCTTTAACGCGCTACGTTATGGGTATACACCTGTGATTGCGTCGATTGCGGTGCTGTTCTTGTTGATCAACGTGGTGGTCTTTGGCTTGATCGCAAAGTTCAGCAACCTGTCGCGTATCCTTGGCGCAATGGACTAAAACAACGCCCCCATCAAATGCGGTAACGCTGATTTGATGGGGGCTTTTTCTTTGGTAGGTCATAAGATTGACCGCGCACCTAACAGGAGACGGACATGCCCCTTATTGATCACCTCAGCGTCGGCGTACCCGACATTGCCAAGGCACGTCAGTTCTACGATCCGCTGATGGAGCTGTTGGGCATAACTTGCCTGGACGCCGATGATGAGTTCGCCGCCTATGGCACATCGCGCCCCGAATTTCTGTTGCTCTTGCCATTTGATGGCCAACCCGCGACATCAGGAAACGGTACCCACATCGCATTTTCCGCCTCTTCGTCCGAACAAGTCGCAGCCTTCCATGAAAGCGCATTGGCCAACGGCGGCACTGACGAAGGCGCACCTGGACCGCGCGATTTCTATCCCATGCCTGGATGTTCAACCGCCTATGTCCGCGATCCCTTTGGCAACAAACTGGAAGTGCTTTGTAACGGTTTCTCCTCACTATAGAATCGCCGACCCATGAGAGGACAAAAGTGAAATCTCTGTTTTTCAGATGTCGGCCGCTGCCGATCCAACAATAAACCTGACCGGATCATTACCGCGAGAGCGCAGATGGAGCAACGCAGATCTATCGCAAGGCCTTTCTGTACGGCTCTTACGAGAAGGGTGTTTTTACCGCCAACCGCCCTTCGTGTTTTGTTGTGGATCTGTGTGGTCTCAAAGCTGGGTTCCTGATTTGTTATGACGTAAAATTTCCGGAAAATGTACGCAGGCTTGGCAAGGCAGGAGCGGACATTGTCATTGTCCCGACGGCCCTGCCCTTTGGCGACGAGGGGCGGCACATTGCGCAATAAACGGTTCCTGTCTGAGCGTTCGAAAATCAGGTGCATGTGGTCTAGGTAGCGGCGATCTCACCTCGACGCATGTTGCGTACATAATCTTGTCCTCGCGCGACGGGATGGCCCACGGTGTCATCCATCAGCAGTTCTGACGTCTTTCGCGGGTTAAGATCAGCCATCGCCTTGCCCAACGATGTGATAGAGGCCAACCGCACCGCTAAAATGCGCGAACTGGATGCACAGCTTTGCGGGCTACTCATCACCCGTGCGGCAGTATTCTTTGGATCAAATGACATGGCTTTACATACACTCGTATTCCCCCTCTGAACACCCGAGATAGGCATAGCCTCAAAATGTTAGACATTGGGTAAGCGTATGGGATAACAGGAATATATTCCTTGCGTGATCGCTGGAGAATGTGTTCCAATATTTCATATTTGTTCTACACGTGCGCCCCGAACAATTGGCGACGTGAGACACACATTTTCCAAAAACCTATTTGAAGAAAGGAGCGCGTGCATGACCTGTCCACCTGATAAAAATAATACGCCCACACGCCCCAGCCTCTCCGTTGACTGGGAGGTTTACGCCGCCATGCTGGAAGACAGCGATATGCCGCTGGATGACCAGAAAGAACTGATCGAAACCCTTTGGTCCATCGTCGTGATGTTTGTCGATCTCGGCTATGATCTGAAACCCACCACGCAAATCTGTGGAGAAGATCAGGAAGCGTTGGCAGACGATTCCACCGATCTGGTATCCTTGTTTAACAATGAATTGGCACAGACCCGTGCGGAGGAGGACCAATGGCAGGATTAAGCAAAACAAGACCAAACAAGGCGGTGATCTATGCCCGCGTCTCTGGGGCGAAGCAGGTGCGCGAGGGCGATGGCCTCGCGTCTCAGGAAAACCGTTGTCGTGAGTACGCCACCTACAAAGATTACGATGTAGTAGAAGTATTTCAGGATGACATGTCGGGAAAGTTTGAGCGCCGTCCTGCGATGGATCGGATGCTGGCATTCCTGCGTCTGCATCCCAAAGACAGTGTTGTCGTCATCATTGACGATATCAGCCGTTTTGCCCGCAACGTTCAGGCGCATATCAAACTGCGTAAAACTCTGGCTGATGCTGGCGGTATCTTGGAAAGTCCGTCGATTGAATTTGGTGAAGACAGTGACTCCCGCCTTGTCGAACACATGCTGGCCTCCGTCGCACAGCACCAGCGCGAGAAGAACGCTGAACAAACCTCCAATCGCATGAAGGGGCGGATGATGAATAGCTATTCCGTCTTCTCCGCGCCTGTTGGTTACAAATACAAAAAGACGGGATCACACGGCAAACTGCTCACCCGCGATGAGCCGATTGCATCCATCGTCAAAGAGGCGCTGGAAGGCTATGCATCTGGTCGGTTCTCTGGGCAGGCAGATGTGAAACGTTTCTTGGAAAGCCAGCCAGACTTCCCCAAAGACCTGCCCAATGGTCAAATCCGCCAGCAAAAGGTGACGGATATGCTGAACCGTGTGATTTATGCGGGGTATATGGAGCATGAGCCTTGGGGCATCACATGCCGCAAAGGTCATCACGAAACGCTGATCTCACTGGAAACATATGAAACCATTCAAACCCGTCGGAACAGTAAAGGCGTTGCAGCCAAGCGCCCTGATATCAGCGAAGATTTCCCGCTGCGTGGGGCAATTGTCTGTGCCTGCTGCGACAATCCGATGACGGCCAATTGGTCGAGAAGCGCCACAGGGAAGCGGTATCCATATTTCAATTGCCAGACGCGGAGCTATTCCGAGTATCGCAAGAGTATCCGCGTCGAAAAGATCGACGCGGGATTTGAAACAATCCTGCGTTCACTCAAACCAAGTAAGAAAATTCTCGATATCGCCATGTCGATGCTGAAAGACGCATGGGATCAACGCGGTGATCAGGCCAAGCAGGCAAAAGCTGAAATCAAACGCCAACATAAAGAGTTGGATAAACAGCAAGATGCGCTTGTTGAACGCATGGTTGAGACTTCGAATCCAAAGGTCATGGCGGCGCTCGAAAACAAGATCGCAAAACTGGATGAGAAGAAACTTTTGCTGACTGACAAATTGTCACAAAACACCAAACCCAAAGGCACACTGGGTGAAATTATCGAACTATTGCGAAATTACCTCGCAAACCATTGGAATATATATGAAAATGGAACACTCGAAGTGCGCAAAACCACCCTAAAAACGGCTTTCACAACCCCATTGGCATACGACCGAAAAAACGGTTATCGAACTCCGCAAGTGTCTGTAATATTTGAGTTTTTTGAGAAAATCACATCAAAATGTGAAATGGCGCACCTGAGAGGATTCGAACCTCTGGCCTCTGCCTTCGGAGGGCAGCGCTCTATCCAGCTGAGCTACAGGTGCCTGAGGCGGGGTATAGCTTTCCAAGCCATGCCCCGCAATCCGAAAATACGCGTTTACGCAAAGAGTTCGTGGGCCAGTTCCAGAGCGTCCACCAAGGCATCGATTTCGGCGGTGGTGTTATACAGGCCAAACGACGCGCGGCATGTGGCCGACACTCCCAGATGATCCATCAATGGCCCGGCACAGTGGTGCCCCGCCCTGACTGCGATGCCCTTTTTGTCCAAAATAGTGGAAATGTCATGGGCATGCGCTGCGCCGTCCAGTGTCATGCTGAAAATGGCGGCTTTATCAGGCGCCTGTCCTTGAATGTGCAACCAATTCAGACCGGCAAATTTTGACTGTGCATAGTCCCGCAACGCCGCCTCATGGGCCGCGATATTTTCCATGCCCAGCTCCATCATGTAGTCAAGCGCAGCCCCAAAACCGATGGTTTGTACAATACCAGGCGTACCTGCCTCAAATTTCATCGGTGGATCGTTATAGATCACCGCGTCTTTTGAGACCTCTTTGATCATATCACCGCCCCCAATAAAGGGGCGCATTTCGGCCATACGTTCTGTCTTGCAATAGATCGCACCGGATCCCGACGGACCATAGAGCTTATGCCCGGTGATCGCATAGAAATCACACCCGATGTCAGTCACGTCCACCGGCGCATGTACAGACCCTTGTGAGCCATCCACCAACACAGGCACGCCACGGGCGTGCGCCTCTGTCGTGATGGTTTTCACATCCACCATAGTGCCCAGAACGTTAGAACACTGTGTCACGGCAATCAGTTTCGTTTTCGGCGTAATCGCATCAATCACCGCTTGGGGATCAAGATTGCCTGCCGCGTCCACATCCACCCATTTCAGCACTACTCCCTGACGCTCGCGCAAGAAATGCCAGGGCACAATGTTGGCATGGTGTTCCATCACACTCAGGATAATTTCATCGCCTGCCTGCATACGTGGCATGGCCCAACCATAGGCCACCATATTGATGCCCTCGGTGGTGCCCGAATTCAGAACAATCTCGTCTTCGCTGGCTGCCCCCAAAAACTGGGCGACAGTACCGCGCACAGCCTCGTATTTATCGGTTGCAAGGTTGGACAGGTAATGCAGCCCGCGATGCACATTTGCGTATTCCTCGGCATAGCCGCGTGTCACCGCGTCAATCACCACCTGTGGTTTTTGCGCAGATGCACCATTGTCGAGATAAACCAAAGGTTTGCCGTTTACTTCACGCGACAAAATGGGGAAGTCGCGGCGAATTTCAGTCACATCATACATTCAGGTCAATCCCCCAAATAGTGTTCCGAAGATCAGGGCAATCATGACCATGCCCAATATCCCCGCCATAAAGGACAACCCCATCAATGCAAAGGCCGTACTCAGCTTATCAAAGCGATGCCCGACCTTCAGGAAGTTCGCCAATATCCACAACCCGTAAATCCCGACGGCGAAACTCAGCAACGCGCTCAGGAACGGCATAATGGCGATCATCGGAATGATCACAGCTTGCAACACCGCACGCATCGCTTGAATCCATGCAATCAACACAAGGATGTCATTGAACGCAGCCTGCCCGCCCATTTTCTGGCCAATCCAATGCAGGATTACCACAGTCATGACCGATATCACCGAAAACGCCACCAGCGTCGTACCCGGCGTGTTCATCAGCGGAAGCGCATGTTCCGGCGGCACAGGATAGATCAAGCCCATGAGCGATACCAACAACGCGTTCACGACACAGGTCAACGCCAAGGCCATCCACAGGGTTTCACGCCCAAGATTCAGGCCAATCAGTATCCCGGCGGCTTCATTCGGCGCCTTAAGCGTTCTGATAAACAGGTTTTGCAAAACTGCGATCATGCGTCCCTCTCACCTCCCTTGGCTGCCTGAACAAGTCCGGACGTCCAGAACCACAAAAATAAGCCAAACCAGATGGCACCGATCACGTTTAACCCAACGCCTGCGCCGATAAAGCCAGCAATCAAACCATGCAACAGGATCAGTGGTGTGGCCGCAAAAAACGACCAAAACAGCGCAATCCGTGCTGCATACCCAGAGATTTTACGGCCAAACAGACGCAAAACTATGTGGCTGATAAAGGCGATCAGATAAAACGCCAAAGGTGCGATAAAAATCCATCCCAACAGTGCCCCACCCAACAGAGGGTTCAGCTCTTGGCCTGTGACATGCGCCTCTCGCGCAAGGCGCGGCCACTGCGCGATGAACACAACAACGCAGCCCGCCATCAGAATAACCAATGCGCGGTCCTCGCGCACCCCCATCGCCAAAAGCCGCGCAATCACCTTGCGCGGCCCGCGATAGGTGGCCACCATATCACTTGTGATCGACATCAGCCGTTGTGCCGTACCAGCCAACCTTCAAGACGGCTGCTGATTTCTTCGGCCAATGCCTCGTCTTCGATTTCCAACACGGCTTCGGCCAGGAACGCCAGTGTCAACAGATCGGTTGCAATGTTTTTGGGCACGCCACGCGCACGCAGATAGAACAAGGCCTCTTCGTCGATCGCACCAGAAGTCGAGCCATGCGAGCAGGCCACATCATCGGCATAGATTTCCAGCTCTGGCTTTGCCAAAAACTGGCTATCCTCATCCAACAAAAGCGATTGGCTGATCTGATATCCATCGGTTTTCTGCGCATCAGGTTTGACAAGAATTTTTCCCTGAAACACGCCAGTCGCCCCATTGCGCAGCACTTTTTTGAAAACCTGACGGCTTTCGCAATTCACAGCATCATGGGTGATGAACACTGTGTCATCGTGATGAAAATCGCCATCCCCAACAGCAGCACCTGCAACATGTGCCACGGCGTCATCGCCAGTCAACTCGATCACACATTCATTGCGCGTCATCATGCCGTTGGCGGTGAGGGTAAAGCTTTTGAATACGCTTTCAACGCCCAAACGCGTAAAGATATGGGTGATAGCGCGACGTTCGTGATCGCGCCCTTGCGCACGCACATGGTGGAATTCGGCGCCATCGGCGATCTCAACTTCCATCACTTTGTTAAACCGTGCGGCCGCTGGCCCGTTTTCCAAAATCGTGACTTTTGCTCCGGCATCAACCTTGACGAGGTGATGTAGCATCGCATCAGAAACTTCTGATCTGTGGTTGTAAATCAGGCTTACGGGTTTACTGACTTGGCCTGTGACATGGATCACTACACCATCTGTGGCAAAAGCTGTGTTCAGTGCTGCAAGCGGGCGTTCAACAGGGGTTTGCCCGTTGGTTTCCAGCACACCATAAAGGTCTTTGGCCCAATGAATGTCTTTGCCTGCAATATCTGCAAGGCGTTCGATGTTCAGCCCTTCGAGAGACAGATCATCCGATGCATCCGCATCAAACACACCATCCGTAAAGACGATTTTCAGCCGATCAATGCCATCAAAAACCCTAGGGTCTGTGGTTTCAAACAGGGCGGCCTTGGGCGCCTCTGCCTGAACCAATGTGTCTGGGCGGGTATATTTCCAGTATTCATCACGACGATCCGGCAGGCCCATCATGCGCACGCGTTCAAGTGCTGCCTGACGCCCAGAGCTGATCCAGCCGCCGCCCTCATGTGCGACCAAAGAGGCAAGACGCGCCTCAGTGGCAGATTGTTTGGTTTGAGCAACCGCCATTACGCGACCTCCGCCAAAATGTCGGCGTATCCGTTGTTTTCAACTTCAAGCGCCAGCTCGGGGCCGCCGGTTTTCACGATGCGACCATTGGCCATGATGTGCACAACGTCGGGTTTGATGTGATCCAACAGGCGCTGATAGTGGGTGATGACAAGGAACCCCCGCCCTTCGCTGCGCAGCGCATTCACGCCTTCGGCCACGAGCTTCATCGCATCGACGTCCAAGCCGGAATCTGTTTCGTCCAAGATGCACATCTTGGGCTCCAGCATCGCCATTTGCAGGATTTCGTTGCGCTTTTTCTCACCACCAGAAAAGCCCACGTTGACAGGACGTTTCAACATATCCGCGTCAATTTTCAACGTCTTGGCCTTGGCGCGAATTTCTTTCAGAAAATCAGACGCAGACATTTCGTCTTCGCCACGCGCCTTACGCTGTGCGTTTACCGCAGTACGCAAAAAAGTCATGTTGCCAACACCGGGAATTTCCACGGGGTATTGAAACGCCAAGAACATACCAAGGGCGGCGCGCTCTTCCGGGTCCATATCCAGCAAATCTTCGCCCTCAAGCGTAGCAGAGCCATCTGTCACCTCATAGCCGTCACGCCCGGACAGCACATAGGACAGCGTGGATTTACCAGACCCGTTCGGGCCCATAATCGCATGGACCTTACCGGCCTCAACCGTCAGGTTCACACCTTTCAGGATTTGCTTGTCTTCGTCTTCAAGTTTGACCTTCAGGTCTTTGATTTCCAACATCTTATCTTCCTTCGCGTATCCTTGAACCTCTCAGGTTCAGTCATTCTATTTCAGTGTGACGGCGGTGCCGCTGGCCGAAACCATTAGCATCGAGTTCCCCACAACTTCGTAATCCAGATCGACACCCACAACGGCGTCTGCACCCTTCGTAAGGGCGCGTTCTTCGAGTTCGCGCAGCGCTGTGTCGCGCGCGTCCTGCAATTTGCTTTCGTAGGCGCCAGAGCGCCCGCCCACGATATCTGTAATGCTCGCAAACACATCCCGCACCACATTCGCACCCATGATCGCTTCGCCAACAACGATGCCTTTGTAATCAGCAATCTGGCGGCCTTCGATGGAGTTTGTTGTTGTGATGATCATGGTTTAGCTTTCAAATCTACATACTCAGCTAGTCGGATGCCTTTACGAATTTCGGTTCCATAAGAACGACTGCCTGTAGCAAACTCTGCGATGTCACTAATGGGATGCCCAACAAGTTCTTTAGCAAATTCGATACCAAAGAGGTGAATAGTCAAAGCGACCTCACCGTTCTGGGCACTTTCATACCGACGCTTAAGTTCCTCAAGAAGCTGATCCGAAGTCATTAACCCACCGACCCCTCAAGGGAAATCGCCACAAGCTGCTGTGCCTCCATCGCGAATTCCATGGGCAGGGCTTGCAGCACTTCTTTGGCGAAACCGTTGACGATCAGGGCGACGGCCTCTTCTTCGCCGATGCCACGCTGGCGGCAATAGAACATCTGTTCATCGTCCACCTTCGATGTGGTGGCCTCATGTTCCACGCGGGACGAGTTATTCTTGACCTCAATATAGGGCACGGTGTGGGCCCCACATTTATCGCCAATCAACAGACTGTCACATTGCGTATAGTTGCGGCTGTTTTTCGCCTTGGGGTGCATCGACACAAGACCACGATAGGTGTTTTGTGCCACGCCTGCAGAAATGCCTTTGGACACGATCCGCGATTTGGTGTTTTTGCCCAAATGGATCATCTTGGTGCCTGTGTCGGCCTGCTGATGGTGGTTGGCGATGGCGATGGAATAAAACTCGCCCTGACTTTCATTACCACGCAGAATACAGGACGGGTATTTCCATGTCACAGCAGAGCCGGTTTCCACCTGTGTCCACATCACCTTGGCGCGATCCCCACGGCAATCGGCACGTTTGGTTACAAAGTTGTAGATCCCGCCCTTGCCGTTTTCATCACCGGGATACCAGTTCTGCACCGTGGAATATTTCACCTCGGCGTCTTCTTCGATGATGATTTCAACCACAGCAGCATGCAATTGCGATGTGTCGCGCTGCGGCGCGGTACAGCCCTCAAGGTAGCTCACATAGCTGCCCTTGTCGGCAATGATCAAGGTGCGCTCAAATTGACCTGTGTTTTCGGCATTGATACGGAAATAGGTCGACAATTCCATCGGGCAACGAACGCCCGGCGGGATGTAAACGAACGATCCATCCGAAAACACAGCACTGTTGAGTGTGGCGTAGAAATTGTCGGATACAGGCACCACGGTACCAAGGTATTTCTTGACCAATTCAGGATGTTCGCGGATCGCCTCGGAGATAGAACAGAAAATCACGCCGGCCTTTTTCAATTCGGCCTGAAATGTTGTGCCCACCGAAACAGAGTCAAACACCGCATCAACTGCAACCTTACGACCCTCTGCGGGGGCGTCTTCTGCCCCTTCAACACCGGCGAGGATCATCTGTTCTTTCAGCGGAATACCCAGCTTTTTATAGGTTTCCAAAAGCTTTGGATCGACCTCATCCAATGACTTAGGCTTTGTTTCCATAGATTTCGGACGGGCGTAATAATACTGATCCTGAAAATCGATTTCAGGATAATCCACCATCGCCCAATCGGGTTCTTCCTTGGTCAACCAACGATCATAGGCCTCTAGCCGCCAGTTGGTCATCCATTCGGGCTCTTCATTCTTGGAAGAAATCAGACGCACGATGTCCGTGGTCAGCCCTTTTGGGGCGTATTCCATCTCGATCTCGGTTTCCCAGCCGTATTTATACTTGCCGCCAACCTCGCGCACGGCATCGACCGTTTCCTGATCAACCCCTTCTTTGACTTCGGGCTTGTCCAAAATGTCCATGTGCGTCTCCTTACTTGTGTGCGCCAACTGCTTATGCAGCCCGGGCGCGGAATTTTTTCCATTGAGTCAGCCATGCATTGGCAAAACCCATGATGTCCTGTTCGCTCGTATCGGGGCCAAGGCTGATGCGGATTGCACCGGCTGCTGTGGCATCGTCATATCCCATCGCCTTTAGCACGCGACTGGCGCGCACTTTGCCTGATGAACAGGCAGAGCCGGCCGAAACCGCATAGCCCGCAAGGTCCATCTGCATGACTTGCGTTTCGCCCTTCCATCCGGGCGTGGCAATGCACGTTGTATTGGGCAGGCGTTTGCTGCTTTGCCCTATGCAAATGGTGTCTTTGGCATCGTTCGCAAGGGTCTCTTCCAGCAAATCGCGTAGGGTTTCAACCCGATCCCACACACCGTTTGCCAAATCTTGGGCCGAAGCCTTGGCAGCCGCAGCAAATCCAGCGGCGGCAATCACATTTTCAGTGCCCGCACGACGGCCCATTTCCTGTCCACCTCCACGCAATTGGGCCGCAACATCGGTGCCGCGTTTCACCACAAGCGCGCCTATTCCCTTGGGGCCACCCAGTTTATGCGCCGAGATCAGCGCCATTTGTGCACCTGACCAGTTGAACGCGACGGGCAATTTTCCAAAGGCCTGTGTCATATCGCTCACCGCGAGACCCTGAGGAAGTTGCTGCACAATACCTGTTTCGGAATTTGCGGCCTGCAATGTGGCTTTAGAGGTCTCCAAAACAGCCACCTGCCCGGCCATATCAACCGGCAAATCAGAGATCACCCATGCCGCCACGGCGTCGTGTTCTATATCTCCGGCGTGTAAATCACGCCCGCGCAACGCCAAGGCCGCCGCCTCTGTTGCACCAGAAGTGAAAATCACATCCGCCCCATCCGCACCAAAAGCAGTGGCAACATCCGCGCGTGCACGTTCCAACACGGATTTGGCCTTGCGTCCCTCGCCATGGACAGAGGACGGGTTGCCCACGACATCCATCGCGGAAATCATCGCGTCTTTTGCTTCCCCCCGCAAAGGCGCCGTTGCGTTATAATCCAAATAGGCGCGCATCACTCATCATCTACAACTGAAAAGATGGACGGCACGGCAGGACAAGGTGCAAGATCGTTTTTCACCACGTCTGACAGGCGCGTTTGGTGCAAAAACACATAGACATTCGCAGACAGACCCTCCCACAACCGATTGGCCAGAGATTGCGCGCGCGACCCTGATTGCCCACCCGTCGCCCCGGCGCCAGTGTGCAGCGCAGACACGGTTTCATCAACGGCTGACAGAATATCCACAACACGCATTTCCGATGGGTGATGGGCCAATTTATATCCACCACCCGGCCCGCGCACAGATTCGACCAATCCCGCACGACGCAGTTTCACGAACAATTGTTCCAGGTAAGGCAAGGAAATCGACTGCCGCTGAGAAATTTCTGAAAGCGTTACAAGCGTCTCCGAATCCTGCAAAGCTATGTCCGCAAGGGCAACAACGGCATATCGGCCTTTGGTAGACAGCTTCATAATCGACGTCCTTCACCTGAAAAGATTGACCTTCACCGCGACATTGCGTAGATCGCTATCAGCGCTGCCGGAGATTTCCCCGGCTTATCTTTAGAACCGTTCTAAAGTGTCTGAGAGAATTCGTCAAGAATGCCAGACACCCATTTTGCAGGAGACAGGGACACCTATGCCCGAGGTCATTTTTCCCGGACCCGAAGGCCGCCTAGAAGGCCGCTATCACCCACAAAAAGATCGTGACGCCCCGATTGCCATCGTTTTGCATCCGCACCCTCAGTTCGGCGGCACAATGAACAACAAGGTCGTCTATAACCTGCACTACGCGTTCTACAACATGGGCTTTACTGTGTTGCGGTTCAATTTCCGTGGTGTTGGCAGATCCCAAGGCGAATATGACCAAGGTGTGGGCGAATTGTCCGATGCCGCATCCGCGCTGGATTATCTGCAATCTATGAACAACAACTCCAAACATTGCTGGGTTGCCGGCTTTAGTTTTGGGGCATGGATCGGTATGCAGCTTTTGATGCGTCGTCCTGAAATCACGGGCTTCATCAGCGTGTCGCCCCCGGCGAACATGTATGATTTCAGCTTTCTGGCACCTTGCCCAAGCTCTGGCCTGATCATCAACGGTTCTAACGACCGTGTAGCCCCGCCAGCAGATACCACCAATCTGGTTGGTAAGCTGCAAGAGCAAAAAGGCATCACCGTCACCCATCAAGAACTTGACGGTGCAGGTCACTTCTTTGAAGAGCCTCACATGGATACGATGATCGGCAATGTGTCCGATTATGTGAAACGCCGCCTGACGGAAAACACCCGCTGATGTCAGCCACGGTTGAGACCCTCGCAGCGAAATTGGCCGCTGACACAGTGGACGTTATGGACGCCTCTGGCGAAGAACGTCTGTTTGTCGAAGTTGGTGCAGTTTTGGGCGCAGCGTCTCAATCCTTGGAAGAGGCTTATCTAACAGAAATTCGTGTGCGCCTTGCAGAACGTAAGGCGCGCACGTTCCTCGAGCGCAAAGCCAGCGAATTGCTTGCCAAACTTTCCTCGGAAGATAAATGAAAGCTATGTCAGACGATCGCTTGACCCAGCAACTGGCCTTTCTAAGCGAAGCAGACAAGCTCAAGTCCGTCATACGTGCAACCAAACTGTGTGATGGCAGTCGCCGAGAAAACTCTGGCGAACACAGCTGGCACATTGCGCTTTATGCCTTAACGTTGGCCGAACATGCCCATCGCCCGATCAATATCGACCGCGTCATCAAGATGCTGTTGCTGCATGACATCGTTGAAATTGATGCCGGCGACAAACCCATTCACGGCAATCATGACCTGTCTGAAATGGAAGCGATTGAACAAGCTGCAGCAGATCGTATCTTTGGCCTGCTGCCTGCCAATCAACAAAAGGAATTCCGCGCGCTTTGGGAAGAATTCGAAGCCGCCGAAACCGACGACGCCGTATTCGCCAAATCCGTGGACCGCGTGCAACCTGTGATCGCCAACCTGGAAACCGGCGGCGGCAGCTGGAGCGAATACAACGTCTCACGCCAGCAACTCGAAGATCGTGTCGGCTGGAAAGTCGCCAAAGGCGCCCCCGCCCTGTGGACCTACCTTAAGGCACGTATCGGCGATTGGTTTGCCAAGAATACCTGAATCACTGCGGTATGATGCGATATACCGCTCCATCATTCACCGACAAAAACCAAATGCTACCATCTGGCGCCTCGCGTACATCACGGACGCGACCGGTTTGGGGCGTTTTGATCTGTTCGATCTCTCGCAGCGGCGCGCCTGCCAGACGTGAAATATAGTCAAACTTCAAACTGCCGACGAACATATGCCCCCGCCATTCCGGCCAGAGCTTGCCGGAATAAATCATCATGCCCGAGGGCGCGATTGACGGATCCCAATAATACGCCGGTTGCGCCATCCCGTCCTTATGTGTGCCTTCGCCAATCTGAAACCCGGAATAATGCCGCCCATAGGCAATCACCGGCCAGCCGTAATTTGCGCCTTTTTGAATGATGTTCACCTCATCCCCGCCACGCGCACCGTGCTCAACCGCCCAAAGTTGCCCGTTTAGATCCAACGCCATACCTTGTGGATTGCGATGGCCATAGGACCAGAGTTCAGGCAAAGCATCCGCGCGCCCCGCAAAAGGATTATCCGCAGGCACGCTGCCATCGCGATGAATGCGAATGATGCTGCCATTGTGACGTCCAAGGTCTTGGGCTGCAGGCCTGTCTCCGCGCTCTCCAATGGTCAAAAACAACATCCCATCTGCGGCCTCGACGATACGGCTTCCGAAGTGACGTCCACCGCTTGACCCACGTGACATTTCAAACAACACCCGCAGATTGCGCAGGCCTTTGCCAGATCGATCCAGACGCGCCACTGCAAGCGCAGTCCCTGATCCGCGCCCCTGACGTATAGAATAGCTCAGGAAAATCTCTCGGGTTTGGGCAAAATCACGGGCAACAACCACATCCAACAATCCACCCTGCCCCTCGGCATGTACCTTTGGCACGCCACTGACTTGTACAACATGGCCATCCCGATGGACGTGTTTAAGCACACCTTCACGTTCGCTTACCAAAAAGTCCCCATCAGGTAAAAACCCAATGGCCCATGGCTCATCCAACCCATCTGTCACCTTTTCAATGCGCACCTGCGCGGCGGCAAATTGCGCCCCAAAGATCAACAGAAACACCAACAGCACACGAAACATGGCACATCCTTTCCAAAGTCATCATAAGACTATCAGCACAGATTGAATTTACCTTACGAAAGCGCTTCACGAAACTGTCAGAACCCCTCTTTTCTTTTTTTGGATGCGCGCATAGGCTTTGGTCAGAAAACGAAAAACTGGGAGATATATTATGAAAAAGCTTCTTATGGCTACCGCTGCTGCCGCACTTATGGCTGGCACAGTACAGGCTGATGACGTCAAGATCGGTGTGATCCTTGGCTTTACTGGCCCAATTGAATCGCTGACACCGCCCATGGGTGCTGCGGCAGAACTCGCGATGAAAGAAGTCAGCGACAGTGGCCTGTTTTTGGGCGGCTCGACCGTAACCCCAGTGCGCGGCGATTCGACCTGTGTAGATGCAGCGGCTGCGACTGCTGCCGCGGAACGCCTGATCACCTCTGATGGCGTCAAGGGTCTTATGGGGCCCGACTGTTCCGGTGTCACCGGCGCTGTTCTTTCGAACGTGGCACTGGCCAACGGAATCGTCATGATTTCCCCTTCTGCCACAAGCCCTGCACTGTCTGATGCCGAAGACAACGGCCTGTTCTTCCGCACCTCTCCATCTGATGCCCGTCAAGGCGCCGTGATGACAAATGTTCTGATGGAACAAGGCGTCAAAGAAGTCGCACTGACCTATACCAACAATGATTATGGCAAGGGTCTGGCCGACAGCTTCCAATCTGCATTCGAAGCAGCCGGTGGCACCATCACCATCACTGCCGCCCATGAAGATGGCAAAGCTGACTACTCCGCAGAAGTTGGCGCATTGGCCGCGGCTGGTGGCGATCGTCTGGTTGTGGCGGGTTATCTTGATCAAGGTGGGTCTGGCATCGTGCGAGCATCGCTTGATTCCGGTGCGTTTGATACATTCCACTTCCCTGACGGCATGTATGGTGCCTTGCTGGAAGAAAACTTTGGCGATGAAATCGACGGCTCTACTGGTCAGGTTCCGGGCACAGACAGCCCCGGCGCTGGCACCATCCATGAAATGGGCGCCGCCAACGGATTTGATGGCACATCTTCCTTTGTTGCAGAATCCTATGACGCCGCAGCTCTGATCCTGCTGGCAATGCAGGCTGCAAATTCATCTGACTCTGCTGATTATAAAGGCAAGGTCATGGATGTGGCGAACGCACCGGGCGAAAAAATCTATCCCGGTGAACTCGCCAAGGCGTTGCAAATCCTTAAGGACGGTGGCGAAGTTGACTACGTTGGCGGCACCGCCGTTGAGCTGATCGGCGGCGGCGAAAGCGCTGGCAACTATCGTCAATACATCATTGAAGGTGGCAAAATCACCACTGTGAAATATCGCTAAGTCGGTCTAAAGCCGCCAAACTTAAGCAGCCCGGCCCTATGGTGTCGGGCTGCTTCAATAAAATGAGCCGCAAAAATGTGGCAAAAGACAAAGTCGCAAAATGCGGCAAGGGGACATAACGAAATGATCGTCGTAGAGGACGTCCATAAACATTTCGGTGGATTTCGCGCTGTTGATGGCGCATCTCTCGAAATATCCAAAGGATCCATTACTGGTCTTATTGGTCCAAATGGTGCTGGAAAAACCACATTATTCAATGTGATAGCTGGCGTTCTTAAACCTACCTCCGGGCAGGTCGTGATGGATGGTGAGGACATTACAGGCCTGCCGCCACATGAACTGTTTCACAAAGGATTGCTACGCACCTTTCAGATCGCACACGAATTCAGTTCCATGACATGCCGCGAGAACCTGATGATGGTGCCCGGCGGACAATCTGGCGAAGCGTTGTGGAACACTTGGTTTGGCCGCAAACGGATCGCCGACGAAGAGCGCGCCCTGCGAGCCAAAGCAGACGAGGTGTTGGAATTTCTGACAATTGAACATCTTGCCGACCACAAGGCCGGGCAAGTATCTGGTGGGCAGAAGAAACTGCTGGAACTGGGTCGCACCATGATGGTGGATGCCAAGATCGTCTTTCTGGACGAGGTGGGCGCCGGGGTGAATCGCACCCTGCTCATGACCATCGGCGACACCATCATGCGCCTGAACAAAGAACGCGGATACACCTTTGTCGTCATCGAACACGACATGGATTTCATCGGCAAAATCTGTGGCCCCGTCATATGTATGGCCGAGGGCAAGGTGCTGGCCGAAGGCTCATTGGCCGAGATCAAAGCCAACGAACAGGTGATCGAGGCATATTTGGGCACTGGTCTGAAAAACAAAGACCAATTGGCAGACGCATGATGCATGTTGCCAAATTGAATGCCTACGGCATGCTTATTTCGTTTGATTTGGGGCAGCCCCCAAACGTATCCTTCATTGGGGGCCAGCCCCCAAACCCCCGGGATATTTCCGCCAAGAAGAAACAAGGAGAGCGGCCATGTCTGAACCGTTTCTAATCGGGGATACGATGACCGGAGGATACGGCAAGGGGCCCGATATCCTGCATGATTGTACGATTGCCGTGAACCGAGGCGAAATTGCTGTGATTGTTGGACCCAACGGGGCCGGCAAATCCACAGCGATGAAGGCCGTGTTTGGGATGTTGAACGTACGCCAAGGCGCGGTGCGTCTGGATGGTGAAGATATCACCGCGCTGTCACCACAGGATCGCGTGGTCAAAGGCATGGGGTTCGTGCCCCAAACCAACAATATCTTTACCTCGATGACGGTTGAGGAAAATCTTGAGATGGGGGCCTTTATCCGTACCGACGATATTTCCGACACGATGGAACAGGTTTATGAGCTGTTTCCGATCCTGCGGGACAAGCGATATCAGGCGGCGGGTGAATTATCAGGCGGGCAGCGCCAACAAGTCGCCGTGGGCCGCGCGCTGATGACCCAACCCAAGGTTTTGATGTTGGACGAGCCAACCGCCGGCGTCAGCCCCATTGTGATGGACGAGCTGTTTGATCGCATCATCGAGGTCAGCCGCACAGGCCTTCCGATCCTGATGGTCGAACAAAACGCCAAACAGGCGCTGGAGATTGCAGATAAGGGCTATGTTCTGGTTCAGGGCGCAAATGCGTATTCAGGTACTGGCAAAGAACTGCTGGCAGACCCCGAAGTGCGCAAGAGCTTTTTGGGAGGATGAGCATGAAAGCACCCCTTACTACAAGCCTCATAGCAGTACTGTTCCTTTCTCCATTGCCCGGCATAGCAACTGAACGAAACTGGTTATGCATTTCGACACACGGGTGCGTAACAACCACACCATGTAACGAAAAAAACTTTACCCACTCTTTGGAACGCGAAGCGCAAAGCATACGTTTCACCTCAGAGGATAAAACATTTAATCTGAATGCATTACCTCCAAGTAAGGGAGCTTTACTTCGCGCATACGGACATCCTGTTGCGAAGCAAGGCGTCACGTCTCTGACTCTATTCGAAGATCTCTCTTTCGTCTTCTCTACTCATGTCTCAATTGAGATTAACCCAGAAACAGGTGAACGTATGGGGCTAAACGCTTCGGTTCTCGGGAACTGCAAATCGGGTGTGTCATGATGGATTTCCTAAACGCCATCGTGGCGCTTTCCAATTTTGTTTTGGTCCCTGCAATTGCTTATGGCAGTCAGCTTGCGCTTGGTGCGCTGGGGGTCACATTGATTTACGGCATCCTGCGGTTTTCCAATTTTGCCCATGGGGACACCATGGCCTTTGGGGCGATGGTTGTTGTGCTGGTGACATGGTGGATGCAATCCGTTGGCATCAGCTTTGGGCCGCTGCCCACGGCATTGCTTGCCCTGCCCTTTGGGATATTGGGCTGTATGGCGCTGGTCTTGTTTACCGACCGCGTGGTGTATCGGTTTTATCGCGTGCAAAAGGCCTCTCCGGTGATCCTTGTGATCGTGTCCATGGGCGTCATGTTCATTATGAACGGACTGGTGCGGTTCATCATTGGTCCTGGGGATCAAAAGTTTGCCGATGGCGAACGGTTCATCATTTCTGCTCGTGAATTCAAACAGTTGACGGGCCTACGTGAAGGTTTGGCAATCAAGACAACGCAAGGGTTAACCGTTGTGACCGCAGTGATCGTCGTGGCCCTGTTGTTCTGGTTTCTCAATCGCACGCGTACCGGGAAATCCATGCGCGCCTATTCCGATAACGAGGATCTGGCGCTGTTGTCGGGCATCAATCCGGAACGCGTAGTGATGTACACATGGTTGATCGTGGCCGCCTTGGCCACCGTGGCAGGCACGCTTTATGGGTTGGATAAGACTTTCAAACCCTTCATCTATTTCCAACTTTTGTTGCCGATTTTCGCAAGCGCGATTGTCGGCGGTCTTGGCAACCCTGTTGGCGCTATCGCGGGTGGCTTTGTCATCGCGTTTTCCGAGGTGACAATCACCTATGCCTGGAAAAAGGTGCTAAAGTACCTGCTGCCAGAGAACCTTGAGCCGGACAGCTTGGTGCAACTGATGTCCACAGATTACAAATTCGCGGTCAGTTTCGTGATCTTGTTGATCGTTCTGTTGTTCAAGCCTACGGGCCTTTTCAAAGGAAAGTCAGTATGAGCGATACCACCAGAAACACACTTTATTTCGCTGCTGTTGCTGTGCTGATCCTTGGAACAGGCGTTTTGCAAAGCTGGAACTCGGCACTGTTTATCCTGAACATGGGATTGATTTCGGCCATCATGGCACTGGGGGTCAACCTTCAATGGGGATTTGCCGGTCTGTTTAACGTCGGCATCATGGGCTTTGTGGCACTTGGTGGATTGGCGGTTGTGTTAACCTCAATGCCCCCGGCCGAGGGTGTCTGGACTGCATCTGGCGCATGGAAAATCCTGTTTGCCTTGGCGTTGGGTGCGGGCATTCTCTTGGCGACAATCTTTACGCGCAAACGTATGGACAAGGGCCGGATGCGTAACCTTGCAACTCTGGTTTTGCTGGTTGGCGGGTTCTTCTTATTTCGAGCGGTGTTTGATCCTGCTGTTGCCACGGTTGAGGCGATGAACCCGGCGGCGAACGGCAATATCGGCGGATTGAATCCCGGTGGTGAGAACTTTAAGGCCCATGGCTGGACCACGATTGTTGGTTGGGGGCTTGGGGGCATTCTTGCAGCGGGCGCCGCCTGGCTGATCGGAAAAACCGCCCTTGGACTAAGGTCCGACTACCTTGCCATTGCAACGCTGGGCATTGCAGAGATCATCATTGCAGTCCTTAAGAATGAGGACTGGCTGGCGCGTGGCGTGAAAAACGTAATCGGCCTGCCCCGCCCGGTACCTTATGAAATTGATCTGCAACAATCAGCGACATTCGTGCAGCGTGCCGAAGGGTTGGGCGTTGATCCTGTGACGGCCTCTACGTTGTTTGTAAAATTGAACTATTCGATCCTGTTTGCAATTGTTCTGGCTATTATCTTTGTGATGTCGCAGCTTGCGCTGAAATCACCTTGGGGACGCATGATGCGTGCCATTCGCGACAACGAGGTTGCAGCAGAGGCCATGGGCAAAGATGTCACGCGCCGCCACCTGCAAATCTTTGTACTGGGGTCGGCGGTTTGCGGCATCGCCGGCGCTATGATTACCACCTTGGACGGGCAGCTGACGCCCGGCACCTATCAACCACTGCGGTTTACCTTTTTGATCTGGGTGATGGTGATTGTCGGCGGGTCTGGCAACAACCTTGGCGCGGTATTGGGCGGCTTTATCATCTGGTTCTTCTGGGTGCAGGTGGAACCGCTGGGCCTTGGTTTGATGCATCTGATCACATCTGGCATGGCTGAAGGGTCTGCATTAAAGGCGCATCTGATCGATTCAGCCGCACATATGCGCCTGTTGACTATGGGCTTGATATTGCTCTTGGTTCTTAGGTTTAGTCCGCGCGGTCTTATTCCTGAGAAATAAACAAAAAACCCCGCTACGGCGGGGTTTTTTAACGCATCTGTTTGGTTTCGCCCCTTACGCGGGGTAATCATTAACGCCCCTTGAACAGGCCTCCCAAAATCCCCCGAACAAGGCGGCGTCCCGTGGTACCAGTCAGTTCTTTGACAACCATTTTTGTCATCGCCTCTCCAAAGCTCTGGGTCTTTCGAGGTGATCCAATACGACGCGAGGAGGAGCGACTGACGCGCCCCCCGGAATATCTACGCCCAGCTTTGTATTCTCGCTCTGCTGCGCTCACATCTTCTTCCTGTGCCTCTGCGACTTCAGCCTCTTTCGCTGCAGTTTCGGAGCGCTGCTTGAGCATCTCATATGCGGATTTACGATCCACGCGAGTTTCGTACTTTCCCGCAACTGGCGAAGTTTTTATCACCTCTTGCCGCACGGCATCTGTCAGTGGCCCAAGCTGAGAGGATGGCGGCCGGATAAGGGTACGCTCCACAACACCCGGTATCCCCTTTTTCATCAACATCGAAGTCACAGCCTCGCCTACGCCAACCTCTCGAATGGCATCTTCGGTGTCAAACCTCGGGTTCTCGCGATAGGTCTCTGCCGCCAGTCGCAGGTTTTTGCGGTCCTTGGCGGTAAAGGCGCGCAAGGCGTGCTGAAAGCGATTGCCAAGCTGGCCCAGAATATCCTCGGGCACATCGGCAGGGTTTTGGGTGATGAAATAGACGCCCACCCCTTTGGAACGAATAAGCCGGGCAACCTGTTCCACCTTATCCACAAGGGCCTTGGGCGCATCGTCAAACAGCAGGTGCGCCTCATCAAAGAAAAACACAAGCTTGGGTTTGTCCGGGTCTCCTACCTCTGGCAGTTCTTCAAACAGCTCAGACAACAGCCACAACAAAAACGTCGCATATAGGCGCGGACTGGCCATCAATGTGTCAGCAGCCAAAATATTGATCTGTCCCCGCCCCAGATCATCCGTGCGCATGATGTCAGACAGCTCTAACGCGGGTTCTCCAAAAAATTCCGCCGCTCCTTGATTCTCGAGCACCAACAGGCGGCGTTGAATCGCGCCAATGGATTGCACCGAAATATTGCCATAACGCAGGGACAGGTCTTTGCGGCGTTCACCCACCCAGACCAGAAGCGCTTGCAAATCTTTCAGATCAAGCAGCGGCAACCCCTCTTCGTCTGCCAGACGAAAGGCGATGTTCAAGATACCTTCCTGTGCTTCGCTCAGCTCCAACAGGCGCGACACCAGCAACGGGCCCATTTCAGAAATTGTGGTGCGCACGGGATGGCCCTGCTTGCCAAATAAATCCCAGAACGTGACAGGGAAAGCTGCATAACTGTAATCGTCAAACCCGATGGTCGCGGCCCGCTTCATAAAGGCTTCGTGCAGCTTAAAATCTGCCGTGCCACTTGCCGCAAGGCCAGACAGATCCCCTTTGACATCGGAAAGGAACACAGGAACGCCCGCATTGGAAAACCCTTCGGCGAGAATTTGCAAAGTCACCGTTTTACCAGTGCCCGTGGCCCCCGCAACCAAACCATGGCGGTTTGCATATTTCAACGTCAGGCCCTGTGCTTCGCCGTAATCTGGGCCACCACCGCCAATAAAGATCGAATTTTCCACGTTTTACCCCTTGCCTTGCGACTCTGCGTCCTATGTCAAAATACATCGTTAAGGACTCTGTGCCAGCATGGTTTCGTCCAATTGCACAGTCCTCGTGTTTTTGGGCAAATTCCTCCCTGTCTGACTGGGCCGTACCTTTGGGTACGGCCATTTTCTTCGCAAGAATCCGACATGATGTCGTTTTTTACTGTTGACGGAGATGTGTAGAATTCGTAGCGTTCCCTCAATGAATAAGTCGGCCAGTCCGACGGGGAGAACTAAATGAGAAAGAGGTCACAACGATGGCCTCTTTTTCTTTTTGTTTCCATAGATTTACAGAATCACCCACACCCCGTTGATTGGCAATAAACCGCAACCTCTCACGTTTTTTTGAGGATAGCGACCTGACAGTCCGATAAAGGCATGATACCCCAGTGCAATCGAAATCCAATTGTGGGGACACCATGTCCAAGCTTAAGAATTTTTTACCTGTATTGGCCATTCTGGCATCCGGGATGACCGCACAGGCACAAGAGGGCACAGGATTGTCCCTTGGTGAAGAAGTGACCCAAGAAGAGCAAATTTCGCGCGAACAGATCGGCGATTGGGAACTTCAGTGTAGCACCACCGGCGAAGAACCTCGTCCATGTGTTATGTATCAGTTGTTGAAAACCGCAGAGGGCGCGCCAGTTGCAGAAGTCACTTTGTTTCCGGTTCAGGGCAACGATTCCGTTCTTGCAGGTGCAACGATCATCGCACCATTGGAAACCTTGCTGACAGCCCCCCTGACAATTGCGTTGGGCGAAGCAGCAACAAAGCGTTACCCTTATTCCTATTGCACACAGGTTGGGTGTGTGGCCCGTATTGGCCTGACACAAGAAGATGTGGATGCCTATAAACAGGGAACTTCTGCAACCGTAACCATCGTGCCTGTACGCGCACCGGATCAAGTGGTGTCGGTTGAAATGTCTCTGAGTGGGTTCACCAAAGCATTTGATGCAATGAAGCCCCAAGAACAAGAATAAGACAGTCTATCTTCATGCAAAACGCCGTCCGTTTTGGGCGGCGTTTTTTGTGCCCTAAACGCGTTTCAGTGCCAGAACCGCGTTCAGGCCTCCAAAGGCAAACGCGTTAGACAAGACAACCTCGACCTTTGCATCACGCGCCTCATTTGGCACCACATCCAAAGCGCATTCTGGGTCTGCCTCGTCATACCCGATGGTGGGCGCAATCACCCCGTCCCGCAGCGCCATGATACAGGCCAACAATTCAACCGCTCCCGTGCCACCGATCAAATGGCCATGCATGGATTTAGTCGAACTGATCATCAGATTATCAGCATGAGGACCAAATACATCCGCCACTGCGGCGCATTCAGTTTTGTCGTTGGCAGCTGTACCTGTGCCGTGGGCGTTGATATATCCCACGTCGCCACGATTGATGCCCGCATCATTCAATGCCCCGGCAATGGCCCGCGCGGCCCCTTGTTTGGATGGCATCACAATGTCAGATGCATCCGAACTCATGGCAAATCCAACCACTTCGGCCAAAATTTCAGCTCCGCGTGCACGCGCGTGCTCATATTCCTCAAACACAAAAACACCCGCGCCTTCGCCCTGAACCATGCCATTGCGATTGGCCGAAAACGGACGACACGCGTCCTTGGACATCACGCGCAGACCTTCCCATGCCTTCACCCCACCAAAGCACAGCATGGATTCCGATCCACCCGTCACCATCGCAGGCGCCATGCCACACCGTACCATCTGAAACGCTTGGCTCATCGCATGGTTGGAACTCGCACAAGCAGTCGCAACGGTAAAGGACGGCCCCTTTAGATTAAACTCCATACTGACATGGCTGGCGGCAGCGTTGTTCATCAGCTTTGGCACAACAAATGGGTGCACCCGATTTTTGCCATCCTCATAGACCGAACGATAATTTTCATCCAGCGTCTGCATTCCCCCGCCAGAGGTGCCCAGAACCACACCAGAGCGCGCGGCCATCTCACCGCTGAAAGTCAGGCCAGATTGCGCCACGGCTTGACGTGCAGCCACCAACGTAAACTGTGTAAACCGATCATACAGCGCCATTTGCTGACGATTGAACAACCCTTCGGTTTCAAACCCACGCACCTGTCCGCCGATTTGAATGGCAAGGCGATCCACATCCTTGATCTCAAGCGGACCAATACCACAGCGCCCTTCGCGCATGGCCTCAAGCGTATCTGCAACATTATGCCCAAGCGCATTGATGGTGCCAGCGCCGGTAATGACCACGCGTTTCATAATGTTCTGTCCTGTCTGTTATCAGGCCTGTTCAGCCACGAGTTTTTCTATGCCCGCAATGATGCTGGACACCGAAGAAATGTCAAAATCGCTTTCGCTGGGATCATTGGCATTAAACGGCACGCTGATGTCAAAGGCCTCTTCTATCGCAAAGATGCTTTCAACCAGCCCCAGACTGTCAATGCCCAAATCTTCAAGCGTGCTATCCATGGTCACATCCGATGGTTCAAGCACAGCCTGCTCTGCGATGATCGCGATCACCTTGTCTTTGATGCTCATGTTTTCATCCTCTTGTCAGCCATGCGCTGTGACTTAGTCATTCGTCTCGGGTTTTGAAACCCGTTTCTGCAAAGCTGCGACATCACGGAAAAGGCGCGGCAGGCGGCGCAAGCCTTTGTAAACCTCAAGATGGGTTTCCATTTTCATTGCAGGATACCCCAACATCACACGTCCAGCAGGCACATTCGCCAAAACTTTGGTCGCACCACCTGTGATCACGTGATCGCCGATGAACAGGTTATCGCTGACGCCGGTTTGACCACCCAACACCACGTTATTGCCGATTTTTGACGATCCTGCGACACCGACCTGCGCGCAAATCAAACAGTCGCTGCCGATGGATACATTATGACCGATTTGGGCAAGGTTATCGAATTTCACCCCATTGCCAATTTGTGTGTCACGGATGGTTCCGCGATCAATACAGCTGTTGGCGCCAAGTTCGACATCATCCCCAATCACCACCGATCCAAGGCTGTGGATGCGCGCCCAGCTTTGGGATTTCAGCTCTCCCTGATCGCCCAGGGTTTCGCGTGCCTTTTCCACAGCGCTTTCTTCGGGGGTCACAAAGGAAAACCCATCTCCACCCACGCGCGCGCCGGGTTGAGCGATGAACCGCGCGCCAATATGCACACGCGCGCCAATGCTGACATGCTCCCGTAAAAACGCGCCTTCACCCAGCACGACATCCGCGCCGATAAAACACTGTGGACCAATAACACTGTGATCCCCGATGCGGGCATTCGGGCCAATCACTGTCAGGGGGCCAATACAAACCTCACGGCCGATAACAGCAGAGGGATCAACCACCGCGGAAGGATGCACACCGGCGCCAAACCCCTGCCCCGGATCCATCATTGCCGTCAGACCAGACATGGCAAACCGTGCGCGCGGCGCGATGATCGCCGCCTTAAGCCCCAACGCCTGCCAATCCGCACCAGACCATAACATGGCCACCTGTGCGTGACCTTGCCCAAGGCCATCTGCATATTTCGGGTCCATCGCAAGCGCTATTTCATGGGCAGTTGCCTGTGCTGGCTCTGCCACGCCATCTATTAAAAGATCAGTGGCACCAAAGGCTTCGGCCCCCAATGCAACTGCGATGTCCTGAACGGTATATGCCATAGGTCCCCCGGAAATTCCGGGTTTGGTTTACCCGCGAACGGCGCGCAATACCACCCCTTCGTTTGACAGTGCTTTCCAGATCTTCGCATCCCGCCCATAGACGTCACGACGGAATTGCAGCTCTCCTTTGGCGGTGGTCAGGGCAGTACGATACATGATGTGAACCGGCACCTTTTGCTTAAGGTTAACTTGCGTTTCTTTACCGGTTTTCAGCTTGGCATGAAAAAATGACTTTGGATTGCTTTCCTGTTTCGCAAGAAGCGCATAGGCAAATTCAAACGGTTTTTGCAGGCGAATACAACCATGACTAAAGGCCCGGCTTTCCCGACCAAACAACGCCTTTTGCGGGGTATCGTGCAAATAGATATTATGTTTGTTCGGGAACATGAATTTGACCAGACCCAAAGCATTTGAATTGCTAGGGGCCTGTTTCAAGTTAAACGGAAATGTGCGCGCGGTGTATTGGTTGAAATCAACATTTTCACGCGCCACGGTGCGTCCACTTGCGTCAACCAGACGCAAATATCCAACGGCACCTGGGTTTTTCTGAAGTTGTGGCAGATATTCCTTGGTTGCGATGGAACGCGGCACATTCCACGTCGGGTTGATGACCATATGCTCCATCTCATCAGAGAACTCTGGACTGCGCCGGTCATGTTGATTTTTACCCACGACAGAGCGGGTTTCAAAGGTCACTTTGCCATTGTCGATGATGCGTGCATGAAAATCTGCAAGGTTCACCATGACGTGGCGCTTGCCAAGTGCCCGGTTCATCCAGCGTTCCCGCTCCATCGCGACGATCACCGATTGCAGGCGCTTTTCTACGGGGTGATTGATTTCCTTCAATGTCCCGGTACCTGCTACGCCATCCGCGCTCAGCCCATGTGCGAGTTGAAAGTTCTGCACGGCCTTTTGAATGCTGACATCAAAAGTTTTTGTTGCACTGCGACGCAAATATCCCATACGCACCAAACGGTTACGCAGAGCAGTGACACCGTTGCCACTGTCACCTGGTTCATATTTTTTGCCCGGTACAGTCGCGCCCCATCCGCCTTTGGCGATGATTTTTTCAAGTTTCAGCTTTTCTTTCATCAAACGCGCGTATTCGGCACTTTGAGGAGGTAGCGATTTGAACAGGTTTGAAGGGCGTTTCCCCTGCACTGCTTCAAAATAATCTGACGCTGCGCGATACGGCACTTTGCGCACGATCATTTCGTCAACGCGACTTGGAACAAGCACCCCGGTCTGCACATCGCGGGCATAGCGTAAGAATACCTTGGACAGTTCCACATCCATAACGCCCAAATCACGTGCCGTTTTGGCCTTAGCCATACGCGCCTTCAGCCCTTTGACATCATAGCGCGCGGCGGGCAAACCATGGTCATCGGCACTGGACAAGGCTGCAATCAATGCGCGCCGACGGGCCTTCTGTTCCGATGTGTTTTTCGTCCAAATTGGATTAAAGTCATTGCTACGATAAAAGGCAGCAACGTCCTTATTTTTTGACGCAGTTTCAGCAATCGCCTGTTTGAACGCAGTCACCTGCGCCTGTGCCGATCCAGCCAATCCCCCGATGGCGATCACAGCAACCAATAAAAACTGGCTCAAAAATTTCCGACAATTTAGCAGCATATTGTCAAACCCTCACAAATAGTTGCGTCCATTTTCAGGGATGCAACCCGTTTGTCCATTCACAAATCATTCATTTCAAAAACCAGTTTAGAAGTGATGCACCGCGACCGCGGTTTCGAGGACTTGGTTAACCCAATCTTGTGAATTTCAGCAGAAAATTGCTCAAACCTTAGAGGAAATCCTGCTTTTTCAAATCCATGCTTGGTCTGCGAATCATAATATGCCATAAGGCGCATACATCTGGGGATGGTGAACGGGATCGCTCCAAAATTGCGGCCCCAATAAGCGGCGGGACAGGCGTTGTGACGAAAAATAATGAAGGCTCTTCGAGCATCACGCGGCGAGGATTGTTGGGTGCGTTTGCTGCATCCGCTCTCGTGGCTGCTCCAACCTACTCTAGTGCAGCCGGTTTTCTTAAGGGATCGGGCGACATTCGCCGCATCCGCATGTATTCTGGACGTACAGGTGAAATGATCGACACAATTTATTGGGTCGAAGGTGACTACATCAAAGAAGCCCTTAAGGAAATCAACTACTTCATGCGTGATTGGCGCACCGATACCCTTAAGGAAATTGACACCCGAACCATCGACATCATGGCCGCATCCCACAATCTTATGGACGTGCATGAACCCTATATGATGCTGTCGGGATATCGCAGCCCGCAAACCAACGCCATGCTGCGCAGCCGATCCAGTCGGGTGGCGCGTAAATCCTTGCACATGGAAGGCCAAGCCGCAGATTTGCGTCTGGGATCACGCTCCACAGGTCAAATGGCGCGCGCAGCCAAGGCATGTCACGCAGGTGGCGTGGGCATTTATTCGCGCTCTAACTTTGTCCACATGGATTGCGGTCCTATACGGGTTTGGGGCGGCTAACCCTAAAGTTATTCCCTTAGAAAACGTCTTAAAGCGTCGGATTCCCGGCGCTTTTTTGTGTGTGCTTCACTTTTCCTGATTACACGTTTGAGCAATTTCAAGTCAGGTTTGCATAACCCAATCCAACTCAATCATTCATATGTTTTCATACTGATACGCGGTATATTTACGCCATAAACATAAGGACCAAGACATTGAAAACCATTTCACGACGTGCATTGTTGGCGTCTGTTGGTGGCGTTGCCGGATGGGTTGCCTCCTCAAAGCTGCGAGGCAACCTGCCTGTTTATGATGGCACACGCCCTTTGCGAACCGATATTGCCGGACTGTCTTTGAATGATGCCAGTGGCCTGTCCCCCACTCCTGTCCACAAACATATTATTGTAAAGGAAAATAACCCCGATACCGTCATCGCCGCCATTCGCAAAGAGTTGAGTGAGGCAAAATCCCATGGTCGCGCATTTAATATTGGGGCCGCGCGTCATTCCATGGGAGGGCAGGCGATCCCACGCGATGGCCATGCCATGACATTGGACAGCAATCAGATAGAGCTTGATCAAGACAGAAAAACCTATCGCACCAGTGCCGGTGCGCGTTGGTCACAGGTCATATCCGCGCTTGATCCCAAGGGATGGTCGCCCAAGGTCATGCAATCGAACCACGATTTCGGAGTCGCTGCGACCTTCAGCGTCAACGCCCATGGCTGGCCAGTCCCGTTTGGGCCCATGGGGGCAACAGTGCGATCTTTGCGGATGGTTCTGGCCTCGGGCGATCTTGTGACATGTTCGCCAATACTCAACAGTGACCTCTTTAACCATGCGATGGGTGGCTATGGCCTGATCGGCGCGATTGTGGACATGGAGATCGACATGGTGCGCAACACCCGATTGCACCCCAGTTTCACCACCATGACCGCACAGGATTTTTCTGCGGCCTTTGATCAAGCTGTCCATAATCCAGCCATAAGCATGGCTTATGGTCGCCTGAACGTAGAGCGCGCCACGTTTTTTGAACAGGCGTTATTGGTCACCTATCAGGAAACCGATGATCAGGATGATTTGCCCGCGGCCTCTGGATCTGGGTGGATGGCACATGCAGCCAGCCGCCTCTATCGTGGGCAATTGGGCAATGAGACCTTGAAATCATTTCGCTGGTGGAATGAAACCTACCTTGGCCCCAAGCTGTCGGCCGGACCCGCCACGCGAAACAGCTTAATCAACGAACCCGTGGCCACATTGGATGACCGCAATCCCGATCGCACCGACATCTTGCATGAATATTTCATAGCCTTTGATCAATTTGAAGCCTTCCTTACGGCCTGTCGCGACATCATCCCTGCGTCATATCAAGAATTTTTGAACGTCACCCTACGCTATGTCGCCCAAGATGATCAAAGTGTTTTATCCTTTGCCAAGACCCCTCGCATCGCCGCTGTGATGTCATTCAGTCAGGAGCTCACAGAACGCGCCGAGGCTGATATGCAACGTATGACACGTGCCCTGATTGATCGGATTGTCACCATCAAGGGGGCCTATTACTTGCCATACCGCCCCCATGCGACTGTATCTCAATTCAATCAAACTTATGAAAACGCTCAAAGTTTTGCGAGTTTCAAGCGCGAGATTGATCCAAATCTCGTGCTGCGCAACACTCTTTGGGACAACTATGTGAGCAATCTATGAGCCGTCTTCAAAAAATCGCGCTTGGTTATGTCGTGGCCCTGTTGGGGGCGGCATCGCTGAATTATATTCCCGGCCTAACGGATGAGGCAGGCTTGGCTTTTGGTATTTTCGCGCTGGATATATATGATGACTCGCTGCATGTGGCCTCGGCCATCTGGGCATTGGTGGCGGCGCTCTGGTCAAACCGCGCGGCGCGTATATTCCTGATCCTGTTTGGCGCGGCATATCTGGGGGATGGTGTGTTCGGCTTCTTCACCGGATACGGTTATCTTGATATGGGCATATTCACCAACGCCTCTTTGGGCATCGACATGTCCTTGCCCCGCGTCTTTGCAAACCTACCGCATGTCTTTTTGGGCGGGTTTGGATTGTGGGCTGTCTTGAGCGACCGGTCAAATAAATGAGACACCTCTGGCGTTGGACAAAGCGTGTTCTGATCTTATGCGTGGTTGTTGTTCTAGGGCTTTTGTCACCCGTGGCCTATGTCGAAACCACCTGTCGTGGCACGCCGTTGGGCAACACCTATGTTGCGCGTATCGCACCCAATCAGCACCGACCAGAGGCGCGCACATATATGACCTATCCGGAATGGCATATCGTACATGCCTATGATGATTATGCCCGTGTCATCCGCGCCTCTGATCCGCATAAATTTAACTTTTTCAAAGGCATAAGCGGATACTGGTCTTCGCTTTGTGCGTTGAAACAACACGCCGAAACCACGGGGAAAGTGGATGGTGAGACCAAGCAATTGGTCTATGTCATCGGTGTCAGTTTCACGTTCGAATTGCTGCTTAAAGCCGCTTATGAGGAAACCATTGGCCGCATAGCAACATGGATACGGGGCGATCTGCGTGCGCCCTTGGATGATTTATCCGCGCGTCAGGCTGAAAGCTATGCCACGTTTTTACAGCAGGTGCCGTGGTACAAATGGGATTTCATCGCCGATGCTGCCGCGTTGCAAACCACCGCGACAGATGTTTTTCGTGATAAGGAACGCGCGTTTTCACTCGGCTTAGAATACGGCGCCAAGGCGGCTTATGCACAAGTGATCGCCGATGCCGTCGCACAGGTTGGTGCGGATGAGTTGACGCTGCACATGATTGTCACGGCCCCTGACGCATTCGATTTTGCACAATTTAAAGAGATCACTTTGATCGACACACTTGACGGCGCATACTTGATTGAAACCCCGAGATACCGCCAGCTAACCCATCTGATGCACAGCATGGCGGCCAAAGGTGTCGAGTTTGTCGAAATTGCCGGCAATGACGACATCATGTTTACAGCCCTATCCGACAAGGCCAATCATCCCAATGCCTTGCACAGTTTTGCGCGGCAAGGATATGGGGATTATCGTCACTTGATCCCTGTAAAAACCACCGATCTGGCGCAGGCTTTGCGCGATCTCCCTAAATCCGGAGCACAGCTGGAACACATCCATGACTATTAAATCGGGTCTGATCGCCCTGCCCCTGATGTTTCTGGGCTGGCTTTGTACGCTGATTATTGTGGGATTGATGAGCGATGCAGCACCTGCCTCTGTGGTGATGTTTCCCACGCAGGTGTTTTTACAAACCCTGCCAGAAGACAGCGCCATTTTGTCGGCCAATCGGTTCAGCGTGACCCTGACATCAGAACGCGCGGGGTTCAGCCGCGCGCTGTATCAACATGGGGCATGGCTGGTTTTGCCCGCCGGGCTGCCGGGCTGCTTGCCACTGCCTGAAACAGCTCAGAGTTTTTGAAACGTCGCTGACTGCCGCGCGGTCCAGCGCACCGTAATCTGAAAACCGGTTTCGTCCTGCTCTTCGGCCTCAACCAGATTTTCCTTGAACAACCAAGCACGCTGTTTGCCTGCCGAGAATGGCAGCGAAAGAACTTCTGTCTTGCGCTCGCCAACCAGTTTGACCGACACAGCCTCGATCAGATTATCCAACCCCTCGCCCGAAATTGCAGAGATGGCCAAAATATCCTCTTGGCGAGCAGCAGTGGCACGCAGCGCATCGCCCTCTTCTCCGACCATCAGATCAAGCTTGTTCCAGACTTCGATCATCGGCGTGTCTTCATCTACACCCAATGATGTCAGGATTTCTTGGACATCCTGTGCCTGATTTTCAGATTCAGAATGCGAAATATCACGCACATGCAAAATCAGATCGGCCGCAAGCACCTCTTCAAGCGTGGCACGAAAGGCGGCAACCAATTCGGTGGGCAAATCAGAGATAAACCCAACCGTGTCAGACAAAATCACCTCTGGCCCATCTGTCAATTCAAGCTTGCGCATCGTTGGATCAAGCGTGGCAAAGAGCATGTCTTTGGCAAACACTTCAGCCCCGGTGAGGCGATTGAACAAAGTGGATTTTCCGGCGTTTGTGTATCCCACAAGCGCGACAATCGGATAGGGCACCTTGGCACGCGCACCGCGGTGCAATTCGCGCGTTTTCACCACTTTGGCCAACTGCCTGCGCAGGCTGATCAACTGTTCATCGATGGCACGGCGGTCGGCCTCAATCTGGGTCTCACCAGGTCCACCAACAAAGCCCAAACCACCACGTTGGCGTTCAAGGTGGGTCCAAGCCCGCACAAGGCGCGTGCGCTGATAGGTCAGCGCGGCCATTTCCACCTGCAACACACCTTCGCGCGTACGCGCCCGGTCCGAGAAAATTTCAAGGATCAGCCCTGTGCGATCCAACAGCTTAACGCCCCACTCTTTTTCAAGGTTGCGTTGCTGAACAGGCGAAACCGACCCATCGATCAAAACCAGTTCAACTTCTTCAGCTTCAAAAATCGCTTTCAGTTCTTTGATTTTTCCAGACCCAAACAACATCCCGGGATGAAGTTTTTGCAACCGCACAACTGTTGCGCCCAACACATCAAGGTTGGGCAAGGCATCCGCCAAGGAAACGGCCTCTTCCAAAGCGAAAGAGGCCTCACGACGTGGGTTCGCGGTTTTGACTTCTGGTCGCAACACCCATGCGCGGGTGATGCGGGTTTCATGCTCCATCAAGAGGCGTCTTCACCCTCGTACAGGCTGATCGGTTGGGACGGCATGATTGTTGAAATCGCGTGTTTATACACAAGCTGGCTTTGGCCATCGCGACGCAAAAGCACACAAAAGTTGTCAAACCACGTGATCACGCCTTGCAGTTTCACACCGTTGATCAGGAAAATTGTGACCGGAACCTTGGTCTTTCTAACATGATTAAGGAATGCATCCTGAAGATTCTGTCTATCCGAAGCCATTGCTTTTCGCCTTTGTTCTTGTTTCGTGCCACGGGAGCAAAGTAAATTCATTCTAAGTATGGAGTGGAGTTTACCGAGTTTCCACCCCTAAAAACATGTCGTTACGGCAAAACATTCCGGTTTGACGTCATTTTCGCCACAAACCGGGCGACAAAAGCGCAATGATCGCCAATGTTTCAAGGCGTCCCAGCACCATTGCAGCACATAAGGTCCCTTTGACCCAATTGCTGTGCGTCAAAAGATTGATTGTGGATTCCGAGGCCAGTTCAATCAACGGGCCTGTGGTTGAAAGGGAGGCGACGCTCATCACCATAGCCGGCTCAAAATCCACACCACAAATTGTCAAAACCAAAACCACAAGCGCCAGAGACATGGCAAACAGCATGAAAAATACCCATGCAATCACCGCACCCTGACGCCTGATCCGCCGCGAATGCGTGGTTGCGCCACTGACCGACGATGGATGCACAAGCTTTTCCATCTCGCGTAACCCTTGAAGGTAAAGCGCGAAAACACGTAACAATTTCACACCGCCTGCTGTGGTGGCAACCCCGCCCCCCATCAACGACAGCCCCATAAGGATAAGGCCGGGCGTGCCCAAACCGGACCAGCTTTGGGCCTCGTTCCATTGGGCACTTTCAAATCCGGTGGTGGTCAGAAAAGACATGACCGTAAACAAAGCGCCCCAGATCGACGAAAGCGCGGCGGGCAGGTTTTCCTGTTCATTGACCTCATAAGACCCAAGCCAGTGACGCAGGAACAACAAAACCGTTGCCCCAAACACCAGCAACAGGCCAAGGCGCAGCTCTGGATCTTCCATCACGCTATCGCGTTTCACCGCCCCCGTGTCGGCCGAAAATGTGGCCCGCGCCAAGGCAAAAAACATAAACAAGAACACTACGATTTCACCCGGTATCCCTGCCCCGTTACCCGGCATCCCGTTGGCGGCAGAAATACCCGAAGTCGACATCACCGACATGGCATGCACAAGCGCCTCAAGCCGGGCTTCGCCCAGTACCATCAGCATGACCCAAAGAGCCAGCGTCAGCAGCGCATAAATTGGCACCAAAGCCAGAGTTGCCCTCACCCAACGCCGTGCCGGATCGATTACAGCAATCTGACCAGGTTGTATCTCCGCTGTTCTTGGCCCACCTTGCGCTGTCACCTCAAATCCACCCAGACTAAGAATGGTGAAAACCGCCGCTGCTGCTATCCACATGATTAATCCGCCCAACCATGCAACCTGTGCACGCCATAAATGTAGCGCGGGCGACAATCTGTCAGGTTCCTCAAACAAGGTGGCGCCGGTAGTGGTGATCGAAGACACCATTTCAAAATAGGCATTCAAAAAGCTCGTATTGCCCACGCCCTCATAGAATGGCACCGCCAAGATGACTGGCAACACCGTGAAAGTTCCAAATAACGCAAGCAACTGGCTAAGGGTGGTCTGATCCCGTTCACGTCCCAAAGCCGCAAGTGCCACAAGGGATAACCCAGCAAGTGTAAGGATAGCGCCATAGAGAAAACTACGGGCAACAGTAAAATGTTCCAGTGATACCGCATATCCCGCTGGCACCAGCATCGATAGGGCAAAAACCCCAATGATAAGAATAAATAGCGGTAACCTGAGGATAGCGGCGCCCATTGATCAAAAGAAATCTATCGAGACTTGCAGCAGGCGTTCGACTTCAGGCACATCGGAGGCAATACAGAAGATCGCAATCACATCGCCTTCATCCACTCGAGTGCCACCTGTTGGTTTGATGATTTCTTCACCTTTTTTGATTGCACCAATCAACACACCTTCGGGGAAATCAATGTCGCGTACTTTTTGCCCTGAGATCGAGGACGTAGACAGCACCTCTGCCTCGATGATCTCGGCCTCGGCATCCCCAAGGGAATACACATCTTTTACTTTGCCGTGGCGAATATGGCGCAGGATCGAACTCACAGTTGTGCCGCGCGGGTTGATATAGGCATCCACCCCAAGATGCGACATCAAAGGCACCAGTGTCGGATCATTCACCAGCGCAATCGCCATAGTACAGCCCTGCGCGCGCCCGCGCACCGCTGCCAACATGTTGGTTTTATCGTCATCCGTCACCGCAAGAATCGCATCGGCCCGATCAATAGACGCCTCTGCCAAAATACCTGAATCCAAACCGTCCCCGTTCAAAACGATCGTACGTTCCAGTGCTTCGGCTGCTTTTTCTGCCACGCTTCGGCTGCGTTCAATCACTCGGGTGCGTACACGTTCGGTTCGTGCTTCCAGTTTTTGCGCCACCAAAAGCCCGACTGTCCCGCCGCCCACAATGACAATGCGTTCTTGTTTTTGGTTAGACTTGCCAAAAATTTCCAACGTGCGCGGGACATCTTCTACGCGCGTAAAAATATAACATTCATCCCCCACAAAAAGCTGATCTCCAGCCTCTGGTGCGAACAACCGCCCTTCACGACGTACCCCAACAACCACAGCACGCAATGTGGAAAACAGATCAGACAATTGTCGCAGGGGTGTGTTCACGACCGGACAATCCTCATCCAGCGCGATCCCCAGCATCTGCACGCGCCCATCCAAAAAGGTTTCTGTGTCAAATGCAGCCGGCGCTGACAAGCGTTTGAGCGCCGCCGACGCCACCTCTTGTTCCGGACTGATCACCACATCAATTGGCATGTGATCCCGGCGATACAGATCCGAATAGATCGCATCCAAATAAGACTGACTGCGCAAACGTGCAATCTTGCGCGGAATGGCAAAGACCGAATGCGCCACCTGACAGGTGACCATATTGACTTCATCTGAATGTGTCGCGGCAATAATCATGTCAGCATCGCGCGCACCGGCGCGATCCAACACATCCGGATAGCTGGCAAACCCCGCAATCCCCTGCACGTCCAATGTATCAGTTGCCCGTCGCACCAGGTCGGGGTTATTATCCACGACCGTAACGTCATTATTTTCGCCAGACAGATGCCGCGCGATTTGCCAGCCTACTTGACCGGCGCCGCAGATGATGACCTTCATAGGGGCCTCTTCGGTTAATCTTCACTCTTGGTGTGTCAGATCGACAGGTTATCGTCAAATGGTTAGACTATTTGACAGAAAGGAATGCATGATGCGTTACACATCTGCACTTGTTGCTCTTCTGGCTCTTGGTGGCTGCCTCAACTACACCACCTATTACAAAGAAGGTGTTCCCGCCAAGGCACCCCAATCTGCCAAAATCCAATGCGAGGTCACGGCCCAACACCAGGTGCCTCCGCGTATCGTCCATGATTGGGAACCGGTCTATGGTTATTGGGATGCCCACAAGAAACGCTATAGAATCTCTCATTACGAACTGGTTGTGGTGGATCTGAACGAAGGACTACGCGCCAAAGTGGCCCGCCAATGCATGACAGATCAAGGGTATGATCGGGTGCAAATTCCATATTGCGATAAAGATCAATTTGCCGGGCGTACATACTCCCCTCTGACAAAATTGCCGCGATTTTCGTCCTCACTTTGCGCCATTCGCCAAAAAGGCCGTGCTCCGCATATCATCGACCTTGCAAAGCCATTGCCGCAATAGTCCAAGTTTGGGATTTTCTCTTGGGTAAAATATCTCAGGGGCACGCGCCCCTGAGATGCAGGTTTATTCTTCGGCGCTTTCTTGATAAACGCCTTGTTCTTTCAACACATCCACCACTTCTTTTGGCAGATATGATTCATCATGTTTTGCAAGAATTTCAGAGGCTTCAAAGACGCCATTGACGTACTTTCCTGTCCCGACCATGCCTTGATTTTCTTCAAAAAGGTCAGGCAACACACCGACAAAACTGACAGGCACTGACGCATTTGTATCGGTCACTGAAAACGTCACGGCCTCGCCTTGGCCGCGCACAAGGCTGCCTTCTTCGACCAGCCCTCCAATACGAAACACCTCATTTGGTGCAGGCGGCTCTTCCAATACCTGCGTCGGAGAGCGGAAGAAGTTGATCCCATCTTGCAAGGCATACCCAATCAATGCGGTGGACAGGGCCAATGCGACCGCGGCCACCACGATGATTTGAACACGGCGTTGCTTTTTCAGGCTTTTCATCCGCTTTCCTTTGCAATCCAATCTTTGGCAATCAAGGGAAACATGGCGCCAACATCAGGCCCGCTGTTTCCTCTTCGCCCAGCATGAGGTTGGCGTTTTGCAACGCCTGACCGCTGGACCCTTTGGTCAGGTTATCCAAGGCTGCCACAATAATGGCGCGCCCTTCGATCCGATCGCTGGTCACACCGATATGGCAAAAGTTGCTGCCCCGAATATGGCGTGTGCTGGGGGCCTCACCAAAGGGCAGAACTTCGACAAAAGGTTCTTCACCATAAGCGGCCGCCAATGTCGCGTGAATTTCCGCCGCATCGCCATGCACGTAAACCGTCGCCAGAATGCCACGATTGGCCGGAATCAAGTGCGGCGTAAACTGCACCTTGACCTCGCGCCCCGCAATGGCGCTGAATTCTTGATCAAATTCGCCCAGATGACGATGCGTGCCACCAATCGCATAGGCGTGATAACCTTCGCTCAGTTCGGCATGCAGCAGGTTTTCTTTCAGGCTGCGCCCTGCCCCGGACACGGCGCATTTCAGATCAAGAATGATGTTGTCCAGATCAATCACACCCGCCACGATCAAAGGCCGCAAGGCAAACTGCCCGGTCGCCGCGTTACAGCCTGTGCCCGCCACAAGCCGTGCAGCGCGGATTTCTTCGCGGTAAAATTCGGTCAGCCCGTATACGGCCTCTGCCTGACAGTCCAACGCAGCATGTTCACCGCCATACCATTTGGCGTATTCTTCGGGGTCACGCAGCCGAAAATCTGCTGACAGATCAACGATTTTCACGGATTTGGGCAGGTCACGAATAACCCGTTGGCTGGTGGCGTGAGGCAGCGCGCAAAACACCAGATCGACGCCGTTAAAATCCACCTCTTCGATGGTCACAAGATCGGGCAGATCAAGATGGCGCAGATGTGGGAACACCGCGGCCATGGATTGACCCGCCTTAGAGTTGGCCGACAGCGCCACGATTTCCATGCTGGGATGGGTGGCAATCAGCCTTACAAGTTCTGCACCAGTATATCCGCTAGCGCCCAGAATTGCGATTTTATGGGTCATGTCAGACCTGTCTTTCCGTCAAAAATGTCGTTGATACCTTTTCAGGTAACTTACGAAACACGCCCGCAGGCTTTCATAGTCCGTATATGCTTTCTTTGCGGCATATCAAGCCGCGATGAAGTCAATTTTTCGTCGCAAGAATTGTGTTGCCCTGTCGCTGACCTTACGCGGATCACCCGATGTCATGAACATGCTTTGATCGCCTGTGCCCATCATTGTGGGGTGACGTTGCAAATAATCTGCAAGGCTTTCGGCCACAAGGTTGGCCTGCGAGAACACCTTTACCCCCTGCCCCAGCGCTGTTTGAAACACCTCTTGCATATGCGGATAATGCGTACAGCCAAGGATGGCGGCATCCGGCGTGGGCATCTTGCGCTTTAAGGCATCAACATGGCTGCGCACAAGCGCCTCTGCCAGGATCATATCACCCTCTTCGATTGCATCCACCACGCCACCACAGGCCTGTGCCTCAACATCCACGCCAATCGCGCGAAAGGCCAACTCGCGTTGAAACGCACGGCTGGACACGGTCGCTGGCGTGGCAAACAGCGCCACATGTTTCACCGCAACCTCACGTGGCGGCGAATTGTCGCCCCATTGACGTTCGGTCATCGCCTCAATCAGGGGGACAAACACGCCAAGCACACGTTTGTCAGTTGGAATCCAGCTTTCTTGCATCCGCCTCAGGGCCGCCGCATTGGCGGTGTTGCACGCCAAAATGACCAGATCACAGCCTGCCTCCCACAGACGTTCGACCGCGCGGGTTGTCAGGTTGTAAATATCATCTGCATCCCGCACCCCATATGGCGCATGGGCATTGTCGCCGTAATACACAAACGGCACGTCAGGCAGGCGCTTGGTTACAGCATCCAGAACCGTCAGTCCGCCAAGTCCACTATCAAAGATACCTACTGCCATTTCCTGCCCTTTCCGGGATTATCTACCCCGGTATTTCTCATCAAATTCATACCCCAGTGGGGATTGCCCCACCTGCGTCGGAGATAAAGCATAAGTTTGTTGACGCAAGAAGTCCATCAAACCCTTACTATCCCCCGTCAGGCTGTCCAATTTGTCACGCCCAATGGGAGAGCCGATTACCACACGCACCGGCGTATCCACGCGTTTTTTGAATTCATGGATCAAAAACCCCATGCGTAATGTCACATGCAGATGGCTGGCGATCTGAAACAGGCGACTGGTGTGACCATCAAAATAGATAGGCACCACCTGCGCATCCGATTTTACCACCATGCGCGCGGTAAAACTGCGCCAACCCGGATCATGTGGTTGCCCAAAAGGCGTCAGTGCGGTGCTGACAGTGCCACCGGGAAAAATACCGATCGCGCCACCCTGGTGCATCATATCCAGCGCCTGTTTGCGGGTTTGAAGGTTCAGCTTCATCGACTCTTTCGTGGTGTCAAAGCTAACGGGCAAAACGATACGGTTAAGGTCTTCGGCCTTACGAAACACATGATTGGCGAGAATGCGAAAATCCCCGCGGGTCTCACTTAGGATATGCCCCATAATCAACCCATCCAAAATGCCATAGGGATGATTGGCCACCACCAAAAGCGGCCCTTTACGCGGAATATTATCCAAAGATCCGCCGATGATTTCGAGCTTTAGGCCGTACCGCTCTTTCATCACCTGCCAGAAATCGCGTCCTTCAGCGACCTCTGTTGCATAACCATTGGCGCGTTTGATCAGGCCAATCCGGCCAGTCAGGTTTTCCAATGTGCGGATCACAGTTCGCCCTCCGCGCGTTTGCGCGGAATGCGCATAGCTGATTTCGCGGGCGACTGTGCTTTGATTGGTCATCGATGTTTCTCCAAGCATCGCAGCCTAGATAAGGGCGGAGGTCTGTCAGGAAAACCCCTTATTCTGCGGCTTTTGAATCTGAGGCTTTGGAATTCAAGCTGATAAGGATTTCCTCTCGCAGTTTGGCGGCTTTTGCTGCATTGGCCATCTTCACCGGGCCAAACCCTTTGATCTGCAAGGGCAGTTCGGCCATGGCAATTGCCGCGTCGGGGTTTTGCGGCGGATTGCGTAAAATACGGCGTATATCGGCCTCATATTGTTTTATAAGGGCGCGCTCCATCCGGCGTTCATCGGTGCGGGCAAAAATGTCCAATGGCGTGCCGCGCAGTTTCTTCAGTTTTGCCAAGAGCTTGAACATCCGCAGCATGCGTACGCTATATTCTTTTTTCACAGGTCGCCCATCGTGACCGGTTTTACTGAAAATCGGCGGCGCAAGATGAAAGGTCAGTGAGAAATCACCGGAAAATTGCGCTTTGGCCTTGTCGTGTGTTTCCAGATGCAGGCGCGCAACTTCATATTCATCCTTATAAGACAGCACCTTGTGATAGCCCTTGGCGACGGCGTCTTTCAGACGTTCATCCGCAATACTGTCCACCAGTTTGCGATAGCGTTTGGCAAGGCGTTTGCCCTGATACGTGACCAGATGCGCTGCTCGAAAGGCGATTTTTTCCTCAAGCGTTTTGGGCAGGTTGATGACATTGGGCGCGCTCAGCGCTGCGGCGTCCTTTGGATACAGCACCGCCCATCGTCCGATTTCAAAGGCGCGTTGGTTGCGTTCTATTGCTGTGCCATTCAGTTTGATCGCCTCCACGATCGCGGCGTGGCTGATGGGCACTAGACCTCGCTGCCATGCCGCACCAAAGATCATCATGTTGGAAAAAATCGAATCTCCCAACACAACGCGCGACAGCTCGCTGGCATCAAACAACATCACATTGTCCTGCAATCGTGCCTCAAGTGACAGGCGTAAGCGTTCTGAAGGAATGCGAAATTCCGTATCGCGTGTAAAATCACCTGTGATGATTTCATGGCTGTTGATCACTGCTCCTGTGCGCCCGCTGCGCGTCAGGCCAAGAGTTTTTGATCCTGCACTGACCACCAGATCCCCACCGATCAACGCATCACATTCCCCGGTTGCCACGCGAATGGCGCTGATGTCTGCGGGGGTTTCGGCCAAACGGCAATGGATGTGCACGGCCCCGCCTTTTTGCGCAAGGCCGGCCATTTCCATCATTCCGGCGGCCTTGCCATCAATCTGTGCCGCTTGCGCCAGCACCGCACCGATGGTGACAACCCCGGTGCCGCCAACCCCCGTGATCACCACGTTATGGGTGCCACTGATTGGGTTGATTGCTGGTGCAGGCATGTCTGGCAGATCAAGCGAGGACGTCGCTTCTTTGCGGATTTCTGCGCCCTGAAGTGTGACAAAGGACGGGCAGAACCCATGAAGGCAGCTGAAATCCTTATTACAACTGGATTGATCAATCGCCCGTTTGCGCCCCAATTCCGTGTCTACCGGCACAATAGAGATACAATTGGATTGCACCCCGCAATCGCCACAGCCTTCGCACACGTCCGTGTTGATAAACACGCGCCTGTCGATGTCAGGAAAGGTGCCACGCTTGCGCCGCCGACGTTTTTCTGCGGCACAAGTTTGCACATAAATTATTGCAGATACACCTTTGGTTTCGCTGTATTTATTCTGCACTGACATTAATTCAGATCGTGGATGCAAAGGCACTCCATCTGGAAAGGCCCTAGGGTCAATATCCTCTTTTTCATCATAGACAACGGACAGGTTTTGCACGCCCATTGCCTTTAGTTCATGGGCGATCTTGGGCGCATCCAGACCACCATCATTGGTTTGCCCACCGGTCATGGCCACGGCATCATTATATAGGATTTTATAGGTGATTGTGGTGTCAGCGGCCAAAGCCGCGCGAATGGCCTGAACACCTGAGTGGTTATAGGTGCCGTCGCCAAGATTCTGAAACACATGCCCGCGTTTGGAAAACGGGGCCTCGCCGATCCAATTCGCGCCCTCGCCGCCCATATGTGTGAATCCCGTGGTTTCGCGATCCATCCATTGCACCATGTAATGACAGCCAATCCCGGCATAAGCACGGCTACCTTCGGGGAGCTTGGTCGAGGAGTTATGCGGACACCCTGAACAAAAATGCGGTATGCGGGTGGCAATTTCCTCTGCGTTATCAGCGCGCTGCGCCTCATCAAGCGTCGCGATACCTGCTTTAACCCCTTCGGTGCCACGCCCTTCTTCGATCAGGATCGCACCAAGTTTCTGTGCAATCATAATTGGATCGAGTGCGCCGCGTGTCGGAAACAGCTCCTCACCATGCATGGAGCCAGCACCACCGCCCTTGTGCCAGCCATAGACGCGCCGTCCGCGCCGATCATCAAAGATCGCCTCTTTGATCTGCACCTCGATCAGTTTGCGCTTTTCCTCGACCACCACAATCAAATCAAGGCCTTCCGCCCACTCGTGAAACCCTTTCATATCAAGCGGAAAAACCTGTCCGACCTTATAGGTGGTGATGCCCAGACGCTCTGCTTCATCCTCGTCAATGCCCAACAAAGACATGGCATGCACAAGGTCGAGCCAGTTTTTACCTGCCGCAACAAACCCGATTTTCGCACCGGGTTTGCCCCAGATACGCTTGTCCATCTTGTTCACATGAGAAAACGCCTCGGCGGCAAACCGTTTATGATCAATCATCCGCGCCTCTTGGGCGTGGGGTGTGTCGATCAGACGGATATTCAGCCCCCCTTCGGGCATGTCAAATTCAGGGATCTTGATGTCGATCCGATCCAGCGCGCCATTGACAACGGCGGTGGCCTCGATCGTGTCTTTCATGGTCTTCAAGCCAACCCAAAGTCCAGTAAATCGAGACAAAGCAATGCCATAGAGACCATAGTCAATGATTTCTTGCACCCCGGCGGGCGACACCACGGGCATATAAGCATCCACAAGCGCCCACTCGGATTGATGCAACACCGTGGAACTTTCGCCCGTGTGATCATCGCCCATCGCCATCAGGACCCCGCCATGCGGTGACGTCCCAGCCATATTGGCATGGCGCATCACATCGCCCGTGCGGTCCACCCCCGGCCCTTTGCCGTACCACAGGCCAAACACCCCATCGAATTTGCCCTCACCGCGCAGTTCTGCCTGCTGACTGCCCCACAATGCGGTGGCGGCCAAATCTTCGTTCAGGCCGGATTGAAACAAAACATCAGCCTCTTGTAACTGCGCTTCGGCGCGCATCATCACACTGTCGACGGCTCCCAAAGGCGATCCGCGATATCCCGTTACATATCCGGCGGTATTCAGCCCCGCAGCCACATCCCGTGCCTTTTGGGTCAACATCAGCCGCACAAGCGCCTGCGTGCCATTCAGCAAAATCTGATTCTTCTTAAGATCAAATTTGTCGGCCAAGGATATGGATTGGATGCTCATCTGGCGTTCCCTGTGGCTGGATGTGTTATTCATAATATAAGGAGATATTAGGTCATAAATATTGACCCACAAAACGATTTATCGTGATGACAGCCCTAAAACCTCACGTCACTTGTTTCGTTTTTTGATAAGTTATCATATGACTTACGCAGGATAACGAAAGTTGCGACATGGACTGGGACAAATTACGAATATTTCACGCTGTTGCGGACGCGGGCAGCCTGACACATGCTGGTGACACCCTTCATCTGTCACAATCTGCTGTCAGCCGTCAGGTGCGCGCACTAGAAGAATCACTAAACACCACATTGTTTCACCGTCATGCGCGTGGCCTGATTCTGACCGAGCAGGGGGAATTGCTGTTTGACGCCACCAGCGCTATGATCAAACGCCTTGATGCCGCAGCTGCGCGTATTCGCGACAGCGAGGAAGAGGTGTTTGGTGAATTGCGTGTCACCACGACCATTGGTTTTGGGACACTTTGGCTCGCACCGCGTTTGCACAAGCTGTATGAACAATATCCCGATCTCAACATTGACCTGATGCTGGAAGAGAAGGTTCTTGATCTTCCCATGCGCGAGGCCGACGTTGCCATTCGTATGAAAGAGCCAAGCCAGGCCGACCTGATCCGCAAACGCATGATGAGCGTACGGATGCGTCTTTTTGCAACGCAAGAGTATCTGGACAAGAACGGCACCCCCGAAACAGTCGAAGATTTGCACCACCATCGCCTGATTTGCCAAAACACCCGCGCCGCACAAGTGTCGGCAGGTGCATCCCTTGTACAGACGTTATTGACAAGCGATGTACCATCGCTGTTGACTGTGAATAATTATTTTGGCGTGCTTCAAACCGTGTTGCATGACCTTGGAATTGGTGTTTTGCCGGATTACGTGGTCGAGGAATCCCCGGATCTTGTACGGGTGTTGCCCGATCTGGAAAGTGTTGAGGTGCCTGTATACCTCGCCTATCCCGAGGAATTGCGCCAATCCAAGCGGATTCAGGCGTTCCGGGACTTTATCCAACAAGAGATCACATTGCATCGCAAACACCTGAGAGAACAAGGAAATCTGTAGATATGCAATGAGTGCATATCAGCTTTGCTTTTTCTAAGCCGGATTTTTCTTGAAAGATGCACACCAGAGTCCTAATTCAAATCTCGAAGACGATGCTTGCATCATCTTCACCTCCCTGTTGGACTTCGGCCGAGCTTATGCTCGGCCTTTTTTTTGGGCATTTCAGCCCCTCAAAGATGCATCTGCCCCTTTCCCCGAATGGCGTAATGAACTAAAGAGCGGCCAACGTAGCCTTGGGGAATCTTAGACCATGCAAGAACCGGCCATCACCGAAGACCTGATCGCAGCCCACGGATTGAAGCCCGACGAGTACGAGCGCATCCTGGAAATCATCGGCCGCGAACCGACATTCACCGAATTGGGTATCTTTTCGGCCATGTGGAACGAGCATTGTTCTTATAAATCCTCCAAAAAATGGCTGCGCACCTTGCCGACTGAAGGCCCCCAAGTCATCTGTGGCCCCGGCGAAAATGCAGGTATCGTGGATATTGGCGACGGTCAGGCCGTGGTGTTCAAAATGGAAAGCCACAACCACCCCTCCTATATTGAGCCTTATAACGGTGCGGCCACTGGTGTTGGCGGCATTTTGCGCGACGTCTTTACCATGGGCGCACGTCCCGTGGCGGCGATGAACTCACTCAGCTTTGGCGAACCGGATCACCCCAAGACACGCCAGTTGGTCAATGGTGTGGTCGAAGGTGTAGGCGGATATGGCAACTGCTTTGGCGTTCCCACCGTGGGCGGCGAGGTTCGCTTTCACCCCGCCTACAATGGCAATTGTCTTGTGAATGCATTTGCCGCAGGTTTGGCAGATACTGACAAGATTTTCTATTCCGCTGCCTCCGGCGTGGGCATGCCTGTTGTGTACCTTGGTGCAAAGACCGGCCGTGACGGCGTGGGTGGTGCCACCATGGCATCGGCAGAATTTGATGACACGATTGAGGACAAGCGTCCCACCGTTCAGGTTGGCGATCCCTTCACCGAAAAACGCCTGATGGAGGCAACGCTGGAGCTGATGCAGACCGGTGCCGTGATTTCCATTCAGGACATGGGGGCGGCGGGCCTGACCTGTTCTGCCGTGGAGATGGGCGATAAAGGCGGTCTTGGTGTCAAACTGAACCTTCAGGATGTGCCTCAGCGCGAAGAGAACATGACAGCCTATGAAATGATGCTGTCGGAATCTCAGGAACGCATGCTGATGGTTTTGAAACCAGAGCTTGAAGCCGAGGCGCGTGCCGTTTTTGAGAAATGGGATTTGGATTTTGCCATCGTCGGGGAAACCATCCCCGAAGATCGTTTCCTTATCTTACTCAACGATGAGATCATGGCCGATCTGCCATTGTCAAAACTGGCCTCCAGTGCGCCTGAATATGACCGCCCATGGGTGGAAACCCCGGCGGCCGAACCGTTGACAGATGCAGACGTGCCGTCGATTGATCCGATTGATGGCCTAAAGGCGCTGCTGTCCTCGCCCAACTATGCAGGCAAACAGTGGGTGTATGATCAATATGACAGCATGGTCATGGCAGACACAGCACGTGGCCCCGGTCTGGGATCAGGCGTGATCCGTGTGCATGGCAGTGACAAGAAATTGGCCTTCACCAGCGACGTGACTCCTCGCTATGTGCGCGCCAACCCAGTAGAGGGCGGCAAACAGGCCGTGGCCGAAGCCTATCGTAACCTGACATCTGTCGGCGCGCTGCCTCTGGCAACCACCGACAACATGAATTTCGGCAATCCCGAAAAGCCCGAAATCATGGGTCAATTCGTCGGCGCCATCAAAGGCATCGCCGAGGCGGTGTCTGCGCTGAACATGCCCATCGTTTCTGGCAACGTATCGCTGTATAATGAAACAGACGGTCAGGGGATCCTACCAACCCCGACCATCGGCGCGGTTGGTCTGATTGCTGCTGACGAAGAGCCAATTCTCGGCGAAGCACGCGATGGTCATGTTGCTGTTCTCATTGGAACCACCGAAGGTCACCTTGGCCAATCTGCCCTGCTGGCAGAGGTGTTCAACCGCGAAGACGGCGACGCACCGGCAGTCGATTTGGATGCCGAAAAGCGAAACGGTGAATTCATCCGCGAAAACCGCGCAATGATAAAGGCCTGCACCGATTTGGCCGATGGCGGATTGGCGCTTGCAGCCTTTGAAATGGCCGAAGCCGCAGGTGTTGGTGTCGTTCTGGACAGCGACAATACGCAAGAGCTTTTTGGTGAGGATCAGGCGCGTTACCTTGTGGCCTGCAACTTTGATCAGGCAGAAGCCCTGATGATTGCCGCAGGTCAGTCAGGGGTGCCAATCGTGACCGTGGGACGCTTTACCGGTGACACAGTGCGCATGGGCGCGTCCGAGGCACCGCTGGCAGATTTGGCCGACGTCTTCCGCCAAAGTTTTGCACAGGCGGTTGCCTGATCACACATTTTCAAGGGCCGTTTCATAAATGAAGCGGCCTTTGTCTTGAACACCTCAGGGATCCCCCCTAGATTCCGCTTAAGACATCAAAGGATTTAAGCCATGCCAATGCAAGCCCACGAGATCGAAGAACTCTTGCGTGAAAGCTTTCCTGATGCGGAAATTCAGGTGGCCGGAAATGACGGTGTTCATATGTCCGCTATGGTCATCGACGAGAGCTTTCGCGGCATGAACCGAGTACAACAACAACGCGCTGTTTATGCCGCCCTAAAAGGTAAGATGGATGGTTCTAACGGCGATCTCCATGCCCTAGGCCTGACCACCAAAGTGCCCGAGTGACCCCTCTGTTGCCTAGCACTCTATGAAATTACGGCAGTACTGCCCTGCCCACAGACAAGGATACGTCAGATGAGCGATGTAAAAACACAGATCGACGAAACCGTAAAAGCAAACGATGTCGTGCTGTATATGAAAGGCACCAAGGACATGCCGCAATGTGGCTTTTCCAGCCGCGTCGCCGGCGTGCTAAACTATATGGGCGTCGATTTTGCCGATGTGAATGTGCTGGCTGACGAAGCCATCCGTCAGGGCATCAAGGATTATTCCGACTGGCCGACTGTACCACAGCTTTATGTCAAAGGTGAATTTGTCGGCGGTTGCGACATCATCACCGAGATGACCCTGTCTGGTGAGTTGGACACAATGTTTGATGACAATGGTGTGAGCTATGACAAAGACGCAGCTACCAAAATCCGCGAAGCCAACGGATAATTTATAAAATATTCCAACACCTTAAACACAAAGGCGCATCTTATTGCGCCTTTTACTTTGCCTTATGATCACCAACAATAGACAGCGATTATAGTTCCGCCTACGAGACGAGGGCAGCGCCCTCACCTCAGATTTTATAGCGTGGTCAGGCGTTTACTTTTTCTTCCACATCTGCCGCAAGAGACTCTGCACGCGCGGCAAGCTCGGCCAATGCTTCGCTTACACCAGCAGGCACCACGGGCACCTCAACTTTCTCGGGTTCCGGTTTTGGCTGATTACGCATCATTTCCAATTCCGCAGCCTGCGCCGCCAATTTAGCCTCAGCCTCGCGCAGCTTATCTTCGAGCCCTGCGGTTTTATCGGCCAGCATCAACCCTGCCATCAACAGCATACGAGGTTCGGGAATACGCCCGATCTGGCTGGCAAGAACTTGCGCTTCGTCATCCAACATTTTTGCCGCAGATTTCAAAAATTGATCTTCACCTGCCTGACAGGCCACATCAAATTGACGTCCGCCGATTGTGATTTGAACCTCTGGCATCAGGCATCTCCCATGGTTTGTTCAGCTTGTGGCGTATCTTCGCTGTTTTCAGACACCAAAGGCTTGAGCGTCGCCATAATCGCGTCAATCTCTGCCTTTTCTACCGCCCGCGCTGCACGCAGTGCGTCCAGTTCAATCTGCATAGATTTGTTTATCAAATGCGCATCACCCAGATTCTGACGGTTGGCTTCACGCAGGTTGGCAATGTTTTCGCGCAATGCCTGATTTGTACGTTTGACCCGCTGGCAGCGTTGATCCAATTCAACAGTCGCGGTTTCACGGGCGGTATCAGCCTGTTTCAGAGCCGTAATTTCCGCATCGAATTTTTCTTTTAACCCGCGAATACGTTCTTCCAGCTGTGCAGAAACTGTTTTCTCTTCATCAAGCAGTGTTTTGAGCTGTTCAATCTCTGCCTGAGATGCGGAATCGTCTCCACCTGTGTTCAGTGTTTCAAGCCCGCGCCCAATCCGGTCCATCGCAGCGCTGATCCGGCTTTCTAGTTCGCTGATATCACTCATCGGCCTCATTCCCGTATTTCATTTTCACCGGCCTCGCGCCCCCTGCCAAATCGCATATGCGAATCGGCATTTGACCGGCTTTGGTCAAGTTTACCCAAAGCGCTGATAAAATGCGCCCCCTTTGACTTCAAGCACTTGTGCTGTGTGCTTGATCTTGCGCCAAAGACTGTTATTGAGCAAGCAAACCCATTGTGCTGCAAAACAAGGAAGTTGTTCGTGGACATTGCCGCTTTGAAAGCCAAGAACCCTGATCACTGGATGAAAGCCGCTGCTATCCGTGCCCTGACACTGGATGCGGTTGCTGCCGCCAACTCTGGCCACTCTGGCATGCCTATGGGCATGGCCGACGTGGCAACCGTGCTATTTGAAAAGCACCTCAAATTTGATGCATCTGCGCCAAACTGGCCAGATCGTGACCGGTTTATCCTGTCAGCGGGTCATGGCTCTATGCTGATTTATTCGTTGCTGCATTTGGTGGGCGACAAACAGCTGCCGATCGAGCAGATCCGTGATTTCCGCCAGATGGGTAAATTGACGGCAGGTCATCCCGAAAACTTCCTTTTGGATGCCGTGGAAACCACCACTGGTCCTTTGGGACAAGGGATCGCCAATTCTGTAGGCTTTGCCATGGCCGAAGAAATGCAACGTGCGCAATATGGCAAGAAGGTCGTGGATCACCACACCTATGTCATCGCCGGTGATGGCTGCCTTATGGAAGGCATCAGCCAAGAGGCCATTGGCCTTGCAGGACGCCATGAATTGTCCAAGCTGGTTGTATTCTGGGACAACAACAACATCACCATTGATGGCAGCGTGGAGCTGTCAGACCGTACTGACCAGGTTGCGCGCTTCAAAGCATCTGGTTGGCATGTTCAGGAAATTGACGGCCATGATCCCGAGGCGATTGACGCAGCCATCGTGGCAGCCAAGAAATCCCAAAAACCCTCTATGATTGCCTGTAAAACCCACATTGCTTTGGGTCATGCCGCGCAGGACACCTCTAAGGGTCATGGCGCGCTGACAGATGCGGATCAACTGAAAGCTGCCAAAGAGGCGTATGGCTGGGATTATGGCCCGTTTGAAGTGCCTGCAGACATCAAATCCCAGTGGGAAGCCATTGGTGCCCGTGGTGGCGCAGATCGCACCGAATGGGAGGCACGTTTTGCCACGCTATCCGGTCAGAAACAGGCCCAGTTCAATCGTGCCTATGCCTTGGAAACCCCTAAGAAGCTGTCTGCTACCATCAAAGCGTTGAAAAAGCAGATTTCAGAAGACCAGCCAAAGGTCGCAACCCGTAAATCCAGTGAAATGGCGCTGGCTGTGATCAACCCGATCATGCCGGAAACCGTGGGCGGTTCTGCGGACTTGACCGGTTCCAACAACACCAAAACCGCCGATCTGGGCGTGTTTGATGTGGATAATCGCGGTGGCCGCTATGTTTATTGGGGTATCCGTGAACATGGCATGGCCTCAGCAATGAACGGTATGGCATTGCATGGCGGTGTGCGGCCCTATAGCGGCACTTTCTTTTGTTTCACCGATTACGCGCGCCCTGCGATGCGTCTGGCAGCATTGATGAAAATTCCGACTGTGTTCGTGATGACCCATGATTCCATTGGTGTGGGCGAAGACGGCCCAACCCACCAACCGGTCGAGCATCTGGCAATTTGCCGCGCGACGCCGAACACCCATGTGTTCCGCCCTGCAGACACGGTGGAAACGGCAGAAGCATGGGAATTGGCGGTCACATCAACCGATACCCCCGCCGTTATTGCGCTGACCCGTCAGAACCTGCCAACCGTGCGCACCGAACATAAAACTGCGAATTTGGTTGCCAAAGGTGGTTATGTTCTGGCGGATGCGGATGGCAAACGTCAGGCGATCATCATGGCATCAGGTTCTGAGGTCGAAGTGGCCATGGCTGCGCGTGATCTCTTGCAGGCCGAAGGCATTGGCGTACGTGTTGTGTCTATGCCTTGTATGGAACTGTTTGCCCAACAAGACGACGCCTATCGCAAACGCGTTCTGCCGGGTGGCCCGGTACGTGTGGCTGTTGAGGCTGGCGTGCGTCAAGGTTGGGATACGTGGTTGCTGGGCGAACGTGGTCGCGAAGCCAAGGCCGATTTCGTCGGCATGGATAGCTTTGGGGCCTCTGCCCCGGCGGCGCAATTGTTTGAGAAATTCGGCATCACTGCGCAAAACGTGGCAGATAAAGTTAAGGCAATGCTGTAATCAGCCGAGTTTAATCCAAATGCAAAAGGCAGCCTTTGGGCTGCCTTTTTCTTGTTATGCAGATGATGAGGGGCTTTGCCCCTCTGCCCTTAAGGGCATTCACCCCAGGATATTTTGACCAAGAAGAAGCCGCGAGTTACTTTTTACCTAAACGATCCAGCAGGGCATGTTTGACCAAGGGGGTCACAAATTTACTGATATCGCCATCAAGGCGTGCGATTTCTTTAACCAGTTTGCTGGCAATCGCCTGATGTTGCAAGTCGGCCATGAGGAACACGGTTTCAATGCTGGCATCCAAGGCTCGATTCATGCCAACCATTTGATATTCATATTCAAAATCAGTGACAGCGCGCAGGCCGCGTACGATAATTTGCGCACCAACATCGCGGGCGCAATCGATCAGCAGATTTTCAAAAGGATGCGCCACGATTTCCGTGCCGGTTTCGCGTGACAAGGCGGCACATTCCGCCTCGATCATGGCGACGCGTTCTTCGAGTGAGAACAAAGGGCCCTTATCACGGTTAATGGCCACGCCGATGACCAATTTATCCACCAAGGCGGTGGCGCGACGAATGATGTCAACATGTCCCAAAGTGATGGGGTCAAACGTGCCAGGATAGAGGCCAATACGCATTGCGGTCTCCAGAATTGATTTTTGCGCACGCAACTATATTGCGCGCGCAATTGCAAGTGACCTTATGTCTCATGCGTAGTCTTACGGGTGCTGCGATGCAGAAATCCGCATTAATGCCCCATAATCATACCTTCGAGCGCGTCTTTTTCCATCGCCAGTTCACTCAGGCGGGCCTTAACCACATCCCCCAAGGTGATGAGACCGACCAATTTGCCGTCTTCAAGAACCGGCATGTGGCGAAAGCGGCCAGTGGTCATTTTTTCAAGCACTTCGGTCGCGTCATCGCCACGCCCACAGGTGACAAGTTTGGATGTCATGAATTCATCCACTGTACATGTTAGACAAGCAGTGCCACGGCTGGCCAATTCGCGCACGATATCGCGTTCTGACAGGATGCCATCCGCAGACACATCGTCTTTGGATACAAGCACTGTCCCGATGCGATTATCTGCCAGAATTTTGGCGGCATCAGACACCAATGTGCCTGGCTTCACTGTCATAACACCTGCGCTTCCCTTAGATTTGAGAATTTGATGCACGAGCATGGCGAAGCCTCCTAAAAATTATTGCTGTAAACCCAGCGTTGCCGCAAGATTAGAACTTGTCAAGTAAGTGCTTCCAAACGTGCGACTTCTTTGCGCAGGCCATCGCAGAGTTCTTCGGAAAAGCGGGTCATGCGTTCAAGGCGGCGATCATCGGCGTGACGCACAAGATAAAAGGTACGTGTCAGGCTGACTTGGTCGGTCAGAATCTTACGCAAACCACCCACATGTGGCATGGAAAAATCATGCACAATGGCGACGCCTCCGCCCTGTCTGACCCAATTAATTTGCACAGAGACAGAATTGGATGACAGGTTCACACGTTCCAGCCCGGTTTCGCTGAGATAATCCAACTCCTTATCAAAGATCATGTCCTGCACATATCCGATCATGCGATGATGGCGCAGATCGTTCAGGGATGTGATCGGTTCATGCGCGTCCAGATAGGTTTCCGCCGCCGCCAGATGCAATTTGTAATCAGCAATTTTTTGCACCACCAGACGGCGGCCTGCGGTTGGCGGGCTGACAGAAATGACCAGATCGGCCTCACGTTTGGACAGGCTAAAGACACGCGGTAAGGCAATGATCTGAATTTCCAGTTCCGGGTTGCGCGCACCAATTTCCGCGCAGACTTTTGGCAAAAGAAAATTGGCAGAGCCATCAGGCGCGCCGATTCTGATTTGTCCGCTCAGCCCCCCGCGCCCGCCAACCATTTCTTCGGTGGCTTCGTCCATGACGTGTTCCATACGGGTGGCATGTCCCAACAGACGTTGTCCTGCATCTGTTAAAGCATATCCCGTAGGTGATTTGGCAAAAAGAGGTGCGCCAAAGGACGCCTCAAGTCGGGCAATGCGTCGACCAACGGTGGCAGGATCAACCCGCAGCTTTTTACCAGCGCCAGACAGGCTCTCGGCGCGGGCCACGGCCAAAAACACTTTTAAATCATCCCATTGTGCATCCAGTTGGCTGGCCATGGCTGTGCTCCCTATTGGGCTTTGCAAAAATGCAAAGCCTTTTTGAGTTATTTCCTCTTTTCCGATGTTTTTTGCAAGACTAATGTGCGTCCAACGATTGATGGAGGATCACATGAAAGAACTCTCACATTTCCTGAATGGCGCATATGTTAAAGGGTCTTCGGGCCGCTTTGCGGATGTTTTCAACCCAGCGACAGGTGAAACACAAGCGCAATGCCCAATGGCCAGCGTTGATGAAACCACGCAAGCGATTGCAGATGCCGCAGCCGCACAGCCTGCCTGGGCTGCCACAAACCCACAAAAGCGCGCGCGTGTGATGATGGCCATGGTGGGCCTGATGAACCGCGATATGGACAAGTTGGCCGAAGCGCTGAGCCGCGAGCATGGTAAAACCATTCCAGATGCCAAGGGCGATTTGCAGCGTGGTCTGGAAGTCATCGAATATTGCATTGGTGCGCCGCAAATGTTGAAGGGCGAGTATACAGACGACGCGGGCCCCGGTATTGATATGTATTCTATGCGTCAGCCCTTGGGTGTTGTTGGGTCAATCATGCCGTTCAACTTTCCTGCGATGATGCCTTTGTGGCACGTTGGTCCGGCACTGGCATGCGGCAATGCCGTGGTTCTCAAACCATCTGAGCGTGACCCATCTGTGCCCCTGATGCTGGCAGAACTGTTTGTCGAGGCTGGCTTGCCTGCTGGTGTGTTCCAGGTTGTGAATGGCGACAAAGAGGCCGTGGACACCATTCTGGACAGTGACATCATTCAGGGCGTCAGCTTTGTCGGTTCCACCCCAATTGCGCAGTATATCTATTCTCGCGCGACTGCGACTGGTAAGCGCGCACAATGTTTTGGTGGTGCGAAAAACCATATGATCATCATGCCGGATGCGGATATTGATCAGGCGGCGGATGCCTTGATCGGTGCCGGGTTTGGCGCAGCTGGCGAACGTTGCATGGCAATTTCCGTGGCCGTCCCTGTTGGCGAAGAAACCGCAGACCGTCTGATCGAAGCCTTGGTGCCGCGTGTCGAAAAACTGCGTGTTGCCCCCTATACCGATGGCGATGATGTGGATTACGGCCCTGTTGTCACCCGTGATGCCAAAGAGCGCATCCTTGGTCTGATCAACTCGGGAGTGGAACAGGGTGCCAAACTTGTGGTCGATAATCGCGATTTCTCGCTTCAAGGATATGAAAACGGGTTCTTTGTTGGCCCGCATCTGTTCGACAATGTGACCACCGACATGGACATCTATACCAAAGAAATCTTTGGTCCAGTTCTGTCCGTCGTGCGCGCACCTACCTATGAGGCCGCTTTGGGAATGGCGATGGATCATGAATATGGCAACGGCACCGCGATCTATACCCGCGATGGCGACACGGCCCGTGATTTTGCGCATCGCATCAACATCGGCATGGTCGGTATCAACGTACCAATCCCTGTGCCGCTGGCCTATCACACCTTTGGTGGGTGGAAAAAATCCGTATTTGGCGACCTGAACCAACACGGGCCTGACAGCTTTAAGTTTTATACGCGCACCAAAACCGTGACATCACGCTGGCCCTCCGGCATCAAAGAAGGTGGCGAGTTCAACTTCAAGGCTATGGACTAATCAGTCCATAACTCTTAACAATCAAACCTGCCAGACGTTCTGGCAGGTTTTTTTGTGCGCCATGTGTCAGGCAGAATTGAGTTTTGAGGACGAAAATGCCTGTTAAATTTAGCGTGTTACCAAGCATCAAAACCGTCGTGATCCAGTTTTCAGGCTATGTCACACAGGCCGAGTTTTTGGCCATGATTTCGCGACAGGCCAATGATCCGACAATGCCGTTTTCCTTTACCAAAATCGTGGACCATAGCCGGATGGAAGACAATGACCTGTGCTTTGAACGGGTCATGTCAATCATGGGGAATTTCCAGCGCGCGGTACGTAATGACACGTCTGATCAGGCCGTGAACTCCATGTTATGCGTGGTGTATGCACCCAGCGACCTTGCGTTTGCCACCTCGCGTATCTTTGAAAGTATTGCCGCCATGTCCGATGAGGTAGAGATCTATGTTTATCGCACGCCCGAGGATGTTATGGCCAAGGCGGGCATGCCTGATATGACTTTAAGTCAGCTTTCCCAGCAGGCAGAGGTCGCTGGTTGGCGCGAGATAGACCCCATGCCTGCCCTCTGACGGGTTGAGTTTACGGCCCAGACCTGTTGAACTTACCCCAAACGGGGGAACAGAATGGCACGGTCAGCACCAGATTTCACCATTGGCGTCGAAGAAGAATATCTTTTGGTCGACAAGGACAGTCTTGCGCTGTCCCCTGCCCCCGAAGGTTTGATGGAGGCGTGTCAATCAGAATTGCAAAGCCAGGTCAGCCCGGAATATCTGAATTGTCAGATCGAGATTGGCACCAAAGTGTGTCAGACCATTGGCGAAGCACGCGAAGATTTGCGACGTTTGCGCAGCACAGTGGCGCGTTGTGCCGATCAATTCAATCTTGCTCCCATTGCGGCCTCTTGCCATCCGTTTTCAGATTGGCGTGATCAGCATCATACCAATAAAGAACGCTATAACACCTTGCGTCATGATCTGGGGGGCGTGGTGCGGCGCATGTTGATTTGCGGCATGCATGTACATGTTGGCATTGAGGCACCTGATCTACGGATCGACCTTATGAACCAGCTCCGGTATTTTCTGCCGCATCTGTTGGCTTTGTCGACTTCTTCGCCCTATTGGCAGGGCGATGACACGGGGCTTGCCAGTTATCGTTTGACGGTGTTTGATAATCTGCCACGGACTGGATTGCCGCCCCAGATGGAAAGTTGGGGGCAATATGAACGATCAGTCAAAGCCTTGACAGATCTGGGAGTAATTCAGGACAGCTCCAAGATCTGGTGGGATTTACGCCCTTCATCGCGTTTTCCCACACTTGAAAGCCGTATCTGTGATGTCTCGCCCCGACTGGAAACCACGCTGACACTCGCGGCCCTGACACAGGCGTTGACGCGCATGCTCTATCGTTTGGCGACACATAATCAACGCTGGCGGCTGTATGACAGTTTCCTGATTGAGGAAAACCGCTGGCGCGCGCAACGGTATGGCACCACCGAAGGCTTGATCGATTTTGGCCTGCATGAAATCGTGCCATTTGAGGATCTGGTCGAGGAAATGATTGCCCTCGTTTCTGAGGACGCCGAGGCCCTTCAATCAGTGGGCGAAGTGGCAAACGCCCGCAATATCCTGCAAAATGGCACCAGTGCGGAACGCCAGCGCGCTGCTTATCAAGCGGCCATAAGTGGTGGCGCGGATCACGATGCCGCCTTGCGCGCTGTGGTACATCACCTGACCGAAGAATTTCACGCCGATTTGTAAGATGTGTCGCGCCATCTCGAAATAGTCGCGTATTTCTACGCGTCATTTCGCCCCTGACACATTCCTGCAAAACTCGTATAATTTAACAAACGTTCAATTGCGCTGACAGGAGGTTTCCGTGGACTTTGCCCTTTCCGAAGAACAAACCCTTATCTTCGATATGGCCAAAAGCTTTGGCGAAGAGCATATCGCCCCCTTTGCCCAAGAATGGGAACGCGCAGGCACCATGCCAAAATCCCTGTGGCCACAATTGGCTGAACTGGGGTTTGGCGGGTTGTATGTGTCTGAAACATATGGCGGATCAGGTCTGTCACGGCTGGACGGTACATTGGTGTTTGAGGCGCTGGCCATGTCCTGCCCTGCTGTGGGGTCGTTCCTGTCGATCCACAATATGTGTGGCGGCATGATTGATAAATTTGGTTCGGACGACACGCGCGAAAAATGGTTGCCGCAGTTGTGCAATATGGAAAAGGTGTTTTCCTATTGTCTGACCGAACCCGGATCCGGCTCTGACGCCGCCGCCTTGAAAACCCGTGCCACAAAGACCAACGAAGGCTTTACCTTGAACGGCACCAAGGCGTTTATTTCGGGCGGGTCATATTCTGATGCCTATGTCACCATGGTGCGAACAGGCAAAGACGGCCCCAAGGGCATTTCCACCATCGTGGTTGAGGATGGCACCACCGGTCTTAGTTTTGGTGCACAAGAAGATAAAATGGGCTGGAAGGCACAGCCCACTGCACAGGTTCAATTTGACGATTGCAAGGTGTCCGCCGACAACCTGATTGGCGAGGAAGGTTGCGGGTTTTCCTATGCCATGGCCGGGCTTGATGGCGGACGGTTGAATATATCCGCCGGAGCCTTGGGTGGCGCGCAAAAGGCACTTGATCTGACCGTGCAATATATGGCCGAGCGCCGCGCCTTTGGAAAAACCATCAACCAATTTCAAGCACTACAATTTCGTCTGGCAGAATATGAAACTAAGCTGCAAGCCGCGCGCACATTTTTACGTCAGGCGGCATGGAAGCTTGACAATGGCACCCATGACGCGACCAAATTCTGCGCCATGGCCAAGCTGATGGTGACAGACGTGGCCTTTGATGTCGCCAACGGGTGTTTGCAGTTGCATGGCGGATACGGATACCTCGCAGATTACGGAATTGAGAAGATCGTGCGGGATTTACGCGTGCATCAGATCCTTGAAGGTACCAATGAAATCATGCGCTTGATCATCGCGCGCCAGTTGATCTCAGACTAAGACAGGCCCTGAAATGAGCGATATCAACATCCGTCAAATTGGCCCCACAGGTCGCATTACATTCACCCGTGAAAAGGCATTGAATGCAATGTCTTATGACATGTGCACCGCGATAGAGGTCGCCTTGGATCAATGGGCCATCGACGAAACAGTCAAGATGGTTCTGATTGATGCCATGGGCGATAAAGCCTTCTGTGCGGGTGGTGATATTGCCGACCTCTATGAGACTGGCACATCTGGAAACTTTACTTTTGGGCAAACATTCTGGGCCGATGAATACCGCATGAATGCAAAATTGCGGGAATTCCCCAAACCTGTCGCCAGCTTTATGCAAGGGTTCACCATGGGCGGAGGTGTGGGCGTTGGATGCCATGGCTCGCACCGGGTGGTGGGTGACAGCAGCCAAATTGCCATGCCCGAATGCGGGATCGGTTTGGTGCCGGATGTAGGCGGCTCCTATATCCTCGCCACGGCACCCGGACATCTGGGCGAATACCTTGGATTGACGGCAGCGCGTATGGGGCCAACAGATGCCATTCGTGCAGGCTTTGCTGATTACTATATCCCCCAAGATCAATGGCCTGTCCTGGTCTCCACATTAGAAAAGACCGCAGACAGCACCTTGATTGAAACAGCAGCCACAACCGCGCCCACAGGCATGTTAGAGGGCCTACAAGACAAGGTTGATCGGCACTTTGGTGCAGAGAGCCTAAGTGAGATCGTGACTTCTTTGCAAAGCGACAACAGCCCTTTTGCCACCGATGCCTTAAAAAAGATGCGGCGCAACTCGCCCCTTGCAATGGGATGCGCGTTGGAAATCATTCGTCGCACGCGTGTTGACGGCGATTTTCGCGCGGCTTTGACGCAGGAATATCGTTTCACCTATCGCGCCATGGAACACGGGGATTTTCTGGAAGGCATCCGTGCCCAGATCATCGACAAAGACCGCAATCCACAGTGGCGCCACCAAATCGACAATCTGCCGGATCAGGCCGTTCAGCAGATGCTCTTACCCTTGGGTGAGGCATCTTTGACATTTCACAAAGGAGACTAAGCCATGAAAATCGGGTTTATCGGACTGGGCAATATGGGCGCACCAATGGCGGCCAATCTGATTGCAGCAGGTCATGAGGTCACTGGGTTTGACATGGCTGATGTGTCCATCGAAGGCCTCACCATGGCCAAGACAGGGGCCGCAGCGGCAAATGAGGCCGATGTTGTGGTCACCATGCTGCCCAATGGTGCCATTCTGCGTGCGGTGGCAGCAGAGATCATCCCATCCATGCAGGCAGGTGCCACGTTGATTGATTGTTCCACTGTGGATGTTGAAAGCGCGCGCGATGTCGCGCAACAAGCCCGGGATGCTGGTCTTTTGGCCGTGGACGCACCCGTTTCCGGCGGCATCGGTGGCGCGGCAGCAGGTACGCTGACATTCATGGCCGGGGGGTCTGATGCGGCGTTTGCTGTGGCCGAGCCCTTGTTTGACATCATGGGACAAAAGGCCGTGCATTGCGGCGAGTCTGGCGCAGGTCAAGCCGCAAAAATATGCAACAACATGATCCTCGGCGTCACTATGATCGCGACCTGTGAAGCCTTTGCTTTGGCGGATAAATTGGGCCTTGATCGGCAAAAGATGTTTGATGTGGTCAGCACGTCTTCGGGATACAGTTGGACGATGAATGCCTATTGCCCGGCCCCCGGCGTTGGCCCACAAAGCCCAGCTGACAATGACTATCAGCCCGGTTTTGCCTCTGATCTCATGCTGAAGGATTTGCGCTTGTCACAACAAGCCGCCGAGGCCGCGGATGCCGACACCCCAATGGGCGCGCATGCCATGGCGCTTTATCAGCAATTTGTCGAAATCGAAAATGGTGCAGGCACCGATTTTTCAGCCATGTTGCCACGATTTGAAACACGCACGCGGTCCTCAGAGTAAGGCAGATATGTGAAAGCCACACAAAACTTTCACAAACTTTCTCTGTATTTTCAAAATTGTGCCCCGCTTGTTTGCAACCTGTATCATACACACCAATAAGAGTGTGCTTTTGAGTACAGGAGCAGACCATGGCAACAGCCACGGAACTTAACATCAATTCTACGGCCAGTGCCGAAGATATGGCCAATGAAATTTTTGGTGCAGGCGCAACCGTGGATAGTGCGACCTATACCGGGGATGATTTGTCTTCTGGTATCTATACAGGTGCAGACACAACAAGCCCGGGCGTGGCCCCTGCGAATTCTGGTGTAATCCTGTCCACCGGACATGTCGAGGATTTCACCAATTCGGATGGATCAACCAACACCAACACCTCTGGCAGCACCACCACGAACACCTCTGGCGAAGATGGGAATGCGGATTTTGATGGGCTGGCCGGGGCAAACACCTTTGATGCCTCTTATCTGGATGTGGTATTCACTCCGGATGGTGACACACTGACGATCGACTTTGTGCTGTCATCCGAAGAGTACCCTGAATTCGCCAATTCACAGTTTAACGACGTGGTGGGTGTTTGGGTGAACGGCGTTGAGGCGCAGGTTACGATTGGCGATGGCTCTGCCTCAATTGGCAATATCAATCAAAACGACACGGAAAACATCTATATCGACAACACCACCGATGCATTCAACACCGAGATGGACGGGTTTACCGTCACCCTGACCTTTGTAGCCCCGGTCAATCCAGGTGTGGAAAACACATTGCGCATCGGTGTCGCTGATACAGCAGATTCAAATTATGACACCAACCTGCTGATTGCAGGAGGGTCGGTCCAAACCGCCATTGTCGCACAGGATGATCAGGCCAGTTATTTCATAAACACCACACACACTATGGATGTGCTGGACAATGACAGTGCGACATCTGGCGGTACGTTAACGGTTACGCACATCAACGATGTCGCAGTGTCGGTTGGTGACACCGTGACTCTGGCCTCTGGTCAACAAGTGACGCTGAATGCGGATGGCACCTTTTCTGTGCAAACCGATGGAGATCAGGAAGTTGCCTATTTCAACTATACGATTGAGGACAGCCTGACCGGCAACACCGACACAGCATTGGTTGAAATCACGCAATCCGCCCCCTGCTTTTTGCGGGGCACCACGATTTTGACACCCAATGGTGAGATCGCCGTAGAAGACCTGCGTGCAGGCATGAAGGTTCACACATTGGACAATGGTGCCCAAACCATTCGCTGGATTGGCCATCGAAACATAGAAGCAACCGTAGGCACCTTCCCTATTCGGATCAAGAAAGGGACGTTTTCCAACACGCAGGATTTGTGGGTATCGCCGCAGCACCGCATCCTTCTGTCGGGACATCTGGCCCAGCTCTTGTTCGGAGAAACCGAGGTTCTGGTAAAGGCCAAAGATTTGGTGAATGGGGTCTCTGTCGATGTCGATCGCGATCTGCAAGATATCCAGTACTATCACATCCTGTTTGATCAGCATGAAATCATCTGGTCCAACGGAGCCCTTACCGAGAGTTACCAACCCGGCAAGGAAACCAGTCAAGGTTTTGATTCTGGAACGCAAGGCGAGTTGTTGAGCCTGTTTCCGGAACTATGTCCGGACACAGGTGAAGGGTATGGCGCAGCTGCACGCATCTCCTTGCGCAGCCACGAGGCACAGCTGTTGGCCACGCTGCACGCAGCATAAGCTGTTATTGCGCGGCCACACTGCGTTTGTTGATCAACATGTCTTTCAGATAATAGCCGGTGTAACTGCGGGGTTCTTCCGCCACCTTTTCTGGGGTGCCCACGGCCACGATCTCTCCACCGCCATCACCACCTTCGGGACCGATATCAATGATCCAGTCGGCAGTTTTAATGACGTCCAGATTGTGTTCGATAACCACAACAGAGTTGCCCTGATCCACCAATTCATGAAGCACTTCCAATAACTTACGCACGTCTTCAAAGTGCAGACCAGTGGTCGGTTCATCCAAGATATACAACGTGCGACCCGTGGAACGTTTCGCCAATTCTTTGGACAGTTTAACGCGCTGCGCCTCACCGCCAGACAAGGTTGTCGCCTGTTGGCCGACCTTGATATAGCCAAGCCCAACCCGCGCCAATGCATCCATCTTGTCGCGAATAGACGGCACTGCTTTGAAAAAATCCTGGGCATCTTCAACCGTCATGTCCAACACATCGGCGATGGATTTCCCTTTAAATTTGATCTCAAGCGTTTCGCGATTATACCGCGCGCCCTGACAGGTTTCGCAAGTGACATAAACATCCGGCAAAAAGTGCATTTCGATTTTGATCAGCCCGTCACCAGAACAGGCCTCGCACCGCCCGCCTTTGACGTTGAACGAAAACCGCCCCGGTTTATATCCGCGCGCCTTGGCCTCTGGCAGGCCTGCGAACCAATCTCGAATGGGCGTGAACGCCCCGGTATAGGTCGCAGGGTTGGATCGTGGCGTGCGTCCGATGGGGCGCTGGTCAATGTCGATGACCTTATCCAGATGCTCCAACCCTTTAATGGTTTCACAAGGGGCCGGTGTCTGACGCGCACCGTTCAATCGCATCGAAGCGGTTTTGAACAAGGTTTCAATCGTTAACGTCGATTTGCCACCGCCAGAGACACCTGTCACACAAACAAATTTCGCAAGCGGAAACTCTGCAGTGACATCTTTAAGATTGTTCCCTGACGCTTTGACAACCTTGACTTTTTTCTTATTGCCTTTGCGTCTTTTGGCAGGCACGGCAATCTCTCGGACACCCGACAAATACTGCCCGGTGATGGATCCTGCATCCGCGATAATTTCTGATGGGGTGCCATGGCTCACGACCTCACCACCGTGCACACCAGCGCCAGGTCCAATATCAAACACGTAATCCGCCTCACGGATCGCCTCTTCGTCGTGCTCTACCACGATCACCGTGTTGCCTTGATCCCGCAAGTTTTTAAGAGTGATCAGCAAACGGTCATTGTCGCGCTGGTGCAAGCCAATGGAAGGTTCATCCAACACATACAATACCCCAGTCAGACCAGACCCGATTTGACTTGCCAAACGGATACGTTGGCTTTCACCACCAGATAAGGTTCCACTTGAACGTGACAGTGTAAGATACTCTAATCCAACATTATTCAGGAACCCAAGACGTTCACGAATTTCCTTAACAATGGCCCGCGCTATTTCTTGTTTTTGAACTGTCAGGTGATTTGGAACATCTCCAATCCAATCCAATGCTTCGCGAATAGAAAGCTGCACCACATGGCCTGCGTGTTTACCTGCGATTTTGACCGCCAATGCCTCTTCGCGTAGACGATGCCCACGACAGGCCCCGCACGGGCGGTTGTTCTGATACCGTTCAAATTCTTCACGAATCCAGTTGCTGTCTGTTTCGCGATAGCGGCGCTCCATATTGGGAATGACGCCCTCAAACACTCGGCTGACCTGATAGACGCGGCCACCTTCGTCATAGCGAAAGTCAATTTCCTCGTCGCCAGAGCCATAGAGGAACACCTGCTGCACATGCGCTGGTAGGTCTTTCCAAGGAGTTTTGCGGTCAAATTCGTAATGCTTTGCAATCGCCTCAATGGTTTGCAGGAAATAGGGTGACTTTCCCTTACGCCAAGGAGCCAGCGCGCCATCATAGATTTTCAGAGTTTGGTCAGGCACTACAAGGCGTTCATCAAAGAACAACTCCATCCCCAACCCGTCGCATTCCGGACACGCCCCAAAAGGCGCGTTAAAGGAAAACAGGCGCGGTTCAATCTCTGAAATGGTGAAACCACTGACTGGACAGGCAAATTTCTCGCTGAAAGTGATACGTTCGGGATCGCCCTCTTTGGGGGCCGTTTCCAGAATGGCGATACCATCGGCCAAATCAAGCGCTGTGCGCAGGCTGTCGGCCAGACGGGTTTCCATACCTTCACGCACCACAAGACGATCCACCACGACATCAATGTCATGGCGAAATTTCTTGTCCAACGTCGGTGGCTCGTCCAACTCGTAGAACTCACCGTCGACCTTCACCCGTTGAAAACCCTGCTTTCGCAGTTCCAAAAACTCTTTGCGGTACTCACCCTTGCGGTCTCGAACGATGGGCGCCACCAGATAACCACGCGTCCCCTCTTCCAGCGACATGATGCGATCCACCATATCCTGCACTTGTTGGGCCTCAATCGGCAGACCCGTTGCCGGGCTGAAGGGCGTGCCAACACGGGCAAAAAGAAGGCGCATATAGTCGTAAATCTCGGTCACCGTACCAACGGTGGAGCGCGGGTTCTTCGACGTGGTTTTCTGTTCAATCGAGATAGCCGGGGACAGGCCGCTGATGTGGTCCACATCAGGTTTTTCCATCATATCAAGGAATTGACGGGCATATGCGGATAAGGATTCCACATAACGGCGCTGACCTTCGGCATAGATCGTATCAAAAGCAAGGCTGGATTTTCCCGATCCAGACAGGCCCGTGATCACCACCAATTGATCGCGGGGAATATCCACGTCAATCGACTTGAGATTATGTTCGCGCGCGCCGCGTACTTCGATGTTCTTTAACTCAGCCATTCAAGCCCCCGAAATCAGCCCCCTACACATAAGTCGGGCGGGCCTGACCTCCAATAGCAAAAAGTGAACAAAATGTGAACATTTAAAAATTCTTCTGACCAAAGCTTTGAGGCATGGTCTCCCGCCCCTCTTTTCGGCATTGAAATGCCTGCAAAAGCGTTGGGCATGGCGCGCTGCGCGCGTGGGGCTTTGCCCCTCTTGGTTCTGATGCCAGAACCAATTCACCCCAGGATATTTGGGCCAAGAAGAAATAATCAGGTTTTACGTGCCAGAGCCCATGCGCATATGGGGAAATTTGGATCGTTCGTCAGATCATCCCTGGCTTTGTCATATTCAGGTGGCCAAGGTTTTTCCAAATTGCGGGCCGCAGCCGCGCGGTTGCCCCACTGATCGGTATGAATTTCAGCCTCGTCAAAACCGGCCTCAGCCAGAAGATTATGTAATCCTCTCGCGGACCAACGCGAGCAATCATAAGGGGCCGCGTGATGAGGAATGAAAAATGGAACAGCCATCCAAAAATACCCGCCTGATTTCAGCATTTTACGCATATGACTTAACGCAGCATATGGGCGATCCAGATGTTCCCATACTTGATTGGCAAGGATCAAATCAAACTTTCGAATACGCCCATTGTCTGCGCGAAACGGCCCCTTGCGGATGTCAAATTCCGGAAAATAGAATTGTTCATAGCTTTTACAAGCAAGGCGTCTGCCCCACTTTCCGGAAATTTCTGCCACGGCAAAATCTTTTACACCGATGAGTTGCATCAGGCGCTGACTTTCGCGGTTCATGACGATGCGATTGATAGAAGGCATTAGATGTGGATGGCCCTGTCATAGGCATCCAGAACGCTTTCATGCATCATTTCTGACAAGGTGGGATGCGGGAACACCGTTTCCATCAACTCTGCCTCGGTGGTTTCCAAAGTGCGCCCCACTACATAGCCTTGGATCATTTCGGTCACTTCTGCGCCGACCATATGCGCACCCAAAAGTTCCCCGGTTTTGGCATCAAAGATGGTTTTGACCATGCCTTCCGGTTCACCAAGCGCAATCGCCTTGCCGTTGCCCATGAAAGGAAAGCGGCCAACCTTAATGTTCAGGCCTGCCTCTTTTGCTTTGGCTTCAGTCATGCCAACGCTGGCGATTTGCGGATGGCAATAGGTACAACCAGCGATGCTTTCGGGTTTGACAGGGTGCGGTTTTCCACCTGCGATCAGTTCAGCAATCATCACGCCTTCGTGGCTGGCTTTGTGGGCAAGCCACGGTGCGCCCGCGATGTCACCAATCGCATAGAGCCCATCAACCCCTGTACGGCAATATTCATCGGTAACCACATGGGTGCGATCCACCATAACGCCCAATTTTTCTAGGCCCAGACCTTCGGTATTGCCGACAATGCCAACGGCGGAAATAACTGTGTCAAAGTCACGCTTTTCGATCTTACCGTTCATTTCAATATGGGCAGTGACTTTACCCTGAGAGCGATCAAGCTGTTTGACCATCGCCTTTTCCTTGATGGTCATGCCCTGTTTTTGGAATGATTTCTTGGCAAAACTCGCAATTTCGGCATCTTCAACAGGCAAGATACGATCCATCACTTCTACGACAGTCGTATCAGCGCCCAAGGTGTTGTAAAAACTGGCAAATTCGATGCCAATGGCACCCGAACCAATGACCAACAATTTCTTGGGCATATGCGGCGGCTGCAAGGCGTGTTTATAAGTCCAAACATGTTTACCGTCAGCCTCAAGCCCGGGCAATTCGCGGGCGCGTGCACCGGTGGCAACTACGATATGTGGCGCCGTCAAATCCTGAGCACCTTTATCGGCTTTCACCTGTACTTTGCCTTTGGCGGGCAGCGTTGCCTCTCCCATAAACACAGCAACCTTGTTCTTTTTCATCAAATGGCCAATGCCAGAATTCAGTTGTTTGGCCACCCCACGCGAACGTTTGACCACAGCTTCCAAATCAAAAGAAATATTGTCAGCACTCAGCCCGTAATCCTTGGCATGGTTCATCAAATGAAACACCTCAGAGGATCGCAGCAAGGCCTTGGTGGGAATACAGCCCCAGTTCAAGCAAATTCCGCCCATATGTTCACGCTCGACAATGGCAACTTTCAACCCCAACTGTGCACCGCGTATGGCTGCCACATACCCACCCGGGCCTGCGCCTATTACGATCATGTCGAAACTGTTTGCCGTCATTGTATTTTTCCCTGCTGGGTTGCACTTGGGAAAAGGTAACGGATCAGCATAGGAGCTTCAACAGCTAGCCTCGTTTCATTTGGTCGCGCCTGACCACAACAGCATCAATTATTTGCAGTCAATGGGTCGATTATCTGGGAGACCTCTGTGACTTTAGAAAAGGGAATACCGCTTAGTTCAGCATGTTGACGGATGTCCGCCTCGCCATTGGCGAGATACACACAGAAGGTTTTGTCAGCCGCGACATAGCTGTGTTGCCATTGAATATTTGGGCCTATTTCTGCCAAGGCTTGATTTGAGGCACGCGCTGCCCCGCAAAGTTCAGTCATGGAAAACTGTCCAATGCCGGGAATATCGCGTTCTATGATAAAGCGTTTCATAAGATGTCTCCTGTTGATGTGATGGTCATCCTAGTGTGCGGCAGTGGGTTCGGTCAGTAAAACGCAAAAAACTATTGTCTAATAAAGCTGACCTTTTGTCAGATCGTTGAATCTTTTGCATAATAAAGGTAATCTTTATTTATGACTGTAACCGCCCACCTCAAATCACTTCAGGCTTTGGATTCAGCGCTGCGAAATGGATCCTTAAAAAACGCTGCGGATGAGTTAGGCATTACCCCCGCAGCAGTTGGTCAACGTGTACGATCATTGGAAGATTATCTTGGGACAGATTTGCTGGTAAGAGGACGTTCAGGACTTAAGCCAACACGCGAGTTGGAACACGCGCTGGCTGATTTATTCTTGGCCTTTGATGCGCTCAATCGGGTAAGCGAAACTCTTGATTTTCAGCGTATGACGGAAATTCACATGGTCGCAGACCCTGATTGGGCAGAGCTATGGTTGTTACCAAAACTTCCGCAATTCCAAAACGATCATCCTCGTATTAAATTTTGCATCAATGGCGAAGGTGATATTCCCCTTCGGCTTGGCGCACCGGATATTCGCGTCGAATTCGGTGGAACAGGCGAAGAGCTGTTTACAGATCACTTGTTGCCCGTATGTGGGCCAGATAATTTGCGCCGGATTGGTGATTGGGACAGTCGATACGAATTGGAAGGACTGCCTTTGTTGCACCTAGAGGGACAACGAGATCAAGACGACCGGCTTGGTTGGCCCGACTGGATTGCAAGCTTTGAGTTACGTCAGGAAGGGTTGGATCGCGGTATTTATTACAAACACGCCCGCGTCGCCATGGAGGCTGTGCGCCAAAATGTTGGCTTTCTCGTTTGTGGTCATGCGTTGGTGCAACGCGACATAGAAAGCGGTCAGGCTTTTCTTCTATATCCACCCGATAAACACATCATTGCGCCGCAAGCATATCGAATGACGATCCAAAATCCGGACCGGTTGCGCCCACAATTGCTCAAGTTTGTGGACTGGATCAGACAGCAGGCGCGCGACACGCGCACCCAAATTTTGATGTAACTGCGCGCTTACTTAGGCCGCTAGTTTTGCCTGAAGCGCCTGCACCGTGCTGCCATATCCGCCTTCGGCCACATAGGCTTTTTCCGGGGTTGTTGAATTGCGTTTCAATGCCTCGTTGCGATAAGGGAAGCGCCCAAACATGCGAATGACTTCGCGATGTGCTTTGGCATGCAACAAGTTGCTGTCCCCGCCATTTGGCATGCGGTCTTTCATCAGGCGCACACACCGATCCTGATCGCACAAGTTTTCTGAATGCATTAGGGGCAAATAGAAAAATTGGCGCGCAGGTTCATCAATGCGCATATCCCATTTGAGGTGAATGGCTTGTTTCGCAGCCGCCAACCCCATTTTGTCACTGGCAAAGGCTTTGCCTTCACCTCTGAACATATTGCGGGAAAATTGATCCATCAGAATAATATAGGCCAGCGCGCCACTGGGATATGTGAGCCATTGAGCAAAACTGCCCTCCATGGCCTTTTCCCAAGTCGGCATAAACCGATCCCTAATTTTCTGATCCAGATCGTCGTCAACTGCATACCAGCCAGATGGTCCCACTTCATCCAGCCAGAAGGAAAGTATATCTTCCGGATTATCCATTGCCTGCGCCTCCTACTGCACTGCCCCGGCGTCATAAAAACGTTACACAGAGAATATGCAGGCTGCACAGTCACAAATTGCGACAACGCGACATAAAACTCTAATTTTGTGACGTTTCTTCATCTTGATAGGATTCAACGGCGTATTCTTGCGCAGCCTCAAAGATCACAGGCGACGACGTTGGCGAAACTGCGGCAAATGACCCTGTGTCCTCAATGGCGATGCCGGGTCGACGTGTCATTCGATAGGCGGAATAGAATGCCAATGTGATCATGAAAAACGCAATCACTGCAAAAAACCCGTTGGATCCAAAAACGCTCATGATCCACCCGGTCAGAATCGGACCTGTGACCGCGCCAATACCATTCAGAAACAAAAGCCCCCCAGAGGCTGCGACCATATCCTCGGGATTAAGAAAGTCATTGGTGTGGGCCGTAAGCAATGAATACAGCGGGTTTGACATGCCCCCGATCAATGTCGCGGCAACCAAAATCATAATGAAAGAGTCGCTTTGGAAAATTGCAATAATAGCCCCAAAAGAACAAATTCCCGCCACCATGGCGATCAGGCTGCGTCGATCCACACGATCCGAAATCCATCCCAAAGGGTACTGAAAGATCAAGGCGCCGACGTAAAACATCGCGGCAAAGATCGATATCTGTTTCACGCTCATCCCGACCTCAGCGCCGTAAACCGCTGACATACCAAACTGAGCCGAGAAAACACCGCCTAGCAACAACATCCCAATGGCCCCCAAAGGCGAGGAATTAATGAGCTGGCGCAGGCTCATGGGTTTTGCCGCCTCAAAGGCAGGCGTGGGTGAAATCGACAGCAAAATCGGTGCAAAGGATATGGAAACAAGCACGGATGGGATCACAAACAGGACAAAACCGGACGGATCTGCCGTTAACAAGATCGCTTGGGCTGCAATCAACCCAATCATTTGCACGATCATATACAGTGACAGGGATTGCCCACGGGTTTCATTTGTGGCCGCGTTATTCAGCCAGCTTTCGGCCGTCACATATACGCCAGAAAAGCAGAACCCGATGATCACACGGCCAACAACCCACGCCCAAGGATTTGCAATTGTTGGATACAGAATGATCACCGCAGACACAAACGAGGCCAACGCAGCAAAAACCCGCACATGCCCCACACGGCGGATCATTTCTGGGGCCATTTTGGACCCACCCAAAAACCCAGCAAAATAGGCCGACATAACAAAGGACATTTCAAACGTTGAAAAGCCCTCGATCTGGCCACGAATACCCAACAAAGTTGATTGAATACCATTGCCCATCATCAACAGCATCATCCCCAGCAGCAATGCCCAGGCACTTGAAAGGAATTGGAACATTGTGATGGTCTCCTATGGGTGTTCACGCACCTATTGGCATGCGTGGGCAAGATGCGCCGATCTGTTCGCGACTTGTCACAGATATTCCCGTCGTGCCTGATCTATTGTGCGGTCAGTCTTTTGGGGGTGGCAACAACAATGACCCATCCCCATAAGAAAAGAAACGGTATTTCTGTTTCACAGCGTGATCATATATCTCGCGCACCCGCTCTGCCCCCATAAGCGCAGAGACAAGCATCATCAGGGTGGATTTGGGTAGGTGGAAATTTGTGATCAACGCATCTGCGACATGAAACTGAAACCCAGGGAAAATGAAGATATCAGTATCGCCCTCCCAAGGGACGATCTGCCCGTCGCGCGCAGCACTTTCTATTAGGCGCAAAGCTGTGGTACCAACCGGAATGATGCGCCCACCTGCTGCTTTGGTGGCGTGAATGTCCTGCACTGTCTGATCTGAGACATGTCCCCATTCGGCATGCATCTTGTGATCGGTGATGTCATCCACCTTCACCGGCAGGAATGTCCCAGCCCCCACATGCAGCGTGACATAAGAGAAAGTCACACCCATCTCATTCAGGCGTGTCAGCAGGGCTTCGTCAAAATGCAAAGAGGCCGTCGGCGCAGCCACGGCCCCTGTGTGACGCGCAAAAACAGTTTGATAATCAGTTTTATCTTGGTCATCCGCCGCACGTTTTGCTGCGATATAGGGCGGCAGGGGCATGGCCCCCGATTGCGCCAGTGCCGCATCAAAGGCATCACCTGTCAGGTTAAACCGTAACACCCCTTGCCCATCGCGTTTTTCCAACAGCGTCGCATGAAACCCTTCGGCAAAGACCACATCCTCGCCTTCGGTGATCTTTTTGAGCGGTTTAAGAAGGGCCGTCCAATTGCCATCGGTGTCGGGCGACAGCAAAGTCACTTCGATTGCGGCAGACACTTCGCCTTGCGCGCTTTGGCGGGTGCGACGACCACTTAGACGCGCAGGGATCACACGCGTATCATTCAGAATCAAGCGATCCCCGGGACGCAACCAATCATCCAGATTAGAAAATTGTGAATCTTCGATGTGATCAGGCGTTGCGACCAACAGACGTGACGCGGAACGCGGCGATGCCGGGCGCGTTGCTATCAATTCATCAGGCAGATCGAAATCAAAATCCGACAGTTTCATAGGTTATCTACTCGAAGGTGTAAAAGTGGGTTTTTTGGGCGTGTTGGACGCAGGGATTTCGCCTTCTTCAAACGCCTCATCCTTCGCTGGTGAAGGTCGCCGGAAAATGTCGCGAATGAAGCCCGGCGTCAAGACCGACAATGGGTTTACCTGAACCTTAGGATCACTTGCAGTACCGCGCAGAGAATAGTTGAAGCCAAACAGCCCCTCACCCTTTCGGGAAATCACCTGACCAACAGCATTCACGATATAAATCGGTGAAATGACCCCCTGCATGTCGAACTTGCCGCTGTTCAGCCAATAAACGCCATCCATGGACAGCCCCATAGATGGCCCTTCGGCGCTGCCTTGGCGAACGATCAGGCGATCCGGGGTCAATTTGAACGAAGCGTTGACCGCAGAAAACGAAATGCCCTGCCCCCCCAATTGTTCAAGCAATCCGATCACGCTGATGGCATTCAACAACTCAGCCATCGCGGGGGCGTCCCGCACCCGAAGGGCAGACGCCTTAAGCGTGCCATTATAATTGCCAGCCTCACCTACAGGCACCAATGAAAGATCAAGCTCTCCACCATGGGCGTTTTTCAACACGCCAGAGGCGCGCATCACACCACCCGCATCATCAGACCGGATACGAAACGCGCTGCGCCCGTCCTTTGGCACAATCACGCCCGAGACTTGCGCGCCCCCGTTCAAAAGGCCATTAAACTTACCGTTCATTCCTCCGGCAGTACTGAACTTTCCAGCGAAATTCTTAAGAGCGATGCCATCTGAAATTTGCACAGTTTCAAAGTTCGCGATGATCGGGCCTCCGCCCCCTGTGCCGCTGCTGGCGGTCTGGGTTTGTGGCGCACGACGCAGATCAAGCGAGCCACCATCGATGTGGACACCGGGAGTGCGACCACCCCCGCGCCCAATCAATGCCCCATGCGCATTCAACCACCGACCGACGCGCAATTCGCTTAGGTTAATCCGATTTAATCCACCATCTGCATTTAACAAAATATTGCCAATGGCGTTCAATCCGGTCGCATTCAAGGCCAGTTGGGTCACCTTTACCGGCGTACCAAGCTGGCCACTAACAAGCAATTTTCCCGATGTATTCGCAGGCTTGGTCCACCCCAGTGGCCCAAATACAAGACGAATTCCTTCGAGTTTTGAAGACAAAGCAAACCGAGGCGGCGTGTCAGCCTCTAATTCAATGCGCAACTTCGCCTTTGCGCTGCCAGAATACATGTCCGGGGTAAGGCCGATGTTAAATTCCTCAACAAATCGCTCACTCAGTTCAACTTCGGCCTGAACCACGCTTACCTTATTGGCATTGGGGCCAAGATCAGCGCTCCACTCCCCGTCAAACGGCACCTGCCCTACACGGCCTGCGCCCTTAATCGTCAGTGTTTTCTCTGTCGCCAGAATCTCAAGCATTGGCGAGGACAGCACTTTTCCAGGTACCAGAACTGTTGAAGAAACATTTTCGGCCTGTGCTGTAATGGAGAGCGATATCTCTTCCACTGGCAGTTTTTTCTTCAGTGAAACATGGATCATTCCCTGTGCCCGCGCCAGCCCATCGGCGATGTCCACAGGCAGCTTGGCCTTGCTGATGAAATTAAACGGAGGACGATCCAACAATGCCAAGGCCGCCGTCACCGTGCTTGAGACGTTCAAATGCACCTCTGCCGGGGGCGATTTAACTAAGATATCAGGGATGACAAAAGATGATCCTGACACATCAATTTCGCCCCCCATATCAGACCGCACTGTGCCGCTTTCGGCGACGACCGACAGGCGGCTTTGCTCAATTGTTGCAAATCCAGACCCATTTTCGATCAGCGGCATGAATTTCAGGAAACGGACCGAAGCGTCCGAAAACTTGAAATCCAAATAGGTGTCAGGGCGGCTGCCCGGTTTGGAGCGCACAGCCAGATTGATATCATAAAGCCGCCCCTTCAGGACATTGCTATCAATCCAGTTTCGCGTATTAGGGACTGCGCGCAGGGGCCAAAACCCCATAAGGCGCTCTGGTTCAAGCGCATCCATGTGCCCATTCAGCGCAAGATTCCAATCATCTTTGGTTGCGCTTAATGCGCCGTCCACAACAAGGCTTTGTCCCTGATCCTGTATCAACATTTGCCCAAGACGCAGCTTAAAGGGTGCGAAATTCAGGCTGAAGTCCGCAGCCACGTGTTCCAGCGACAATGTTTCATCATAAATGCCAAAAGGATTTCCGGAAAACTCTGTGATGTTGAGTTGCGCCACCAACCCTTGTGGCAGCCCGTTTTGCAAATCCGTCAACTCTGCCCGTCCAGAGGCGCGCGCCGTCAGCCACACACTGTCTACGGACAGTTCATCAAACTGCAAGGTGCGGGTTTGCGCGGTATACGTGAAATAACTACGGGCTGAATTGAACGGAATGGGCCGCACGGTTTCAGATGGCTGCAACACGCCTTGGCCGATTTGCAATGTGGCATTCAGCGGGCCAAGGGTTCCATCACTTTGTACATTTGCCCGCAACGCTCCCGAAATTGGCGCGCGTACAATATCAAGCCACGCCAAACCGGGCGATTGTGATGCGATGTCGCCCGAATCCATGTCCTCGAACTGAACGCCGAAATCGGCAGTCCCTGTGCCCAGCTCACTTTGATAGCTTAAGGCCAAAGTCGACACATAATCTCGCCCGCCAAGCAACGCCAGATCGGCCCCCATGCTCAGGAATTGACCCTCTCGGATAAGGCGCATCCGCCCGCCATCAATCGTCCATCCCCGGTCAGCACGCAGATCGTCGTACCGCAAAGTAACGGCTTCGATCTCAACTTGTTGAAGTTTGGCCAAATTGGGCAGTAGCAGCGCCTGTTCGATTTGTCTCGTAAGATTGCCAAGGCCGGTGCGCTGCCTGTCAGCCTCACCGCGTCCTTCGCCAAAAGCCACATCAACCTGCCCACCACTTTCACGACGGACATTCAAAAAGACGCCGCTAAGGAAAATGGATTTTGGCGCCACAAGCCCATCTTTCAGGGCTGTGATTGACAATGTTGCATCAACTTCAGAGAAGCTCAGGATTGATTGTTGTTCTGCATTGATCAGCTCGACGTCGGTCAGGCGAAATTGTGGATGCCAGTCATCTGCAATAAACAATGTGATACGATCAAACTGCACTTCCATCCCCGGAAGGCTCTTGGCGATACGTTTCTGAACGCTTTGATTGACCCATTCGGGCATATCCACCGGGCGGCCAATTAACAAAAACCCAGCCACAGCACCGGCAAACACCATCAACACCACACTGGCCAGCGCCCAGAGTCCGATCCGTTTGCCACGGCCCCGTTTACGTGGGGTATGCTGAGGGTCAGTGTCAGCCATTTCAGTAGGTTACGACCCTTCTTGTCGAATGTGTTCTTGTTGCCCGATGCGCCTTATCATATACATAAAAATTCTGCGACCAAGGAGCCAATTAATGTCTGATAAGCAAGAACTCGCGCCCGATTTTACCCTGCCTGGCACTGGGGGCGACATCACATTGTCGACATTGCGCCCTGCCTTTGTGGTTTTGTTCTTTTATCCACGTGACAACACATCCGGTTGCACCAAAGAGGCGATTGGATTTACCGAACAAGCCGAAGCCTTTGCCAAGGCTGGCGCGCGGGTGTTTGGGATTTCCAAAGATAGCATGAAATCGCACCACCGTTTCATTGAGAAACAAGGCCTTAGCGTCCCGTTGCTGTCGGACGAACAGTCGGACGTTTGTGAAAAGTTCGACGTTTGGAAAGAGAAATCCATGTATGGCAAAAAATTCATGGGGATTGAGCGCTCTACCTTTCTGATTGGGCCAGACGGGCACATCCTGCGTGAATGGCGCAAGGTCAAGGTTGTGGGCCATGTCGAGGATGTGCTGGGTGCGGTAAAGGCAGCACAGGCATGAAAACCCTTGCGCAAATGGCCGTTGAGGTACTGACCACCAAAGATGGGCACGAAAAAACTGCGCTGTCTCGTAAACACGCGGCCACTTGGTTTGCAGCGCGTGAAGCAGGCACGCCGATCGAAATTGGTGCGGCCTCACCCCCTGATTTTCCCGCCCGCCCTGATCAGCCAGAACTGCTTGATCCGCGCGATGTGCCCAAGCGCAAACCCGGCAGTCCACAAGGGCGTATCGCCCTTCTGCATGCGGTTGCGCATATTGAGTTAAACGCGGTTGATCTGCATTGGGACATCATTGCACGGTTTACCGACACGCCTCTGCCCATCGGGTTTTACGATGATTGGGTGAAATCAGCAGATGAAGAATCAAATCATTTCAATCTGATCTGTGAATGCCTTGCAGGATTGGACAGCTTCTATGGTGCCCTGCCCGCCCATGCTGGCATGTGGCGCGCCGCCTCAGACACTGCGGATGATCTGATGGGGCGTTTGGCCGTGGTGCCCATGGTGCTTGAGGCGCGAGGTTTAGACGTCACCCCCGGTATGATAGAGCTTTTCCGCAAAGCCAACCTTCCGGATGTCGTGGCCGCCATGGATGTGATCTATGCTGAAGAGGTGGCGCATGTGGCCTATGGGTCCAAATGGTTTAATTTCCTTTGCGGACGCCACAATCTGGACCCCAAAGACATCTTCCATGGTCTTGTGCGCAAGTATTTTCATGGCGCGCTGAAACCACCGTTTAACGAAGAGAAACGCGCCGATGCGGGCCTGCCACCTGACTTTTATTGGCCGCTTGCCGAGCAATATCGTTAACCCATCTGTCGGCAATTCCTTGCTGCGTTTGCGCGGGAATTGTCGCACATTTGTCAATTTTCTTGCTCGAAATAGCATCAGCCGTTAATAAATCGGCGCACGCTGTCGCTGTCATGTGACGAACGTGCACGAGGGGACGGAACAAGGACGGAACTTTTGAGAACACACATTGGCATTCGTGTGCACGCTTTGCTTGAGCGTTTTTTTCCAGAACGTCGCTTGTTTTTGCGTTCGGAAAACGACACGCGCTTTATCCGGCTTCGCTCTGAAACACAGCTGTTTGCCCTGCTAGGGGCCGCAGGTGTTGTGGCATGGTCAATCATCACAACCGCCATTTTGTTGATGGATAGCATCGGTGCCGGAAATTTCCGTGAACAGGCACGACGTGATCAACAAACCTATGAGTTGCGGCTGAATGAATTGTCAGGCGAGCGCGACGCGCGTTCAACCGAAGCATTGGCCGCACAGCTGAGGTTCAATTCGGCCCTCAGCCAGATTTCCAAGATGCAATCACAGCTTTTGGCCTCTGAAACGCGGCGTCGTGAATTGGAAACCGGGATTGAAGTTATTCAAAAATCTCTGGGACGCGCGGTCAAGGAACGTGATGGCGCGCGTATGGATTTGGCAGCACTGACGAATGACGTACAATCAGATGGCTCTGAAGCCTCACCCATGGAGCGTGAAGAATTGCAACTTATCATCAGCGCCCTGTCCGATACCGCGCACGAAAGAGACCAAGTTTTGGCAGATGCGCAGACCGCGCTGAAAACGGCCGAAGACATGCGTCTTGAGATGGCACTTTTGTCTGAAAAGAATGATCAAATTTTCAGACAACTCGAAGAGGCCATGTCAGTATCCGTGGAACCTTTGGACAAAATGTTCCGCAAGGCGGGGCTAAATACCGATCGCCTGCTGGAGCAAGTTCGCCGTGGTTATAGCGGACAAGGTGGCCCGTTGACGCCAATCGCCCTTTCCACAAGCGGCGGAGAACTGAGCCAAGAAGCCCTGCGTGCCAATCGTTTGATGACACAGATGGACCGGCTGAACATGTATCGTATCGCGGCCGAAACCGCACCGTTTGCAAATCCTCTTAAGGGGGCGTTCCGTTATACAAGCGGCTTTGGCGCGCGTTGGGGACGCATGCACAATGGCACCGACTTTGCCGCAAAACACGGCACACCGATCTATTCCACAGCCGATGGCGTGATTATTCACGCAGGCTGGCTGTCCGGTTATGGACGTTTGATTAAGATCAAGCATGAACACGGGATCGAGACCCGCTATGCCCATTTGGCAAAAATCCGCGTAAAAGTCGGACAAAGGGTCTCGCGCGGGGATCGTATTGGTGATATGGGCAATTCTGGGCGTTCTACGGGCACGCATCTACACTATGAGGTGCGTATCAATGGCAAGCCTGTGAACCCGATGAACTTTATCAAGGCAGCACGAGATGTTTTCTAAGAGCAAAATCAACGAACCCGGTCCTAAAGCTTCTGAGGCATCCAAGCCTGCAACGACTGAAATTCCCTCTGCACCAAAGGCAAGCGAATCCAGACCAGCGCCGGTAAAGGCAAAACCGCCTGCGTCTGTCCTGTCTTCGGATCTGCACATCACGGGTAATCTGAAAACAACTGGCGACATTCAGGTCGAAGGCACTGTCGAAGGCGACATTCGTGCCCACCTGCTGACCGTTGGCGAAACCGCCACGATCAAAGGCGAAGTGATTGCAGATGACGTGGTGGTCAATGGCCGCATCGTTGGTCGCGTGCGTGGCCTGAAAGTGCGCCTGACCTCGACCGCACGCGTCGAAGGCGACATCATCCACAAAACCATCGCCATCGAAAGCGGTGCACATTTTGAAGGCTCTGTTCAGCGTCAAGACGATCCGCTGACTGGCAGCAAGTCCAAAGCTGCGGCACCTACTGCTGCAAGCTAAGACACGCATTGATGATCGAACAGAAAGGCGCCCCACGGCGCCTTTTTCTATGCTGGGCATCATTCATCCGCGGTTTCGACGATCCACATCTGCCTTCCTGATCCAACATAATACGACCGCCTTGCACTGTCTCTCGTTTGGCGTCAAAACCCTCACATGACATCTAAAACTGACATTCTGTGCATCGGCAGTGTTCTTTGGGACGTGATAGGCCGCGCCCCTGTCCCGATGAGCAAAGGCAGTGATGTTGCAGGTCGGATCACCCGCCTGCCCGGTGGTGTGGCATTGAACATCGCAATGACATTGGCCCAATTTGGCATGCGCCCTGTGTTGCTATCTTCGATTGGTCAGGATGCTGAAGGCGTTGAGTTGATCGCAGCTTGTCGTACTTTGGGAGCCAACACGCATCACATCTATCGCAGTCCGGATTTGCCAACCGATCAATATATGGCAGTAGAGGGCACAAATGGCCTGATTGCCGCGATTGCCGATGCCCATTCGCTTGAGGCGGTGGGCGAAAAAATTCTGTCTCCACTGTTGGATGGTACGCTTGGCTCTGCCCAAGCACCATATGAAGGTTTGATCGCATTGGATGGCAATCTGACCCTAGGTGTGTTGGAATATATCATACAGTTAAAAGAATTTACGCGTGCAGATTTGCGCGTGGCTCCGGCCAGCCCGGGCAAGGCTGAACGCCTACTACCCTTTCTAAATCAGTCGCGTGCAACGCTGTATGTCAATCTGCAAGAGGCCGGATTGCTGTGTCAGACAGAATTCCGTTCATCCGTTGCGGCTGCTGCCGGGCTGTTGGATCGAGGAGCGCGGCGCGTTCTCGTTACCGATGGTGGCAATTCTGCCAGTGATGGCACTGCTGACAATATTATAACCCAAGCCCCACCAAAGGTATCCATCGCCCGTGTCACCGGTGCGGGTGACACATTCATGGCCGCCCATATCGCAACCGAAGCGACAGGCACATCCCGCGACGCGGCCCTTTCGCGCGCCCTACATGCCGCCGCCACCTATGTTTCCGGAGGAAATCCGAATTGAGCCTGTTTACCTTGTCTCCCAAAGTGGCCGCTGCAATGGCCGCACACCAACCCATTGTTGCGTTGGAAAGCACCATTATCACCCATGGCATGCCCTATCCGCAGAACGTAGAAACCGCTCGATTGGTCGAGGCGACAGTGCGCGAAAACGGGGCTGTGCCTGCAACCATCGCCGTTTTAAATGGCGAGCTGTTGATCGGCCTGACTGATGCGCAGCTTGAAGAACTGGCACAAACCAAAGATGTCATGAAAGTATCTCGGGCTGACCTGCCGGTCTGCATGGCAACCAGACGCAATGGCGCAACCACCGTGGCGGCCACCATGATTGCCGCGCATCTTGCAGGTATATCTGTATTTGCCACCGGCGGCATTGGTGGCGTCCACCGAGGGGCCGAAGAAAGTTTTGATATTTCCGCCGACTTGACTGAACTTGCCGCAACTCCCGTGTCCGTTGTGGCCGCAGGTGCCAAGGCGATTTTGGATTTGCCAAAAACTCTGGAAGTTCTTGAAACCCAAGGTGTGCCGGTAATCGCCTATGGTCAGGATGATTTTCCGGCCTTTTGGTCGCGCCAATCTGGCATTCGCGCGCCATTGCGTCTTGACCATCCAGCCGAGATTGCCGCCGCGCATCTGATGCGTGTAAGCATGGGATTACCCGGGGGCCAGTTGATCGCAAACCCCATTCCCAGAGACGCCGAAATCGCCAATGATGTGCTCGCCCCCCTAATTGATCAGGCCACGCAAGAGGCGGCAGATCAGGGGATCATCGGAAAATCCGTCACGCCCTTCATGTTAAGCCGCCTGTTTGAGCTGACCGAGGGGCAATCATTGACAGCAAATATCGCGTTGGTGCGCAATAATGCCCGTCTGGCTGCAAAAATTGCCCAAGAAATCGTCGCAACGAAAAAGAACGCGTGACAGATCAGGTCAAATCGTTGAAGAACTTATCCAAACCTCCTATTTAGTGCGCATAAATTCGGGACACCTATGACCACACCCTTTGATGAAGAGCACCACACCCGTCGCCCGCGCCTAATCACACGGATGCGCAACTCGTTTCTGACGGGGTTGGTTGTTATTGCGCCGGTAGTGTTCACAGTCTGGCTGATCTGGAGTTTTATCGGCTGGGTTGACGGGTTTGTTCTGCCATTCGTGCCACATTACTATCAACCAGATTACATTGTACGCGCGATCATCGGCGCCGAAAATTACAGCGCTTGGATTGGCACAGATAAAACCATCAATATTCGCGGCGTTGGCGTGGTGTTCTTTTTGTTATTCACCACCTTTATCGGCTGGATTGCCAAAGGCCTGATCGGTAAGTCCTTGATCAACTACGCCGAAGGTTTGGTTAATCGGATGCCGGTTGTACGTACGATCTATTCCGGGGTGAAACAAATTGCCGAAACGGTGTTTGCGCAATCTGAACGCAGCTTTGAAAATGCCTGCTTGATTGAGTATCCGCGCAAAGGGATATGGGCGATTGGTTTCGTGTCGACCACTGCCAAAGGCGAAATCAACGAAAGTGCGGGGGGGGACAGTCAACTGATGAGTATTTTTCTGCCGACAACACCAAACCCGACGTCGGGTTTTTTGTTGTTCCTGCCTCAAGAGGATGTGACTCTTTTGGATATGAGCGTTGAAGACGCTGCCAAATTGGTAATTTCAGCCGGGCTTGTCTATCCCAATTCCAAAGACCCAAGCATGCCTGAGAATGGCGCTTCTGACCACGATCAAGCGTCCAGTTCAGCATCCCAATAAAGGAAATCCATCCAGCTTTCATGAAGAAAGTTCGGAGGAAACTTACGCCCATTATTGCGCAATTCTTCGGCACAGGGTTGGCGCGGAGGCTTATGTAATTGCATATGTGCCTGCCGCAGGCTTTTGGAGCCTTTCTTGAGGTTACATGGGCTACACGCAGCAACGACATTTTGCCAACTTGTGATACCACCTGCTGCGCGTGGAATAACGTGGTCAAACGTCAAGTCTCCACGAGCGCCACAATACTGGCAACAAAATTCATCCCTCAGAAATAAATTAAAGCGCGTGAAGGCCACGCGCTTTTGAGGTTTGACATAGTCTTTGAGAACAACAACCGAAGGTATTCTGATTTCGATCGAAGGGCTTCGGACCACATGGTCATATTCCGCGACAATATCCACCCTGTCCAGAAACGCGGCTTTCACAGCTTCTTGCCAGGGCCACAACGATAATGGGTAATAGGAAAGCGGTCTGTAATCCGCATTTAGTACCAAGGCCGGGTGCTGTTTCAGCCCGCTCGGTTCTCTGACAAACTCTGTTCTGAAATCGCTATCCATCTGGGACTCATCCTCCGCCCAACTGCCCGTTATCGTTTGGCATTCGGGCGGGATAGCCCGCCCTGCTCTATCAACACTATATATCGTGGTTACCATCTGGCAACCCCCTTGATATATGCGCTAATTACGCAGTTCTCCGGGTGTTTTGAATCGGATTGATGGCGAGGTTTTCAGACCTTCAGGTCTTTTTGCATTACAATTTTCGGTGGGTCATGCGACAAAACCTGCCACCCCAGTTGTTGATAGTAATCAACGTTTTTGTGCATATCTTCATGGGTGCTTAGGCGTAGAATACGGCTGGCCCGTTGCTGTGCGCATATTTCAGCCTGTGCCATCAACAATCGCCCGAAGCCGCGTCCGCCAAAGTCAGGATGAACGGCAATATTTGCGACCAGTGTGACGTCGGAATCATGCTCAAGCACTATGCCGCCAGCGACGACGTCGTTTTCAAGACATATCCAGACATCATTGTTCTGTATATCAGCATCCAAACCACCACTGACGTCAGGCAATCCCTCAATCACCCCAACATACTGCCTGTAGGCCGCCACAAAAGCGGCCCTTAGGGGCAAAAAATCTGAGAGGTCAGCGCGACGTATCAGTGAGGTCACAACCCCAATTTGTCGCGCATAAAGGCCAGTGCCACGCTCAACCCATCTGGGGCGATGCCGTGACCCGTGCCTTTCATGATATGGGCAAAAACATCCTTGAACCCGGCCTCTTGCAGCGCTTCGGCGGCTTGGGGCAACGATTGTACCGGCACAACATCATCTGCATCCCCATGCACCAGCAGGATCGGAGGGCGACAGACCACCTCATCTTTCAACAGATCCGGTTCTAACAGGCGGCCAGAAAAAGCGACAATTCCCGCCATTTCGTCCTCACGCCGTGGTGCAACATGCAGGCTCATCATGGTGCCTTGGGAAAAGCCAAACAGCACGACCTGCTCTGGCAGCACATCCTCATCCACCATCACACCGTCTAGAAAAGCATTCAAATCCTCGACGGCGGCCTGCATACCACGCATGCTTTCCTCTTCCGACGATCCATCTATCCATGGGATTGGAAACCACTGATATCCCATCGGCGCGCCAGCACAGCTTTCTGGTGCGTCAGGGGCCAAAAACAGCGTATCCGGCAAATGTTCGGACAATGGATCCGCCAACCCCAGTAAATCCTGACCATTTGCACCATAGCCGTGCAGGAAAATCACAATAGAGCGCAGCTCGCCAGATATCGGCTCTTTACGCTGTGTATTCAGTACCCGTGTCATCTTATGCCTTCTCTGTCCTTTGCGACACGGTAGTAGGCCCAAAGCGCGCGCGCCGCAACCGATCGCCACGGCGACCACTCCTCGGCCATTTTGCGTAGAGCGCGCTCCTTGGGCCGTGCATCCAAGTCAAACAACAGACGCGCCGCCTCTTGCAGGGCCAGATCCCCCGGCGCAAACACATCCGCGCGTCCCAGGCTGAACATCGCATAAATTTCCGCAGTCCAGGCACCAATGCCATTGATCTCTGTCAGAGTGGTGATCACCTGATCCGTTGGCGCTGTGCGCAATCCTTTGAAATCAACCTTGGCCTCAGCCAGTGCACGTGCATAGCGAATTTTTTGACGGCTCATTCCTGCGGCACGCAACTCATCATCACTGGCCCACATGATCTTACGCGGCCCAGTCAATTTGGCGTCTTTCAAACGGTTCCAAATCGCATTGGCGGCCGCCACGCTGACTTGTTGACTGACAATCGCACTCAGCACTTGGGCAAATCCGTCAGGTCTGCGGCGCAACGGCAAGGGCCCGGTCAATGACAGCGCATGCGCCCACCGCGCATCCTGCGCCGCAAGCCACACAGCGCCCTCTGCCACACAGGCAGATGTTTCGATAATTCGTCCAACCATGATATTTTGGTCCACCGCCCTCATCCCACAGAAAGCCTATGTAGCATCATCAAAATTCATTGCGTCAATCCGTTTCCTGATCAAAGCTGCACAAAACGAACAATGAAAAGAGCACAATATGGCGCGCGAACACGACGACAGCATGATGAACAACCTGTACTGGTGGGGCATCCCCACACTGTTTCGGTGCCCCCAAGGGGCAGCGGAAGGCGCTGACATTGTCCTTGCAGGTGTGCCCCATTCCACAGGCAACGGCACGACGGAACGTGATCAGCACCTTGGCCCACGCGCTGTGCGCAATGTCTCGGCGGTGCAGCGGCGCGTGCATGATGCGTTTCGCATTGATCCATGGGCCAGCGCCAATATCGTGGATGTGGGTGACGTGCCCCTGCCCCGCGCCAATGACAATGAGGCCTCTATTCAAGACATCACCGATTTTTACAAAACCATCGATGCAGCAGGTGCGCGGCCTGTGTCCATCGGCGGGGATCATTCGATCACTGGCGGCATCGTTCAGGCGTTGGGATGTGGCAATCTGACCGGAGGTGAGCCCGTGTCGTTCCTGCATCTGGATGCCCACACGGATGTGTTTACCAAGGTGGATCACTTTCTTGGTGCCAAAAAATCCGCGGCGCATTGGGGGGCCTATCTGGCGGATCAAGGCAAGGTTGACCCCAAGACATCCATGCAAATCGGTCTGCGGGGACATCCGCGCACATTAGATTGGCTGCAACCGTCTTATGATTACGGCTATAATGTTGTGACCATGGCTGATTACCGCAAACGCGGCGCTGCCGACGTCATCTCCCAGATCAAAGAGGTTCTGGATGGACGCCCCGTTTATATCACTTTTGATTTGGATTGCCTTGATCCCACCATTGCGCCCGCCGTGTCCAACATTGAACCCGGTGTCAAAGGTTTTGACATTGATGAGGCCGTGGAACTGCTGCGCGCGGTGCGGGGCATGAACATTGTTGGCGGCGATGTGGTGTGTCTGATGCCCACCAAAGACACGCCAAATAACATCACCTCGCTGGTGGCGTCATCCATCATGTTTGAAATGATTTCAATGATCTCTGAAAACGTGACGTGACGATACGGCAAAAGTGGCTATCAAGTCTTTCCATTACACGTAAACAGGTCTAGCCATTTGCCCATGACCCAAGTGATTGATGACGCCCGCGCCCGGCGTACAGTATTTATTCTTGTTCTGGCCCAAGCCCTGATTGGGGCACAAATGCCGATGGTATTCACCATTGGCGGATTGGCGGGTCAATCACTTGCATCCAATGCCTGTTTTGCCACGCTTCCGATCACAATGATCGTTTTGGCATCGATGTTTTCGGCCACCCCAATGGCCGCAATCATGCAGAAATATGGCCGCCGTGTGGGTTTTATGCTTGGGGCTGCCTGCGGTGCATTGGGCGGTATTGTTGGCGCCTATGCCTTGATGCAATCAAGCTTTGCCATGTTCCTTGGCGCCAGTTTCTTGACTGGTATCTATATGAGCGCACATGGCTTTTACCGCTTTGCCGCCGCTGACAGCGCCTCTGATGAATTTCGCCCAAAAGCGATTTCTTATGTGATGGCAGGCGGGCTTGCAGCTGCAATCATCGGGCCACAACTTGTCAAAGTGACCTCTGATATGATGGTTGTGCCATTTCTTGGGACTTATCTCGCGATTGTTGTGATTAATTTGATCGGCGCCACCTTATTTTTGTTCCTGAAACCGTCGATCCAACGGGACAGTACCGATGCGCCCTCAGCCGGGCGATCACGGTGGGAGCTGTTGAGAACCCCGCGCATCGCCGTGGCCATCATCTGTGGCACAGTCAGTTATGCGTTGATGAACCTGACGATGACATCCACACCACTCGCCGTGGTTGGCTGTGGCTTTACCGAAGGCAATGCTGCCGATGTAGTGACAGGTCACGTTTTGGCGATGTTTGCTCCGTCTTTTTTCACAGGCCATTTAATCGCACGATTTGGGGTGGAGAAAATCATCGCCACTGGCCTGATTATCCTGGCCGCCGCCGGGGGTGTGGCCATGCAAGGTGTCGAGTTGGGCAATTTCTATGTGGCCCTCATCCTGTTGGGACTTGGCTGGAATTTTGGCTTTATCGGTGCAACCACGATGCTTGCAGGATCGCACGAGACGCATGAACGTGGTCGCGTTCAAGGCATGAACGATTTGATCGTTTTTGGCGGCGTGACGCTGGCTTCGCTGTCATCAGGCGGGTTGATGAATTGTTCCGGCGGCACGCCACAGGCGGGTTGGGCCGCCGTTAACCTTGCCATGGCCCCGTTCCTGATGCTGGCCGGTGCAGCCCTCATTTGGTTGATGTTCAGGCCGAAAGATCAGGTTATTTGACCTAAGATCACCAACGCCCAGTTGAGGATCGCCACATCAACGTCAGATGCGATCGCGCATCGCTTGTTCCAAGCGCACCATCTGCCACGCGGCGCGGCTCGGACATGGCTTGTTTCAAGATAGGCGCGGCCTCCCACACGGCAAACATCGCGGCAGAGGCGGCGACAGAAATTTTATAGCGTTGATTGCGGGCATTTTTCAGTCGGGCAAGGGCATTTGTTGCCAGAAATTGTATCGCCTCAGCGCGGCCATCCACCAAAGGCACGCGTTGCTGAGCCTCAAGAGCCGGAATCGCACGCAGCCAGTTAGCGACGCCCAAGGCGTACCCTGCATCCTGAACCACCGCGCGGTCCGCAGTACCCAGCGCATCAGCAGCCACCCACAGCAATGTGCCGGCGGTTTGGGTCAGGTAATCCTCAAAGTGTGCAGCGTCCTCAAACGGGTCTTTATAAATATCCCAACGCCGTGCTGCGACCAAGGCATCAAGGGCTTGCGCATGGTCCGCACGCAGTACCTGCGCCAGAGGCGTGACCACCTCGTGGCGGCGCACTTCAGCCCCGTTAGCGATTTCTTCCAGGGCATCGCGCCACCATTGCAGGCGCATTTCAGCGATCATCGGTTCTTGTGTCACCCAAGGTGCCCGCGCGACTTCGACGTTAAAGGCATAGATCGGAAACAACACGGAACGCGCCGCCACAGGCGCGGCCATGGTTGCGCGAAAACGGTGTGGGTCAGCGCGTTCAACCAAAGCAGCGCAGGCGGTGATGTCTTGGTTCATGTCTCAGACAGCCCGCGCGCCGTCGCGCACCAACTTCCAGTTGATCGAATCCAGCAAGGCCTCGAATGATGCATCCACGATGTTGGCGGACACCCCAACCGTGGACCACCGCCGACCCTGCCCGTCTTCGCTGTCAATAATAACGCGCGTGACGGCCTCGGTGCCGCCCTGGGTGATGCGCACCTTGAAATCCACAAGGCGCAGATCATCAATGTAATCCTGATACGGCCCCAGATCCTTGCCCAAAGCCTTGGCCAATGCGTTCACTGGGCCACGATCACTTCCGGCTTTGTCCATGGATTCACTGACCGACAGCTTTTTCTGATCGCCGATTTTCACGACGACCACCGCCTCTGATAGGCTAACCATTTTATTGCGTTTGTTCTTGCGGCGTTCCACCGTGACTTTATAGCGCTTGATCTCAAAGAACGTGGGCAACTGGCCCAGCTCTTCCCGCGCCAACAGCTCAAAACTGGCCTGTGCTGCGTCATAGGAATACCCTTCGGCCTCACGTACCTTGATGCGGTCCAGAATGCGCGCCAAGGCCGGATCGCCCTTTTCCACGGCAATCCCGGCGTCCGAAAGGCGGCTGCGCAGGTTGGACTGCCCCGCCTGATTTGACATCGGAATGATGCGCGCATTGCCCACCAGTTCCGGGTCAATATGTTCATATGTCGTGGGATCCTTCAGGATCGCGCTGGCATGCAGCCCGGCCTTATGCGCAAAGGCGCTGGCCCCGACAAAGGCCGCCTGCTTCATCGGAACACGGTTCAGAATTTCGTCCAACTGACGGCTGGCCATCGTCAACCCAGAAAGGGCCTCAAGGCTAACACCGGTTTCATAGCGGCTTTTGTAGGGTTCCTTCAGCATCAACATCGGGATCAGCGTGGTCAGATTGGCGTTGCCACAGCGTTCGCCCAGCCCGTTCAACGTGCCCTGAATCTGGCGCGCGCCCGCATCCACTGCTGCCAAAGAATTGGCCACGGCCTGTTCGCAATCATTATGGGTGTGTATGCCCAAATGGGTGCCCGGAATGCCCGCATTGATGACGGCCTTGGTGGCCTCGAACACCTCATGCGGCAGAGCGCCGCCGTTGGTGTCACACAAAACAATCCAGCGCGCCCCCGCGTCATAGGCCGCGCGGATGGTTTGGATCGCATAATCTGGATTGGCCTTGTACCCATCAAAGAAATGCTCGGCATCAAATAAGATTTCCCGGTTTAACTTTGAAATATAGGTGATTGTTTTTATTATATTTTCTATATTTTCGTCCAGCGTGATATTCAGCGCGGTTTTCACGTGAAAATCATGGGTTTTACCCACCAGACACACAGCATCCGTGCCCGCATTGACGACCTGTGCCAGCACGTCATCATTTTCGGCAGACATGCCTGAACGTTTGGTCATTCCAAAGGCTGCGAATGTCGCGCGGGTCTGTGGGCGGTTGTCAAAGAATTCGCTGTCAGTTGGGTTCGCGCCGGGCCAACCACCTTCGATATAATCCACACCTAACGCATCAAGCGCGCCCGCAATCAGGTGCTTTTCCGCTGTGGAAAACTGCACGCCCTGCGTTTGTTGGCCGTCACGCAACGTGGTGTCATAAAGATATAGGCGTTCTTTGGTCATGATTTGCCCCACTCAAAGCCGTGGCGCGTGCGGCACGGCCAGCCCCCGACCGCCCCTATATGTAGTCTGGAGATACTCTGTATTGTGAGAAGGCTCATTAACTTTCTCCAATACTTTTAAGTGTTTGGGATAGAGTTTTTTCGATGTGGCGAACATTAGGTTTTCCCCGCCAGGCAGGTGAAACATCGATTTGGTGTAGGTCAGAAAATACAATCCCTGCATCTTCAGCCTTCTGAATTTCCTCACTCAACCTTTCGGGGTCGCTTAAGAAGCTCGCACGTCTTACGGCATTAAAATATGGCAAAGCATCAATTTCATCCTTCACCACAGACCATACTGTTCCTTCGGGACCGTCTTCAACACGAATTCCAGCTGCTTTAAGACCATCTCTAACTAAATCGGCTTTAGTCCAATTTTTATCTGCTCGTGCCTTAGTTCTACTTTTAAGCACGTCTTCAATTAGAGAAACCAAATAATCTGGATATTCGTTTTCCGTCTCCCAATCATCAAGCTCATTTGTCAGCAGGCCCAGAAATCTCGCACCTACCAACAAAGCGTCATACATTTTTGAATTATAGTACGCATGTAAAACGTTAAGTGCTCCTGCTGTATTCAGATCGTTACACAACTCTCGTTCAAGAGGCTCAATACGTACGTTGTCGATTTCAGGTGTAGGGGTGCAGTTCCTTGTAGCTGCTCGCCACTTACGTAACGTCGATTCAGCCTCTTCCGCCTTCTTAGCCGTCCAATCCATCGGCTTGCGGTAATGCGTGGATAGCAGAACAAACCGGATCACCTCGCCCGGCACGCCTTGGTCCAGCAGGTCCCGCACGGTGAAGAAATTGCCAAGGCTCTTGGACATCTTCTTACCCTCGACCTGCAACATCTCATTGTGCAGCCAGACTTTGGCAAAATCACCTTCGGGGTGGGCGCAGCAACTTTGGGCGATTTCGTTTTCATGGTGCGGGAATTGCAGGTCATTGCCGCCGCCGTGAATGTCAAAACTCGCCCCCAGCAATTCATAAGACATCGCCGAACATTCAATGTGCCAGCCGGGGCGACCACGGCCCCATGGGCTGTCCCAGCCGGGCAGATCATCGGTAGACGGTTTCCACAGCACAAAATCCATGGGGTTGCGTTTATAGGGTGCAACCTCGACCCGTGCGCCTGCGATCATGTCGTCCACGGACCGCCCTGACAGTGCGCCGTAATTCTTGTAGCTTTCGACCGCGAACAGCACATGACCTTCAGCGGCATAGGCATGCCCTTTGGCGATCAAATCCTCGATCATGGCAATCATGGGCGGGATATATTGCGTGGCACGCGGCATGTGGTCCGGCTCGCAAGCGCCCAATGCGCCCATGTCCTTGAGATACCAATCAATGGTTTCCTCGGTGCGCTCATGCACCAGTTCCTCAAGTGTACCTGTCGCCCCGGCCTCTTTGCGTTGCTGCGCAGTGGCGTTGATTTTGTCATCCACATCAGTGAAATTACGCACATAGAGCACGTGATCATCGCCATAAACGTGACGCAGCAGCCGGTTCAACACATCAAACACCACAACGGGGCGCGCATTGCCCAAATGGGCGCGGTCATAGACTGTCGGCCCGCAGACATACATGCGCACATTGTTTGCATCAATCGGTTCAAACACCTCTTTCTTGCGGGTCTTTGAATTGTGCAGCTTGATCACTGGCTGGCTTGTCATTGTGGCTCGTCCTCACACGGGTGGTCCCGGCGGGCTTAGCAACTTCATCATGTCAATGGAATAGAAGATCCGCCCGCCAAATTGTCTTAGGCGGTAATGCAGCAGATAATAATGGTGCATATCGGTTTCATGGGGGCAACCATAGGCAGCCGCCCCCAGTGGGTCAAGCCAGTAAGGTGACGCCTGCGCAGAGAGACATGCGCGCAGAGGGCCGCCTATCAGGCATAGCTGACCACCTCGTATTCGATGCCGTCAGGACCATCGAAATAAAACCGCGTGCCCGGTTCATAATCGGCGTGATTGTGCGGCGTGTATCCTGCATTGCGCACACGGTTTTCTGTATCCTGAATGTTGTCCACCACGATACCGATATGGTTAAGCCCTGCAGTGCGACGATACCGCGCCTCAGCTCCCGTGACTTCATGCGCCGGGGCATAAAGCGCAAGATAGGTGCCCGCATCCCCCACATGAACGGTATAGCCATCGTCCAGCGCCTCGCCCTCCCAACGGATGTGCCAATCAAACAAATCCTGCAAGATCGACGCGGTACCTTTGGGGTCGGGCACGGTGACATTGATATGTTCCAGCTTCATGAGCATCCCTTTCAGTTTGAAAACTCGATGAAAACAGTATAATCTCTTAAGTTAACTTTAACTCAATGGGAAAGTTTACATGAAAACCAGACTGTTGACAAAACGCGGCCTGACAATTGGACAGGTTGCCGAACGCACCGGTCTCGCGCCTTCGGCCATTCGATTCTATGGTGAGGAAGGTTTGGTGCATCCTTTTCGTACCGACAGCGGGCAGCGCCGCTATGAACGTGCGGACATTCGGCGCCTGTCGTTTGTGATGATTTCCCAAACCATGGGGTTCAGTCTGGCGCAGATTAAGTCTGCCTTGTCGTGTCTGCCGGATAATCGCACCCCGACCAAATCAGACTGGGAAAAAATATCGCAAAGTTTTCGCCACGATCTGGATGCTCGGATTGCCCAGATGGAGGCCCTGCGCGAGAAACTGGATGGCTGCATTGGGTGCGGATGTCTGTCGCTGAAGACATGCAAGCTCTATAATCCAAAGGATCGTATCCACGCAAAAGGCCCCGGCCCACGATACCTGATGGGCGATAGTGCCAATGATATTGACGAAAACAGCATGTAAGGGGCGAATTCCGCATTGACGTAAAAACGCCGTCATGGCCCTCTGGCCCAAATTGAAGGAGAGAGCCATGCAAGTTTCAAAGCGGATTACCACGCTGAACGGTGGGGGATCAGACGGGTGGGATGTATTTTATCGCGCACGTCAGATGGTTGCTGATGGGCAACCGGTTACGGAACTGACCATTGGCGAACATGACATTCGTACCGATCCTGTGATTCTTGATGCGATGGATAAGGCCGCAAAGGGCGGACACACAGGTTATGCCATGGTGCCCGGAACGCAGGCACTGCGCGAACGGGTAGCGGCACGTGTTCAGGATCGCACAGGTGTATCGACAAGTTTTGAGAATGTGATGATCACCCCCGGCGGACAGGCCGCGCTATATGCGGCGCATCTTGTCACCTGTGAACAAGGGGATCGTGCGCTGTATCTTGACCCTTATTATGCCACCTACCCCGGCACGTTGCGCGGGGTTGGGGCAGAACCGGTTGCCATTCAAACTCATCCCGAAGATGCCTTTCAGCCGCGCGCCGAAGATATTGCCAAGCACGCTGCGGGGGCGGCGTCTTTGTTGGTGAATACGCCAAACAACCCTACGGGCACTGTCTATTCACGCGAAACGCTCGAGGGAATCGCCGAAGTGTGCCGTGAACACGATCTTTGGCTGATCTCGGACGAGGTTTATGACACTCAGATTTGGGAAGGCGAACATATCAGTCCACGCGCCCTGCCCGACATGGCAGAACGCACGCTTGTGGTTGGATCCATGTCCAAATCTCACGCCATGACCGGCAGCCGTATCGGTTGGATCATCGGCCCAAAAGATGTGGTTGATCATCTGATCAATCTGGCCACACACACCACCTATGGCGTGGCAGGGTTTGTTCAGGATGCTGCTGATTTCGCCTTGGCGCAAGGGGACGGTCTTGAGGAAAAGGTTGCGGCCCCTTTTCGGCGGCGTCGCGACATCACACAGCAGATTTTTGCAGCCCAAAATACCGTTGGGGTCATTCCGGCCCAAGGGGCGATGTATGTCATGCTGGACATCCGCGCCACTGGGTTAAGTGGAGAAGAGTTTGCCAATCGTCTGTTGGATGAACACTTAATTGCGGTCATGCCCGGCGAAAGCTTTGGTCAAGCAGCGGCGGGGCACATCCGTGTGGCCATGACCATTGATGATGAGCGTTTCACCAAAGCGTTGGAAACATTGCGTGATTTTGCTATTTCGTTGGCAAAACACTAACCCAGTTATAGCAAGTACTTTACCGCGCCCGCAAAAGAGTGCCAGAGGCGCGGTAAAAACGACACTTTGTCGCTTTTGTCGCAGAATCCTTGTATGATCCAATACATCGTTTCGCAACAAGGAGACGCCATGAACACCTGTCGCTGGAAAATACAGCTTGTGATCATCACGATCGGCGCCGAACGTGGCCGTGCCGCGCGGGGGCGCCCGCAGTCTGTCTGAACCTCGTAATATTGGATCATTCAGACAGGAAATACACACATGACTTCACCTGCTACTCGCCGTTCCGGCGGCCGCTCCGCCCGCCGCGCAGCCCGTGTCGCCCCGGTCACCGATGAACTTCGCTCGATCACTCCGGGCATGGAAGGCGGCGCATATAAGCCGCTAACACAAACCCAAGTCGAAAAAATCCACGACGCCGCGCTTGAAGCACTGGAAACCATCGGTCTTGCCGATGCCCCCCAAAGCGGCATTGACTATATGGTTGGTGCAGGTGCGATATTGGGGGATGACGGGCGCCTTCGGTTCCCGCGCGCCGTTGTTGAAGACGCAATTGCGAAATCCAACACATCCATCACCCTATGCGGCCGCGATCCGGCAAACGATCTGATCCTTTCGGGCAATCGCGTGCATTTTGGCACCGCTGGCGCTGCGGTGCATATGGTGGATGTGCATGGCCGCGAATATCGCGACAGCACCTTGCAGGATTTGCACGATGCCGCGCGCATTTGTGATCAGCTTGACAATATCCACTTTGTTCAACGCCCAATGGTGTGTCGCGATATCTCTGATAACTTTGAGATGGATCTCAACACCGTCTATGGCTGTGTATCCGGCACCAAGAAACACATCGGCACCTCCTTCACCGATCCCAGCTATGTCAAACCGGCGCTGGAAATGCTCCATATGATCGCTGGCGGAGAGGACAAATGGCGCGAACGTCCGTTTGTCAGCAACTCCAACTGTTTTGTTGTACCGCCGATGAAATTCGCCACGGAATCCTGCGAAGTGATGGAGGAATGCATCAAAGGTGGGATGCCTGTCCTGCTGCTATCTGCGGGTATGGCCGGAGCCACTGCGCCATCGACCATTGCCGGAGCCATCGTTCAAGCTAGCGCCGAATGCCTTGCCGGTTTGGTCTATGTAAACGCCGTAAAACCCGGACACCCTGCGATTTTTGGCACTTGGCCCTTTGGTCTGGATCTGCGCACAGGCGCTATGACTGGTGGGTCGGGCGAGCAGGCCTTGTTGAGTGCAGGCTGCGCGCAAATGCATAAATTCTATGGCCTGCCCGGTGGCGCAGTCGGGGGTATTGCAGATGCCAAGTTGCCTGACATGCAGGCCGGTTGGGAAGCCATGTGTTCTAATGTCATGGCCGGTTTATCTGGGTTGAACATGGTGTATGAAGCGGCCGGAATGCATGCATCCTTGCTTGGGTTCTGTCATGAATCCCTCATCCTGTCTGATGATCTGATTGGCCATGCCTTGCGATGCGTCCGCGGGATCGAAGTGGACGATGAAACCCTTGCATTGGATCAAATGCGCGAGGTTTGCCTTGGTGGTCCCGGCCATTATCTGGGCACAGATCAGACTCTTAACCGAATGCAAAAAGATTATGTTTATCCTGCACTTGGAGACCGAACCTCACCTAAAGAATGGGCGGAAATTGGCAAGCCTGACCTAATCGAAAAGGCCGTTGCGCGCAAAGAGGATATCCTGTCGCAACGCTCTGCTGCGCGGTTTGACCCGATATTAGATCAAGCGCTTCGTGAGAAATTCAAAATCCATTTACCCGCGTGATCGCAGCACAAAAAAAGGGGGCGTAAAACGCCCCCGTTTCCAGTGAGTGGTTGAAACACAGCCCGGATGCATCCCTGTCCGGACTGTGAAAGACGACCCTTAGGTCGTTTGGGCGTTATGTCCGAAGTACATGAACTCGCGGTCCATGCCAGCCACATCGCCTGCTTCAAGAGACAAGGACGCACTGTCCAGCATCTTGAAACTTTTCTGACCCTTAACCCAATCATCCGCAGGCTGAAGGGTTGAGAGCGTGTAGGTGGTTGTTTCGCTAAGGTAATGGGTTGGAATGACCACCTTGGGCTTGATCCGATCCACCAACGCATTGCCTTGCTCATAGCTGAGAATATGTTCAGAGCCATCCACTGGCAGGGTGAGAACGTCGATTTCACCGATTTGATCCCAAAAGCCATCCGCAGGGTCAGGACGGTTATCCCCCCAAATCAACGTGCGAATGCCACCAGTTTCCACCACATAGGTCACCATATCCATGTGTCCGGGGTTGTTCGGTGGGCAAGCCTCTACTCCGAATTCTGCAAGTGCATCCGTCCAAGGATACCAACCAGGCGCCACACAGGCGTGTTTGTCCGCATAGCCGGTGATCTTCAGATCAGCGAATTCAAACGTGCCCACCATCCGGTCCAGAACCATGGTGGATTGCGGGCGATCAATGGCATCGTGGTCAAAATGTGTATGGGTAGACATAGTGATGTCCACCAAGGTTTCCGGGAACTTTTGTTTGAACCACAATCCCCACGCACCAGAGGGATCATCCCGCCACGGATCAAACATGATCGTGGCTCCGCCGGGTGACGTGATTTTAAACGCGCAATGGCCATAAAAATCAATACCGACAGCACCTTGGGCAAAGCTGCTGGCCTCTTGCATTCCAATTACGCGGTTGTTGTTGCCAGGTTGCAGCCAATCAGTGGATTGCGCTTTGGCTTCACGGGTACCACCCAGCATTGTTGCCGCAGCCCCCAAGCCGCTGGCCCCTGCTGCCATGAAGAATGATCGCCGCGACAGGCCGGGCGCCATCTGTTCGTCGCGTTGTCCATTCACCTGTGCGGGTGTCAGATCCAGTTTCTTGTCTGTCATCGTTATGTCTCCGTGTTTGGCCGGGCTGATTGGTTTGCCCTTAACATCAGCTTAACGCGGCAAGCGGCAATCACAGATGACGGTAAAACATGGGGATAATATGGGGATTACCCCCATATCGAATATCAAGACAAAGACATCAAATGGGTGCGCAAGTTCAATCCACGATCTGTCACACCCAGTTTCTTGCGAATATTGTTGCGATGAAAATCAATCGTCGATGTGCCGCGCGCCATGATCCGCGCGATCTCTTTGGTGCTGCGCCCTGACATGATCATTTGCGCGATTTCTATTTCAGTTGGCGTCAGCACCTCAAACGCATTTGTCAGGCTGTCAGACAGGTCCGATGAAATACTTTTCAAGCTGCTTTCCAACAAATCCAGATGGGCAAACGCCGGGCTGTCGGGCGAAATCGCCTGTCGCAGCTTTTGCACATGGGGCATCACAAAACCCTTAATCTGGCGCAACATCTGTTCATCGTGATCCGCGCGGGTCGATTCCATCTGACTGACCAAGACACGCAGGGCGCCATTGGCCTCTTGCAACGCATCGGTGCGTTTTTCCACACGCGCCTCCAGCTGATCCAGCGTTTCTTGTAATGTGGATTCCAGCCGCTTGCGCAAATCCACCTCTTCCAACATGGCCAAATCGGCCTCAATTACATTGCAAAACTCCAACAATCCATTGCGAAATTGCAGTGCACGGCGGTTGTTTTTCCTATCCAGCACACAGATTGTACCAAACAGCGTACCATCGGGCCATTTAAGCGGATAGCCGATATAAAAAGACATACCGTGATCCATATCCGGGTTATCCACCCAGTGCGGATCACAAGCGGCGTCCTCTACCACCAATTCGCCATCGTTGCTGATTACACCCTGACAATACAGCTTTGGTTGCAACTCAAACCCACGCCCCACCTCATAGGGGTTGTTTTCCGTGCGGCTGGTGACAAAAACAAAATGGTCCGGCGCAAGTGTGCGCATGATCAATCCAGCCGGCACGTTGGCCAAATCTGCAATCAGATCGACCACCCGCTGCCAGCGGTCCATAACGTGTTTTGGTATGTCAGGCTTTGTCGTCCCCATGATCGCCAGAGCATAGAACGAGTCAGGATGCGGACAAAAGAAAAAAGATGAGTCCAGTGCGCGGATATCTGTGATCACGGCGATATCGTGGGGCAATTTTTTTGACAGCAATGCACACAATACCCTTTGCAAAGTCAGCCCCTTCCCCACAGCAGCCATTGGAATTAAGTGCCGCGAAAACTGGCTGTGGGGCCCACTTGACCGATGCTGCACTAGGCTCAAACGTCTGCTTTCTACGAGGGTTGGACTAAAGATAAGGTTTAGACCAGAGTGTTTAATAGGGCTAAGTATTGAGAGTTGAATATGTGAAGGGCGGTCTTGCGACCGCCCCAACCCTTACAGGAAAAGACCTACAAGTGTCAGTACGAGCGCAATGGTTCCGATAACATCCCCATAGCGAACTCGACCCTCCAGCTTGATTGAAAACCGCATTAGATTAAATCCTAGCGACGCCCAACCGGTTGAGCTTACCTAAGTTAGCTCAGTATATTTATACTGCCCCTAAATCGGCAGTTCGGCTAACTCCTATGATCACTCAGAGACGCCTGTCGACTGGTCACCCTTCAAATTGCCCGATTTGTCATCGGGTTTCTCAGGACCAACCTTAGCTCACCCCGGCTAGGGGCTCACATAGCACGGCTAAGCACTTGTCAGGCTGGGCATCATCGCCCACGGCACCTGCCGCTTCCCAACCATCCCTGAGGATATGTATCTTAATCTCTATTATCAAGGTCCGGCCAAGTGGCAAAAGCCGGTATTGGTTAAGCTCCCGTTAACGATCGCTTCGTCCCGCTTTGTGTAATTTAGCCATCCTCTGGAAAGCCGTCGTTGGTCAATCTGAATGGGGTTGGACAAAATCGATGTCACAAGGTCGTAATTTCACGCGTGACGAATAGTTCAGTGTGCAAATATGGGATCATTTAGCGCGCCAGAGTGAAACTGAATAATACTAAACATCAGTATCATGCTCTGCTAGGCTTGCCCTAAAGGAGGAAGAACGCACATGGCAACCTTTGACACCCAAAAGGCATCTGAAATCCACCGCGAGCTTCATAGCCATTTACCCTCTGAACCTGCTCTGAGGGTCAAGGCATTGGAAAGCTTGATGGTGGAGAAGGGATTGACCACTTCTGAGACGATCAATTCCTGGGTTGAAGTCTATTCTGAAGAAATAGGCCCGAAACGAGGCGCTCAAGTCGTCGCCAGATCATGGGTCGATCCTGAGTTTAAATCACGTTTGCTGGCAGATGCTGCAGAAGCAATCAAGGAATTTGGTTTTGAAGGGGATGCGACCGGACATCTGAAGGCAGTAGAGAACACGGATGCCGTCCATAATCTGGTCGTGTGTACCTTGTGTTCCTGCTATCCATTTTCGATTCTTGGTATTGCGCCGAATTGGTATAAAACTGCAGCCTACAGATCCCGCGCTGTGCGTGATCCGCGCGGAGTGTTGATGGAATTCGGCGTCTCTCTGGGAACAGACATACAAGTTCAGGTTTGGGATAGCACCGCTGAACTGCGCTATTTGGTGATCCCACAACGCCCTGCAAACACCGAAGAATTAGGTGAAAAAGAATTGGTCAAACTGGTTACGCGGAATTCCATGATTGGAACTGATCGGATTTTGGGTAAATCCACAGAAGGGGAAAGCTGATGGACGGCGTTCATGATCTTGGTGGCAAACAAGGGTACGGCCCAATTGATGTTCTGGAACCGGTAGAGCCTTTCCACTCTGAATGGGAAGCGCGTGCATGGGCTCTCTCCAAGGGCTTTGGAGGCGGTGCCCCGGACATAACGATCGACTGGTGGCGGCATGTCCGGGAAACGTCGATTCCGGCTGACTATTTGACGCGACCATATCTGGACAGCTGGCTCGAAACCGATATGGCCACCTTGGTAGATTCCAAGGTTTGTACAATCGAAGAGCTTGCGGCCGGAAAATCCGCCACGCCACCCGTTGGAGAAGCTGTTTCAATCAGCGTCGAAGATGCAATTGCGGCAAACCGCGCTAGCGCCACTAGATTTGACCGGCCCGTCGAGGTTGCGCCAAAATTTGCTGTTGGAAGTAGAATTGTTGCGCATCAGAATGCATCGACCGGCCATACGCGATTGCCCGGATATGTTCGTGGTCGTGTTGGAGAAATTCATGCACACCATGGGGCGCATCTATTTCCTGATGCCGTTTCCATGGGGATTGAGGTGGCCGAACACCTATATACTGTTGCATTCAAAGCGAAAGATCTTTGGCCGGAATCCGCCAACAGCAAAGACGTTGTTTTCCTCGATTTATGGGAGAGTTACCTTGCCCCAAGATAGTTTTAGCCAGCCACAACCGCTCAAGGATCTCGATGGGATGCCTGTATTTGAGCAAGAATGGCAAGCGCAGGTACTTGCCATGGCCGATGCCCTGATTGTCAACAAATCAATCGAGCCAACCCACTGGTCCGAGGCTTTCGGGGCCGGATTAGCTCAAGCTCATGCTGCAGGACGCCAAGATGATATGGAAACCTATTACGCCGTGGCATTGGATACTTTGGAAGCGTTGGTGACGACACACGGCAAGCTGACTGAGGTCGAAATATCGAAAAGATGCGAAGCGTGGAAGCAAGCCTATCTTCGTACTCCGCATGGGCAGCCTGTGAAATTGTAAACCCATACGAACGGAATGCGCCAGCTAAGCCTCCTTTTGACTTGCAAAGGCCGTAACAGATAAAAATACCTGCAATCCACGCACCATCATGCATTGGCGCATTTGCTGCAAAACCTCACTTTTTTCCGCACCTCACCCTTTTGCAACGCATGACACAAAGCCAGCTATCGCAGCATCCGCCAAGGGCTGCAGGACCGCTTTGGCTTAAAACAAGCAAACAAAAAGCCCCGAGATTTCTCGGGGCTTTGATTGTTCATTAATGGGTGATTAAACCGCTTGGGCTTGGCGTTCTTCGCGCAGACCGGACAGTTCTTCGGCCACCAAAAAGGCAAGTTCCAGAGACTGGCTTGCGTTCAGGCGGGGGTCACACGCGGTGTGATAGCGATCTGACAGGTCTTCTTCGCTGACAGCACGTACACCACCGGTGCATTCAGTCACGTCTTGCCCGGTCATCTCAAAATGCACACCGCCAGGGATGGTGCCCTCGGCCTTATGCACCCCAAAGAAGTCACGCACTTCGCGCAGCACGCTGTCGAATGGACGGGTTTTATATCCGGTGGACGATTTGATCGTGTTGCCGTGCATCGGATCACAAGTCCACAGCACATTTGCGCCTTCTTCTTTCACCGCCTTGATCAGACGTGGCAGATGGTCGCCCACATTGCCCGCACCAAAGCGCGCAATCAGTGTCAGGCGGCCCGCCTCATTCTCTGGGTTCAGCTTGTTCATCAGAACCTTGAGATCTTCGGCAGTGGTTGTAGGACCACATTTCAGGCCAATGGGGTTTTGCACGCCACGGCAGAATTCAACATGCGCGCCGTCAGGCTGACGTGTACGATCCCCGATCCACAGCATGTGGCCAGAGCCCGCCAGCCATTTGCCAGAAGTCGAATCCAGACGCGTCAGCGCCTCTTCGTATTCCAATAACAAACCTTCGTGGCTGGTGTAAAAATCAACAGTACGCAGTGTGTGCGCCCCATCGCTGTCCACACCGGCGGCTTTCATGAAATCAAGCGTGTCGCTGATTCGGGTCGCCATCGCGCGATACCGCGCGGCTTTTTCGCCCTCGGTGAACCCCAAAGTCCATGCATGCACCTGATGCACATCCGCATAACCGCCCGTTGAAAATGCACGCAGCAGGTTCAGCGTCGCGGCCGCCTGCGTATAGGCCTGCAACATCTTGTCAGGGTTTGGAATACGCGAGGCAGATGTGAAATCCAGATCATTAATAATGTCACCGCGATAGCTTGGCAGCTCCACTCCATCCACGACCTCAACCGGGGCGCTGCGTGGCTTAGCAAATTGGCCCGCCATACGGCCCACTTTAACCACAGGAACCTTTGCACCATAGGTTAATACCATCGCCATTTGCAGCATCACCTTGAAGGTATCGCGGATATGATCGGCGTTGAACTGTGCAAAGGATTCGGCGCAATCGCCGCCTTGCAACAAAAAGGCCTCGCCGCGAGAGGCGGCACCAAGCTTGGCTTTCAGGCTGCGTGCCTCACCGGCAAAAACCAGCGGCGGATAGCTTGCTAGCTTGGCTTCTGTGGCCTTAAGCGCTGCGTCATCCGTATAGTCAGGCATCTGAACCCGTGGCTTTTTGCGCCAGTCAGATTTTTGCCATTCTGCCATAGTCTTCACTCCGGTTTTACAAGTTGCGTTGTGCAATATACAAAAGCTCTTGAGCAAGGGCCATATATGAAATAAGCGCCTAAGTCTTAAAGATAGACGTGATTATCCACCGAAGCCCCCTCGCAACGTAGAAGGCCGACATGTCGCTACAAAATCATATCGTAAAAGTAGAAGTCGAAGCAGGCAAGCCAAGACGCTTTGTCTTTGTTCTACTGGATCAGTTTACGCTGTTGTGCTTTTCTGCTGCGGTCGAAAGTCTGCGGATTGCCAATCGCATGGCTGACAAGCAACTTTATGAATGGGTTTTGGCCGGCGAAGGTGGGGACACCGTGCGTTGCTCTGCCGGGGCTGAATTCAAGGTTGATATTGATCTGGCAGAACTGAACCGTGACGATGTGATCATGCTGTGTGGCGGTATTGAGGTACAACACGCAACGACCAAACGTTTGCTGAATTGGATTCGTCGTGAGGCGCGCAGAGGTCTGTTGATTGGTGGTCTGTGTACTGCAGGTTACACTATGGCCAAAGCCGGGTTGCTGGACAACAAAAAAGCCACCATTCATTGGGAAAACCAAGACAGTTTTGCCGAAGAATTTGACGACGTCGAGCTCACCAAATCGGTTTTTGTAGTGGACAATAACCGCATCACGACCGCGGGTGGCACGGCCTCTATCGATTTGATGCTGAAAATCATCGCGGATGATCACGGCGAAGAACTGGCCAATGCAGTGGCGGATCAGTTGATTTATTCGTCAATCCGCACCGATCAAGATACCCAACGTTTGTCCGTGCCCACGCGCATTGGCGTGCGCCATCCAAAATTGTCACAAGTCATCCAGATGATGGAAAACAATATCGAAGAGCCAATCAGCCCTTCTATTTTGGCCAAAGATGTGGGCATGTCCACGCGTCAACTTGAACGCCTGTTTCGCCGATACCTGAACCGCTCTCCCAAACGCTATTACATGGAACTGCGCCTGCAAAAGGCCCGTAACTTGTTGATGCAAACGGACATGAGCGTAATCAATGTCGCACTGGCCTGCGGTTTCGCAAGCCCCTCACATTTTTCAAAATGCTATCGCGCACATTATGAAATCACCCCCTACCGCGAACGCGGCAGTCAGGCAGCACGCCTGTCGATCTAAACGATCTTAAAGATGGCGCTGAGGTATTGGATATCTAAATTCCACACCGGACCGCCTGTCATAAATGGTATGTTTAATCAGTTTGTGGTGACTGGAATGCGGGATACACCGAACTTTCACTACAGTTGCGCCAAGGTCCGTATTTGCCGGGCATAGGCCCTTCCCAATATTGCCACCAAATGCATAATCCATAGATATGTACGAGACTAATCCGCGTTTCTTTCCACCTACCACGACCCGCACGCATGAGGTTTGCGGGGCTGGGGCCTTTGTTTTTGCCTTCGCACTTGCTGCCCGGCTTGGTGGCTATGTCATGTGGATACGCGAAAGTTGGGAACCACGTCAGATTAATCCGAATGGGTTCGCCGACTTCATAAATCCTGCCAATCTGACGCTGTGCAATACCAAAGACCAAACAGAAACTTTGGCCGTGGCAGAGGAGGCGCTGCGCTCTGGGGCCGTTTCGCTGGTGGTGATGACGCTTAACAAGCCCTTGGGTTTGACCGAGGGGCGGCGTTTGCAACTGGCTGCGCGGGATGGGGAATCCACGGGCTTGGCGATTATTCCCGAAGGTATGGGCAGCAATGCGGCAGAGACTCGTTGGCGGTGCGCCCCTGTATTTGATTCCAAATCAAGCTCTCAGGACTCGACTCTGCAAAAATGGGAGCTTATTAAGAACAAATCAGGAACATTAGGTGTTTGGCATGTTCGGTGGGATCCAGCGTCGCGTCGTCTCATTGTGGTTTCCCCGCCTGGCGAGTGACCGGGTTCTGCGGGTGTATCCAAGTGATGGCCCCTTTGCCCTGACCCTGAAACGGAACAATGCCAATCGACTTTATTGCCTCAATATTGATGCCGCGCAGCAAAGCCTGCATCCGGGCATGGCCTATTCCGATGCCCGCGCTTTTTGTCCCAGTTTGCAAACGGTGCCTGCTGATCTGCAGAGAGATCAGCAGTTTCTAAAAACGCTGCGCCGCTGGGCCACGCGCTATTGCCCATGGGTGGGGATGGAAGGCCGGGATGGGCTGGTGCTTGATATTAGCGGGTCTGGCCACCTCTTTGGCGGCGAGGACGGGATGCTGGCGGATATGCGGGCCCGTCTGATGCGTGCAGGGCTGTCGGTGCAGATCGGTCTGGCGGGTACGCGCGGGGCGGCTTGGGCCTTGGCGCATCATGGCGAAGGGCAGGCCCCACCCGGTGACATGCTGCCTGCACTACGGGACCTGCCTGTTGCGGCCTTGCGGCTGGATGAGAAAACCTCAACGGCTTTGATCCGATTGGGGCTGCGCAAGGTAGGCGATCTTGCTGCCGCACCGCGGGCGCCGCTGACCCGCCGTTTTGGGCCGGATGTGCTGTTGCGGCTGGATCAGGCTTTGGGGCAGCAACCGGAAGACATTTCGCCCCTGTTTGATCCTCCCCATTACGGGGTGCGGATGACGCTGCCGGACCCCATTGGCCTTCTCAGCGATGTGATGGCGGGAATTGAGCGACTGCTGACCCAGTTATGCGCCAAATTGAAAACACAGGAAATGGGCGCACGGGTGCTGACCATCACATTGCGCCGGGTGGATCAGGATCACCAAGAGATCGAGCTGCGTCTAGCACGCGCTTTGCACGATCCTCAGCGCATTCTGCCGCTGTTTAAACGGGGGGTGGCCGAGATGGAAGCAGGCTTTGGCATCGACCAGCTGCGGCTTGAGGCAACGCAGGTTGAGGCCCTGCCCGCCCAGCAAATCACCCATATTTCAGCCGCGCAGAAGGGTCCGTTGGAGGATCTCATCACCCGGATCGGCACAAGGGTCAGGCTGGAAAATATTCAGCGTTTCCTGACCGCTGACAGCCATATTCCAGAGCGCAGCTTTATCATCGCACCCGCCGCCTATTCAGAACCGGCCAGCGGCTGGGCCTGCTCAAATCCACGACCGCTGTGTCTGTTTCCTCCCGAACTTATTGCGGCCACAGGCCCACATCCGCCCAAACGGTTTCGCTGGCGGCGCATGTCCTTAACCACGGGCCGCGCCACGGGTCCGGAACGCATTGCCCCTGAATGGTGGCTTGAGGATGACAATTGGCGTTCTGGCCTGCGCGATTACTGGCGGGTGGAGACCACGCAGGGGCGGCGGCTTTGGTTGTTTTACACACCGCAAAACCCCGGCTGGTTTGTGCAGGGGGAATTTGTATGATTGAGGTTAATCGCACCCACCGACCCGTAGAGGCGTTTCAAAGGGATCTGCTGGATATGCGGGTGCACGGGCAAGACTATGCCGAGCTGTGTGTCACCAGTAACTTCACCTTTCTGACCGGGGCCTCGCACCCTGAAGAACTGGTCGTGCGGGCTGCAGAACTGGGGTTGTCTGCGATCGCCATCACCGATCGCAATTCACTGGCAGGTGTGGTGCGAGCCTGGAGCGCGCTGAAAGAGTTGAAACGAGAAACAAGCGAGGCACTGAAAATTCGCTCGCAACAGCGAATGGATGCCTCATCTCGGCAAGAGGTGGCATCGGGGGAAGCCATCGCAAAGCCAGCTATCACAGCTTTACCCAAGCTGATCGTCGGGTGCCGTCTGGTTTTGCGCGACAGTGCTGTGGAATGGGTCGCCTTGCCCCGTGACCGCGCCGCCTACAAGCGTTTGACCCGCCTTCTGACACTGGGGAAACGCCGTGCGGAAAAGGGGGATTGTGAGCTTTACAGCAAAGACATGATCCCCGCCTGCAAGGGGATGATTTTAATTGCCTTGCCGGAACAGGGGATGAACGAAGCCGTACCTGATATCCAGCGGCTGCGGCGGCATTTTCCCAATCACGTCTTTCTTGGCGCGGCCCCCCGTTATGACGGCAGCGATCAGGCATATCTGGCGGCCTGCGCAGCGGCTGCGCAAAAGGCAGGCACCCCGATGGTCGCGGTCGGTGATGTGCTGATGCATCACGCCAGCCGCAGACGGCTGGCTGATGTTTTGACCTGCATGCGTGACCATATCACCATTGACCAGATCGGGACCCGTGCACTGCCCAATGCCGAACGCCGGATCAAGGCGGGTCAGGATATGGTGCGGTTGTTTCGCAACCATCTGGGCGCGATCCGCCGTACATTAGAAATCGCCGGTCAATGCTGCTTTGATCTGGGAGAGCTCTCGTATGACTACCCCCATGAAGCGGTGGCAGGCGAAACGCCTCAGGCACGCCTGGAACGACTGGCCCGCGAAGGTTTGACGCGGCGCTATCCCAATGCTCCCTCCCAGAGGGCGATTGATCTGATGGAAAAGGAGCTGGCCGTGGTTCGGGAATTGAACTTTCCGGCCTATTTCCTGACGGTGCATGACATTGTCCAATTCGCCAAATCACAAGGGATCCTGTGTCAGGGGCGCGGGTCGGCGGCGAACTCTATCCTGTGTTATCTATTAGGTATCACCGATGTCAGCCCGGATATGATCTCGATGGTGTTTGAGCGGTTTATCTCGAAATACCGGGGAGAGCCGCCCGATATTGACGTCGATTTTGAACATGAGCGGCGCGAAGAGGTGATCCAGTGGATTTACAAGAAATACGGCCGCCACCGCGCCGGGCTTTGCGCGACCGTCATTCATTTCCGCACCCGGGCGGCCATTCGTGAAGTCGGCAAAGCCATGGGCCTGTCCCAAGATGTGACGGCCGGTCTGTCAGGCCAGATTTGGGGGATGAGCAATGGCGGGATTGATCTGGACCGCATCCGCGAGCTCGGCCTTAATCCCGAAGACCGCCGCCTGATGCAAACCATCCAGCTCATTGGCGAGATCATCGGCTTTCCCCGGCACCTGTCGCAGCATGTCGGAGGCTTTGTCATCACACGCGGGCGGCTGGATGAACTGTCACCAATTGCCAATGCCGCGATGGAGGATCGCACGGTCATCGAATGGGACAAGGATGACATCGACGCATTGGGGATTTTAAAGGTCGATGTTCTGGGGCTCGGCATGCTGAGCTGTCTGCGCAAAGCCTTTGATCTGCTGTTGCACCACGAAGACCGTGCCCTCAGCATTGCCACAGTTCCGCAAAGGGATGACCGTACCTATGACATGCTTTGTGCCGCCGATGCGGTTGGAGTGTTTCAGGTCGAAAGCCGCGCCCAGATGAACTTTCTGCCCCGGATGAAGCCCCGGGAATTCTATGATTTGGTGATTGAAGTCGCCATCGTGCGCCCCGGCCCAATCCAGGGCGGCATGGTGCAACCCTATATCAAACGCCGTCAGGGACTGGAGCAGCCGGAGCCCTTCGGTCCCGCGCTTGAAGAGGTTACTAAACGCACCCTTGGCGTACCGCTGTTTCAGGAACAGGCCATGCAGATCGCTGTGGTAGGGGCCGGATTTTCTGCGGAGGAAGCCGATCACCTGCGTCGTTCGCTGGCGTCATTCCGGCGCATGGGCACCATCGGGGCGTTTGAGGATAAATTCATCAATGGAATGCTCAGGAACGGCTATGATCCGGACGTTGCCAAACGCTGCTTTTCCCAGATTGAGGGCTTTGCAGATTACGGCTTCCCCGAAAGCCACGCCGCCGCCTTTGCCATGCTCGCTTATGTCTCGGCCTGGTTAAAATGCCATCATCCGGCAGTCTTTGCCTGCGCGCTTCTCAATTCCCAGCCCATGGGGTTTTATGCCCCCGCTCAGATCGTGCGTGATGCACGCGAACATTGCGTTGAAACGCGCCCCATATGTGTGAACCATTCAGAATGGGACAACACCTTAGAACGCCGCCCCGATGGCGCATTGGCGCTGCGTCTGGGGTTTCGCCAGATCAAGGGATTCAAAGAAGAAGATGCAGGCTGGATCGTTGCCGCACGGGGCAATGGCTACCCCGACCCAGAAGCACTGTGGCTGCGGGCCGGTCTGCGCCCCGATGTGCTGACCCGGCTGGCCGAGGCGGATGGGTTTTGCGACATTGGCCTCACGCGCCGCGATGCTCTGTGGCAGGTCAAAGCGATCCGTAGCGAAAAACCTCTACCACTGTTTAATGACCCGATTGATGGAGAGAATGTCAACGAACCTCAGGTCACTCTACCAGCTATGCATCTGGGCGAAGAGGTGGTGGAGGATTATATCTCGACTCGCCTTTCCCTGCGCGCGCATCCGATGGAATTGCTCCGCCCCGACATGCCGGGTCTCACGCCGCATGAAACCCTTGCACATGTGCCACTTGGGCAGTTGACTGTGTGCGGGCTTGTAATCACCCGCCAGCGCCCCGGCACCGCATCAGGAGTGATTTTCCTGACGCTAGAGGATGAAACCGGGGTCAGCAACGTCGTGGTTTGGCCCAAAATATATGAACGCTATCGCCAGACCGTAATGGCTGCGCGGCTGTTGCAGGTGCGCGGCTACCTGCAACGCGAGGGCATCGTCGTGCATCTGATTGCGCAAGAAATTCACGATCTGTCGCATAGGCTTTCCGATCTCGGCCACCCAATGCCCGAAGCCCTGAGCACCGAAGGCCCCCGGGCCGACGATACCCCCAAAACCACCCGCTATTCCACCCGCGGCATGCACCCCCGTGATCAGGCCAAACGCCTATTTCCGAGCCGAGATTTTCATTAAACAGACATTCATGAAGCCCATAGTATCTGTCAATATAGGCTCTTTGCCGCCATTCATAGCACCCTATGTCCCTCGGTGCGGTGGTTTCAGCTGTTGATTAAACCAGCGATGTCACCCACAGCAACGTGGCGTCCTCATCACTGACAGAAATCACGTTGTGACCCATAGTGGCGTCATAATAGGCGCTGTCACCGCGGCGCATCTCCACGGGTTCGTAAAATTCTGTGTACAACTTTACCACACCGGTCAGCACATAAAGGAACTCCTCGCCGTCATGACGCACCCAGCCGTCGAATTCTTCGATAGAGCGCGCACGTACGCGGGCGCGGTAAGGCAACATGGTTTTCTTGGTCAGGGTTTCGGCCAAAAGCTCGTGTTCATAGGTCACGGTGGGCTTATGTGCGCCCTGCCCCTGTTTGGTCACCACCATGCGGCCATTGATTTGGTCGCGCACAGGTGGCGTAAACAGTTGTGGCACGGTGATTTGCAAGCCTTCGGCCAGCTTTTTCAGCGCGTCATAGGTTGGTGACATCTGCCCGTTTTCAATTTTGGACAAAGTAGAGCGCGCAAGCCCCGCCTCTTTTGCCGCTTGTTCCAGCGTCCAACTGCGGGCTTTTCGCAACTCACGCACACGTTCGCCAAGGTTCAAAGGCTCTGCAACTTCGTGGGTGCCGTTTTCACGTGCCACACGGACGATGGATTTGGGGTCAATATCACTCATGCCGCCCTTTTATCCTGTGCGCGCCAGCACTTGCAACCGCACAACACCCGCCGTAGCAAGGTCATATGCTGTCTGTGTTTGATAATGGCCCTGCCGCCCCCTGCCCCGTGCCGTTTAATATGGCCGGATATGTCTTGGCCCATGCTGGCCGCTTAGGCGACAAATGTGCCTTGTCGGTTCTTGGGCATGAGGGCGCCACCGATTGGAGTTTTGCCGACATTCAGCGCGCCGTTTTAGGCACGGCCACCGGATTGATGCAAACAGGATTGCAAAAGGACGATATCGTTCTGATGCGGTTGGGCAATACGGTGGAATTTCCAATTGCCTATCTTGCCTGTATCGCCGTGGGTCTGATCCCCGTGCCCACATCCCCGATGCTGACCGCACCCGAAGTGAACAGCATCATTACTGAACTCGCGCCAAAGGTCATTTTACATGACACAGGCGTGGCCATTCCTGACCCTTGCGATATTCCGGTCATTGGCACACAGGTATTGCACAGCTTTCACGCGCTGCCTGCTGCGGATTTTGATATGGGGGATCCCGATCGCCTTGCCTATATCATCTATACGTCTGGCACCTCGGGCAAACCGCGCGCCGTCATGCATGCCCACCGCGCCATCTGGGCGCGGCGCATGATGCATGAAGGCTGGTGTGATTTGCGCGAAGGTGATCGCCTGATGCACGCAGGTGCGTTTAACTGGACATATACACTTGGCACTGGCCTGATGGATCCGTGGAGCGTTGGGGCAACTGCGCTTATCCCCGATAAATCCATTGAGATCACAGAGCTTCCGCATCTTTTGAAACGCCATAGCGCAAGTATTTTCGCCGCAGCCCCAGGGGTTTATCGAAAGTTTCTGATATCCCAGCCGGATCTCAAATTGCCGCAATTGCGGCATGGGTTATCGGCGGGTGAAAAACTGTCAGAGACCATTCGTGCCAATTGGCAAAAAGCCACAGGCACCTCTTTATACGAGGCATATGGCATGTCAGAGTGTTCTACCTTTATTTCAGCAAGCCCGAACCACCCGGCCCCACCCGACACATTAGGGCATCCACAGGTTGGTCGCCGCGTTGCTCTTGTTGATCACAACGGCCCTGTTGGTATGGGCCAAGAAGGCACCATCGCCATTCATCGCAGTGATCCGGGTCTGATGCTGGGATATTTCAATGCCCCAGAGGAAACAGAAGCACGCTTTCAGGGCGATTGGTTTCTGACTGGTGACCACGGCGTCATGTCATCAGATCACGCCATCACCTATGTTGGACGCGCAGACGACATGATGAACGCAGGCGGCTATCGTGTCTCGCCGCTTGAGGTGGAAAAAACCCTTTCGCAGTATCCTGGCATTGCACAAATCGGTGTAACCGATATTGAAATAAAACAAGACGTGCGGGTCATTGCGGCCTTTTACACAGCGAAATCAGACATAGATACCCAAAGCTTACGCGATTATGCTGCGCAACATATGGCACAGTATAAGCAGCCCCGCTATTATCAGCGCCTTGATGCGCTGCCCACAAACCCCAACGGCAAACTCAGCCGTCGTGCATTGCGCGAAACATTCAAGGCGAACCGATGATCAAGCTTGATATTATTTCCGATCCCATCTGCCCATGGTGCTTCATCGGCAAAACCCACCTGGAACGCGCCCTTGCGGCCGAGCCAGACCATCCCTTTGTGATTGAATGGCATCCCTTTCAGTTGAACCCGGAAATGCCAGTCGAGGGTATGGATCGCCGCGCCTATCTGGAAGGCAAATTCGGCGGCAAGGAAAACGCCGTGCGCGTCTATGGTCAAATCGCCGAACACGCCGAGACCGCGGGTGTTGAGATCGACTTTGCTGGTATCAAACGCACCCCAAATACGCTAAACGCGCATCGCCTGATCCATTGGGCTGGTATTGAAAGCAAACAAAACGCCATCGTGGATGCGCTCTTTGCCGCCTATTTTCAGGAAGGGCGCGATATTGGGGATGTTGAAGTGCTGGCTGACATCGCCGACAGTGCGGGCCTTGATGCCCCCACGATTTCGCGTCTATTGGGCTCTGATGCTGATTTGCAAATGATCAAGGATCGCGATGCTCATTCACGCGAAATGGGTGTGAATTCTGTGCCTACATTCATTATTGATAACCGTCATGCCGTGCCCGGTGCACAACAGCCCGATCTGTGGGTTCAGGTCATCAACGAATTGAAAGAAAAAGAAGCCGCTGAATGAGCCCCCTTGCCCGTATCCTGTCTTTGTTGGCCATAATTGCGCCGGTGATCGGTGCGGGCACGGTGTTTTTCCGTTGGGCAGAGGGCTGGAGCTGGCTTGACGCCTATTTCTTTTCGGTCGTCACGCTGTCAACTGTAGGCTATGGCGAATTGGTACCCCAAACCGCGATGGGAAAAATCGGCACCACGGTGTTTATCTTCCTTGGACTAGGTATTTTCGCCTTTGTTATTCAGCAAATCGGCCGCATCGCCGCACAAAAGCGCACAGAGCACAACGAATGGCTTGTGGCCCGTCTTGGCCATCATAAAGCCCCAGAAGAGCCCCACGCAGCAAACGAAGATGATCGGGCCGATGAATGAGTGACAGCACCAGCGCACGCCCACAGCTCAGTATGGGCCGCACTGAATTTATCGCATTTTGTGGCGTAATGTTCGCCACCATCGCCTTTTCCATCGACGCCATGCTGCCCGCGTTGCCCGAAATCGGGCGCGAGTTAAGCCCCGAAAACCTGAACAGCGCACAGCTGATCCTGACCAGCTTTGTTATGGGCATGGGACTTGGCACATTTTTCACAGGCCCCCTATCAGACAGCTTTGGTCGCAAACCCGTGATCCTCTGGGGATCTGCCCTTTATATCGCCATGGCTCTTATGGCGTGGTGGGCACAATCGTTGGAGTTGGTGCTGGTCGCCCGATTTGTTCAAGGCATCGGAGCCGCGGGTCCGCGCGTTGTCACTATGGCGATCATTCGCGATCTCTTTAAAGGTCGTGAAATGGCCCAATTGATGAGCTATGCCATGCTGGTCTTCACCCTCGTGCCTGCCATCGCGCCTTCTATTGGAGCCACGATTATCGCCTGGAGTGGCTGGCGCGGTGTGTTCATCGCCTTTGTGGTGTTTTCATTGGCAAGTACACTGTGGATGAGCCTACGCCTTACCGAACCCCTCCCAAAAGAGCACCGCCGTCCCTTTCGCCTGTCCCTGCTGATCAGCGCCACGCGGGACATGTGGGCCATCCCATCGGTCCGTATCGCCATTCTGGTGCTGTCATTGTGCTTTGCCATGTTGTTTTCCATGCTTTCCACGGTGCAACAGGTTTACGATGTGGTTTATGACAAGGCAGACACATTTCATCTTTGGTTTGGTGTCGTCGCCATCGCCTCTGGCAGTGCCAGCTTGCTAAATGCATGGTTGGTCATTCGCTTTGGCATGCGGTTTCTTGTGACAGCAAGCCTTGCCGCACAGGTAATATGTTCCATAGCAATGCTCGTATTGGGGCAGATGTTGTCCGTGGGTCCGCTCCTCTTTGCCTGCTTTGTTGCTTGGCAAATCAGCGTCTTCTTTCAGGCAGGCATGACCCTTGGAAATCTCAACGCGCTCGCAATGGAACCCTTGGGTCATATTGCAGGTTTTGCCGCTTCGGTGCTTGGGGCAATTTCAACAGTTCTGGGGGCCTTGATGGCCATACCGATCGGCCTTGCCTTTAATGGCACCACCACACCGCTTGCAATGGGAATTGGCGTTGAAGCTTTGCTCGCTTGCCTGTTGATGCTTTGGATGCGTCGGATCGAGCAGCATTCCTAATGCCGTCTCATTCACAGCGAAGAAGGACCAAAAGGGACTGACGAGCGGCCACGACGAACCTATTTCGCAGCCGCCTTGGCCCGTCGCGCCTTTTTCTCTGCCACTACCTTCTGTGCAAGATCACGGGCAATCGCATAGGCCCCTTTGATCTTATCATTGTCTTTTTGCCAATCGCGACGCACTACGATCTTGTTATCTTTAACCTTGGCCAAGCCACGCTGATCGTTAATGAATTCCACCAAACCATGGGGGGATGCGAACTTATCATTATGGAACTGGATCGTGGCCCCCTTTGGTCCACCGTCAAGCTTCGCAATCCCGGCCTTCTTACACATCTCCTTGATCCGCACGATCAAAAGCAATGTGTTCACCTCTTTGGGTAACTTGCCAAAGCGATCAATCAACTCCGCAGCAAAACCTTCCAACTCGACCTTACCTGCCAAGCCACTTAGGCGACGATACAATCCCAAGCGCACATCCAGATCGGGCACATAATCATTCGGAATGAGCACCGGCACCCCAAGATTAATCTGCGGTGCCCATTGGTCATCGGCATCCGACAGGCCTTCCATTTCACCGGCTTTGATCTTGGCAATCGCCTCTTCCAGCATAGATTGATAAAGCTCATACCCCACATCGCGCATCTGGCCGGATTGCTCGTCCCCAAGAAGATTCCCAGCTCCACGAATATCCAAATCCTGGCTTGCCAATGTGAACCCTGCACCAAGCGTATCCAAAGACCCCAACACGCGCAGACGTTTTTCTGCTGCTGCCGTCAGTTTCATCCGTGGTTTGGTCGTCAGATAAGCATAGGCGCGGGTTTTAGAGCGCCCCACACGTCCCCGGATTTGATAAAGCTGGCTGAGGCCAAACATATCGGCGCGGTGCACCACCATCGTATTGGCGGTTGGGATATCCAGCCCGCTTTCGACAATTGTGGTGGCCAGAAGTACGTCATACTTGCCGTCGTAAAAGGCATTCATACGATCATCAAGCTCGCCCGCCGCCATCTGCCCATGCGCGACCATATAGGTGAGTTCCGGCAGTTGATCCTTCAGGAATGCCTCAATCTCTGGCAAATCAGAAATGCGTGGCACCACGTAAAAACTCTGCCCGCCACGATAATGTTCGCGCAACAGCGCTTCGCGGATCGTGACTGAGTCAAATTCACTGACATAGGTGCGAATGGCCAAACGATCCACGGGTGGTGTACCAATGATCGACAGATCACGTACGCCCGACAGCGACAATTGCAGCGTGCGTGGAATCGGCGTGGCCGTCAGAGTCAACACATGCACATCGCTGCGCATCTGTTTCAGGCGTTCCTTGTGGTTCACGCCGAAATGCTGTTCCTCATCAACAACCAACAGGCCAAGGTTCTTGAATTTCACCCCCTTGGCCAGCAACGCATGGGTGCCAATCACAATATCCACGGTACCACGCGACATGGCATCGCGGGTTTTTTCTGCCTCTTTCTGACTGATGAACCGGCTCAGGCCACGCACCTCAATGGGAAATCCACGAAACCGTTCGGCAAAGCTGTTGTAATGTTGGCGCGCCAACAATGTGGTAGGTGCTATCACGGCCACCTGCACACCTGACATGGCCGCCACAAAGGCCGCGCGCATCGCGACCTCTGTTTTACCAAAGCCCACATCACCACACACAAGACGATCCATTGGACTGCCTGCGACCAGATCATCCATCACATCAGAAATCGCGCGCAGCTGATCATCGGTTTCCTGATATGGGAAACGCGCAGAAAACTCTTCCCACGCATGATGCTGTGCCTCAAGTGCCGGGGCTGTGCGCAATGCACGCTCCGCCGCTACACGGATCAATCGATCCGCCATTTCACGGATACGTTCCTTAAGCTTGGCCTTTTTGGCTTGCCACGCGCCGCCACCAAGACGATCCAGCAAACCCTCATCATGGCCATATTTCGATAGCAACTCGATGTTTTCAACTGGCAGATACAACTTGGAATTTTCGGCGTACTCAAGGCTGATACATTCATGTGCAGCACCCGCAGCCGTGATCACCTCAAGCCCGTGATAGCGCCCAATCCCGTGATCCACATGCACGACCAGATCACCCGGTGACAGAGATTGTGTTTCAGTCAGGAAATTGTCGGCTCGCCGCTTGCGACGTGGTGAACGGATCAGGCGATCCCCCAACACATCCTGTTCGGAAATCACTGTCAGATCAGCGGTTTCAAACCCTGCCTCAAGCGCCCAAACCGTCAGATACAAGCCACGTTTACCGATACGGGTTGCATCGGTAATGTCGATCGTTTCTGACAAACCCTCATCTTCGATCAAACCAGACAAGCGTTCCCGCGCGCCTTCGGAATAGGACGCAATAACCACAGGTTTATTTTGCATCTTCGCGCGAAGGTGATCGGCCAAAGCCCCGAAAAGGCTGATGTTCTCCTGTTGGCGCTCTGGTGAAAAATTGCGCCCAATGCGTCCGCCTGCATCAATCGCACCCGGCCCACTGGCCTGTGGCAGCGCCTTCAAGTACATCACACGTCGATCTGCAACCGCCTGCTGCCAGGCGGCATCATTCAAATATAACAAATCCGGCGGCACTGGTTTATAAACCGTATCCATGCGGTTCTTCTGCTGCATGGCATGTTGGCGGGTGCCATATTGATCGTCGACCGACTCCCATCGCGCCAGACGCGCGGCATCGCTTTGATCATCCAGCGAAATCGTGGCCTTGGGCAGATAGTCAAACAATGTCTCAAGACGTGCATGAAAGAAAGGCATCCAATGTTCGATGCCCTGATGTTTGCGCCCTGCTGATACGGCCTCATAGAGCGGATCATCCGTGCGAGCTGCACCAAATTCGATGCGATAATTCTGCCGGAATCGCGTGATCGCCGCGTCATCCAGAATGACCTCTGATACTGGGGCCAGTTCGATCATGTCCAATTTTTCGATGGTGCGTTGACTGGCTGGGTCAAATCGGCGCGCGCCATCCAACACGTCTCCGAATAAATCAAGCCGCACAGGCCCTGTGTCACCGGGTGGATAAATGTCGATGATACCGCCACGAATGGCATAATCACCCGGCTCCATCACGGTGGGGGCTTGTGTGAACCCCATGCGCACCAAAAAGGCACGCAGGGCGGCCTCATCGATCTGGTAATTGACCTGTGCCTTAAACGCCGCTTCGCGCAGCACCTCGCGTGCAGGAACGCGTTGGGTGGCGGCATTCAATGTCGTTAACAACACATATTGGTCAGGCATTCCGTGTACCAGACCAGCCAGTGCTGCCATACGCGCAGCCGATATATCAGCGTTGGGGGACACCCGATCATACGGCAAACAATCCCAGCCGGGGAACGTCACAACAGGCATATCAGGACGGAAAAACGCAAGAGAGGCCTGCATCGCTGCCATGCGTTTGTCGTCACGTGCAATATGCACAACCGGCCCGCCGGATTTTTCAACTTCTTTCAGGATAAGACGGGCATCGAACCCCTCTGGGGCCCCGCCAACTGTGATGTGACGATTGTTGCTCATGCTTTAAAAACCCGCGATCCCTTGCAAGTTCATGAACATCCCCCAAAGCGCTGTCACGAAAATCGAAATCATACCAACGACCTGAACTGCGATACGCTGCTTCCACAAAAGCCGATAGAGCATCTCTGGCGCATATTCAGCACTTCGCGCCTTTTTCGCGGTTCGAACGCTTAAGCCTGTAACCAAAGACAAAGGGAACGTTAACAAAAACACAGCTTGTGCAAATTCGATATGATACACGAACCCCAGCGACGCCAACACAGTTAGCGCAAAGCAAGTCCCTGACAACATATAGGTTCCCGACACTTCGACCACATGCAACATGCGATTGACGTTGATACGCACCAGATCGCAAAGATCCTGCTCGTGTTGCCCGCCTTTACGTTGGGCGCGGGTAACCATATCGTAAGGGACGCCCAATATCCAATGACTTGTCGTAGACCACAGCACAGCCAGCGCAATCCAGAACCAAAGGTTCGAGAAACTGCGCATGTCGATGACTTCGAAAACAAACAGGTGCCAGTCCAAAGCAAATCCTTTCGGGTGTTAAACTCACATACCCCGCAGGAAAAACGATTCCTACCCTTGAGAAGCGACAAATTCCGTGGCAGGCAATTAAGACCCATATTCAAGGTTGTATCATGATCCCGATCTCTGCTGATTTTCCGCTCTCTCGTCTGCGTCGCACCCGTCAAACCCCCGCCATTCGCGGACTTGTGCGAGAAAACACGCTGACGGTGGATGATTTGATCTGGCCCATCTTCGTGCGCGAAGGTGAAGGCGTAAAAGAACCCGTGGCCTCTATGCCCGGCGTGAACCGCCTGTCCGTCGATCTCATTGTCGAAGCCGCACAAGAGGCCGCTGATCTGGGTATTCCGGCGATTTGCCTGTTTCCTTATACTGACGTCGCCCTCAAAACCGCTGATTGCGCCGAAGCCTGGAACCCAGACAACCTCAGCAATCGCGCCACACGCGCGATCAAGGCCTCCGTGCCGAATATTGCCGTGATGACCGACGTGGCGCTTGATCCCTATAATATCGACGGCCACGACGGGTTTGTCGTAGATGGCGAGATCGTGAACGATGAAACCACCGAAGCACTGGTGAAACAGGCCCTCAGTCAAGCCGAGGCAGGTGTCGACATCATCGGACCTTCGGACATGATGGATGGGCGCATTGGGGCCATTCGCCGCGCACTTGAGGACGCAGGCCACAAAAACGTGCTGCTGCTCTCTTATGCCGCCAAATACGCCAGCGCCTTTTATGGCCCGTTTCGCGATGCGGTCGGGGCCTCGGGCGCGTTAAAGGGGGATAAGACCACCTATCAGATGGACCCAGCCAACAGTGACGAGGCCCTGCGCCTTGTGGCGCGCGATCTGTCAGAAGGCGCCGATATGGTCATGATCAAACCCGGCCTCCCCTATCTGGACATTTGCCGCCGCGTCAAAGACGCCTTTGGCGCGCCCACCTATGCCTATCAAGTGTCCGGTGAATACGCGATGATCATGGGCGCTGCGCAAAATGGCTGGATTGATGGCGACAAGGCAATGTTTGAAAGCCTGATGGCGTTCAAACGTGCAGGCTGTGATGGGATTTTGACCTATTTCGCCCCTGCCGTAGCGCGCAAACTTCGCGGGCGTTAATCCGCCAATTGCGCGCGCTTTAACGTGACAGAGCAGCGCGCGCGCGCTATATTCCGCTCAAAGCCGGAAAACCGGATACGAGCAACAATTACAGGCGGAACAATCATGACGACCTTTTCCAGACGCACCTTTGCATTTGCAGGACTGTCCAGCCTTGCCCTAACGGCGGCATGCGGCAATGGCATTGCAAGCCGGGGCAGCGATGTGATCGACGCGCGCGTTGATGCCACGCTGAACCATCTTTATTCAAATTATCCCAACACACGTGGTCTTGCGGACAAAGCTGCTGGAATGTTGGTCATGCCTCTTGTGACCGAGGCTGGGTTTGGCGTTGGTGGGGCCTATGGCCGTGGTGCATTGCAGGTCGAAGACGTCACCGTCGATTACTATTCCACCGCCAAGGCCAACATCGGTTTGCAGATTGGTGCCCAACAATACGCCCATGTATTGTTCTTCATGACAGAGAATGCATTGCTGGATTTCCGCCGCTCTAGCGGATGGGCTGCGGGGGCAGATATAGAATATGCCGTGCTGGATGAAGGCGGATCAGTCGCCGCAGAAACCACCACTGCCCTTGCCCCGGTTATCGCAGTTGTCTTTGCCCAAGCGGGCTTGCGCGTTGGTGCAACACTTGAAGGCACCAAATATTCGCGCATCATTCCGTAAACCAAATTTGTGATTTCCAGCTCAGCCCGACGTCAAATGTACAGCATCGTCGGGCTGAAGGCTAAAATGGTTTTCACAAAGGCAACATTAGGTCACTGAATTTGGGCAGTACGACCACAAATGATGCAACCACCCAAATTGAACATTACTCTTTCGTAGCGATACCGAAATTGACTGTGACGTCTAGATACGCATATTTATCTTTAGAGGGGTCGCGTTTTTTCTGTTTAATATCAGCGCTGAAGGCCGATACAAACACCCCAAGAATCCCCCCGACAGCATTGCCAGTTGCCTGTGCCTCGGCCTTCAAAGCGGCAACAGTAGCATTATAAGGTTTTTTGGATACGCCTACAGTTTCACCTTCCAATGTACATGACACTGTCACAGGTTTTGACGTCGCGCCAAAGCTTGGAAGGATAATGTAAGAAGGGGTTGTGAACTTACTGCTATACCCTGCACCTGAAAGACGGCACGGCACACCAGACACTTCGGTTGCAACCAGTTTCTTTTTACCTTCTACCTTTACATGCGTATACGCCCTTGCCGTAATCTGCGTATCCTCTTGATAGCTACTATGATCAAAGTTTTGTTTTTTGGCATATGCTACAGGTTTTTCAGTAATTTCCGTTCTTGGTGTGACTGAACAGCCTGCCAAAAACATGCACAAAACAATAAGCGCCTTATACATCAACGTAATCTTCCTCATCACTACGACGTGCAGCACGCACTCGTTACCCTGACTTATAGATAACGCTGCATTAACCATCGTTCGCCTTTCGCGCAACAAGAAGATACGTCTTTCAAGCATAGGCAGAGTAGATAGATAAATCAGAATATATACGTCTTAGAAGGCCCGAAACGCACAGGAACCACTTTTTAACATTTGCCAAGTAAAGTCTTTCAATCAACGAGAGGCCCTTATGGATTCAATTTTTGAAAGTGTCTTTTCTTCGATCAATGCCTTTGTGTATCGGTGCAGAAATGACCGCGATTACACGATGCAATTCATGGCGGGTGGCGTGCACAGTATTGTCGGTTATCATCCCGAAAACATCTTGAACAACTCTCAGGTGTCTTATGTTGAACTCACTTTGAGCGAGGACAAAGATCGCGTCTTTCGAGAGGTGGATCAGGCGATTGATGCCGGTGAAACCTGGGATGTGACATATCGCCTGAAACATCAAACTGGCAAACACGTTTGGGTGCGTGAACGGGGAAGCGCGATCTATGAAGAGGGCGAACTTGCCTATCTGCAAGGTTTGGTTGTTGGGGCCAACGCAGAATTTGACCTTCGCGATCAACTGGAACGGCGCGTAAACGATATGCGCCGCGCCACAAGCGGTGTCATTGGGCTGACCCAACAAATTACCAGTTCTGTGCGCGAACTTTCATTGTTATCCGTCAATGCCCGGATTGAGGCCGCGCGCAGTGGCGACGCTGGCAGGGGGTTTGCCGTCGTCGCCGATGAGATCAAGAAACTGGCGGATCGTAATGCTGGTTTGGCCAACAATATTGCAGATCACATCGGGGCAATGAATACCGACGTGAAGTCTTCAGGCCCATAAACCGACCCTTCGAGCCTTGTACTTCGCAGTCGCGCACAGGGTCTTATGGCTTATCCCAACTTGTCAATTTCCTTGAGACGCTTAAACAGGCTGGAGGTATCCCAACGTCCACCCCCCATTTTTTGAACGTCTTTGTAAAACTGATCCACAACAGCCGTCACAGGCAAACTTGCACCGTTTTCATCTGCGGCTGAAAGACAAATTCCCAAGTCTTTGCGCATCCAATCCACGGCGAACCCATGTTCAAAGTGATCTTCCAACATGGTTTCATGACGGTTGCTCATCTGCCAGCTTCCGGCGGCGCCTTGGCTAATGACCTCAACCACCGCGCGCCCATCAAGCCCGGCCTTATCTGCAAAATGCATTGCCTCGGACAGACCTTGAACCAAACCGGCGATGGCAATCTGATTGCTCATTTTGGTTAATTGGCCCGCGCCGCTTTCACCAATACGGCGGCATATCTTGGAATAGATTTGCATGATCGGTTCTGCCGTTTCATATGGGGCCTGATCACCGCCACACATGATTGACAGCTGCGCGTTTTCCGCCCCGGCCTGCCCACCTGAAATCGGCGCATCCACGAACTGTAGGCCACGCGTTTTTGCCGCAGTATAAAGCTCTCGGGTGACTTTTTCGGACACTGTCGTGTGATCTACGAAAATTGCACCCTCAGCCATCGCACCAAAGGCCCCTTCCTCACCATAGCAGACAGAGCGCAGGTCATCATCATTGCCCACACAGGCCATGATCATCTCGGCACCTTTGGCTGCTTCGGCCGGTGTGGCCCCCATAGCGCCACCATGTTGGGCAACCCATTTTTCGGCTTTCGCCATGGTGCGGTTGTAGACCGTCACCTCGTGACCCGCGGCCTGCAAATGGCCTGCCATCGGATACCCCATGACGCCCAGTCCTAGAAACGCAATCTTCGCCATCTGCTTTCCCCTTTCGATCAATTCCAGTAGAGTTGTGTTGTCACAAGAGGCAGAGTGCAAGAGACAATGGTAACTTTCTTTCGATGGCTGGTGCGAATTGCAGCCGCATTGGTAATTTGTGCGGTTTTGGTGGTGACTGTTGTCTATTATCTGGGCGCGCGCAGCCTGCCGGAATACACCAAGACCCTGAGCACTCGGCAGGTTTCCGCCCCTGTTGAAATTGTGCGCGACAACGCCAATGTGCCTCATATTTTTGGCAGTTCTGACAAGGATGTGTTTTTCGCTCTTGGCTATGCCCATGCACAAGATCGGTTCTGGCAAATGACCATTTTACGGCGCACAGCGCAGGGGCGTTTGTCAGAGGTGTTTGGCGCGGCAACTCTGGACGTGGACAAGCTGATCCGGCGTCTTGATCTGTATACGCTAGCGCAGCAATCCGTAGATGCACAGGATGCGCGCACCATGGTCGCGCTTAAGGCCTATGCCGCTGGGATCAATGCCCGCATCGACGAAGTCAACCAAAAGGCGTTGGGACGTGGCGCGCCAGAGATGTTCTTGTTTCCCAGCTCAGTATCCCCTTGGCGCCCCACCGATTCCATCGCCATTCAGAAACTCATGTCGCTGCAATTGGCCGGGCATCTCGACAGTGAAGTCTTGCGCGCCCGCACCTCGCTTTTGCTACCGGACCCCAACCGCCTGAACGACATTCTGCCTGACGCGCCCGGCGCAGGTATCGCCGCCTTACCTGAATATGCCCAACTGGTACCTGGTGCTGTGCGCTTTGCTGCAACAACGCCCCTGCCGGGGCATCCGCTATCCCCCTTTGGTCGCGCGAATTTTGCCGGAGCCTCCAATATTTGGGCCGCAGATGATACGCGCTCTGCTGCGGGGGGCACATTATTGGCGAATGACCCACATCTCGGATTTTCCGCCCCAACCTTTTGGTATCTTGCCCGGCTAGAGCTGTCCTCGGGTGGGGTGATCGGTGGCACAATCCCGGGAATGCCTGCAGTATTGGTTGGCCGTTCACCTGCGCTGGCATGGGGAATTACCTCGGCCTATCTGGATGATCAGGATGTGTTGATCGAAGAGGTCAGCCCAGACAATCCCGAAGAATACCGTACACCAGACGGGTTTAAACCCTTTGTCACACGCAAATCCATCATCGAAATCAAAGATGAGGAGCCAATCACCCTGACATTGCGATGGACAGACAATGGCCCCGTGCTGCCCGGATCGGCTTATGATTTAGGCACCATCACACCAGCGGGCCATGTGGCAGCCTTGTCATGGACAGCATTGTCGCCACAGGACACCTCGATTAGTGCGGCAATAGAGTTGATGTATGCCCAAACCACACAAGAGGCGCTGGCCACAGGAGAAAAATACATTTCACCGGCTCAAAATCTGACGGTAATTGATGAAAATAGCATCGCGATGAAGCTGGTCGGGGCAATGCCGCGCCGCGCCGTGCGTCATCAAACGCAAGGACGGCTGCCATCCTTGGGATGGCATGTGGAAAACCGCTGGCAAGGGCGACTGTCTTATTCGGCCAATCCTGAATTTATCAATCCCATTGGTGGCATTGTTGGCAACACCAACAACAAAACCGTGTCGCGCCCTTTCCCATTACACGTGTCGCATAAATGGGGTGACAGTCAGCGGGTGCTGCGCTGGCAAAAACTGATGCAGGGACGTCAGGTCCATACCCGCGAAAGCTTTATCGAAGCACAATTGGACACGGTCAGCTATTCCGCACGGGCATTGTTGCCTTTGGTGGCCGCAGACCTGTGGTTCACCGGCGAATCCGCCCTCAAGGGCACACGCTTGGCCCAACGCCAGCGCGCGCTGGCTTTGCTTGCGGAATGGAACGGCGAGATGAACGAACACCTTCCAGAACCGTTAATTTACTCAGCCTGGTTGCGTGCATTGCAAAAGCGTTTGATTCAGGATGATCTTGGGCCGCTCGCAGATGCATTTACCCATGTGGAACCGTTGTTCATTGAACGTGTGTTTCGTGATGTGCAAGGTGCAGGCGTCTGGTGCGACATCATCCAAAGTGCCCCGATAGAAACCTGTAGCGACATCGCGCAATTATCCCTTGACGATGCATTGATCTGGATCGAAGAACGATATGGCAAACAACTTGAAGCCTTGCGTTGGGGGGATGTGCATCAAGCCACACATGACCACCCAGTATTGGGCAAAGTGCCGCTGCTGCGTTACTTCGTCAACATTCGCCAATCCACCAGCGGCGGCGACAACACATTGATGCGTGGATTGACCAGCGGCACAGGCTCAAATCCGTTTCAGAATGTGCATGGGGCGGGATACCGCGGGGTGTATGATTTTGCCGATCCAGATGGATCAGTGTTCATCACTTCCACCGGGCAATCTGGCCATTTCCTAAGCCGGTTTTATGATGATATGGCGCAGCTGTGGCGGCGCGGTGAATACATCCCGATGTCGCTTGACCCAGAGCTGGCCCGCGCTGCGGCGGTGGGAATTACAACACTGTTGCCGATAGAAGATAACTAGGGACATCTCAAACGCATCTCTAGTTAGGAACCAATCCCCAAACGGATTTCTGACTTGGGGGCCAGCCCCCAAACGCATTCCTGACTTGGGGGCCAGCCCCCAAACCCCCGGGATATTTTAACCAAGAAGAAAGGGCTTTAGCCCAAAACAGCAAGTGCAGGGAAAGTTTCAAGGAGCCAGTAGGAAAAGGCCGAGAAACCACCCGTGAGCATCAAAAGGCCGATCGTCCAGAGCAACAGGCCCATCACGCGTTCGATCTGTTCCATATGGCGCTTCATCCAACCTAAGAGACCGCCCAGACGCGGCAAGAAGGCCGCGACAAGCAGAAACGGAATACCAAGACCAAAAGCGTAAACAGCCAGCAAGGTCATGCCTTTTGCAATTGACCCTTCGGATGCGGCCAAGGACAGGATTGCGCCCAACTGTGGCCCGATGCATGGGGTCCAGCCAAAGGCAAAGGCCAAACCAAGGATATAAGCCCCAAAGGCACTGCCACCCTTGTCACCAACATCGATACGGGCCTCACGATCCAGAAATCCGATCCGATACACGCCTATGAAATGGGCACCAAAGACCATCACCAGAAGGCCCGCGACGGTGTTGAACCACCCTTGGTATTGTAAAAACAACGTCCCAATGGCCGAAGCGGTGAAACCAAGGAATAAAAACACCGTGGACAGGCCCAGCACAAAGAAGGTCGCAGGCAACATGACTCGCGCCTGCGAACTGCGCCCTTCGCTGATGTCAGTGACGGAAACGCCGCTCATATAGGCCAGATAGGGGGGCACAATTGGCAACACGCAAGGGCTGAGGAAGGAAATAATCCCGCCAAGCAGCGCCACAAACATCGCAGGCAACAGGCCTGCATCAAATATCTCGATTCCAAACATGCCCAAGACATAGGTGAAACTTGCACCAGCGTCACGTGTCAAGCAGTCACATCCGCGTGGTCAGTTGTAACAGCTGGTCTTTCACAATTTTGCACAAAGGCCTATGTGGGGATCATGACAGATGATTCAGTGTTTGAAATTGACGCTCTGGGGCTATTGTGCCCCCTGCCCGTCCTGAAACTGCGCAAGCGGATGAAGCCGCTTTTGCCCGGCGCGCAGGTGCGCCTGCTGGCGGATGATCCAGCGGCCGTGATTGATGTGCCGCATTTTTGCAATGAGGCCGGGCATGAGTGCTTGAACATGTCTGAGATCGATGGTCAGCTCATTTTTCACATCCGCAAAGGTCAATAAAAAAGCCGGGCACTGAGGCCCGGCATTTTATTGTTTGTCAGACGCGCTATCCGCGAGACCACCAGCCACGCCGCTTGGGCTTGGGTGGCTCTGCTGGGGCTTCAGGCTCTGTGGCGGTAGGTGCCACCACGGCTTCAGCAACGGCCATCTCTGGTTCCGGCGCTGGCTCTGCAACCGCCTCCTCTACGATCACTTCTGTGACCACTGGAGATGTTGGCGTATCTTCGACCACAACATCGGCCGGTTCTGCTTGTGCAACAGGCGCTGTTTCAGCAGCCGTAACACTTTCAGTTGATGCCGTTTGCGTTGATGCGACCTCGCCTTCAGATGTCTCTTGCTGAGGAGCAGTTTCTTCGCTCACATCCTTCTTGCGACGGGTGCGAGAGCGCGTCTTTTTCTTGGGCTTTTCACCCTCAGAGGCGGCCTCTTCACCGTCGGTTGTCACCTCGTCAGAAACAGGTGTCGTTGCCTCCTCAGAAGGCGTGTTGGCAGAACTCTCTTGAGACTGATCCGTGCTTTCTTCATCAGAGGATTTGCGACGACGGCGACGACGACGACGTTTTTTACGCGGCTTATCATCCCCTTCGCTATCAGGAGTCGTTGTCTCAATCGGGCTGGCTTCTACGATCTCTGCGTCTTCGATATCTGCTGTGTCTGCGGTATCTTCGTCGATCTGTTCCATCAAAGATGCATTCACGGACACAACAGGCGTGGCTTCGGGAACAGCACGTGTGGCGGTTTTGAACTTCTCAAGTGAGAAGTCAGGCGACACCAACATAGGATCGCCTTCAACCCGCACAGACAAGCCATAGCGAGCCTCGATTTGGGCGATGTGTTCGCGTTTTTGGTTCATCAGATAGTTGGAGATGGCAACAGGCGCGCGCACCAGAACCTCACGAGAGCGACCACGCGTGCCTTCCTCTTCGATCTGACGCAAGATCGACAGCGCAAGGTTGTCGTCTGAACGGATCAGGCCAGTGCCATGACAATGTGGACATGGCTGAGTCGTGGCCTCGATCATACCGGGGCGCAGACGTTGACGCGACATTTCCATCAAACCAAAGCCAGAAATACGCCCCACCTGAATGCGGGCGCGATCGGTCTTAAGCTTGTCTTTCATGCGCTTTTCAACCGCGAGGTTGTTTTTACGCTCGTCCATGTCGATGAAATCGATGACGATCAGGCCAGCAAGGTCACGCAGACGCAATTGGCGCGCCACTTCTTCGGCGGCCTCAAGGTTGGTCTTGGTGGCGGTGTCCTCGATTGAGCCTTCTTTGGTTGCCCGACCCGAGTTCACGTCAATCGCGACCAATGCTTCGGTCACACCGATCACGATATACCCGCCGGACTTAAGCTGAACCGTTGGGTTAAACATACCACCCAGATAGGTTTCGACCTGATAACGGGCAAAAAGCGGCAGTTGGTCGTGATAGTTTTTCACGTTTTTGGCATGGGACGGCATGATCATTTTCATGAAGTCCTTGGCGATGCGGTAACCACGTTCGCCTTCGACCAGCACCTCATCAATCTCGCGGCTGTAAAGATCGCGGATCGAGCGCTTGATCAAGTCGCCCTCTTCATAGATTTTCGCAGGCGCAATAGATTTCAGTGTCAACGCGCGGATTTGTTCCCACATGCGTTGCAGGTATTCATAATCGCGTTTGATTTCCGCCTTGGTGCGTTTGGCCCCTGCCGTGCGTACGATCAAACCCGCGCCTTGCGGCACGTCAATCTCGTTGGCAATTTCCTTGAGCTTTTTGCGGTCCACCGCATTGGTGATCTTGCGGGAAATGCCACCACCGCGCGCGGTGTTTGGCATCAGAACGCAATAGCGACCCGCCAGAGACAGATATGTCGTCAAAGCCGCGCCCTTGTTGCCGCGCTCCTCTTTAACCACCTGCACCAGCATGATTTGGCGCACTTTGACCACTTCTTGAATCTTATAGCGACGCGGACGTGGTTTACGCGGGGGGCGAATATCATCTGTGTCATCGTCATCCGCCACGGATTCGATACTGTCGTCTTTTTCAGTCGCTTTTGAGCGGCGCGGAGTTTCTTCCTCATCTGCGTCGTCATCATCCGCAGGCGTGGCTTTGGCGGCATCGTCTTCGGCAGCTGGTGCTGCTTGCTCTTCAACCTTGGCCTCATCGTCTTTTTTGGGTTTGCGACGACGGGGTGCGCGTTTGCGCTTGGGCTTTTCTGCTACTTCTTCTGCCGCAGGTTCTGCCTGTTCTTCGGTGGTTTCAGAAGACACAGCCGTATCGTCGACTTTGGCCGCCTCTGCTTCGGGCGCGCTTTCGGCCTCTACAGGTGCATCAACGACAACCTCTGCCTCTACCTCTGCGGCGGGTGCTGCATCGGTTTCAGTTTCTTCACCGGTTTCTGGATCGCGCGTGGCAACCGCATCATCGCTTTTGGATGCTGCCGCCATGGTTTGTCCGGGCTTTTTGTCAGCGTCGTCAGCTTCAACAGCGGGTGCCTCTTCGGCTACGGCTTCTTCTGCCGGAGCTTCTTCTGCCGGAGCATCCTCTGGAGGCGCGTCTTCAGAGACGATCACTTCTGCTGGTGCTTCTTCAGATAGCACGACATTTTCAGTCACCGCATCTTCTGCAACGGCGTCTTCAGCGGGCTCTTCAACAGGGGTTTCAGAAACCAACTCCATCGGAGACAACCCTTCGACCTCATCCCCTTCGGGGGCAAGATCAATGGTTTCCATGCCGGAAATTTCAGTCGTCTCGACAGGTGCTTCCTCTGTCGCCGCAGCAACGGGTTCTTCCACCTTTTTGCGGGACTTGCGAGGTTTGCGCGTCTTACGAGGTTTCTCGTCCTCTTCATCACGCGCTTTCGTCGCCTCGGCATAAGCGCGTTCTTCTTCCATCAACGCCTCGCGGTCAGCGACCGGGATCTGATAGTAATCAGGATGGATTTCAGAGAACGCAAGGAAGCCATGACGGTTTCCGCCATAGTCAACAAACGCTGCCTGAAGCGATGGTTCGACCCGTGTTACCTTTGCGAGATAGATGTTGCCAGCGAGCTGACGTTTATTTTCGGATTCAAAGTCAAATTCCTCAACTTTATTTCCGTCAACCACCACGACGCGGGTTTCTTCCGCGTGGGTGGCATCGATAAGCATTTTCTTAGCCATGATGTCCGTTCGCACCCGTGCAATCGTCTTATCCCGCGGCGTGTCAAACCGGGGGGACCAAGGGTTCTTTGCAGGGGGTGTCTTGTCAAGGCGATTACATGCGCGTCAAGGACCGGGCCGCTTGCGGCCTCTACGTGTCCTCTGGAATATATCGCGCGCGTCATCGCGTTTCTTCTCCGACGCTAAAACGATCATCGCTCTGGCGCCCATTACAAACCCGTCGCTCATCGCGTTCCGGGCAACTCATTGACCTGTCTAAAGGTCCAATCGGTCTGAACAAATGTCGGGCAACGATATTGGCCTGCGACGGTTTCGTTCAGCGAAACTCATGCGAAGTGGTCTGTCCCACTCCGTCCCCTACACATAAGACCAGCATAGCGGCAATTACAATGATGAAATCAGCATACATCTAAAAACATGACAGAAATTTCATGATATTCGCGCAGGGATCAGAAATTGACGCCAAAAACGGCTCTGACATGTCGCGCACCGAATGTTCAGTTCAGAACACGGCCGTTACGCTTGGGTCTGTGATATCCTTTTATTCAAGGCGCGACAGATGATTGACACCACGTTTTCCCAACGCCCCCAGCGCGTGGCCCTTGGCATTGGTCTTATCATTGCAACGGGATTTGTCATTTCAACACAGGATGTGGTGTTCAAGCTGTTCAGCAGCACCCTGTCGCTTTGGCAAATTTTCACGCTGCGCGCCCTGCTGGCAATGCCGCTGTTGTTTGCCTTGGCATTGTGGCGCAAAGAGCAACGAACATCTTTGCAAGACGCCATGCAATTTTGGCCTTTGATGCGATCAGCCTGCCTAACCATGACCTTCATGCTGTTTTACGCAGCCATTGCTTTTCTGGATCTATCAACCGTCGGGGCAGCCAATTACATCGCGCCTATATTTGTGACGCTTTTGTCAGCGTATTTCATCGGCGAGGCAGTGAGTCTGCGTGGATGGTGTGCTGTGATACTAGGGTTTACCGGGGTTCTGGTGTTGTTACAGCCGGGCACCGATGCCTTTTCCTTTTGGGCCATATTACCGGTGATCGGCGCCTTGTTTTATGCCTTTACACATCTCATCACGCGCAGCAAATGCCATGATACATCAGTGACCACACTTGCCCTATCTGTTAACATCGTGATGCTGATTGCCGGGGTGGTCATGAGTGGCCTTGTCATTTTATGGCAACCTGCGCCTGATCTTGTACAGAGCTATCCGAATGTGCTGAGCGGCTGGTCTGCGCTTGATGCAATCGATTGGATGGTACTTGGGGTGCTTGCCTGTTTTGTCGTGGTGCTTGGCATGATGCTGGCCGCGGCCTATCAGGTGGCGCCCCCTGCCACGGTGGCCACGTTTGAATACAGCTATCTTATCTTTGTGGCACTGTGGGATTTGTTGTTTTTCGCAAGCCCACCAAGTGCGATGACCTTGATGGGAATGGTTTTGATTATCGGGGCTGGATTGCTGGTATTGCGCCGCTGATCATCCCACATCGCCAAGCCGCGCAAGGATTGCGTCACTGTCCAGCCCCCCAATTGCGCCGTAAACGCCGCCACGCGCCTGGCCCAAACGACTGTAGATATATCCTTCTGAGATTGCGGATGGGGCACCTTTAATCAGGGCCGCAGCTGTCAGCAGATTGGCCAAAGACTCTGCAAACCACCGCGCCTCTGCCTCTGTTGCCACAGCAGGCCATTGAGCGCGATGCACACCAACTGCCTGTGCAAAGCGAGGATTACCAGAACACGCATCATCCAGCACGGCATTCAAGGCATGCGCAGCCAGTGGCTCACGCGCAAGACTGCGCAGGATATCCAGGCAAATCACATTGCCCGAGCCTTCCCAAATACCATTCAGAGGGGCCTCGCGGTACAGCATCGGCATGGGGGTGTCTTCGACATACCCCATGCCGCCCAGCACCTCCATCGCCTCGGCAATCAGGGGCACGCAACGTTTGTTATTGATGAACTTCGCAAGCGCAACCCCCACACGGGCAAAGGCGCGCGCACTTTCATCGGTGCTATCAAATGCGCCTGCCACCATCATGGCAAGCGACAGCGCGCCTTCGACATCCAGTGCCATATCCGCCAGAACTGTGCGCATCAGGGGCTGGTCAATCAACTTACGTTGAAAAGCGGTGCGGTGACTGACCCACCAATGCGCCTCGTTCAATGCCGCGCGCATCAGTCCTGCCGGTGCCATCGCCGTATCCAGCCGCGTGTGATGCACCATTTCGATAATGGTGCGCACACCCGCCCCCTCCTCTCCGAGACGATAGGCAAGAGCGTCATGATATTCAATTTCGGCACTGGCGTTGGCGCGATTGCCCATCTTGTCCTTGAGCCGTTGAATATTAATGCTGTTGCGCCCTGCATCCAACCAACGCGGCACCAAAAAACAGGTCAGCCCACTTTTCGCTTGGGCCAGCGTCAGAAACCCATCTGACATCGGTGCAGAGCAAAACCATTTGTGCCCGGTCAGGCGATAGTGATCCCCCTCTTGCACCGCATGCGTGGTATTGGCACGCACATCGCTCCCGCCCTGTTTCTCGGTCATGGCCATGCCAAGCGTTGCACCGGTTTTTGCGCCAACTGACCGGATCGTCGGATCATATTTGGCGCTCAGCAGCTTAGGCATCCATTGCGTGCCAATGTCGGGGTGAGCACGCAACACAGGTACGGCGGCATAACTCATGGTCAGCGGACAACAGAGACCCGGTTCAAGCTGACTAAGCATATAGACATGGGCGGCGTGGGTGACATGACTGCCCCCTTCTTGCCAAGCCGACTGCACGTAGCCCAGCGAGGTCGCGGTCGACATAATTTGATGATACCCCGGATGAAACAGCACCTCATCCAACCGACGCCCTGTGCGATCAAACATCGACAAGCGCGGCACATCTCGGCGTGCATCATGGGCCGCTTGTTGCAGCGACGCGCAGCCATAACTCTGTCCCGCCAACGAAAGGTTTACCTTATCGGCACCCTGCGCCAAAGCATTGTCGCGCAAAGGCTGATCCTCATGCCATAAATCGCGCGCACCTCTGGGGTTGGGTTGGTTTTCAACCTTATGGGTGATCAGTTCGGAACGCGGCGCTGGTGGTTCCATGGCAGGCCCTCCTGTCATGAAGATAGGTCACCACGGGTGCCAAGCCAATGCAGCATTGCGTCACAAGTGCCTGATCAGGGCGGAAAAAACGTAGTTTGCAGGCGTTTAGGGGATTCACAGATCGCCCTGAGTGTGGCATATTCTGCCCAGAGGGTCGAAAAGATCCCGCAAATGAGGCAAAGCATGAGTGTCAGAAAATCCCGTCCCGCCATTGGCGTGATCCTGTTTTTTGGGATCGCATTCAGTCTTGGAATCTATTTCACTTTTGCTGCTGTGCAAGGAGACTACGGGTTGTTTCGTCGGGCCGAAGTCGAAGCGGAATCTCGCATTTTGCAGGCGGAACTGAACGCCATGAAAGTCGAACGGGATCGCATGGAAAACCTGACCAAGCGCTTGTCTGATGAATATCTGGATCTGGATTTGCTGGACCAACAGGCCCGCGATGTTCTGGGCATGATCCGCTCTGACGAAATCGTCATTCGCTAACAGCATTTCACTCACGCTCTCAAGGCGTTTCCAAATTCAAACAATCTGTACGCATGATGCATGCAACAGGCGCTATGTTGCTGTGCAAGGTGTTGTCATTCCCCAAATTCGATAGAGAAAACTATATTGTCTCCAAGCAATGACAAAATCGTCATGCGCAAACATCATTGATTTACTTGGATAATCCAGTGCTTGATCCATGGTGCCCATCTGTGGCAAATTTTCTTCTCGCAACCAACGAATTCCTGCGCTAGAATTTAGTTTAAGGCTAAACCAAATCGGGAGGGATGTGCCCCATGGCTGCAAAGAAAGCCGCGAAGAAGCCAAATGTGAGCGGTGAGACGCTTACTAAGTACTACCGCGAGATGCTGTTGATCCGCCGATTTGAGGAAAAGGCCGGCCAACTTTATGGCATGGGTCTGATTGGGGGGTTTTGTCACCTTTATATCGGACAAGAGGCCGTTGTGGTCGGACTTGAAGCTGCGGCAGAGGAAGGTGATAAGCGTATCACCTCCTATCGTGATCACGGGCATATGTTGGCCTGCGGCATGGAAGCCAACGGCGTTATGGCAGAATTGACCGGACGTGAGGGTGGCTATTCCAAGGGCAAAGGCGGCTCTATGCATATGTTCTCTAAGGAGAAACATTTCTATGGTGGTCACGGCATCGTCGGTGCACAGGTGCCTTTGGGCGCTGGTCTGGCCTTTGCCGATAAATACAAAGGTAACGGGCGCGTAACCTTTACCTATTTCGGCGATGGCGCAGCGAACCAAGGTCAGGTTTATGAAACGTTCAACATGGCGGCCCTGTGGGATTTGCCAGTGATCTTTGTGATTGAGAACAACCAATACGCCATGGGTACTTCGCAGAAACGCTCGACCTCATCGCCCGATATTTACACCCGCGGCGCAGCCTTTGGTATTCCCGGCGAAACCGTGGATGGCATGGATGTACTTGCAGTGAAAGAAGCAGGCGATAAGGCGGTGATGCACTGCCGGTCTGGCAAGGGTCCGTATATCCTTGAGGTCAAAACCTATCGCTATCGCGGCCATTCCATGTCTGACCCGGCGAAATACCGCACACGCGAAGAAGTGCAGCGCGTGCGCGAAGAACGCGACCCGATTGAGCGCGTGCGTGAAATGCTGCTGACCGGCAAACATGCCAGCGAGGACGACCTGAAGGCCATCGACAAAGAGATCAAGGCCATCGTCAACGAAAGCGCCGAGTTCGCTAAAACCAGCCCTGAACCGGCGTTGGAAGAGCTTTGGACAGATATTTATGCAGATGCGCACCCTGCGGCGGAGGTTTAACACATGGCTATTGAAATTCTGATGCCCGCCCTGTCGCCCACGATGGAAGAGGGCACATTGGCAAAATGGTTGGTGAAAGAGGGGGACAGCGTGTCCTCTGGTGACATCATCGCCGAGATTGAAACCGACAAGGCAACGATGGAATTTGAAGCGGTGGACGAAGGCGTCATCGGGTCAATTCTGATTGCCGAGGGCAGCGAAGGTGTAAAGGTCAACACCGCCATTGCCACCCTGTTGGAAGATGGCGAAGAGGCCGGCGCGGCGGTGGCGTCCTCTCCTGCGGCGGCGGCACCTGCGCCGGTCGCAGCGTCAGCGCCTGTGGCTGCGACGCCTACAACAACACCTGCCCCTGTCGCCAATGTCGAACCAGACTGGCCCGAGGGCACAGAGGTAAAACAGCAAACCGTCCGCGAGGCCATTCGTGATGCCATGGCCGAAGAAATGCGCGGCAGTGACGATGTGTTCCTGATGGGTGAAGAGGTTGCTGAATACCAAGGGGCCTATAAAATCAGTCAGGGCTTGTTGGACGAATTTGGCGCAAAACGCGTGATTGACACCCCGATCACCGAGCATGGGTTTGCGGGGATCGCGGTGGGTGCATCCTTTGGTGGATTACGCCCAATCGTCGAGTTCATGACCTTTAACTTTGCCATGCAAGCCATTGATCACATTATTAACTCTGCTGCCAAGACGCTGTATATGTCTGGCGGCCAGATGGGCGCGCCTATGGTATTTCGTGGCCCCAACGGGGCCGCAGCGCGCGTGGGTGCGCAGCACTCGCATGACTATGCCGCGTGGTATGCGCAGATCCCCGGCCTTAAGGTGGTGATGCCATATTCAGCAAGTGATGCCAAAGGCCTGCTGAAAACAGCGATCCGTGATCCCAATCCGGTGATCTTCCTTGAAAACGAGATCCTATATGGCCGCTCATTTGAAGTGCCCGTAATGGATGATTTCACTGTGCCTTTCGGCAAAGCCCGCATCTGGCGCGAAGGCAGCGATGTGACCATCGTCAGCTTTGGCATCGGCATGACCTATGCCTTGGAAGCAGCGGATCGACTGGCCGAAGAAGGCATTAGCGCTGAAGTGATTGATCTGCGCACCCTGCGTCCGATTGATTATGATACAGTGTTGGCCTCAGTAATGAAGACCAACCGCTGTGTAACAGTCGAAGAAGGTTTCCCCGTTGGCTCCATTGGCAACCATCTAAGCGCCACCATCATGGAGCGCGCCTTTGATTACCTGGATGCGCCAGTGATCAACTGCGCAGGCAAGGATGTGCCCATGCCCTATGCCGCCAACCTTGAAAAGCTTGCGCTTATCACCACAGACGAAGTGGTGACGGCAGTCAAGCAAGTGACCTATCGTTAAGGAGACACGACTATGGCTATTGAAATTCTGATGCCCGCCCTGTCGCCAACGATGGAAGAAGGCACGCTTGCAAAATGGTTGGTGAAAGAAGGCGATGAGGTGAAATCAGGCGACATCATCGCCGAGATTGAAACCGACAAGGCAACAATGGAATTTGAAGCGGTGGACGAAGGCGTCATCGGGTCAATTCTGATTGCCGAGGGCAGCGAAGGTGTGAAAGTAAACGCCCCTATCGCCGTTCTGCTGGAGGATGGCGAAGAGGCCGGTGCGACAGTGGCGCCCTCAACGGCGGCACCTACATTGGTTGAGGCCCCTGTAAGTGCTGTCAAAGCAACATCTCCAAATAACCTATCACCAAAGTTGCAAAGCTCAGTCTCCAATGACGGCACCCGCGTCTTTGCCTCTCCTCTTGCGCGCCGCATTGCGGCGGACAAAGGGATTGATCTGGCAAACGTTCAAGGCTCTGGCCCGCGTGGGCGGATCGTCAAGGCGGATGTTGAAGGCACACCAGCAGTTGCCCCACAGGCGACACCTTCCGCTCAACCAGCTGTATCAGCGTCTCCTGCTGCTCTTGCTTCTGGCCCAACCAGCGACGCTGTCATTCGTATGTATGAGGGGCGTGAATATGAAGAGATCGCTCTGAATGGTATGCGCAAAACCATTGCCGCCCGCCTGACAGAAGCCAAACAAAGCATCCCGCATTTCTATCTGCGGCGCGACATCAAGCTGGATGCGTTATTGTCCTTTCGCAGTCAGATCAACAAACAACTGGAAGCGCGCGGCGTGAAACTGTCGGTCAATGATTTCATCATCAAGGCCTGCGCATTGGCTCTGCAATCTGTCCCTGCTGCCAATGCAGTTTGGGCTGGCGATCGTGTCTTGCAAATGAAAGCAAGTGATGTGGCCGTCGCTGTGGCCATCGAAGGCGGTCTGTTTACGCCGGTCCTGCAAGACGCTGAAAGTAAATCACTTTCAACTCTTTCAGCACAAATGAAGGATCTCGCAGGACGTGCACGTGATCGCAAACTTGCCCCTCATGAATATCAGGGCGGCAGCTTTGCCATTTCAAATTTGGGGATGTTTGGCATCGACAATTTTGACGCTGTGATCAATCCCCCCCATGGGGCCATTCTGGCCGTTGGCGCGGGCGTCAAAAAACCCGTTGTAAACGCGGATGGGGATTTGGATGTTGCGACCGTCATGTCCGTAACGCTCTCAGTGGATCACCGGGTGATCGACGGCGCACTTGGCGCTGAATTGTTGCAAGCCATTGTGGACAATCTGGAAAATCCGATGGGTATGCTTGCCTGATGAGTAAACATTACTTTTGGCCAACATTGGTCAATTGTATTCTGCCAACCAGTTTTCTTTGCCTGGCCGCACTTTCCGCGTGGCTGGGTGGATAAAACATACTTTCAAACCAAATACTTACCCTTCCCTCTATTTACATTGGGATCGGGTTGATTTGCGTAGCACTTTTCTCAATCTTTCGGTCACATTTCAATGACTCGGTTCATGATCACATTGTCTGGACTGCCATCTGCATTTCAGGATTTGCGCTTATCCTGTTTTTTGCATTCCTACATCAATCTGAGGGACTCTTGTGTACGGCACCGATCTGCCCCCATAGCCTTGCCGTTTCCGCAGACGATCTTCGGTTCATGACACCGCTTGGTATGTCTCATACCACCAATTGGACTTCTGTTCAGGGAATAACAACATCCGGCCTGTATGTGGACCAGACTTTAAGCAGCAATCTTTACTACTCAACCGTTACATTTACGACGCTTGGATATGGAGATTTTCAACCAGTGCCGCGCATGCGCGCAGTTGCAGGGATCGAAGCCTTGATCGGATATGGTTATTTGGGGATGGTCGTAGGGTTGCTGATTGATCTGGGAAACCGCAGAAACACGCTTTGATCAACCAAAAACTGCGGCCTGCACAAGGATCACAAGCCCGACAAAAGAGATGCCGGTCAATGCAGCGTTGAATTTATAGCGTTGAATAGCTTGACGCAGGCTCATCACGGTTTCCTTTCTATCTCTGGGTATATAGGCGATTTGCGAAGATTTTGCAAATCGCCTGATGCAGAACGTCAGTGATCTTTGCCCAGCATGTGATCCATAGAGATCGACGGCTGTGCACAGCCTGCTTCGCCCACGATACGGGCCGGTATACCTGCCACGGTTTTGCACGGCGGCACCTCTTCCAGAACAACAGAGCCTGCGGCGATCCGGCTGCAATTGCCAACCTTGATATTGCCCAGAACTTTGGCCCCTGCCCCGATCAGAACACCATTACCAATTTTGGGATGACGGTCCTCTTCTTCTTTGCCAGTACCGCCAAGTGTGACCGAATGCAGCATGGACACATTGTCGCCCACCACAGCCGTTTCACCAATCACGATGGAATGGGCGTGGTCGATCATGATGCCCTGACCGATACGCGCAGCCGGGTGAATATCGATGCCAAACACCTCGGAAGAGCGCATCTGAAAGAAATACGCCATATCCGTGCGCCCCTGACGCCACAGCCAATGGCCCACACGGTAACACTGAATGGCTTGAAACCCTTTGAAAAACAGCATGGGTTGCATCAGTCGATGACACGCTGGATCACGATCATAAACCGCCGACAAATCCGCACGCGCTGCCATCGCGAGACCTTCGTCTGCAGCATAAGCCTTGTCACAAATTTCACGAAGCAACTGTTCGGACATCTCACCAGACGCAAGCTTCAGTGAAATGCGATAGCCCAGCGCTTGTTCGATGCTTTTGTGATGCAGAAAGCTTGAATGCACCAAGCCACCAAGCAATGGTTCATCTTGAACCGCTTGTTCTGCTTCACGCTTGATTTGTTCCCAAACCGGGTCAATTTCTGATACCTGAGGGTGTCTCTTGGCCATAATTAGGGCTCCTCTATTACCCAGAACTATACAACATAGTTATCCCAGAACAAATTCAAACCCGTGATATAGGGAATAAAAATCGTGAATGATGCCGATTGCGTATATTACGGTAAACTGATCCGCAATCGCCTTTGTGAGCTGGAACAAGAAGATGCCCTTGGCAAAGAAGCCCAATCGGTTGTTCAACTGGATCAACAATCCGTAGGTCGTCTCAGTCGAATGGACGCATTACAATCCCAAGCAATGGCAAAAGCCACCCAAGCACGGCGAAACGCCGAGAAAACGCGTCTGTATGCGGCCTTACAGCGTTTGTCTGAAAACGAGTTTGGATATTGTCAGGAGTGTGGGAGCGATATTGAAGAACAACGTCTGAAATTAGATCCAGCAGCCTTAAAATGTTTGGATTGCCTTAAAGGTTAAATCGCATTCATGGCGGCAAAAACAATACAGTCGCACCGTAAGGGAGCTATTTCATAAACCCAACTGCACGGCCAGGCTGGCCTAAGCATGCGATATCTTTGGCCCTACGAGCTAGAAGAGGCGTGGCCTACGGTCTTTATGAACCCAAGGAGGCTTTGCAATGCGTTGGGCCGTGATTTTCAAAGACGCGCCAGAAATGCTCGGTGTTAGGGCGTGTGGGGAGTTGCGTAACGCTCATGTGGCATATGCCAAAGCACACCCCGAGTTGCTGATCGGTGGTGGACTGAAACCAGAAGCCGATCAAGCCTTCTGTGGCGCGTTATGGATCGTGGAGTTGGAAACAAGGGATCAAGTTGAAAATTTAGTTGCCAACGATCCCTTCTATTTCCCTGAATACCGCACATTCGAAATATTCACTTGGGGTAAGTTGCTAGAGGATCAAACAGCAACGCTCTGATTGAAATTTCTGCTCAGCGTGCGCAATTTAAATGCTTGTGCACTGCATGAGAGCAGGCATTAATTTGTGACTGCAAAGGTTTTCCAACGAATGACCTCGTGCAGAACCAATTCAAGGCAGCTGCAATAATCAATATCATGCAGGCTTGGTTCTGCCACCATTTCGCGTTTATGGGCCACCGCCATCAAAGAACCATCCCCATAGCGTTGGTGAATCCGTCCTGATGCCAGCACGTGATCATGCGCGACATCGGCCTCTTCAAACATGCGGCGACATATGCGCCGCCGCAAATCGTTCGGTATTGCACGAAGAACCCGCGCGGCTGCAACGATGTCTCCATGCAAAATCGACTTCATGTGTCAAACCCCAATGTAGCCATGGCCCCCTGCCCAAAGCGCGCTGAAATCTGGGCCACGCTGAAGGTCAAAGATTGTCCTGACACCCCATCATTGGCTTGCGCCGACGCGGAATATGCCCACTCTGGCAACACAAGCATCTGTTCGCGAATAACATTCTGCCCATCCAACACCCGAACGATATAGGTTTCACTTTCTTCACCGATGGGGACTTCGGGCAAATCCCAGCTATCCCCATCTATGCGCGTACGCCTGATCCATTGGAATGAACGGTCTTGGCCCACCTCACCCGATACTTTCACGTGCACAGGCGCGTATGGCTTCAACCCGATCCCTTCAAACGCCTCAATCTTATGTGTATAGGATGGATCATCATACCCTCGTCGCGCGGTGCCAATACGGTAATGACGGGCCACATTGCGCGCAGCACTGTTGAGATCTAGTTGAGCCTGAGCACCATTGAGCAGTACGAAAAAACTCCCGACGGGCCATGCATCCGGCACCAAGGTATCACTGCCCAATTGTCCGCGCAATCGAGTGCTGATGCGATACGTATCCGGAGCCACCAGTTCAGCATTTTGAAACTGGATCAACTCCCAATTCCCAGACGTACCATCGCCAATGGCTGCCAAATTGCGGCCAGCAAGCACCCCTTCCCATGAGGTTGCCTCCAATTCGCCTGAAATCAACTTTACCTGAAGTGCATCCCCCATATCCACCAATCCAGCAGAGGCTTTGGAAAGCACTGTCTCTGTCGTTCCAATCACCGATCTTTGCGCGATCAATTGGTTCAACTTGTAATCTGCGTCCGTAGCCGCATCAAACACAGCCACCGTGCCTGGCCATGGATCTGCCGTCACAGCAATATGGGGTGCATGGGGAACTTCTTCACCTGTCAGTAAAGGCAAATCCATGAACAGTGGAAAGACCGGCGTGGGTGGGGCAAAGGCTTTGAAACTTCCTGTCTCATCCTCAAACCCTGGTTTTTCATAGACCGTCGGCTCAACTCTTACAGCATCCAGAAGTTGCAACGTTCCCTGTGTCACCTGATCAACGCGGTACAATCCGGTTTCAACGCCATCCCCTGACGGCAGTTCCACAATATCTCCCGCCCCCACGCCCAGCGCCGAAGGTGGCAAAGCCAACCGCACGCCCTCTCGTGACACGCGCGACTCTGACAACCACCTCTCAGCGGTTTGACGCGCCTCTGAACGTGTTAACGCCAAAGGCAATTCATGCACAGAAACAGCATGCGTTGCCTCATCGGGCAAAATGGCTTCTTCTGACATCACCTCAAACTCACCATCTGCTGAGACAAAGCTCACCCGTACACGCCCGACCATGTCCGCATCAGACACTCGGGTTTTTTCGAGAGTTCCGTCCATTTCATCTGAAATGGCAAGGTGTTCAAGATCAACAGGCTGCGCTGGTTTACCATCACGCATTGCGAAAATCAGCGTGCCGTCCCGTTCCAGCGCGTCAAAGCCATAGTGCAACATCAAAGGCTGCAAGATGGATCGACCATGGGTGACATCTGGAATGCTATAACCCCGTACAATCCCATAAAGCCCTGAGACATCATACGACAACACGCCCGCTCGCTCACATACTTCAGCTACGACAGATGCCAGTGTGCGCGCTGTTGCTCGACCATTGACCCAATGTCCTCTGGCATAGTTTTCCCCATCGCTCCAAAGTTCACGATTATTGGGAAACTGTGGAAAAGGCCGTACATCCCACGCCCAAACATGTGCGCGAGACATATCGACCATCGGACCATCATATTCCACCGAGGTAGGATTGTTCTCTGTAGCCCCCCAATACTCATACATCGCCCGTAAATACTGACGTTGAATGAAATCATCACGTTGCCCGGTTGAATATTTTGGCAGGCTCGATTCTGACGATTTAGCATCAAGAAATTTGTTGGGCTGGTTCGTACCCTTATCAATTGCGGCACAGCCCAATTCCGTAAACCAAATCGGTTTGGATTGCGGCACCCAATCAGTCTCGTCTTCATCACGTACACCGCCAACACGATCATGATGATCGTTTCGCCACCAGTTCAGGATATCCTTGTACCGATACACCCATGGCTCTTCATAAGCGCCATCTGAAATGTCACTGCGAATTTGCGCGGCTTCCGCTTCTTGAGAATGATAGAACCAATCATAGCCCTCTCCCCCTGCAACATTCCCTTTTAGATAATCAAGGTTATAGATCGACTCCCACGCAGCATCCGCATGATCATCGCCTTCGCGCCAATCAGACAGCGGCATATAGTTGTCGATGCCGACAAAATCTATGTCAGAATGCCCCCACAGGCTATCTAGATTGAAATAGACATCCCCGCTGCCATCTTGCGGATGATACCCAAAATATTCACTCCAATCCGCTGCATAGCCGATTTTGACATCTGCCCCCAGAATCGCGCGCAGCTCTTCAGTGAGCGACATCATCTGCGCTACGGTAACAAACGACCCGTCTGCGCCACGCACTCGTGTCAGCCCACGCATCTCTGATCCGATGCAAAAGGCAGATACACCTCCTGCGGCTTTACACAGCGCGGCATAATGCAAAACGAAACGACGGTATCCCCATTCATCAGGGCCACTATATGTAACCTTGGTGCCCAAAACCGAAAAATCAGATGCAGATGCGCTTCCGAAAAATGCATTGACCTCTGCATCTGCCGCACTTGTGCCATCTGGGCTTCCCTCCCGTTCCGGCGCAATCGACACAGTGATGCGTCCCCGCCAGGGCAGTTTGGGCTGGTGCCAGCTGTCGCTCCATGGATCAGGAAGGCCATTCCCCTCAAGCTGCTCCATCAGGATAAAGGGGTAAAACATCACATGTTTTCCCGCCGCGTTCATCGCCTGAATGGATTGGACCACCGACGCATCTGCCGCCGTCCCGCCATAGACTGATCGCCCCTCTTCATCTTGGGGCACCTCCATCGCAGCGTTTCTGGAAACACCCGCAACCATCCAAGGCATATCGCCGTCAAATTCCTGGCTTTCCACCTTCGGACGCAATTCGCAATCACCACACCTTAGATCATTGCCAAACCAGCTCACGACCAAAGACACCGAATTACAATTGGGCAATTCGTCTTCAAGTCGGGCAAACGATGTGTTGAAATCCGTATCCCCCGAAGGTGCATTCAAATTCGCAGGCCACGCTTTCCCGGGATCGTTCTTGTAATACACAGGCTCAGTTGCAAGCGCGTATTCCCCCGTACCCGGCACAAGTGCCACACCCTGAACCGCATGCGGCACATCATGCTCAGCATTTGGCAAAGTCTCGGGCTGCAAACTGCTGACTTCAAAGGTAAACTGGGGAATACGATTACCAAAAGTACCAAGCTCCAGATCCTCAATCACGACATAAGCCGTGCCGCGATACGCAGGTACAGTTCCCGCCCCCTCTACAGCCTCGATCTTGGGGTCAGGTAGCTGATCCTGCGTGCCCTTATAGACACGCATGTTCAAGTCACTTGTGGTGATTTCCTGACCATCCGCCCACACGCGCCCCACACGTGAAATCTCACCCTCACAAAGTGCAACAGCCAAGGATACGGTATAGCTGAACTCGCGTGTCTTGGGCTTAGGTGGCCCACCTTTGCCACCACCAGACGTCTTGACATGTTCCTCAAAACGCGTCGCCCAGATCACATTCCCAGCCATGCGCATCGCACCAAAAAGCGACGTAATGGATGTGCCTTCGCTTGCCCCCATAATACGAAACCGATCAACACGCCCGGTTTCCACCACATCGGAACCAGCCCCCATAAGGCGTTGATCTATCGATCGCCCAATGGTCGCCCCAACCAAACGTCCTATTGCAACAGATGACAATCCGGCAACAGTTCCCCCAATTGTTCCGCCAATAGCCGCACCGGCCGCCGATAAAATAACAGTTGCCATCAGGTCACCTCCTCAGGAAACGAAAACCGCGCCACAATTCTGCGACGCCAAGGGTCACTCAGCGGGCTTTCAACCACCGAATGCCGTGAATAGGCATGAATAAAACTTGCATCTGCACCGATGTTGGCAGCTATCCCCAGATGTTTGGCCACTGCCCCACCACGCATGCGAAACAACAAAACATCTCCCGGGGCGTCATCTGTCAGCGCTTTCTCTATCAGATGCCTCTTAGCAGCCCGCCACAGAGCTTCTTCTCCCTGCGGTTCAGACCAGTCCATACTATAAGCAGGAACAGCCTCCGGCTCAGCGCCAAAAAGCGTGCGCCACACGCCCCGCAAAAGACCAAGACAATCCGTCCCCGCCCCAAGACACGCCGCCTGATGTCGATAAGGTGTGCCGATCCATGTGCGTGCAATTTCTACCGCCTGCTCAGACGTGCTCATGATCGCAAACTCCCACCATCAAACACCCCACCATCACTAGGATAGGCCGTCAGCCAATCTTCTCCGGGAATATCGGGAAAACCCTGAAAGTTCAGAAAATTGGCAAATTTCAGGCGACACGTTTCAAATCGCTTGTCACACCCCGCATCCAATCGCAGTATGTCTCCTGTTTTGATCTCAAGGCGGATCGGCTCCCACAATTCAATCACCCGGGTCCCATCTACAAAGCGATCCCGTTTGACAACGCCATCCAGCCCTTTGGCTGCACCTGAGAGCACCCTCAGATGGCCACGCGCAAACCAACCTTCTTCGAACCCTTGAATTTTAGCCCAGCGAAACACCCGCCCTTGCTCAATTATTTCAGCGTCCAGTTCAGCGGAATATCCATCCGCATCCAGATCAAAGCCACATTTGCGATCCCCAAGAACCGCCGTACAAGGCTTTTGATACACACGTCCTTGCGGCTTCTGAAGCGCTTCACTTAACCCGCGCAGCTCTGCGTGAAATGCGCCACCCACGCGCCTCATTTCACCAATCGTGCCCAAAAACAGTTTGGTGCGTTGAGACACATCCGCCCAATTCACCAACCACGCGGTGACTTCAGCCCCATCAAACCGGCCGGCCTCAATGTCGATCTCTGAAATGGCAATGTCACTTAACGCACCAAAGGCCTCGGTGTTGTCCACTGACAACCCTGTACTTTGCTCAAGTGCAGATGCAGACAATCCAGTGTCCGCCTTGAACACGACATCCTCAAAGGTCAAATCCAGATCATGGTCGGTAAAGCCAAACACCTGTCCATCCGGGCGCTGAACCGCCCATGCCCGCGCAAGTGTCGTAAGCCCTTGATCCAAATGCGCCTGAAATTCTTGTGAAATCGTCATCAGACACGCACCTCCACAACAGGTACATTGGGCACGTCTCCTGCTTGAAAACTGGCAACGCTGGTTTGAATACGATCTGTGTCAAAACGCACCGGAACATCAAATTCAAATCCCGCTGTTACCTGCCGATTCAAATCCGGTGCCTGCGCAAAGAGGATCGTACCACTGTTTGGGTCCACATCATAATCGACCCCCTCAAGTAACTCTTCGTCCTCTACACCTGCGCGTATTGTTCCGAGAACCGCTTTTACGATTGGGCGCTCATAGGTATGTTCACCAGAACGATAGGTTTTCTTCAGCGTAAATTCCGTGCGCTGCCCATCCCCGACCCCGATCACTTGGTCTCGATAATTGACATCTGCAGAGGCCAGACCAGATTTGAAATCCGACCAGTCTTTCCAACGAAACCCGTAAAGCTGCCCGCGGCGCGTCTCAAAAAAGCCGATCAATGTCTCGACATCATCCAATGATCGCATTCCCACACCCGCATCATAGCGCCTACGCGAATGCGCCCAGGGCGTGTTGCGCTCTTCGAACCCATTGGCCAGCGTGACGACATCGGTGCGTCGCTCCGGCCCGCCTACAGATCCAAAACTCAGATTGGCCGGAAATCGTATTTCATGAAAACCCATCGGTCTGCTCCCCAATTACCTGTTACGTTGCCCGCGCCCAATGGCACGGCTCATCTGTGCCGCGATCTGACTTTGAGATCTTTGAAAACCGCTGACGTCAGGTGTTGAAATATTCATCACAATATTAACCGGTGCACCGCCCCCGCCCCGCACCCCCAACTTGCCGTCAGGACCACGTGCCAGCGGCATAATGGCCTCAGGGCCTGCTTCCCCCATCAACCCCATGCCACCTCGCATCGGAAACATCGTCGGTCCTCCGACAATTCCACCCGAGGCAAACGGCATCACCCGTCCCTGCGTAAAGCTGCCGCCATTTTCAAACGGCAGAATGTTTTGAACCACGCCACCAATGCCCTGTGCAATCAGCCCACCAAAGTGGTCCGTTACGGGTTTAAGTGCTGCGTTATAGGTCGCCCTGATCATGCTTTGCGCCACTTGCTCAAGCGCGCTCGAAAGACTAAGCCCATCAAACACCAGCCCATTAAAGGCGCGGCTCAGCCCAGAACTCAGACCGCGTTCAAGCGTGCGCAAATCCTGCCCTGTCGCCCCAAGAGCTGACCGCATGCGATCCAGTTCACTTTGGAATACTGTTGCCATGTTCGTGGCCTGCCCAAGGCTTGCCTCCAAAGCGTCAACTTGGCTGTTAAGGTCGTTAAACCCGTCAATTTCCGTCATCCTGTTTCCCTCCGATGTGATCGGGATAGGCTTTCAAAAGTTCATCCAGACCGGTACGCGACAAAGGGGTCGCCCCGTTTTCTGACCCCAGCATCACCATCAGTTCTGCCGGCGTCAGCGCCCAGAAATCCCGTGGATGCAGGCGCAATCCTCGCAACCCCGCCTGCATCAATGTTGACCAGTCAAAACAGCTCATGGTGCTGTGGCACCCGGTGGACCAAAGGCGCGTGCCAAAAGCTGTGCAGCCACCCGCGCGGCTTCCATTGGCCCACCTTCAATCTCTGTGGAAATCAACGACCCTGTCGTGCCTCTCCACCCACCGCCACGCAATCCCGCAACAATCAACGCAAGAACATCCCGGCTGGAAAACGCCCCACCTTCAAAGCGTTGCACCAGCTCGACCAATGTTGAGCTTTCCAAACTGTCTTCTAACTCGGCAAGTGCGCCTAAGGTGAGCTTAAGCACATGCTCTTCACCATCCAGCGTCAGAGCCACCTCGCCTGTCCAAGGGTTCGCCATCTTACGCCGCCGTAAAGGTCAGGGCCCCAGCCGACGCCAACGCCAACTCATAGGTCGCCTCACCATTGTGGTTGCCCGCGTATTCGATGGACGTCACTTGAAACGCACCCTCCACAATCCCAAAATCAGGAATAATCACCTGGAAATCTGGCGTTTCACCATCAAAGAAAATCTGGCGCGCACGCTCATCTGTGTCGGCATCCTTAAAAATACCAGATCCAGAAATCGCAGCGGTTTTCACCCCCGCACCTGCCAACAGCTCACGCCAGCCGCCCTGACTCTCAAGGCTCGTGACATCCACACTCTCGGCGTTAAAACTCACTCGTGTGGCCCGCAGGCCTGCGACGGTTTGAAACTGGCCATCGCCAGTCAAATCCACTTTGATCAACAGATCCTTACCATTCTGTGCAGCCATTTTTCAGTACTCCGATGTTAGGAAATTCAATTGTCGTCGATACGTGCGCGGAACCGCATGTCGATTCTGCGCAGATTTGCGGCATCTTCCCGTATGGCGTTGGCTCGATCGAATTGCATCGAGACAAGGTGCCCTCGTGAAAGCGTCAAATTTTGATTATGCAAGGCATCGCTAACCGCAACGGCCACCGCCTTCGCCGCGCCAAATCCAGCCACTTCCGTAATGATGGAAATAACAAACCGATGCTCTGCCCCATGGCCGGTCTTATCAGACCGATCAATCGCAACCTCTGGCCCCAACGTGACATAGGTTGACGGCGCAATCCCCGAAGGCACTTCGTCAAAAACCGATGTTCCGATCAGACCATTCAACGCTACATCCGCCACCAAATGCTGATAGAGCGCAGTCTGAAGCGCCATAGAAACCCCATAACTCATACGACGGTCTCCTCTATTGCAAAGCAGGTCAGATAGCGCCCAGCAGGATCACGTTCCGCTACGGCCTGAATACGAAACAAACGAATACCCTCGCGAAAACGCTGATCCGGCTTGGGCCGGGAGGACGCGCCAAATGGTGCACCGCGTACAGTGATGCGATACCCAACAGTGGATATGCTCAGGTCTTCACCAGCACGCTCACGACCCGTCCGCGCTTCAACCTGTGCCCAAACCTCGCCCAGCGTCACCCACGTCTCATTAAACCCCCCAGCACCATCAGAAGTACGCTGTGGATCTTCCAGTTCCAGCCGGCGATTCAGATGCACATCGTTCATTGCCCGCCTCCCATGGAAATGCGGATCGGGCGATACCGTTCAATTAGGCTGACCACACCAAACGGCATGCATCCGCCCTTAAGCGAGGTGTCATTGCGAAATTCATAGTAATGCGCCGCAAGCAACATCACCGCTTGCTGCAAATCCACAGGCACATCCCCCCAGCCCGCGCCAAAGCCCGCTTCAAACGCGATAACAACTTGCCCCTCTGTTGGGATCTGCGGCAAACAACTGCCATTGGATCGCACTTGCGGACGTTGCATGTCCCGCACCAAACGATATGAGCTGGGGGTGACAATGGCCTCATCGCCCAACCGATCCACCAGACGCAGGTCGGTAATGTTGCGCACTGGGCTAACGGGAAACACCTGCCCACTCGTCTCGCTCCAACGCGTCAATGTCCAGGAATAGCTACGCGCGATCAACACTTTACCAGTGCGAGCTTCAATTGCTGCCATTGCCGCCCGTAAAAAGCTTTCCAGAACGCTGTCCTGAAGGCTTTCATCGGCAAATCCGCTGCCCAGCCGCAAATGAGCTTTGAATTCTACGACCGGAAGGGCCGCGACAGGCACTGTGGTCTCTTCGACTAACATCATGGAAAAACTCCGAAATTTTCCCCCTCCCGATAAGACGCGCGCCGCATGCGTCGCTCGATAGGAGGGGAGCAGCCAGACAACGCAATAAGCACGGCGCGCGCCCGGTGGGGGCTGGTCAGAAACCACCCCTCACCATCTCAATCCCAATTAAGAGATTGAGAAACGCAGCAGCTTGATCGCGGCAAAATCGCTCACGTCACCACCCACGCGCTTGGTCGCATAAAACAGAACATGAGGTTTCGCGCTGAACGGATCACGCAGGACACGCAGATCAGGACGTTCCGCAACAGTGTAGCCATGGCTGAAATCACCAAAGGCAATCGCGTCAGCACCCGATGCAATATCAGGCATATCTTCGGCGATCAGCACCGGATAGCCCATAAGACGTGCAGGCTCACCCGCCGCCAGACCATCAGACCACAGGAAACGACCGTCCGCATCTTTCAACTTGCGCACCACGCCTGCGGTTTTCGAATTCATCACAAAATTCGCATTCGCCCGATATTCAGCATCCAGCGCATAGATCACGTCGATGATTGCATCCGCACCGTCAAACGCACCATCTGCACCCGTCGCGATATAACCCAGGTTACCCCAGCTCCAGCTGTCATTATCCACGGCAGAGTGGGTCAAAAAGCCTGTGGGCTTGTCCAAACCATCGCCATTCACAAAGGCCGCAGCCTCGGCACGGGCAAACTTGTCGGCAATGCGCTCTGCCAACCAACCCTCAATATCAAAGGCACTGTCATCCAGCAAACGCTGAGATGCCTTTGGCAGGGCCGAAAGTTCGTGCAAAGGAATGGTAATGCGATCAATCTGCGGAGATGCAGTTTCGGTCAAAGTGCCCGTTTCCGACGCCCAGCCAGTGCCAACCTCGGTGTGGTCAACCAACACATCATATGACGTGGCCTCAACATTCACCACCGATGCAATCGAACGGATCGATGCCGTGGCTTTCAGCACGCCTTTGATGCTCTCGCTGGTTTGTGGATCCACCAAATATCCACCATCGCTGTTCACAGCAGTGGTCATGGATTTGCCATCCAGTTCCAGGCCACGCAGGCCATCATCTTCACCACTGCGAAGATAAGCATTGAAGGCCTTCTTATGTGGCGCTTCAAAATCGGTTGCCGCCGCCAAAATGGGACGAACGGGTGTGTGTGATTTACGATCAAGCATGGTCAGTCGCTCTTCCTGTTGTTGAAGTCGATTAGAAATATCAGTCTGAAAGTCTTTGAAGTCGGACATGAACCCCGTCACGGCTGACTTCACCTCGGCCACCGGAGACACATCTCCCCCGGTCCGAGCCTTCGCCTCGGTCTTACTCATCAAAATATCCTGTATTGGTGAGAGTTAACGCTGGTGCCTAACGGCGTGCCAGCTCCTGACGGGCGCCCTCAAAGGTCGCCGCCAATTCACGCATGGTGGTGTCATCCATCAGGGTTTCCCCCTTGGCACCCACACGCGCACTGGGCAACATCGGGAAGGTCACAAGCGACACCTCCCACAGCTCCAGTTCAGTCAAGAGCCGTTGGCCCTTGTCATTCTTTGTGGCCTTAACGGTGCGGTATCCGATGGACAGGCCATCAATGGCCCCGGCCGCAATCAACGCTGCCGCCTCGCGCCCCTTTTCAACACTGTCCAAAAGACGCCCCTTCACCCACAGCCCTTTGCCATCCTCACGCACCTCATCCCAGATGCCGATTGGCTGTGCAGGATCATGCTGCCACAGCATTTTGACATTGCGCCCCGTGGCAACCAGTGTTTTCAAGGATCGCTCATAGGCCCCCTTGGTCACCACATCGCCGCCCTGATCGCATGCGCCAAACAGCGATGCATATCCTTCGATTATATTGCCGTCCTGCACGTTCAACCCATCGCCAAAGCGCGCGAACTTGTGCTCAAGACCTGTATCGTTTTGCATTCCCATACCTCTTTGTTGTCAAAGGCCCGCATAGCGGTTCTTCATGGTGGTCAACCAACGCCTCTAGGGACCGCTGGTCAGGATCGACTGAAACGCCTGCGCCAGGATCACCCCGACCACGCCGTAAACCGTCAACCACAGCCGCTTTTCCAGCCGCTCCATCACCTGTTCGATCTTGTCCAGACGACGATTCAAGCCATCAAACTGCAATTTGGCCACCCGTTCATGCGCTTCCAGCCTCAGGGCTGGCGCACAATCAAAACTCTCAAAGCCATATCGGCCACCCCGCTCACCTTCAGCCATCCGTTTCACCATCTGGTTGGGCGGGCAGCCCAAGGATGGCGCGCTTTTCCGCAACGCTTAGAAAATTCGCCTCTGCCACGCGCGCCCATTGTGCATCGCGTTCCGCGGCCAATGCAGGCACTTGGTCGAGGTCAGGCTTCAGGGCCACGTCTTCGCCCGTGAAATGGCTCAACCATTCTGACACTGCTGCGGTCACACGTGTCGCCAGTGGCAACACTGTTAGGCGATAGAACGCACGGTTGGCCTCTTGATAATTGGCATAGGTCGCATCCCCCTGTAGACCCAGCAACATCGGCGGCACCCCGAACGCCAACGCAATCTCGCGCGCGGCGGATTCTTTGGTCTTCTGAAATTCCATGTCCGACGGGCTGAACCCCATGGGTTTCCAATCAAGCCCGCCTTCCAGCAACATTGGTCGCCCCGCATTGCGCGCGCCCTGATGATGGCTCTCCATCTCATTCACAAGCCGATCATACTGATCCGAACTCAGGCTACCCTGCCCCTCGGCCCCCTTGTAAACAATCGCCCCCGATGGTCGCGCCGCATTATCCAGCAATGCCTTGGACCACCGGCTGGCACTGTTGTGCACATCCAATGCCTGCGCGGCCGCCTGCATCGGTGAAAACCCGTAATGATCATCCTGAGGATGAAAATTCTTGACGTGGCAAATCACCGGCGCGCCGCTGACATCAAACCGATGTTTACGTCCACCCACCGTATAATCATAGGCGATCGGCCAGCCATCCGCGCCTGGCACCACATTCATGCGATCACTGCGCAAAACATGCAGCTCCAGCGGCAGAGCACCCTCGCCCACGGCCTCGACATAGCCATTGCCCGACAGCAACAACTGCCCATAAAGCGCCTCAAACAATTCTGCCCGTCCCTGTGCCGGATTTGGCCGCTTGATCAGCGACAAAACCGGGTGCGTATCAAAACGCTGTTCTGCATCCTGTAACACCAACGGCAACGCTGCCGCCGCCTCGGCAATCAGTTTAACCGACCGAAACCCGACCGGGTTGCCTGTAAAGCCTGTCCGCGTCAGCGACACCGTATCGCGCGGGCTCCAGGCCACACGACCAGAACTGTGATACGCCACCACGGGGCCTGTTGCGCTCGCTTTTTGTTCCGGTGCTGCTTCACGCTCTCGCCGAAAGAAATCAAAAACCATCCTGTGACGCTCCTAGCTCTGCCAACTCTGTCTTGATGCCTTTCAAGACATCGCTAACTCTTGTCCGCTTTGGACAAGGAGAGTTATCCTATGTTTGTATTAATTCGCTGATATGGGACCGTACGGTGGTCCTTAAAGCACGTTAAAGTCCGCGCACCTGTGGCATACGCCAATGGGCCGATGGCTCGATGATCAGCTCATGCAATGCCCAAACAAGGGCATCCACCCGGTCCGGGCTGCCTTTGCCCTCATATCCTTGCGCGGTCATCTGGCACATTTGATCCTCGAGATCGCCCAACCCTCGGGCATGAAACACCCGCCCTTGTTCATATAACGCAGATACAGGTTCAGCCCGCGCAACCTTCGCCCGTGTTGCCCGCACTGCCTTATAGGGCACCATTGGGTCAATCTGCTGAATGACGCTTTGGACCATGTCACCCCCTTGATTGACCTCGGCCACCAACCGATCCGCGCCCCAGGTCTCCATCGCAGTAATCGCAACCCGCGCCCAGCTGGTCGGGCTTGCCGCACGCAAACTTACGTCATCCAGCACATAGACCTTCCATTCATGCGCTGGGCCCTTGGCGACGACACCCGCCACGATAATCCCACATTCATCGGATTTGTCGTGACCCGTAACAGGCGGATCTACTGCCACCACGATCCGGTCAAGCTCTGGCACCTTGTCTACCACGGCTGCAACCAGATCGGCCTCGCGCCACATCGCGCCATCGGCCTCATCCAGCAACACGCCATCCAACTCTTGCCGTCCAAGCCGTGTTCCGGCATAGCGCGCACGCACCTCTTGCAGGAAACTCTCTGCCAGAAACGCACGGTTGGCTTCGGTGCTGGCATGCGTTGTCACCGTACTATCCAGTGCCAATAAATCCTTTAAAACCCCCACATTGCGCGGCGTTGTCGTCACACAGACCTGTGGGTGTTCCCCCAGACGCAGCCCAAACTGTAACATGTCCCACGTGGCCTGCGCCTTTTTCCACTTGGCCAGCTCATCCACCCAAGCTGCATCAAATTGCGGGCCGCGCAACGCCTCAGGTTCATGCGCTGAAAATATCTGCGCTGTTGCCCCATTAGGCCATACAAGTCGCTTGCGCGTCGCCTCCCACCTTGGCCTGCGATCTGGCGGTGAACAGGCCAGGATGCCACTTTCTCCAAAAATCATCACCTCGCGCACTTGATCCACGGTTTCACCGATCAATGCCACACGTTTGGCGCGCCCCCTATCCAAGGGGCGCGCGCCTTCCACCATATGTCTTACCCATTCGGCCCCGGCGCGGGTTTTCCCCGCGCCGCGCCCTCCCATAATTACCCAGGATTTCCAATCACCCTCTGGCGGCAATTGATGCTCCATCGCCCAGAATTCGAACAGAAACGGCAATGCCATCCGTTCATCATCCGTCAGCGCATCCAGAAACGCGTTCTGAACCGCAACACTTTCTGAGGCGAGCAAGACGGCACCCGATCGTAAATCGAGCGCGGTCAAGATCGACTGAGTAGTGTTCGGCAATTCCTTCCTTTTGTTTACGGCGTTCTTCAAAACAGGCCTCCGTTTCTTTAACCCTCAGTAACCACTTACGAAGCTCTACCGTCAGTTGGACCGCTTCCTTGATAACATTGTCATCATCGGCCAAAGCCCGCGCCTTCAAGGCAGAAAACTCTGCCTTGATTTCACGCAAGGCCTCACGAACCTCTGTGATATCCTCGTCCAGCGGAGATACTTCTTCCGTAGGGATATGTTTTGTCATGTGTGCTCATCGCCTCTCATGCAAAGTTGCCCCTCCGCACGAGCGAAACAAAAAACGGCCCCGGGTTACCCGAGGCCGTCTGTCACTTCTTCCAGCATGGCATAAATCATACATAAGATCGTACGATTGTCAAGTTTTCATTTATTAACAGCACCTTACCCCACCGTCACGGTAAGGTTTTCACTTTATTGATTGGCCCGCTCCGCCTCAATCTTACGCCAGTTTGCGACGTTACGATTGTGCTCTTGTAAGGTCGTTGCAAAAGCATGCCCACCGGTGCCATCCGCCACAAAGAAGATATAATCGGTGGTGTCAGGGTCAGCCGCCGCTTCAAGGCTTGCAAGCCCCGGATTGGCAATCGGTGTCGGTGGCAAAGCAGGAATTACATAAGTGTTCCAAGGGGTTTCACGGCGCAATTCACTTTGACGCAGTCCACGCCCCAACACACCTTCACCTTTGGTAATGCCATAAATCACCGTCGGATCAGTTTGCAACTTCATGCCCTTGTTCAAGCGGTTGGTAAACACGCTCGCAACCTGACGTCGTTCCTCAGGTATCCCTGTTTCTTTTTCGATGATCGACGCCAGTACCAGCAGTTCCTCTGGTGTCTTGACCGGAAGTCCCTCTGTGCGGTTTTGCCAGACGTCTGTTACACGTGCTTCTTGGCGCGAAATCATTTGCGCAATGATGTCGCCGCGTTGCGCACCCGATTGAAACTCATAGCTGTCAGGTGCCAGAATACCCTCTGGCGGCACCTCGGTTGTGCCTTCAAGAATATCAATCCCTGAAAGTGCATTGACCACTTGCCAGCTTGTCACCCCTTCGGCCACAGCCACGCGATACCGCGTGCCTGACTGCCCATGCAGATTTAGATAAAGTGCAGGAATTTCAGTGCCCTTAGGGTCAAACGCCGCCACTTCAACATAACGCGCAGTGGTTGGATCAAGCTCGCGGATCTGCACCTCTTGGCGCGTCACACCCACACGAAAGACAACTTCGGTGCCGCACGTGCTTGCACCGCCCCGCGTCACGATGTCGGCGATCCCTTCCATCGACACACCCGGCTGCAACAAAAAGCTCCCTGCCTTTAGTTTGCTGGCCTTTTCGGTGTAATCCGTGCCGATACGGAAAATCGTATCGCTGGAAATCGCGCCTTGATCGACAAGATCACGTGAAACACGAGTCATCGTGGCGCCGCTTTTGACTTGCAAGCAGACAGGAGCGCCCAGTGGACCAGCAGCCTTATATTCAGACTGCCCCCACAGGATCACGCCGCCCAGCAAAAACACCACTACCAACAAAACTGTCAGTGCGTTCGACGCGATGTTGCGCCACATTAGTCAGCCTTTCCGAAGATCACGCTGGCATTGGTGCCACCAAACCCAAAGGAATTGGACAGTGCCACGTCAATTTTGCGTTCGCGTTTTGCATTCGGTGCCAAATCAATCGCTGTTTCAATCGCAGGATTGTCCAGATTGATCGTAGGAGGTGCCACCTGATCGCGGATCGCAAGGATCGAGAAGATCGCCTCAATCGCACCAGCAGCCCCCAAAAGGTGCCCTGTGGCGGATTTGGTTGAACTCATGGTTGCATTTGCCGCAGCATCTCCCAGCATGCGTTCAACTGCGCCCAATTCGATGACATCCGCCATGGTCGATGTACCGTGTGCGTTGATATAATCAATATCCGCAGGCTCCAGCCCTGCGTCTTTCAACGCAGCACGCATAGAACGTTCGCCCCCTTCGCCGGTCTCAGAAGGGGCCGTGATGTGATAGGCATCGCCCGACAGGCCATAGCCTTTCACTTCGGCATAAATCTTGGCACCGCGCGCCTTGGCGTGTTCGTATTCTTCCAAAACAACCACACCAGCGCCTTCGCCCATAACAAACCCGTCACGGTCCGCATCATAAGGGCGGCTTGCCTTAGTTGGATCATCTTCACGCTTGGTGGATAGAGCCTTACAGGCGTTAAAACCTGCAATCCCAATCTCGGAAATTGCAGCTTCGGCGCCTCCTGCGATCATCACATCCGCATCACCGTTTTTAATCAAACGAGATGCATCACCAATAGCGTGTGCACCAGTAGAACAGGCTGTCACAACCGCATGGTTTGGGCCTTTAAAGCCATAACGAATGCTCACCTGACCAGATATTAGGTTGATCAACGCGCCCGGAATAAAGAAGGGCGACACACGACGTGGGCCACGTTCTTTAATCAAAATTGCAGTTTCTGCGATGGAATTCAGACCGCCAATGCCGGACCCAATCATCACACCAGTGCGCAACAGGCTTTCTTCATCCTCTGGCATCCATCCAGCATCGGTTACTGCCTGCGTGGCTGCCGCGATCCCGTACAGAATAAAATCATCGACCTTGCGACGTTCTTTTGGCTGCATCCAGTCGTCAGAATTGAAAGTACCGTCAGTTCCGTCACCCAAAGGCACTTCGCATGCGTATTTTGTTGTCACCTGACTTGCATCAAAGCGGGTGATGGGACCTGCCCCTGATTGACCATCTAATATCCGTGACCAGCTTTCCTCAACCCCAGACGCTAGGGGAGTAACCAAACCAAGACCCGTGACAACGACTCGACGCATATTGCAGCCCTTTCTTCTCGTTCAAGAATGCTCTTACCCCGCCTGCCCCCTTATGGGCAAGAGCAAGGCACATCCAACAGTGGCATTCTGCCTTATAAACGCAGTTATGCGCCCGGAAACAACCGGGCGCATGATGCAATGTTTTCAAATATTAGATAAATTCGGCGGTTGGTGCCGGTTCAGGATGGGCAATCGCCAAGGCCTCTGCCAAATCCACGTCCTTTGACAGCAAGGCCCGCCCAATCAGCGTGCCACTGATGTTGGGCACATAGCTCAGGCGCGACACATCATCAGAACTCCGCACGGTTCCGCGTGCGATCACCTGATGGCGTGTGGCAGAAGACAGGCCAGAGATCACACCCAATTGCGCGTCTTGCTCTTCGATATCGGCATCAATATCGGTTACGATCACACCCGCCAAAGGTGTTTTTTCATACGCCTGCAGGAATGCCTCGGGCGCGATCGACCCTGCGTTACGCCAACCATCGGTCATCACCTGCCCTTGAAAGACATCAAGCGCCAGAACGATCTGATCCGGGTGTAAATGCGCCAATTCTTCGACCAGCTGAGGGTTCTGAACCGCCATGGTGCCGATCACAATCCGGCCCGCGCCTTTGTCGATCCACTGCTCAACGCGTTCACGTGATCGGAAACCACCACCAAGTTGCACAGGAATACCAGCGGCACGAATGATCTCTTCGATCAGATCGTCATTGCCGTCGTTTCCCGCCAATGCATCCATATCGGTGACATGCATCCACTCTGCGCCCGCTGCGGCAAAGCTGCGCGCTGTCTCAATCGGATCCACATGCCAGATTGTGGGTTCATCCAAACGCCCACGAGTCAGCGAAACGCATTTCCCGCCCTGGACCTCAAGTGTAGGGTAAATAATCATGAAGCCTCCTAAAATTTAAATGGCAGGGTACACATTCAGCAAACCCCGACTCGCACCCTTAAGGCTAGCACTGGTTTTCTATATCTCCAAATCGGCGAAATATAGTCAGTTCACGCCATTCGTTACCTATTTGACAGTTTATGTTAGCGATCACAGGAAATCAGGTCACTTGCAGGTATCCGGCCAATCCGGTTTTCTGATGTTCAATGACGTGACAGTGAAATGCCCAATTGCCTGGATTATCCGCCACAAGCGCCACTTCCATCACCTCATCCTTCAACAACAACGCCGTGTCGGTCCAATTCTGCGGTACTTTGCGCCGGTTGGATCGGAGGGGTTTGAACACCAAACCATGTAAATGGATCGGATGCGCATTGGGGGATTCGTTACGCAGGCGCAATACATGGGTTTTCCCCCGTTCCAGCACAGCCAGAGGCCCCGTATCTTTGGCGGCATCCCCGGCCCACGGCGTGCGGTTGATCGACCAGAATGTGTATCCCAACGTACCGCAAAACCCGTTGTTTGCGGTGCCTCCTTCAGGAGTCCAGCCAAACACAAAATCATGCACTTTGGGCGCGCGCATATCCAAGGGTGTCACCGGATTGCGCGGCAATGGTGCGATCTCGGCCAAATCGCGCCCCTGATCTGCGCCTATCGCACGCAGGGTTGCAAGCGCGCGCGCACCACCGGGTAAAGCGCCCATGATCTGCACCTCTTGCCCCTCACCCGCAGGCATCTTCAAGGCAATATCCAACCTCTGCCCCGGCGCCAGAATGTAAGGTGCCTGTTCGGTGGGCCATTCAACCGCCTCATCCACGGGGTGTCCATCACAGGCAATGATACGCCCCTCTGCCCCGGTGATGTACAGCTTGTACAAACGTGTCGTATCCGTTGCCACAAGCCGCAGGCGGACAAGACCGCCTGCCGGATGATCGTATCTGGGGCGCACCTGCCAGTTGGCGCTGATCACATTACCAAAGGTTCCCGCCCGCGCAGCACCCCGCGCCGTATAATACGGCAGCAATTGCGCCTCTTCATCCAAACGGAAGTCTTTGAAATTCAACACCTGTTCTGTACTAAACCCCAGATCCTCACGCTCTTTGACAATCAAAACCCCGGTCAGACCCGACGCCATCTGTGATAAGGTCATGCAATGCGGATGATACCAGAACGTCCCCGCATCCTGTGGTGTGAACGTATAATCAAACTCACCGTTTTGACCTATTGGGAATTGCGTCAGATAGGGCACCCCATCCATAGCGTTGGGCACTCGCAGCCCATGCCAATGCATCGCGGTATAATCCCCCAAGGTATTTTCCACGCGCGTGTCAAAGAGATCGCCCTGCATCACAGATAAAACTGGCGGTGGGCCGTCTGGTGACAGGCTAACCAACCCCTTGGTGATCTGATCACGCCCAGCAAACCAGTATTGCGCGGACTGTACCACCAATTTTCGCTGAGGTGTTGCAAATCCCGCAGCCATGCCTCCAGCACCTGCCGCAAGGGCTGCCCCCGATCCCAAAAGAAAATGACGTCGCTTCATGAGTTCACCCCCTGAACAGCACAGATGCCGTTTTGAATTTTCTAGGATTGGCTGGCAAAGAGCTGGCTGTCTTTGACCTACGCCTGACGTCAGAGGCGAAGCAATTCAAATTCTGACCCCTGCATCATCATGCCGCAACGAAAAAGAGCCCCAGCCGAATGGCTGAGGCCCTTAACACCAATTTGGCGCGAAACTTAGGAAGCTTCAGTGATGAACTTCACAGCGTCGCCAAAAGTCTGGATGGTTTCGGCTGCGTCATCAGGGATTTCGATGCCGAACTCTTCTTCGAAGGCCATAACCAGCTCAACTGTGTCCAGGCTGTCTGCGCCCAGATCGTCGATGAAGGACGCGTTTTCAACAACTTTGTCTTCTTCAACACCCAAGTGTTCTACAACGATCTTTTTTACGCGGTCTGCGACGTCGCTCATGTTCATTCCTCATTCGTCATGGGCACTGTGGCCCGGTGATGCCCCCGCACCAAGGCGCTGGGATTGTTTTGCCCGTGCGGGCGGCTCTTAACGTATTCGGGTTGCCCCGAAAATCCACGAGATGTCATTCCACCTCGGAAAAACTGCGCCGCCTATAACACATGTTCCATGTAAGGCAAACGCTTTCGCCATCTAATGGCTAAGTTGTCAGATACAAGTCCGCAAGTGTTTTGATCTCAAACCATTGCCATTCCGCCATTCACATGAACGGTTGTTCCTGTCACATAAGCAGCTTCATTGCTGGAGAGATACAACACAGCCGCAGCGATTTCCACTGGGGTTCCCATGCGCCCTGCCGGAATTTTCTTGTAGATGGCACCTTTTTGATCATCGTTCAACTTAGACGTCATAGGTGTTTCGATAAAGCCAGGCGCCACCGCATTTGCCGTGATGCCACGAGTCGCAACCTCATATGCAATGGATTTTGTCATGCCAACCATCCCAGCTTTGGATGCCGCATAGTTTGCCTGACCCGGATTCCCGATGGCACCAACAACAGAACTGATGTTCACAATACGACCCCAACGGGCCTTCATCATAGGGCGCATCACAGCGCGGCACAGACGCATGGTGGATGTCAGGTTCACATCCAGAACGCTTTGCCATTCATCATCTGACATACGCATAAACACCTGATCTTTTGTGATACCCGCATTGTTGACCAGAATATCCACACTACCCATCGCCTCTGCGGCCACTTTGGGCAGATTGGCAACTGCTTCTGCATCGCCAAGATTACACGGCAGAACATGCGCGCGCTCTCCCAGTTCTGCGGCCAATGCTTCCAACGGCTCAATTCGGGTGCCAGACAGGCCAACGGTTGCCCCTGCCCCGTGCAACGCCTTGGCAATCGCACCACCGATACCACCAGATGCACCAGTGATCAGTGCATTTTTCCCTGTTAAATCGAACATAGTCTCTCCCACTTCACGCGCGTTAACTTTTTCGCGCCTGCGTATTTCATCTAGATGCCGTTAGGGCAAGGCTCACATTGCAAAACAGCAATGTTTCGCCTTTTTCCACTCATTTCACCCCTACGACCTTACAGTTCAGGCCGTAATGCTCTCTGCTGCGGCTTTGACATCATCCGGCGTGCCAACCGATTTGCAAGCAATCGCACGATCAATACGACGGATCATGCCGGACAAAGCTTTGCCTGCACCGATTTCCCAAACCTCTGTGACGCCATTACTGGCCATCGTCAAAACCGACTCACGCCAACGAACGGACCCTGTGACCTGCTCCACCAACAAAGACCGGATCGTTGCCGTATTCACGACTTCTTCGGCCAAAACATTCGCAACCAAAGGCACGGCTGGGCGCTCAATGTTCACATGGCTCAGTGCTTCGGCCATAGCTTCGGCCGCTGGTTGCATCAATGCACAATGGAAAGGTGCACTGACAGGCAGTAAAACCGCGCGCTTTGCGCCTTTTTCTTTGGCAATCTCAACCGCGCGCTCAACCGCAGCTTTGTGGCCAGATACAACCACCTGCCCCGGATCGTTATCGTTTGCCGCCTGACAGACTTCGCCCTGCGCTGCGGCTTCAGCAACTGCCTTTGCCGTTTCAAAATCCAGCCCCAACAGCGCGGCCATCGCGCCAACACCCACAGGAACCGCTGCTTGCATGGCCTGACCACGTGTGCGCAACAGACGCGCCGTGTCTGCCACACTGATCGAGCCTGCCGCCGCCAATGCCGAATATTCCCCCAAGGAATGCCCCGCAACGCATTGCGCAGCCTCAATCGTCACACCTTCGGATTCTAATGCGCGCAAAGCAGCCAGCGAGGTCGCCATCAGCGCAGGTTGTGCATTCTGCGTCAACGTCAGCGCATCCTGCTCACCTTCCCAGATCAACGCGCTTAACTTTTCACCCAAGGCGTCATCAACCTCGTCAAAAATGGCCTTCGCCGCAGGATAGGCATCCGCCAACGCCTTGCCCATTCCAATGGTTTGTGCGCCCTGTCCCGGAAATACAAATGCTCTGCTCATCGTTGTCCCCTTGCTATCTTAAGACTCTTTGCTTTGTGTTGAGATACCCCGACCTCAGCAACAGCGCAACGTCCTTGCGCATTTGCGCACAGTCAAAACGCCGTGTGACCGGTTGTGCTTTGGTATCAGTTATCTATCATTTGGCGTGACAAACAAAGGATGCCTGCTATGCCCGCCACCAACAGTCACAGCCAATACGGCAGCGTCACCAAGACCTTTCATTGGCTAACTGTGCTGTTGATCTTTACCACCTTGCCGCTGGGCATTCTGGCCAATGGAGCACCCTTTGCCGACAGTGAACAGCTTGCCTATAAGGCTTGGCTCTTTTCCATGCATAAAACACTGGGCGTCACCACGTTCTTTGTTGCACTTGCCCGTATTGCATGGGCTTTCAGCCAACCCCACCCCGGCCTTTTGAATGCGGAAAACCGGCTTGAGGCCACGCTTGCGGAAATGGTGCATTGGTTGCTTTATGGATCATTGGTGCTGGTGCCCCTGACAGGCTGGCTGCACCACGCCTCAACCGAAGGCTTTGCGCCGATCTGGTGGCCATTTGGTCAAAACCTGCCGTTTGTACCTAAGGATCAGACATTTGCCGACATCACCGCGGGCCTGCACATCGTGTTTGAACGAGTGCTTATCGTGTCCATCATTCTGCATGTGGCTGGGGCTTTGAAACATCACATCCTTGATCGCGACCAAACACTGCGCCGCATGTTGCCTGGCGCAAATTCTGCACCCACACCCCCAAATGCCTCGCATTCGCGCCTGCCTCTGCTCCTCGCCATCGCAGCGTGGGCTGCGGCCTTGGGCACGGGATCAGCCATCGGTGTCTATGGTCACACAGAGGACACCACTGAAACGATCGCCTTACAAACGGTTGCATCTGACTGGTTGGTACAATCGCACGACCTCACAATCACGGTGAATCAACTTGGCTCTGACGTCACTGGAACATTTTCCGACCTCACCGCCGCCATTCAGTTTTCCGAAACCGCCACAGATGGCAGCCACGGCACCGTCACCGCAACAATCGCAATCGGTTCGCTTACCCTTGGTTCAGTCACAGATCAGGCCCTTGGCGCGGATTTCTTCAATGCGACCGCCTTCCCCACGGCGACCTTTCAGGCCAATCTGATCAGTGCAGAGACTGGATATATCGCAGATGGCACCCTCACCATCAAGGACATCACCCTCCCTGTGCAAATGCCTTTCACTCTGGATATTCAGAATGGGCTGGCCACAATGACAGGCACTCTGCCGTTGGATCGTCGGGATTTTGCCATTGGCGGAACAATGAAGGACGAGGGTTCTCTGGGCTTTGACGTTCAAGTCGCCCTAACGCTTAGCGCACAACAACAATGAATACCTGACCAGGCATGTCACCTCTCTGTTTGGGATAAATAGGCGCGCGGAAGCGCTCATTTGGATCACCTTACCACGAAAAAAGCCGCCCTATATTGGGCGGCCTTTTCCTTGATTATCTCAATTCGGATTATTCGGCTTTCATGGCTTCAATCGAAATGCGCACCTCAACCTCGTCACTCACGTATGGTGCGAATTTTCCAAGGTTGAAATCACTGCGCAGCAAAGTTGTGGTGCCATCAAATCCAGCCCATGGTTTCCCCGCTGAAGGGTGTGTGCCGATCTGATTAAGCTTGGCATCCAGAACCACAGATTTGGTAACGTCATTGATGGTCAAATCACCTGTGATGTTGGCCTGACCCTCGCCCGTCACTTCAATCGCAGTAGATGTAAAGGTGACCATGTCACTTTCATCCGCGCCAAAGAAATCGGCAGACATGAAATGCCCTTCACGCGCTTCCCACCCTGTAAACATCGACAGAGTTGGAATGGACACGGAAACAGAAGAATTCGCAGGCGCTTCCTGATCAAACATGATCTCGCCTTCAAATCCCGCAAACATGCCATAGGTCGTCGAAAACCCAAGGTGTTGATACGAGAACAAAACCTGGCTGTGGCTGGCATCAAGGGTGTATTTCTCAGGCGCTGCATATGCAGTTCCTGCCAAGGCAATCAACGCGGCGCTCAAAATGGCATTCTTCATAATTGGTCTCCGTAGGTTAGCTTTACGTGCTGTTGTGTCGACAAAATGGGCCTAAATCGCCCAAAGGCAAGTCAACAGTTTTCAACACTTGGTGTTCTCTTACGAACACTCATACGAAGACCGCAGAAAAAACCGTCGCAGAATTTTCTACGACGGTGCGGTTGCTGCTTTGAAAGTGACTAGGCGCCTTAGACAAGGATGGGATCAGACCGCAATTGTTCGATCAATTCCTCACGCACGCGGCGACTTTCGATCGGAACGGTGGTCAGTGTCTGATCAAATTGTCCTACCAAAACGATATCGGTTTCGGTGACATCCACCTTGGAAATATTTTCATAATCAAACACCTTGAGCACCTGTGCCGGGCCGCGTGGTGTCGCCTCTACCAGATAGACCTGTTGAAACCGGCGATCAAAATGCAGCTCGCGCAAGGGGCGTTCAATGCTGATCTGCGTCATCCCCACACCTGCAGCACACAGCAAAATAGACAAGATAGCTTTGGTCAGGATGATCCCACCATCCAAGAACAGCCCCGGTACCATCCACAATCCGATGCCTGCAGCAATAAAGGAAATGCCGAACAGGAAACACACAATGCGCAGGATGACAGAAGGGCCGCGATTTTCAGAACGTCCAGACACTTCTTGGATATCCGCTTCAAATTCAACAGCCGCCAGCATGGGAGTTCTCCACCTAATAAAGTCTTAAAGGCAGCATTCACCTAGAAATGGACTAAATTGTGGCATAAATTGGAAATATCCCGGCCAATTGGTGCATCTGTTCATCTCTTTCCGACACACCTGATCACCGCATGCGAATTCAACTTGCACCAGCGCCAAGATCGGCTATACAGCGCCATCCTTTCGCAGATGTTTTAAGCCGCGCAGTCTCTCGTGGGTAGGGAGCGGAAGGATTAGACCCCTACTCTTTGAAATGCGCCTGAAAATGAATGGAGTGCACATGCCCCTTTACGAGCATGTTTTCATCTCGCGCCAGGACCTGTCCAACGCGCAAGCCGAAGGCCTCATCGAACATTTTGGCACAGTTCTTGCTGACAACGGCGGCTCCGTCGTCAACAGCGAATACTGGGGCGTCAAAACGATGGCCTATAAGATCAACAAAAACCGCAAGGGCCACTATGCCTTCCTGCGCACCGATGCACCTGCACCGGCTGTTCAGGAAATGGAACGCCTGATGCGTCTGCATGACGATGTTATGCGTGTTCTGACCATCAAAGTTGAAGGTCACGAAGACGGCCCATCGGTTCAACTGCAGAAAAAAGATGACCGTGGCGATCGCCGCGAACGTCGCAACTGATAGCTTGAAGAAAGGACACTAAACCATGGCTGCAAAACCATTTTTCCGCCGTCGTAAAGTTTGCCCATTCTCGGGCGACAATGCACCTGCAATCGATTACAAAGACACGAAGTTGCTGCAACGCTATATCTCTGAGCGTGGCAAAATTGTACCTTCGCGTATCACTGCCGTTTCGGCAAAAAAGCAGCGTGAACTGGCCCGTGCAATCAAACGTGCCCGTTTCCTTGCTCTGCTGCCATACGCAGTGAAATAAGGAGAGACTGATATGCAAGTTATCCTTCTAGAACGCGTGGCCAAACTGGGTCAGATGGGCGATGTTGTGGATGTAAAGCCAGGCTTTGCACGCAATTTTCTGTTGCCACAAGGCAAAGCCTTGACTGCATCGGCCAACAACATTGCACAATTCGACGAGCAAAAGGCTCAACTCGAAGCGCGCAACCTTGAAACCAAGAAAGAAGCAGAAGCATTGGGTGAAAAGCTGGATGGTCAGCAATTCATCGTGATTCGTTCCGCTTCCGACGCTGGTGCACTGTATGGCTCTGTCACCCCACGTGACTCTGCCGAAGCTGCAACAGAGGCTGGTTTCTCGCTCGACAAGAAACAAGTTGTTCTGATCAAGCCTATCAAAGACTTGGGCCTGCACGCTGTTTCTGTTGTTCTGCACCCCGAAGTCATTGTTGAAATCGAAATGAATGTCGCACGTTCCGCTGAAGAAGCAGAACTGCAAGCGTCTGGTAAATCCATCCAGGAACTGGCAGCTGAAGAAGAAGCTGCGGCAGAATTCGAAATCGCAGAGCTGTTTGACGATATCGGCGCTGCCGCTCAGGACGACGACGAGGCACCTGCCCCTGCGTCTGAAGACGACACTCAAGCCTGATAAGTGCTTTGATAAATCAACAAAGGCCGCGCTGACCAATCAGCGCGGCCTTTTTGCGTTTCACACATTAAGTTTCGCCACATTTTCAAACCACCCTTTCATATTCTAATATGAGTATTGGACATCACTAGAAACAACTCTTGCGCGAATAAATCATTGCCATAATGAATTTATTGGGGCAGATTGCCAACACCCAAAGGGATAACTGGTAACGTGTGATAATCTGCGGTTCGTGTATGTGGCGGCGGATACCACAAGCAAAGGGTGAAATATGAACAAAGTTGATGGTCTCGTAGGCAAACGCATTCGCGCGCGCCGTCTTTCTCTTGGTATGAGCCAAACAGATTTGGGCAATGCAATTGGTGTAAAATTTCAACAAATTCAAAAATATGAGTCAGGTATTAACAGGGTCAGCGCATCACGCTTGTGGGCCATTTCCGAAACCCTGAACGTCCATGTCACCCATTTTTTCAACGGGATCGAGGCCGAACTGGCCTTGGATAATGAGCAATTAGGCACCCCAGTTGATAAATTCGATTTCCTGTCCGACAGAGATGCGTTAGAAATGCTTGAGATTTATTCCGACTTGCCCAAAGAGCAAAAGCGTGCTGTTCTTGCCTTTGTAAAAAGTATGTCGGAAGGTTCGCGGGCTTCGAGTTCAGAGAATGCTCGACTAGTGCGTCATAAAGTGTAGGAGCAATCCCAGAGGGCAGAATGGACATTCTTGACTTAAGCACACTGCCCCCATCAGAAAATCAATACACTGGATTCCTTAATCAAGTGTGCGAGAAATTTGAGATGGACAATGCCGCGTACGCTGGGATGAATCCTGTCGGCGGCTCTATTCATGGCCATGTAACCTATGGGGATGATTGGAAAAATCATTATGTCCAATCGGGTCTTCAGGTGGTTGACCCGACGCTACATATGACACAACGCAGCATTGCGCCTGTCGACTGGCGCCGCTTGGAACGAGATGACAAATTCCAACGCGTCTTTCGTGAAGCACATGATTTTGGTCTGTGTGATCAGGGGCTGACCATTCCTGTACGTGGTCCCTTCGGGGATGTTGGACTGCTAAGCGTGACCCGAGACTGTTCTATTTCTGAATGGGACAAATTAACACGCGAAGTGATCAGTGAACTGCAGTCCATGGCTGTGCACATCCATGACACGGTCATGAGTTCGGATTCACTAAGCCATATCCTGCGCCATCCCAATCTGTCCTCTCGTGAAGTAGAAATCATGCAATGGGTTGCAGCCGGCAAATCGCAACAGGATATCGGTGACATTCTTGCAATTTCTCATCGTACAGTAGAAGTGCATTTGCGTTCGAGTCGTGAAAAACTATATGCGCTCACCACAGCGCAAGCCGTGGGTCGTGCAATTGGCTTGGGTCTAATTTACCCCGGTTGATTTTGTATGAAGACCTCAATACACCCTTAAAATATATATTCTCTGACATACGGGTTTTCCCCAATAGTCAAATATCCTGAAAAATTTATCCTGTTTGGTAATCGCAATTATCACTCAGGGGGATATGAGATGATCTTAATCATTGATGCACTAAATAAGGCAAAGTTTTCTTCAATCTTGGAAGACATGTTTCGACTGCGCGCCCGCGTTTTTGGTGGGCGTCTTGGTTGGGAAGTAAACATCAAAGACGGTATGGAAATAGACGAGTTCGACCGTTTGGACCCGGCTTATGTGGTTGGACTGGATGAAGAAGGCAATGTTGTATCGGCGGTTCGAGCGCTGCAAACGACAGGCCCACACATGTTGTCAGATGTCTTTCACGCAATTCTCAACGGTGAACCTCCAATTCGTAGCGCTTCAATGTGGGAATCGACACGATTTTGCGTGGACACACAACGCCTGACGCGCGGTAAAGAGCGCAATTCGATTTCATACGCGACCAGCGAATTGATGATTGGATCACTGGAATATGCCCGTAACGCCGGGATCAAAGACATTGTGACCGTTATCGACCCAATCATGGATCGTGTTCTGAAACGGTCAGATTGCGCGCCATACGACTATGTCGGAGTAACTGCGCCCATGGGCAAGGTCTCTGCATTGGCTGCGTTGTTGGATTGCACTCCAGAAAGGATAGAAAACGTGCGTAACTTCTCTAACATTCATCATGATGTGTTTCTGGATGAAGACACAGTGCTCAACATGCTTGAAGCTCGGAAAGAAAAAATCAAATCGTCAGCACAACTTTTGGACTTCCCTGGCAAGCCTTCTGTTTCAGAAGCACCCGCAGAAGAAGCAAATTCAAAAGTTGATATTGGCGCATACTGCGAAGAACAAATCAAAGATGCAAAAACCCTTGAAGAGCGTAAGGCAGCGCTCGCCCTCAAGGAAGCATTGTCCGGAATGCAGGCCTCCCCTCGGCACTGCGACGCTTAACCCGCGTCACTCCACTCACGAGCCGGACATATCTGGGGCAGGATGGCAGCCCTGCCCCAGATCATAAAAAAGGGCCGCTGAAACAGCGGCCCTTACATCGTTCCGGAAAACGAAATTATTCGTCTTCCAATGCCTCAACAGCTTTTTCCAGATCGTCTTTGCTGATTTCTTTCTCAGAAACTTGAGCCAGTTCAAACACGTAATCGACGACCTTGTCTTCAAACAGTGGCGCACGCAGCTGTTGCTGCATTTGTGCATTCTGTTGAACGAATTCAAAGAACTGGCGTTCTTGGCCAGGATACTGACGCGCTTGGGCCATGATCGCTTGGGTCATTTCCGCGTCGGTCACTTCGACTTCTGATTTTTCGCCCAGATGCGCCAACAACAGACCCAGACGCACGCGGCGCTCTGCCAGTTTGGTGTGCTCTTCTGTGGTTTCGATCTCGGGGTGGTTGTGATCGGTTACCTCAGGGTTATCTTCATGCCAAAGCTGATGCGCGATTTGGCCGGCTTCTGCCTCAAGCAAGGATGGCGGCAAATCAAAGCTGACCAAACCATCCAACGCATCCAGCAAACCACGTTTCATTACAGCGCGTGCTGCGCCAGCGTATTCTGCTTCCAGGCGCTCACGAATAGACGTTTTCAACGCTTCCAGATCGTCAACGCCGAATTTCTTGGCCAACTCGTCGTTGATTTCCGCGGCGACAGGCTCTTTCACTTCTTTGATGGTGCAAGAGAAAATTGCCTCTTTACCTGCCAGATGCTCGGCTTGGTATTCTTCTGGGAATGTGACAGTGACGTCTTTTTCCTCTTCGGCTTTCACGCCAACCAGCTGCTCTTCAAAGCCAGGAATGAACTGTGCAGACCCCAGCGTCAGCGGGAAATCTTCGGCGGATCCACCTTCGAACGCTTCGCCGTCAACTTTGCCGACGAAATCAAATACAACCTGATCGCCGTCTTTGGCTTTAGACCCTTTGCGGCGCGCTTTGAAATCTTGCGCAGTTTCGGCCAGATTACTCAGTGCTTCTTCAACGGCTGTGTCTTCGGCTTTAACAACCAGCTTCTCCAAAGAGATGGATTTCAGATCAACCTCAGGAATTTCTGGCAGGGCTTCGTAAGACATTTCAACTTCGACGTCGTCGCCTTGCTTCCACTCTTCGCCGTTTTTCATTTCGACTTTGGGCTGCTGTGCAGGACGGTCGCCCGTTTCTTCGAAATGCTTGTTCATCGCGCCGTCAACGGCTTCTTGCATGGCTTCGCCCAAAACGCGCTCGCCGAACTGTTTTTTCAGCAGAGCCATTGGCACTTTGCCTTTGCGAAAGCCCTTCATTTCGACTTCAGGCTGCGCTTCAACCAGCTTTTCGTTGACCTTTGCGTCAAGTTCAGCCGCTTTAACGACAATAGAATAGCCGCGTTTCAGACCTTCGTTCAGCGTCTCGGTGACCTGCATGTCATTTCCCCATAGGTTACGGCGCGCAAGACGCGCGCATATACAAAATTTGAGACCTTCTATTGTCGGATTGGGGGCTTCGCAAGGGGCTTTCACAGCGAAGTGCAAATAGAGGCACTTTTTCCTCCACCATTACCCAAAATCACGCAGATATAGCAGAAAGATACACCTCTTTTCAGAAACTGGCATACATCCAGATGGCGTTTTCCATTTCAGGTAATGTCTTTTCAAGCATCACCTGAATCTCTGTCAAATCCTGTGTGCTGAGCGGATGACCTGATTGCGCGGTGTCTAACACGGAGGCATAGCCTCGCCAAATCTCGCCGACATATTCCAGTTGCGCCGCAAGATCCCACGTCGGGGCAGACACAATGTCCTTTGCCTGATTGCCTTCGATGAGATCTGTTAAGGTCGCGTCAAACTCTTGAACACTGCTCATCAAATCCTGTTGGGCCTGACTTCGAAAACCTGCAATCTGTGTAAGGCAGACGTCTTTCACAATTCTCTGCAACAGCATCCTTTGATGGGTCGCAACATTCAGCGCATGTGCCAGCTCTGGATGCATCTCTTGAAGGCCGTAACTTTTGCTCATTGCCTGCGTAATCGCCTCAGCATCTTGCGTGAGCGCCAAATTCTGTTCCACGACCAGATCAAAAGCCTTGTCCGACAAAACCCCGCGCTGCACATCAAACTTCACAGCAAAGACAAATCTCTGCCAAGTACTGGATGCCTCTTTCATCGCGACAATCACGTCGGCATCGCTTTCTTTCTCAAGTCCTAACTCTTTACTGCCACGCATGAGCCCGCGCAATGTGGTGTCATAACGGCCTATCAGCTCATCCACTTGCTCAATGCCCACTTTACTCTGCTCAAGTCGCGCAAAACATGCCAGTTTTGCCACTTCCTGAATGACCATTCCCTGACGCCCGGCAATATTGATCCGCTCTTCCAGGGACATCTCCACTCCCTGCCCGGCTTTTGCGTTCCCAACAAAAAGAACAGTGCTCAAGCAAAGAACAAAATATAGGACAATGGGGCGCAATTTCATAAAATTCTCCTACGGAACAAGGCTGAGAAAGCATCCACTATGGTCCTTAAATACTGATGAATTCGGATGTGAAAATGTTTAAAATTTTCACAACATTCAACGTGGATTTGGCTGCGCCGATTCTTCTGCCAAAAGAAGCAGGTAACGCGGCTAGGTTTCTGAGGGAAAATAGAATTTCTGGAACAGAACACTTGCCGATACTAATCCACAAAATCCCAAGGCCGGAGCCGTAAATTCATGAAAATTAGAGACCTTGGAGCAAGTTCTGCAAATTTCACCCGAAAGCTCTTACCCGATGAAGGACGTCTTTCAAATCGATTCCGAATGCAATCTGATTGCCTGACGTCATTGATGACATCACGTGTCAAAAAGGCGAAAATTGAGTCCGACATTGTTAAGGAAATTTGGCTGCTTTACGCCTTTCATCCCATAACCGAGCCGCAAACACGCTATGTTGAGCAAACACTGCAGATAAAGACCCCAATCAACTGGGCCGAATACGATATTGCCAGTAAAGAACAGGAAACGGCAGGGGCGTTTATCGTCGATTTCT